>NZ_JBYOKI010000006.1:0-350215 GCF_057799395.1 Agrobacterium sp. 20P9.1.2
CTCGCCCAATCTTCAGTTTTCTCTAGAACGAAGGACATCGTCGCTAGCAGCGCCGCCGCCCTCGTCAGTGAGCGGACTTATAGAGGACACCTCCCAAACAAGTCAACAGGGCACCTGTAAAAAAATAGACATATTTGATAGGTCATTGGTTTTGTTGGGTAATTTTGGTATTGAGCCTGTGGGCGGGTCTATAAGCCCCTGAAAAGCCCATACTGGTCCTGCATTCTGAAACATGCGATAGGGTAAGCAGTCCCCCGGCCATCCATGCCGGTCATTGCTATACTATAGGATTGGATATCCCGTGCGCATTCTTACAGAAGCCGTCATTCCCGAACTTCCAAAATATTATCGCGGCAAGGTGCGGGAGAATTATGATCTGCCCGATGGCAACCGTGTGATCATCTCCACGGACCGCCTCAGCGCCTTTGACCGCATATTGACCTGCATTCCCTATAAGGGCCAGGTTCTGATCCAGACGGCACACTATTGGTTCGAAAAGACCAAAGACATTTGCCCTAACCATGTCGTCTCATATCCCGACCCGAATGTCGTCATTGGAAAACGTCTGGATATTCTGCCGGTCGAGATCGTGGTGCGTGGATATCTGGCCGGAACGACGGGTACGTCCATCCTCACTCTCTATAAGAAGGGTGAGCGCAACATGTATGGCGTGACCTTCCCGGATGGCCTGAAGGACAACCAGGTCCTGCCCGAGCCGATCATTACCCCCACCAGCAAGGAATTCGATGGCGGCCATGACGAACCATTGACCCCTGCAGAGATCGTGGAAAAGGGACTGCTGAGCGAAGAACAGTGGCAGACGCTGTCTGCCTATGCTCTTGCCCTCTTCAAACGCGGACAGGAAATCTCCGCCGAGAGAGGCCTTATTCTGGTCGATACCAAATATGAGTTTGGCACCGACGAAAATGGCACCATCATCCTGGCCGACGAAATCCACACGCCTGACAGCAGCCGCTACTGGATAGCCGATAGCTATGAACAGGCCTTCCAGAACGGCACACGCCCGCAGAGCTTCGACAAGGATTTCGTCCGGGCCTGGGTGGCGGAGCGCTGCGATCCTTATAAGGACGATATTCCCGAGATTCCTGATGACCTCGTGCTTCAGACGTCCAAAGTCTATATAGAAGCATTCGAGCGCATTACCGGGCAGAGCTTCGAGCCGGATGACAGCGAAGCCTCGCCGCTTGAACGGGTGCGGAAGAATCTGGAGCCCTTTTTTCAGGGAGCGTGATATTGGCGAAAGCAAGCGGTCAGACATCACCGTCACGAACAGACGAAGCGACTGGGCGTAAAACCCGCCCTCGCCGTTCTGCCGAAGAGACGCGTCGCGATATTCTCGCCATGACCGAGCAGCTTTTTCGTGCGCGCGGCTTTGGTGCCGTTTCGATTGCGGATATTGCCGCAGCGCTCAGCATGTCACCCGCCAATGTCTTCAAGCATTTTCACTCCAAGAATGCCTTGGTCGATGCGATTTTTCTCCAGCAGATTCGGCTGCTGGAGCAGAAGCTCGATCCGCTGGATGCAAGCCATCCGCCCTTTGAAAGACTGCGCCACCTTGCACGCAGCCTGATGGAAAACCATCGCCGCGACCTGAACGACAATCCTTATATTTTCGAAATGATTTTGATGACCGCCAAAAGAGAGCTTGCGTGCGGTCGCCATTATGAGAATGTCATTACCGGCTTCTTGGCCAATATTATCAGTGATGGAATTGAAACGGGCATTTATGCCGAGACGGATGTGGAAAAGTCGGCTCTTACGGCGCTCTATGCTTTGACAGGCATATTGCACCCTGCGCTGATTGCCCATGAAGACATCGACATTTTGGCAACACGCTGCGATGAACTCACCCGACTGGTCGATGCTGCACTGCGAAACGGGATTGATAAGTGACGATAGCGACTATACGTCACTTGTCCTATTCTTCTTGAGCCTTGCGGCTATCCAGCCAGTCAGTTGAGCGAAAAACACGATGCCATTCATGCCCTGATTTTTGCCTTGCACCGCGACGCTACTAAAATTTGCCCGTTGAACATGAGAAAAACAATGAAAAGACGTCTTACACCTCTAGTCACCACATTGCTCATGGCGGGCGTCATTGCAGGCTGCAGTGACAGCGGCGAAAACAAGCAGGCAGGCGCGCAGGGCGGTCAGCGCCCGCCATCTCCTGTTAGCGTCATCACCATGAAGACGAGCGAGCATCCGCTGACCACCGTTCTGCCCGGACGTGCCAGCGCGTTCCAGACGGCGGATATCCGCCCGCGTGTCACCGGCATCATCCGCGAAATTCCTTTCAAGGAAGGCAGCGAAGTCAAACAGGGCGACGTTCTATATCAGGTCGATGACGACACCTATATGGCGGAAGTCGCCCAGGCGCAGGCAAGCCTTGCCAAGGCAGAAGCAAGCATTCCCGGCGCGCAGGCCAATCTTGCCCGTTACGAGCGGCTGGTGAACAGCGGCGCGACGCAGATCGAATATGAAAACGCCAAGACGACGCTCGCGCAGGCGCAGGCCGATGTCGCACAGGCAAAGGCGACGCTGGAAACGGCAACGATCAATCTCGATCTGACCAAAATCCGCGCGCCTTTCGACGGCATTACCTCCTCGACCAATTTCAGCATCGGTAACGTCGTCACGGCCAACCAGACCTCGGCGCTGACCACGCTTCGCCGCATCGATCCGATCTACATCGACCTGATGGAATCCAGCACCAATCTTCAGCGTCTCAGAAGCGCGATTGCTTCGGGGCAGCTCGGCAAGCGTGACGCCACCGCTGGCATTCACCTGACGCTGGAAGACGGCACAGAATATGCGCAAAACGGTGTCGTCGATATGGCCGACATGGCCGTCAGCGAAACGACGGGTACCTATTCCATTCGCGCGCTGTTCCAGAACCCGAACGACGTCATCCTGCCGGGCATGTATGTCCGCGCGACTTTGACTATCGGCAGTGAAAAAGGCTTCCTGCTGCCGCAGCGTGCGGCATCGCGAAATGCCAGCGGTGAGCTGACCGCGAAATTCGTGACCGCCGAAAACAAGGTCGAGACGCGCATCTTCCCAACCAGCAAGGAATCCCGCAATTCCTGGCTGGTGACGGAGAATGTCAAGGATGGCGACAAGCTGATCGTCGACGGTTTCCAGTGGATTACCGAGGGCGCGACCGTCGCACCTGTTGAAGCAACGATTGATGAACGCGGTCTGGTAACGGCTCAAAAGCCCGCTGAACCGGCACAGCCGGCAGCGAAGTAAGCTCGTGTTTTTCCGCTCAAAATTTTGCAATATGTAAGGCGCAGTTCATATGGCCCACTTCTTCATAAGGCGCCCCGTTTTTGCGTGGGTCATTGCAATCGTCATCATGCTTGGCGGCGCGTTGGCCATCTCGACCCTGTCGATTTCGCAATATCCCGATATCGCACCGACCACCGTGCGCATCAGCGCCACATATAATGGTGCGAGCGCCGAGACGGTCGAGAAGTCGGTGACAACGGTCATCGAAGACGGGATGACCGGTCTCGATGACCTGACCTACATGACCTCGACATCCTCCACGGGCAGTGCGTCCGTGACGCTGACCTTCGGCAACAGCATCATGCCGGATATTGCCCAGGTTCAGGTGCAGAACAAATTGCAGCTGGTTCAATCGCAGCTGCCGGATGTGGTTCAGCAGCAGGGCGTCGATGTCAGCCGTTCGACATCCAGTATTCTGATGGTCGGCGCGCTGATTTCCACCGATGGAAAGCGCAGCTCCGCCGATCTCGGCAACGTCTTTTCCAGCACGCTGGAAGATCAGGTCAAGCGCCTTGAAGGTGTCGGCTCCATCAACGTATTCGGCTCCGAATATGCCATGCGCATCTGGCTCGACCCGTTCAAGCTCAACAAATACCAGTTGACGACAGCGGACGTGACAGGCGCGATCGAAAGCCAGAACACGCAGGTTTCAGTCGGCTCGCTCGGCGCTCTGCCTGCCGTGGTCGGTCAGCAGCTCAGTGTTACCATCACTGCACAAAGCCAGTTGACGACGGTTGCGGATTTCGAATCCGTAATCCTGAAGGTCGAGAAGGATGGCGCAGCCGTTCGCCTGAGCGACGTTGCCCGCATCGAAATCGGCCAGGAAAGTTACGGTGGCGACTCGCGCTCCAACAGCCGACCATCGGCTGGTTTCGCCGTAAACCTCGCGACCGGCGCGAACGCGCTGGACACAGCTGCCCGCGTCAAGGGCGTTCTGACGGCGGCTCAAAGCTCTTTGCCGGAAGGCGTAAGCATCGAATACCCCTATGACACGACGCCATTCGTGACGCTCTCCATCGAGAAGGTGGTTCACACACTGATCGAAGCGATCATTCTCGTTTTCGTCGTGCTTCTCGTGTTCCTCCAAAACCTCAGAGCCACGTTCATTCCGATGATTGCGGTGCCAGTCGTTCTGTTGGGTACATTCGGAATTCTGGCTTTGACCGGATATTCCATCAATACGCTGACCATGTTCGCCATGGTTCTGGCCATCGGCCTTCTGGTGGATGACGCCATCGTCGTCGTTGAAAACGTCGAACGCATCATGTCCGAAGAAGGACTGTCGCCGCTGGAAGCGACCGAAAAGTCGATGGGTGAAATCACCGGCGCAATCGTGGGCATCGCCCTCGTTTTGACCGCCGTCTTCATTCCCATGGCGTTTTTCGGCGGTTCGACCGGCATCATCTATCGCCAGTTCTCGATCACCATCGTCTCAGCCATGCTGCTGTCCGCCGTCGTCGCCATCGTTCTGACACCAGCGCTCTGCGCCACCATGCTGAAGCCGATCAATCACGAGAAAAAGCAGAGCGGTCCGGCGGCGTGGTTCAACCGCAATTTCAACCGCACGACAAACGGTTATGTTTCCAGCGTCGGATATCTGCTGAATCGTCCGCTCCGCGTGACCATTCTATTTCTGGTCGTCATCGGTGGCTGCGCATGGTTCTTCACGCGCCTTCCGACATCCTTCCTGCCGCAGGAAGACCAGGGTGTGTTGCTGACCATCGTCCAGACGCCGACGGGTTCGACCATCGAGCGGACCAATGCCGTGGTGAAGCAGGTCGAGGCCTATTACCGGGAAAAAGAAGGCAACAATGTCGAATCTGTCTTCGGCGTTCTCGGCTTCAGCTTCACCGGTTCCGGCCAGAACAACGCCATGGTGTTCACCAAGCTGAAGGACTTCTCCGTGCGCACCGACGCTGCCAGCCATGCGGCAGCCATCGTGCAGCGGGCGCAAGGTGCCTTCTTCGGCTTGCGCGATGCGCAGGTCTTTGCCCTTCTGCCACCGGCCATTCAAGGTCTTGGCAACTCCAGCGGTTTTTCGATGTATCTGGTCGATAGCGGCAAGAACGGCACCGATGCGCTGACGGCGGCCTCCAAGGAACTGATCCGACTGGCTGGCACCAACCCCAATCTCAGCTCGCTGCGCAGCAACAGCCGCGACGACGAATCGCAGATGAAGATCAATCTCGATCAGGAGAAGATGGGTGCCATGGGCGTCGATCTCGCATCGGTCAATCTGATGCTGTCGACCATCTTTGCGGGCCGTGACGTCAACGACTTCACGCTGAATGGCGAGTTGCGCCCTGTCTATGTTCAGGGTGACGCGCCTTATCGCATGCAGCCTGAAGACCTGAAATACTGGTATGCCAGAAACACCAGCGGTGAAATGGTACCATTCTCGTCCTTCAGCGAAGTGTCGTGGATCAACGGTCCGCCCACGCTTGCCCGCTATAACGGTACGAGCGCCATTTCCATGGAAGGTGCCGCCGGTCCCGGTGTCGCATCCGGTGATGCGATGAATGAAATGGAACGGCTGACGGCAAGTCTGCCCGGCGGTTATACGGTCGCATGGCAGGGCATTTCCTATCAGGAAAGATTGTCCGGCTCGCAGGCGCCGATGCTCTATGCGCTGTCTGTTCTGATCGTCTTCCTTTGCCTTGCAGCACTGTATGAAAGCTGGTCCATTCCGTTTTCCGTCATCATGGCCGTTCCGGTCGGCGTGCTTGGCGCTCTGCTGGCCGCGCATTTCCTTGGACAGTCCAACGACGTCTACTTCAAGGTGGGTCTGCTGACGACCATCGGTCTTGCGGCGAAGAACGCGATCCTGATCGTGGAATTCGCCAAGGAACGACAGGAGCATGGATTGTCACTTCTGGACGCGACGCTCGAAGCTGCAAAGCTGCGATTGCGGCCGATTATCATGACATCGCTTGCCTTCATTCTGGGCGTCGTGCCTCTGGCGATTGCCAGCGGAGCGGGTTCTGCGGCGCAAAATGCGATCGGTATAGGCGTTTTGGGTGGTATGCTTTCTGCAACACTCCTTGGAATTTTCTTCATTCCATCGTTTTTCGTCATTATTCGACGCCTATCTAAACGTTAACAAACCAAAAATATGCTAGCAAAGCAGAAAGACGCTGATAGAAATGTTGCGATTATGAACCGCATTTTCTTCAGCACGCAGCTAGGCTCGTTTTGACTGAGGGTGCCAAGTGCGCCAAATAAATTGGGATAACTTCATGCTGTCTATTCGCGCTACCATTCCTCTCACCTTGCTCCTGCTTTCGGGTTGCGTTGTCGGCCCGGACCACAAGGCGCCGGAAATGCAGCTTCCGAACAAATTTGCCGAGGGCGGAAAGGCCAGCAACGGCGACGTTGCGACCGTTGCGTGGTGGAACGCGTTTAACGACAGCCGCCTGAATGGATATGTGTCGACGGGCCTTGCGCAGAACCTGACGGTTCTCCAGGCACTCGAGCGTATCAACCAGGCCGAGTCGCAGATCACCGTCGCAGGTGCTGGCGCTCTTCCAAGCCTCACCGGCTCTGCCAGCCACACGACGTCCCAGACCAAGGGCAGCTTCCCAAGCACCAACCGCAGCGTCCAGAACACCTCTAGCGGTGGCCTCGATGCGTCCTGGCTGCTCGATCTGTTCGGCCAGTATCGCCGCTCCAAGGAAAGCGCCGCTGCTTCGCTCGACGCTGCCTACTCCACGGCAGACGTCCAGCGTCTGACGCTGATCTCGTCGGTCGTTTCAGCTTACATCGACGTCCGTTATTATCAGGAACGTCTGGCCATCGCCCGTCAGAACCTGAAATCTCGCCGCGAAACGTTGGATCTGACCAAGCTTCAGCTGGAAGCCGGTGCGGCGTCCCGCCTCGACGTGGTTCAGTCCGAAGGTCTGGTCAACTCCACGCTCGCCGACATGCCGGGTCTGGAAACCAGCTTCCGTCAGGCTGCACACCGAATCGCCACATTGCTCGGCATGCCGGCATCGTCGCTAGTGGTCGAATTGCAGCGCGGCGCGCATCAGCCTGTCGCCCGCAAGACACCGCTCACAGGTATCCCGGCCGATCTCATTCGCAACCGTCCCGATATTCGTGTGGCGGAGCGCAATCTCGCAGCCGCTGTTGCCGAAATCGGCGTTGCTGAATCGCGCCTCTATCCAAGCATCACGATCAGCGGCTCGATTTCGCCAAGCTACGTGAACCTGTCCAACAATGGTTCGCGCGGCACATCGAACTCCTGGTCCTTCGGCCCAAGCCTTGTCCTGCCGATCTTCGACGGTGGCAGCCTGCGCGCCAATGTCGATATCGCCAAGTCGTCTGCTCGCGAGCAGTATCTGGCATGGAAGGAAACCGTGCTGAACGGTATCGAGGAAGTTGAAAATGCTCTTGCTGCGGTAACCCGCGACAAGCAGACGGAAGATGCGCTGCGCAGAACCGTCAAGTCCTATCAGGAAGCTCTCTCGCTCGCGACAGCAAGCTACCGCGACGGTGCGTCGTCCCTGCTCGACGTTCTCGATGCGCAGCGTCAGGTCTCCACAGCCCAGGCCAATCTCGCAACAGCCGTTCAGACTACCGCGCAGGACTATGTACGCCTGAGCGTTGCTCTGGGTGGCGGCTATGCCGTCGGCGGCCCGACGACATCGTCGAACGCCGTTATGGCAGCCAACACGCCAAAGGGCATGTAAGAGCCGCCATCAGCATCTCGATCCAATCAATCCCGCAACGAAAGTTGCGGGATTTTTTTATGCCGTGCTTCTTTCCACGTCGCTCAGACAGCAAAAAGCCCCGGATCACTCCGAGGCTTTTTTCAATAGACCGATGGTCGCGAAATCAGTTCTTCGCGCGCTCGACGTAAGAATTGTCTTCAGTCGCGATAACAACGCGGATGCCAGCGTCGACATGCGGCGGGACCATGGTGCGGATGCCGTTGGACAGGATCGCAGGCTTGTAGGAAGAAGACGCCGTCTGGCCCTTAACGACCGGTTCGGTTTCAACGATTTCCAGCGTGACATGGCGCGGCAGCACGACTGCCAGCGGCAGACCTTCGTGGATGGATAGAACGCAGGTCATGCCTTCCTGAAGATAGGCCTTCTGGTCGCCCATGGTTTCGGAATCGACAACAACCTGGTCATAATTTTCAGGGTTCATGAAGTGGAAGCCTTCGCCGTCCTCATAGAGGAACTGGAAGTTCAGGTCTTCTACGAAGGCACGCTCGACCTGCTCGGTCGTGCGCCAGCGCTCCGATACCTTCACGCCATCCGAGATGCGGCGCATATCGACCTGCGTAACAGGCGTACCTTTGCCAGGATGAAAGTTGTTGGCACTGAGAACGACATAAAGCTTGCTATCCACGTCGATAACATTGCCCTTGCGGACGGATGAGGCGATAACCTTGACCATAGGATTTCCTTGTAACTCAATGAAATGCGTCGTAAAGGACCGCGCGGCTGCACCGACCCGATGGACGTTATGTATGTTTTCTGGGGCGCAACTATCCTAAATTTGCGGGAATTGCCAGCCTTCAACAGCATGGAACCGAAAACTGTGCGGCGGTTTTCGGATAATTCGATAAAAGACAGAAGCGGCAGCGACCCGGACCACATATTTTCGTCCGTTGCGCCAACCAGTTGACCGTAGGAAACGCAGCATATGGGCTCGACCCTCGACACAACGTCCGCATGGTGGACGCCCGATGTCCATCTGGATCGTCGCCCGTTTCTGCTGGGCCGAAACGCCATACAGGCGGCAATGCGCGGCTTTTTCGCGGCACGCGATTTTCTCGAAGTCGATACCGCAACCCTGCAGATTTCTCCGGGCAACGAAGCTCATCTCCATGCCTTTGCGACGACGGGCATCACCACCAGCGGCGAGCAAGCCCCGCTTTACCTGCACACATCTCCGGAATTTGCCTGCAAGAAACTGCTGGCGGCGGGTGAAAAGCGCATCAACTGCTTTGCCCATGTCTATCGCAACCGCGAGCGCGGCCCCTTGCACCACCCGGAATTCATGATGCTGGAATGGTACCGGGTCGGCGAGACCTACGAGATGCTGATGCAGGACAGCGCCGAATTGCTGGCGTTGGCCGCCGAAACGGCAAAGACGAAAACCTTCACCTATCGCGGCCACAGCGTTGATCCGTTTCTAGAGCCGGAAAGGCTGAGCATCGCCGAGGCATTCCAGCGCTACGGCAATATCGATCTTCTGGCGACCATCGACCAGAGCGGCGAAACCGATCGCGAGCATCTGGCCTCAAAACTGAAAGCAGCCGGTATCCGCGTGGCGGATGACGATAGCTGGGCGGATATGTTCAGCCGCGTCATCGTGGAACGCGTCGAGCCGCAGCTTGGCTTCGATCGAGCAACGATCCTCGATGAATATCCCACCAGCGAAGCGGCACTTGCCCGCCGCTCCCCCAGAGACAGCCGTGTTGCCGAACGCTTCGAGCTTTACGCCTGCGGCGTGGAACTGGCCAATGCCTTCGGGGAATTGACGGATGCCGCCGAACAGCGCTGCCGTTTCGAGGCGGAAATGCACGAGAAGCAACGCGTCTATGACGAAACCTATCCGATAGACGAGGACTTTCTGGCGGCACTCGATATCATGCCCGCCGCCAGCGGCATTGCCCTTGGCTTTGATCGACTGGTGATGCTGGCAACCGGCGCACCGCGCATTGATCTCGTCATGTGGGCCCCTGTCACGGGTTACGGCTCATGAGCGCCCGCAGCCTGAAATCGACAGAAGACCTGCTTGAGGCAGGGCTGATCGATGTGGACGCTCTCGATCGCCTGCGCCCGGTGGCCGAGCGTTACGCTGTCGCGGTCACGCCAACCGTCGCAAAGCTGATCGACACGGACGATGCCCAAGACCCCATCGGATTGCAGTTCATTCCGAGCGACGCTGAACTGATCCAAACGCCGGAAGAGCGTGAAGATCCGATCAACGATGAGGCGCACAGCCCCGTCCACGGCATCGTCCACCGTTACCCGGATCGGGTTCTGCTGAAGGCAGTCCATATCTGCCCGGTTTATTGCCGCTTCTGTTTCCGCCGAGAAATGGTTGGGCCGCAGGGCAATGGCACGATGAGCAGTGAGGAACTGTCGGCAGCGCTCGCCTATATCCAGGCGCATGAAGAAATCTGGGAGGTCATTCTCACCGGTGGCGATCCGCTGGTGCTGTCCCCGCGTCGCCTCTCGGCCATCATGGAAGGCCTCAAGGCCATACCGCATGTCAAAATCGTGCGGTTCCACACCCGCGTACCGGTTGTTGATCCCGAACGGATCGATGCAGAATTGGTGGACGCTTTGAAATCCAGCGGCAAGACCACCTATGTCGCACTCCACGCCAATCATCCGCGCGAATTGACGGATGAGGCGCGGGCTGCCTGTGCGCGGATGATCGATGCCGGGATCGCTATGGTCAGCCAGTCAGTGCTTCTCAAAGGCATCAACGACGATCCGCACATTCTGGGCGACCTCATGCGGGCATTCGTGGAAACGCGCATCAAGCCCTATTATCTGCACCACCCCGACCTCGCCCCCGGCACCAGCCACTTCCGGCTGGACATAGAAGAGGGGCAGCGAATCGTTGCCGCTTTGCGCGGGCATGTCTCGGGGCTTTGCCAGCCGACCTACGTGCTTGATATACCGGGCGGACATGGAAAAGCCGTCATCGGTCAGAATGCGGCGACGAAACAGCCTGAGGGTTGCTACTCTGTTTCCGATTTCAACGGCAGGGATCACCTCTATCCGCCATCTGCGGATTAAGCCGACGCGGGAAATTGCGGTTTTTCAGGGCATTTGACGCAACCGGCCCAGGGAAACAAAAATTTCACAATTCCGCCCCCATCCTGTCATCATAAAGAAAAATATTCTACCTATATTGATAATCATTGATTACGCCGCAAATCCGGAGTATCAGTGATTCAACTGGAGAGCGATTCTCCGGTATTCCGGGTCAACACCAACGCAGGGAGAGTGTCATGTCTAAATCGAAACGCATTGCCGCGATCCTAGGTCTGCGGTTTGTGAGTGCCGGATACACAGCCATGTGTTCCCGCTGCTGTCGAATGTGACCTAACGGTCCAGCCTTCTTTCAAAATTCGATTCGACGAAATGCTGTGTCAGAAGCCACAGCGGGAGTATGTATGATGCAAAAGCAAGTTATTGAATTCGCAGGCGAACCTGTTGGTATCGTCGTACCGGACGAAAACCGTCTGAAGTTCATCGCCGTCAAGTTTCACGTTCACGATCTCGATGAACAGCGCTTCGACAGCGCCGACGATGTGCGCCTGGCGATCCGCAACCTCGTGCGTGACCGCAACGTCGCTGCGCTGGTCTGATCCGACGCTGGATGAATAACGGCGTTATGGCAATCAGGCCAAGTGGTCTGAAGAAGATTCAAAAGCAAGAAAAAAGGCGTTGCCTCCACTGGAGATAACGCCTTTCGTGTATCTAAAAACCGCTTTCAGAACGCGGTGAATGTCAGCGTCGTCAGGGACCTCACGATGCCGGGAATGCTGATGATGTTCTCGTTGATGAACTTGCCGATATCCTGCTCCGGCGAAACATAGATCTTCAACAGAAGATCAAACTCCCCACTGGTCGAATAAAGCTCGGAAACCAGTTCCGTCTTGTAGATTGCATCGGCAACGTCATAGGTCTTGCCGGGCGTGCATTGAAGCTGAACGAAAATGGGCTTCATGATCTGTTTCCCGTCACGAATTGAAAGATGCACACATGGCAGACCGCCCTGCGCGCGTGCTGCACTATTGTCGCAGCCGGGCATGTGTTTCAAGCCTGTTTGCGCATCTTGTGACAAGCAGCCACATTCCCGCCCGGCATGACATGATGACGAGATGTCGGTATTCACTTGCAAGGACCAAGGCTAATCTGTCTTGATAACAGATGAAAGCGGTCGCCATCTTTTCAGATATGGCGCAGCACATGCCGTCCACGTCCTTAGGTGACTTCGATGTATAATGATCCGCGCTCTCACGGCCTCTGGGAAAAAACCGCGCCGAAACCACCGGTCACCACATCGCTCGAAAGCCACGAGAAGGCCGATGTGGTCGTGGTGGGCGGCGGCTTTACCGGCCTGTCCGCAGCCCTGCATCTGGCACAGCGCGGCATCCGCGTCATCGTTGTGGAAGGCAAGGAGATCGGCTTCGGTGGTGCTGGCCGCAATGTCGGCCTGATCAATGGCGGCATGTGGGTCATGCCGAAGGAACTGCCCAACGTTCTCGGCCCCGTCTATGGCGAACGCCTTCTCGATCTTCTCGGCAACGCGCCGTTCCTCGTGCGCGAAATCATCGAAAAACACCAGATCGACTGCCAGCTTGAAAAGAACGGTACGCTGCATTGCGCCGTGGGTGATAAGGGGCTGGCCGAAATCCGTGAGCGCTGCGCGCAATGGTCCGCACGCGGAGCCCCGGTTCGGGTTCTAGACGCACAGGAAACGGCCAACCGTATCGGCTCGTCCGCCTATAGCGGCGCTTTGCTGGATGAACGCGCAGGCACACTGCAACCGCTGGCCTATGTGCGTGGCCTCGCAAACGCGGCACAGACGGCGGGCGCAACGATTTATACCTCCAGCCCGGTCATCGACAGCCAGCCGGATGGTGACGGCTGGGTGGTCAAGACAGCAAAAGGTTCGGTCCGCGCAGACTGGATCATCGTCGCGACGGAGGCTTACAGCACAGGGCCATGGAAAATCATGCGCGAAGAGCAGGTCTACCTGCCCTATTTCAATGTCGCGACCAAACCGCTGGGCGACAATCTGCGCAAAACCGTTCTGCCGAACCGCGAAGGATGCTGGGACACGAACGAAATCCTCTCCTCCTTCCGCATGGATCAAGCAGGACGCCTCGTCTTCGGCAGCGTCGGCGCATTGCGCAACACGGGTGCCAGCGTGCACCCCGCCTGGGCCAAGCGCGCTATGAAGCGGTTGTTTCCGCAGCTGGGTGAGATCGAATTCGAATGTGAATGGTACGGCCAGATCGGCATGACCGACGATTCCGTGCCGCGCTTCCACAAATTCGCAAAAAACGTCGTCGGCTTCTGCGGCTACAACGGCCGCGGCATCGCGCCAGGAACCGTATTCGGTAAAACGCTTGCCGCGCATGTTGCAGGCGAGATTGCCGAAGACGCCCTTCCTCTGCCGGTTACAGACCCGCAGGCCCGTAGCTTCCGCGCGTTGAAGGAAGCCTATTACGAAGCTGGCGCACAGGTTGCGCATTTTGCGGGCGAGCGGTTTTGACTATTGAGTTTAGCGTCCGCTCTCTCGTCAGACGCAAGCAGAACTCGATAAAAGCGCATCTAACCGGACACCGCAGCGCTATTGCAATGTGTGCTTTTTGCTGATGCGTACACGCAATTCATCGAGATCAGCCTGAGCGGACATCAAGTCTTTTTGCGAGCCGCTGCGTTCTGCCATATCGATCCGCCGCCTGAAAAAACCTTCCGCCTCATCAGCCCTCTCTATCCTGAAACTTGCAAGTGCCAGATCCCGAAGCGTTAGGAAAATCAGTTCTTTGTCTTCTAGTTTTTCCGCTAACTTGAGGTTTCGTTCATAAAGAGACACAACCTCTTCGTGATTGTCCAAGGCGAATTCGTTCTGCGCGAGATTTGCCAAGGTTCTCACGAGTATTTTTTCGTCGGAGCCCTCCGTTTTTTCAACACGCTTCAAAAGTTCGCGATTCACCTGACGGGCTTCATCAATGTCGCCAGCTTCATGAAGGCAGTAACCGAGGTCGCCAGCAATGGCAAAATGTGCGATCCTCGAATCATCGAGATGAGCTCTGGAAACATTTTCCGCTTCGACCAATGAAGCGATAGCTGGTCGCCATGCTGCGATGCTAATAAAAAGACGGGCTTTCGCATGTAAGAGCGCTGCCTGTTCAAATGGCATGAGGAAAGGATTGTGCTTTTCAATGCCCAGAGCCGCATCAATCCACTCGGCACAGCCGCGATCACCAATCATCCATTGCGCGTAAGCGCCAATGAGTTTCATCTGACCTTCTATGACGGGTGTCAGTTGGCCAGTCTCCTTTAACATTCCTTCAAGCCGTTTGAGTTCATGCAAAAGCGCACGCACACGAAACCGTTTCTTGGGGTTAAATACCATCTGGCGAAACTCATCGATCCGCTCCAGAGGATTTTCCATGTCAGATAGCTGCTGTCCCATCTTTCCAAGAACGCGATCTATCTCCTCTTCACGGTTTAACCCGTCTTCGCCATGTGCGCGCTCATAAAGTACGAGCGCCTTTTCCAAGTCGGGTTCCACCGAGCTGCCGTGTTCATAAGCCAGCGCCAGCAAAGCATTGGATGCAGGATGATGATGATTGGAACCTCGTTTAAGGAGTGAGACGGCCCGACCGTAATTTTGCGGCAGATCACCGCCGAAGTAATAAAAACAAGCGAGATTGTAACAGCCATGCGGTTCATCCGCTTTTTCCGCTACCCGATACCAGTATAGTGCTCTCAGTAAACTTTGTTTGCAGCCTTCACCTTCACGGTATCGATAGCCTAGCGCGACGGCGGCGTTGGCATGACCATGCCGCACAGCTTTCTTGAACAGCAGAAGTGCCTTGCGTTTGTCGGCGCTGAGGCTGCCTTGTCCCCGCCAATAAAAATGCCCAAGATTGTTCATGGCAGCGGCGCACCCGGCTCCAACTGATCTTTCGTAATATTCTCGCGCCCTTTCCATATCCACTTCAAGCACGCCGTCGCCGTGCTCATACATGCTGCCAATATTGTTAAGAGCATCGCCTTGACCGTCTTCGGCGGCCTGATAATACCATTTCAGCGCAAGTTCCCGATCTTGCTGCATACAATTATAGCCTTGGTCGTAGATGTCACCCAGAACAAAGGCTGCGTCGGCATTTCCAGCCTCCGCCAAAGATTCAAGTGTCTCAACCGACTGATCGTAAAGTTCGGCATAGCTGCGCGTTTTCGTCTTCCATTTGACTGTCCATTCGAACACTGCATCCGCAATCCGAGCAAGAGTTTTTGAAATCATTCGCGATATTCTCCCTGAATCTGTTTCATGCACTAGCGGATCACAACTTCCGAGCGATTATTTTATATTCAGTCATGCAGCACTCAACGGCAAGGGGCAGCGCTGTAATCTCGTTGTCCTATTACCGGTGACCACTTTCAGGGAGAAAGCTGAAATCACATATTGTCTTCGCAGAAATCGATATATTCTTGAAAATATAATGCTTGACCTCTATGACCGATATATCGATTGGGATATTTCGAGTGAGAAGGGTTGAGGAGTATGGGAATGTTTCGCCGCACGATTATGACAACAATATTGGCGGTCTTTGCGGGCGCAGGGCTTGTCGCATCCGGGATGTCCTTTCCCGCATTCGCGCAGGACAAGGTCACCATTTTTGCCGCTGCCAGCATGAAAAATGCGCTTGATGCGGCCAATGCGGAATGGGCCAAGGAAACCAGCAATGAGGCCACGGTGTCCTATGCCGCTAGCTCGGCGCTGGCCAAACAGATCGAGGCGGGAGCACCCGCCGATCTCTTCATCTCGGCAGACCTTGCGTGGATGGATTATGTCGCGGGCAAAAAGCTGATCAAAGAAGATACGCGCACCAACCTGCTCGGCAACCGTCTGGTGCTGGTGGCCCCTGCCGATAAGGCGACGCCGGTCGACATCAAACAGGGCTTCGACCTTGCAAAGCTGGTGGGTGATGGAAAGCTGGCCATGGGCGCGGTCGATAGCGTTCCGGCTGGAAAATACGGCAAGGCCGCGCTTGAAAAGCTCGGCGTCTGGTCTTCCGTGGAAGGCAAGGTTGCGGGTGCGGAAAGCGTTCGCGCAGCTCTCGTTCTCGTGTCTCGCGGCGAGGCCCCTTATGGCATCGTCTACCAGACCGATGCTGCCGCCGACCAGGGCGTCAAGATCGTCGGCACCTTCCCGCAGGACAGCCACGATCCGATCATCTATCCGGTTGCCATCCTGTCGGAATCCAAAAGCCCGGCAGCGGCTGCCTATCTCGAATTCCTGAAATCGGCCAAGGCTGCCCCTTTCTTTGAAAAGCAGGGCTTTACCATTCTGAAGTAAGATCGGCTTTCACGATCCTTATGGCTCCGGCAATCGTCGGGGTCATCACCTTTTGACGGGAATGGCGTATTGGACTGGCTCACCCTCAGCGCGGAAGAATGGACGGCGATACGCCTGAGCCTCTGGGTGTCCAGCATCGCCATGTTCGCGAGCCTTCCCTTCGGCATATTGATCGCCCTGGCGCTTGCACGCGGCCAGTTCTGGGGCAAATCGCTGCTCAACGGCATCGTGCACCTTCCGCTCATCCTGCCTCCTGTTGTCACCGGCTTCATTCTTCTCGTCACTTTCGGACGTCGTGGTGTGATCGGACAGTTTCTCGATCAGTATTTTGGCATCGTCTTTTCCTTTCGCTGGACGGGCGCCGCACTGGCCTGCGCCATCATGGCTTTTCCGCTGATGGTGCGCTCCATCCGCCTTTCGATCGAAGCGGTGGATCGCAAGCTGGAGGAAGCGGCGGGCACGCTGGGCGCTAGCCCGCTCTGGGTGTTCCTCACCGTCACCCTGCCGCTCACCCTGCCCGGCATTATCGCAGGCATGATCCTCGCATTTGCCAAGGCCATGGGAGAGTTCGGCGCGACCATTACCTTCGTCTCCAACATTCCCGGCGAGACACAGACCCTGTCAGCGGCCATCTACACCTTCACCCAGGTTCCCGGTGGTGATGCGGGCGCGATGCGGCTGACGCTGGTTGCCATCGCTATCTCTATGGTCGCTCTGCTGGCCTCGGAATATCTGGCGCGCATCGTCGGCAAAAGGGTGAATGCGGAATGACGCTGACGCTCACTGTCAAACACAGGCTGGGTGCCTTCACGCTGGACGCCGATCTTACCGCTGGTAAAGGCGTGACCGCGCTCTTCGGACGTTCCGGCTCCGGCAAAACCTCCGTCATCCGCATCATCGCCGGATTGACGAGGCCCGATCATGGGACTTTGACGCTTGATGGATCGGCGCTGGCCGACAGCAACAAACGCCTCTTCACCCCCTGCCACAAACGCCGCTTCGGCACCGTGTTTCAGGAAGCGCGCCTGTTTCCGCATCTCACCGTCGAGCAGAACCTGCATTATGGTCGCTGGTTCTCTGGCAAAACGGGCGCACAGACGGAAAGCACAAAAATCATCGAGATGCTCGGCATCGGAGACCTGCTGAAGCGCCGCCCGGAAAAACTGTCCGGGGGCGAAAAGCAACGCGTGGCGATTGGCCGCGCGCTTCTGTCATCGCCGCGCCTGCTGTTGATGGATGAGCCGCTGGCCGCGCTCGATGAGGCGCGGAAAACTGAGATCATTCCGTATCTCGAACGGCTACGCGACGAGACAAAAATTCCGATCATCTATGTCAGCCATTCCGTCAGCGAGGTGTCGCGCCTTGCAGACCAGATCGTGGTCATGAAGGATGGCAGGGTCGAGGTCTCAGGCCCGGCAGCCGAAATCCTCTCGCGCCCCGCTTTCACCGCCCAGCTAGAACGCCGGGAGATCGGCAGCATTCTATCTGGTAACGTGGAAGGTTTCGATTCTGCGCACGGCCTCGCCAAGATCAGGCTAGGCAAGGTGGTATTGCAGGTTCCAACACCATCGGCAGAGGTCGGGCACCGCGTTCGCGTTCACATTCCGGCCCGTGACGTGATGCTGGCGACAGTGAAACCCGAGGGTCTGAGCGCGCTCAACATTCTGGAAGGCCGAATTGCAGAGATTGCGCTTTCAGAGGATGGGATGGCGATGGTGCAGGTGGATTGCGGTGGCGATATCATCGCGTCGCGCATCACCAAGCTGTCGGTCGAACGCCTGGCGCTGGAACCGGGAAAGCCGATCTTTGCCATCATCAAATCGGCTGCGCTCGATCCTTACTGATCGGACTGCCGGTTCGCCTCGAGCCAGTCGAGATCGGCTTTCAGTGTATCGTTCAAGCGCTGCTGCATGCCACGATAGCGTTCAAGCAGTTCCTGCCCAAAGGCCGTCAAGCTTGCCCCGCCACCTTGGCTGCCACCGCGCTGGGATTCGATCACCGGTTCCTTGAACATGTGGTTTAGCGCATCTACCAGCAGCCATGCGCGGCGATAGGACATATCCATGGCCCGCCCGGCAGCGGAAATGGAGCCGGTAGAGGCAATCAATTCCATCAACTGGATTTTGCCCCGTCCGAGTCTATCATTTGGCGGAAAATCGATCCGCAAAACCGTTTTTAGCGGCATTTTCTCGGTTTGATCGCTCATTCGGCACCTGCTCCGAAATGATCCCGCCAGGATTTTTGCGCGCCCTCATGCGTCAAGGCCGTGGCCTCATAAACGCCACGGGCAATGGCACGGCTAACGACCATGCCCGCAAGATGGCAAAGCTCGGCAAAGTCACTCGCGGCATTCATGGGTTTCTGACAGGTCGCAGCGGCAAACATGGTGTCGCCATCGCTGGCAAGATGTGACGGCAGAATGGCGCGGGCGAGCCCGCCATGCGCCATGATCGAAAGCCGGTGCGCCTGCGCTTTCGTCAGCACGGCATTGGTCACCACTGCACCAATCGTCGTTGCCGTTAGCGTTACGCCTTTGATGCGCATGGCCGTGTCGGCAGTTGAAAACTGGGGCGGTAAGCCAAGCCCGCCGAATTCATCGTCACGCTCGAAGGGGGCAGCCCAGAAATGCTGGCTTGTTCCCACAGTCGCGGAGCCCATAGCATTAACGGCAACTATGGCCGCAACCTTATGGCCGCCCGACGTAACGGCGCTGGCAGAACCCAGCCCACCCTTGAAGGTCGCCGTGGTCGCGCCCGTCCCAGCCCCGACACTGCCAAGCGCAAAGGGCTGGCGAGTTGCGGCCTTGAAAGCATCATAACCCATATCGCGATAGGGCGAATGCAGGCCCCAATCCTTGTTTCCGCCATTCAGCAAATCCATCAGGATCGCCTGCGGCACGATGGGAATGCGGGTCGATCCGACCGCAAAGCCACGCCCGATCTCGCGAAGGCCCGATTGCACACCGCCTGCAGCATCCAGGCCGAAGGCCGAACCGCCTGAGAGCACGAAGGCATCGACCACCTCTACCGTCATGGATGGGTCGAGTAGCGCCGTATCCCGCCCGCCCGGTGCACCACCGAGAACGGAGCCGGAGGCGATGGCCGGTTGGTCAAAGACGATGGCGGTAACACCCGATCCGAGTTGGAGATCGGTGGCATGACCGACAGCCACACCATCGATATCGGTCAGCAGATTGTGCATGTCTGGGTACCTCTTGAGGCTCATGCCTGCCGGTATCCCGCCCTCACCTCATCTTGTCAACGGCTCAGGAAAACACCGCCTTGCCAATCACAGGCGTGGATGGCACCGCCATGTCGCGCGGCTCCAGCATGCCTGAGAGATAGGCCTCGCGCCCAGCCGTCACCGCTTTTGCAAAGGCGCCAGCCATGATGACCGGATTGCCCGCACCCGCCACCGCCGTATTGAGCAGCACGGCATCGTAACCCAGTTCCATGACGGTCGTGGCATGGGATGGCCGTCCAAGACCCGCATCGACAATCATCGACACATCCGGGAAATGGGCGCGCATGGAGCGCAAGGCGGTGATGTTCAGCGGCCCCATGGCGCTGCCGATGGGTGCGCACCAGGGCATAAGCACCTTGCAACCCGCATCCACAAGCTTTTCCGCCACCACCAGATCATCGGTTGTATAGGGAAAGACCTCGAAACCATCATCACTTAGAATGAGGGCCGCTTCCACCAGTGCAAAAACATCCGGCTGAAGCGTATCGTGATTGCCGATCACCTCCAGCTTGATCCAGTTGGTCTTGAACACCTCCCGCGCCATCTTGGCCGTCAGCACCGCTTCCTTGGCGGTGTGGCAACCCGCCGTATTGGGCAGAATGTTGCGGTCCAGCTCGCGGATGAGCTCGAAAAACTGCCCACCCTGCTTGCCACCCGCCGTTTCGCGTCGGAGAGAGATCGTCAGAATATCGGTCTTGCTGGCGCGCACCGCATCCGCAAGCACGGCGGGCGAAGGGTAACGAGCAGTGCCGAGCAGCAGCCGTGATCCGACCTCGCGTCCATAGAGTTTCAACATCGCCTATCCTCCCTGCATGGGTGAAAGAACTTCGATCCTGTCGAATTCCTTCAGCCGAAAATCATCGCGGTCCTGCGCATGGACGAGATCGCCATTGACCGCTGTTGCCAGCCAGTCGCCTTCGTAGTCAAGCACGGTCAGCAGTTGCGAAAGCCTGTCGGTAGCAAGATCATGCTCTTGCCCGTTGACGAGAATTTTCATGGGAAACCTCCTTTGACATCATAATATCGGCGGCCTGCCGCGCCATGGCTGGCGACAGCAGAAACCCGTGCCGATGGGCACCGTTGATAAACAGCGTGCCGCCCTCTTCCTTGATAGCGGGAAGATTGTCGGCAAAAGCGGGGCGGATGCCGGTGCCCGTTTCGATGATCTGCGCCTCACCAAAGGCAGGGTGCAGCGCGTAAGCCGCATTCAGCAACTCCATCATCGAACGGGCGGTGATCGGCCCCGCCTCATCCGTTTCGATCATCGTCGCGCCCACCATGAAACGCCCCGCTTCCCGCGGCACGATGTAGAGCGGAATGCGCGGGTGAAGCAGCCGCACGGGACGGGAGAGCGTCACCTCACCGGTAGAGAGATAAAGCATCTCGCCACGCACGCCGCGAAGGCCGGTAAGCTTGCCGGTCTGTGCCGCGCCGGTGCAATCAATGACGTGATCAAATTCACCTTCATCCATCGCCTCGCCGCCGAAGTGAAAGCGGACACCCATCGACACAAGACGCTCATACAGTGCCGAGAGAGCCAGTCGCGGATCGAGATGCCCCTCGCCTTCGAAGAACAGTCCAGTCCGAAACCGACTGGCGAGATCGGGCTCTAGCGCCGCAATCTCGTTCTCATCCATCCAGCGATAGCCTGATGTGCGAGAAGCGAAACGCGAAAGTTCTGACTTGTCCCGTGCGGGTGCGACGACCAGTGTGCCGTTTCGTTTGACCAGTCCCGGCGTGGCCTCGTCCCACCAGTCCATTGCCGATTGGCCGAGTGTGACAACGGCTTCCTCGGCGCTTTCCCGCTCACACCAGGGTGCCAGCATGCCCCCCGCATACCAGGACGCACCGCGCCCCGGTTCGCTTGCAAGATCGCAAACCGCGACCTCCATTCCATGTCGGGCAAGCTCCAGCGCAGCCGTCATACCGGCAACACCTGCTCCCTTTATGAGAATGCGCATCTCACTCACCTGCTACCGGCTTTTCCAGCGGCATATAGAGATCACCGCCCTGCTGGAATTTCTGTGCCATGGCCTCCAGACCTTCCTTTTGCGCCTCGGCGCGGATGTCGTGCGAAATGCGCATGGAGCAGAATTTCGGCCCGCACATGGAGCAGAAATGCGCCACCTTATGCGCCTCCTTCGGCAAGGTCTCATCATGGAAGGACCGTGCCGTTTCCGGGTCGAGCGACAGGTTGAACTGGTCTTCCCAGCGGAACTCGAAACGGGCGCGCGACAGCGCATTGTCGCGGATTTGCGCTGCCGGATGTCCCTTGGCGAGATCCGCAGCGTGAGCGGCGATCTTGTAGGTGATGACACCGACCTTCACGTCGTTACGATCCGGCAGGCCGAGATGCTCCTTCGGCGTGACGTAGCAAAGCATGGCCGTGCCGAACCAGCCGATCATCGCCGCACCGATGCCTGACGTGATGTGGTCGTAGCCGGGCGCAATATCCGTGGTCAGCGGCCCAAGCGTATAGAAAGGCGCTTCGCCGCAGACCTTCAGCTGCTTGTCCATGTTTTCCTTGATCTTGTGCATCGGCACATGGCCGGGGCCTTCGATCATGACCTGACAATCTTTCGCCCAGGCGATCTGCGTCAGCTCACCCAGCGTTTCCAACTCGGCAAATTGTGCGGCGTCATTGGCATCGGCAATCGAGCCGGGGCGCAGACCATCACCAAGCGAAAACGACACATCGTAAGCGCGGCAGATGTCGCAAATCTCTTCGAAATGCTCGTAGAGGAAAGACTCCCTGTGGTGATGCAGACACCACTTGGCCATGATCGAGCCGCCACGCGAAACGATGCCGGTAACGCGATTGACGGTCAGCGGAATGTAATGCAGCCGCACCCCCGCATGGATGGTAAAGTAGTCCACCCCCTGTTCGGCCTGCTCGATCAACGTATCGCGAAACACCTCCCAAGTCAGGTCTTCGGCAATGCCATTGACCTTTTCCAGCGCCTGATAGAGCGGAACGGTTCCGATCGGCACCGGCGAATTGCGAATGATCCATTCGCGGATATTATGAATGTTGCGGCCGGTGGAGAGGTCCATGACCGTATCACCACCCCAGCGGATGGCCCAGACCATCTTGTCGACCTCATCCGCCATGGAGGAGGTGACCGCCGAATTGCCGATATTGGCGTTGATCTTGACGAGGAAATTGCGACCGATGATCATCGGTTCTGCCTCGGGGTGGTTGATGTTGGCGGGAATGATCGCCCTGCCCGCAGCAACCTCCTGGCGCACAAATTCCGCCGTGACGAAATCGGGGATATTCGCGCCAAAACTTTCGCCATCCCGCACCAGCTTTTCCTTGGCAGCTTCGCGGCCAAGGTTTTCGCGGATGGCAATGAACTCCATTTCCGGCGTGATGATACCGGCGCGGGCATAGGCAAGCTGCGTTACTGCCTTGCCATCCTTCGCTTTCAGCGGCTGGTGGCGTAGCGGAAACTCAGGCGTCAGGCGTTCGCCCGTCGCGAAACCATTATCCTCCGGTTTGACGTGGCGACCCTCGTAAGCCTCCACATCCCCCCTTGCGACAACCCAGTCATGGCGCAGGCGCGGCAGGCCGCCTTCGATACTGACAGCGTGAGACGGGTCGGTATAGGGACCGGAGGAATCGTAGACCGTAACGGGTGGTTCGCCCGCCGTGGGATGCACGGCGATTTCGCGCATGGGAACGCGGATGTGAGGGTGGATGATGCCCGGCTTGTAGACCTTGGTCGAAGCAGGCAGCGGACCTGTTGTAACGAAAGGAGAGAGATTTTTAGCGGCAATGTTCATCGTGAGGCTCCAAAGCAAAAACAGTGGAGACCCAGTTCGAGCTTGAAGACGAAAAACCACGGGACGAATAGCGATGGATTCGGCAAGGCCGAACTGCTGTTCCCGCGTTTGCACCGTCCCTACGCCAGTATGAACTGGATCAGGTTCAACGGGTCACTGCGCGCTCTAGCAGTATCTCAGCCCCTTGCCGGGACCCCCCTGGTGAATGCCTCAATCAAAAACCTGACATGGAGTTTTGTCAAGTTGGCATCTGCGGTATGTTTCATAAGGGCGGGAAGTCACCACAAATTAACCTCGCCATTTATTGGAATGTTATTTTTTCGCGATTAACTCCAAGAATGCGTTATGATGACGCTCTATCTGAGGGAGACTATTGAGAATGAATTCAACAATTCGTGAAATACTGTCGAAATTCGGCCAGCTCCCTGTGCCTGTCGATACAATTGCAGACGAAGCTGATCTTTATGCAGCCGGACTTTCTTCTTTCGCATCAGTACAGTTGATGCTGGGAATTGAAGATGCTTTCGATATCGAGTTTCCCGACAGCATGCTCAATCGCAAGTCTTTCGCCAGCATCAAGGCCATCGAAGACACGGTAAAAGCCATTCTCGACGGCAAAGAGGCGGCATGATGAACGTGTCCGTTGCCCCACCGGATTCAACGCTGGCTGCACGCGCAGCGCGTGTCGCCTCCATCGCCGCGCAGCATGCGGACGATGTGGACGCCGCAGCACGTTTTCCGAAAGAGGCGGTGGACGCCCTTCGGGCCGAGCGCCTGCTCGGCATTCAGATTCCCGTTCATCTGGGCGGCGAAAGCGCCGATCTCAGGCAGATCGCCGATATCTGCTGCATTCTCGGCCAGTCCTGCTCCGCAACCGCGATGATTTTTGCCATGCACCAGATCAAGGCCTCAAGCCTTGTGGAACATGGCGAGGAAAGCGCGTGGCACACGGGTTTCATGCGGCGTCTGGCCGCCGACCAATTGCTGATCGGCTCGGCCACGACCGAAGGCGGCATTGGCGGAAACCTGCGCAACTCGATTTGCGCCATCCATGTGGATGGCGACAGCTGCACGCTGGAAAAGGACGCGACCGTCATTTCCTATGGCAGCGAAGCGGATGCCATCCTCATCACCTCGCGGGCGCATGCCGATGCAGCGCCTGCCGATCAGGTGATGACGGTGTTTCTGAAAGACCAGTACAGTCTTGAAAAGACCCATGTCTGGAACACGCTGGGCATGCGGGGCACCTGCTCCGATGGCTTCCTGTTCAAGGGCAAAGCGCCGTCTGAACAAATCTTTCCCAAGCCTTTTGCGGAAATTGCGGCGCAATCCATGCTGGCAGCCTCACATCTTTTGTGGAGCGGCGTCTGGTACGGCATTGCAGCCGACGCCGTTTTGCGGGCACAGGCTTTCGTGCGCGCAGCGGCCCGCAAATCCCCCGGCGTGGCACCTCCCGGCGCCATCCGTCTGGCGGAAGTGTCCAACAAGCTCCAGATCGTCAAATCCAACGTCATTGCCGGTCTGAAGGCCTATGAGGATACCAAGTCCGATCCGGACAGGCTGATGTCCATGGGCTTTGCCATTGCCATGAACAACGTCAAGATCTGTTCGTCGGAAACCATTCTGGAAATCATCAATCACGCCATGCTGATCTGCGGCATCATGGGCTACAAAAACGGTACGCCCTACAGTCTCGGACGACATCTGCGCGATGCGCACTCGGCGCAACTGATGATTTCCAACGACAGAATTTTAAGCAACTCCGCCAATCTCCTGCTCGTGCAGAAGCAGGACACAAGTCTTTCGATATAACTCTGGCCTTTCAGGATAAAACCATGGACATGCAAACTACGTTTTTGGATCGCCTGTTCGACAAGGGCCTGCTGATCGATACCGGCGTAGATGGCCTTTATGGCCGCAGCGGCCAGTTTGAAGACGTGATTGTCGCCTTCGAGCGCCTGATCGACAAGGTCGGCGGCGGTGACAAGGCGGAAGCCATCCGTTTCCCGCCCGGCATCAACCGCGCCTACTTTGAAAAAAGCGGCTATATGAAAAGCTTCCCGCAGCTGGCTGGCACAGTCCATTCCTTCTGCGGCTGCGAGCTGGACCACGTCAGCCTGCTGAAAAGCATGGATGAGGGTAGCGACTGGACGAAAGACCAGAAGATCACCGATATCGTGCTGACGCCTGCGGCCTGCTACCCGCTTTATCCGACCATCGCAAAGCGCGGCAATCTGCCTGACAATGGCGGTCTCTACGACATCCAATCCTATTGCTTCCGCCATGAACCATCCAAGGACCCGGCACGCCAGCAGCTGTTCCGCATGCGCGAATATGTGCGCATGGGCACGGAAAGCGACGTCACCGAATTCCGCCAGCTGTGGATGGATCGCGGCGTGGAGATGATGGAAAAGATCGGTCTCGATGTGAAGATCGATATCGCTAACGACCCGTTCTTCGGGCGCGCGGGTAAGATGCTGGCCAACAACCAGCGCGACCAGAACCTGAAATTCGAACTGCTGATCCCGGTTACATCCACGACCAATCAGACCGCTTGCATGAGCTTCAACTACCATCAGGACGCATTCGGAGCCAAATGGGGTCTCAACCTTGCGGATGGTGCTGTTGCCCACACCGCCTGCGTCGGCTTCGGGCTGGAGCGCATTGCACTGGCGCTGTTTGCAAAACACGGACTGGATGTGGAAGCATGGCCGCAGTCTGTGCGGGACACGCTTTGGGGCTGAGGACGGTATGACGAGTATTTTTCCGGCCTTGAGCGCTGACACCTATGTTCAACATTCGCTTCATTCATTGGAGCGCATGTGGCCGGAAACCAATTGCTATGTCGATCTATGGATCGAGCTTCTGGCCGCGAGCAATCTGCCGCCGGAAGCCATGCTCGGCTTCACGCTCACCCAGGATTTCGAAGGCGACCAGTTCACCTTCTTCAAGGTACCGCTGGAAGATCTTGAGGCGCTTTATGGCATCCGTGTCACCGAACTGGCGATCTTCGACAGGCTCGAAAGCCATATCGAAACGCAGTTGCGGCGCGGGCGCATCTGCCTGATCGAGATGGACAGTTTCTACATGCCGGATACGCACGGCACCGCCTATCGCAAAGAGCATGGCAAGACCACCGTCGCCATCAACCGGATGGATCTGGAAAACCGCAGGCTGGAATATTTCCACAATGCCGGTTACTTTGCACTGGAAGGCGATGATTTCTCCGGCATTTTCCAGCACCACCTGACAGAGGACGATCTTCCCTTTCTGCCCTATACGGAATTCGCCAAATTTCCCGAAAAGCCTGTTGGCGACAAGGAAAGGCTAAGAGCGGCGGACCGACTTCTGCTTCAGCATTTCGAGAGACGCCCGAAGAGCAATCCGATCAGGGCTTTCGCTCAAGTCTTTCCAAAGCAGGTGGAAAACGTGGCTGACCGGCCCTTCGGCTTTTTCCATAAATATGCCTTTAACACGCTTCGCCAGCTCGGTGCCAATTTCGAACTCGCCGCCAGCCATCTGGAATGGCTGGGTGGCGAACAGCGCTTTGGCCAGGCACCGGCCCACGCGCTTCGCATTTCGGAAGTGGCAAAAACCGTGCAATTCCAGCTTGCCCGCGCCATTGCCCGCCGCAAGTTCGAAACACTCGCAACCGTGCTCGACCCGGCCATCGCAGCCTGGGACGAGATGATGGCGGAACTGGAGAGCAGGCTCAGCAACACAAGCGAGGCGGCGTGACGGCAGCATCCGTTTTCCACGCTGCGAATGGCCAATCGCTCAGCGAGGGATGGACCTTAACGCTGACGGAACGCGATGCCTATCTGACGCCGGTCGATATTCCCATCGATGCCGACGAGATGACGGCACCCGTTCCCGGCACAGTTGCGCAGGCGCTGGAAACGCTCGGAAAATTTGATCGACTCAATCCACAGCCATTGAATACGCAGGACGCATGGTACCGGCTGACACTGGTGTCTGATGTGGTCGGTCCAGCCAGATTGCATTTCGAAGGACTGGCGACGATTGCGGAGATTTTCCTCAATGGAGAGCTTCTCGCCCATTCCACCAGCATGTTCGAAGCGCTTGATATCCCTTTCGAACAGACCGGCGCGGATGAACTCGCCATCTGTTTTCGTGCCCTTGCGCCCCGTCTGGAGCGACCCGGCCCACGGGCGCGCTGGCGTCCGCAGATGATGAATTCGCAAGGCCTGCGGCTGGTCAGGACGACAGCGCTTGGCCACATGCCCGGCTGGTGTCCGGAGATCCATGCTGTTGGCCCATGGCGTCCTATCCGCCTGATCCGCGAGAGCGAGCGCGTTTTCGACGTGCTGTCATCTCGATCGGAGCTTGAGGCCGATGGAACCGGAACTCTGCAATTGGCTGTCCGCTTGCAACGAGATGCTTCGGCTGTCGAGATACATTGCGCAGGCCATTCCGGAAGGATGGACGCGAAAGGCGATGGCACCTTTGAAGGTCAGTTGCGATTGGCGGACATCGCACCTTGGTGGCCGGCAACGCATGGCACGCCTGCCCTTCACGACGTCGGTCTTCGCATAGAAGGGCAGACATATCCTCTCGGCAAGACGGGGTTTCGCCGCATTGAGATAAACAACGGCGCAGATGGCAA
The DNA here is from genome assembly GCF_057799395.1 of Agrobacterium sp. 20P9.1.2. NCBI lineage: Bacteria > Pseudomonadati > Pseudomonadota > Alphaproteobacteria > Hyphomicrobiales > Rhizobiaceae > Agrobacterium > Agrobacterium sp. 20P9.1.2. Next base: position 28,040 of record NZ_JBYOKI010000006.1, read on the forward strand.
AGGCTTTGGCCTGAACATCAACGGTGAGCCGATTTTCTGCCGGGGTGCGGTCTGGACCAATGCCGATATCGTGCGGCTGCCCGGCACCACCGGAGATTACGAGCCCTGGCTGCGACTGGCTGCTGAGGCTGGCATGAACATGATCCGCATTGGCGGCACGATGGCTTATGAGACGCCGGACTTTTTCAAGCTTTGTGATCGATTGGGCCTCATGGTCTGGCAGGACATGATGCTGGCGAATTTCGATTACCCGGCTAAGGATGAGGCATTCCTTGCCCATATCGAAGCGGAAATCTCGCAGCTTCTCACGAATACCGCACTCTCCCCCTCGCTGACCGTGCTGTGCGGTGGCAGCGAAATGTATCAGCAGGGCGCGATGCTGGGGCTTTCCGAACAGTTCTGGAAAGGTCCGCTGACAGAAGAAATCCTGCCCGCCCATGTCCGGCGGTTGCGGCCTGATATCGCCTATGTCCCCAACTCCCCTTTCGGTGGAGCTCTGCCCTTCGTTCCGAACGAGAAAGTCGGTCATTACTACGGTGTCGGTGCCTATTGCCGGCCGCTGGAAGATGCGCGCCGTGCCGATCTGCGCTTCGCCGGAGAATGCCTCGCCTTCGCCAACGTCCCGCAGCAACGCACGCTGGACAAGCACCTGCCCGCAAAGCCGGTGCACGACCCGCAGTGGAAAGCCCGCGTGCCCCGGGACCGCGGCGCGTCGTGGGATTTCGAGGATGTACGAGATCACTATCTCAAGCTGCTTTACGAGGTGGAGCCATCCACCCTGCGCCGTGAGGATGGTGAGCGATATCTCAACCCTTCGCGCGCCGTCAGCGCTGAAGTCATGGAAGCGACATTCGCGGAATGGCGCCGCAGCGGATCGTCCTGTCAGGGCGCTCTGGTCTGGACATTGCAGGATCTGTTGCCCGGCCCCGGCTGGGGCGTGATCGATGCGACGGGAGAACCGAAGGCGGCATGGTATGGGCTGAAACGCGCCTTCCGCCCGCTACAGATCACGCTTCTGGATGAGGGTACGAACGGCCTCGATATTCATCTCATCAATGAAAGCCCTGATGATGTGGACGCCGTGGTCGAGATCACCTGCCTGCGTGATGGTCTCCAGCCTGTCGTGACCGGCAAGCGCGCCCTAAACCTGGCTTCACGCGGGAAACAGAAGATCGCCGCCACGGATTTGTTCGGCGCATTTTTCGATACGACCTATGCCTACCGTTTCGGCCCACCCTCCCACGATGTGACGGTTGCGCGGCTGATCGACCAGAAAACCGGCGCGCTTCTGGCAGACGCGTTTCATTTTCCGATTGGCCGCAAGACAGCCATGCATTCCGCCACGCTTCACGCCGAAGTGTCGCGCGAGGGCGAGCGCTGGATTGCGCATCTCACCACCGATCGTTTTGCACAGTCCGTGCATATCGACGCGGAAGGCTTTCGACCAGCTGAGGACTGGTTTCACTTGCCCCCCGGTGAGGGTCGCCAGATAGAACTGATACCCTTGGACCAGCAGTCGGCAGATGCACCGAAGGGCGAAATTCGCGCGCTTGGCAGCAGCCGTGTATTTCGTTTCTGAAGAAATACGCTATAAGGCTCGTATTCCGCCGAATTCGTGACTAAATGGACCACGCCGATACTGGGCGTCATGTTCCGTTTCGTTCACCGCAGCACGCATACTCTCTCCATTTTCGAAACGACATCTGCCTGCATTCAAGAGCGGCTTTGACGCAATCGAAAACATCAATTACCTTCCAGTCTGGCAAGGCACAGAAGTCCTACATGGAAAAAAGTTTAACCCGCTATATCTGGAATCACACGCGGCGGCAGCAGCTTTTCATTCTGCTGATCGTCGCGTTTTCGATGATCCCATACTTCCTCGCCTTTGACCTGCCCAAACAGATCGTCAACGGCCCGATACAGGGGGATGGTTTCGAGGGCGTGAACTCCACGCAGCTCTTCATGCATCTGACGCTTGATCTACCCTATATGGGAAAGATCACGCTGTTTCCGGGCATCGAGCTGACCCGCCTTGGCATGTTGATGGGGCTGAGCCTGACCTTTCTGGCGCTCGTCATCATCAACGGCCTCTTCAAATATTACATCAACACCTATAAGGGCCGCCTTGGCGAACGCCTGCTGCGCCGCATCCGCTTCCAGCTGATTGATCGTATTCTGCTGTTTCCTCCGTCCCACTTCAAACGTGTGAAGGGCGCGGAAATCTCCAGCATGATCAAGGACGAGGTCGAGCCGCTGGGTGGTTTTACCGGTGACGCCTTCGTTCAGCCCGCCCTTCTGGGTGGACAGGCGCTGTCGGCGCTCTTCTTCATTCTCGTGCAGAATTTCTGGCTTGGCCTGATTGCCGCCTTCATGGCCGCCATTCAGGTCGGCATCATCCCCAAAATGCGCCGTCGCCTGATCGAACTCGGCAGACAGCGCCAGCTGAGCGCCCGGCAGCTGGCAGGCCGTATCGGTGAAATGGTCGATGGCATCGGCACGATCCACGCCTATGACACATCCAACTACGAGAGAGCGGATGCCGCCCACCGGCTCGGCGAAATCTTCAAGATTCGCTACGATCTCTACCAGTGGAAGTTCATCGTCAAATTCATCAATAATTTTCTGGCGCAGCTGACACCCTTTTTCTTTTACGCGCTGGGCGGTTATCTGACGCTGCGCGGCAGCCTCGATGTCGGTCAGCTGGTGGCCGTGATCAACGCTTACAAAGAACTTCCCGGCCCGCTGAAGGAACTGATCGACTGGGATCAGGCCCGTCAGGACGTTCAGGTCAAATACGAGCAGGTTTTCGAGCAGTTCGATTCGCCCACCATGATCGACTCGAAAATTCAGGCCCTTTCGCCAGAAGCGGCAGCAGCCATTACCGGCCCTATCGTTGTTGCCGGGCTGTCGCTGGACGACGATAGCGGCACGCGTCTTCTCGATCAGGCATCCCTGACCATCAATCCAGGTGAAAGCATCGCGATCGTCGGCGGCTCGGGAGCGGAAGCGCTGGCAGATGCGCTGGGGCGTACCCTGTGGCCAACCTCAGGCAAGATAACATTCGGGGATACCGACCTTCACGAATTGCCGGAATCCGTCACCGGACGGCGCATCTCCTATGTGTCTGCCGACACCTATTTCTTCCATGACAGCCTCAAGGAAAACCTCGTTTACGGCCTGAAACACGCCCCTTTGAAGCCGCGTGAGTATGAAGGTGCCGAACTCGAACATCGCAAATGGGAAATCCGCGAAGCCAAACTCGCTCAAAATCCCGATATCGATATCAACAGCGACTGGATCGATTACGGATCCAGCCCCGCCGGAAGCGATGAAGAGGGAAAATTCCTGAAAGCCATGCTGTCGGTTCTCGATACGGTTCAGCTATCGCAGGATGTTCTCGATTTTGCGCTGCGCTCGTCCATTGACCCCCTGACCGATCTGCATCTGGCAGCGCGGATCGTGGAATTGCGTCAGGCGCTGCGCGTGGAGCTCGACAAGGAAAATCTCAGCGGCCTGATCGTGCCATTTGAGCCCAACAGCTACAATGCCGAGGCGACGGTTGGCGAAAACATCATGTTCGGAACGATGCGCGATTCCGCGACCGGCAGTAGCATGATCATCAACAGCGACTATTTCCGCTCTTTGATGCGCGGCACCGGCCTGTCCGAAACCCTGTTCGCCATGGGTTATACGATTGCCGAAAACGTCGTGGAAATCTTCAGCGACCTGCCGCCCGACCACCCGTTCTTCCAGCAGCTCACCTTCATGACGGCGGACGATATTCCCGGCTATCAGCAGATGCTGCAACGCCTTCAGGGCAAGGGCTACAAGGATGCAACCGAGGCGGAGCGGCGCGCCATGTTGCGGCTCAGCTTCTTCTACATCGAACCGCGCCAGCGCTTCGGCCTTCTGACGCAGGAGGTGATGGATAAGATCGTGGAAGTCCGCCACATGTTCCACGAAAAACTGCCGGATGACCTGCGCAGCTGGATCGAGCCCTATGATCCGGAAAAATATGCGACATCGACCAGCCTTCTCGACAATATCCTGTTCGGCAAGATCAGCCATCGCTATGCCGATGCGTCCCGCCGCATCACGAAGATCGTTGCCGATGCGATGAAGAAGCAGGGCCTTTATGACAAGGTGCTGGCCGTTGGGCTCGAATTCAACCTAGGCGCAGGCGGCAAGCGACTGGGGCCCTTGCAGCGACAGAAGCTCAATCTGGCCCGCGCGCTGATCAGAAAATCGGACTATTACGTTCTCAACCGTCCGCTCCCCGGCCTCGACCATCGCATGCAACAGGAAATCGTCGACAATGTCATGGCCTTCGTGAAGAGCGATGGCGCCAATCCCGGGGTGCTGTGGGTGCTTTCCAATCCATCTCTGTCAAAAATGTTCGACCGTGTTATCGTTATTAACCATGGATCGGTGGTCGCAGATGGAACATACGAGACTCTTTCAGAAGAAAACGGTACATTCAAAGAAATGATCGCAGCGTAGTGTATGGCGATCGAACTGGAACACGGACAGGAAAAGGCAATGCTTTTCAAAGACGAAATTCAGATGCTGAAACGCGTTCCCTTCTTCAGCGAAATGGAACCTTCCAAGCTGAAGTTGCTGGCATTTGCATCTGATCGGGTTTCCTACCATGCCGGAGACGAATTGTTCCGCCAAGGTGATCTTGGCGATGCTGCCTATGTACTGCTGACGGGCAAAGTGGATGTGCTGATAGACTCCCCATCCGGCCAGATAAAGCTGACCGAAATGAGCGGTAACGCCATCGTCGGTGAAATCGCCATTCTCTGCGACAGCGTCAGAACCGCAACCGTGCGCGCCTCGACGTCCGTGGAAGCATTGCGGATCGGCAAAGAACAGTTCTTTAAGCTGATGTCCGATTTCCCCGATGTGACGATCAAGGTGATGCGGGTACTTGCCGAGCGTCTGACACAGACGACGTCGGAACTCAGCAAAGCGCGGTCGGGATCAAACGCTTAAAAGAAACACCATTCTCCAGCGCCATTATTCGAAAGAAAAATAAAAGTGGTGCTATTGTAATAAAACTGAAATGCTGGGCGTACTAATGGCGGAGACATAGCTGTCTCCCGGAAGGCTGGGGCAAAGACAGGAAAGATAGCACGGTGCCCATAGGAGGAGCTTGGGGCGCTCGTGGTAAATTGGGGTGTATCATGGCGTTGCATTCCGACGATCATCGTCGGGACAATAAACAGGAATTTCGGGTCAAGATCTGGGGAGCAAGAGGAACGCTTCCCGTCTCAGGAGAAAAATTCCAAAAATATGGTGGAAACACGATCTGCATCGAAGTGAGGTGCGGAGACCACGTCTTGCTGTTCGATGCGGGCTCGGGCCTCTTGCCCGCCGGTCAGGCGCTGAAGGCTGAGGGCATCGGTGATGTCAACATGTTCTTCTCCCATTGCCATTACGATCACATCGTCGGCTTTCCCTATTTCAAACCCTTCTTCAATCGTGAGAACGATGTGCGCATATGGTCCGGCCATCTTGCCGGGCAGAAAACCACGCGGGAAATGCTGGCTGAATTCATGAGCCCGCCATGGTTCCCCGCTCCCCTCGATATCTGCTGCGCCCAGATCATCACCAAGGATTTCAAGGCCGGTGATGTGTTGCCGGTTCACTCCGAACTCAACATCACAACCGGCATGCTGAACCATCCCGGCAATGCCATCGGCTACCGCATCGACTGGCAGGGCCGCAGCTTCGCCATTATCACCGATACGGAGCACGAGACCGGAAAGCTGGACAAGTCGGTTCTGAAGCTGATCGACAATGTGGACCTGTTTCTCTACGACGCATGTTTCACCGATGCCGAGATGGAAACCTATCGCGGTTACGGTCATTCCTCATGGCAGCAGGCCGTTCTTCTGGCCAAGCATGCCAATGCCAAAAGCGTCGGGCTGATCCACCACGCGCCTTTTCGCACCGACGGCGAGCTTGAAATCATCGAAGCGGATGCAAAAAAGGAATTCGCCGGTGCCTTCGCTGCGTGGGACGGCCAGACCATAGAGCTTTGAAGAGGCGCGTCTGGCCCAGCAGTCTCACGCGTTTCAAAATGCCGATGACGTGATCATTGATCTATTCTGCTTTTCAAAGCATTAGAGTATAGCAGCGAGCGGCTTTCTGCAGGGACGTCTCCCCTGGCATATTGCCCCATGGTGAACACAGCCAACCGGAGACAGGAAGCATGGCCCATATCGTGTCGGAAACGTCGCTCAGGCGTGCACGATTGCTGTCCGGCCTCATCATGCTATCCTTCGTCTTCACGCATCTATCGAACCACGCGCTGGCACTGGTCTCGATAGAAACAGCCGAATATGGGCGCATGTGGTTCAGCCTCCTCTGGCTCAACCCTCTCAGCAGCCTCATTCTCTATGGCGCGGTTCTCACCCATATCCTACTGGTGCTGCGCTCCATCTATGTCCGCCGCACGCTGAAAATGCCGGTGCGCGAAGCGCTGCAAATCTTCATCGGGCTCATCATACCCTATCTCATTATCGACCATGCCAGCGGCATACGACTGTCACGCATGCTCTACGGCATCGATGTCAGTTATGAGACCGTCATTTACAATTTCTGGATCCGTAACCCTCTTCTCGGTCTGCGCCAAAGCGTAGCCTTGGTGCTGATATGGCTGCACGGATGTCTGGGAATATTCTTCTGGCTGCGCTACCGCGACTGGTACAAGCGCATTTCGCCCTATCTGCTGACGGTGGCCGTGCTGATGCCAATCCTTGCTCTTCTGGGCTTCAGCGATGCAGGTCGGGAGATGGAATATAACCCGCCGCCGCCGCGTGTTGTGCATGCCAATCAGGCCAAGCTTGAAGCCGCCATAGACACCTTTACAACAGCCGCAAAGGCCACCTTCGGCGGAGCGGTTCTGCTGGTCTTCGTTCTACGTGGCGTGTGCAGTCTGCGGCAAAGATCAAACTCCATCGAAATCCGCTATGATCACGGCGCGATGGTGCGTGCGCCTGCGGGTCTCAGCGTGCTGGAAGCCAGCCGCTCGGGCAATGTTGCCCATTTTTCGGCTTGCGGCGGCAAAGGACGTTGTTCCACCTGCCGGGTACGGATCATCGAGACGCAGGGACCTCTGCCGGAACCATCCTCGATGGAACGCGCGACACTTCAGCGTATCCATGCCGATTCCGACGTGCGGCTCGCCTGCCAGCTTCGTCCGAAGCATAATCTCAACGTGGCCCTGCTGCTGGCATCCAAACAGCAAAGCGATATTCCAGCCAGCGGCGAACCGATCCGCCCCGGTCGCGAAGAAGAAATCGCCGTCCTGTTTTGCGATCTTCGCAATTTTACGGCTCTGTCAGAAGCGCGCCTGCCCTATGACATGGTGTTTCTGCTCAACCGCTATTTCACCGTGGTGGGGCAAGCCGTGGAGCAGGCGGGCGGACGGCTGGATAAATTCATTGGCGATGGCGCCATGGCGCTGTTCGGCCTAGAGGGCAACAAGGAAACGGCAAGCCGCGATGCGCTGAAAGCCGCGGCACTCATCCTTCGCAACATTGAAACGCTCAACGAAGAACTGGAAAATCAGTTTGCGGTGAAGCTGCGCATCGTCATCGGCATTCACGCAGGCCCGTCGATCGTCGGCGTCATGGGTTATGGCGGCGCGAAGAACCTCACGGCAATTGGCGACACCGTCAATGTTGCCAGCAGGCTGGAAAGTGCGGCCAAGGAATTCGACACGGCCATCGTCGTTTCAGAACCCGTGCTGCGGCAATCCGGCCATGACGTCAAAACACTGCAAAGCCGCACGATCCCCATTCGCGGCAAAAGCTCGCAGATGAAAATCTTTCTGATCTCAGAGGCCGAAAGCCAGATTTTTCTACCAGCCTAGATTTTCCGGTAAAGGAAATACCGATCTTGGGGAACGGAGGTCGGGATAGGCAGCGGGTTGAGGCTTTTCTCTTCCAGCGGAAGACCGCTGACGGCGACCCCGCCCTTGGCCAACATTCCCGCCACAAGCTGCGGCAGCCATGTGAGCGTGATGGCATCCTTCTCAGGATAACCCGTGCCGATATCGGCATGCACAAGGCCCGCCTCGACGCCGACATAGGCCTGCGCCGTCTCGGCGATCTCACCGATCACCAGATTGTCGTCCTCCGGCACCGAAGAGGCATGCGCACCCATGGCCCGGTCGAAAGCGACGATACGACGATCCGGGAAAAGCTCGCGCAGATGATTGAAGGTGCGCCCATTGCCAAGCCCGATTTCCATGACGGGACTGCCGGCTGGGAGGTTCAGATCGGCATGGACATGGTTGAGAATGTCCCGCTGCGCCGTCAGGCGGCGAATGAAGCTGTCCAGTCTGCTCATCTCTTCTCTTCCATCAGGCTTTGATGATGTGGCTTGCGACGATGCCACGCTTTGCAAAGGCATTGCGCGTATCGATGATCAGCGGCGACCACTCGCTCAGGCTTTGGTAGTCGATATTGTCGTGATCCGTCGCGACCAGCACCGCGTCGAAAGCGCTGATCGTCTGCTTGTCCCATGCGACAGACTTCATCCCCAAGAGATCGCCATATTCGCGGGTCTTCGGAATTTCAGAGACATAAGGGTCGAAATAGGATGGTTCACCACTGCGCTCGATGATGAGTTCGATCAGCTTCAGCGAAGGGCTTTCGCGAATATCCGGCACGTTTTTCTTATAGGCCAGACCCACGATCAAAACCTTGGAGCGGCTGAGCGCCTTGCCGCGATGAATATCCAGCGCTTCTGCCAAACGGCTGACGATATGGCGCGGCATGCCGGTATTGATCTGGCCCGCAAGCTCGATGAAGCGGGTGGGAAGATCATACTCGCGCGACTTCCACGTCAGATAGAATGGGTCGATCGGGATGCAATGACCGCCGAGGCCGGGGCCTGGATAAAAGGGCATGTAGCCAAACGGCTTGGTCTTGGCCGCATCGATGACTTCCCATATGTCGATGCCCATGGCCTCGTAGACGACCTTCAATTCGTTGACGAGTGCGATGTTGACGGCTCGAAACACGTTTTCGGTAATCTTCACCGCTTCAGCCGTCGCATTGGTAGAGACGGGAACGACGGTTTTGACGACCGCACCATAAAAAGCCACCATCATCTCTGCCGCATCCGCACCATCGCCGGATACGACTTTGGGAATGGTCGAGGTCTGGAAATCGCGATTACCGGGATCTTCACGCTCAGGCGAGAAGCCGAGGAAGAAATCCGAGCCCGATTTGAGGCCGGTCTTTTCTAGAATGGTTTTCACCACACCATCCGTGGTGCCGGGATAGGTGGTGGATTCCAGCACCACGAGTTGGCCGGGGCGCAGCGTCTTGGCAATTTCCCGGCAGGTGTTTTCTACATAGGAAAGATCGGGATCGCGATACTTCGTCAGCGGCGTGGGAACGCAGATGGCGATGACATCGCAATCGGCAAGCTGCGCGAAATCGCAGGTTGCGACAAAGCCACCGTCCTGACGCGCGTCGTTCAAAACATCGTGTGAGACCGCTTCGATATAGCTTTCACCGGCGTCGATGGCGGTAATCTTGCCGGGGTCGATGTCAAAGCCGACGACTTTGAAGCCGGAATGGGCAATGGTCATGGCCAGCGGCAGACCGACATAACCGAGGCCGATGACGCCTGCTTTGGCCTTTTTCGACCGGATAAGCTCTAAAAGTTGCTGTGCGTTTGAAGAGGAAGTCAAAGCTGATTGCGCCCCGCGCATGGAAAGAGATGCCCATCAGTTGGGCGAGAACAGCCACAGTGTCAAGGTTTGGCCACCGCAAATTCCCATTGACGAAGCCTTGAGCGACAAAGCAAAACGGACGGATGAAAATCGCCTTCTACTCCCCGCTGAAATCTCCCAACCATCCCGTCCCCTCCGGTGACCGGCTGATGGCACGCCAGTTGATGAAAGCGATGCAGATGGGCGGGCATGAGGTGGCGGTCGTGTCGGAGCTCCGCAGTTTCATGCGCGACCCGGACGGGGAAGAACACCGCGAACTGGTACAGGCAGCGGAGACGGAGCGCGAGCGCATCGCCACCGCATGGGACCGCGAAGGCACGCCGGATATCTGGTTCTGCTATCATCCCTATTACAAGGCGAGAGACCTTCTGGGACCGGAGCTTTGCCAACGCTTCGACATCGCCTATGTCACCGCCGAGGCTTCCTATTCACCAAAGCGAAATGCCATGGGCTGGGGCGAGATACAGGCGGCACTCCTCGCCGATCTGCGTTTCGCCGCCGTCAATATCTGCTTCACGCATCGAGACCGGGAAGGGCTGTCGAAAGCGGATGCGAATATCCGCTGCGCCATGCTGCCACCCTTCATCGATGCCTCTGCATTTACAAGCACCGCTCCCTTCCCCACCCGCTATCGCCTCGCAACCGTTGCGATGATGCGAGCGGGCGACAAGCTCAGCAGCTACCGGGCTTTGGCCGAGGCGCTGAAACGTCTACCCCATGATTTACCATGGACCTTGGACATCATCGGAGATGGACCGGAAGGTGGGACGGTCAAAGGCCTGTTCGCCACATTCGATGATAACTGCATCATCTGGCATAGTGAGCAGACTCCCGAAGCGATTGCCGGCATTCTCTCCCGCTCTTCGATTTATGTCTGGCCGGGGCATGGTGAAGCTTATGGGCTTGCTTATCTCGAAGCACAGGCGGCGGGATTGCCGGTCATTGCCGAACGGATCGCAGGTGTACCGGAGGTCGTGACGGATGGTGAAACCGGCATTCTGACCGAACCCGGCAATATCGAAGCCTATGCCGAGGCATTGGTAAGGCTGATGAGAGATGACGATCTGCGTCAAGCGATGGCAGCGAATGCCCGCCTTTTCGCGACTGTCGAACGCTCGCTTGAAAATGCAGCGGTCACGCTGAACACCATTCTCCTAAACCTGCCGGAGCGGACATTATGAGTGAAAAACTGCTTCTGGAAACGCTGGATGATTTCGCCAGCAGAAACATCGTCGCGGATTTCTGGTTGCGGGATGACGACGCGACGGAGCCGAGCCCGGCCTTGGACCGCCTGCTGGAGTTTTCCGATCAATTTTCCATCCCCATGACGCTGGCCGTCATTCCAGAACCGACCGGCGACGCGCTGGCAAAGCGGCTTGAGCAGACGACTGCAATTGACGTCGCCGTGCACGGCTGGGCGCACCAGAACCATGCCGGGCCTGACGAGAAAAAGCGCGAGCTGGGGTTACACAGGCCGCTCGAGATCGTGCTTGGAGAATTGCAGCAAGGACTGACCAAACTGCAATCCCTGCACGGCACATGTTTCGTTCCAATGCTGGTGCCACCATGGAACCGCATCGATCAGGGGGTGATCGAGCATCTGCCGCAACTGGACTACAAGGCCCTTTCCGTCTATGGCCCCGAAGCTGCGAACAGTCTTCCGCTCCTCAACACCCATGTCGATGTCATAGACTGGCGCGGCACACGCGGTGGCAAGGACCATGATCTGCTGTTTGCGGAAACGGCAGAACGTATGCGACAGGCACATGAAACCGGCGGGATGACGGGGATACTCACCCACCATCTCGATCACGATGAAAGTGTCTGGGCCTTTCTCCGCTCACTCTTCACACTCACCGCCAGTCATCCCGGTTGCCGCTGGCGCTCTTCGCGCCAATGGCTGTCACCATGATTTCCAGGCAATCAGCAGACCGTCATCCGCATCCGCGCGGGCGCGCGCCGCTTCAACGTCACTGAAAGGTGCCCGGTCCGGCAAGAGAGCCGCAACGAAATGCGCCGCCGCCAGAGACACCGAGCCAGCCCTTGCCACCACGGTGAAAATCAGCGGACCGGTTGCCCACCAAGCGGGTGCCTTCGGCAGCGTTGTCAGGATTTCCGGAAACGCCTCCAGCATCCGGCTAAACACAGGGTGGCCGGGCGGGGTGGCGATAAAGGAATTGGCCAGAAGCAGGGTGCCCTGCCCCGTCTTGCGCGGCACGTCTTCGCCAAAGGCCGTCAGCCCCATCATCGGCAAGACGTCGAAAAAGCTGAGATCGTCGCGCGCCGGGTAAAAATCACAATCCAGATAAATGCCGCCGAATTTCGCCAGAATGATGTAGCGCGCAACATCTACCGCACCGGGATAGTCTCCCTGCGCCAGCATTCTCGCGAAGATCGGATTTGAGCTTATCCCCTCCCGCTCGAGATCAGTTTCCCGCCACAGACGATAGTCCAGCCCGTTCGTCTTCGCATGCTGCGCCCATGCACCCGTCGATATCGGCACCGGCTTATCGCCGATCCATATCTGGTGAATGCATTTCGGCACGGCTTGGCGGTTCTTCGCTGCGATCAACCGGCGCTCTTCCGTCGAAAAACGGCCATAGGGCGCAAAGACGTCCGGTGGGGGAACCAGCAGATATTGATATCCGGTGCGGCTGACCGCATTGCCTTCAGCTTTAGCAAGCCGGAGAAAAGCGGAATGAAGCCTGCGCGGCAGTCCAAGCGCGGTCGTCTCGCCCATCAGATGCCGGTCGCTCTCTCGCGAAAGCTGATCGAGAATATTGCGCGCGTCGCTGAAATTTTTATTCGCCAGCAATTGCCGCGCCTCAGCCAGTTTTCCATCGAAATAAGCCTTGTCTGGCATGGTGGCTTCCTCTGGGTTTAATAACTCGGACACATCTTCCAAATACATGTTTTCACGCAAGCCTGCGACATTCGGAACATCCTGAAGTTTTCGATGTTTCAGGAGCATAGACAGAACTACAGGCCTGCGATAACGTAATGTACATGGCCCTTAAATAACTGCCCTAGGCAAAATAAGAAACGGTGAGGACACCCTTGGCATGAGTTCAGGCGCCGATTTGCTTCGTATCGAAAACCTTCAAGTTTCTTTTTCCTTGATGGGCGGTAAAATCGATGCCGTCAGAAACACCAGCCTTCGTATTTTGCCGGGCAAAGTCACCGCTTTGGTAGGCGAATCCGGCTCTGGCAAATCCGTCATCGGCCAGACCATCATGGGCATTCAGCCGCGCACAGCAAAGGTCAGCGGTCGCATCCTGTTTTCAGATCCGGCACGTCCGGAACGTGGCGCGGTCGATCTGCTGCAGCTGGAACCAGATGGCAAGCCCATGCGGGCCATTCGCGGAAACCGCATCGGCCTGATTTTTCAGGAGCCGATGACGTCCTTTTCGCCGCTGCACACCATCGGCAACCAGATCGATGAAGCCCTGCGAATTCATTCGGTTCTGACGCCCAAGGAACGCCAGGAGAAGCTCGAAGAAACGCTTGATCTCGTCGGCTTTTCCAATCCGGCCAAGATTTGCAACATGTATCCGTTCGAACTGTCTGGCGGCATGCGTCAGCGCGCGATGATTGCCATGGCGCTCATCTGCCGCCCGGCACTTCTGATTGCCGATGAGCCGACGACCGCACTGGATGTGACGATACAGGCACAAATCCTCAAGCTGCTGCGCGACCTGCAAAGCAGGCTCAACATGAGCATGCTGCTGATCACTCATGATCTCGGCGTCGTTGCCAATATTGCCGATGAAGTCGCCGTCATCTACCAGGGCGAAATCATGGAAGCGGGACCGGTCGATGAAATCTTCCGTGCCCCGGCCCATCCCTACCTCAAGGGCCTGATGGCCGCCGTACCGCATTTCGACATGAAGCCCGGCGAAAGGCTGAAGGCGCTTCGCGAAGTGGTGGTCGACAAGGAAAGCCTGATCGGCAAGAAGTCCAGCCATGTGGACAAGGCAGATGGCGTTCTCCTGAGCGTCAACAATGTCAGCAAAACCTTCACCACCCGCAAATCCAGCTGGTTCACTTCAGGCAAGTCAAGCGCGACCAAAGCCGTTGATGGCGTGAGCTTTGAGATTCGTCGCGGCGAATGTCTGGGCCTTGTCGGCGAAAGCGGCAGCGGCAAAACCACCGTCAGTAAAATCCTGATGCGCGCCGTGCGCCCGGATGAGGGCTCCATCACCTTCCACAGCCGCAATGGCGATATCGACGTGATGAATGCGAGGGACGGCGATCTGCGTGAATTGCGCACGAAGATACAGATGGTGTTTCAGGACCCGATCTCCTCGCTTTCGCCCCGCATGACCGTCAGCAATATTCTGAGCGAACCCCTACAAATCCATGGTCGCGGCGACGCCAAATACCGCTCCGAAAAAGTGCGTGGGCTGCTGAGAGCCATTGGTCTGGGAGACAGTGCGCTCAACCGTTACCCGCATAGTTTCTCCGGTGGCCAGCGCCAGCGTATCGGCATCGCCAGAGCCTTGGCGCTCGGGCCTGAGCTGCTGATCTGCGATGAGCCCGTCTCGGCGCTCGACGTTTCGGTTCAGGCGCAAATTCTCAATCTTTTGAAGGATTTGCAGAAAGACCTCGGCCTCACCTATCTCTTCATCTCGCACAATCTGGCCGTGGTGGATTATATGGCAGACCGTGTGGCGGTGATGTGCGAAGGCAAGATCGTGGAACTGGCCCCGCGCGAGACACTGATGCGCAACCCCGTCCACCCCTATACCAAATCCCTGCTGGCCGCCGTCCCCTTCCCGGATCTGGACAGGCCACTCGATTTCAGCACCATCGCCAAGATCAGCGCCACCGGCAAATTCGACTGGGGCAAGCAGTTCCGCGATAGCGACGACGGCGGGCTCATCACCGCCGATCTCGGTGGCGGTCACCTCGTGCTGGCCAATGGAAATGTGGATGTTGCGGAGTTACGCTCGTGATCACGCGCAGAACGACACTTGCCCTTCTTGCCTCCGTCTTCGCACCCTGGAAGGCGCTGGCGGCCTATACGGATTCCGATTTTTTCAAGGAAAAACGCGAGAAAGGCGATCTGCCGCCCGTCGATCAGCGCCTGCCGAAAAATCCACGCGTGATGAACCTGAAAAACCTTGGACGCGAGCCCGGGAAACACGGTGGTTCCGTGCGTATGCTGATCGGTGGCCAGCGCGACATCCGCCTGATGCCGATCAACAGCTATGCACGCCTTGTCGGTTACGACGAGAAGTTCGAATTCCAACCGGATATTCTGGAAAGCTATACGGTCGATGAGGAGCGGATTTTCACGCTGAAACTGCGCGATGGCCACAAATGGTCAGATGGCAGCGACTTCACGACCGAGGACTTCCGCTATTTTTGGGAAGACGTCGCGCTCAACCTCGAAATCCACAAAGGCGGCCCGCCCATCGAGCTGCTGGTCTACGAGAAACCTCCGAAAGTGGAGGTCATCGACCGCCTTAGTGTTCGCTACACATGGGAAGGCCCGAACCCGGATTTTCTGGCCAAGCTCGCCGGTGCCTCGCCCGCGCGCCTGTTCCTGCCCGCTGCGTATATGAAGCAGTTCCACATCAAATATCAGACACAGGAAAAGCTCGCCAAGCTGATCAAAAAGAACAAGGTGGATGACTGGAGCAGCCTGCACATCAAGATGTCGCGGCAGCTGCGCCCGGAAAACCCCGATCTTCCAACGCTCGACGCATGGCGCAACATCACCGCGCCGCCTGCCGAACAGTTCATTTTCGAGCGCAATCCCTATTACCATCGCGTCGATGAAAACGGCCTGCAACTGCCCTATCTCGACCGCTTCCTGCTGAATGTCACCTCATCGGAAATCATCGCCGCCAAGACGGCGTCCGGGGATAGCGACCTGCAATTCATGGGGCTCGATTTCAACGATTATACCTTCCTGAAGGATGCGGAAGATCGCTACCCGCTCAAGGTCAATCTGTGGACACGCAGCCAAGGCTCGCGCGTCTGTCTGCTGCCGAACCTGAATTGCGGCGACGATGTCTGGCGCAATCTGTTCCGCGACGTACGCATGCGCCGTGCCCTGTCTATTGGCATCGACCGGCATGAGATCAATATGGTTTGCTTCTATGGTCTGGCCAAGGAAAGCGCCGATACGGTTCTGCCGGAAAGCTCGCTCTATCGCCCGGAATTTGCCAAGGCATGGTCCGACTTCAATCCCACCATGGCAAATGCGCTCTTGGACGAACTGGGGCTGACGACCCGCAACGACCGAGGCATTCGCCTGCTGCCGGATGGGCGCGCGGCCCATATCATTGTCGAAACCGCCGGCGAAAGCACGCTGGAAACGGATGTGCTGGAACTGGTGACAGACCACTGGCGCAAGATCGGCATCTCGCTGTCCAGCAGACCAACCCAGCGCGATGTCTTCCGCAAGCGCGCCATGGGCGGCGAAGTCATGATGTCGGTCTGGTTCGGCATGGACAATGCCGTGCCGACACCGGATATGCTGCCTGCGGGCCTTGCACCCACGGGTGACGACCAGCTTCAATGGCCGGTCTGGGGTGTGCATTACCTCTCGGGCGGGCGTGAAGGCAAGGAACCGGATCTGCCGGAAGCCGCACATCTGCTAGCGCTTTTGAAACAATGGCGTCGCAGCGTAACAGAAGAAGAGCGCCGTGACATCTGGCTGGAAATGCTGAGCATCTATTCCCAGCAAGTCTTTTCCATCGGCATCGTCAACAGCGCGCTGCAGCCCATCGTGCATGTGACGAAGATGCGCAACGTGCCGGAAAAGGCGCTCTACGGTTTCGAGCCCACCTCCTATCTCGGTGTCTATATGCCAGACGCGTTCTGGTACGACGGAGACGCATGACATGCTCAGATATATTCTAGGGCGCCTGCTCGTGATGATCCCCACTCTGATCCTGATTTCGATGCTGGTTTTCACCATCATCGAATTGCCACCGGGGGATTATTTCGAGAGCTACGTCGCAGAGATGCGGGCCATGGGCGAAACCGCCAATCTGGCCGAAATCGAGGAACTGCGCGCCCGTTACGGCTTCGATCAACCGGCACCGATCCGCTATTTCCGCTGGGCGACCGGCATGCTGGTGGGTGATTTCGGCTTCTCGTTCGAATACCAGCTGCCCGTCAACGAGGTCGTCGGCGACCGTCTGTGGCTGACCATGCTGGTCTCCTTCGTGACCATCATCGTGACATGGGTGCTGGCTTTCCCTATCGGCATCTATTCCGCCACGCATAAATACAGCTGGGGCGATTATGGCCTGACATTCATCGGGCTTTTGGGCATTGCCATTCCCAACTTCATGCTGGCGCTGATCCTGATGTATTTTGCCAATATCTGGTTCGGCACGTCCATCGGCCACCTCATGGATCGTGAATATCTGAACCAAGCAATGAGCTGGGCCAAGTTCAAGTCCATTCTGGAACATCTCTGGATACCGGTTCTCATCATCGGCACAGCGGGAACCGCGGGCATGATCCGCCGTTTGCGGGCCAACCTGCTGGATGAGTTGCAGAAACAATATGTGGTGACGGCACGCGCCAAAGGCCTGCATCCGTTCAAGGTTCTGACGAAATATCCGCTGCGCATGGCGCTCAACTTCTTCATCTCGGATATCGGCTCCATTCTGCCCGCCATCATCTCCGGCGCGGAAATCACCGCCGTCGTTCTCTCGCTGGAAACGACCGGCCCGATGCTGATCCGCGCGCTGCAAAGTCAGGACATGTATCTGGCCGGTTCCTTCCTGATGTTCCTCGCATTTTTGACGGTGATCGGCGTGCTTATCTCCGATATTGCGCTTGCCATTCTCGATCCGCGCATCCGCTTTGGGGGTGGTAACATAAAATGACCTCCTCGATTCCAAAGCCCGGCGAACCCTTGCCGCACTATGTCTCCACTTCACCTTTCGATCCCAATCTGGTGGAGCCAACGACCTCTGGTGCTGCGGCCTTCAGCAAGGCGTCACAGTTCAAGCTGATGTGGTGGCAGTTTCGGCAGCACAAGCTGGCGGTCTATTCCGGCGCGTTTCTGCTGTTCGTCTATCTGTCGATCCTGATCTGCGAATTTCTAGCACCCTACAATCTGCACACGCGCAACGTCGAAAACATCTATGCGCCGCCGCAGGCCATCCATCTCTTCCACGATGGCCAGTTCGTCGGTCCCTTCGTTTACGGACGAAGCATGAGCCTCGACATGGAAAACCTGCGGCGCGTCTATACCGACGTGCCGACGGATGTGCAGAAAATCCGCTTCTTCTGCCGTGGTGATAATTATACCTTCTGGGGCCTGTTCGACAGCAATGTGCATCTGGTCTGCCCTGCCGAAAATGGCCAGATGTATCTGCTGGGCACAGACCGTCTGGGTCGCGACGTTCTTTCGCGCATCATCTATGGCGCCCGTATTTCGCTGACCATCGGCCTCTTCGGTGTCGCCATGAGCTTCGTTCTCGGCATCGTGATCGGTGGTCTCGCCGGTTATCGCGGCGGCGTCTTCGACCTCATCGTCCAGCGCATCATCGAGGTGCTGCAATCCATTCCCAGCATCCCGCTGTGGCTGGCGCTGGCCGCCATCATGCCGGTGACCTGGAGCCCCATTCTTGTCTATCTCGGCATTACCCTCATCCTTGGCCTTCTGGACTGGACCGGGCTTGCGCGCGCGGTGCGCTCCAAACTGCTGGCGCTGCGTGAGGAAGACTATGTTCTGGCCGCCCAATTGATGGGAGCCAGTACCCCGCGTATCATCGGCCGGCATCTCATTCCCGGCTTCATGTCGCATCTCATTGCCTCAGCGACGCTGACCATTCCGGGCATGATCCTGGGCGAGACGGCACTCAGCTTCCTTGGCCTTGGCCTTCGTCCGCCGATCACAAGTTGGGGTATTCTGCTCACAGAAGCGAGAAGTGTGAGCGTGATTGCCCTGTATCCATGGCTTCTTCTGCCCACCGTGCCGGTGGTGCTCGTCATCTTGGCCTTTAATTTCTTTGGCGATGGACTACGTGATGCGGCAGATCCCTTTAAATAACCACGGACCGTCCAGTGACATATCGACCCTATACGACGCGCTATCAGAGCCTGGACAAGAGGTGCCGCCCGTGAGTACCCGTCTGAACGATGTCCGTATTCTCATGTATAGCCATGATAGTTTCGGGCTGGGGCATCTGCGCCGCTGCCGCACCATCGCCCATGCGCTGGTGGAGGATTATCGCGGACTGAACGTCCTGATCATTTCTGGCGCGACCATCGCCGGTGCGTTCGACTATCGCGCCCGGGTCGATTTCGTCAAAATCCCCAGCGTCATCAAGCTCAGAAACGGTGAATATACGTCGCTCGACCGGCATATCGATCTTCAGGAAACGCTGAAGATGCGCCGCTCGATCATCTACCACACCGCCGAAAGCTTCCAGCCGGACATCTTCATCGTTGATAAGGAGCCCATGGGCCTGCGCGGCGAGGTCGAGGAAACACTGACCTATCTCAAGGAGAAAGGCACGAAGCTCGTCATCGGTCTTCGCGACGTGATGGACGCGCCGCAGCTTCTGGAAGCCGAATGGAAGCGCAATGATGTGTTGAGCAAGATCGAGCGCTATTACGATCACGTCTGGGTTTATGGCCCGCCTGATTTCCACGATCCGCTGATGGGGCTGGATGTGCCGTCCAAGGTGCGCGACAAGATGGATTTCGTCGGCTTCCTGCAACGCTCGAAGACGCAGTCCGAAAACCCGTCTCAGCGCACAGATGGCGACTACATTCTGGTGACGACCGGCGGCGGCGGCGATGGCAGCGAATTGATCGATGACGTCATCAATGCCTACAAAGCCGACCCGGAACTGACGCAAAAGGCGCTCATCGTGCTCGGCCCATACATGCCGGGCGAACAGCGCCAGCGCTTCATGCAGAACACCTCCGATATTCCCTATATCGAGATCATCGAATTTGATAATCGCATGGAAGATATCGTTGCGGGCGCCAAGGCGGTCGTGTCCATGGGCGGCTACAATACGGTTTGCGAAATCCTGTCTTTCGACAAGCCAGCCCTCATCGTGCCGCGTATTGTGCCGCGTGAAGAGCAGTTGATCCGGGCAAGCCGTGCGTCGGAACTCGGGCTGTTCGACATGCTTCTACCCGAGGAAGCCGAAGATCCGAAGAAGATGGCGCAGGCACTCAAGGATTTGCTTCACCGCGCACCACCTTCGGCCAATGGCAAAGACCTCAAGCTCGACGGGCTGGAAAACATTTCCAAACGCATTGCCGAGTGGCTTCAGCCGGAAGATGCTGTCAAAGTTCTTCCCGCCACCGCCTGATTTCAGAAAGAGACGCGGATATCGTGACCGTCAAAAAGAAAATCATGGTTCTTCTGAAAGGATATCCGCGCCTTTCGGAAACCTTCATCGCGCAGGAGCTTCTGGGCCTAGAAAAGGCAGGGCTGGAGCTGGAACTCGTTTCCATGCGCCGCCCGACGGATAAAAAACGTCACCCCGTGCATGATGAAATCCGCGCCAGCGTGACCTACCTGCCGGAATATCTGCATGAGGAGCCGTTGCGGGTGCTGAAAGCCCTCTGGGCCTGCCGTCGCAAGCCCGGATTCGGCTTGGCGCTTCGTCGTTTTCTCCACGATCTGCGCCATGACTTTACCCGCAACCGCTTTCGCCGCTTCGGACAGGCCGCCGTGCTGGCACACGAATGGCCAGCCGATGCAGGCTGGCTGCATGTTCACTTCATCCATACCCCCGCCTCGGTTGCCGCCTATACACATCTGATCACGGGCATTCCCTGGACAATCTCGGCGCATGCCAAGGATATCTGGACCTCCAGCGACCGCGACCTTGCCGACAAGCTCGACAGCGCCCGCTGGGCTGTTACCTGCACCGCGAGCGGTTTCAGGCATTTGCAAAATCTCGCAAGCGACAAGGAAACGGTGCACCTCAGCTATCACGGCCTCGATCTCACACGCTTTCCCCATTTCGAAGGCCCGCGTGACCCGCGCGATGGCTCCGATCCCAATGATCCGGTGCGCATTCTCAGCGTTGGTCGCGCCGTGAAGAAAAAGGGAATCGACATTCTGTTGCGTGCCCTCGCCGCTCTGCCAGCGTCGCTGCATTGGCGCTTCACCCATATCGGCGGCGGTGACGAGTTGAGCACCTTGAAAGCGCTGGCAGACGAACTCGGTCTTTCCGACCGTATTGTCTGGACGGGTGCCATGGATCAGAAACAGGTGCTGGAACACTATCGGCAAGCCGATCTCTTCGCGCTTGCCTGCCGCATTACCAGCGATGGCGATCGCGATGGATTGCCGAATGTCTTGGTGGAAGCTGCCAGCCAGAACCTTGCCTGCATTTCCACCAACATCTCAGGCATTCCCGAATTTTTCATCGATGGGGAAAACGGATTGCTGACGGAGCCGGAAGATGCGACTGCTTTTTCGCAGGCTTTGCAAGCGGCGATCACCGATCCCAGCCTTCGGGCACGTCTTGGAGCGGCTGCGGAAAACCGCGTGCGCACCTCGTTCGATCACCGCAACAGCATCACCGAACTGAAAGCTCTGTTCGAGCAGGAATGGGAGAAAGCCGTTTGACCGTCGCACAATCCGCGCCTCGCGTTTTTTTCTACGTTCAGCACCTTCTCGGCATCGGCCACATCGCCCGTGCAAGCAGGGTGGCGCGCGCGCTGGTGGCGGATGGTTTCGACGTGACGCTGGTCACCGGCGGCACACCCGTTCCCGGCTTTCCGGGCGAAGGCATCCGCCACATCGAACTGCCGCCGATTGCCGTCAGCGATGGCAGCTTTTCCGGGCTGGTGGATGCGACAGGCAAGCCGGTGGATGATACCTTCAAGGATGACCGCACGAGCATGCTGCTGGGTGCCTATCGCGGGGCAAGGCCCGATATCGTCATCATCGAAGCCTTTCCCTTTGGCCGCAGACAGGTGCATTTCGAACTCATGCCGCTTTTGAGTGCCATCGAACACAGCTTGGAGCGTCCGCTGGTGATGACATCCCTGCGCGATATCCTGCAGGAACGTGCCAAGCCCGGCCGCGACGAAGAAACCATTGCGCTCGTCAAAACGCATTTCGACACCGTTCTCGTGCATGGCGACCCGAACTTCGTGCGGCTGGAAGACACCTTTCCGCTGGCCGACCAGATCAGCCAGCGCATCGTTTATACCGGCCTTGTCGCCCCTTCCAAGCCAGAACCGCCGAAAGAACGTTTCGATGTCGTGGTTTCCGCAGGTGGCGGAGCCGTTGGAGCGACGCTGATCCGCGCCGCTCTCGACGCTGCCCCTATGATCGATCAGGTCAAAAGCTGGTGCCTGATCACCGGGCCCAACATGCCGCAGGCGGATTTCGAGGCGATTTCGGCGCGGGCTGGCAATGGCATATCGGTCTTCCGGTTCCGCAAGGATTTTGCCAGCCTTCTCTCGGGCGCGAAACTGTCCATCTCGCAGGCAGGTTACAACACGGTCTGCGACATCCTGCAGGCGAAATGCCGCTCGCTGCTCATTCCTTTCGCGGCAGGCGGAGAGACGGAGCAGGGCGCACGCGCGTCCCGCCTGGCGAAACTGGGCCTCGCCCATGTGCTGGAAGAAAGCGCCATATCACCGCAATCCATGGCACAGGCCATTGACGATGCACTGAAACTGCCGGAGCCGGGCAAGATCGATCTTAATCTGGATGGCGCAGCCGGAACCGCCAGAATATTGCGCCGCCTCTACGACGAGCGATAATTCCGCACCATCAATATTTGAGCTTTTCCCGCCGGAAGCCAAGCCCGATCAGCCTGCCCGCCAGATGTGCGAGCAGCGGAAAACGCATGATGGCAAGGACGAAGGCGGGCGGGCCTTTTGCCCGTTTTGCATCCGCCTGATCTTTCTTGTTCTTGCTGCGCATCATCAATTGCAGGCGCTGCGTGGCTTTGGTGGGGAAGGAGCGGCGTTTCTCGATGGCGGCCAGATCGACATCGGTGATGGACCGCCCGGACGATAGAACCGGGACCAGAACATTCGCTGTTGCCACCGCATCCTGAATGGCCAAATTGACGCCCACACCGCCAATCGGCGACATGGCGTGGGCAGCATCGCCAATGCAGATCACCCCCGGCTTCCACCACTGTTTCAAGCGGTCGATGCGCACCGTCAAAAGCTGGGCGTCATCCCAACTCTTTATCTCCGACAGGCGTTCCCGCGGCAGCGGGCAGACTTCGGCGACCCGCTCGCGAAAAGCCTCCAGCCCCTTGGTTTTGATGTCCGCGAAAAAGCCTTTGCGCACCACATAACCGCACTGCCAGTAATCACCACGGTCTATCAGCACGAAACCCTGTTGCGGACCCGCATGGCCCATGGTTTCGGTCGGATCACCCGGCTGTTTCGACAGGCGCATCCACAGCACTTCGGTCGGCACGCCAAAACGCTCAATCTCCAGCCCCGCCTTGTCCCGGATGACGGAATTGCGCCCATCCGCGCCAACCACCAGATCCGCTTCGATGGTGAGCGGACCATCCGGCGTCTCGACCCGAAGGCCATGAACCCTGCCGCCTGTTTGAAGCAGGTCCGTGACCGGCGCGCTCATCAACAACCGGAAATTCTCATATTGCCCTGCCTTCCCGGCGATGAAATTGAGGAAATCCCATTGCGGCATAAAGGCGATGAAGCGGTTCTTGACCGGCAGCCAAGAGAAATCGGCAATCGTCACCTTCTGATCCCCGATCTCCGCATGCAGCTGCCTTGCTTCGGTATGGGGAAGCGCCAGAAACTCCTTAATGAAGCCCAGCTGCTCGATGATCTCGAGTGTCGAGGGATGGATGGTATCGCCACGGAAATCCCGAAGAAAATCGCTGTGTTTTTCGATGACGGTCACGTCCACATTGGCCCGCGCCAGAAGAAGACCAAGCATCATCCCGGCAGGCCCGCCGCCCGCGATCACGACGGTCGTTTTGATCGACCGCACCGCTTCCATGTCCCTATTGTCCATCGGCGATCCTCCTGCAACCGCTCAAAGGGCGGGGCGTGATGCGTTTTTCGGATGCGGCCAGCCATGTTCATCGAAGCGGAACAGCCATTCGGAGCGCGCGAAGATAAAAGCGAAGGCCATTGCCGTCCATGTTCCCAGAAGCAGACCCGCTGCCACGTCGCTAGGATAATGCGCGCCGACGATCACGCGCGATACGCCGATGACCAGGGCCAGAGCCATGAAAACGAAACGGAAGCGCGGCACCAGCATCAGGAACGCACCAAAGAACGCGCCTGCCGCCGCAGAATGGCCGGACGGAAAGCTTTCATAGAGATTGTCGCCGGTGAAAGGTGTGAGGCTATAGGCACCCATTTGCATCAGCAATTCAGGCCGCGCCCGACCGATGACGAATTTGAGCAGATGCACGAGAATACTGGCGGTGCCAATCGTCAAAAAGAAATACAGCAACAGCCGCCACGCCGTTCTTATACGGCTGCCATAGGAACTGCTCGCCAGCACCCGCGCCCCGATATAGGCTATGATTGCCAGAAGACCAGTGCTGTAGAGCATCCAGCGAAACGTGCCAAAGTCGGTGATCGCATTGTTGAAGCCGACAATAGGGCCGGGAAGCGCCTGGGCGCGCTGTGAAATCAGCGGATCAAAAGGAATGAAGACCAGCACCAGAACGAAGGTTGCTGCTAAAATCCAACCGCTGGAAACAAAAAAGCGCCGCATACCGTTCCTGTGCCTCAACTGCTTGAAATATGTGGGCGCAGGAAGGCAAACACAAGTGCGGCTTTCTCCTTGTTATGCTCATCTTTGACTTGTAAACGCTTCGATGACCTCATTGAGAAGAACCGGATTGATATGACGCACCCGCAGGGCCCGAATTCACCCGAAAAACTGACCGTACTGGGCTCCACCGGCTCCATCGGCACCAGCACGCTGGATGTCATAAGCCAGCTTGGCGGGCGGGAACGGTTCGATGTCATGGCACTGACCGGTGCGGGCAATATCGCGCTTTTGGCTGAACAGGCGCGCGCCGTGGGTGCCCGCCTTGCCGTAACCTCGGAAGACAGCAATTACCAGGCCCTGAAAGACGCATTGGCTGGCAGCGATATTTCCGTTGCAGCAGGCCAAAGCGGCTTGCAGGAAGCCGCCAGCATGGAAGCCGACTGGGTGATGGCCGCGATTGCCGGAACACCGGGTCTGGAGCCAACGCTAACGGCGGCCAGCCGTGGCGCAAATATTGCGCTTGCCAACAAGGAATGCCTTGTTTCCGCCGGTGACGTTTTCATTCGCACCGTAGCCCAGGGCGGCGGCCAGCTGATCCCGGTGGATAGCGAACACAGCGCCATTTTCCAGTGCCTGGAACCCGCCAACAAGACGAATGTCGAACGCATCGTTCTGACAGCGTCCGGCGGTCCCTTCCGCACATTCACGCGCGAGCAGATGGCGGGCGTGACGGCAGATATCGCCCGCGCCCACCCCAACTGGTCGATGGGCCTGAAGGTCTCCATCGGCAGCGCCTCGATGTTCAACAAGGCGCTGGAAATGATCGAGGCGAAATATCTCTTCGATCTGACACCTGACCAGATCGAGGTCATCATTCATCCGCAGTCCATCATTCATTCCATGGTGGCCTATACGGATGGATCGGTCATCGCCCAGCTGGGCTGCCCGGATATGCGCACGGCCATCGCCTATGCGCTGACCTATCCCGCCCGCGGCGAGATCGATGTCGAGCGGCTAGACTTCGCCAAGCTCGCACGGCTGGATTTCGAAGCACCCGATGAGACGCGCTTCCCGGCACTGAGGCTGGCCAGAACCGCGCTGGAACGCGGCGGTGCGCAGGGTGCAGTGCTGAATGCGGCGGATGAAAGTGCGTTTCACGCTTTCGTAGACGGGCAGATCGGCTTTCTCGATATGGCTGATATCGTTGAGATCGTCATGGATCGCATGACTGACGGGCGCTCGGCGCAGACGATTGAAGACGTTCTTGCCGCCGATCAGCAGGCGCGCACTTACGCGCAGGAAACCATTCTGCAAAAGCAAAAGGCCGCATGAAGCGGCCTTTCGTCTTTCGATAAGCCCACCGAGTTCGGCGGACCTATCTTTATGGAAACATCCTATCAGGTGAACAGGACGAATGTCTTCTGCAGGGTGATCCAGATACCCCAGACGATCGGGATACCGACGACAGCCCAGGCAATCGCAGCCTTGGCGTCGAAGCCGCCCTTGCCGATGCCGAAGGAGCCTGTTGGGCCGCTGCTTGCAGCAGATGTCTTGGCCTGAAGCGCTGCCACTTCCTCATCAGACATGTACCACTTTTCTGCGAGCGGCTTGACCATGAGGTTGGCGATGAGGCCGAGAACCAGCATGCCGGCCAGAATATACATCGTGAAGTCATAGACCTGCGCGCGCGGAATGCCCGCAGCGATCTGTGCTTCGCGGATGTAGTTCACCACGACCGGACCGATGATGCCAGCCGTTGCCCAAGCCGTTAGCAGACGACCATGGATCGCGCCGACGAACTGCGTGCCGAAAATATCTGCAAGGTAAGCCGGGATGGTTGCGAAACCACCGCCATACATCGAAACGATGATGCAGAGCATGCCGACGAACAGCGCCTTGTTACCAAGACCTGCCGCCCACGGAGCCGATGCGTAAAGCACGATGCCGAGTGCGAAGAAGGTGAAGTACGTCGCCTTGCGGCCGATACGGTCGGACAAAGAAGCCCAGAAGAAGCGACCGGCAATGTTGAAGACCGAGAGCAGACCGGTGAAACCGGCGGCAATGGCTGCAATCTGAGCCAGCTGTTCAGGCGTCAGGTCAGCGAACTTCACATCGGGAAGACCGATCAGAGAACCGGCGAAGATTTCCTGAAGCATAGGCGAAGCCATGCCGAGAACGCCGATACCAGCCGAAACGTTGAGGCACAGAACGAGCCAGATCATCCAGAACTGCTTGGTCTTGTGCGCATTGTTGAGGTGAACGTGGCGGGTGGTGATCATCGAGTTCTTCGCCGCAGGTGCGGTCCAGCCCTCTGGCTTCCAGCCTGCTGGCGGAATGCGATAGCCAAAAGCACCAGCCATCATGAACACGAAGTAGATTGCCGCCATAACGAGGAAGGTTTCCCAAACGCCGATGGAAACATCCGTGCGGAAGTGGCGCATCAGCGCATCCGCAAGCGGTGCACCAATCATCGCGCCGCCGCCAAAGCCCATGATGGCCATGCCGGTTGCCATGCCGCGACGGTCCGGGAACCACTTGATCAGGGTGGAGACCGGGGAAATGTAACCGAGGCCAAGGCCGATACCGCCGATGACACCAGCGCCGAACCACATCAGCCACAGCTGGTGGGTCATGATGCCGATGGCAGCGATGGTCATGCCGCCGCACCAGCAGATGGCGGAGACGAAGCCTGCCTTGCGCGGACCAGCGCGTTCCAGCCAGCCGCCCCAGATGGCCGCAGAGCAGCCAAGCAGCACGAAGAACAGCGTGTAGATCCAGCCGAGGTCACTGACGCGCCAGTCGCAGGTCGTCGTGAACAGGGCAGATGCCAGGTTGAGATCGGCGCAGGCGACGGTCGAGGTGATGCCGATTGCCTTGGTGAGCGGCAGCCAGAATACCGAGAAGCCGTAAGCCATGCCGATGCAAAGATGGATGGCCAGTGCTGCCGGCGGAACCAGCCAGCGGTTGAAGCCAGGTTTTGCGATAATTCTTTCGCGGTCCAGAAGACCGGCACCCGCAGCCACTGGCGCGAGCGTTTCGTTGGTCGCAGTCATTGTGTGTCCCTCCATTCACCGCAACAGCCGTGAATTTCGATGTTATTGTTAGCCTCGGGTTTCAGGGCGCGGCCTGCAGCTGAACTGTGCAGACCGCGCCCTGATTCGTCCGAAACAATGTCCCAAGCCCACGGGCCCAGATGCGCGGCGGCTCCTTCTATGGGACGCTCTCACGCAAGGGCCTGATGTGTTGCCTCTTACGCTCCAGCAATTCACGTGCCAGACGGGAAATTGTTATTTATCAAAAGGATAAGAAAACCAGCATCTGCGCATGAGACAAAATGTCCAGCCCGGAGCGACAAAATGTCCACAATTCCGCTTTCTTTTCGCCATGTTCTAACGAACTGAAATGCCGCTTAGAGCGCTTGCGGAAGCCAGATGGTGAAGGCCGTTCCAGCGCCGAGCGAACTCTCCACGGTGATCTCCCCACCCTGGCGCGCGATCAGCATCTGACTGACGGAAAGGCCAAGCCCCGTACCTTCCTGACGTTTCGTCGTGAAGAAGGGGTCGAAGATACGCGCCACCACATCCTCGCTCATGCCCACGCCCGTATCTGCCACGGTCATGGCCACACCTTGAGAACCATGGCGCTCTTCATTGATACTGCTCAGCGTCAATGTGCCACCTTCCGGCATGGCATGGGCGGCATTGACGATGAGGTTGACGAGAACCTGTTGCAGCTCCGTGCGGTTCATCGCCAGAAGACCGGTCGCATCGTCTTGCCTGATGACCTCGATACCGGCGCGGTTCAGGACGTGTTTGACCAGCGGCATGCAATCCGAAATCACGGTTTCGGGGCTTTGGCGCTCCACATAACCGGCAAACTCTTCGGGCCTAGCAAATTGCAATAGCTTGCCGACGATCCTGCTGATGCGGTCCACCTGCTCATCGATGAGATTGAATTCGGTCTTTGCGACATTCGCCTGATTGCCCAGCATCGAACGCGCCACTTCGAGATTGCCCTGAATGACGGCAATGGGATTGTTGATCTCATGCGCCACACCTGCGGTAATCTCACCGATGGTCGCCAGCTTCTCCGACATGACAAGTTGCTTGGTCGTTGCTTCCAAACGAAGATTGGCGAGCTGCAATTCCTGCGTCCGCTGCTCGACGCGGACATTCAGCTCTTCGTTCCAGGCCCGAAGCTCACCCTCGCGCTGCTGAAGCCTCTCCAGCAACTCATCCAGATGCACGGCTACCTGGCCAATTTCATCACCCGTCGGCGGCAGGCCCGTGCGTGCGCCGAGATCACCGTCATCGACCTGCGAGATGGTCTGCGTCATGCGTTCCAGCGGTTTGAAGATGCCCCTCGCCCAGCGCAAAAACACGGGAATACTGCTGATCGTTATACCCAGAAAGGCCGCGATGACGGACCCGAGCGTTTCATATTTCGCCTGCGCAAAGGGTGCTTCCAGAAAGCCTACATAGAGCATGCCGACACGTTTGCCATAGCTATCGACCAGCGGCTCATAAGCGGAAATATACCAGTCATTGACGACGAAGGCACTGTCCAGCCAGACCTGACCGGCCCCGAGAACCGCGGAATGCACCGCCTCCGAAACCCTCGTTCCCAGCGCTCTGCGGTTTTCAAACAAGCGGACATTGGTGCTGATGCGCACATCATCCAGAAACAACGTCGCCGTGCCCTGGCTGCCTTCCGGCAGGCTGGCCTGTCGATAGACCAGATCATTGATCGTATCGATGAAATCGAGGTTCTGATTGAGCAACCTGCCGCCGACCAGTGCCAGTGCCTGAGAACCGGGCAAACGTAACGGGCTAGCAGCATGGATCATCATGCCACGCGTTTCGACGGTTCGATCTTCCTGATGGGCATTGGGTGTCGGCACGAGATCGAGACGCGCTCTTTGCGCCAGAGACGGAGAAAGGGCGACAAGATCCTGCTCCGAAAAAATATCCATCGCATAGGATGCTTTGCCGCCGAGGGCCGCGGCACGAACCGGCCAGTCTACGCGGGTCTTGCCCGCATCCGTGCCGGCACTGGCCGACACATTGCCATTGGCATCCACGAGGAAAAGAAAATCGAGGCCGAGCTTTTCGCGGTTTTCTTCCAGAAATCCCTTCAACGGGGCTTGGTCTTGCTCGCTGACGATCTCGCGAATACGCGCGGAATTGCTGATCGCCTCCAGCCGCTCACCGGTATTTTCCAGAATGGTGGCGAGATACTGGTGAGCGACGGTCAGATCGCTGTTGACCTTGGTGATCAGCAGCGCATCGAACTTGCCGCTCCAGCGGACCATGGTTACGCCCAGCAGCAGCGGCAGGATGACGAGTGTCGGCAAAAGGGCTATGGCCAGCAGCCGGAAACGCACCGACCGCAAAGGGCCAAAGAAGGTGGCGAGGCGCGGTTTGTCAGCCATGCCAGAACGACATCTTGCGGTCTATGGTCTTTCGGGAAATGCCAAGCCGCCGCGCCGCTTCATCCCTGTTACCCGCGACCTCGTTCAAGACAGCGAGAATATGCCGTCGCTCCACTTCCTCCAGAGTGCCCGAGGCCGAGGAGACAGAAGCGCCACCGCGCAAATCCAGCGGGAAACGACCGAGGATCAGGCTGCGCTCGATGAAATTGCGCAGCTCGCGCACATTGCCCGGCCAATGATAGGCAAGCAGCATGGCCCGGACCGTGTCATCGATGGCAACCGGTGGCATGCCGAGCTGTTGCGACAGCTTGTGCATGAAGAGTTCTGTCAGTTCCACTACGTCATGCTCACGATCTCGCAGTGGTGCGAGATAGATTTGCATGACATTGATTCGGTAAAACAGATCGGCCCGGAAACGCCCTTTCTCCACATCCGCTGCCAGATCCGCATTGGTCGCGAAGATGAAGCGGATGTCGATGGGTACCTCCCGCTCCGCGCCGACCGGGCGGACCTTGCGGTCTTCGATGACCCGCAGCAGCTTGCTCTGCAAAGCAATCGGCATTTCGCCGATTTCATCCAGAAACAGCGTTCCGCCCTGCGCATGCAGGAACAGACCCTCGCGTCGGCTTTCGGCTCCCGTAAACGCACCTTTCACATGGCCGAACAATTCCGTTTCCAGCATATCTGCAGGGATGGCCGCACAATTGATCGGCACGAAGGGTTTGCCGGATCGGTCGGAGAGATCATGGATGGAATGCGCCAGCACCTCTTTGCCCGTGCCGGACTCACCGGTCAGCAGAACCGACGTCGGCAAGGGAGCCACGCGGCTGATCATATCGCGCGTCTGCTGGATGGTGGCAGAGCTGCCGACCAGACGGTCCCGCAGGAATATGTGGTCAGACGCGGTTTGCAGTTGGTATTTCAGCGCCGAATTTTCCCGCTGCAGATTGGAGCGATCCAGCGCCCGCGAGATTGCATTCAATATCTGGTTGGAGCGAAACGGCTTCAGCACGAAATCGGCAGCACCGGCGCGGATAGCCTGAATCGCGGTATCGAGATCGGCATAGGCCGTCATCAGGATCGCATCGGCATAAAAACCGATAGCTCTCTGTTCGGCCAGCCATTCGAGACCGGTTTTCTTCGGCATGATATTATCGAGGATGACGATGTCGAAATGCCGCTCATCCAGCTTGCGCGTCGCCTCAGCGGTATCGGCGGCTTCATCCACGAAAGCACAGCGCGTTTCCAGCGTCCGCATCAAAAAATTGCGCATGCCCGGCTCGTCATCGATGACGAGGACGGATGCCTTGGCGAGCCAGGGGCCGAAATCGGTTTCCGGGGCGGTAGACCGCGTTTTCGAGATCAGATCATGCTGCATGTGGCTCTCCCGAAACCGCAACAGGAAAGCGGCCCGTCAGATATTTGCATGGAGATGCGCGGTTTGCGGATTAAAAACTCCAGCGCGCATTATTTGAACTGACGAATATCAAAGCCTCGGAGGAAAGCAAAACGAATGCTGAGCTTTACCCCGGCAATTCGCCCTCAAAGCCGTCGATTGTGATCCGGTCCGGGCGTGTGAATATCTCCAGATCGTCTCCACGCACGAGTGCGACCAGCGTCATGCCCGCCTTCTCTGCGGTTTCGATGGCAAGAGCCGTAGGGGCAGAGACGGCAGCCAAGATCGGGCTTCCGAGAATGGCTGCCTTCTGCACCATCTCGACCGAGATGCGGCTGGTGACGACGACGGCACCTGAAGCGCCATGCTGGCCGCTGCGCAGGACAGCGCCCGCCAGCTTATCCAGCGCATTGTGGCGTCCCACGTCTTCCCGCGCCGCAAGCAATCCCTTCTCGGATACGTAAAAGCCAGCGCCATGCACAGCACGGGTCTGGCGGAAAATGGGCTGTGCCTGATGGAGTGCCTCCATCGCAGCGACGAGATCATCGGCGCTCAGCGAAAGCTGCGATCGCGAGACGTCTGGAATGGGTCGCACTGCCTGCTCTATGGATTCGATCCCGCACAAGCCGCAACCCACAGGCCCGGCCATGTGACGCCTGCGAATGCGCAAAGCATCCGCCTGCTCATCGAAAAGCGTGACCTGAACGTCGAAGCCCTGTTCGGTCTGGAGGATTTCGATTTCATCCACCTGTGAGGGATTGTCGATGATGCCTTCCGTCAGGCTGAAACCCACGGCGAAATCTTCAAGATCGACAGGCGATGCCATCATAACGGCATGGGTCGAACCGCCATAGGAAAAGGCGACCGGCACTTCTTCCGGGGCCTCCCGTTGCCCAAGGGAAACGACGCCATCGCGCCGCGATATGCGCTTCACCGCTCGATAGGCTAATGGGTTCGACATATCAAAACCTCACTTGGTAGAGAACGAATAAGCTGTTGAGCGGCGCGGCATGGACTTCAAGGTGTTTCGAGAACTAGGGAGGACCGCAAGCCAAATTCGACAATGCTGCATAAACGTTGCGGCTCAAACGTTCTTCGGCGCGAGGCCAACCTCCGGCATCATCTCGTCCTAAAAACAAAAAGCGGCCAGAAGGCCGCTTGAAGTTTCCGCTTTGTGGGCAGTCGTTCTTACGAACCCGCCCGGTGCTTTCAAGCGGCGACGAGAACCTCATGCAGGTTCGTCAATTCGTAGAGATGCTTTTCGAGCTTGGTCAGATGCTCGTGGTGATGATTGCCTTCTTCGATTTCCGAACGGGCGGCATCGATACGCTTCTGCAAGTCATCGGCGCTGATGTCGTCGGCAGGCGTTGCAGATTCAGCGAGCAAGGTGCAGCCGCTCTGAACGATATCCGCAAAACCACCGAAGACCACGTATTTGTGCGTCTCACCGGATGCGAACTTCACCGTGACCAGACCTGGCTTGATCGTGGTCATGACAGGCGCATGATTCGGCAGAACCGTCATTTCGCCGAGCATAGCCGGAATGACAACTTCAGTGACCGTTTCGGAAACAAGCAGACGCTCCGGAGAAACAAGTTCGAATTTGAAACTGTCGGCCATGGCTATTCACTTCTTTTTTGTTGCGCGACGGACAAAGGCGCGTGCAAAAGCCACGCGCCTTTTTGACGATTATCAGGCGACTTCGCCAGCCATCTTCTTGGCCTTTTCGATGGCTTCTTCCATCGAGCCGACCATGTAGAAAGCAGCTTCCGGCAGGTGGTCGTACTCGCCGTTGACGAGACCCTTGAAGCCCTTGATCGTGTCTTCAAGAGCCACGAGCTTGCCCGGAGAACCGGTGAAGATTTCAGCCACGAAGAACGGCTGCGACAGGAAGCGCTCGATCTTACGAGCGCGCGCAACAGCCAAACGGTCTTCTTCAGACAGTTCGTCCATGCCAAGGATCGCGATGATGTCCTGGAGAGCCTTGTAGCGCTGCAGGGTCATCTGAACCTTACGGGCAACTTCATAGTGCTCTTCGCCAACGATCATCGGGTCGAGCATGCGCGACGTGGAGTCGAGCGGGTCAACAGCCGGGTAAATACCCTTTTCAGCGATCGAACGCGACAGAACGGTCGTTG
Organism: Agrobacterium sp. 20P9.1.2; assembly: GCF_057799395.1. Taxonomy (NCBI): domain Bacteria; kingdom Pseudomonadati; phylum Pseudomonadota; class Alphaproteobacteria; order Hyphomicrobiales; family Rhizobiaceae; genus Agrobacterium; species Agrobacterium sp. 20P9.1.2. Next base: position 61,442 of record NZ_JBYOKI010000006.1, read on the forward strand.
CGTCCAAGTGGGCGAACGAAGTTGCAGGCGCCGGGTCGGTCAAGTCGTCGGCAGGTACGTAAATAGCCTGAACCGAGGTGATCGAACCCTTGGTCGTGGTGGTGATGCGTTCCTGCATCTGGCCCATGTCGGTTGCCAGCGTTGGCTGATAACCCACAGCGGAAGGAATACGGCCCAAGAGAGCCGACACTTCGGAACCAGCCTGCGTGAAGCGGAAGATGTTGTCCACGAAGAACAGAACGTCCTGGCCCTTGTCACGGAAGTCTTCAGCGATGGTCAGACCCGTCAGAGCAACGCGAGCACGCGCACCTGGTGGTTCATTCATCTGGCCGTAGACGAGTGCTGCCTTGGAGCCTTCGCCGCCGCCATGCTTGTTCACGCCGGATTCGATCATTTCGTGGTAAAGGTCGTTGCCTTCGCGGGTACGTTCACCCACGCCGGCAAATACCGAGTAACCACCATGCGCCTTGGCGACGTTGTTGATCAGTTCCATGATCAGAACGGTCTTGCCAACGCCCGCGCCGCCGAACAGGCCAATTTTGCCGCCCTTTGCGTAAGGTGCGAGAAGGTCGACGACCTTGATGCCGGTAACCAGAATCTGGCCATCCGTCGACTGCTCGACGTAGGATGGTGCTTCCTGGTGAATGGCGCGCTTGCCGGAGGTAACCAGCGGACCTGCTTCGTCAACCGGCTCGCCGATAACGTTCATGATACGGCCGAGTGTCTCAGGACCGACAGGAACGGTGATCGGAGCGCCCGTGTCACGGACGGCCTGACCGCGAACCAGACCTTCGGTCGAGTCCATGGCGATCGTGCGAACAACGTTTTCGCCGAGATGCTGCGCAACTTCGAGAACCAGACGGTTGCCGTTATTGTCAGTTTCGACCGCGTTGAGGATCGCAGGCAGGTCGCCTTCGAACGCCACGTCGACAACAGCGCCGATAACCTGCGTAACCTTGCCGGTCGCGCCAGTGATCGCTGCGGTTTTCTTGGGGGTAGCTGCCTTAGCCATTATCCTTACCCTCTTTCCTTAACCTCAGAGCGCTTCCGCGCCCGAAATGATTTCAATCAGTTCCTTGGTGATCTGAGCCTGACGCTGACGGTTATAGGAAAGCGTCAGCTTGTTGATCATTTCACCGGCGTTGCGCGTGGCATTGTCCATCGCGCTCATCTTGGCACCCATTTCGCCAGCAACGTTTTCGAGCAGAGCCCGGAAAACCTGAACCGAAATGTTGCGCGGAATAAGGTCTTCCAGAATGGAAGCCGCATCCGGCTCGTATTCGTAAATCGCCGTCTTTGCAGACTGCTCGACCTCAACCGCAGGAGCCGCAGCAGGAATAAGCTGCAAACCTGTCGGGATCTGGCTGATGACCGATTTGAACTCGGAATAGATCAGCGTGCAGACGTCGAACTCACCGGCGTTGAAACGCGCAATGATCTTCTTGGCGATACCATCGGCGTTCTCGAAACCCACCCGCTTCACGTCACGCAGTTCAATGCGCTCAATGATGTTGGACGAGAATTCGCGACGCAGGCTATCGTAGCCCTTCTTGCCGACAGTCATGATCTTGACCGTCTTGCCCTGCGCGATCAGCTTGCGAGCACGATCACGAGCAAAACGGGAAATCTGCGCATTGAAACCACCGCAAAGACCACGGTCAGCCGTGCAGACGACGAGCAGATGCACGTCGTCCTTGCCCGTACCGGTCATCAGAACCGGAGCAACGTCTGCCTCTACCGCCTGAGCGATATTGGCAAGCACGGCACCCATGCGCTGCGAGTAAGGCCGGGCGGCCTCCGCAGCTTCCTGGGCGCGCCGAAGCTTCGCCGCGGCGACCATTTTCATCGCCTTGGTAATCTTCTGCGTCGCCTTTACGGAGGCAATGCGGTTTTTCAGATCCTTTAGTGAAGGCATCCGTTATCCGTCCCAGTCACGAGGCTAATCAGGAGAAAGACTTGGCGAAGTTCTCAAGAGCAGTCTTCAGCTTGCCCTTGGTATCATCGCTAACAGCCTTTTCCGTGCGGATGGTGTCGAGAATGTCCTTGCCTTCCGAGCGGAGGTAGGACAGCAGACCCTGCTCGAACTTGCTGATATCTGCAACAGCGACCTTGTCCAGGTAACCGTTTACACCAGCGAAGATCACCGCAACCTGTTCTTCCGTCTTGAGCGGGGAGAACTGTGGCTGCTTGAGCAATTCGGTCAGACGTGCACCACGGTTCAGCAGGCGCTGTGTGGAGGCATCGAGGTCGGAACCGAACTGGGCAAATGCTGCCATTTCACGATACTGGGCAAGCTCGCCCTTGATCGAACCGGCAACCTGCTTCATGGCCTTGATCTGAGCGGCAGAACCAACGCGCGAAACCGACAGACCGACGTTAACAGCCGGACGGATACCCTGATAGAACAGGTCGGTTTCGAGGAAGATCTGGCCGTCGGTGATCGAGATCACGTTGGTCGGAATGAACGCGGAAACGTCGTTACCCTGCGTTTCGATGACAGGCAGCGCCGTCAGCGAACCGTTGCCAGCATCGTCACCCATCTTGGCGGCGCGCTCGAGCAAACGGGAGTGCAGGTAGAAAACGTCGCCAGGATAGGCCTCGCGGCCCGGAGGACGACGCAGAAGCAGCGACATCTGACGGTAGGCAACAGCCTGCTTGGAAAGGTCGTCGTAACCGATCAGCGCATGCATGCCATTGTCACGGAAGTATTCGCCCATGGCGCAACCGGCAAACGGGGCCAGATACTGCATTGGAGCAGGATCGGAAGCGGTTGCGGCAACGATGATCGAGTACTGGAGAGCGCCACGCTCTTCCAGAACCTTCACGAACTGGGCAACGGTCGAACGCTTCTGGCCGATAGCCACGTAAACGCAGTACAGCTTCTCGCTGTCCGGGCCGTTGTCGTGAATGGCCTTCTGGTTCAGGATCGTGTCCAGAATGATGGCGGTCTTGCCGGTCTGGCGGTCGCCGATGACAAGCTCGCGCTGGCCACGGCCAACCGGGATCAGAGCGTCGATGGCCTTGAGGCCTGTGGACATGGGCTCATGAACCGACTTGCGTGGAATAATGCCGGGAGCCTTGACGTCAACGCGCGAACGACGCGTTGCGTTGATCGGGCCTTTGCCGTCGATTGGGTTGCCGAGAGCGTCGACCACGCGGCCGAGAAGCTCTGGACCGACAGGAACGTCAACGATAGCGCCAGTCCGCTTGACGGTGTCGCCTTCCTTGATGTCACGGTCGGAACCGAAAATAACAACACCAACGTTGTCGTTTTCGAGATTGAGTGCCATGCCGCGAATGCCGCCTGGGAACTCGACCATTTCACCGGCCTGAACATTGTCGAGGCCGTAAACGCGGGCGATACCGTCACCGACGGAAAGCACCTGGCCGACTTCCGAGACTTCTGCCTCGTTGCCGAAATTTTTGATCTGGTCTTTTAGAATTGCGGAAATTTCCGCGGCGCGGATATCCATCAGCCAACCTCTTTCAGTGCAAGCTTAAGGGTGGAAAGTTTGGTGCGAAGAGACGTATCGGTCTGGCGCGAGCCAACCTTGACGATAAGACCGCCAAGAATGGAAGGATCGACGGTCAGCACGACCTTCACATCCTTGCCAGTAACGCCCTTCAGCGCCGCCTTCAGTTCAGTTTCCTGCGCTTCATCCAGCGCATGTGCCGAAGTAACTTCGGCAGTGATCTCACCGCGATGAGCGGCAACGATTTCACGATAAGCAACGACCATGCCGGGAACGGCAAACAGACGACGGTTGCCCGCAACGACCTTCAGAAAATTCGCAGCCAGACCAGAGATGCCAGCCTTCTCGGCGATTGCGGAAATAGCCTTAGACTGCTCTTCCGCAGAAAAGACCGGGCTCGCAACCAGACGCTTCAGATCTGCGCTTTCATCAAGCATAGCCTGAAACTTGTCGAGGTCGGCACCGACCGCTTCAATCACACCCGCTTCCAGAGCAAGCTCGAAAAGCGACGACGCATACCTTTCCGCTACACCGGATGTTCCATGGGAGGTATCTGCCACGGGCACTTTTTCCCTGCTAATCGTCCAAGAAAGCCAAGCTGAGGACCAGCTCCACCAAATTCTTGAAATCGTTTCAATTTCCCCGAAAAAGGCCGGAATTCCCCCCTGCCTTATCTCGATTTCGCGGTCCGTCTAGCATAGGAAGCCGGGACTCGCAACACGCGTAGTAACGGAAAGTGTCGTTTGGGCAAGAGGGATGACGTTAAATTTTGCGACATTATGCCTCTGACGCTCATATGAGCGGCAAAATTCACGCAAACGCCCTCTCAGACCAATCCGAAAACATACATGAGCGGCAACGCAGCCAGCGCGGCATGCACAACCAGAAGTAAGCAATTTCGTATTGTTGCGCCTCCGTCGGAGAGAATCGACAGAACCGCACCGAAGACCGCAAGAGCAAAAGACGCCCCGAAAGCGAGATAGACCATGGGCTGCGCGAGAAGCAGCGCAGTGGCTCCGAAACCGAGATAGAAACCCGCCAGAGAGGACCGCAAAAGAACGAGGCCGTCGCGACGTTCACCCAGATATTGAAGACCGAACAGGCGGAACGTCACGCCTGGCGCAAACATGATGACGAGCCCGATGATGGCGGAAACGGCTGCCGCACCGAAGGCCAGTTGCTCGCCAAATTCCGTTGGAAAATAAAATTCCATGATAGTCCCCAAATCAGTGTTCCCCTGCCCGCCTTATGGCATGAAGGACAGGCCATCGAAAGAAGGTCAGAGAAAACTTTGTGGATCGATATCGACCTGCACATGGATCGATCCGCGTTCCTTCGGCCCATTGCCCAGCATGGCGCGCATGAAGGACTGCATGTCCGAGTTTCGTTTGCCATGGACCAACAGCCGGAAGCGGTAACGCCCCCGGATCAATGCCAGCGGCGCTTCGGCGGGGCCCAGCAGCATGATGCCGGAAGCTGGAGGCGCAGACGCACGCAGACCGCGCGCATGGGTTTCGGCCTCCGCGCGCGTATCTGCGGAAATGATGACGGAGGCCAACCGTCCGAAGGGCGGTAGCAGCGCCTTTTCCCGCTCGATCACTTCCCGCTCGTAAAAGGCTGCGGCATCGCCAGAGACGATGGCCTGCATGACCGGATGCTGCGGCTGATAGGTTTGCAACAGGCCATGGCTCTTCAGGCCCGTTCGACCGGCACGCCCTGTAACCTGTGACAAAAGCTGGAAGGTGCGCTCCGCCGCACGCGGATCACCATTTGCCAGACCGATATCGGCGTCGACAATACCAACCAGCGTCATCAGCGGGAAGTTATGACCCTTGGCCACCAGCTGCGTGCCAATGACGATATCCGCCTCGCCCTTGACGATGGCTTCCAGTTCCAGCCGCAGCCGCTTGACGCCCATAAGGTCCGAAGACAGCACGATGGTGCGCGCTTCGGGAAAGTGTTTTTCCACCTCTTCAGCGATGCGCTCCACGCCGGGGCCGCAGGCCGCCAGATGATCGAAGGTGCCGCATTCCGGGCAATGGTCGGGCGTCGGCTGATTGTGGCCGCACTGATGGCACTGGAGCTGACTGCGGAAACGATGCTCCACCAGCCAGCTGGAACATTGCGGGCACTGGAAGCGGTGGCCGCATACGCGGCACAACGTCAGCGGGGCATAACCACGCCGGTTCAGGAAAAGCAGCGACTGCTCACCCTTCTCCATGGTTTTGGCTATGCCGCGCAACAGCACTGGCGACAGAAAACCGCCGCGTTCCGGCGGGTGGCGGCGCATATCGACCAGATGCAGGTCCGGCATGGCCGCATCGCCAAAGCGCGTGTGCAGGTGAATGGTATTATAGCGGCCTGACGTGCCGTTGACCTGACTTTCCACCGATGGCGTTGCCGACACCAGCACGACCGGAAAATCCGCGATGCGGGCGCGCACGACCGCCATGTCGCGGGCATTATAATAGACGCGATCTTCCTGCTTGTAGGCGGGGTCATGCTCCTCATCCACGATGATGAGGCCGAGATTATCGAAGGGTAGAAACAGTGCCGAGCGCGCACCGGCGACGACACGCACCTCCCCCGTCACGGCCTGCCGCCAGACCTTTTCCCGCATACGCGGCGAAAGATCGGAATGCCATTCCGCCGGTTTGGAGCCGAACCGATCCTGAAAACGGTCCAGAAACGAGGCCGTCAGGGCGATTTCCGGCAGCAGGATCAGCACTTGTTTGCCCTGCCGCAAGGTCTCCGCCACCGCTTCGAAATAGACCTCGGTCTTGCCGGAACCCGTCACGCCATCGATCAGCGAAACCGCAAAGCCACCCTTTTTTACGTCCTCCAGAATTTCGGACGCCGCCTGTTTCTGCGGGCCCTCCAGACGTGGCTCGACATAGTCAGGGTCCGGCTCAGCCACCACCGCAGGAGCAGGCAGAAATACGGTTTCAAAAACACCCTGCTTGGCAAGACCATCGATGACGCTCGAAGACACGCCAGCCGCGTTGGCAAGACCGCTTTTGGTCCAGTCATGCCCTTCTGCGGCAAGCTCCAGCACCCGTTCGCGCGCAGGCGTCAGCCGTTCAGGGCGCGCTTCCGTCAGTCGCAGGCCTTCGATCATCGGTTCTGGATCGAAGGCGGCGGGGGCACGCAGCGCCATGCGCGCCACCAGCCCCGGCGGCGAGAGCGTATAGGCGGCAACCCAATCGATGAAGCGGCGCATCTCCTCGCGCATGGGCGGGCAATCGAAGGTCTTGGTGATGGGCCGCAGCTTCTTCGGATCGACGGCATTGCCATCGCTCTTGTCCCAGACCACACCGATGACCTGTCGCGGGCCCAACGGCACCTGCACGATGGAGCCCGGCTCGACCACCATATCTTCTGGCACCGCATAGCTATATGGCCCCGGCGCGGGCAGAGGCACCAATACGGGTACGGCCGCGACAGGGTCAGACGAAGCGGGCTTGCGCTGATTAAACAGCGCCCCAAACAAATCGGTCGAATCGTTTGCCATGATGCTGGCGACAATGCCCTCTGGAGACGGGAAAGGGAACCTTTAGCGCATCGGCCCAGAAATCGAAATCGATTTTCGGAGGACATAATTCGCCCATCCGTTACCCGCATTTTAACCAAATGCAGAGGGCATACGTCTATGCTCGTCCATCAATGACGGGATATATGCCTTGGATGACATCCTCACCTTTGCCGATCAGGAGCTTCTGAAAGAGCGGCAGTTATGGCTCTCTTCGCTGGAAGGTGAGAGGCGGCTGGCGGATAATACGCTCGAAGCCTATGAGCGCGACACGCGGCAGTTTCTGATGTTCATGACCGGTTATCTCGGCAATTCCACCCGCCTCACCGATATCAACAAGCTGAAACCCGTCGATCTGCGTGCCTTTCTGGCGTCTCGCCGAAAAGAGGGCGCCGGTGCCCGGTCGCTCGGTCGCCATCTTGCCGGTCTGCGATCTTTCCTGCGGCATCTGGAGAAGAAGGGCCTCGTCAACGCAGCGGGTGCGACCGCCATGCGATCACCCAAACAGCCGAAATCACTACCCAAACCGCTGACGGACCGGCAGGCGTTGAAGATAACGACAGCTGACGCACAGCTTTCCGAAGAACCATGGATTGCCGCGCGCAATGCCGCCGTGCTTGCACTGCTTTACGGATGCGGATTGCGTATTTCAGAAGCGCTTGACCTAACGGCATCCGATCTGACCAGCGGAACGCGCAGCCTGCGGGTAACCGGCAAAGGCAACAAGATGCGGCTGGTGCCGCTGCTTCCCGTCGTTCTGGAAGCGGTCGACGCCTATCGCTCGCTTTGTCCCTATCATCTGGCGGCGGACGAGCCACTGTTTCTTGGCGCGCGCGGTGGCAAACTTCAGCCAGCGATCATTCAGCGGGAAATGCAGAAACTGCGCGGTGCTTTTGGCCTGCCGGAAAATGCCACGCCGCATGCGCTGCGTCATTCCTTCGCCACCCATCTTCTGGCAGGCGGTGGTGATCTTCGCACCATTCAGGAATTGCTGGGACATGCCAGCCTGTCCACGACACAGATTTATACCGGGGTCGATACGGCGCGATTGCTGGAGATTTACGACAATGCGCATCCGCGCGCTTGATACATCGCCAACGATGTTTCGACCCATGCTTAAAAAGGAACAACCGGTAACGCCCTGTTAACCAAAGACGTTAACCGTCCGTGCAAATCCGCACCCTTATAAGCGTTGGCAGAAAACCGGGGTGATTCGATGATCGTTCTTTCCAGGCCTCAAAATCTGACATCGCTGCTGATGGGCCGTCTTGGCGATGCGCTGTTGTGGCTGCTGGCCTCGCTGCATGTCGCAGCCATTGCTGTTTTACTGTTAACCCTGCTATCGCTGAGCGAAGCCAATGCGGCTGAGCAGCCTATCGTTTGCGCAGGCTCAAATCTGCTTATCGATATGCAGAAAACCGATCCTGCGCGCTATGCCGCCATTCTGGCCGATGCAAAGCAGATACCGAATGGCGAAGCCACATTCTGGAAGATCGAGAAGGCCGGCGTTGAGCCATCATGGCTTCTCGGCACCATGCATATTTCCGATCCGCGCGTGGTGGGCATGCCCAAGGGTGCCAGCGAAGCCTTTGCAAAAGCGGCAACGGTCATCGTCGAATCGGATGAGATCACCAGCGAAAAGCAGGCCGCCGCCTCTCTTCTGGCAAAGCCGGAACTGACCATGTTCCTCGATGGCAAATCCATTACCGATATGCTGCCGAAAGACGATATCGCAAAGCTGGAAAGCGGGCTGAAAGAGCGCGGTATTCCGCTCAACGCCGTGGTGAAGATGAAGCCATGGATTCTGTCCAGCTTCGTTGCGCTTCCGGCCTGTGAATTTGCCCGCAAGGCTCAGGGCGCCAACTTTCTGGATATGAAGCTTGCCAAGGATGCCTTGAGCGAAGGCAAGCAACTGGTTGGTCTTGAAACGCTTCTGGAGCAGGTCACCGCCATTTCCGAACTGCCCATGTCCTTCCACATCCAGTCTTTGATCGACATGCTGCAGCTTGGCGACAAGATGAATGATGTCATGACGACGATGATCGACCTCTATCTCGAGGGCAATGTCGGCATGATCATGCCGATGATGAAGCACATCGATCCCAATCAGGATACACAAACGCAGGATGGTTACGCAGCCTTCGAACAGCGCATCATCGATGACCGCAACCATGTGATGGCCAATGGCGCTGCGCCGCATCTGGAAAAGGGCAATGTGTTTATGGCTGTGGGTGCCTTGCACCTGCCCGGCAAGGTTGGCGTTATCGAACTGCTGCGCGAAAAGGGCTTCACGCTCACCGCGGTGCAATAGGCCAGGTATCGTCTAACCCACTGTAAAATTAGACTATTCTAAACAAAAATTATACCGCGCCATGCAACCAACTCGCGTGCGATTCATTCATTCCTCGCATAGCGCCGCGCAAGCGGTGCTGGAACATCTATTGCGAGGGGACAAGGCATGGCTGAACCGCAACCACCAGAGCAAAAGCGCGTAGGTTTGACAGAGGGTGTCAACAAACCCGTCTTCTTCTGGTCCGTTGGACTGACACTGCTCTTCGTCATCGCTGGTGTCGTGACACCGCAGGGGTCCGCCGCGGTCTTCAGCGCCGCACAATCTTGGATCGTCACCGAACTGGGCTGGATCTACCTGCTCTCGGTCGCCGTCTTCCTGATCTTCATGCTCTATCTCGGCTTTTCCAGCCATGGCCGTATCAAGCTCGGCCCAAACCATTCCGAACCGGATTACAGTTATGGCGCATGGTTCTCAATGCTGTTTGCCGCAGGCATGGGCATTGGTCTTGTTTTCTTTGGCGTGGCGGAGCCAGTCAAACATTTCACCGCACCACCGACGGGTGATCCAGCGACCATCGATGCGGCGCGCACCGCGATGGAAATCAGCTATTTCCACTGGGGCCTGCACGCCTGGGCCGTTTATGCCGTCATCGGCCTGTCGCTTGCCTATTTCTCGTTCCGCCATGGCCTACCACTCACCATGCGCTCGGCGCTTTATCCGCTGATTGGTGACCGTATCTACGGGCCCATCGGAAATGCCGTCGATATTTTCGCGGTCATCGGCACACTGTTCGGTGTGGCGACATCGCTTGGTCTGGGCGTGCTTCAGGTCAATGCCGGTTTCAACCACGTTCTTGGCTGGCCGATCAGTTTCTGGATTCAGCTGCCGCTGATCGTCGTCATCACCGGCATGGCCACCGTGTCGGTCGCGACCGGTCTCGACAAGGGTATCAAGTTTCTGTCGAACCTGAACATGCTGATGGCGGTGGCCTTGATGCTGTTCGTCTTCGTCATGGGCCCGACGACCTTCCTGCTGCGCGCCTTCGTGCAAAACCTCGGAGCCTATCTCGACCACTTCGTCCTGCGCACCTTTTACATGTATGCCTATGCGCCGGATAAAGGACCGAGCGAATGGCTGGGTGACTGGACGCTGTTTTATTGGGGCTGGTGGATTGCATGGTCGCCCTTCGTCGGCATGTTCATTGCCCGCATTTCCCGTGGCCGCACCATCCGTGAATTCATCGCCGGTGTGCTGCTGGTGCCGGCCGGTTTCAGCTTTGCATGGATGACGGTGTTCGGTGACACGGCGCTTTCCATGCACCTGACGGGCGCGACCACCGCAGTCTCCGAGGCCGTTGCCAATGACGTGACACTCGCGCTCTTCGTGTTCCTCGAACAGTTTCCGCTTGGCGTCTACGTCTCGTGGTTTGCCATGGCGCTGATTGTGTTCTTCTTCGTCACCGGGGCGGATTCGTCCGCGCTCGTCATTGATACGCTGACCTCCGGCGGTCGTGAAGATGGACCGACAGCGCGTCGTGTCTTCTGGGCCATCGTCTCCGGCGTCATCGGCGCAATCCTACTGTCGACAGGCGGTCTCGATGCGCTTCAGACCGCCTCCATCGCCGGAGCCCTGCCCTTCACCTTCGTCATGCTGCTGATGTGCGGGGGTCTGTGGAAAGGTCTGCAACGCGAGGGCCTTCGCCAGAACGCACTCGTCCAGAGCCTGAGGCCGCGCCAGTCTGCCACCTGGCAACGACAGTTGCAGGGCATTCTCAACCATCCCGGCAAAGCAGAGACAGACCGTTTCATGCAGGAAACTGCAACACCTGCGCTGGAAGCCGTTGCCCTTGAACTCGAGAAACGATCTCTCACCTCGCAGCTGGACAATAAGGATGACAGGCTAAAACTGACTGTCACGCCGGGCGAAGCGGAAGAGTTCATCTATGGCATCCGCATGCGCCGCTACGAAACGCCGGGCTACAGCTTCTTCGAGAGCCAATCCAGCCGCAAGCGGGCCGAATATTACTACCGGGCCGAGGTGTTCCTCTCGGACGGCGGACAGGACTACGACGTGATGGGCTTCACCAAGGAAGAGCTCATTCAGGACGTGCTGGCGCAATATGACAGGCACTTCCAGTACCTGCACGCCATCCGCGTTTAGGACTTGCGATCAGGCACAAAAGGCCGCAGCCCGGTAACGGGTCTGCGGCCTTTTGCTGGACATCAGATCTTACATGTGGATCGGCTTGAAGAAGGTCGCAAGCGCTGCTTCCTTCACCGCTTCAGACATGGTCGGATGCGCGTGGCATGTACGACCGAGATCTTCCGACGAACCGCCGAATTCCATCAGGACGGAAATTTCCTGAATCAACTCGCCAGCGCCAAAGCCGAGAATGTGGCCGCCGAGAACGCGATCCGTTTCCTTGTCGGCCAGGATTTTCACGAAACCATCGGTAACCTGCATAGCACGGGCGCGACCATTGGCGGTGAAGGGGAACTTGCCAACCTTGTATTCGATACCGGCAGCCTTCAGTTCCTCTTCCGTTTTGCCGACAGAAGCGACTTCCGGCTGGGTGTAGACGACGCCAGGGATAACATCGTAATTTACATGGCCGTGCTGACCGGCGAGAATTTCCGCCAGTGCCACGCCTTCATCTTCAGCCTTATGCGCCAGCATCGGGCCCTTGACCACGTCGCCGATGGCGTAGATGCCTTCGACATTTGTCTTGTAATGACCGTCAATCTCAACGCGGCCACGGCTATCCAGAACGACGCCCGCTTCTGCCAGACCAAGACCTTCGGTGTAAGGCTTGCGACCGGTGGAAATCAGCACGACATTGGCGTCGAGCGTTTCAGCTGCACCGCCCTTGACCGACTCGAACACAACCTTGGCGCCATCGCCAGACTTTTCGACAGCCGTGACCTTAGCACCCAGCTTGAAATCGATACCCTGCTTGGCAAACAGACGCTGCGCCTGTTTGGACAGCTCACCATCCATGCCAGCGAGAATATTGTCGAGATATTCGACGACCGTAACCTTGGCGCCGAGACGCGACCAGACCGAGCCGAGCTCGAGGCCGATGACACCACCGCCGACAACGATCATCTTTTCCGGAACCTTTGTCAGAGCAATGCCGCCAGTCGAGGACACGATCACCTGCTCATCGATATCGACCTGAACGCCCGGAATGCCCGCAACGTCGGAACCGGTAGCGATGACGATGTTCTTGGCTTCAATCTCCTGAACCTCGCCCGCATCATTCGTTACGGAAACCTTGCCGGCAGACACGACCTTACCGAGACCCTGGAAGGTATCGATCTTGTTCTTCTTGAACAGGAAGGAAACGCCATCGACATTGGCCTTCACCACGCCGTCCTTATGCGCCATCATCTTGTCGAGGTTCAGCGTTGGCGCAGCAACCTCGATGCCGAGGCTGTCAACGCCATGGGCCACATGCGCAAAGACTTCCGATGCGTGCAACAGGGCCTTGGATGGAATGCAGCCAACGTTCAGGCAAGTGCCGCCATAGGTCGCTCGCTTTTCGATAACGGCAACCTTCAAACCAAGCTGCGCTGCCTTGACCGCGCAAACATATCCGCCCGGGCCGGTGCCGATTACAACTACATCATATGCCATAGCTATTTCCTATTCCTGAGTGCTTGATTTCGATTGATCGGACGTGCCGGGGCGCTTTTCAAGCTCCGCAATCACGTCCATGAGTTCTTTTGACCGGGGAGGGGGCATGCTCTTACCCTCGGCCTTTGCCTTGGCGGCGTATTCATCCATGCTCCGCGCAAAGGCTGAGTATGATTTGCTTAAAAACTGGTCGCTTGGTGCTAGCCCGTCGTCTGCACCAGCTTCCAGCATCGCGCGCAGTGCGGCAGAGCGATCCTGGCGAATAGCTTCTAGAAGGAAAGAACCGCCCCGGCCCAAAATATAGTCCTTGGGCGTAATGCGTTTCTCGACAAGGAATTTCTCGAAAGCGACATCATCACCTGCCTCAAGTGCCTTGAAGGCCGCTTTGTTGTCCGCTTGCTGCTCCACTGTCATTTTGGAAAGCGCTGCCGCCTCTTCTTTCTCTGCATCCGAGCGGCCATCGCCATCAGTGATAACGAAAAACTCGATGAAAGCCAGAACAGGCTTGTTATCTTCATCCAAGCCCCAAAACGTAGGATAATACCCATCACCCCAGCCAGCCTGCGTCATTGCAGCAGCGCCATCCTCACCCTTCAGGGGGTGGTCCACTGCAAATTCGTCAGCCTCTTTACCTGGCATCGCGTTAGCAATCACATCATCGTAATAATTGCTGTACCGACTGCTCGGCTTTTCCTGTTCGGCGGCTTCGAACTTGGCTCGCGCAGCGCCATAGCCCGCATTAGCGAAACCAGCGATCCCCGCATCGACGCCAATGCCGAAGAATTCGTCATCCTTTAGTGTGGCGACATCCTGACCTTCAATGGTAGCGATTTCAAATTTTTTGACCTGCGCTTGCGAAAATCGGATCACAAGAAACGCTGGCCGAGAGTGTTCGCTCGCACTTCGTATGAAAGATACGGGATAGGATCCAGGCTCTACAACCCGCGTGAATGGCTTCTTTTCTGGTTGAACCAACGGATCCAACGACACCAACTTCCCGTCAGGCAGCTTTAGTTCGCCAATCGGGACTTCTATCAACCTACGTTCAGAGAGTGAACTGGATGCCTGTGTAAAAACTCCGAGGTTCGAAGAAATTTTCGCAGGATCAAATCGCTCTTCATCCTTGCAGCCTGTTGCCAACAAAAGTGTCGCCCCGGCGGCAGCAAAAAATTTGACTCCGTTGCAAATCACAGGAAACGTCCAATCTTTACAGCCAGCAAACCGGCCCTCTCTCCAGTATACTGGGTCACGCCGACTTTTCGGTTGCAAGTTTGATGCCGAGCGCGATGAACACCACGCCGCTAGTACGGTCGATCCATTGGCTGGCGCGAGCAAAAGCTGCGCGCATGCGCGGCGTTGTCATGAACATGCTGACACCGACGAACCATAGGATGAGGCAGCTGGCCATGACGAAGCCATAGCCGAACTTGATCGGGACCGGCGTGTGCGCATGAACGACAGTCGAAAAGATCGACAGAAAGAAGAAGACCGGCTTCGGGTTAAGCGCATTGGCGGCAAAGCCCAGCGTAAAGGCTTTCAGGCCAGACTGGCGTTTCCGCTGAACCAACTCAGCGCCGTCAACTTCGGGCATTTCCATCTTGCCAGCCCGCAAAGCCTTGATGCCGATATAGATGAGATAGGCGACGCCGAGCCATTTGACGATGTTGAAGAGATAGATGGATTGCGAGATGATCAGGCCCAGCCCGAGGATCGTATAGGTCACATGGAACATCAGCGACGTTCCGACACCAAAGCTGGTGATGATGGCTTCACGGCGTCCGTGCGTCATCGCCTGGCGCATGACCATGGCGAGATCGGCGCCTGGAGACACGATGGCGAAAGCGAAGATCGCCATGAGTGATGCAAGTTCAATGAGATATTGGTGCATCGACTGTCCTCAGAACAACAAGACAAACAGCATGAGCAACAGCCCGATCATCGAGCCGATCCAGACCAGCGACCGAACATAGGGGATGCCCGCCAGATAGAGCGGGATATAGACGATGCGGCAGACAACCCAGATCCATGCGCCAATCAAAGCAATCCCGGCAGGATCACCCGCCATGATGACACCGAAGGCCAGAGCGATGAAGGCGACGTAGGTTTCGAGAAAATTAGAGGCTGCGCGCTCTGCACGGCCAGCCAGCTTACCCTGCGGTTTTTTGCCGTCGTCACGCGGACCGGCGTTCCAGCTGCTTCCAAGTTCTTTCGTCGCGATCATGGCCTGCAGCGCGATATGCACCATCAGAATGAGCACACTGATCCCCACGAGGGGCAGAAACGGTGATGCGGCGAGAAAAGTGGGTTGCACGAGCAAGCTCCTGAGACAATTTCAGCGGGATTTCACTTGAAACCCCGCTGACCGAAAAAGCAAGTTCGATCAGAGATCGAGAACCAGACGCTCGGGATCCTCAAGGCTTTCCTTGACGCGAACGAGGAAGGTCACGGCTTCCTTGCCGTCCACGATGCGGTGATCGTAGGAGAGCGCGAGATACATCATCGGACGGATGACGACCTGACCGCCTATGGCGACCGGACGCTCCTGGATCTTGTGCATGCCGAGAATACCAGACTGAGGAGCGTTGAGGATCGGCGAAGACATCAGCGAACCGTAGACACCACCATTGGTGATGGTGAAGGTGCCGCCCTGCATGTCGGCCATGCCGAGCGAACCGTCGCGGGCTGCCTTGGCAAGACGACCGAGTTCCTTTTCAACGCCAGCGATAGAACGCTGGTCGGCATCACGGATGACCGGAACGACAAGGCCCTTGTCGGTGCCGACAGCCATGCCGACGTGACAATAGTTCTTGTAGATGATGTCGTTGCCGTCGATTTCGGCGTTGACGGCAGGCAGTTCCTTCAGCGCGTGGGTCACGGCCTTGGTGAAGAAGCCCATGAAGCCGAGCTTGACGCCGTGCTTCTTCTCGAACACGTCCTTGTAGCGATTGCGCAGTTCCATAACCGCTGTCATGTCCACTTCGTTGTAAGTGGTCAGCATGGCGGCTGTGTTCTGCGCATCCTTGAGGCGACGGGCGATGGTCTGACGCAGGCGCGTCATCTTCACGCGCTCTTCGCGAACGGCATCGCCTTCAGCAGAAACTGGACGAGGTGCAGCAACGGCAGCAGGGGCTGCGGCTGGAGCCGACGTGCCCTTGGCAACAGCGGCAAGAACGTCACCCTTCAGAACCTGTCCACGCTTGCCGGAACCATCGACCTGATCGGCAGAGAGGTTGTTTTCAGCCAGCAGCTTTCCGGCAGCCGGTGCTGGCGGCATGGAGCTTGCAGCAGGAGCAGCGGACACAGCAGGTGCCGGGGCAGCAGCAGCAGGCTCGGCAGCCTTTGCCGGTGCGGCGGCTGGCGCAGCCGCAGCAGTGCCGGCAGCACCTTCAGCGATCTGGCCGAGAAGCGCGTCGAGACCAACCGTTTCACCGTTCTGAGCAACGATTTCTGTCAGCACGCCGGAGGCAGGAGCTGGAACTTCGACGGTTACCTTGTCGGTTTCCAGTTCTACCAGCGGCTCATCAGCCTTGACGGTATCGCCAACCTTTTTGAACCATGTTCCGACAGTTGCTTCGCTGACGGACTCGCCGAGGGTTGGTACGCGGATTTCAGTGGCCATGATCTAGTTCCGTTTCATCAGATATCTGTTTTGCGAGGGTGCGTGTGGGAGAGATTTTACTCTCCCAGCGCGTCTTCCAGGAATGCCGCGAGCTGCGCGAGGTGCTTGGACATCAGGCCCGTTGCAGGCGATGCAGCAGCCGGACGACCCGTGTAACGGACCTTCTGGTACTTGGCATCGATATGCGCCAGAACCCATTCCAGATAAGGGTCGATGAACGACCACGCACCCATGTTCTTCGGCTCTTCCTGGCACCAGACCATCTCCGCGTTGCGGAAGCGGGACAGCTCGTTGATGAGCGCCTTGGCCGGGAACGGATAGAGTTGCTCGATGCGCAGCAGGTAGACGTCGTCGATGCCACGCTTTTCGCGCTCTTCGAGAAGATCGTAATAGACCTTGCCTGTGCAGAGCACGACGCGGCGGATCTTCGAATCCTTCTGGAGCTTGATCGGACCGTCCTTGATGACCTCAGCATCGTCCCACAGCAGACGGTGGAAGGAGGACTCGCCACCCAGTTCGGTCAGCGAAGACGTCGCACGCTTGTGGCGCAGCAGAGACTTCGGCGTCATCAGGATCAGCGGCTTGCGGAAGTCGCGCTTCACCTGACGGCGCAGGATGTGGAAGTAGTTAGCCGGCGTCGTGACGTTGGCGACCTGCATGTTGTCTTCGGCGCACATCTGCAACCAGCGTTCCAGACGAGCGGACGAGTGCTCTGGACCCTGACCTTCATAGCCGTGCGGCAGAAGGCAGACGAGACCTGACATACGAAGCCACTTGCGCTCACCCGACGAGATGAACTGGTCGAACACGACCTGTGCACCGTTGGCGAAGTCGCCGAATTGGGCTTCCCACAGCGTCAGCGCATTCGGGCGAGCCAGCGAGTAGCCATATTCGAAACCGAGAACAGCTTCTTCCGAAAGCATGGAGTTGATGACTTCGTAGCGAGCCTGCGTTGGCGCGAGATTGGCCAGCGGAATGTAACGCTCTTCCGTCTCCTGATCGTAAAGAACAGAATGGCGCTGCGAGAAGGTACCGCGTTCGCAATCCTGACCGGACAGGCGAATCTTGTGACCGTCTACGACCAGCGAACCGAATGCCATGGCTTCCGCCATCGCCCAATCCAGACCTTCGCCGGTCTCGATCATCTGTGCGCGGTTTTCCATGAAGCGCTGGATGGTTTTGTGCGCCTTGAAACCCTCAGGAATGGTCGACAGCTTGCGACCGATTTCCTTGAGTTGCTTCATCGGAGCACCGGTCTTGCCACGACGTTGCTCATCGGCATTGTCGGCGGCACGCAGACCGGACCACTGACCGTCCAGCCAGTCGGCCTTGTTCGGCTTGTAGCTCTGGCCGGCTTCGAATTCCTGCTCCAGATTGGCGCGCCAGTCGGCCTTCATCTTTTCGAATTCGCCTTCGGTCAGCAGACCTTCGGCAATCAGGCGCTCCGCATAGATATTCGCAACGGTCTTGTGCGCGCGAATGACCTTGTACATCTTCGGCTGCGTGAAGGACGGCTCGTCGCCTTCATTGTGGCCGAAGCGGCGATAGCAGAACATGTCGATGACGACAGGCTTATGGAACTTCATACGGTATTCGGTCGCAACCTTGGCCGCATAAACCACCGCTTCCGGATCGTCACCATTGACGTGGAAGATCGGCGCTTCGATCATCTTGGCAACGTCGGATGGGTAAGGCGACGAGCGGGAGAAGCCCGGATTGGTCGTAAAGCCGATCTGGTTGTTGATGATGAAATGCATGGTACCGGCAACGCGGTGACCGCGCAGACCGGACAGGCCGAGAATTTCAGCAACCACGCCCTGACCTGCAAAAGCAGCATCACCGTGCAGCAGCAAAGGCAGAACCTTTGCGCGCTCAGACAATGGGATGGTATCGCCATCCCACGACTTGGCAAGCTGGTCCTGCTTGGCGCGGGCCTTGCCCATGACGACAGGGTTGACGATTTCAAGGTGGGACGGGTTGGCCGTCAGGGACAGGTGAACCTTGTTGCCATCGAACTCACGGTCGGAAGACGCACCGAGGTGGTACTTCACGTCGCCTGAACCTTCGACGTCGTCAGGCTTGAACGAACCGCCCTTGAACTCATGGAACACGGCGCGGTGCGGCTTGCCCATGACGTTGGTCAGCACGTTCAGACGGCCACGGTGGGCCATGCCGAGAACGACCTCTTCCAGACCATCCTGACCACCACGCTTGATGATCTGTTCCAACGCCGGAATAAGCGATTCACTACCATCGAGACCAAAACGCTTGGTGCCCTTGAAGCGTACGTCGAGGAACTGTTCGTAGCCTTCGGCTTCGACCAGCTTGGAGAGGATCGCCTTCTTGCCTTCAGCGGTGAATGCAACGCCCTTGTCCGGGCCTTCGATGCGTTCCTGAATCCAGCCCTTTTCTTCCGGGCTAGACATGTGCATGAACTCGACGCCGAGCGTAGAGCAATAGGTGCGCTCTAGAATCTCGATCATCTCGCGAACGCTGGCATATTCGAGGCCAAGGACGTTATCGATGAAAATCTTGCGGTCGTAGTCGCTCTCTTCGAAGCCGTAAGACTTCGGTGACAACTCGTTATAGTCCTCGACAGCGCTGGCAATGCCGAGCGGATCAAGCTTGGCATGCAAGTGGCCGCGCATGCGATAAGCGCGGATCATCATGATGGCGCGCACGCTATCGCGTGTCGCCTGAAGAACCTCAGCTTCGCTGACCGTCTTGCCGCTTTCGGCGCCCTTGGCTTCCGCCTTGGCCTGAACCTTCTTTTCGATGGCCTTTTCAACCGTCGCCCAGTTTCCGTCCAGCGCAGAAATCAGGTCGCCATTGGCCGCAATCGGCCAGTTGGAGCGCTTCCATGAAGCACCCTGGGCGGCTTTCTTCACATCTTCAGGATTGTCGGAAAGCCCCTTGAAGAAGCTCTGCCATTCTGGAGACACGGAGGATGGATCCTCCTCATACCGGGCGTAGAGCTGCTCAATATAGGCTGCATTCGCGCCGTCCAGAAACGACGTGATCGAAAACTGCTCGTTAGCTTCTTGCCTTGTCATTGTGTTTTCGCGGACGTATTCGCCCGCCTCCTCAATCCCGTTGATGACCGTTACCGGTCTGCCGCTTTACGTCTCGATGCAGATGCATCGCTTCTTGTTCTTGCGGCTTCGGGCAGGCTGCCGTTCCCGACACCTGCCCTCTGCCAGATATGTGTGGTCTTAGCCCTTGAGGACTTCGACCAGTGTCTTGCCAAGGCGTGCCGGGGAAGGAGACACCTTGATGCCAGCCGCTTCCATGGCTTCGATCTTGGATTCCGCATCGCCCTTGCCGCCGGAAACGACAGCGCCAGCGTGGCCCATGGTGCGGCCCTTAGGCGCGGTACGACCAGCGATGAAGCCAGCCATTGGCTTCTTACGGCCCTTCTTGGCTTCGTCGATCAGGAACTGTGCTGCTTCTTCTTCTGCTGCGCCGCCGATTTCGCCGATCATGATGATCGACTGCGTGGCTTCGTCAGCGAGGAACATTTCCAGCACGTCGATGAACTCGGTGCCCTTGACCGGGTCGCCGCCGATACCGACAGCCGTCGTCTGGCCGAGGCCTTCGTTGGATGTCTGGAACACAGCTTCGTATGTAAGCGTGCCGGAGCGCGACACAATACCAACCGAACCCTTGCGGAAGATCGAGCCCGGCATGATGCCGATCTTGCACTCTTCCGGCGTCATGATGCCTGGGCAGTTAGGACCGAGCAGACGCGAGCTGGAACGGTCGAGGCGAGCCTTGACGCGAACCATGTCCATGACAGGGATGCCTTCGGTGATGCAGGTGATGAACGGAATTTCCGCTTCGATTGCTTCGATGATGGCATCTGCAGCGCCTGCTGGCGGAACGTAGATAACCGATGCGTCAGCGCCGGTCTTTTCCTTGGCTTCTGCAACCGTTGCATAGATCGGCAGGCTTTCGCCCTTCGAACCGGTCCAGGTTTCGCCACCCTTCTTCGGGTGAATACCGCCGACCATCTGCGTGCCGTAATAAGCAAGCGCCTGTTCGGTGTGGAACGTGCCGGTCTTGCCGGTCAGACCCTGAACAAGGATCTTCGTGTCTTTATTTACGAGAATAGACATTATTTCCGGTCCTTCAAATTAGATCGCCGCAACGATCTTCTTGGCCGCATCGTCCAGGTCGTCAGCAGCCGTAATCGCAAGACCCGATTCGTTCAGAAGCTTCTTGCCCAGCTCAACGTTCGTGCCTTCAAGGCGCACGACGAGAGGAACCTTCAGACCAACTTCCTTCACCGCAGCGATAACGCCTTCAGCGATAACGTCGCACTTCATGATGCCGCCGAAGATGTTGACAAGAATGCCTTCAACCTTCGGGTCAGCCGTGATGATCTTGAACGCAGCCGCGACCTTTTCCTTGCCAGCGCCACCGCCGACGTCGCAGAAGTTTGCAGGCTCTTTGCCGTACAGCTTGATGATGTCCATCGTTGCCATGGCAAGACCGGCACCATTGACCATGCAGCCGATGTTGCCGTCTAGCGCCACATAGGCGAGGTCCCACTTGGAGGCTTCGATTTCCTTGGCGTCTTCTTCGGTCTCGTCGCGCAGCGCCTTGACATCGTCATGGCGGAAGATCGCGTTGCCGTCGAAAGACATCTTGGCGTCGAGAACGCGCAGGTGGCCGTCTGTCATGACGATCAGCGGGTTCACTTCGAGAAGAGCCATGTCCTTCTCGTTGAACGCCTTGTAAAGCGCAGGGAACAGTGCCTTGGCATCGTCAGAAGCAGCGCCGGACAGTTCCAGAGCCTTGGAGATGGCAGCAATGTTTTCGTCCGTCACACCCGTTTCAGGGTTGATGGCGATGGTGTGGATCTTCTCAGGCGTGTCGTGGGCAACAGCTTCGATGTCCATGCCGCCTTCGGTGGAAACCACGAAAGCAACCTGACCGACCGAGCGATCGACCAGCAGCGAGCAATAAAGCTCGCGGTCGATGTCCGCGCCGTCTTCGATGTAGAGGCGGTTGACCTGCTTGCCAGCATCACCCGTCTGCGCTGTCACCAGCGTGTTGCCGAGCATGTCCTTGGCGTGGGAAACGACTTCCTCGATGGACTTGGCCAGACGAACGCCGCCCTTTGCATCGGGACCGAGTTCCTTGAACTTGCCCTTGCCGCGACCACCAGCATGAATCTGGCTCTTGACCACGTAAAGCGGGCCAGGAAGCTGCTTTGCAGCGGCTTCGGCTTCTTCGACCTTGAGGATAGCAACCCCTTCGGCCACCGGCGCACCATAGCCCTTCAGAAGAGCCTTGGCTTGATACTCATGAATATTCATGGATTAATCCCTGTTTGTAGCCACTTAGAGCGTCCCGCGTCTTCAAACGCAGAAGGACGCTCTAAACTATTGAATCTACGCATCGTGCCTTGCAAAACCGACTTCGGTTCAGTGCCGATGCGTCAGGCAATTATTTCAGCGACGGAGCAATGTTGACGCAGGCTTCACAAAGACCCGCAACCGCGCCGACGGACTTCTGGAAGGCAGCTTCCTCGTCCTTGTTGAGTTCGATTTCGATGATGCGCTCGATACCGCCTGCGCCGATGATCGTTGGCACGCCGACATACATGTCGTTCACGCCGTACTGGCCAGAAAGATAGGCCGCAGCTGGCAGAACGCGCTTCTTGTCCTTGAGGTAGGACTCGGCCATCTCGATGGCCGAAGCAGCAGGTGCGTAATAGGCCGAACCGGTCTTCAGCAGACCAACGATTTCCGCACCGCCATCACGGGTGCGCTGAACGATTTCTTCCAGACGCTCGGCAGTCAGCCAGCCCATCTTGACGAGGTCGGTCAATGGAATGCCGCCAACGGTGGAGTAGCGCGCCAGAGGCACCATGGTATCGCCGTGACCGCCGAGAACGAATGCCGTCACGTCCTGAACGGATACATTGAACTCTTCAGACAGGAACAGGCGGAAGCGGGCGCTGTCCAGAACGCCAGCCATGCCGACGACCTTGTTCTTTGGCAGGCCGGAGAACTTCTGGAGAGCCCAGACCATGGCGTCGAGCGGGTTGGTGATGCAGATCACAAAAGCATTCGGGGCATATTTCTTGATGCCAGCGCCGACCTGCTCCATGACCTTGAGGTTGATGCCGAGAAGATCGTCGCGGCTCATGCCCGGCTTGCGCGCTACACCGGCGGTGACGATGCAGACGTCTGCGCCTTCGATGGCAGCATAGTCGGAAGCACCTGTCAGCTTAGCATTGAAACCTTCAACCGGACCGGACTGGGCAATATCCAGACCCTTGCCCTGCGGAATGCCGTCAGCAATGTCGAAGAGGACGATATCGCCCAGTTCTTTCAGACTGGCCAGATGCGCCAGCGTGCCGCCGATCATGCCAGAACCAATAAGTGCAATCTTTTTGCGAGACATCGAATGCTTCCTCTCGAGCTTCAATTCAATTTCGCCGCGGATGTATGGCGGCTTTAAATTGTCGCACTCGACTTAGCTTTATTGGCCCGAAATGGCAACAGATTCTTTTGAGCTCAGTTTTTTCAATCGTTTAGATCATAAAATTCTTACGTAAACGTAAGATATTAAGTTATAAAACTGTCACGCAGCCTGGCGTTTCTCATTGTGTTGAACGAGATAATCAGCGCTTCGCATCTCAAACAGGCGCGACGCCGTCCGGTCGAACTCGAAGCCTTCCGTGCCCTTGCGCTTGCCCAGCAAATCCTCCGGCATGGCAGCAGCAGAAGCAAACAGCCTCGTCGTATGATCGTAGAGAGCATCGATCAGAATGATAAAGCGCTTCGTCTCGTTGCGCTTATCGACATTGAGGAACGGGATATGGTCGATGAAGATCGTATCGAACCGGTCGGCAATGGCCAGAAAATCCGATGCACCCAGCGGCTTTTCGCAAAGGTCGGAGAAGGAAAAGCGCGCGACCCGGCCCGCTGCCCTGGGAACATGGATCGAGCGGCCCTTCATGGCGATTTCCGTCGGTGCGACGGCATGACCTTCCGTCAGCTGGCGCCATGCCATGTCCATGGCCTTGTCTGAAGCATCATCCAGCGGCGTGACATAGACGGGCAGGCTTTTGATCTTTTCCATCCGGTAGTCGGTGGGGCTGTTCAGCGTGACGACAACTACGTGCTGCTGGAGCAAGTCGACAAAGGGTAGAAACAGGCTGCGATTGAGCCCGTCCTTGTAGAGATTGTCGGGCAAGACGTTGGACGTCGTCACCAGCACACAGCCATTGGCGAAGAGCTCGGTAAACAGGCGAGCAAGGATCATCGCATCGGCAATATCGGTGACCGAAAATTCGTCGAAACACAGCAGTTCCGCCTCTGCCAGCAACTGTGCGGCAACCGGTGGAATAGGGTCTGCCTGCTTGGTTTCGCCATTCTTCAATTTCTGACGATGGGCATGTACGCGATTGTGAACATCGGCCATGAATTCGTGGAAATGGCAGCGGCGTTTCTTTTCGACAGGCGCCAGCTGAAAGAACATATCCATCAGCATCGTCTTGCCGCGCCCAACACTGCCCTCGACGTAGAGACCTTTGATGGTTGCAGCGGGTCCGGCTTTTTTGGCAAACATCCAGCCCAGCGCGCTCTTCTTTTTGGCCGGCTTGCGGATTTTGAGATCAGTCAGAATACGGTCGAGCTGGGCGGCCACATCCATCTGTGCGGCGTCGGCCTTCAGCTCGCCAGAGGCGGTCAATGCGTTGAGTTGTTCAACGACGCTGTGATTGTAGTCCGGTAATGGCTTCATGAACGCGCCTCAGACGCGAGCAACGTTGACCGCTGCCCGCGTGACTAAATTATCGGCTGAGGCTGAGTGGCTGACCGCTGTTGGTCGTGCCATCGTAACGCGTGTCGCCCGTCTTGTAGACGCGACCGATCGTATCGCCAGCACGGTTCTTGAACTGAACCATCTTGTTCGACACTTCCCATGAACCCATGGAGGACAGTTCGCCCGCACAACCGCGCGTACCGCCGCGTGAACCGCTGCCCAGATTGGTGAGCGTCAGGAACATATCGCAGCTTGCGCCGCCATTGGACACGCGCCAGTTACCGACCATGGCTTCCTTGGTGACATCCATGGCAGCAGCCGGAGCAGCAGACGCCACGTTCGTACCACCGGGTGCGGCATTGGCAGGCGCTGTCGGGAACTGTGCAGAACCACCGGGCGGCGGCAGGGCGCCGGACTGAACGGACGGCACCGGCTGAGCCTGAAGCGGCGGCGTATAACCGGGATTACCACTGGGACCGCTATTGTTGTAATCGTAAGAGGTACGCTGGCAACCGGCAAGGCTCATTACGACCGCAAGACCCGTCACCACATATCTGAATTGCATCTCAAGCTCCCGATTCTCTGCTTCGGCAAGACCATGTCTACACAAAACGGCTGAATTATTACCAAACTATTAGCTAACACAAGCCGATGACGCGATAATTGCAATTTCAGTCGAATTTTACCGAAAATTTCAGGTCGTTTATATCGAACAGGCCACGACTGGAAGTCGCGGCCTGTCGGTTTTAATCAATCAAGACCGGCACTTACACGCGGCGCTCGACCATCATCTTCTTGATTTCGGCAATCGCCTTCGCCGGATTCAGACCCTTGGGGCATGCCTGCGCACAATTCATGATGGTATGGCAGCGATAGAGGCGGAAGGGGTCTTCAAGGTTATCGAGACGCTCACCGGTGGCTTCGTCGCGGCTGTCGATCAGCCAGCGATAGGCCTGCAAGAGAACGGCTGGACCGAGATAACGGTCGCCATTCCACCAGTAGCTGGGACAGGAGGTGGAGCAGCAGGCGCACAGAATGCACTCATAGAGACCATCCAGCTTCTGACGGTCGTCATGGCTCTGCTTCCATTCCTTGGCAGGCGTCGGAGACACCGTCTTCAGCCAGGGTTCTATGGAGCGATGCTGCGCATAGAAATTCGACAGATCGGGAACGAGGTCCTTCACGACAGGCATGTGCGGCAGCGGGTAGACCTTAACGGTGCCGTTGATTTCTTCCATGCCCTTGGTGCAGGCCAGCGTATTCGTGCCATCGATGTTCATGGCGCAGGAACCGCAAATGCCTTCACGGCAGGAACGGCGCAGCGTCAGCGTCGGGTCGATATTGTTCTTGATATACAGAAGCGCATCGAGAACCATCGGGCCGCAATCATCGACATCGATGTAATAGGTGTCGATGCGCGGGTTCTGGCCGTCGTCAGGGTTCCAGCGGTAAATCCGGTATTCGCGAACATTCTTCGCGGCTGCCGGCTTCGGCCAGACCTTACCTTCGGTCATTTGAGAGTTCTTGGGAAGAGCAAGTTCAACCATGTCCAATTCCTCTCAAATCAATAGACGCGTGCTTTGGGCGCGATCTTCTGGAGATCGATGCCTTCAGCGATAAGATCGGTGTGAACCGGGCGGTAATCGAGCTTCACGTCACCCTGTTCGTTGACCCAGGCCAGGGTGTGCTTGCGCCAGTTCACGTCATCGCGACCACCGAATGGGCCATCGACGAAGTCTTCACGCGCATGGCTGCCACGGCTTTCCTTGCGGGCTTCCGCGCCATAAACCGTGGTGATGGCGTTGGCCATGAGGTTTTCAAGCTCAAGCGTTTCTACCAGATCAGAATTCCAGACCATCGAGCGGTCGGTGACCTTGATATCGGGCAGCTCTTTCCAGATGGCCGAAATGCGCTTGCAGCCACTTTCCAGCGATTCCTGCGTGCGGAACACGGCGGCATCGTCCTGCATGGCGCGCTGCATCTTGTCGCGCAGAACGGCAGTCGGCGTGCTGCCATTGGCGTTGCGCAGACGGTCGAAGCGATCCATGATCTTGTCGCAAGCAGCGACGTTGAGCGCCGGAACAGCGCTCGCACGATCGATGACCTCCGCTGCACGAATAGCGGCAGCACGGCCAAAGACCACAAGGTCGATCAGCGAGTTGGAACCGAGGCGGTTCGCACCGTGAACCGAGGCGCAACCGGCTTCACCCACAGCCATCAGGCCGGGGATGATCCGCTCAGGGTTTTCGCTATCGGCGTTCAGCACTTCACCCCAATAGTTGGTCGGAATGCCGCCCATATTGTAGTGAACCGTCGGCAGAACCGGGATCGGCTCGCGCGTCACGTCCACGCCTGCAAAAATCTTGGCGCTTTCGGAAATGCCCGGCAGACGCTCGTGCAGAATGGCAGGATCGAGGTGATCCAGGTGCAGGAAGATATGGTCCTTGTTCTTGCCAACGCCACGGCCTTCACGGATTTCCATGGTCATGCAGCGCGAGACGACGTCACGCGAGGCAAGATCCTTAGCGGATGGCGCATAACGCTCCATGAAGCGCTCGCCTTCGGAGTTGACGAGGTAACCGCCCTCACCGCGCGCACCCTCGGTAATCAGACAGCCTGCGCCGTAGATGCCGGTCGGGTGGAACTGAACGAATTCCATGTCCTGAAGCGGAAGACCAGCGCGTGCAACCATGCCGCCGCCATCGCCCGTGCAGGTATGTGCCGATGTGGCCGAGAAGTAGGCACGGCCGTAACCGCCGGTCGCCAGAACGACCATCTTGGCGGTAAAGCGATGGATGGTGCCATCATCGAGGTTCCAGGCAACGACGCCCGTGCAGCGGCTGCCATCATCGGACATGATGAGGTCGAGCGCGAAATATTCAATGAAGAATTCGGCGTTGTTGCGCAGCGACTGGCCATAGAGCGTGTGCAGAATGGCGTGGCCGGTACGGTCGGCGGCAGCGCAGGTGCGCTGCACCGGCGGGCCTTCACCGTAGTTCTGCATGTGTCCGCCGAATGGGCGCTGGTAAATCTTGCCTTCGGCGTTACGCGAAAACGGCACGCCGTAATGCTCCAGCTCATAGACCGCCTTTGGCGCTTCCATGGCGAGGTACTGCATGGCGTCCACGTCGCCCAGCCAGTCGGAACCCTTGACGGTATCGTAAAGGTGCCACTGCCAGCTATCCGGCGTCATGTTGTTGAGCGAAGCGGCAATACCGCCCTGCGCCGCGACCGTGTGCGAACGGGTTGGGAAAACCTTGGTGATGCAGGCTGTCTTGAAGCCCTGTTCGGCCATGCCGAGCGTCGCGCGAAGACCCGCGCCACCGGCACCAACGACGATCACATCATAGGAGTGATCGACGTAAGTATAGGCCTTGCCGTTCTGAGAAGGTGAACTGTTGGGTGCCATGACGGATTATCCTGCAAATGCGATTTTCAGAACGGCGAAGAGACAGAGACCAGCCATGATCACCGAGAAGAAGGTGTTGAGCATGAGAAGGGCCAGCTTTGGCACTTCCGCATGCACATAGTCTTCGATGATGACCTGCATGCCGAGCTTCATGTGAATGATGCCGGAGACGACGACGAGCACCATGATCACCGCAACCAGCGGGTTCGACAGGGCAGCCGTCACCTGTTCATAGGGTGCGCCGCCATACATGACGAGGAAGACGACGAAGAAGATCAGCAGCGGTACGTTTGCGACCGCCGTGACGCGCTGGCGCCAGAAGTGCTCCGTGCCTTCCTTGGCAGAGCCAAGACCGCGAACCTTATTGAGAGGTGTACGCATATCCATGGTAATATCTCCTCAGCGCACGATCAGGGCGATAACCCAGATCAGCGCGGTCAGACAGATCGAAGCCACAAAGGACGCCTTGGCCATCTTCGTGGTGAAATGCTTGTCGAAGCCGTGACCCAGATCCCACATGAAATGGCGAAGGCCACCCAACATGTGATGGACCAGCGCCCATGTATAGCCGATCAGAACAAGCTTTCCGATGATCGAGCTCATGGCCCACTGGACCCAGCTGTAAGCATCGACGCCGGACGCCGTCGCAATGAGCCACCAGGCAACCAGCAATGTGCCGAAATACAGCGCACCACCGGTAACACGATGCACGATGGACGCGATCATCGTTGGAATAGGCTTGTAGATTTGAAGATGCGGCGACAAAGGCCGATTGTTTGTCGTATTCGCCATATGGACCTCACGGCGTTTCCTGCGTCCCGAATTGCGGGCGCCCCCAAACAACGCACATGACGAAGGAATGTGCATTGCACCAAGCGCGACCTTTAATCGCACGCGGCCATCACCACAAGCACAATTGACCGTCGAATCGAATTTAATCGATTGTGTATTGAAGAATCTTCCAAATTTTCTGGATCAAAAATAAAATATTCAGCGTTTCCAATTGCTGGAGCAGAGTTTTTCTTACGTTTACGTAAATATTTATGACACTTTACGCGTTGCGCTAGCCTATAAAATCCGGAGAATAAACGTCATGTTATCGGGTCGAATCGCAGTCATCTTAGCAGCAATTACTGTCTCTGTGGCGGGCGTTTCCAATGCGGCGGCAGGCGATGCCTATGGATATTCAAACCATAAACATGGTCATAGGCATCAGGATCGTTCCTTTTATGGCGGAGATGGACTGCCATCCTATATCGGTGGCATCGGCACATATGCGGGTGGCATAGCCGGAATTCGCGACAGAGGTAACGGGATCTATTTTGCCAAGGACCGCTGGAGCAACGAAGGCCGGGCCAACCCCAGTGAGCCGGCAAGACCCCGCATCATTCACGTCAACAGGAAGACAGCGGGTGCCGAGTGCTCTTATGAAGCAGGCGTTTGCGTCATCCGCCCGTAGGTAGGCTCAGACGAACTGCCATACAGTGGTCTTTTTGACGTCGCTGTCCTCAAGCACCCGCGTGACTGGCACTTGATAGGTGGCGCAGGACCGTAATCGTTCTTTGGGCAGATAGGCGCGGCCGGGATCGGCTACCAGAACGCACACGCCCTGATCCGTCACAGCAGAAAACCATGGTGTCAGGTGCTCTGCAAATGCGCGGTCGTAAAACACATCGCCCGCCAGCAGCACATCTGCCTCTATCTCGGTCCCGACAATATTTTCGCCTGAGAACTGAAGCTGCACATCATTGACCGCAGCATTCAGCAAAACCGCTGTCTTTGCCCATGGATCGATGTCAACCGCGATCACGCTTGCAGCGCCCGCCTTGGCGGCGGCGATGGCAACCAGCCCGGAGCCGCTGGCAAAATCCACAACACGCTTTCCCGCAACCACTTCCGGGTGATCGAGAACATAGCGGGCAAGCCCCTGCCCGCCAGCCCAGGCAAAAGCCCAGAATGGCGGTGGCAGGCCAATCTCCTGCAATTCATCTTCCGTTTTCAGCCAGAGATCATGCGCTTCGCTTGCCAGATGCAGCCGAATTTCCGGCACATGTGGCGGGGCCATAATGGTGGTGTTGGCCTGAATGAAGACGCCCGGATCGGTTTTCAATCGGCCCAGTCCGGCGAGCGTGGCGGCTTGTCGAGCTTGCCCATGCGGCAAACCTCGAGATATTCTTCGAGCAACACCGGCTGTACGGAAAGTCGCATGGAGGTGACGAGAGACATCTCGGCAAGCTTGGGGTTGGCCTTCACGTCCTTCAGCGTCACCGGCGAGGGCATGTCGCACACGGCCTTGATGTGAACGCAGTCCCAGCGCGCATCGCCTTCCGCCGTCGAATCCGGCTGCGACAACTCACAGACCTCGACGATGCCGACAACTTCCAGCCCTTCATTGGAATGGTAGAAGAAGCCTTTGTCGCCAATCTTCATGGCGCGCATATTGTTGCGCGCCTGATAATTGCGAACGCCGCCCCATTCTTCGCCAGCCTCGCCCTTGGCCTTCTGCTGCTCCCACGACCATGTGGCAGGCTCGGACTTGAAAAGCCAGTAATTCGCCATTGCTCTTACGCTCCCGGATTGTTGAAAACCCAATTATAGGGCTTCACATCGACGCTTTCGAACAGGCCAGCCTTGGCATAAGGGTCCGCATCAGCCAGCGCCTTTGCCGCATCGATATCAGCCGCTTCCACAATCACGAGACTGCCATTCGGCTTTCCCTCGGCATCCAGAAACGGACCCGCCATTTTCAGCGTTCCCTCGGCATTGAGCTTGTTCAGATGCTCTAGATGAACGGGGCGGGTCTCCATGCGCACATGCAGATGGTCGGGCTTGTCTTTGCAGATGAAGGCAAACAGCATTTCGATCTCCTCTCAAGGGGCCCTATTCGGTGGTGATGGGCCGTGTCATCAATTGTTGAATGGCGGTTTTGATGTCGAGCCTGCCATCGATGATCGCCGCAACGGCATCCGTCACCGGCATCTCGATACCAAGACCATCGGCAAGGCGTGATGCGACAGAAGCAGCGTAAGCGCCTTCCACCAGCCCACCATGGAACGCGCCGGGCTCTCCACCCTGCCCCAGCAGAATACCGAAGCGCAAATTGCGCGATTGATGGCTGGTTGCCGTCAAAACCAGATCGCCAAGGCCCGAAAGGCCGCGAACCGTATCCGCCTGACCACCCATGGCCACCACAAGCCGCGACATTTCCGCCAACCCGCGCGAAATCAGTGCTGCCCGCGCCGAATCGCCAAGCCCTGCGCCTTCAACAATGCCGCCAGCAATCGCCAGCACATTCTTCAGGGCACCGCCCAGCTGCACGCCGATGCGGTCCGTCGATGCGTAGAGCCGAAAGGTGCGCCCGGAAATCGTCTGCGCCAGCCGCTCGGCCACACCGGCATCGGCAGCGGCAACCGCCATTGCCGTTGGCAACCCCTTGGCAATATCCGCCGCAAAACCGGGGCCGGACAAGACGCCGACGGGGTGATGCGGCAATTCATGCTCCAGCACATCCGTCAACAACTGGCCGGAAGAGCGGTCGATACCCTTGGCGCAGGTCACGACGACGGCATCCTTAGCCAGGTAAGGACCATAATGGCGGGCCGCATCCGCCTGCGCCTGCGATGGCATGGCGAAGAGAACGATGCCGGCGTCTTTTAGAACATCCGGTTCGGCGGAATAGTGCAGTGAATCCGGCAGGGCGATGCCCGGCAGCGCCGCATCATGCACGCCATCTTCCCGCAAATCTTCCATCAGGGCGGCATCACGTCCCAGCAAGGTCACGTCATGGCGGTTTTCCAGAGCGACGACCACGGCAATGGCCGTGCCGAAAGCGCCTGCGCCGATGACGACGATCTTTTCGCGTTCCGTCATGCCTTCGCTCCCCGCTTGCCAAAGCCGATCAGCGTTTGCGCCTGCGCATCCAGCGGCCAGCGTGACCGCGGCTGTACATCGAGACTGTCAGGTTCCATGCCCTGCGCCATCCGCTCAAGCCCGGCCCATGCAATCATGGCAGCATTGTCAGTGCACAGTTGCAAGGGCGGTGCGATGAAACGAAAACGGTGCTTGTCACACAAATCCTGCAGCGTGCGGCGGATTTCCTGATTGGCGGCAACGCCACCGGCCACAACAAGGGATGGTCCGCCGTCCACCTCTGGAAACTCGTCCAGAAACCGTTGCAGACCGCGACCGATGCGATCCTTCAACGTGCGTGACACGGCTTTTTGGAACGATGCGCAGATATCGGCAATATCCTGATCCGATAGCGGAGCAATGGCTGTCGCCGCCTGCCGAACAGCCGTCTTCAGACCTGAGAAGGAAAAATCAAGCCGCGCTTCACCCACCATCGGGCGCGGCAGCGGGAAGCGGTCTGCATTCCCTGTTGCTGCGGCCTCTTCAACCGCTGGCCCACCGGGATAGGGGAGCCCCAAAAGCTTCGCCGTCTTGTCAAAGGCTTCGCCCAGCGCATCATCGATGGTCGTGCCCCAGCGTTCATATTGGCCGACACCACGCACGAGGATGAGCTGGGTGTGTCCGCCGGAAACAAGCAGCATGAGGTAGGGAAAGGACAGGCCATCCGTCAGTCGTGCCGTCAGCGCATGGCCTTCCAGATGGTTGACGGCATAGAGCGGCTTGCCCGCCGCCTTGGCAATCGCCTTGCCGGTCATCAACCCCACGATCAGCCCGCCGATCAACCCCGGACCGGAGGTTGCGGCAACGGCATCGATATCGGCAAGTGTGACGCCAGCACCCACCAGCGCTTCCTCGA
Source organism: Agrobacterium sp. 20P9.1.2 (assembly GCF_057799395.1). Taxonomy (NCBI): domain Bacteria; kingdom Pseudomonadati; phylum Pseudomonadota; class Alphaproteobacteria; order Hyphomicrobiales; family Rhizobiaceae; genus Agrobacterium; species Agrobacterium sp. 20P9.1.2. The sequence continues at coordinate 93,945 of NZ_JBYOKI010000006.1, forward strand.
CCAGTGTATCGAGCGCTTCCACATGGGCGCGCGCGGCGATTTCCGGCACCACGCCGCCATAGGCGCTGTGTTCTTCCAGCTGCGACAAAACGACGTCGGAGACGATCTCTCCACGCCCATCGGCATGCCGAACCACCACGGATGCAGCGGTTTCGTCACAACTTGTCTCTATGCCGAGAATACGAAGAAAGGGGGTCATCAGCGGGTTCGTTGATTGCGGTGCTTCAGAAACTTGGGTACGAACACCTCCGGTAACAATGGATAGAAGCGGATGCAAACAAAACCTTTCCGAATCGGCACACGCGGCAGCCCTCTTGCACTCGCACAGGCCACCGAAACCCGTGATCGCCTGATGGCGGCCCATGGTCTTGCGGCTGACATGTTCGAGATCGTGCCGATTTCCACAAAGGGAGACCGCATCGCAGACCGCGCTCTGTCCGAGGTCGGCGGCAAGGGCCTGTTTACCGAGGAGCTGGAAACAAAGCTTCTGTCCGGCGATCTGGATTTCGCCGTGCATTCCTCCAAGGACATGGCGACGAAACTGCCTGATGGTCTCTATCTCTCGGCATTTCTTCCGCGTGAAGATGTGCGCGACGCCTTCATTGGCCGCGCCGCACCGAAACTCATCGAATTGCCGCATGGCGCGACCGTCGGCTCCGCCTCACTGCGTCGCCAGGCACTGATCCGCCGTGTGAGACCGGACCTCAATGTCATTCTCTTTCGCGGTGCCGTGGCAACGCGGTTGCGCAAGCTGGAAGACGGCCTGGCCGATGCGACGCTGCTCGCCTTTGCCGGTCTGAAACGACTGGATATGGCCGACGTGCCGACCGAACTTCTGGAAACGAAGGACTTCCTGCCCGCCCCGGCGCAAGGTGCGATCGGCATCGAAAGCCGCATTGGCGATACCCGCGTCGGCGATCTGCTTGCTGCTATCAACCACTGTCCCACCTATCATGCCGTTTCTTGTGAACGTGCATTTCTCTCGGTGCTGGATGGTTCCTGCCGCACGCCGATTGCCGGCTACGCTACCTGCGATGGCGACGAGCTGCATTTCTCCGGTCTCATCCTCACTCCGGATGGGCGGACGGAACATAGTGTCGAAATGTCAGGCAAATGCACGCAGGCTCTGGAGCTTGGCAAACAGGCAGGAGAACAGGTGCGCGCCGCTGCCGGAACCGGCTTCTTCGAAGGCTGGACCTGAGCATGCGCGTCGTCGTCACACGCCCGCAAGCATCGGGGCAAAAGACGGCGGAACTGTTGCGTGCGCTTGGGCATGAGCCCGTCCTGCTGCCGCTGACCGAACCTGTCCATTTTACCCAAATGGCCAAAAAGGCTTTATCGAAACAACCCTCAGCAATCGCCGTGACGAGCGCGCAGGCCATCCGCGTGCTGACGGAGGGCAATACTCTCACCGCTCACTCGCTGAACACGCCTTTGTTCACGGTCGGCGAAGCATCGGCGCAGGCAGCGCGAGACGCGGGTTTTCGGAACGTCATTGCCGGAAAAAGCGATGGGGTTGCTCTGGCGCAGTTGATTGCCGAGACGTTGCCTTCAGACAATTCGCTTCTCTATCTCGCTGGAAAACCGCGCGAAGCGGGTTTCGAAGAACGACTGGCATCTCTGAATGTGCCGTTCGAAACCGCCGAGATTTATGAAATGCAGCCGGTGGACTGGCAGCACGCGCAGCTTCAAAACCTGCTGGCGGATGCTCCAATCGATGCCGTCCTTCTCTACTCCGCCGAGGCAGCACGCCGTTTTTTTGCGCTGATGGAAACCGAAGCCGTTTCCGTGTCGTTGGATCACTGTAAATTCATCTGCATCAGCACCAAGGTCGTTTCCCATATTCCAGAAGCGTTTCGACACGCAGCACTGGCCAGCGCCACACCCGGCGAGGCCGAAATCTTCGCGCTTCTAGACACGAAGGCGGGAACCTAATTCCCTCTTGCCCCTTTCCTTTGCCGCTATCACTGACTAGGTTTAAGGAAATGCAGGCAGAATGAGGTTGTCATGGTATCGGGAAAGCCGCCACGCCACTCCAAGTCCAACGCCGAGCCGGTCACGATTGACCTGGACGCTAAGGACGTGAAGGAAATCGGCAAGGAAAAGGACGCCGCTGCTGCGGACAATGCTGCCAAGCCTGAACCCGATAAGGACGTGGCACCTGCACCAAGCGCAGCCGTTGATACCCCGAAGGAAAACCCCAAGCCGATCTGGGACCAAGAGGTCAAAAAGCCAATCGAGCCTGAACCGAATATTCACAAGACGGATGACGTGAAAGCTCAACCCGCGAATGCGCAAGAGCCTCCCAAGACGTCGTCTGTTCCTCCCTTCAAGGCAGAGACGCCGAAGCCAAGCCAGACGGCGTCCTCTTCGCCCAAGGTCGAGCCCTCCAAACCTGCTGCGGAAACAAAGACCTCCACAAACACCACGACCAAGCCCAAAACCGAGACTGAAAAAAGTCCCGGAAATTCTGGCCTGCTTGCTGCCGGTATCGTCGGTGGCCTCATCGCATTGCTCGCCGCAGGCAGCATGCAATATGCCGGATATCTCCCGCCCTTTAGCGGAAATGCGGGTTCTTCGGATGAACTGGCGACATTGAAGACACAGGTCGCAAGTCTGCGTGAGCAGATCGCCAGTGCGCCACAGGCGACAGCGGACACGTCGGCACTGGAAACCCGTCTCGCTGCACTGGAAGATTCCGCGTCCGGCGGTGGCGATCTCGCAAACAAGGTGACAGCGCTGGAAAGCACGGTGTCGACTCTCCAGTCTGAGAAGTCGGCACAGGATACCGCCAATGCCGAACTGACGCGCCGCCTGAGTGCTGCGGAAACCAAGATCAACGAGCCGCGCGAAGATATCGAAGTCGCACGCGCCATTGCTTCGGCGGGCCTCAAGGCTGCGATTGACCGTGGCGGACCGTTCCTGACCGAACTCGACACGCTGTCGAAGGTCACACCGAATGATCCGGCCATCCAATCGCTACGGCCCTTTGCCAATACCGGTGTCCCATCCCGCGCGGAACTGACCCGCAATTTCCCCGATGTCGCCAACGCCATGCTGGGTTCGCTCAATCAGGCTGACCCCAATCAGGGCATCTTCGACCGCCTGACGGAAAGCGCCCTGTCGCTCGTCAAGGTTCGTCCCGTCGGCAATGTTGAAGGCGAAGGACCGGAGGCAAAGATTGCCCGGATGGAAGACAAGCTGCGCAATGGCGATCTCAAAGGTGCCGCACTGGAATGGGATGGATTGCCTGAGCCCGCCAAGACCGCATCCGCCGACTTCAAAAAGTCTCTCGATGCCCGCGTACAGGTCGAAGACCTCGTAAACGGCACGCTGACACGCGCCATCAGCAGCACCGGCCAGCAGGGGTAAGACATGACAAAAATCATCAGTTTCGTCGTCATCGTCCTTCTCATCGGCTTCGGTTTTTCATGGCTCGCAGATCGCCCGGGTGTCCTATCCATCGTCTGGCAAGGCCAGTTGATCGAGATGAGCCTCATGGTGGCCGCCTCCATCGTCGCGGCATTGATTGCAGCCGTCATGATCGTCTGGTGGCTTTTCAATACGGTCTGGAACTCCCCTCACGCCGCACGGCGCTATTTCCGCGCCCGCAAGCGGGATCGCGGCTATCAGGCACTTTCGACCGGCCTGATTGCCGCAGGTGCAGGCAACGCCCTTCTCGCCCGCAAAATGACGGCGCGCACGCAAGGCCTGCTCAGCGCCGATCAGGAACCGCTGATCCACCTGCTGGAAGCGCAGGCCGATCTGATCGAAGGCAAATACGATGCTGCCCGCCGTAAATTCGAGGCGATGGCGCAAGACCCCGAAACCCGCGAACTCGGCCTGCGTGGTCTCTACATGGAAGCCCGTCGCCAGGGCGCAAATGAAGCGGCATTGGAATATGCCGAGGATGCCGCAAAGAACGCGCCTTACCTGCCTTGGGCAGCACAGGCGACGCTGGAAAGCAAATCGCGCAGTGGCCAGTGGGATGACGCTATCCGTCTGCTCGACCAGCAGAAGGCGGCACATGTCATAGACCGCGGCGAAGCCGAACGGTTGAAAGCTGTGCTGCTGACGGCGAAGGCGGAAGAGAAATTCGAAAGCGATCCGAAGGCTGCGCGTGAAGATGCCAAGCAGGCATTGAAACTCTCCAAGTCTCTGGTGCCCGCCGCCCTCGTCGCCGCAAAATCCTATCTGCGCGAAGACAATCTGCGCAAGGCTGCTGCCGTTTTGGAGCCGGTCTGGAAAATCGAGCCGCACCCACAGATCGCGCAACTCTATGTCCGCGCTCGTAGCGGCGATACCGCCGTGGATCGCCTCAAGCGCGCCGAGCGGCTGGAAAGCCTGAAACCCAACAATGTCGAGGCTCTGTTCGCTGTTGCGCAGGCAGCTCTTGATGCACAGGACTTTGCCCGCGCCCGCGCCAAGGCGGAAGCTGCGGCACGGATTGAGCCCCGCGAAAGCGTGTTCCTGCTGATGGCCGATATCGAGGAAGCTGAAACGGGTGATCAGGGTCGCATTCGCCACTGGATGGCGCAGGCCTTGCGCGCGCCGCGTGATCACGCCTGGGTCGCGGATGGCATCGTTTCGGACAAATGGCTACCTGCGTCGCCTGTCACCGGACGGCTGGATGCCTTCGAATGGAAAATGCCCTTTGGCCAGGTCGAAGGCCCCGTCGAGGATGTGAGCGTCGATCAGGCGATTTCCTCCTTGCCCGATATTGCCAAGCCGGAAATCCGTGAGAAGATCATCGAGATTCCCGTTCCGGTGAAGGCCGAGCCGGTGATCGTGGCTGAAAGCAAACCGGCTGTGGTCGAAAAGGCGGTCACGCCGAAGAGCGATATCGCCAAGCCCGCTGACGAAAAGCGTGGTGAAAAACAGCCGGAAGCCGTAGCCTTTTTCGGCGGCTTGCCGGACGATCCGGGTGTGAAGAAGCCCAACCCGGAGCCGGACGAAAAAACGCGTCTGAAGCTATTTTGACCGGATTGAAGGAAAGCCATGTTCGAACATATCCAGTCGTTTTTCCAGAACCTCACCCAAAGCGGATCGTCCAAGGATTTTCTGCCGGATGATTTGCGGGTCGCCATCGCAGCGCTCTGTTTTCAGGTGATGGAAGCAGACGGCACCGTCTCCAAGGTTGAACGCCAGCGCCTGCGGGAGCTGCTTCAAGAACATTACCAGCTCAGTTCCGGCAAGCTGGACGCCCTGATGGAAGCGGGCCGTGAGGCCGGACGGGAAGCGGTGGACTATTATCGCTTCACCGCAGATATCCGCCGCCATCTGGACGAGGAAAAACGCATCGAGCTGATCGGCATCCTCTGGGATATCGTCTACGCCGATGGAGAGCGCAACGAGATGGAAGACCACGTCATCTGGCGTGTGGCCGATCTTCTGGGCGTGTCCGTCCGTGACCGCGTTCTGCAGCGTCAGCAGGCGGCGACCCATAAGAACATTCCCGAAGAAAGCGAAAAACAAGAAGATGCTGTTTGACCCATCCTGTCAAAAGGGCAGACAAGACAGCATATTGATCGTCCTCCATCAGGAAAGATCCACACCCGGCAGGGTCGGCCAGATGCTGGTCGAAAAAGGCTACCGGCTGGATATCCGTCGCCCGGCCTTGGGCGACGCCCTTCCCTCCTCGCTTGCCGACCATAAAGGCGCGGTGATTTTCGGCGGTCCGATGAGCGCCAATGACCCAGAGCCCTTCATCAAGACGGAAATCGACTGGCTGAAGGTGCCGCTGAAGGAAAACAAACCTTTCCTCGGCATCTGCCTTGGCGCGCAAATGCTCTCCAAACATCTTGGCGGCAAGGTTCAGCCGCATAAGGAGGGCAAGGTCGAAATCGGCTGGTACCCGCTGCAAACGACGGAGAAAGGTCGGCTTCTGATGAAGCACTGGCCGCAAATGGTCTATCACTTCCACAAGGAAGGCTTCGAACTGCCCCATGGCGCCGATCTGTTGGCATCGGGCGAGACCTATCCTAACCAGGCATTTCGATATGGCAAAAACGCCTGGGGCCTGCAATTCCACGCAGAACTCACCCGCGCCATGATGCAGAGCTGGGTGGTGCGTGGCGCAGAACGCTTTGGCATGCCCAACGCTCAGGTCGGCAGCCAGCATCTGGAAGGCCGCATGATGTTCGATACCGCCCTGCGGGTCTGGCTATCGCATTTTCTCGATATGGTCTTTGACGGCGTGCCGCAGAGATAAGCGGATTAGCTGCGCAGCACTTCCGTCAGCTTGACGCCGATGATGTTGTCGTGGTGATCGGAAACGATCTCACCCCGGCCAATCATCTGCCCGTTGACCCTAATCTCTACCGGATCGCCAAACCGCTTGTTCAGCAGAATGACCTGATCCCGCGTCAGCGACATGAGTGCGGAAACGGGAAGCTGGGCCTGACCGATCACCACTTCCATGGTCAGCGGAATTTCCTCATAGCTTCTGCCCGCCGCCTGTGGCGAAGCCGCGATGACGCGCGCGCCCTCATGGACAGGCTGGCCCCAGTCGGTCAGTTGCGTGCGCACCGCCTGCACAGCAGACACAGCGGGCAAATGTCTGGAAACACCAACGCTATAGGGCTGGCTAAAGCCCGCACCGATAGCAGGCCAGGAGAAAGGCGTAGCACTGTCATCTGAATCCATCATGGAACACCTTCAGCAAATCGAATCAGCCCGTTTCATGGGTTGCTCGCATTTTAATGGTTCGATGCAGCCAAATGGCCGGAAATCTGAAAAGCCCTCACGCGATCGTTAATGAAGATTTAACATCCACAGGCCACCCGACGTTTAGCCGAAACGCTGACGACAATCGCTTCAAAATGGCACGGACATTCAAATCGATACATGTTGAGACCAGGGATCGACGAGCCCTGCCCCATCGTTGAACACATCACGAAGGGTCACGGCAGCGCGGCCTGATCCAACGCCCGAGCGATCTTCTTCTGGGTTGTTATGAGGGCGCGCGATTTGCCTTGCTTTACAGGGCTTGTCGATACACGCCCCACTTGCCGGTTGATGCGCTAATGTCTAAATGTCATCCAACAACGAATGGAGACATTGATGCTTGCCCTGTTTCAGACAATAGATCTGGCTTTGAACCTTTACACCTGGGTGTTGATTGCCAGCGCGATCTTCTCCTGGCTCTACGCCTTCAATGTCATCAATTCTTCGAACCAGTTCGTCGGCGCGATTGGCAGCTTCCTGTATAACGTCACGGAACCAGCCCTGCGGCCCATCCGTCGCATTCTGCCGAACCTCGGCGGCATCGATATCTCGCCGATCATTCTGCTGCTCATCATCTTCTTCATCCGCTCGCTGATGTGGAACACCATCTATCCTCTGGTTGCCTGAGCCTCAGCGATACCGACAAACAAAAAATCCTCCGGATCGATTACCGAGCCGGAGGATTTTCTATTTGGTCTCAAGGGCTGAAATCAGGCCTGAGCCTTGTAGCGCTCAATGGCTTCGACGATCAGCTTGCGGGCAACGTCGACATCCTGCCAGCCGCCCATCTTCACCCACTTGCCGGGCTCCAGATCCTTGTAGTGTTCGAAGAAATGCTCGATCTGCTTCAGCGTGATTTCCGGCAGGTCGGTGTAGTTGCGGACCTTGTCGTAGCGCTGGGTCAGCTTTGGCGCTGGTACGGCGAGAATCTTCTCGTCCTTGCCGCCATCGTCTTCCATGATCATGACGCCGATCGGGCGCACATTGATCACGCAGCCGGGAACCAGCGGACGTGTGTTGCAGATCAGAACATCAATCGGATCGCCATCTTCGGAAAGCGTGTGCGGCACGAAGCCGTAGTTACCCGGATAGGTCATCGGGGTGTAGAGGAAACGGTCAACGATCAGAGCGCCCGCTTCCTTGTCCATCTCGTACTTGATCGGGTGGCCGCCAACCGGCACCTCGACGATCACATTGACGTCATCCGGCGGGTTCTTGCCGATAGAAATTGCATCGATACGCATTCGCTTCCCTCGATTAGGTGGGTTGAACTGGCATGTCGATACTTTGAAAGCCACGGCATTGCAACACGACATGACCGGATACGACGAAAGTCGTCATCCGCTGCACCGGTTTGCATAAATTCGTTTCACTGATTTCTTAGGGTTTGTAGCGATGCGGTTGCCATTAGCGGAGCAGCAAAGATTTTTGCACTCAAGGCAACTGTCCGAATATCGGTGTCGTGTCGGAAATCGCAAAGGGAACGGGCTCGCCTTGGAGCCCGCGACCAATCTCAGAAGTCTATATAAAGACGTCTTGGATCAGAGGTCGATGATGGTACCGCGACCGTCGTTCCACACGCGCATATTCTGCTGTTCGCGATGGCGCGGATTGACGGGGATGGGAGCTGGTTTGAGACGGGCCGAAAAAAGCCGGACCGCGCTGAGCACGGCCAAGGTGCCCACCAGTGCAACCGTCAAGGATGCGGTGAAAAGAGCGGCAAGAGCCAGAACTGCGATGCTGGAAGCCACGATGAAGAATGTACGAATGCCCTGCATGGTTCAAACCTTTCTGTCCAAACGAATGTGGGCCTTCTTTGCGCTGCTTGCAAGAGGATGCACATCGCCTATCTGCTTGCGAATGTCACAAAAGGTTGACACAAGTGCGGCATGGCCGATTTTTATTTTAGCAATACTGTTCGCCCACGCCGTTCGCTTCTGTCGGTGCCTGCCATAAACCTGCGCGCACTTGCAAAACTCAAGACGCTGGATTGCGATGGCGTCATTTTCGATCTGGAAGATTCGGTCGCACCCGATTTGAAAGACGAAGCGCGAAACAATCTCCTGACCCTCTTCAAAGAGACGCCGCTGGCCGGCCGCGAAACCATCATCCGCATCAATCCCGCGTCGACCAATGTCGGACAACGGGACTTGAAGGCGGCCTTGGAATGCGCGCCGAGTGCGATCCTTTTGCCGAAAGTGGAGCAGCCTTCCCATATTCAGGATGTCGCCGAACTTCTGGCAGAAGCCGATGCACCGGAGACCCTCAAAATCTGGGCGATGATCGAGACGCCGAAGGGTGTCCTGAACGCTGCGGCCATTGCCGAATCCTCACACACGCAAGCGGCCCGGCTTGGCGCCTTCGTGGTCGGTCTCAACGATCTGCGCAAGGAAACCCGTGTTCCCGCACAGCCGGGTCGAATGTATCTCGTACCTTGGCTGATGCAGGCCGTGTTGGCGGCGCGTGCCTATGGGCTCGATGTCATCGACAGCGTCTCCAATGATTTCCGCGATCTCGATGCCTTTGCCGCAGAATGCGAGCAGGGCCGCTCCATGGGTTTCGATGGCAAGATGCTGATCCATCCCGCCCAGATCGATGCAGCCAACAAGGCTTTCGCGCCTGCGCAGGAGGCATTGGACGAGGCCCGCGAGATTATTGCGACTTTCGCAAAACCGGAATCTGTGGGATTGAACGTCATCAATTCCAACGGACGCATGATCGAAAGGCTGCATGTCAGCCAGGCCGAAAGGCTTGTGGCGATGGCCGAGATCATCGACCAGAGAAAGGCAGAGAAAGAATGAAAGTCTATCGTTTCATCACCGGTCCCGACGACGCGAAATTTTGTCACCGCGTCACTGAAGCCCTCAACAAGGGCTGGGAACTGGCTGGCTCCCCCACCTATGCCTTCAACGCGGCAACAGGCGTGATGCATTGCGGCCAACCGGTCATCAAGACTGTCGAAGGTAAGGAATACCACCCGGATATGAAGCTGGGCGAACAGTAAGGCCCAAAACGGTGACGCAACGGCGGATCAACGATCCGTCGCTGCCTCGTCGGCGCTCTCTTCGATGCGCTCCATGTCGTCATCCGACAGGCCGAAATGGTGGCCGATTTCGTGAATGAGGACATGGGTGATGATGTCGCCCAGCGTTTCCTCGTTCTCGGCCCAGTAGTCCAGGATCGGACGGCGATACAGGGTGATGCGGTTCACCATCTCGCCGGTTTCCATGGTGAAACGCTCGGATATGCCGCGACCTTCGAACAGGCCGAGCAGATCGAACGGCGTTTCGAGTGCCATATCCTCGAACACTTCATCGGTCGGGAAATCCGCGATCTCGATGACGAGGTCCTTGGTCAGTGCGCGAAACTCTTCCGGCAGATGGCCATATGCCTCGATGGCAAGCGATTCGAACGCTGAAATTGTCGGCGCGTGGCGATCCCGCCAATCGTCGGTTTTGTCTATGCGGGCCATTTCTGCTCCTTGTTGTGAGGCCCATATAAACCCTTGCCGCAAAAATTTCGAGGCCTCTTTGCCACAAGCAGCAAAATCGCCCCAGAATCTTGCGCATCAGGGTTATTTTTCAGGCTCTCATGATCTTGACAGAAACGGCCTCCTCGCATATCCCACACGCAAATTGATGGCGTATTGCGCCTTCTGTTTGCATCGCTTTGTCAAAAGCGGTTTCACCGGCAGGGTTTCAAGAGGTCTCGAGCCTCCCAAATCTCCGCTATTCGACTGATAAAAAGACGGCCAGCACGCATTTGCGCGCAGAGCCGGAACGAACATGAAAGGATAAAAAATGTTCGCAGTCATCAAGACCGGCGGTAAGCAGTACCGCGTAGCGGCCAACGACGTGCTCACAATTGAAAAGTTGGAAGCAGACGCTGGCGCAACTGTAGAATTCACCGAAGTTCTCGTGATCGGCGTTGGCGCTGACGCACAGTTCGGCGCACCTTTCGTTGCAGGCGCAACGGTCAAGGCCGAAGTTGTCGAACACAATCGCGGCAAGAAGGTCATCGCCTTCAAGAAGCGTCGTCGTCAGAACTCCAAGCGTACGCGCGGTCATCGTCAGCATCACACCGTCGTCCGCATCACGGACATCGTTGCTGCCTAATCGGCGCGACACGGGAAACTAGGTTTAAAGGAGCAATCCAATGGCACATAAAAAAGCTGGTGGTTCTTCGCGTAACGGTCGCGATTCCAACTCCAAGCGCCTTGGCGTAAAGAAGTTCGGCGGCGAAGCTGTCATTCCAGGCAACATTATTCTGCGCCAGCGCGGCACGCAGTGGCATCCGGGCGCCAATGTCGGCCTCGGCAAGGACCACACGATTTTCGCGCTGACCGCCGGTAATGTATCCTTCCGCACGAAGGGCAATGGCCGCGTATACGTGTCTGTGGCACCGAAAGCGGAAGCAGCAGAATAAGCCGGTAGCGTCATATGCAGCCGGTGTCCCAATGACCCGGCTGAGACGTAACAGGTTCAGTCACAAAAAAGGGGAGTTGGGGCACCACCCAACTCCCCTTTTTTCTTAACCTCATGGAGGGACTGAACCATGCAAGCTGAATTGTTAAGGGTAGACCAATCACGGTCACCCGAAGAACGGCCGAGACCCGATCGGTCAAGGAGCGATTGCCCCGTCTTATTATCGTCAAGGCTCGTTATGCGCGCCCCCCACGAAGAAGACATTGACGCCCTTGCCCATCTTGCCAACAACGCCAATATTGCGACCATGGTGTCGCGTATGCCGCACCCTTACACGGCCAAAGATGCCGCGGATTTCGTGCGACGTGCAAAAGTGGGCGAGATTGGCAAGTGCGTCTATGCGATTACCCGCATGGAGAACGGCGAGTTTATGGGCTGCTGCGGGCTGGAACCGCAGGAAGACGGCAAGACGCTCGAAATGGGCTACTGGCTGGGCGAACCTTACTGGAACAACGGCTACACCACCGAAGCCGCCCATGCCCTGATCGACATGGCCTTCCGCACGCGTGACATCGAGCAGATCGATGCCCGTTGCCGCGTCACCAACATCGCGTCGCGCCGCGTCATACAAAAGTGCGGTTTTCAGCTTCAGGGTTCCGGCATGGTCGGTTCGCTCGCGCTTGGCGGCATGGTTCCGGTCGAATGGTACAGGCTGGATCGCAAGACATGGGTATCGCTCAGAAGCTGGGGAGATATGCGATGAGGACGGCTCAATCGATGCGGTCTCCAGCCGCCGCGACAGCGGCTTCGCAAAGCCCCTGCCCTACATTGAAGACCAACCGTCTGGTGCTGCGCCCGCAGCGCCTTGTCGATGCGGGCAGCATTGCGGAATCGTTGAGCGATTTTGAGGTCACGCGCATGTTGGCGCGGGTTCCAGCACCCTATTACAAGCAGGATGCGCTGGAATGGCTGATCCTTCGCACGTCCGGCACCCTGCCTGACTGGGATTTTGCCATAACCTGCGGCGGCGACACGCTGATCGGCGTCGTCTCGATCGAACGGCTTCATGACGAGTGGCGTCTTGGCTATTGGCTCGGTCGTGCCCATTGGGGCAAGGGCTACATGACCGAAGCCGTGGCTGCGGTCGTTGAGCATTTCTTCGAGCGCAAGCCCGGCGAAGTGCTCTATTCCGGCGTGTTTGCCGACAATCCTGCCTCGTTGCGCGTGCAGGACAAGCTCGGTTTCCACATCAACGGATGCAAGGAAGTCTATGCTGTTGCCCGGGCAAGCATGGTCACGCATCTGGATACCGCACTGACCGCAGAGGCATTTCGCGCGGCCCGACCGTGAAGAAATCGAAACGAGGCCGGTTTCATCGCAAACCGGCCTTGCGCTATCGGCTCTCACGCCACGATAATCTTTGACCTTGAGAGCCTGCGCCTATATTTGGATCGGCAGATCCTTTTTTAAAAAGCAAGACCGCAAACCTTTGCTGGAATTGCCACTAAGCTGACAGAACGGCCAAGACGATGAAATTTCTCGATGAAGCAAAAGTTTATATTCGCTCCGGCGATGGCGGCGCGGGTGCCGTATCCTTCCGGCGCGAAAAGTTCATCGAGTTCGGTGGCCCTGATGGCGGTGACGGCGGACGTGGCGGTGACGTCTGGGTCGAGGTCGTCAATGGCCTCAACACGCTGATCGACTTCCGCTTCCAGCAGCACTTCAAGGCCACCATCGGCCAGCACGGTATGGGCAAGACCCGCACCGGCGCCAAGGGCGCTGATGTCGTTCTGCGCGTGCCCGTCGGTACGCAAATCTTCGAAGAAGACAACGAAACGCTGATCATCGACCTGACCAAGGAAGGCCAGCGTTTCCGCTTGGCCGCCGGTGGTAACGGTGGTTTCGGCAATGCCTATTTCAAGTCCTCCACCAATCAGGCGCCGACCCATGCCAACCCCGGTCTTGCGGGCGAGGAAAAGACGGTCTGGCTTCGCCTGAAGCTGATTGCCGATGCCGGTCTGGTCGGGCTTCCCAATGCGGGCAAGTCTACTTTCCTGGCCACGGTCACGCGCGCGCGCCCCAAGATCGCCAACTACCCCTTCACCACCCTGCATCCGAACCTCGGCGTTGCCACCATCGATGGACGCGAATTCATTCTGGCCGACATTCCCGGCCTGATCGAGGGCGCGCATGAAGGTGTCGGCATTGGCGACCGCTTCCTCGGCCATGTCGAGCGCACCCGCGTTCTGCTGCACCTTGTTTCGGCGCAGGAAGAGAATGTCGGCAAGGCTTACAAGACGGTCAAGAAAGAACTCGATGCCTATGGCGGTGGACTGACGGAAAAGCCTGAAATCGTGGCGCTTTCGCAGATCGATGTTCTCGACGAAAAAGAGCTGAAGAAGAAGGCAAAGGAACTGGAGAAGGCCTGTGGCCGTCCACCGCTTCTTCTGTCTGCCGCGGCCCATATCGGCATGCTGGAAGCCCTTCGCGAGCTTCGCGACATCATCGTCTCCGACAGCCGTGGCGGCAGCACCGCCATGCCGGACCGCTCCATGCCAGTCGAAGACGAAATCGAGGATGGAGACGACCGCCTATGACATCGGCGCGAAAACCTCTCGGCAAACACCACCGCATCGTCATCAAGATCGGTTCTGCCCTGCTGGTTGACCGCAAGAGCGGCCTTAAGACGGACTGGCTGGATGCGATCTGCGAGGATATCGCGGCGCTGAAAAAGAACGGCGCGGATGTACAGGTCGTCTCATCAGGCGCCATCGCACTGGGTCGCACCGTGCTCGGCCTACCCTCCGGCGCCTTGAAGCTGGAAGAAAGTCAGGCGGCGGCGGCCGTTGGCCAGATCGCGCTGGCACGGGCATGGTCGGAAAGCCTCTCCAAGCACGAGATCGTCGCAGGCCAAATCCTGCTGACGCTGTCAGACACGGAAGAGCGTCGCCGCTATCTCAACGCGCGTGCGACCATCAACCAGTTGCTCAAGATCGGTGCGATCCCGATCATCAACGAAAACGACACGGTTGCGACGACGGAAATCCGCTATGGCGACAATGACCGTCTGGCAGCACGCGTGGCCACTATGACGGGTGCAGACCTTCTGATTTTGCTGTCTGACATCGACGGGCTTTACACCGCACCGCCGCATCTAGACCCCGATGCGCAGTTTCTGGAAACCATTGCCGAGATCACGCCTGAGATCGAAGCGATGGCGGGTGGGGCTGCGTCGGAACTGTCGCGTGGCGGCATGCGCACCAAGATCGATGCGGGCAAGATTTCGACAGCAGCCGGTTGCGGCATGATTATCGCGTCGGGCAAGACGCTCAATCCGCTGAAAGCCATCGAAAACGGCGCACGCTCCTCGTGGTTTGCACCCTCGGGCACGCCCGTCACCGCCCGCAAGACCTGGATTGCCGGGCAGCTTCAGCCTGCTGGCGAACTGCATGTGGATGCGGGCGCGGAAAAGGCGCTTTACGCCGGAAAAAGCCTCCTGCCCGCTGGCGTGACGCTGGTGAAAGGCAATTTCGGACGTGGTGATGCTGTCGCCATCATGGGCGCGCAGGGCCGTGAGATTGCCCGGGGCCTTGCCGGTTACGATGCCGATGAGGCACGGCAAATCAACGGCCACAAGTCGAATGAGATCGAGGCGATCCTCGGTTATGTCGGTCGCGCCGCGATGATCCATCGCGATGATCTGGTGATGACGGGTATCTCCGTCAAAATAAACGATACGAAGAAGGATGAAGTCGATGCCTGAACAGGCCGTGAAGCAGAGCCATGATATTGAAACGCTGATGATGTCCATCGGCGCTCAGGCAAAAGCTGCTTCGCGACCGTTGTCCATCGCCAGTGCGGACCAGAAAAACCGCGCTTTGCTGGCCATGGCCTCTGCCATCGAGGCGTCGAAAGACAGAATTCTCGAAGCCAATGTCAGGGACCTTGCTGCCGCCGAAAGTTCAGGCGTTGCCGCGTCCTTCATCGACCGCCTGAAACTGGACGATGCACGGATATCAAGCATTGCCGAAGGCATTCGCTCCATCGCAGCCCTTGCAGATCCCGTCGGCGAGGTCATCGCTGCCTGGGATCGCCCCAATGGCCTGAAAATTGAGCGTGTTCGCACGCCGCTTGGTGTTATAGGCGTCATCTATGAAAGCCGCCCAAACGTGACGGCGGATGCTGGTGCGCTATGCCTTAAGGCTGGCAACGCCGTGATCCTGCGCGGCGGTTCGGATTCGCAATATTCATCGCGTGCTATTCATGTCTGCCTCGTGGAAGGTTTGAAGATCGCGGGACTTCCAGAGCATGCGATCCAACTCGTGCCCGTCACGGATCGCGCCGCCGTCGGCAGCCTGCTCGGCGGCCTTGGCGGCACGGTGGACGTGATCGTTCCGCGCGGCGGTAAAAGCCTCGTTGCGCGCGTGCAGTCTGAAGCGCGTGTTCCCGTCTTCGCCCATCTGGAAGGCATCTGCCACGTCTATGTCGATCAATCCGCCGATCTGGATATGGCGAAAAACATCGTGCTGAACGCCAAGATGCGTCGCACCGGCATTTGCGGTTCTGCGGAAACGCTGCTGGTCGATGCCGATGCCGTATCGACGCATCTCGAACCACTGGTCCGAATTTTGCTCGATGCCGGATGCGAAGTGCGTGGCTCCGAGATCGTGCAGAAAGCCGTCGAAGGCGTGAAAGCCGCGACGGAAGAAGACTGGCGCACGGAATATCTCGACGCCATTATTTCGGTCAATGTCGTGGACGGCATCTCAGGTGCTATCGAACATATCGGCACATACTCGTCCAATCACACCGAAGCGGTAATTGCGGAAGATTCCACCGTGGTCGAACGTTTCTTCAACGAAATCGATTCCGCCATCCTGCTGCACAATGCCTCGACGCAATTTGCCGATGGCGGCGAGTTCGGCATGGGCGCGGAAATCGGCATCGCCACCGGCAAGATGCACGCGCGTGGCCCTGTCGGCGTCGAACAGCTGACGTCCTTCAAATACCGTGTGCACGGCACCGGCCAGACGCGGACATGATATGTGACTGACGAGCCAGGTCTGGACAAGCACCACCTCACCATGCCGCACACGGAGCGCGGCATGGTCATCGGCCTGTTCGGCGGGTCGTTCAATCCACCCCATGCGGGCCATGCGCTGGTTGCCGAAATCGCCCTGCGACGGCTGGGGCTCGATCAGCTGTGGTGGATGGTGACACCCGGCAATCCCTTAAAAAACAAGGCGGAGCTTGCACCGCTGAAAACCCGCATCGAGGCCTGTGAAAAGCTGATCAGCGATCCGCGTGTCAAGGTCACGGCGTTCGAGCAATCGCTCGGCATCAGTTACACGGCCAATACGCTGGCGAAGATCAAGGCCAGAAATCCGCATGTCCATTTCATCTGGATCATGGGTGCCGATAATCTGCGCACTTTCCATCGCTGGCAGAAATGGCGCAAGATCGCTGAAACCTTCCCGATTGCCGTCATAGACCGGCCCGGCGCGACCTTGGCCTATCTGTCCTCCACCATGGCGCAGGCTTTCAGCCATGCGCGGGTGGATGAAGACGATGCCGGTGTTTTGTGGACCAAGACCGCACCCGCCTGGGTTTTCATCCACGGACCGCGCTCGACGCTCAGCTCCACGGCGTTGCGCAACGGTCATAGATAAAGTATGACGTGCGGATTGCGTCCCCACATCTTGAAAACTTAACGCTTCGATGCCAACTTTACTGTGTGGCGTGAAGAATCGCTGCACAGTATCTGGTTTGTCATTTCGGAAAGGGAAACCACTGACAACAGTACACACCAAGGGAAGAGCTTTCAGCGCTATCCCAAAGAGCATGGAGAGTGGCGTTGATGCTGCCCGTCGTGCCCTCGGAACCGTCCTCGCAAGCGTAGAGGACTCCAAAGCAGAAGATATCGTTTACCTGAACATTGCCGGAAAATCGGCGCTTGCGGACTACATGGTTGTGGTCTCCGGGCGATCCAACAGGCATGTCTCGGCCATTTGCGAGCATCTTATCTCCGATATGAAGGATGAGGGCTTCGGTCACTCCCGGGTTGAAGGCCTAGAGGCCGGTGATTGGGTGGTGATCGACGCAGGCGATGTCATCATCCATGTGTTCCGTCCCGAAGTCCGAGCGTTCTACAACATCGAAAAAATGTGGGCCGCCCCTGACATCGAGGAAGAAACGCTGCATTGATGCGGTTTCAAGGCCGATGCGCCGCATCGGCCGCATAGAAATCCGCAGCCTGTCCTGATAGATACGCAAACGACTGAGTTTGCGATATGGATGGATATGTGAATGCGGATTTCGATTTTTGCGGTGGGACGGCTCAAATCCGGCCCTGAAAAAGATCTTGCGTCGCGCTATCTGGACCGTTTCGCCAAAACGGGACCGGCCATCGGTCTCGAATTTTCCCGTGTCATCGAGGTCGCGGAAAGCCGCGCTTCCAACGCCGAAACGCGCAAGCGTGAGGAAGCCGCGATGCTGGAAAAACATCTGGCCGACGGCGCTGCCCTCATTCTACTCGACGAGCGTGGCAAGGCGCTCGACAGTCCGGCCTTTGCCGATCTGTTCGGTAATATGCGCGACAGCGGCAAACGCGATCTGGTGATTGCCATCGGCGGCGCGGATGGACTTGACCCATCGCTTTACGACAAGGCCTCCGCTACCCTGTGTCTCGGCAAACTCACATGGCCGCATCAACTCGTGCGAATCTTGATTGCGGAACAGCTTTATCGCGCGGTGACGATCCTATCCGGCCATCCCTATCACCGCGTTTAAAGTTTTCCGGCGCCGCATCTCGCCACAAATCCGGCCATCATATTGCCTAGTCCGGTACCGACCCTCTTGGCGCGACGCGCCGAAGCAGCGTATGGTCGCCAATCTTTTCGACGGTTAGACATATTCCATGGCAGATGCACCCCGCAGACACAGGTGGACGACCCTTTCGGGTGCGATCCTCGCTGCCTGCATGGTCGCCTCCTATCCGGCTCTTCGCGCATGGGCTCAGGAAGACGTTGCGCCAGCCACGACAGAGGGTGCTGCCCAACAGCCAAACGATCTCGATGCGCTTGAAAAACGCCGTGACCAGAACCGGGAGGATTTGCAGGAACTGGTCGATAGTATCGGCCTGTCCGAAGACAAATCCCGTCAGCTGCAAGACAGTATCGCAGCACTCAATCAGGATACGGCCCGTATCAAGGATGAGCTGATCGCTTCGGCTGCGCGTCGCAAGGATCTGGAAGCCAAGATCAGCGATGGCGAAGACCGCCTTGCCAAGCTCGGCATTCGCGAAGATGAGGTCAAGGCGTCCCTGCGCGAACGGCGCGGCGTGCTGGCAGAAGTGCTGGCCGCGCTGCAACGCATGGGCCGCAATCCGCCCCCTGCCCTTCTCGTTTCGCCGGAAGATGCACTGGCATCCGTACGCAGCGCCATTCTGCTGGGTGCCGTCGTTCCGGGCATCCGCTCAGAGACCGACAAGCTGGTTTCCGCTCTCAAAGAGTTGACCGACCTGCGCCAGGCCATCGCGGGCGAAAAACAACAGCTGACCGACACGATGACTGCGAGCCTCGAAGAGGAAAAGCGGCTCGATCTTCTGAGGCTCGAAAACGAGAAGCGCAACACTCAGACGGCCAGCGAGCTGGAGGCAGAACGCAAACGTTCTGAAGAACTTGCGAGCAAGGCGACCAGTCTCGAAGGGCTGGTCTCATCGCTTGAAAGCGAGATTTCCTCGGTGCGGGAAGCCAAGGAAAAAGAGCGTCTGGAGCAGGAAAGACTGGCCGCATTATCGCAATCCGAACGGGACAAGGTGCAGGCCCAAACCGACGCCGGAATGCCCGATAAAAACCGCATTGCGCCCGCATATCCGTTTTCGAGTCTGAAGGGTAAACTGGCCATGCCGGTCTCTGGCGATGTGCTGCGAAAGTTCGGTGATGCCGACGGAACGGGGCATTTTTCCAAGGGAATCGTTGTTGCAACCGGCCCCGAGGCACTGGTGACTGCGCCTGCTGATGGGTTCGTCGTTTTCGCCGGGGAATTTCGCAGTTATGGCCGCATGATTATTCTCAATGCCGGTGACGGTTATCATCTGGTGCTGACAGGCATGGACAATGTGAGGACAAGGCAGGGCATGTTTGTGTTCTCTGGTGAACCCATTGCCTCCATGGGCGCAAAAAGAGTGGCAAGTGCCGCTGCATTGGCGCTGGAAACTGACAGGCCGACGCTTTACATTGAATTCAGGAAAGACGGCGTACCGGTTGATTCTCAACCTTGGTGGACCGCAAAAAATACCGGAAGGGCGCGCAATGATTCGTAAGGCTTCACTTCTCCTCATCGGTGGACTTATGGGTGCCACGGCGATGAGCGTTATCTACTCGGCAAGCATGCCGGCACAGGCTGCCGGTCCTTCGACCTACAAGGAGCTGTCGATTTTTGGTGACGTGTTCGAACGCGTGCGCGCTCAATATGTGACGCCCCCTGACGACAAGAAGCTGGTCGAGAACGCCATCAACGGCATGCTGAGCTCGCTCGATCCGCATTCTAGCTTCCTGAACGCGCAGGACGCCAACGACATGCGCACCCAGACCAAGGGTGAATTCGGCGGTCTCGGCATCGAAGTGACGATGGAAAACGAGCTGGTCAAGGTCATCTCGCCGATGGACGACACACCTGCTGCCAAGGCAGGCATCCTCGCCGGTGACTATATCTCGGAGATCGATGGTCAGCCTGTGCGTGGCCTGAAGCTCGAAGAGGCTGTCGAGAAGATGCGCGGTGCGGTCAAGACACCGATCAAGCTGACGATTATCCGTCAGGGCGCCGACAAGCCGCTCGACATCAGCGTAATGCGTGAAATCATCGCCGTGCGCGCCGTCAAGTCGCGTGTCGAAGGTGGCGATGTCGGTTATCTGCGCGTCATTTCCTTCACCGAAAAGACCTATGACGATCTCGAAAAGGCGATCAAGAAGATCAAGGAAGACGTTCCGGCTGACAAGCTAAAGGGCTACGTCCTTGACCTGCGCCTCAATCCGGGCGGTCTTCTCGATCAGGCGATCAACGTCTCCGACGCCTTCCTCGAGCGCGGCGAGGTCGTTTCGACCCGCGGTCGTAATCCGGAAGAGACACGCCGCTTCAACGCAACGGCTGGCGACTTGACCGACGGCAAGCCTGTTATCGTTCTCGTCAACGGCGGTTCGGCTTCGGCGTCTGAAATCGTGGCCGGTGCGCTTCAGGATCTTCGTCGTGCGACGGTTCTCGGAACCCGTTCCTTCGGCAAGGGCTCCGTTCAGACGATCATTCCTCTGGGTGATACCGGTGCGCTTCGCCTGACGACGGCGCTCTATTACACGCCATCGGGCAAGTCCATTCAGGGCACGGGCATCACGCCTGACATCAAGGTGGACCAGCCGCTGCCGGAAGAGCTTCAGGGACGCGTGCGTGCCGAAGGCGAATCCAGCCTGCGTGGCCATATTCAGGGCCAGAGCGAGACGGAAGAAGGTTCGGGCTCTGCAGCCTATGTGCCGCCGGAAGCCAAGGACGATATCCAGCTCAACTACGCGCTGGACCTGTTCCACGGCACCAAGACGGATCCGTCCTTCCCGCCAAACCCTGAAAAGGCTGTCGTCAACAAGCAGTAAGTTGAGGGCGCATCGGCTCAAACCGGTGCTCTTTCTCTCCGCTCGCAGTCAGTCACGGATAGTTCATTGCCTTCAGACCTGCGCAAACCGCTCATGGGTCGACAGAGAAAAAAAAGCGCCGGCTCGTTCCGGCGCTTTTCTGCGCTTGCGGCTCTGGGCGTTGTTGTTATCGGAGGCATTGGCGGCCTTTCGGTCTATACCGCTCTTTCCCCCGGCAATCTGGAGAAGAACTCGACCGCTGCTGATGTCGTTGTGAACGACACTTCATCCACGCCGAACGAGACTGCAAAGGCACAAGCCAGCGCCGGAAATGGTGGCGCATTCTCGCCGCAAAGCGGTCGATCCGGCGCTAATGTGCAAAGAAACACCATGCCGGATGGCAATGTCGTTTCGGTCTTCTCTCCGCGCACGCGCGATGCCGATGGCCCGGTGCTGATGAGTGGCCAGACCTATGGGCAGGACATCCGCATCGCAGCCCAGCCCAATGAGGATTTGCTGGAAGATTCCGCCTTTGGCAGGCTGCCGAAAGTCAGCGCCGATGGTCTGCGCCCGATGGAGCAATATGCCCGGCCATGGTCGGGTGCCAGAGGCACGCGCATCGCCATCATCGTCGGCGGACTGGGGCTGAGCCAGACCGGAACGCAAAAGGCCATCCGCGATCTGCCGCCCGAAGTCACACTCGGCTTTGCCGCCAGCGGCAACAGCCTGCAACGCTGGATGCAGGAAAGCCGCCGCAAGGGCCACGAAATCCTGCTTCAGGTTCCCTTCGAACCCTTCGGTTATCCCGGCACCAATCCGGGACCAGATACGCTGCTGGCGTCTGATCCCGCCAAGCTCAATCTGGAACGGCTGCACCGGTCCATGGCCAAGATCACCAATTACACCGGCATCATGAATTATCTCGGCGGACGCTTCATGGCCGAAGACAAGGCGCTTGAGCCGGTCATGCGTGATATCGGCGCGCGTGGCCTGCTCTTCCTGGACGATGGCTCTTCGGCCCAGTCGAAAAGCGCGCCCATTGCCAAGGCGCTCTCAGCACCGGCAGGCTTTGCCGATCTGCAGTTGGACGATCAGGTGAACGAAAACGCCATCCTGCGCAAGCTGGACGATCTGGAGCGTATCGCACGCCGTAACGGCTCCGCAATCGGCGTCGCCTCCGCCTTCGATGAGAGCATCGGCGCGATTTCTAAATGGTCCGTCGAGGCAGCAGGGCGCGGCATCGAGATTGTCGGCGTTTCCGCGCTTGTTTCCGAGCAGCCCGCGCAGTAATCCATTCACCTGTTCAATGAAGAGGTTCGAGATGACGATCAAGGCAGACGATCTTCCCTATCGCCCTTGCGTGGGAATCATGGTTCTTAATGCACAGGGGCTCGTCTGGGCCGGGCGGCGTATTTCGGCTGAGAACTCGGAATTCGATGGCTCCCCGCAGCTGTGGCAAATGCCTCAAGGCGGCATAGACAAGGGCGAGAACCCACTTCCTGCCGCTCTTCGTGAGCTTTACGAGGAAACCGGCATGAAGACGGTCACGCTTCTGGCGGAAGCGCCGGAGTGGATCAATTACGACCTGCCGCCACAACTGATCGGCATCGGCCTGCGCGGCAAATATCGCGGCCAGACCCAACGCTGGTTTGCCTTCCGCTTCGAAGGTGAAGAGAGCGAAATCCAGATCAACCCACCGCCGGGAAGCCATACGGCGGAATTCGATGACTGGGGCTGGAAACCCATGGAAAGCCTGCCGGACCTGATCGTGCCGTTCAAGCGCGGCGTTTACGAAAAGGTCGTCGCAGAGTTTCGACACCTCTCGGACAAATAAACAAAAAAGGCGGCCCGAGAGCCGCCTTTTTCAATCAGAATGATCGTCTTATTCGGATTCGGCAGCGTCGGCAGAATCTGCGTTGAGCTGGCCGTACTTGGCCTCGCCGATCTTGTTCAGAAGGTCGAGCTGGGTTTCGAGGAAGTCGATGTGACCTTCTTCATCGATAAGCAGCGTTTCGAACAGCTTCATCGAAACATAGTCACCCGCATCATGACAGATGTCGCGCGACTTCTTGTAGGCCGTGCGGGCGTCATATTCGCCGGCGAGATCCGCTTCCAGCACTTCCTTGACGTTCTGGCCGATACGCAGCGGCGCAACGGTCTGAAGGTTCGGGTGACCTTCGAGGAAGATGATACGGTCGATGATCTTGTCTGCGTGCTGCATCTCTTCGATGGATTCGGCACGCTCTTTCTTGGCGAGCTTTGTGTAGCCCCAGTCGTTCAGCAGTCGGTAATGCAGCCAGTACTGGTTGACTGCACCGAGTTCGAGGAACAATGCCTCGTTAAGCTGCTCGATGACTCTTGTGTCGCCTTTCAATGTCCGCTCTCCTGTTGTCTTCATGCAATTGTCTCAGGCGGGACATAAAATCAAAAACATCGGCTTCCGTCGAGTGCCGACGTGCATGATATTCTTCTGTGGTCTTGATAATCAGTTCGACAACGGTGGGAAAACAGCCGCAGCAACGGCCACGCTTGGACATTGCGTGGTACACTTTTGCAGGCACGATCAACTGCCAACAGTCCTCATCGAGCATCTCGTTGATGACGTCGCGAATATCGTTATCGGTGATGTAATTGCAGCTGCAAACGAGCATGGATCATTGCCTGTGTGACGCAACACGTTGTTTTCACTCTTAAACCAAAACAGGAGACTGAGTGTCAAGTAAAACATCTAATATTGAGAAACAAGATATATTAGACTCATTCTAAACTTTACAAAAACCCTCTTATTTTCATTTATTTAGCTGTTATTTGCGCCCCAAAAATCCCGATCAAATTTATATGAACTGACATTTATCAGGATAAGGCGATCACGAAAAGTTTACTGGAGCGATGCCATCTCTCTGGCGACCTCACGCAAAATACTGTCCGCCATTCGCGGTCAGCGTAGAGCCGGTAATGAAGCCCGCCTCATCGGAAGCAAGAAACAGCACGCAGCGGGCAATTTCTTCCGGCTCTCCCAATCGCCCCACCGGTATCTGCGGCAAAATACGGTCGTTCAGCACATTTTCGGGGATGGCGCGCACCATCTCCGTGCCGATATAGCCAGGGCAAATGGCGTTGACGGTGATGTTGCGCGACGCACCCTCCTGCGCCAGAGCCTTCGTCAGGCCGATGTCTCCAGCCTTTGCTGCGGAGTAATTCACCTGCCCGGCCTGCCCTTTCTGGCCGTTGATGGAGGATATATTGACGATACGTCCAAAGCCACGCTCACGCATTCCGGGCCAAACGGGATGCGTCATATTAAACGCGCCGGTCAGGTTCGTGTCGATCACATCTCGCCACTGCTGCGGCGTGACCTTATGGAACATCGCATCACGGGTTATCCCCGCATTGTTCACCAGAATTTCCACCGGACCGATATCGCTCTCGACATTCGCAATGCCCGCCACGCAGGCATCATAGTCACGAATATCCCAGCAATAGGCCGGAATGCCTGTTTCCCGGCGAAACTGCGCGGCCCGATCTTCCGTGAAGGCGTAATTGACGGCAACCCTGTAGCCCGCAACATGAAATGCTTTGGCTATGGCTGCGCCAATGCCGCTCGTACCGCCTGTTATCAACGCAACCCGGCTCATCAAGGCCTCCTTTGTTCGTGTCGGTCAGCCTTTAGCGCATGTCGCGCAAAAATGCGCAGCGGTTTTGCGATAATGACGCGCGAAACCAAGGATTTCAAAATGGCATAATGATGATGGCGCGTTACAGACCTTCAATGCACATGGCAACGCCCATGCCTCCACCGATGCAAAGGGTAACGAGCCCCTTCTTGGCGCTGCGTCTTCTCATCTCGAACAGCAAGGTGTTGAGAACACGTGCGCCGGACGCACCGATCGGGTGACCGATAGCGATCGCACCGCCGTTGACGTTGACGGTCTCTGGGTTCAGCCCGAGATCACGCACCACCGCGCAAGATTGCGCTGCAAAAGCCTCATTGGCCTCCACAAGATCAAGGTCGGAAACGGACCAGCCCGCTTTGGCCAGCGCCTTGCGCGATGCAGGAATGGGTCCGGTGCCCATGATCTGCGGGTCAACACCGGCGGTTGCCCAGGACGCAATCCGCGCCAGCGGCTGAAGACCGCGCTTGGCAGCCTCGGCTTCCGTCATCAGCAACACGGCGGCAGCGCCATCATTGAGGCCGGAGGCGTTACCCGCCGTGACCGTGCCTTCCTTGTCGAAGGCTGGGCGCAGTTTCGACATGGTATCGAGCGAAGCACCGGCGCGGATATATTCATCCGCATCGACGGTAACATCGCTCTTGCGGCCCTTGATGACGAAGGGCACGATTTCATCGACAAAGCGGCCCGCCGCCTGTGCAGCCTCGGCGCGGTTTTGCGATGTCACAGCAAACTGGTCCTGCTCATCGCGGGAAAGCTGCCATTGGCGGGCGATGTTTTCGGCGGTGATGCCCATGTGATATCCGTAAAAGGCATCCGTCAGGCCATCCTTCAACATGGTATCGACCATCTTGAAGTCACCCATCTTCACGCCGCCGCGCAAATGCGCGCAATGCGGTGCCATGGACATGGATTCCTGACCGCCAGCAATGATGATCGACGCATCGCCGGTCGCAATCTGCTGCATGCCGAGCGCCACGGAACGCACGCCGGAGCCGCAAAGCTGGTTGATTCCAAACGCGGTGGCTTCCTGTGGAATGCCCGCCTTCATCGCCGCCTGACGTGCCGGGTTCTGGCCCTCGCCTGCACTCAGGACCTGTCCGAGAATGACCTCATCGACTTCGCCCGCCGTTACACCGGCGCGCTCCAGCACAGCCTGAATGACGGCGGCACCCAGTTCATGCGCGGGCGTATTGGCAAAGCTGCCGTTAAAAGAGCCCACTGCCGTACGTGCAGCGCTGACGATGACGATTGACGAAGACGGCATTGAAACCTCCCATGTTGCGGCGCGAGACTGGCAAAGCTTGGAAATCAAGTCAAATCATGTTGCGTAATAACCCTATGCAAAAACCGTATTGCATGGCGCCCAAGGGAAGTGGAGCGAGCGGGCTTTGCGCTTTCACGAGAGTAAAAACCGAAAATGCTGCGCAAAAATTTGACTGTTGCATTGCACAAACCGTTTGTCAGAACGGTTGATTTCAGCATAGTCTTAAAAACGGGAAGAGCAAAAACACCTGATAAAAAGAAGACACCAGCATCGCGAGGAGGCGAGCATGGCAAAACACAATGGCGAGACCATCATCAAGAAATATGCCAACCGGCGGCTCTATAATACCGGCACCAGCACCTATGTGACGCTGGAAGATCTCGCAAAGATGGTCAAGCGTGGTGAGGATTTCAAAGTTCAGGATGCCAAGACGTCAGAAGACATTACCCATGCGGTTCTGACGCAGATCATCGTGGAGCAGGAAGCCAAGACGGGCAATACGCTTCTGCCCACAGCCTTCCTGCGGCAACTCATTTCCTATTATGGCGACCAGATGCAGATGGTGGTCCCAACCTTTCTCGAACATTCGATGAAAACCTTCTCCGAACAGCAAAGCCAGATGCAGGACCAGATGGCGAAAGCTTTCGGTGACACATCGGCGTCGAAGAATTTCTCCACGCCGTTCGGCTTCATGGAAGAGCAGGTCAAGCGCAACACGGAGCTTTTCCGGCAGGCCATGCAGGTGTTCACACCCTTCCCCATGCCACCTGTTCCGAAGGAAGCCAAGAAGCCTGATGCGTCAGAGATCGATGAGCTGAAAGCGCAATTGCGTACGCTTCAGACCAAGCTCGATCAGCTCTGAACGACACGCGCCTTCTCGGGAACGCCGATCAGCAACAGGAAGCCCGCGCCAAGGAAAATCGTCAGCGTTGCCATGCCCAGATGCGCTGAGCCGGTTGCATAGGTGACGATGGAAAAGGAGAGCGTCGCCATGAAGCTGGTGGCGCGACCCGACAGCGCATAAATCCCGAAATACCGGCCCGCCTCGGCAACCGTGATATTGCGCGCCAGATAGGAGCGCGACGACGCCTGAACCGGGCCAAACGCGATGCCGATCAATATTCCATAGACCAGATAGGCCTTTTCGGCACCGGTGGAAAACAGCCCTTCACTGCTGCCGACCGGCAGCGTCAGTAGGCCGAACAATGTGGACTCTGTCTGGGTTGAGACAATGCCAATGGTGGCCAGAACCAGCAGGGTGATGCTGATCAGCACCGTGTTGCGCGAGCCCAGACGTTGATCGACCCGGCCTGCGGCAACGCAGCTGCCAATCGCCACGATATTGAGAATGATACCGTAAATGCCGATTTCCATCGTGCCCCAGCCGAACAGGCCGGCTGCGAAAGCGCCGCCCAGAATGATGACGCCGTTGACGCCATCCTGATAGAGCATGCGCGCGATCAAAAACCGGGTGATGGCGGGTCGGCCTCCGAGCTCTCTCAAAGTTGCCTTTAATTCCGACAGGCCAGAGCGAACTGCGCTCGCAAGCGGCAAACCCTTCTTCACATCGGGCGTGTAGAAAAACATTGGCAGAATGAAAATGAAGTACCAGACGGCGGCAATCGGGCCTGTGATACGCGCATCTTCCCCCGCTGCGGCATCGAGCCCGAACAGCGGTGGAATACCGAGGATCGTCACGCCCTTGCCCGGCGCGGCAGCCAGAAACAGCACCACGAAGATCAGCACGACCATGCCACCCAGATAGCCCAGGCCCCAGGCCGTATTGGAAATACGCCCGACATTTTCCGGCGTCGTCAGCCGTGGCATCATGGAATCATTGAAAACGATGGAAAATTCGGCGGCAATCGACGCGATGATCATGAAGGTCACGGGCCAGATGATCGGCGATCCCGGTGCGGCGAACCACAGCATCGCAAGGCTTGCAATCTTCAACGTCGCGAAGAAGGCGATCCATGGCTTCCTCGATCCGGACTGATCGGCAATCGAACCGAGGATGGGCGAGAAAATGGCGATGATGACAGAGGAAATCGTCGCCATATTGCTCCATGTCGTCTGCGCGGAAATGGGGTCCGCCGTCAGCCGGGCAACGAAATAGGGGCCAAAAATAAAGGTTGTCACGACCGTGAAAAAGGGCTGAGCCGCCCAATCGAACAGCATCCAGCCCCAGATACCACGCTTCGTCACGGTTTCTCCGGTCTCAAGGGAAGAGGAGGCCATTCGTCACCCTTTCGGCCGTTTCAACAAAAGCTGAACAGCCCGGCTATGATGCCGGGCAGTGATGTGTCTGATATCAGACGTTTCGAGCCTGGACTATATCCGAAAGCAATCCGGCGGCAACAGTCAGGCGGGCAAGGTTGATTTCGCCGCTATCGCTCAAGCCGCCAAGTTCGGAGACGATGCGGTTGACGCGCACGCGATCTGCCGCATACCAGGCCTGCACCGGGTTCTTTTCCTTGGCATGTTCCGTCAGGGCCGAGATGACGATGCGCCGACGCGAGGAGGCGATCTGGTCCTGGCTGCGCAGCAGCGCAAGGCTTTCATAATGATCGGCTGGCGTCACGCGCTGGCCTGCATCGAGAAGCCTTGCCACACGGAAGGTAGCCGATACTGCCGCATAGCTCTCAGCAGCGCGGGCCAACGTGGTGTTTGCCTGCTCCGCAATCAACATGATTTCCGGCACATAGACCAGCAGCGACAGCGTTTCCAACTCACGGATCAATGCCGGCGCAACACCCTCGATCTCGCTGAAGCCAATCTCTTCCTTGTATTTGGCAGCAGCTGGCGACAGCGTCTTGATAGCCGTCTTCAGCCCCTCGATTTCGTCCACCATCGACCCCGTCGCCGTTGACGTCGTCTGAAGATAGAGCCGTGTCGCGTCGGTAAAGATGCGTGCGACATTGGCGTAAAGGCCGTTCTGGACCTCGCCGGGGATTTGTCCGTCCAGCTTGTCGATTTCGCTCCACAGGCGCTTCAGACCAAAACCGTCCTCGACGATCATCGCAGCTTTGACCACCGCAGGCGCGAGCAGACCGCTGGCATCGACCAGTTTCTGAACGAAGCCTGGCCCGCCGCGATTGACGACCTGGTTGGCGAGCGAGGTCGCAACGATCTCGCGGTGCAGGCGGTGGCCGGTGATATCGGCAGCGTACGTCTTCTGCATCTTGCTCGGGAAATAATCCGTCAGAAGATGCTGGAGATAAGGCTCATCCGGCAAGGTGCTGGCGACCAGCGTATCGAACAGCGTCAGCTTGGCATAGGACAGAAGAACGCCGATTTCAGGCCGGGTCAGCGGCTTGGCCGCAGCATAACGTTCGCTGAACTCTGCATCGTTCGGCAGGGTTTCCACCTTGCGGTTCAGCTGCCCAGCGCCCTCCAGCGCGCCCATCAGACGGCCGAGTTCCTCCCGGTTTTCGGTACCGCGACGCTCGGTCAGCGAAATGGCCAGAGATTGCAGATAATTGTTGCGCAGCACCAGCTGCGCCACTTCCGAGGTCATGGAGGCCAGAAGCTGGTTGCGCTTGGGCAATGTCAGGCGACCATCATTGACGGGAGACGCCAGAGCGATCTTGATGTTGACCTCGACGTCGGAGGAATTGACGCCCGCTGAATTATCGATGGCATCGGAGTTGCATCGGCCACCGGCCAGCGCATAGGCAATACGCGCCTTCTGGGTGATACCGAGATTGGCCCCTTCGCCGATGACCTTGGCCCGTACTTCCGTCGCATTGACACGGATCGGATCGTTGGCGCGGTCACCCACTTCGGCATTGGTTTCCACCGCCGCCTTCACATAGGTCCCGATACCGCCGAACCAGAGAAGATCGGCAGGCGCCTTCAGGATCGCCGTCATGATTTCGAAGGGCGTGGCGACGGATTTGTCGATGCCGATGGCAGCCACCGCTTCCGGCGTCAGCGTCACGGATTTCTCCGCACGGGAAATGATCATCGCACCCTGCGACAGGGTCGAGCGATCATAATCCTGCCAGCTGGAGCGCGGCAAATCGAACAGGCGCTTGCGCTCGGCAAAGGACTTATCGGTATCAGGCGTTGGATCGATGAAGATGTCGCGGTGGTCGAAGGCCGCAATCAGCTCGATCTTTTCCGACAGCAGCATGCCGTTGCCGAAAACGTCGCCGGACATGTCACCCACGCCAACCACCTTGAAAGGCGTTGTCTGGATGTCGGTGTCTATTTCGCGGAAATGCCGCTTTACCGTTTCCCACGAACCCCGCGCGGTGATGCCCATCTTCTTGTGGTCGTAACCGGCAGAACCGCCGGAGGCAAACGCATCGTCCAGCCAGAAACCAGCCTCACGCGCCAGACCATTCGCAGTATCGGAGAAGGTTGCCGTGCCCTTGTCGGCAGCGACAACGAAATAGGGATCGTCACCATCCAGCCTCAGCGTATCTGCAGGCGGCACGATATCATCGCCAACGATATTGTCGGTGATCGACAGCAGCGTGCGGATATAGGTCTTGTAGGCATCTTTGCCCGCATTGAAGATTTCATCGCGGTTGCCACCAACCGGCAGGTTTTTCGGGAAGAAACCGCCTTTGGCGCCCACAGGCACGATCACCGCATTCTTGACCTGTTGGGCTTTGACGAGACCCAGCACTTCGGTGCGATAATCCTGCCCGCGATCCGACCAGCGGAGACCGCCGCGCGCTACCTTGCCGAAGCGCAGATGCACGCCTTCGACTTCGGTTCCGTAGACGAAGATTTCGCGGAACGGTCTTGGATCCGGCAGTCCATCCAGAAGCTTCGGATCGAATTTGAAGGCGAGCATCGCCTTTGGCGATCCATCCTCGTTGCGCTGGAAATAGTTGGTGCGCAAGGTCGAATCCACCGCATTGACGTAGCGGCGAAGCGTACGGTCCTCATCCAGATTGGGAACGCCCGACAGTGCCGTCTCGATGGCCTTATGCAGATCGGACAATTTGCGCAGGCGCGGCTTTTCACCCAGCTTCGGATCGAAGCCATGGGCAAACAGCTCGAAAATCTTCGCCGCAATCGCCGGATATTTGAACAAGGTCTCGGAAATATGCTCCTGCGAATAGACGATGCCCGTCTGGCGCAGATAACGCGCATAGGCGCGCAGCACCGACACGTCGCGAACGCTGAGTCCCGCGGCAAGGATCAGCCGGTTGAAGTTGTCATTATCGACAGTGCCATGGAAGGCCGCCAGAAACGCCTCTTCCAGCCGTGGACCATAGACGCCCAGATCGAGCTTCACGCCCTGCTGCACCTTCAACTCCATATCGTGCAGAACGATGGTGCGGGTTTCGTCGCCGCTTACCACGCCGACATCGAAAGTGCGTTCGCTGATGACGCTGAAGCCGAGGTTTTCCAGAAGAGGCACGCGGCGGGAAAGTGGGAGATGGCCGTCGCGATGGAAGATTTTCAGCGATAGCACATCATTGGACTGATCCTCGCGGCGGTAGAACTCGATGCGAACCGGCTCCCCGCCTGCCGTGGCAGCAATATCGGCCATGTCGCCAATCGCCTCGTCCGGCGTAAAGGCTTCCTGATAGGCCTGATCGACATCCAGAACCGGTGCGCCGGAAGGCGAGAGTGCGACGAAATGGTCGATCCAGCGCGCCGCGATATCGCCGACGGCATCTTCCAGCCTGTCCTGCGCCACACGCGGTGTCTTGTCATTGGTACGACCGACGATGAAGTGCACGCGGGCCACTGCGCCCTCCGGGAAGGCCGGGTAATAGGCGGAGATATGGCCGTCATAGACCTGGGCGAGATACTCGCCGATCTTCTCACGCACATAGGAATTATATTCCTCGCGCGGCACGAAAATAATGACGGACACGAAGCGGTCGAAACGGTCGATACGCGGCAGCACGCGCACGCGCGGGCGGTCGCTCAGTTCCATGATCTGCTCGATGAAGCGGATCAGAAGATCGGTATCGATCTGGAAAAGATCGTCACGCGGATAGGCTTCCAGCGTGTTGTGCAGAATGCGGCCCGAATGGCTGTTGGGGTCGAAACCGAAATGATGCTCGACCTCGGCGACCTTGGCACGCAGAAGCGGGATTTGCTTGACTGAATGCGTATAGGCCGTGGCCGTAAACAGACCGACGATGCGCAATTCACCAATGACGTTACCATCCGCGTCGAAACGCTTGATGCCGATATAATCCATATAGGCCCGGCGGTGGACGATGGACTTCACATTGGCCTTGGTGACGATCAGGAAATCCGGGCCATCCAGAAAGGCCAGAATTTCCGGCGTCGTCGTCACCGCATCCTTGCCGAGACGCAGCACGCGCACATTCGGGTCGGTCAGCGTGCCGAGCCCGCTGCCTTCGCCGCGCTCCACCTTGGCATTCTTGCCCTGGCCGGAATAGCTATAGTCACGCATGCCGAGGAAGGTGAAATTGTCGTTGCGCAGCCACTCCAGAAAGGCCACCGCCTCCTTGCGTTCGGACTTGCGACGGCTGGAGCCGCGTTCCTTCAACTCGTCCAAAGCCTCGTCGAGCTTGGCCAGCATGGGCTTCCAGTCACTATAGGCAGACTGTACCTGCGACAAAACGAAGCGGATTTTTTCCTCAAGCGTCTCAGCCGCCTGCGCCGCCACCGGCGCAATGTGAAGCTGGATCAGGCTGACATTGTCCTCCGGCGCATCCTTCTCGGGGTCGGCCAGCCGATATCCCCCCGCCACGCTGGCATCGATCACCATGATCGGGTGCACGGCGAGATAGAGGCTGCGGTAGCTGCTGGTCACCTCACCCATGACGGAATCGTACAGGAAGGGCATGTTCCGACCGATAACCGTCAGAACAGTGACCGGAACATCACGCGGCGCAACACCCTCTACTTGGGAAATACCAATATAGGGCTTATCCTTTTTCCAACGCGAAAGTTCTTCCGCCGTATGGCGGGCAGCAAATGCCAGCATTTCGGGCGAATAATACTGAATATCGTCGGTGCTGGCACGTCCGAAGACGGTTGCCGGGTCTATGAACGGCGCGCCGGATGCTTCCGCCAGTTTTTTGGATTTTTCGAGTTGTTTGTCGCGTTTTGGATTGTTCCGGTAGCCCATTTTGTCTTTTTTCCTCCCGAAGGATGAGGGTTTGTGAAGAAAATCGAAAAATATCGTCGTCTTCGTCAAAATCGAATCGGATATTGGCGCGGAATTATGAATAGTTTAAGTGGGCATCAATGCTTTAAACGAGGTAGGCAAAATTTATTCGATTGAAATTGCAACTTCCTGCCGCGCAGACCATTTTAGAAAGTATCAATTGCCTCGTTTCTGTTAACGACCGGGCGACCCTATTGTGACGCCATAGTCACGGTAGAAGCAAATTATTGATTTCCACGTATTTTTGTGGTAGACCAGAAAAACTGATCCACAGCGTGGCATTTGCGTGCCCAAAAACACCACGAAAGCAACTCATCACTTGCACGCGGTTTCCGTGACATATCGATTGTTTGTGTTGTCGACCTGCGGGTTGCGAGATGAATTATTTTTGAGCGCACGTCTGTACCAGTACGAAGTCACCTGACGGTTTCCCCCGTCTCATCCGGGCCTGACCGACCCGACCCCCGGAAACCCCCGGGTGTATGTAACAGGGAGTTTTTAGAACGAATGACGACCCAGCAGAAAAAATCTCCAGCGCGTCACGGTTTCAAGACCGGCGAAGCGATCGTTTATCCCGCTCACGGTGTCGGTACCATTTCGACAATCGAAGAACAGGAAGTTGCGGGCATGAAGCTCGAACTCTTCGTCATTGATTTCGAAAAAGACAAGATGCGCCTGAAAGTTCCGGTAGCAAAGGCTGTCAGCATTGGCATGCGCAAGCTTTCCGAAGGGGATTTCGTTGAGCGCGCACTGAAGGTTGTTCAGGGCAAGGCTCGTGTGAAGCGCACCATGTGGTCGCGTCGCGCGCAGGAATATGATGCAAAGATCAATTCCGGCGACCTGATCGCAATCGCTGAAGTGGTTCGCGATCTCTACCGCGCCGAAAACCAGCCGGAACAGTCTTATTCCGAGCGTCAGCTTTACGAAGCTGCTCTCGACCGCATGGCGCGCGAAATCGCCGCCGTCAACAAAATGTCCGAAACGGAAGCCGTTCGTCTGGTTGAGGTGAACCTCAACAAGGGACCGAAGCGCGGCAAGGCCGTTGAAGAAGAAGATGCACAGGAAGACGAAGCCGCATAAGCATAAGCGTCTTCCATTTCAGTCTTAGAGGACCCGGCCTTTGAATTGGTTTCCCGCATAGTCCAGCGGATGCCAATTCAAAGGCCGGGTTTTTTATTCGGCTATGATCTTCACGCGCTCGCCCGGCTGAATGACCGATGTCGCGCTCATGGCGTTCAACACCCGGAAGAGCTCGATCTTGCGGTCAGTGCCCATCATGCGCGCTGCCAGTGAGGCAACCGTATCACCCGGCTTGGTGATGACGACGCGCACGCGCAGCGGCTTCAAAGCAGCAATTTCACTCGGCGTCATCTTGCGGAAACTGGTGCGCAGCACATTGGCGACGCTATCCAGCTGCGCACTGCCCTTCGGCACCGCCGTCAGGAAGCGGAAAATCTGCTGGCCCACGCGGATAACGGTGACATCGAAATCCCATTTATCGGCTGTCGCGCGCGCTGTCGCTGCAGGCAGCCCGTTGATTTCCGTCTCCCGCACCGTTTCCGGCACCAGACCAGCAACCCAGCCGCTGGTCAGATAATTGGCAAGGCTTGTCTGCTTGGGATCGGCAACACCATCGAAACGGATCGCCATTTCGCCGGGGCCCGTCGCCAGAACCGCCTCAACCTTATTGTCGATCTGGAACCCATCAGGCACATCAAAACGAATGCCGAGCGTTCCATGCAGGAACGTATTGCCGCGCACATAGCCTTCCTGCGGGCTGTCGCCATACAGCAGGCCATCAATACCGTTGAGGAACCAGTCACGACCCTTGTCGCCAACCTGTCCCTCCTGACCGAAGGCACGGGCATGCCGCTTGGCAAGCTCGATACGCTGCGGCGTATTGGGGTGGCTGGACAGGAAGTCGAGGCTCTGGTCGCTATCAGGGTCTGCGGAGGTGAAGCGTGCATAGGCCGCCATGGAATCCAGGAAGCGCGGCGAGGCATAGGGGTCGTAACCCGCCTCACCCAGCATCCGCACGCCGATGACATCCGCCTGCAATTCCTGCTGACGCGAGAAGGCAGCGAGGCGCAGCTTGCCGCGTGCAAGCGCCTGCTTGCCGGCCAGATCGCTGGAAAGCACTTCCGCAACCACACGGCTGGCGATGACTTCCGCTTCTTCGCGGCGCTGGCGCTCGATGCCGTGATTGGCGGTAACGTGACCCATTTCATGTGACAGGACCGCAGCCACTTCCGAGGCATCATTGGCAAGCGCCAGAAGTCCGCGCGTCACATAGAGATATCCGCCCGGTAGCGCAAAGGCGTTGATGGCAGGGGAGTTGAGAATGGTGATGCGGTATGATTGCTGCGGATTTTCCGAGACCGCCGTCAGCGCACCGGCAATGCGCGCGACCAGACGTTCGGTCTTGTCGTCGTGATATTCGCCGCCATAGCTCGCCACGATGCGAGGATGCTCGCGGGCACCCATCTGCGCGCGCGGATCGTTCTTCTGCACCTGCTCCACGGTCTGCGGATTGTCAGACGGCTTGAGCGTCGACTGATAGGAGGGGCTGAACAGAGACTGGCAAGAGGACAAGACAAAGCCAGCGGTCGCCAATGCCACCGCGCGCCTTACCAACTTGCCCCTGCGCCATACATTCTGACCGGAGGTGTGGCCCTGCGGGGCCTTCACACACGTCATCATCCTGCTCGTCTGCTCCTAACGTTCCTGATCATCCGTTAATTGCAGACCAGAATACCATATTACCCCTAGGGGCAGTTGAATGCGCGAACAAAGAAAACGATCCATCATGTGAAAATATTTCAAAAGGAACAATTGTTCGCATAGTTTTCAAGCAGTTGTTTAAAATGCGCAAGTGCAAAAATAACGCATCGACGTTGTGATTTCGCATGACTTGCCAGCGACCCGCGTCGAAATTGTGACGCAACCACGCCGACTGTTAGGCAGAGCAGCCTACACAGTCAGAAAGGCTCTGATCTCATTCACGTGTGTCGCCGCAAAGAAGTCTTCCGTGCGACCCTGATAGAGAACTTGCCCGTTGGACAGAAAGACCACCTTATCTGCCAGACGGCGAATATCGTCCGGATGATGGGTGACGAGAAGAATGGTGTTCTTCATCTCTTCATGCAGATCTTTCAAAAGAACCGCCATGCCGGAGCGCAGACCGGGATCGAGCGCAGCAAAGGGCTCGTCCAGCAACATGACCGCCCGTTGGCGCACCAGGGCTCTGGCAAGCGCTGCCCTTTGTCTTTCCCCGCCGGACATTGTGGAAGGCAGGCGTTTTTCAAAACCGCCAAGCCCCACCCGCTCCAGCGCGCCTTTGATGGCGGCCTTATCTTCACTGGAAAGTCTAAGAGACGGGCTGACGCCAAACCCGACATTGGTGAAGATATCCAGATGGGCAAAAAGATTATTGTCCTGAAAGATCAGCGACACTGGCCGCTCTGAAGGGTCGAGGCCGACCATATCACGGCCATCGATCAAAACCCGGCCTGCATCCGGCGCTTCAAACCCGGCGATGAGATTGAGAAGCGTGGATTTTCCCGATCCCGATGGCCCGACCACCGCCGTCACCTTGCCGCGCTCAAAGCCGCAATCCAGCGCAAAATCCTGATGGCCGAGTTTCAGACTGACCCTATCGAGGCGTGCGCCCCACTCCTGCGCATTCATGCAACCGCTTTCGATGACTGACGGGACACGCCACCTGCTGCAAGAACAAGGCAGATGACCCCGAGGATGAAGGCGTAACCCGCCGCGTCATTGGTTCTGTAACTGCCCATATTGCTATAGACGAGCCAGGGCAAAGTCACGAAGCTTTCCGATCCGAACAGCGCGACCGCACCGAGATCGCCGAGCGAAAGCGCCATGGCAAAGGAAAACGCCATCGCCGCCGGTCGCCACAAGACCGGCCAGTCAATAAGACGAAACCGTGAGAAACCGGCAAGGCCGAGACTGGCGGACAGGCGCCCGCTGCGGGCCTGGTGGGTGATAAAGTCAGGTTCGAGAACGCGCATGACGAAAGGTAATGCCATCAGCATATTGATGGCGGCAACCAGCGCCGGCGCAAAGAACGCCACGTCACCAAATGATCGCAGCAGCAGAAACCAGCCGCTTCCCAGCACCACCGGCGGCACCAGCAGCACCAGAGATGACCCCGTGCCCATCGCCGTGAAGAATGTTCTCAGCACAAAGCCAGCCTGTCTGCGCATTCTGATCGCCTGCCGGGCGCGAATGAGTGCGACGGAGACGGCAAGCGCAAGCGATGCCGAGATAAGCGCAATCAAAAGACTGGTAAAGGCCGCCTGCCGGAAGCTGGGGGCAGACAACAGCCGTGAGAGATCAGCAGAAATACCCGATACAGCAACAGCAGCCAGCGGCAAGCCGACCAGGATCAGCGCCAGCAGAAT
The DNA here is from genome assembly GCF_057799395.1 of Agrobacterium sp. 20P9.1.2. NCBI lineage: Bacteria > Pseudomonadati > Pseudomonadota > Alphaproteobacteria > Hyphomicrobiales > Rhizobiaceae > Agrobacterium > Agrobacterium sp. 20P9.1.2. Next base: position 131,191 of record NZ_JBYOKI010000006.1, read on the forward strand.
GATCCCGCCATCCCAAAGGCGCGACCCGAGCGCTTCGCCATCCAGACGTTTCACGGCCCGACCCTGCGTCTGCGCCTCCGCATCCGCCGATGGCAGAAGCGCCAGCAAGGCCAGAAGAATCCCCGTCACGACGATCTGCATCAGTGCCAGCGCAATCGCCCGCGCGGGATCGAAATCGAAGCGTAGCGCCTGATAGATCGCGACCTCGATCGTGGTGGCAGCAGGCCCGCCACCCAGCAGCAGAACAAGGGTAAAACTGGTGGCGCAGAGCATGAAGATCAGCCCCGCCACACCCGGCAGCAACCTTGCCACGGCTGGCCATTCAACAAAGCGGAAGGTGGAAACGGGGCCCAGACCAAGGCTTGCTCCCATACGCCAATATTCCCCCGGCACCCGCTCCAGCCCGGCCAGAAAAAACCGCACGGCCAGCGGCAGATTGAAGAAGACATGCGCAATGAGAATGCCAGACAGCCCGTAGATGCTGAAAGGCTGCTCTGCCCCTGCCGATAAAAGAAGCGTATTGAAAATGCCCTGCCTGCCCCAGATCGCAATCAGCCCCAGCGCACCGACAATGACAGGCAACCCCATCGGCACCGCCATCAGGCGGATGATCCAGATGCGGCCCGGAAAATCTCTCTGCCGGGCAAGTGCAAGCGCCACCGGCAATCCGAGCACAATGGAAAAGACCGTGGAGAGCGTCGCCTGCCACAGGGTAAAGCGCAGAATTCCCAACGTATAGGCATCCAACAGGCCTGCAGAAGCGGCACCCGTATCGAAAGACAGCAGCGCCGCGACAGCAAGGCCCATGAACAGAAGAACAGCGGCAAAGGCCACCGCTCCGCTGTAGATAAACCTGCGACTATCGCGACGCTCGATCATGATCGTTGGCGACCGGGCTTATTTCACGCTCATGGCGGCAAGCCATTCATCGATCCAGGCTTTGCGATTCTTCGCCACCTCTTCGGGCGACATCAGATACGTCTTGGTGGGCTGTACCAGCTTGGAAAACGCATCCGGCAAAGGTGCGGACGTTGCGGCAACCGGCATCATCCAGTTGTTCTCAGGGATGGCATCCTGAAAACCGGATGTGAGAACGAAGGCGAGAAACTGTTTCGCCAGCGCCTGTTCCGGCGCATTCTTCAAGATGCCCGCTACTTCGATCTGGATATAATGCCCCTCTTCGAAGGCGGCTGCCTGATAGCGCTCGCTGTGTTCCGCAACCATGTGATAGGCAGGCGAAGTCGTATAGGACAGAACCATCGGCACCTCACCCTTGGTGAAGAGACCATAGGATTCCGACCAGCCGGGGGTGACGGTCAGAACACGGTTCTTAAGCTTCGCCCAGGCTTCCGGTGCCTTGTCGCCATAGACGGATTTGACCCAAAGCAGCAGGCCGAGACCCGGCGTCGAGGTGCGCGGATCCTGAATGGCGATTTTCTGCGCGGGATCGCCCTCCACCAGTTCTTTCATGCTATTCGGCGGGTTTTTCATCGTCTGCGTGTCGTAAACCACGGCGAAGTGGCCGTAATCATAGGGGACGAACACATCGTCCTGAAAGCCGCCCGGCACCTTTGCCGCAGATGCATCGACGCCCGAAGCCTCGAACAGTCCGGTCTGCTTGGCTTCGGCAATCAGGTTGGTGTCGAGACCGACGACGACATCGGCCTTGGAGCCGGGGCGTTCCAGTTTCAGCCTGTTCAGCAGCGCCACACCATCGGCCACGCCGACGAAATTGACCGTGCAGTTGCAGGTCTCTTCAAAAGCGGCCTTGACCTTCGGGCCCGGTCCCCATTCGGAAACGAAGCTCTCATAGGTGTAGACGGTGAGCGTCTTCTTCTCCTGCGCCACGGCAAGGCCAGGCAGCAACAGGGAAGTAGCCAACAGCGAATGAAGGAAAATACGACGATACATCAACAGCACCTCCTCGAAATGACAACGGGAATAGGGCGCCATGGATGGAAGCCGTCTAATCCCTCCGCCGGTGTTAACCGGATCAGGTTCTTCGGGTTGGCAGAGCCTCTCAGCCTTGTCCCGCAAAGGACAAAGCACCCCGTTAGATCAAGGCAAGATGTAATCGCAGCGCTAACGCTTTGCAAGCCGGCTTTCTATCAGGCCCAGCGTCAGCTCTGGCCGCTCATATGCACCAGCTCCCAGACATGGCCATCCGGGTCCTGAAAGCTGCCTGCATACATGAAGCCATGGTCCTGCACCGGCTTCCACTCTGCCCCGCCGGATGACAATGCGGTGGCAATCATCTGGTCGATCTCCTCACGGCTTTCCGCAGACAGGCAGGTCAGTACTTCCTTGGTGCGGCTGGCATCGGCAATCTCGCCATTGATGAAATCGCGGAAGCGCTCTTCCTGAAGCAGCATGACGAAAATATTCTTCTCGACGATCATGCACAGCGTGCGTTCGTCCGAATATTCCGGATTGAAGCTGAAACCCAGCGCGGTGAAAAAGGCCTTCGAGGTCTCGATATCCTTGACCGGCAGGTTGACGAAAATCATACGCATGTCTGGCTCCTCCATAAGACAATAGGAAAGCCCAAATAGGCTTTCCTGTCAAAGACGGATGACACGCACAAAATCCGACACGTCGAATTGCTTTTTTAGCTCTCCAGCTCTTCGCGCAGCATTTCCAGCTCCAGCCACTCTTCTTCCATGGTCTCGAGCTTCTGCCGCAGCTTCGACATTTCTTCAGCGAGCTTGTTGAAGGCCGTCGGGTCTTTGGCGAAGAGATTGGGATCGGCCATGCTCTCTTCGCGCTTGGCGATCTCTTCCTGCGCCTTTTCCATTTCCTTGGGCAGATTCTCCAGCGCAAATTTCTGCTTGAAGGAGAGTTTGCCCTTCGCCTTCGAAGGCTCGGCAGCGGAACCGGACGAGGCGGAAGCCTTGGCCTTTTCCTGCTTTTCGGCCTTTCGCTTCTCGTCCGAGGCTCCCTTGCGCTGCGCCATCATGTCCGAATAGCCGCCCGCATATTCGATCCAGCGTCCGTCAGGCGCGTCCGGGTTGGCGGGCGCAATGGTCGAGGTCACGGTACGGTCGAGGAAGTCACGGTCATGGCTGACGAGGATGACGGTGCCGGAAAAACCGGCGACGATTTCCTGCAACAGATCCAGCGTCTCGATATCGAGATCGTTGGTCGGTTCGTCAAGGATCAGAAGATTGGTCGGCCGCGCCAGAATGCGCGCCAGCATCAGACGCGCGCGCTCACCGCCCGAGAGATTGCGAATGGGCGTGCGCGCCTGCTCGGGCTGAAACAGGAAATCCTTCATATAGCCGGTGACGTGTTTCAGCTCGCCATTGACCAACAGGTTTTCGCCGCGACCATCGGTCAGATAATGCGCCAGCGTATCGTTGGGGTTCAAATCCTCACGCTTCTGGTCGAGTGTCGCAATTTCCAGATTGGTGCCGAGCTTGACCCAGCCGCTATCCGGCTCCAGCTGACCCGTCAGCATCTTCAAAAGCGTCGTCTTGCCGGCACCGTTGGGGCCAACGAAGCCGATGCAATCGCCGCGATGCACGCGAAGCGAAAACGGCGCGACGATCGTGCGCTCACCGTAGGACTTGGTTATCGTATCGGCCTCGATCACCAGCTTGCCGGATTCGCGGCCTTCCGCAGCCGTCGCCTGCACGGAACCCGTTGGCCCCTTGTGCCCACGATATTCGGCGCGCATGGCCTGAAGCTCTCCCACACGGCGCATATTGCGCTTGCGGCGGGCGGTGACACCATAGCGCATCCAGTGTTCTTCGCGCTCGATGGCCTTGCCCAGCTTATGCTGCTCCAGCTCTTCCTCTTCCAGCACCTTGTCGCGCCATTCCTCGAAATGGCCAAAGCCGCGGCTGAGGCGACGCGACGTACCGCGATCCAACCAGACGGTGGCGGTGGAGACTTTTTCAAGGAAACGACGGTCATGCGAAATCAGAACCAGCGCGCTGCGCGTCTGCTGCAATTCACTTTCCAGCCATTCGATGGTCGGCAGATCCAGATGGTTGGTTGGCTCGTCCAGCATCAGAATGTCAGGTTCCGGGGCCATGACGCGCACGAGCGCGGCACGACGCGCCTCACCACCCGAAAGGCTGGACGGATGTTCCTGGCCCGTCAGTCCCAGATGCTCCAGCAGATAGGTGACGCGATAGGCATCGTCCCCCGGCCCGAGACCCGCTTCCGCATAGGCCTGCACCGTCTCGAAACCGGCAAAATCCGGCGCCTGTTCCAGATACCGGATCGTCGCGGAAGGGTGCCGGAAGATTTCGCCCGACTGCGCTTCGACCAGACCGGCGGCAATTTTCATCAGCGTCGATTTGCCCGAACCGTTGCGGCCAACGAGGCAGATACGATCTCCCGGCTCCACTTGCAGATTGGCACCATTGAGCAGCGGGGTAACGCCGAAGGTCAGCTTGATATCGTCGAGTTTCAGAATGGGGGGTGCCAAGGGTTCAGGCTCCGGTCAAATCGTAAGGACGGGCAAGCACGATGGCTTTGCCGCTTTTGAGGCGAAGGCGCAAAGGCCCTTCCGCCACGTTGGAAATAGTGCGCGACGAGCCGAAAGCAAGCGCGAAATCGGTCAGAGGATAACGGGCATTCTCAATATCGAGACCATCGAGCGCCGTGAAACCGGCCACCGAAAACAGCGATCCCGCTGGCAGATCAAGCGCGCGCTCACCTTCCAGCAGCGGATAGGCCTCTTCCTCGCCAGAGGTTAGCACGACGTCTACACCGCTCTCGGCAAGCGAGACGGCATAGAGCAGATGAAACACCGCGTGGTCGGACCGCTCGCCCGCCAGCGCACCAACCAGCGTCAGCCGCGTTGCGCCGCGCGCCAGCGCCTCGGTCACCGCAATCTCGCCATCCGTCACGCCTTTTGCGGCAGGAAAGGGCTGTTGCTCGACACCCGGCCAAAGCTGCTGCAAAGCCTTGTCGGAAGAGTCGAAATCTCCCACCCACAGTTCCGGTGTGAGACCGAGCGGCTGTGCATGGCGCATGCCGCTATCTGCCGCAATTACGCGCGTATCCGCCACCGTCTTTTGCAGGCGGTCGGTGACGGTAATGATGCCGCCGAGCAGAATGGTGAAGTGGGTGGTCGTCATGCCCCTGCCATAGCCCGGAACGGTGGCGGATGGAAAGGCCGAAACGCCGGATAAGATAGCGATATTGATTTTCTGCCCGCACAGGATTATGACACCTGCCAGTGGTCATTTGCCGGTCGGCTTGCAGCCACTTTAAAGAAATTGCTAAAGGACCGAGGAAACAGGCAATTTCCCAGGACCGGTTGCGATTTCGCTGCCGGTTTTTTTGTTTCGCGGTGACCTTGGCACCGCCGGAAGTGAGTGTGGAAATGCCAATCAAGATTCCCGATACGCTGCCCGCTTTTGAGACCCTCGTGCATGAGGGCGTGCGGGTCATGACTGAAACAGCGGCCATCCGGCAGGATATCCGCCCGCTTCAGATCGGGCTTCTCAACCTCATGCCGAACAAGATCAAGACCGAAATCCAGATGGCGCGCCTTGTTGGCGCCTCCCCTCTTCAGGTGGAACTGTCGCTGATACGCATCGGCGGTCACCGGGCCAAGAACACGCCGGAAGAGCATCTGCTGTCCTTCTACGAGACATGGGAAGAGGTGCGCCACCGCAAGTTCGATGGCTTCATCATCACCGGTGCTCCGGTCGAAAAGTTGACCTATGAAGACGTGACCTACTGGGAAGAAATGCAGAAGATTTTCGACTGGACGCAGACCAACGTTCATTCGACACTCAATGTCTGCTGGGGCGCGATGGCCGCCATTTACCATTTCCATGGCGTGCCGAAACATGCGCTGAAAGAAAAGGCCTTCGGCGTTTACCGCCACCGCAATCTCAGCCCGTCCTCCATCTATCTCAACGGCTTTTCGGATGATTTTCAGGTGCCCGTGTCCCGCTGGACAGAGGTGCGCCGCGCCGACATCGAGCAGCACCCGGAACTGGAAATCCTGATGGAATCCGAAGAAATGGGCGTGTGCCTTGCGCACGAACCGCAGGGCAAGCGGCTCTATATGTTCAACCATGTGGAATATGATTCCACATCGCTGTCGGACGAGTATTTCCGTGACGCCAATGCGGGCGTGCCGATCAAGCTGCCACATGACTATTTCCCGCATAACGACCCGGAACTGACACCGCTCAACCGCTGGCGCAGCCACGCACATCTGTTTTTCGGCAACTGGATCAACGAGATCTACCAGACGACCTCGTACGATCTGGATGAGATCGGAAAAGACCGAAGCTAATTCGGTCATTGCGAAGGGCCGGAAAATAACGCAACGTCCGGCCCTGTTTTATCGATTGGGAGAGTGACACGATGAGCGAAGCCGGCGCACGGGAAAATTTCGGATTTACGTCTACGGGCGAGAAGGTCGAGCGCGTAACGATTTCCGCAGGTGGTTTGACCGCACATGTCATGACCTGGGGTGCCGTCATTCAGGATTTGCGCCTCGAAGGCCATCAGCCGCCGCTCGTTCTCGGCTTCGACAACTTCGATGATTACCCGAAATACTCATCCTATTTCGGTGCCACTCCGGGCCGAAACGCCAATCGCATTGGCGGTGGCAAGTTCTCCATCGATGGCAAGGCCTATCAGCTGGAACTGAACGAAAAAGGCGTTACCCACCTTCATGGCGGCAGCGACAATATTGGCAAACGCAACTGGCTGATCATGGAACATGGCCCAAGCCATGTCGTCTTGCAGATCGTCGATCCCGATGGCCGCGCCGGTTATCCCGGCAATTGCGCAATCACTGCGATCTATACGATCCGTGAGGGTGGCGTATTGTCCGTCGCCTATGAGACGACCACCGATCAGGCGACGCTCGCCAATGTCTGCCAGCATTCCTATTTCAATCTGGATGGCGCGGAATCTGCACTCGGCCACGAAATCGAAATCGCTGCCGATCATTATCTGCCGACGGACGAGCGGCAGATTCCAACCGGCGAAATCCGCCCGGTGGATGGCACCGTCTTCGATTTGCGCAAGTCCACCCCGATGCGGCGCGAAGAAAACGGCCAGCAGGTCGGTTACGACCACAATTTCTGCCTTTCGCCCCAGCGCGTGGCAAAGCGCAAAGTGGCGCGCGTCTATGCTCCTGCCTCAAACATCACAATGGATGTCCACACCACCGAGCCGGGTGTGCAGTTCTACTCGGCCTTCAAGCTCAACGTCGCCGTACCGGGCCTCGATGGCCGCCATTATGGACCCGTCGCAGGCTTTTGCCTGGAAACCCAGATCTGGCCTGACGCCGTCAATCACGAAGGCTTCCCCGACGCCATTCTGCGCCCCGGCGAAACGCTGCGGCAGGAAACGGACTACATCTTCAAGAAGAGCTGAGAATTTTAGTTCAGCACGCAGCCGACATAGGCGCCGGAACCACGGGCTCGTCGTTCGATGAGCCCCGCCAGCCGCTGCATTCCCCGACCCGGTTTGCTGGCAATACGGTCGATGGGGTTTGGTAGCGCCACTGCCAGAAGTGCTGCCTGTCTGGAACTCAGCTTCGAGGCAGGAACCTTGAAGTGGTATTGCGCTGCCGCCTCGATGCCGTAGATGCCCGGTCCCCATTCGGCGACGTTGAGATAAATCTCCATCATCCGCTTTTTCGACCAGACGAAATCGGACACCACTGCCAGCGGCAATTCCAGCCCCTTGCGAAGGAAGGAACGGCCATTCCAGAGAAACAGGTTTTTCGCCGTCTGCATGGGAATGGTGCTGGCACCGCGTGTCGCCTCGCCATCCAAAGCGCTGCTGACAACCGTCTGCATCTGGCCCCAATCCACGCCAGAGTGAGAGCAGAACTGCCCGTCTTCGGACATCATCACCGATTGAACGAGGCGCGGAGAGATATTTTCAAGCGGCACCCAGCGGCGATCATAGCCCTGAAACGTCACCAGATCGGCCAGCATCAGGGTGGAAACCGGGCGCATGAAGGGCAGAGCATAGACCGGTATCAGCAGATAGGGCAGAGCCAGCAGGACGATGACGACCAGCAAAACGCGTCTGATGAGGCTTCGAACATCCACCTTCGGTTTACTCCCGCTTTCGGCGAGCGCTTCATAATCCGTCTCGCTATCCGGCGTGCTGCTCAAAAAACCTGCCCCCACTTGGCTGTTGGTCAAAGCCTTTCATATTCCGCATGACGCATCAAGGCTACTGACGATAACGAAGTTCCACATCGTCCTCACAAAAACGATTGCCAGCCATTTTTCCCCATGCGAAAGAGCCAATCGTCACCTGATAGGGTAAGGAAACTGGCAAGATGACATTCGAGATGCGGCTGCGCGACAATGCGGCAAGAACCGAAGCCTTGCTCGGCGAACTCCTGTCCGGCAGTGCACGCGCCGACGAGATCACCCGCCCGCAAAAGCTGCTGGAGGCCATGCGCCACGGCGTTCTGAACGGCGGCAAGCGGCTGCGTCCTTTTCTGGTCATCGAAACAGCAGCACTTTTGGGCGGCGACGCGAAAGCCGCCCTGCATGTCGGCGCAGCACTGGAATGTCTGCATTGCTATTCGCTTGTGCATGACGACCTTCCCGCCATGGACAATGACGACCTGCGCCGCGGCCAGCCCACGGTTCACAGGAAATTCGATGAAGCCACGGCCATTCTGGCAGGCGACAGCCTGCTGACACTCGCCTTCGATATCATCGCCTCCCCCGACACCAGCCTGCCCGATGACCGCAAGGCCGCACTCGTGCTGGCGCTGGCGAAGGCCGCCGGTATTGGCGGCATGGCAGGCGGCCAAGCGCTCGATCTGGCCGCCGAGAAGAATGCGCCTGATGAGAATGGCATCATTACATTGCAGGCTATGAAAACCGGCGCGCTCATCCGCTTTGCCTGCGAAGCCGGTGCGATCATCGCCGGAAGTGACGCTAACGAACGCCAGCGGTTGCGCCACTTCGGTGAAAAGATCGGCCTTGCCTTCCAGCTCGCCGACGATCTCCTAGACCTCACCTCCGACGCCGCCACCATGGGCAAGGCCACCGGCAAGGATGCCGCCCGCGGCAAAGGCACCCTCGTCGCCCTACGCGGTGCGGACTGGGCAACCACCCGCCTGCGCGAACTGGTAAAAGAAGCCACGGACCTGCTGGCACCCTATGGTGACCGCGCAGAGATTCTCATCGAGACGGCGCGCTTCGTCGCAGAAAGAAAGAGTTGAGATGAGCAAGTTCTGGTCTCCCATCGTCGCAAAGCTGCACCCCTATGTGGCGGGAGAACAGCCAGCCATTGCCAACCTCACCAAGCTCAACACCAACGAAAATCCATGGGGCCCATCTCCCCACGCGCTGGACGCGATCCGCACCGCAACAGACGACAATTTGAGGCTTTACCCCGACCCCTCGGCCAAAAAGCTGAAAGAAACCCTTGCCGCCTATCACGGTGTTTCACCGGACGAAATATTCGTCGGCAACGGTTCGGATGAGGTTCTGGCTTTCATCTTCGCGGGCCTGCTGAAGCATGACGCGCCGCTTCTTTACCCAGATATAACCTACAGTTTCTATCCGACCTACAGCCGCTTCTTCGACATCGAGACGAAGACCATCCCGCTCGATGACAGCTTTTCGATCCGGATCGACGATTATCATATCGATTGCGGCGGCATCATCCTGCCCAATCCCAACGCGCCGACCGGTATCGGTCTGCCGCTTTCCGATATTCAGCGCCTTGTCGCCACTCATCCCGATCAGGTGGTGGCAATCGATGAAGCCTATGTCGATTTCGGCGGTGAAACCGCAATACCGCTCGTCCGCGACCACGATAATCTCATCGTCGTCAGAACCTTTTCGAAATCGCGTTCGCTGGCGGGCATGCGTGTCGGCTATGCGGTTGCGCAGCGTCCACTGATCGAAGCGCTGGAAAGGCTGAAAGATAGTTTCAATTCCTATCCGCTGGACCGCCTTGCCCAGGTCGCAGCCATCGCATCAATCGAGGATGAGGACTGGTTCGTCACCTATCGCGATAAGCTCATCGCAAACCGGGCATGGCTGTCAGAGCAATTGGAAGCACGAGGCTTCGACATTCTGCCATCTCAGGCCAATTTCATTTTCGCCAGAAAGCCCGGTTGGGAGGGAAAGCTTCTGGCTACGGCGCTTCGCGAACGGGCCATTCTGGTACGACACTTCAACCAGCCGCGCATTGCCGATTTCCTGCGCATTTCCATCGGCACCGAAGAGCAATGCGAGCGCCTGGTCTCAGCCCTGGACGGCATTCTGGCGTAATCGCAGGGAACATCGTTCGTCAGGCTCACGTTTCGCGAACTCGAACGCTGACTCATAACAAGCCATTTCCCGCTTGAGAAACCCATCTTGCCGGGTTATGCGTGTTTATGCACGATTCATCCGATTGAGTCACGATGTCCAAAACCGATCATTTCGTCAGCGAGCGGCAGGCTCTCATTTACGCGCAATTGCAGCGGCATGGCCGCGTGCTGGCGCAGGAGCTTGCGCAGACCTTCGACGTATCGGAAGACACCGTGCGGCGCGATCTACGGGAGATGGCGGCACGGGGCGAGTGTGAGAGGGTCTATGGCGGCGCCTTGCTGGCAGCAGGGACCACGGTCCCGCTGAAAACCCGCATCGGCGAAATGCCGGGCCGCAAAGCCGCACTTGGCAAGACAACCGCCTCGTTTCTGAACGAGGGCTTAAAAGTCTTCCTAGATGCCGGCTCTACCAATCTGGCGGTTGCAAAACATCTGACGGCGGGTCTGAAACTCACCGTTATCACCAACACACCCGCCATCGCCGCAGAACTTGCCGGGAATGCCGACATCGAACTCATTCTGATCGGCGGCAGGGTCGATCCGGCGGTGGGCGCGGCCATCGATACGACCGCGATTCGCCAGCTGGAGCAAATTCGGCCTGATCTCTGCATTGTCGGCGTCTGCGGCCTGACGCTGGATCGGGGTCTCTGCGCCGATATCTATGAGGACGCCGTGTTCAAGCGACTGGCCTGCGAGACCAGCGCCAAAACGCTGGCCGCCATCACCTCCGAAAAGCTGGGAGCGGCGGCACCGTTTCAGGTCTCACCGCTTTCCGCAGCGCTGACACTGGTTGTCGAAGAGGATGCCGATCACGCGATGATCGATTCCTTTACCGCCAGCGGCGTCACCATTCATCAGGCCGGATCGAATTCCGGCGCATAACCCTATCAAGCAATGATCGAAGGACCAGTCGCGATGACCGGAACTGCCACGCAAACGCCAACGACCGCCCGCCTTCCCTATATGACCAGATCGCGACTTGGCGTCGCGCTGCTGTTTCTCATGAACGGTTTCATGATGGGCTCCTGGGCACCGATGATCCCGGAATTCGCCAAGCGTTTTGCGCTCAGCGAAAGCACATTGGGCCTCGTCATCCTTGTCTACGGCCTCGGCTCCCTCTCCTTCATGCCCATTGCCGGTTCGCAGATCGGTCGCCTCGGTTCGAGAACCGTGACCTTGGGCGTCGCTCTCGTCATGGTGCCGACGCTGCTGTTGATCACGCTCGCAAATTCGCTCTGGGCTGGCGTCATCGCCGTCTTCCTCTTCGGTGGCCTAACAGGTGCCATGGACGTGGCCATGAACGCCAACGCCGTCGTGGTGGAGCGCAGCATGCGCCGTGCCATCATGTCGTCCTGCCATGCGTTCTGGAGCTTGGGCGGCTTGATTGGCGCGGGTCTTGGCGGTCTGCTGATCACCAAAACCGGCATTTACGGTCACGCCGTTGCCGTCACCATCATCGCAGCCGCCCTGCTTGCCGTTGCATGGCCGCGAGTGCAGGTGGATCGCCCCCACCCGGAAGAAGAACGCCCCAAGGGTGGCCTGCCCATGACACCGCTTCCTTGGATCATCGGCATCATGGCACTTTTTTCGATGATCCCGGAAGGTGCCATTCTCGATTGGGGCGCGCTTTATCTGCGCAATGAACTCGGCGCGTCCATCACCCTGTCCGGCTTCGGATTTGCGGCCTTCTCGCTCACCATGGCCATCATGCGTTTTGCAGGAGATCTGGTGCGTGACCGATTCGGTGCCGTCCGCACATTGCAATTCTGCTCGACCATATCCATTGTCGGTCTGCTGATTGCCGGTTTCGCGCCCAATGCCTTTATCGCCATTACGGGCTTTGCCATTGCCGGTATCGGCATTTCCAACATGGTGCCGATTGCCTTTTCGGCGGCAGGCAACATGCCGGGCATGGCACCGGGCATCGCGCTGTCGGTGGTCACGACCATGGGCTACTCCGGTATTCTGGTCGCGCCATCGGCCATCGGCTTCATTGCCGAACATACCGGCCTTGCCGCCGTGTTCATCGGCCTGCCCGTGCTGCATCTGGTGGTGCTTTCACTCTCCAGACTGGCTCGCCATGCGGACGGCGCGAGCGGCCATTAAGGCGGCCCGCCACACAGTAGATGGCGAAATTTGCGAAACTCTGAGGCCTCATACTCACGCAGTCTCGAATTTCGCCATGATTGCGGTAAAGTAGGAGTTGATCGCTTCGATGTTGACAAGGCGCGCGCCTTGTTCCACCTGAAAGATCAGATTTTATCGCAATCGCCCGAGAAAACCATGACGTCACACGCCGATTTTGATCCCAAGCCGCGCCGCGCCTCCGTTGCTGTCGATGTCGGTGGTGTTATCGTCGGCGGCGGCGCACCGGTCGTCGTACAATCCATGACCAATACGGATACGGCCGATATCGACGCGACCGTGCAGCAGGTGGCGGCCCTGTTCCGTGCCGGTTCCGAAATCGTGCGCATCACAGTCGACCGCGATGAAAGTGCCGCTGCCGTTCCGAAAATCCGTGATCGGCTCATGCGGCTGGGGCTGGATGTGCCGCTGGTGGGCGACTTCCATTACATCGGCCACAAGCTGCTGGCGGATCATCCCGCCTGTGCCGAAGCGCTCGCAAAATACCGCATCAACCCCGGCAATGTCGGTTTCAAGGACAAGAAGGACAAGCAGTTCGGCGATATCGTCGAAATGGCGATCCGTTATGACAAGCCGGTGCGAATCGGCGTCAACTGGGGCTCGCTCGATCAGGAGCTTCTGACAACCCTGATGGACAAGAACAAGGAGCAGGGCTTTCCGCTGTCCGCCCGTCAGGTCACGCGCGAAGCCATCGTCCAATCCGCCCTGATTTCCGCAGAGCTTGCCGAAGATATAGGCCTTCCCCGCAACCGCATCATCCTGTCGGCCAAGGTCAGCCAGGTGCAGGATTTGATTGCCGTCTACTCCATGCTGTCGGAGCGCTCCGACCATGCCCTCCATCTAGGCCTCACCGAAGCGGGCATGGGCTCGAAGGGCATCGTCGCCTCATCCGCCGCCATGGGCTACGTCCTGCAACACGGTATCGGCGATACGATCCGCGTTTCGCTGACACCGGAGCCCAATGGTGATCGCACCCGTGAAGTGCAGGTCGCGCAGGAACTCCTGCAGGTCATGGGCTTTCGCCAGTTCGTTCCCGTCGTCGCAGCCTGTCCCGGCTGCGGACGCACGACATCCACGGTGTTTCAGGAACTGGCGCAGAACATTCAGAACGACCTGCGCAAGAACATGCCGGTCTGGCGCGACAAATATCCGGGTGTAGAAGCGCTCAACGTCGCCGTCATGGGCTGCATCGTCAACGGACCCGGCGAAAGCAAACATGCCGATATCGGCATTTCCCTGCCCGGCACAGGTGAAAACCCGGCCGCTCCCGTCTTCATCGATGGCGAAAAAGCGCTGACCTTGCGCGGTCCTGATATCGCCAAGGATTTCGAAGCGCTGGTCATCGACTACATCGAAAAGCGTTTTGGCCAAAAGGATGCGGCGGAGTAGGTTTCGACCGTGAAAATGCCGAAATTCATCTGTCTTACCTAACGTGAACTCACGGAGCACTGGAATTCATGATCAAGAAGTTTGTCGTTCTTGCGCTGGCCGCAACCTACCTTTCCGCCTGCACCACCACAGACCCTTATACGGGTGAGCAGAAGGTTTCCAATATGGCGGGCGGCGCTGGCATCGGTGCGCTTGCAGGTGCGGTCGGCGGTCTGGCCATCGGTGGCGGCAACAAGGGTCGCAATGCTTTGATCGGTGCCGGTATCGGCGCTCTGGCCGGTGGCGCCATAGGCGGCTACATGGACAATCAGGAAGCTGAACTGCGCCAGCAGCTTCAGGGCACCGGCGTTTCCGTAACCCGTCGCGGCGACAGCATCGTCCTCAACATGCCATCCAACGTCACTTTCGCAACCGATCAGGATCAGGTCATTCCACCGTTCTACCCAACGCTGAACTCGGTCGCCATCGTGCTGAACAAGTTCAACAAGACCTATATTGACATCAACGGTCACACAGACTCCACCGGCAGCCTTGCGCATAACCAGGGCCTGTCCGAACGCCGCGCCGCATCGGTCGCAAACTATCTCGGCGAACGTGGCGGTGTCGATCAGCGCCGCATCTCGACCATGGGCTTTGGCCCATCACAGCCGATTGCGTCCAACGCATCCGCCGATGGCCGCGCCCAGAACCGCCGCGTTGAAGTGCTGATTTCGCCGCTGACGCAGAACTGATCTGTTCGTCTCAAAAACATCTATTCAGCAAAAAGCCCACCGTCCGGTGGGCTTTTTCGTGGCGATAGAGAAGGTGACGCTTACTCTCCGTAAGCGATCAGCAAATCCTTGGCATCGATCTGGTCGCCGGGCTTGACCAGCACTTCGGCCACCTTGCCATCGCGCTCCGCATGAAGCGCCGTTTCCATCTTCATGGCTTCGATGGACACAAGCACGTCGCCCGCCTTCACATCCTGCCCCTGATTGACGAAGACGCGGGAGATGACGCCCGGCATCGGCGCACCCACATGGGCGGCATTGCCGGGTTCGGACTTGCGGCGCACGGCAGAGCCGGAGGCACCATGCGCACGATCCGGTACCTTGATGCGGCGCGGCTGGCCGTTAATTTCAAAGAAGACCGTGACCATGCCCTTGTCGTCAATACCGGATGAGGCCTGATTGACGATGACGAGCGTCTTGCCACGTTCGATATCGGCAAACAGTTCCTCGCCGTCCTGCATGCCGTAGAAATAGGCGGGCGTCGGCAGAACCGATACCGGGCCGTAGGTCTCAGACGCCAGCGCAAAATCGGTAAAGACCTTAGGATACATCAGGTAGGAGGCAAACTCGAAATCATCGACCGAACGCTCCAGCTTGGTCTCGATTTCCTTGCGTTCGGCATCCAGATCGGCATCGTCCAGCAGCGAGCCGGGACGAACTGTATAGGGCTTGTCACCCTTCAGCGCCTTCTTCTGCAAGGCTTCCGGCCAACCGCCCGGCGACTGGCCGAGATCGCCTTTCAGCATGGAGACGACCGAATCCGGGAAGGAGACTTCCTTCTCCGGGTTCTCGACATCGGCCACTGTCAGATCCTGAGAGACCATCATCAACGCCATATCGCCGACCACCTTGGACGACGGTGTCACCTTGACGATATCGCCGAACATCTGGTTGACGTCGGCATAGGTCTGCGCGACCTCGTGCCAGCGGCTTTCGAGACCCAGCGAACGGGCCTGTTCCTTGAGGTTGGTGAACTGGCCACCCGGCATTTCGTGCAGATAGACTTCGGATGCCGGTCCCTTGAGATCGCTCTCAAAGGCCGCATATTGGCCGCGCACCGCTTCCCAATAGAAGGAAATGCGACGAATCCATTCCGTATCGAGGCCCGTATCGCGGTCCGTGCCCTTCAGGGCCTCGACGATGGAGCCGAGGCATGGCTGCGAGGTGTTGCCCGAGAGCGCATCCATGGCCGCATCCACGGCATCCACACCCGCCTCAACTGCCGCAAGCACGGTGGCTGCGGAAATACCGGACGTATCATGCGTGTGGAAATGGATCGGTAGGCTGGTCGCCTCCCGCAGCGCCTTGAACAGAACCCGTGCAGCAGCGGGCTTCAACAGCCCCGCCATGTCCTTGACGGCGATGATATGCGCGCCCGCCTTTTCCAACTCGACGGCGAGATTGGTGTAATATTTGAGATCGTATTTCGGGCGGGCGGAATTCAAGAGATCGCCGGTATAGCAGATGGTCGCCTCGCAGAGCTTGTTCTCTTCCGCAATCGCATCCATCGATACGCGCATATTCTCCACCCAGTTCAGGCAGTCGAAGACGCGGAACAGATCGATCCCGCCCTTTGCCGCCTGACGGACGAAATATTTGACGACATTGTCTGGATAGTTCTTGTAGCCGACGCCGTTTGCGCCGCGCAGCAGCATCTGCAGCAGCAGGTTCGGCGCACCTTCGCGCACCAGCGCCAGACGCTCCCACGGATCTTCCGTCAGGAAGCGCATCGACACGTCAAACGTCGCACCACCCCAGCATTCCAGCGACAGAAGCTGCGGCAGGGCCTTGGCGTAAACGCTGGAGACGCGGGCGATGTCATGGGTGCGCACGCGGGTTGCCAGCAGCGACTGGTGGCCGTCGCGCATGGTCGTATCGGTCACCAGAACGCGCTTTTCGTTGCGCATCCACTCGGCAAAACCCTTGGGACCCAGCTTGTCGAGAAGCTGCTTGGTGCCGTCAGGTGTCGGCCGGTCGATATAGGGCACGATGGGTGCTGGTGCATTGGCGGCAGGCTTAACGCGGCCCTTGGTTTCGGGATGGCCGTTGACGGTCACATCGGCCAGATAGGTCAAAAGCTTGGTTGCACGGTCCTGTCGTTTGACCTGCTCGAACAGTTCAGGCGTCGAATCGATGAAGCGCGTCGTGTAGGTGTTTCCGACAAAGCTCGGATGGCTGATGATGGCTTCCAGAAAGGTCAGGTTGGTTGCCACGCCGCGAATACGGAATTCGCGCAGCGCACGATCCATGCGGGCGATGGCTTCCGCTGGCTGTGGAGCCCAGGCGGTGACCTTCACCAGCAACGGGTCGTAATAGCGAGTGATGATCGCGCCCGAATAGGACGTGCCGCCATCCAGACGGATGCCGAAGCCCGAGGCCGAGCGGTATGCGGTGATGCGGCCATAATCGGGAATGAAGTTGTGCTCGGGGTCTTCGGTGGTGATACGGCACTGAAGCGCATGGCCGTTGAGGCGGATGTCCTTTTGCGCCGGCACGCCCGATTCCGGCGTACCGATGGTCTCGCCTTCGAGAATATGGATCTGCGCCTTGACGATGTCGATGCCGGTGACGACTTCGGTGACCGTATGCTCGACCTGAATGCGCGGATTGACCTCGATGAAGTAGAATTTGCCGGTATCGGCATCCATCAGATACTCGACCGTGCCCGCACCGACATAATTGGTGGCCCCGGCAATCTTCAGCGAATAATTGGCCAGTTCCTGACGGCGTTCTTCCGAAAGATAAGGCGCAGGCGCGCGCTCGACCACCTTCTGGTTACGACGCTGGATCGAGCAGTCACGCTCGAACAGATGCACGACATTGCCATGGGTATCGCCGAGAATCTGGCTTTCCACATGGCGGGCGCGTTCCACCAGCTTTTCGAGATACACTTCATCCTTGCCGAAGGCAGCCTTTGCCTCGCGCTTGGCTTCCGTCACTTCACGGGCGAGGTCTTCCTTTTTGCGGATAGCGCGCATACCGCGACCACCGCCGCCCCAGGAGGCTTTCAGCATCACGGGATAGCCGATCTCCTCGGCCATGCGCTCGACCTCTGCCATATCGTCCGGCAAAGGCTCGGTCGCTGGAACAACGGGCACACCGACGGAAATGGCGAGATTGCGCGCGGCGACCTTGTTGCCAAGGCGGCGCATCGTATCTGCCGTCGGGCCGATGAAGATCAGACCCGCCTCGTTGCAGGCCTCCACGAACTCAGGGCTTTCCGACAGAAGGCCATAGCCGGGGTGGATGGCATCTGCGCCCGACAGCTTGGCAACGCGGATCACTTCCTCGATCGACAGATAGCTCTCGATCGGTCCCAGATCCTTGGCCAGATGCGGGCCACGACCGACCTGATAACTCTCATCCGCCTTGAACCGATGCAGCGAAAGCTTGTCTTCTTCTGCCCAGATCGCGACCGTTTTTATGCCAAGCTCATTGGCGGCACGGAACACACGGATCGCAATCTCCGAACGATTGGCGACAAGGATTTTCGATATTTTCAAGACGGCCTCCCAAACCTCGCAGGCACACATATATGCTGCACCGCGAAATTAAGCAGTAAACGTCACGGTTGGAAAGGGCGTTTTTGCGGTTGCCCGTTCGGACGCGTCAGCTGGAAACGTTTCAGGAGATGATGCCGTGTCGAAGCGCAAGCGCCACCACATGCTGGCGGTTTCTGGCGTCGAACTTGCGCTGTATGCCATTGATGTACCAATCCACCGTGTGGCTGGATATGGCGAGGCTTTTGCCGATGTCAGGCGATGTCTTGCCCTGCGCCAGAAGCGTCAGCACATCCAGCTCGCGCCGGGTCAGCTGCGTAACGGAGAGATCGGGCATCGACAGCAGTTCTTCGGATTGTCCCGAAAACTCTAGAAGCCGCCAGAAGGCGGTGCGCATGGCCGTATCGACAATCGACAGCTCCGGCCCGGAAAACAGACGACCATCACCGAGAATGAAAACGCCACCCAGCAAGCCGCTGCGACCATGGACGGGAAAGGCATAACCTTCGCGCAGGCCGAAACGGGCCGCATCCTGAAACAGCTTGGCCGCCCGCTTGCGCTGCGTCGCCTGCGGCAAAAGCCCGACCACATCGCGGCAGCGGAATGGCCGGTGCAACAGGCCGAGCGTGCGCTTGACCGGGTCGATATTGCCGTACTTCTTGGCGTGGTAGGCCTCTGTCCAGCCCGCCGGCAGATGCTCTGCCAGAACTTTGCCGGTGAAGGTCAAATCCTCCGCGTCCCGGCGCACCACCCGGTAGAAATTAAAGCCGAGAAGGCCGATCAAATCATGAAAGGCTGAGAGAAACCGGTCCTCGGTTTTTGCCTCGTCGCACTGAGTCAAAAACTGAAAAACATTGTGCATTGAAGCGAATACCCTGGAAGAAATGAAATAGCGTCGATGTTTGTATCAAATGAGATCTCTGCCCTGACCCCATGCTGCCCGGATCACTCGCCCATTCAGGTTCTACCTTATAAGGTAATCAAAGATTAAAACCATACCGCGAAATCTTATATTGCCGCGCCGTTGCGGCCTCACAATCGCGACATCAAGTTTTTTGCATCACATCCGCTCGAATCCCGCTTCGTTAAGCGCGCATTCATGTGGAAAAAGCGATAAAACAACGACTTGCTCAATCTGCGTCGCTTGTGAAGCGGATGCAGTCATATCACGCTCGAAACGAGCGCTGACCGACGGACATGAAGACAGGATTTCGGAATTGACACTGTTTCAGGTTTATACGCGCGCCCTGCGCTACCTCGCCAACAACAAGTGGCGTGTCACCATCGTCGTTGTCGCAAACATTATTCTTGCAGCGATCACCATTGCTGAGCCGGTGCTGTTCGGGCGCATCATCGACGGACTGTCCTCCGGCTCTATCCCGGTCAACATCCTCATCCTCTGGGGAGCGTTTGCCCTGTTCAACACGGTCGCCTATGTCGCAGTCGCGCGTGAGGCGGACCGTTTGGCACATGGACGCCGCGCGTCCCTGTTGACGGAAGCCTTCGGCCGGATCATCTCCATGCCGCTCTCATGGCACCACCAGCGTGGCACATCCAACGCGCTGCATACGCTTTTGCGCGCCAGTGAAACGCTGTTCGGCCTGTGGCTGGAATTCATGCGCACCCATCTTGCGACATTCGTTGCGCTGATTCTTCTCATCCCGACAGCCATTTCCATGGACCTGCGTCTCAGCCTTGTCTTGATGGCGCTGGGCGTCGTTTATTGGTTCATCGGCAAGTGGGTGATGGAGAGGACCAAGGAAGGTCAGGCATCCGTCGAAGAGCATTACCACACGGTCTTTGCCCATGTCAGCGATTCGATCAGCAACGTTTCGGTATTGCATAGCTACAACCGCATCGAAGCGGAAACCAAAGCTCTGAAGTCCTTTACGGAGCGACTTCTCAGCGCGCAGTATCCGGTTCTGGACTGGTGGGCCTTTGCAAGTGCATTGAACCGGACCGCCTCTTCCGTTTCGATGATGATCATCCTCATTGTCGGTGCTATCCTGGTGAAGAACGGCGAGTTGCGGGTTGGTGACATCATTGCCTTCATCGGCTTTGCCAACCTGCTGATCGGGCGTCTGGACCAGGTACGCGCTTTCGCCACCCAGATTTTCGAGGCTCGCGCCAAGCTCGTGGACTTCTTCAAGCTGGAAGATTCCGTGCAGGACCGTGAAGAGCCGACAGGCGCTATCGAACTTGGCAACGTCACCGGCAAGGTGGAATTCCGCAACGTTAACTTTGGCTTTGCCAACACCAAGCAGGGCGTGCATGACGTGTCCTTCACCGCCAATGCCGGCGAGACTATCGCCATCGTTGGACCGACAGGTGCGGGCAAGACCACGCTCATCAATCTGCTGCAGCGAGTATACGATCCCAATGGCGGCCAGATTCTGGTGGATGGTACCGATATTTCCAACGTGACGCGTCAGTCCCTGCGTCACTCCATTGCCACCGTCTTCCAGGATGCCGGTCTTCTCAACCGCTCCATTCGCGACAACATTCGCTTGGGTCGCGATAGTGCAACCGATGACGAAATCGCTCAGGCCGCTGCCGCTGCCGCTGCGACCGACTTCATCGACAGCAGGAACACCGGCTACATGACGCAGGTGGGCGAACGCGGCAACCGTCTATCCGGCGGCGAGCGTCAGCGCATCGCCATCGCTCGCGCCGTGTTGAAGAATGCGCCGATCCTCGTTCTGGACGAAGCAACCAGCGCGCTCGACGTGGAAACCGAAGCCCGGGTGAAAGATGCTGTCGATGCTCTTCGCAAGAACAGAACGACCTTCATCATCGCCCACCGCCTGTCCACCGTCCGCGATGCCGATCTGGTTCTGTTCATGGATAATGGCCGCATCATCGAGAAGGGTACCTTCGATGAGCTAAGCATGCGCGGCGGTCGCTTCTCGTCCCTGCTGCGGGCCAGTGGCCTGCTGAACGATGACGAAAAAACCGGCGCACCTGTTCTGTCCATGCCCGCCAAGTCGGCTTGATCCTCGAAGCCTTCGAGAAAACCATAGGTAAGAAAAAGCCCCGGTCGATGCCGGGGCTTTTTTTGTGCTGATCGATAATATCGAAATCAATAATTGTCGTCTTCGTCGTCATCCTTGCGGGTAGACTTGAGCGAGCTGAGCTTGGCGAAAACGGCGTTGGCGTCGATTTCTTTTTCTTCTTCACGCTCGTAATTGTAACCGAGGCTTTCGGTTGCTGCTGCCGGCTGCAGCGTCGCGTCCAGCTCTTCCTGGGTTGGAAGCGGACGGCCGCGCGATGCGCGCTCGACTTCGAGGTCGAGATCGATCTGGCTGCAAAGGCCGAGTGTGACCGGGTCCATCGGTGTCAGATTGGCCGAGTTCCAGTGGGTACGGTCCCTGATCTGCTCGATGGTGGACTTGGTCGTACCGACGAGGCGCGAGATCTGCGCGTCCTTCAGTTCGGCATGGTTGCGCACCAGCCACAAAATGGCGTTCGGGCGATCCTGACGCTTGGAAACCGGCGTATAACGCGGACCACGGCGCTTGGATTCAGGCACGCGAACCTTTGGCTCGGAAAGCTTGATCTTGTGATTGGGATTGGCTTCGGCGCGCGCGATTTCATCGCGGGAAAGCTGTCCGGTGGAAATAGGGTCGAGACCCTTGATGCCCTGTGCAGCTTCGCCGTCAGCAATAGCCTTAACTTCAAGCGGATGCAGCTTGCAGAACGTGGCGATCTGATCGAACGACAGCGCGGTGTTGTCCACCAGCCAGACGGCCGTCGCTTTCGGCATGAGCAGTGTTTGAGCCATAGATACAGTCCTTCTGTCCGTCCGCTCCGGGGGCGCGGGCCGTGGATGTTAACCACTGATTTCCGGGATATGAGCGGTCTATAGCTCCATTGCATCAGAAATGCAATTCTTTGCGCAACAAATGACCTTTGTCTAATTGCCTGAGGTCACTGAACTGCTATGAATCTGGCACATGACTGGAGAAAAGGAGTCTCCGGTAATTGCAAAAGACGCGATGCGTTCTCGAGGAGGAATTCATGTCTGCCAAAATCTATCCGGTTCTGAAGTCTGCAAAAAAGAACACCCTGATCGACAACGACAAATACCTGAAATGGTATGAGCAGAGCGTCGAGGATCCCGACAAGTTCTGGGGCAAGCATGGCAAGCGGATAGACTGGTTTAAGCCCTATACGAAGGTGAAGAACACCTCCTTCAAGGGCAAGGTGCCGATCAAGTGGTTCGAGGATGGGCTGACCAACGTCTCCTACAATTGCATCGACCGTCACCTGAAGACCCATGGCGAGCGCACGGCGATCATCTGGGAGGGCGACAATCCCTATATCGACAAGAAGATCACCTATAACCAGCTTTACGATGCGGTGTGTCGTCTGGCCAATGTGATGAAGAAGCACGGCGTCAAGAAGGGCGACCGGGTGACGATCTACATGCCGATGATCCCGGAAGCGACTTATGCGATGCTGGCCTGCGCTCGCATCGGTGCTGTGCATTCGGTGGTGTTCGGCGGCTTTTCGCCGGATGCGCTGGCAGGCCGCATCGTCGATTGCGAATCCACCTTCGTCATCACCTGCGACGAGGGCGTGCGCGGCGGCAAGCCGATCCCTTTGAAGGAGAACACCGACAAGGCCATTCACATCGCTGCCAAGCAGCATGTCATCGTCAACAAGGTGCTGGTGGTGCGCCGCACCGGCGGCAAGACCAACTGGGCACCGGGCCGCGACCTCTGGTATCATCAGGAAATCGCTTCCGTTAAACCCCATTGCGACCCGGTGAAGATGAAGGCGGAAGACCCGCTGTTCATTCTCTACACCTCAGGTTCGACAGGAAAGCCCAAGGGCGTGCTGCACACCACGGGTGGCTATCTCGTCTATGTGTCGATGACGCATGAATATGTCTTCGATTATCACGATGGCGATATCTACTGGTGCACCGCCGATGTCGGCTGGGTGACGGGCCATTCCTATATCGTCTATGGCCCGCTCGCCAATTGCGCCACAACCGTCATGTTCGAAGGCGTGCCGAACTTCCCGGATCAGGGTCGCTTCTGGGAGGTCATCGACAAGCATCAGGTCAATATCTTCTACACCGCCCCCACCGCCCTGCGTTCGCTGATGGGGGCGGGCGACGAGTTCGTCAAACGCTCCTCACGCTCCAGCCTGCGGCTGCTTGGCACGGTGGGTGAGCCGATCAACCCCGAGGCATGGGAATGGTATTACCATGTGGTGGGCGAGGATAAGAGCCCGATTGTCGATACATGGTGGCAGACGGAAACCGGCGGTATTCTGATCACGCCGCTGCCGGGTGCGACCGATCTTAAGCCCGGCTCGGCCACACGGCCCTTCTTCGGCGTCCAGCCACAGCTGGTCGATGCCGAGGGCAAGGTGCTGGAAGGGGCAGCCGATGGCAATCTGTGCATCGCCGATAGCTGGCCGGGACAATCGCGCACCGTCTATGGCGATCACCAGCGCTTCATCGACACCTACTTCTCGACCTACAAGGGCAAATACTTCACCGGCGATGGCTGCCGCCGCGATGAGGATGGCTATTACTGGATCACCGGTCGCGTCGATGACGTCCTCAATGTCTCCGGCCATCGTCTGGGCACGGCGGAAGTCGAATCGGCACTTGTCTCGCACAATCTCGTCTCCGAGGCTGCGGTGGTGGGCTACCCGCATTCCATCAAGGGACAGGGCATTTACTGCTATGTCACGCTGATGGCAGGACAGACCGGAGACGATGCGCTTCGTGCCGAACTCGTCAAGCATGTCCGCAACGAAATCGGTCCCGTCGCCACGCCCGACAAGATCCAGTTCTCGCCGGGCCTGCCCAAGACCCGCTCGGGTAAGATCATGCGCCGCATTCTGCGCAAGATCGCCGAGGATGACTTTGGCTCGCTGGGCGACACGTCCACGCTGGCTGATCCCGCAGTCGTCGATGACCTCATCGAGAACAGGCAGAATAAGGCGCAAGCGGCGTAATGCTCACTCTTTCTTTTCCTCACCAAGAGGCGAAGAAAGACGCGCTAAAGCACCCTGATCTTTCTGCCCTTTTTCAGAAAGGGCAGAATGCGGCGCATGTCTCTGGGGTGCAGCGCCACGCATCCGGCGGTCGGCTCATAGCCGGGGCGGATCATGTGCATGAAGATCGCAGAGCCTAGATTGCGGCGACGGGACGTGATGTTCCAGTCCAGCACGAGGCAGACGTCGTAAAGACCGTCCTGCCTCAAAATCTCCTCGTGGCTCTTCCGGAAGGGTGCTTTGACAAGCCTGTTATAGTTCGGATCATCAGGCGAATCGCACCATAGCATATCGCTTCGTGTGCGATGCATCGTCAGCGATGTTTTCAAGGCGGCCACCCGATCGCCCCGGTGAAAACCGTAGAGAACGGCCATAGTCGTGATCGGGGTTTTACCGTCGCCTTCGCGTTTCAGGGCCGTGCGTCCATTACGACCGATGGCGGCGGGAAAGGTCAGGCGGCCCAATTGCAGCAAAGCGCGACTTTTAATGCGCGGGGCGGGCCGAACCAGCAGTTTTGAGGGGGATTTTTGCCGTTTTTTTGCGCCTGTTGCCATAGTTCTCACGAGATTTTGCTTTGCAGGTGTGCCAACGTGACCTCATAGCTCCGCGTTACAGAGCGACGAAGGGTTGACGGCGCGGCGTCAAACCGCTGAATTAGCTCACGAAAGCGAAAAGCATGTCGGCACCGACACCCGCTGAACACTTTGGCGCGATATGCTTTAATATACAAAGAAAGGCTGAGATATCCCATGACGGCCCGTACACTTCTTCTGGTGGATGACGACGACGACCTGCGTGAGACCCTTGCCGAGCAATTGTCTCCTTACGAGGAATTCTCGCTTCTGACCGGCGCCAATGCCAATGCTGCCATCCAGACCGCAAAATCGACGCAGGTCGATCTGCTCATCATGGATGTCGGCTTGCCTGATATGGACGGGCGCGAGGCGGTGAAGCTGATGCGCAAGAACGGCTTCAAGTCCCCCATCATCATGCTGACCGGCCACGACACGGATTCCGACACCATCCTCGGCCTCGAGGCCGGTGCGAACGACTATGTCACCAAGCCGTTCCGCTTTGCGGTGCTTCTGGCCCGTATTCGTGCGCAGCTGCGCCAGTATGAGCAGAGCGAGGACGCCGTCTTCACCGTTGGCCCGTATCAGTTCAAGCCGAGCCAGAAGCTGCTGACCACCGAAGACGGCAAGAAAATCCGCCTCACGGAAAAGGAAGCGGCGATCATCCGTTATCTCTACCGCGCAGGCAGTGCCGTCGTCACGCGTGACGTTTTGCTGGAAGAGGTCTGGGGTTACAATTCCGGCGTCACCACCCACACGCTCGAAACCCATGTTTACCGCCTGCGTCAGAAGATCGAGCGCGATCCGTCCAATGCCGAACTTCTCGTTACCGAGAATGGTGGTTACAAGATCGTTCCCTGATTATTCCGGCACTTGCGGGAATTGATCGCGTGAAATTAATAGAGGCGTGGCCCTTGTCTTGGCCGCGCCTTTGTTCGAAAACCGTTGTGATTGCAAGTCCGGGGTTTCGAACGATATGGCATTGAACGACGACATCCAGCTACTGGCCAAGGTGCCCCTGTTTCAGGGCTTCACCGATGACCAGCTGCGTCTGATCGCCTTCGGTGCCGAGCGGCGCAGGATTGCCGAGGGCCAGGCCCTATTTCGCGAACATTCCCCCGCCGAATGCGCCTTCGTCATCGCCCGCGGCGGCTTTTATCTCTACAGCGCCGGTCGCAGCGGCAAGGCCGAACTTCAGGCAACGCCCACATCGGGAACCCTGCTCTCGGAGCTTGCGCTGTTCACGCTGTGCGAACGCAAATACACCGCAGTCGCCACGGAAGATTCCGAAGTCATCCGCATCACCCGCATCCTCTTCCACCGCATGATCGAAGAATTTCCAGATGTTGCCGACGTCGTCCTGACCCGCATCCGCGACAACATCGCAGCCCTCTCTGCTGGCGCCACCGCGCTTCAGGGGCGGTTTTCTTAAATCAAAACTTAAACCGCGCCGTCACGGGCACGTGGTCTGACGGGCGGTTCCAGCCGCGGGCTTCGCGCAGGATGTCGATACCCTCCAGCGAGGGGCCGAGGTCTTGCGAGGACCAGATGTGGTCGAGGCGGCGGCCGCGGTCGGCGGCTTCCCAGTCCTTGGCGCGGTAGCTCCACCAGGTGTAGATTTTTTCGCTGTCGGGCACGTTGAGGCGCATCAGGTCGAGCCAGTTGCCCTTTTTCATGATCTCCAGCAGGCCTTCCGTCTCAACCGGCGTGTGGCTGACGATTTTCAGGAGCTGCTTGTGCGACCAGACATCGTTTTCGAGCGGCGCGATATTCAGATCACCGACCAGGATCGAAGACGTGCCGGGAACGCCATCGGCGCTGAGAGCCTTCATCTCCTCGATGAAATCGAGCTTGTGGCCGAATTTCGGGTTGATCGCGCGATCCGGCTCATCGCCACCGGCAGGAACGTAGAAATTATGCAGGCGAATTCTACGCGAGCCGACCTGCACGATGCCGGATATGTGGCGCGCATCGCCAATGCCGCAATAATCCTGACGATGGTCTTCGGTCAGCGGCAGCCTGGAGGCAATCGCCACGCCGTGATAGCCCTTCTGGCCATGAATGATGACATGCTCGTAACCGAGGGCCTTCAGGGGCTTCAGCGGAAACTCGCCATTCGGGCATTTCGTTTCCTGCAGGCAGATGACATCGGGTTGGTAACGCACCAGAAACTGCTCGACAATCGGCATGCGCAGCCGCACCGAGTTGATGTTCCATGTGGTTATCGAGAAGGTCATGCCTGCGCTCCGTTCGTCCTTTAAGGAAAGGTGGAGGCAGGCTTATAACATCGGCCCGGAAACGGGAATTCTTTTCTCCCGGACAATGCTTGGAAAACTCTGGATGAAGGAGCAGCGGTTGCGTCAGCCGCGACCGCGCACTTCCTCGTAATTGATGGCAAAAACCTTGTCGTCGAGGGCCATACCCGTCTGGACGTTGAAAATCATCACCGTCGTGTCCTTGTTCTGCGCATCCGTCGTGGTCCACTGGCGCAGATCGAAGGTTTTGGGGTCGAACATCAAGGTAATGGTGCTATCGCCGAAAATGCTCTTGTCGCCCAGAACGATCGTGGTGAGGTCGGACTCTTCTTTCACATCGCGAACCTTCTGGTGGTTCAGGTCGATCTTGTCGGCCAGAAGCAGGCTGAGCGGGGTTTTCGACAGCGGATAGAGATCCCACGTCTTCAGCTTATTGTTGCCGATGACGACATTCTTGCCATCGGAAATGACGCGCATGGGCGATGGGTCTTCATAGTTGAAGCGCAGCTTGCCGGGCCGGGCGATGTAGAATTTGCCACCGGTCTGTTCGCCGCGCGGACCGAACTGGACGAATTCGCCCATCATGGTTTTGACGGACGAGAAGTGGTTTGCAATTTTCTGGGCAGTCGCATCGCCCTGCGCAAAGGCAGCCAGCGGCTGCAGCGCGGCGAAAGCTGCCGTTGCCGAAAACAGGGTCATTACGCCACGGCGCGTCATCGGGCTTTCAAGCCCTGCGGACTGCGCGGAAACGACCGGGATAGTCTTTTTCATTCTTTTCTCCTTCATCGCTTTCCTATTGCCGAAAAAACGCGGCGGCTTCATGACATCAGGGGTTTGCTATAACGCCAAAGCCGAGCCTTGGTTGCTGATATCTGCGTGAAGATGCGTGGTATTCAGCAACCGGGCGAGTGGATTGGCGCGCTTTTGCCTGTTACGATCAATCCTGTTCGGTCGGCACCAGAATTTCGCGTTTGCCGGCATGGTTGGCAGGGCCGATGATGCCTTCCTGTTCCATCCGCTCGATCAGCGAAGCAGCGCGGTTATAGCCTATGCCGAGGCGGCGCTGGACATAGGACGTGGACGCCTTTCCATCACGCAGCACGACGGCCACGGCCTGATCGTATGGATCATCTGATTCGGCCATGTTGCCCGTGCCTGCGGGTCCGCCGCCATCTTCGTCCTCATCCTCTTCGGTGATGGATTCGAGATATTCAGGCGCGCCTTGGGTCTTCAGATAGGCAACGATGTCCTCGACTTCATTATCGGCCACGAAGGGGCCATGAACGCGCTGAATGCGCCCGCCACCGGCCATATAGAGCATGTCGCCCATGCCCAGCAGCTGTTCGGCCCCCTGCTCACCCAGAATGGTGCGGCTGTCGATCTTGGAGGTGACCTGGAAGGAGATACGCGTCGGGAAGTTGGCCTTGATCGTACCGGTGATGACGTCCACCGATGGGCGCTGGGTGGCCATGATGACGTGGATGCCAGCCGCACGCGCCATCTGCGCCAGGCGCTGGACTGCACCTTCGATATCCTTGCCCGCAACCATCATCAGGTCGGCCATTTCGTCGATGATGACGACGATATAGGGTAGCGGCTTCAGGTCGAACTCTTCGGTCTCATACATGGCCTCGCCGGTCTGGCGGTCGAAACCGGTCTGCACGGTGCGCGTCAGCACCTCGCCCTTGTCCAAAGCCTGCTGAACGCGGGTGTTGAAGCCATCGATGTTGCGCACACCGATCTTGGACATCTTCTTGTAGCGCTCTTCCATCTCCCGCACGGTCCATTTCAGCGCAACGACGGCCTTCTTCGGATCGGTGACGACGGGAGACAGCAGATGCGGAATGCCATCGTAGACCGACAGTTCCAGCATTTTCGGGTCGATCATGATGAGGCGGCACTGTTCCGGCGTCATGCGGTAGAGCAGCGACAGGATCATGGTGTTGATGGCAACCGATTTACCAGAACCCGTGGTACCGGCGACCAGAAGATGCGGCATCTTGGCGAGATCGGCAATCACCGCTTCGCCGCCAATGGTCTTGCCCAGCGACATGGGCAGTTTGGCCTTGTTGTTTTCGAAATCGCGCGAGGCGATCAACTCACGCAGATAAACGGTCTCACGAATCTTGTTGGGCAGTTCGATGCCGATGGCATTGCGACCCGGCACGACGGCAACGCGGGCGGCAATCGCGCTCATGGAGCGGGCAATATCGTCGGCGAGGCCGATGACGCGTGAGGACTTGATGCCCGGCGCTGGCTCCAGCTCGTACATGGTCACGACAGGGCCGGGGCGAACATGGATGATCTCACCCTTGACGCCGAAATCCTCCAGCACGCCTTCCAGCCTGCGGGCATTCTGCTCCAGAACCTCTGCGGAGAGCGTGGTGTCGCGAACGACGTTTTTCGGCTCTGCCAGAAGGTGGACGGAAGGCAGCTGGAAGCCGTCTGCGGCAATGAAGGAGGTTTGCGCATCGCGCGCCACGCGGTCGCTCGGCTTTGGGCGAGGAGGCGGTGCGGTGATACGGGTCTGGCCGACAGGCGGGCGCGGCGAGAACTTCGTGTCGGCGGACAGCACGCCATCGGGCAGGCTGTCCTCGTCATCGAGGTCATCATCACCCATGGAAATCGGCGGCGGCGAGATTTCGCGGCGCGCACGGGCTTCCGCCCGCTCTTCGAAGGACGGTTCAGCGCGGTCCAGCCGGTTGATTGCGGTCTTGAGACGCGATGGCTCGTTCAGCGTGCCGAATTCATAATCGTTGAAATCATAGGGCTGTTCGAATTCATTGCGCATCGACTTCGGCTTGAGGCCAAACAGACGGCGGAAACGGGCTTGGGTGATGTACCAGTAATGGGTGAGCAGACCGATAGCGAGGAAATTGCTGAAGAACCCTTCGCCGTCATCCTCATCCTCTTCGACAGCGTCCTGCACCTTGCGGGCCTTGGACGGCGCTGCGGCCTGCGCCACCAGCAGGTCATCCTCTTCATCGGGCGCGCCGAACAGGCCGGACGCAAACAGCATCAGCCATGCGGAGGGGATGGCGAAGATGACGCCGAGAACCGTGGCGAATGTGCCGGTGGGATAGGCACCGATGAACAGCGCAGGAAAACGCAGGATCATATCACCAACAACGCCGCCGATACCGTTGGGCAGCGGCCATGTCAGAGGTGCTGGGAAGCAGCCGAGCGAGGCGGACGCTATAAAGGCACCGCTGATCCAGGCGACGAGACGGGCGGGGATACGATGGAATTTGCGACCGGAGATCAGCGCGAAAGCCCAGGCAAGTATGGGCAGCATGGCAATAAGCGCCGAAAGACCCAGAAACTGCATCATGATATCGGCAAAGATCGCGCCGCTGCGCCCCAGCAGATTGGTCGGTTCGTTGCCCGTGGCGTAGGACAGACTTGGATCGGCGACATTCCAGGTGGCCAATGCGGTAATGCCCAGTGCCAGCACGCCGAGAACGGCGAAACCACACAGGGCCATGATCTGGCGCACCACAAATGCCGTCAGCACGAAGCGGTTATCACGACCATTGAATGTCGGTGAATTCACTCTGTCCATAATCTGAACCTGTCGTTCTTTTCGTTGCTTCCGAAGTCCGCGCCAGAGCGACGCAGACGGGATGACAGGCCAAAGTACCGGCTTGGTGGTTAATATGGCATTAACCATGCAAAATCAGGTGTAACCAATGATTTTCGAAACGAAAAAAGCCCGGCTTTTGCCGGGCTTTTCGATTGTTCGGTGTCGGGCGGTCGTGTGATCGACCGCGCTTGCCATGGCTTAGGAGTGGTAAGCCGCTTCGCCGTGGGAGGCCAGATCGAGACCTTCGCGTTCGGCTTCGACCGGAACACGCAGACCGACGATGATGTCGACGACCTTGTAGAGGATCGCAGAGCCGATACCGGTCCACAGGAGCGTGATGACGACGGCCTGAGCCTGAACCATGAACTGGCCGCTCATGGTCTGTTCGCCTGCATAACCAACACCGCCCAGCGATGCGCTTGCGAAGATGCCGGTTGCGAGCGCACCGAAGATACCGCCGACGCCGTGAACGCCGAAGACGTCTGCCGTGTCGTCATAGCCGAACTTGTTCTTCACGACCGAGACGAAGAAGTAGCACAGTGGCGAGACGATGATGCCCATGACGATGGCGCCCATGGGGCCAACGATACCGGCTGCCGGTGTGATGGCAACCAGACCGGCGATCATTCCGGATGCAGCGCCCAGCATGGATGCTTTTCCGCGCGTGAAGGTTTCAACCACGCACCACGACAGGATGGCAGCAGCCGTTGCAACGAAGGTATTGACGGTTGCGAGCATCGCACCGCTGGAAGCTTCCAGGTTGGAACCGGCGTTGAAGCCGAACCAGCCGACCCAGAGCATGGCTGCACCGACATAGGTCAGCGTCATGGAGTGAGGCGCCATCATGTCCTTGCCGAAGCCCGTGCGCTTGCCAACCATGATCGCACCGATCAGACCGGCAACACCGGCGTTGATGTGAACGACCGTGCCGCCAGCGAAGTCGAGAGCGCCGAGGCCGAAGAGGTAGCCCTTTGCGTCCCAGACCATGTGGGCAATCGGGAAGTAGACGAAGGTGACCCAGAGAATGCAGAACAGGATGGAAGCGGAGAACTTGATGCGCTCAGCAAAGGCACCGATGATCAGCGCCGGTGTGATGGCAGCAAATGTCATCTGGAACATCACGAAGATGAATTCCGGAATGACGACGCCCTGCGAGAAGGTCGCAGCCGTGCTGTCCTTGGTGACGCCAGACAGGAAGAGCTTGGCGAAGCCGCCGAAGAACGGGCTTTCGGAACCGCCGAAGGCGAAGGAATAGCCGTAGACGACCCAGATGATCATGACGCTGGCAGCAATCACAGTGACCTGCATCAGCACCGACAGCATGTTCTTGCTGCGAACCAGACCACCGTAAAACAGTCCCAGACCCGGAATGATCATGAACAGCACGAGGATGGTGGCAAGGAACATGAAGGCGGTGTCGCCCTTGTCAGGCACAGGTGCCGCAGCAGCTGCTGCTACCGCTGGAGCCGCTGCATCCTGCGCGAAGGCTGCAATCGGGGCCAGAAGGGCCGCCGCACTGGCGCCAAGCGCGCTGAGTGTGGAAATCTTGTTGAATTGCATGGTTTGAAAACTCCCCTGTCAGCCGTGCTTAGAGCGCTTCTGTGTTTGTTTCGCCGGTACGGATGCGCACGGCCTGTTCAATCGAGTAGACGAAAATCTTGCCGTCGCCGATCTGCCCTGTCTTTGCGGAAGACGCGATGGCTTCAACGGCCTTCTCCACCAGATCGGACGCGACAGCGATTTCGATCTTCAACTTGGGAAGAAAGCTGACCGCGTATTCGGTGCCGCGATAAATTTCGGTATGTCCCTTCTGGCGTCCGTAACCCTTCACTTCGGTCACGGTCAGGCCCTGAATACCGACAGCGGTGAGCGCTTCACGCACTTCGTCCAGCTTGAACGGCTTGATAATGGCCATCACAATTTTCATCTGGTTTCCCATCCTTTGTTATCTCGGCACGAGGCCGACTTGTCCCGACGCTGGCAGATCAGTAACAGCGACTGATCTCCTACATTCAAGGCGCGTGCCAGTTTGACGGGTCCTGTATAAGTTATTGAAAAGTAAAGGCTATAATAAATTCGTCTGGAAAATAGGCATGTGTTTGCGCGTTATGCGCGCAATTAATATGCAAAATTTACAAATTGCACATTATTTAATCATTTGCCAATTTGCGAATCAGACCTTCCTGCGCCATGGAGGCCACAAGCACACCATCGCGGGTAAACAGGCTGCCGCGTGTCAGCCCGCGTGCGCCGGATGCGCTGGGGCTATCCTGCGTGTAAAGCAGCCAGTCATCCAGCTTGCAGGGGCGGTGAAACCACATGGCGTGGTCAAGGCTTGCCGCCTGAACGGCAGGGTCGAAGATCGTCGTACCATGGGCGTAAAGCGACGTATCGAGCAGCGTCATATCCGAGAGATAGGCCAAAACGGCGGCCTGATAATGCCGGTCGGCAGGCACGTCGCCGACAGCCCTCACCCAAATGTCCTGATGCGGCTCTAGCTTTTCCCTGGAGATGTAATGGGTCAGCGACACCGGCCGGATTTCGATGGGGCGCTTGTTTTCCCAATATTTGCGGATTGCGGGCGGGGCCTTGGCCAGAAACGCATCGCGCATCTGGTCTTCGCTCATCAAGTCCTCGGGCTGCGGCACCTTGGGGATCGAAGCCTGATGGTCAAAACCGCCCTCATCGATCTGGAAAGACGCCGACATGGAAAAAATCGCGTGGCCGTGCTGGATAGCGACGATGCGCCGCGTGGCAAAGCTCGCCCCATCGCGAATGCGGTCGACCTGATAGATGATCGGCACTTTCGGGTCGCCGGGGCGCATGAAATAGGCATGCAGCGAATGGACGAAACGGTCGTCACTCACCGTGCGCTGCGCCGCCATCAGGGCCTGGGCGATGACCTGCCCACCGAAAACGCGCTGCCAGCCAACCTGCGGGCTTGTGCCGCGAAACAGATTTTCCTCGAGCTTTTCGAGATCCAGCGTGGAAATCAGTTTTTCGAGCGGGGTGGCATTTTCAAGAGGGCGCGACATTTTCGACATGCTCCGGCTGTAGGAAGACCTAAATGAATGATCTATAGTGCAGGCGTGATATTCACAAGAATGCGAGGAGAAGACGCGATGTTCGATGTGGTGGTTGCTGGCGGCGGATATGTCGGATTGAGCGTTGCGGTGGCCGTCAAGCAGGCTGCTCCACATCTGGATGTGCAGGTCATCGAGGCCGCCCCTGATGATGTCTGGAAAAAGGACATGCGCGCCTCCGCCATCATCGCCGCCGCCACCCGCATGCTGCAAGTCTTCGGCATCTGGGACGAGCTTCTGCCGGAAGCCCAGCCGATCAACAAAATGATCGTGACGGATTCCAAGACCTCCGATCCCGTGCGCCCCGTCTTCCTCACCTTCGATGGCGAAGTCGCAGAGGGCCAGCCCTTTGCCCATATGATTCCCAATGTCGCAATGGTCGGCGCCCTGCGTGGCGTTTGCGAAAAGCTTGGCATTACCATTCGCCATGGCCTGAGTGTCACCGGCTTTGAAGCGCAACATCGCAGCAATGTGGTCACCCTGTCCGATGGCTCGACCTTCGAGACCCGGTTGCTGGTGGCCTGCGATGGCGTTCGCTCGGCCCTGCGCGATATGGCTGGCATCAAGACCGTGCACTGGGCCTATGATCAATCCGGCATCGTCACGACCGTGGAACATGAGCGCCCGCATAATGGCTGTGCCGAAGAACATTTCCTCCCATCCGGGCCTTTCGCCATTCTGCCGCTTAAGGGCAATCGCTCGTCGCTGGTCTGGACGGAACGCACCGCAGATGCCGACCGGTTGGTGGCAGCCGACGATCTTTTGTTCGAAGAGGAGCTGGAGCGCCGCTTCGGACACAAGCTCGGCCCGATCAGGCCAGTCGGCCCACGGCGGGCCTTTCCGCTCGGCCTCACGCTGGCGCGGGCTTTCGTGGCGCCGCGTCTGGCGCTGGCGGGTGATGCCGCCCATGGCATCCACCCGATTTCCGGCCAGGGTCTCAACCTCGGCTTCAAGGATGTGGCCGCTTTGGCGGAAACCATCGTGGAAGCGGATCGCCTCGGTCTCGATATCGGATCGCTCAACGTGCTGGAGCGCTACCAGTCCTGGCGGCGGTTTGACACGGTGCGTATGGGTATCACGACAGATGTGCTGAACCGGCTGTTTTCCAACGATGTCGGCCCCATCAGGATCGCGCGCGATTTCGGCCTTGGCATCGTGGACCGGATTCCCGGCCTCAAATCCTATTTCATCGGCCAGGCGGCAGGCACTGCCGATCCCAACGGTCCACGCCTGCTGGCTGGCCAACCGCTCTAATGTGACAAAAGCCCGGAACCGCACGATTCATGATCTGGTGGAGCGTCGAACCACTGCCGCCCAGATATAGCCGTGAACAAAAGCTGAATCAGACGGAGTCAGCGATTCGTCGCTGATTCGTTCGCAGCCTGTTCCGAATCGTCATTTTGCATGTTTATGACGCAAAAATCTCGGCAAATTCAGCTTTGATGCATTCCTTCCTTGCCTTTGCGCGCCGCGATTGCCATGTGTGTTGGACGATGCGAAGGAATGTTTTCCGAATGTGTTGTAAAACAATCAGTTAGTCGATTTCACGGATAGTACGTTGAATTTTCGCCCCATGATCTTGAGCGGCCGCGGTGTTACGGCCGTTCTTGGCCCGACCAATACCGGCAAGACGCATTATGCCATTGAACGCATGGTCGCGCATGGAAGCGGTGTCATTGGCCTGCCCCTGCGTCTGCTTGCCCGCGAGGTCTATACGCGGCTGGTGGAAAAGGTCGGCGCGCCCAATGTTGCGCTGGTGACCGGCGAAGAGAAGATTTCTCCACCCAAAGCGAAATATTCCGTCTGCACCGTCGAAGCCATGCCGCGCGAAACGACCGCAGCCTTCGTCGCCATCGACGAGGTGCAGCTTGCTGGCGATTTAGAGCGCGGCCACATCTTCACAGACCGCATTCTGCATCTGCGCGGACGCGAGGAAACGCTGCTTTTGGGCGCGGGCACCATGCGGCCCATTCTGGAAAAGCTGCTGCCCGGCATCGTCGTAGTTGAACGACCCCGCCTGTCGCAGCTGTTTTATGCGGGACAGAAGAAAATCACCCGCCTTCCGCAGCGCACGGCCATCGTCGCCTTTTCCGCAGAAGAGGTCTACGCGATTGCCGAACTGGTGCGCCGTCAGCGCGGCGGTGCCGCCGTGGTGCTGGGCGCACTATCGCCGCGCACCCGCAATGCGCAGGTCGGCCTTTATCAGAATGGAGACGTCGAATATCTGGTGGCGACGGATGCCATTGGCATGGGCCTCAATCTCGATGTCGATCATGTGGCCTTTGCGCAGGACCGCAAATTCGACGGTTACCAGTTCCGCAATCTCAACCCCGGTGAAATGGGCCAGATTGCCGGTCGCGCCGGTCGCCATCTGCGCGATGGCACCTTTGGTGTGACGGGTCGTGTCGATCCGCTGGATGACGAGCTGGTGGAACGCGTCGAATCGCATCAGTTCGATGCGGTCAAAGTGCTGCAATGGCGCACCAAGAATTTCGATTATTCCTCCATCGCCAATCTGCGCGGAAGTCTGGATGCGGCCCCGACCGTTCAGGGGCTGTCGCGCGCGCTGCCCGCCATCGACCAGCAGGCGCTGGAATATCTGTCGCGTTATCCTGAAATCATCGACGTCACCACCAATGCCGAGCGGGTGGAAAAACTGTGGGAGGCCTGCGCTTTGCCGGATTATCGCCGTATCGCGCCTGCACAACACGCCGACCTGATTTCGACACTCTACTTCGACCTCGTCAAACGCGGTGCCGTCAACGAGGATTTCATGGCCGAACAAGTGCGTCGGGCGGACCGCACCGACGGCGAGATCGATACGCTCTCTGCAAGGATTGCGCAGATCAGAACATGGACGTATGTATCAAACCGCCCAGGATGGCTTGCCGATCCGACACACTGGCAAGAAAAGACGCGGAAAATCGAAGATCGATTGTCCGATGCTCTACATGAAAGGTTGACGAAACGCTTTGTTGATCGCAGGACATCTGTGCTCATGAGGCGCCTAAGAGAGAATGCGATGCTTGAAGCTGAAATCAGTGTGAATGGTGATGTCTTCGTTGAAGGACATCATGTCGGCCAATTGGCGGGTTTCCGGTTTACACCGGTGGCCGGAGCTGAAGGGCCAGATGCCAAGGCTGTGCAAGGAGCAGCGCAGAAGGCGCTTGCGCTGGAATACGAGGCGCGGGCTGCGCGCCTGCATGCCAGCGGCAATAGCGATCTTGCGTTAAGCTCGGATGGGCTTGTGCGCTGGCTGGGTGAGCCCGTTGCACGCCTGTCGGCTGGCGACAACATCATGAAGCCGCGCGTCATCATCCTGGCGGATGAACAGTTGAGCGGAAATGCGCGTGACCATGCGGTCGCCCGTATCGAGCGCTTCGTCAACCACCAGATCGCAACCGTGCTGAAGCCGCTGGACGATATTTCCCGCGCCGAAGACCTTCAGGGTCTGGCAAAGGGTCTGGCCTTCCAGCTGGTGGAAAATCTCGGCGTGCTGTTCCGTCGCGACGTGACCGAAGAGGTCAAGACGCTGGATCAGGATGCGCGCGCCTCCATGCGCCGTTACGGCATCCGCTTCGGCGCCTACCACGTCTTCCTGCCTGCATTGCTGAAGCCTGCTCCTGCCGAGCTGGTGACGCTGCTCTGGGCCCTGAAGAATGACGGTCTGGGCAAGCCCGGCTACGGCGATCTCATTCCCGTGCTGGCCGCTGGCCGTACATCCGTCGTCACCGACAGCAGCTATGAGCGCATGTTCTACAAGCTCGCAGGCTTCCGTTTCCTCGGCAAGCGTGCGGTTCGTATCGACATTCTCGAGCGTCTGGCCGATCTCATCCGTCCGCTGCTGCAGTGGAAGCCGGGTACGCAGCCGCGTCCGGAAGGTGCCTATGACGGCCGTCGCTTCACCACGACGACAGCCATGCTCTCCATTCTGGGCGCCACGCTCGATGACATGGAAGAAATCCTCAAGGGCCTCGGCTACCGCGCCGATCAGGTGAGCGCCGAAGAGGCTGCGGCCTTCCTGGGTGGCCAGACTGCCGATGCGGCCAAGCCGGGCGCAGATGCTGGCGAGACTGTCGCCGAGGAGGCTGCAGGCACCGAAGAAGCCGCTGCCGACGAAACCTCTCAGGACGATGCCGACACGCATGCGACCTCGGAAGAAGCTGCTGCTCCTGCCGAGGCTGTTGCCGAAGCACCTGTCGAAGCAAAGCCAGAAGAGGCAAAAGCCGACGATGCAGCTGCATCGGACGCCGTGGCGACCGAAGCTGCCGAGCCGAAGCCTGTTCTTCTGTGGCGTCCAGGTGGCCGCAACGACAACCAGCGCAGCGACAACCGTCGCCCAGCCAACCGCAACCACGGCGAACGCCGTGCAGAGGGTGGCGAAGAGCGTCAGGGCCAGCCGCGTGGCAATGCCAACCGCGAGGGTGATCGCAAGCGTGACGGCGACCGCAAGCGCGAGGGTGCCCGCCCAGACCGCAATGGCGGCAACAATAACCGCAACGAGCGCCATGACCGTGGCGAGCGCAAGGATCGCCCAGATCGCAACGACCGTGGCGGCAAGCCGCAGGGTCAGCAGCGTTTCGAGGCAAAGCCACCCCGCAAGGAGAAGCCGCTTGATCCGGATTCACCTTTCGCAAAACTGGCTGCTCTCAAGGAACAGCTAAAGAAGTAAGATCAAGGCCTCCTGCTTGTCGTAAAAGCAGGAGGCTTTTTCCATTTATGTTCCAACGCATATCTGGACGGAAAACCACAGTGTAGTTTCTGGAATGCTCGATGGGTGAGAAGCAACAGCCACAGGACGCAGGGCGTCAGCGCCTCGATAAATGGCTTTTCTTCGCCCGCATGGCAAAATCCCGTTCGCTTGCCCAAAGCTATATCCAGTCCGGCAATATTCGCGTCAACGGTGCGCCCGTGCGCCAGCCAAGCCATATGGTGAAGATCGGCGACCGGCTGGACATCAGCTTCGAGCGCATGGACCGCATTCTCGTGGTCAAGGCGTCCGGCGACAGGCGCGGGCCATTTGAAGAAGCAAAGCTTCTCTATGACGATGAAACACCGCCGCGCCCTCCGGGCGACCGTTTGACGCTTCTGGAGCAGGCAGTGCGCGAACCGGGCAGCGGCCGCCCGACAAAGAAGGAGCGCCGGGCACTCGACCGATTCATGACCGAGAGCGGCGACGAATAACGCCACGCGCCCTGTGCGCCAGCGCCTGTGGCAAAACTGAGCCCCGTCGTGAAAAGACTTTCCGGCAAATCGCATCGGTTGCTTGGAATAAACCACCAAGAAGCGCGGCTTTTTCAGTATGGTTTATCCTTGCTATATTGGGTCAAAGGCATTACCTCACTTGCCAAAATGCCCTGTCTGAATTCCGGGCGACGGCTTGTCTTTCAAGCCCTTTGACCCGGCCTGCATATCTGGAGTCCATCATGACGTATGTCGTGACCGATAACTGCATTCGCTGCAAATATACCGACTGCGTCGAGGTCTGCCCTGTCGATTGCTTCTATGAGGGTGAGAACTTTCTGGCGATCAATCCCGATGAATGCATCGATTGCGGTGTATGCGAACCGGAATGTCCCGCAGAAGCCATCAAGCCGGACACGGAACCGGGTCTCGACAAGTGGCTGACGCTGAATGCGGAATATGCCGCCATCTGGCCCAACATCACCATCAAGCGCGACCCGATGCCTGAAGCCAAGGAAATGGACGGCGTTTCGGGCAAGCTCGATCTCTATTTCTCGGCAGAGCCCGGCAAGGGCGACTGATTGTCCATTTTTGCTTCGTCACCCCGGACTTGATCCGGGGTCCAGTTCGATCAAGTCCTTGATCGAAATAGATTATTTTTCACTGCAGACGCGGTGCTGCTGGATGCCGGGTCAAGCCCGGCATGACGGAAGGGAAAACTGAGCCTCCGAGCCTATGCTTTCGGAGGCTTTTTATTGGGAAAAAGCTTACTGCCCGCGCCCCGACTGCAACGTGGTGGACAACAGCGTCAGCAATGCCACGCTTTCCTCCAGGCTTTGCCGCTGACGGCTTTGCAGGATGGCTGCCTGTAGCCGGTTCATCTCGCGCGCAATCGCTGCTGGCTGCCATGTACGCAGCGCCCGCTCGATAACGGGTTTGCGGCGGAAGTGGACACCGCGTCCCATGGTCTGCATGACCTGACCCGCCTGCAATTTCTTCTCGTCCATTTCCGCACGCATCTGGTCCAGCAACTGAAACTGCCGCAGGCAGCCTTGCAGCACCAGAAAGATCGGCGTCTTGGAGGCGATGATCTTCTGCGTGGCGTGGAAGAAGGCGTTGCGGTCGCCCTTCAGAATGGCATCCACCGCGTCATCGGCAGACACCGTGCTGGCATCACCGATGATCGCCATGACATCGTCTTCTTCGATGACATCATGGCCGCGGCAATAGAGCGCCAGCTTGCGCACCTCGTTGCGCGAGGCGATACGGTCACCACCGAGCGATTCGGCCAGCCGCTGGCGTGCAGCAGGTGCGATACGCAGATTTTCCGTCGAAAGTTCCTGGTCGATCAGCGCATTCAGCGCCCGCGCATCATCGGCATAACAGGGAATGGCGGCGATGGCGCGCGACGGTTCAGCGATCTTGCGAAGGCCGGTTCCTTTTTTCAGGTCGCCCGCTTCGACGATCAGGAAGCTTGCTTCGGGCGGATTGTCCGAGAGAACCTGCAACGCATCCACCAGCGCCTTCTCATTGGCGGCACCCTTAACCCAGACGAGCTTTTCGCCACCGAACAGGCCGATAGAATTGATCTCATCCAGCAATCGACCGGGATCGCCCTGCAGGTCGGATGCCGTCAGCTTCAGCGAGGCGAAGGCATCGTTGGGGTCTATGCCGGTCTTGGAGGCGATGAGCGAGGCGCGTTCGGACACAAGGCCGCGATCGGGACCATAGAGCACGAAAACGCGAAAACGCTCCGCCGGTCTCTCGGCGAAGCGTTCGAATTCATGCGACTTTATTTCCGTCATAAAACGGCTCTCAGCGGCTGAGAGTGGCGGCGATATCCGTACCGATGATCTCGGCAAGCTCACGGGCGGCACGGTTTTCACCATCGCGCACGGCGCGGATCTTGGCGAATTCCTGCTGCGGCAGATCGAGCATCGCAGTGACGGTGCGGGTGGCCGCGCGCAGAACCTGACCGTCGGAAATGCGTGTCAGGACATAGGAGCCCTTCATGTTCACGCGGCCGGGGTAAGGACCGTCATAATTGTTCTTGCCGATGGACAGGCTGGTATCGTCGGTGACTTCCGTCGAGGTCGCGCTGGACGTGACTGTGATCTTGACCTCGTATTCCTTGCTGGTTGGCGCACCGGCACCGCCATAGGCCAGGAAGACCAGATGATTGCGGACTTCCTGCGTGACGCGGTCACCTGCCGAGGCGAAGTTGACGGTTTCGAGCTTCTGGCGCGTGCCGGAGGCCTCGCCATACAGCGGGCGCACCTGGCATCCGGCAAGAATGCCGGCAAACAGAACGACGGAAATTGCGGCTGCTACGCGGCCCCATCTGGAA
The DNA here is from genome assembly GCF_057799395.1 of Agrobacterium sp. 20P9.1.2. Lineage (NCBI taxonomy): Bacteria > Pseudomonadati > Pseudomonadota > Alphaproteobacteria > Hyphomicrobiales > Rhizobiaceae > Agrobacterium > Agrobacterium sp. 20P9.1.2. Next base: position 172,316 of record NZ_JBYOKI010000006.1, read on the forward strand.
TAGGCATCAGACAACAATGTTCACAATCCTTTGTGGAACCACAATGATTTTTTTCGGCTCGGCACCGGCCAGAGCCGCTTTCACAGCATCCAGTTCAATCACCGCCGCGCGGACGGCATCTTGATCCGCATCGCGCGCGATTGTCAATTCGCCACGCTTCTTGCCGTTGATTTGAACCGGCATCACCACGTCATTTTCTTCGATCAGCGCGTGCACGAAAACCGGCCATGCGCTCTGGGCGACAAGACCGTCATTGCCCAGCGCCGTCCAGCATTCCTCGGCCAGATGTGGCGTCATCGGCGCAATCATGCGGATCAGGATTTCGGCAGCGTCGCGGGCAGCAGCCTTCACATCGTCGGACTTCCCGCCATTGGCCACTTCAGCGAAAGGACCGGCCAGCGTGTTGACCAATTCATAGATGCGGGCAATCGCCTTGTTGAAGGCAAGCTTGTCCAGATCGTCCTGAACCGCCTTCAGCGTCTTGTGGGCAGCCTTGGAAACGACCAGACCTTCGCCCTCACTTGCAGGCGCAGGCTTGACCGACTTCAACTCTTCAGCCGCCTCACCGATGATACGCCAGACGCGCTGCACGAAGCGATGCGCGCCTTCCACACCGGCTTCCGACCAGATGACGTCACGGTCCGGCGGGCTGTCCGACAGAACGAAGAAGCGGGCCGTGTCGGCACCATAGGAGGCGATGATATCGTCCGGATCGACCACGTTCTTCTTCGACTTCGACATCTTTTCGATCGAGCCGATCTGAACCTCGTCACCGCCGGACAGCAGGAAGGCGCGGCGCTTGCCGTCAACTTCCTCGATGCGGATATCGGCAGGCACGATCCATTGCCCGTTCTGGCCTTCGCCCAGACGGTAGGTTTCGTGCACCACCATGCCCTGGGTGAACAAGCCCTTGAAGGGCTCCTTCACGTCCACATGGCCGGTGGCCTTCATGGCGCGGGTGAAGAAACGCGAATAGAGCAGATGCAGGATCGCGTGTTCGATACCACCGATATACTGATCAACGGGCAGCCAGTGGCTGGCGACCTTCGGGTCGGTCGGCTGCTCTTCCCACGGTGCCGTGAAGCGCGTGAAGTACCAGCTGGAATCGACGAAGGTATCCATCGTGTCGGTTTCGCGACGCGCGGCATGGCCGCATTGCGGGCAGGAGACGTGACGCCATGTGGGATGACGGTCGAGCGGGTTGCCGGGCACGTCGAAGGTCACATCGTCAGGCAGCTTGACCGGCAGGTCCTTCTTTGGCACCGGAACGACACCGCAGACTTCGCAATGGATGACAGGGATCGGGCAACCCCAATAGCGCTGGCGGGAAATGCCCCAGTCGCGCAGGCGGAAGTTGACCTTGCGCTCGGCCTGCGGCTCGGCACCCAGCGTCTGTGCAGATAGCTTCGACACCACCGCCTCGAAAGCATCTGTCGTCGTCATACCATCGAGGAACTGCGAATTGATCATCACGCCGTCATCGACGTAAGCATCCGCACCAATGGTGAAGGTCTCGGCATTTTCGCCTTCCGGCATGACCACGGCCACAACAGGCAGGTCATATTTGCGGGCGAAATCCAGATCGCGCTGGTCGCCGGATGGGCAACCGAAGATCGCGCCGGTGCCGTAATCCATCAACACGAAATTGGCGATGTAAACCGGCAGTTCCCAGGATGGGTCAAGCGGATGGACAACCTTGACGCCGGTGTCCAGACCACGCTTTTCCGCCGTTTCCAGAGCAGCGAGAGACGTGCCCTGACGACGGCATTCGTCGCAGAACTCGGCAATCTCGGGGTTGTTTTCCGACAGGGTCTTGGCCAGCGGATGGTCTGCCGCAATGGCGAGGAAGGACGCGCCGAACAGCGTGTCCGGGCGGGTCGTGTAAACCGTGATGTCGTCAAAACCGGCAGGAGCGGTGGAGGCGACCGTCTGCCAGCGCAGCGACAGTCCCTCGGACTTTCCGATCCAGTTCTTCTGCATCAGACGGACTTTTTCAGGCCACTGGTCCAGCACATCCAGTTCGTCCAGCAAATCCTGGCTGAAATCGGTGATGCGGAAGAACCACTGCGTCAGTTCGCGCTGTTCCACCAGCGCACCGGAGCGCCAGCCGCGACCGTCGATGACCTGCTCATTGGCCAGAACCGTGTGATCGACCGGGTCCCAATTGACCTTGGACTGCTTGCGATAGACCAGGCCCTTTTCCATGAAATCAACGAACAGCGCCTGCTGCTTGCTGTAATATTCCACGTCGCAGGTCGCAAACTCACGGGTCCAGTCCAGAGACAGACCCATGGATTTCAGCTGACCGCGCATGGTGGCGATGTTCTGATAGGTCCAGTCCTTGGGATGAACCTTGTTCTGCATGGCGGCATTTTCCGCAGGCATGCCGAAAGCGTCCCAGCCCATGGGGTGCAGCACGTTGAAACCGCGCGCGCGCTTGTAGCGCGCAACCACGTCACCCATGGCGTAATTGCGCACATGGCCCATGTGGATGCGGCCCGATGGATAGGGAAACATCTCAAGAACGTAATATTTCTCGCGGGCATCGCTGTTGTCGGTCACGAAGACATTGTCTTCGTTCCATTTTTGCTGCCAGCGCGGCTCGGCGTCGCGAGGATTATAACGTTCGATGGCCATACTTCTGTAATCCGGGTATCAAGGGGAAAATTCGCGCTGACCTTCACCACGAAACGACCGGGGCGTCAAGTTTGGCAGGGCTGGTCAGGGTGCAATCTTGGTCGACAGCGTTCAAATGGTGACAATGGCGCTTGGCATCAAGCCCCGCGGCGGCTACTGAACCCTTCTCCTCTATCAAACGAAGGTCTGGTCATGGAAATCGAAGCGCGTCTTGCCGATGTCACGCAGCGCATTGCCGAAGTTGCGGAAAAAGCCGGTCGTAAGCCCGGCAGCGTCAATCTTGTGGCCGTGTCAAAGACATTCGATGCCGATGCCATCCAGCCGGTGATCGATTGCGGCCAGCGCATTTTTGGTGAAAACCGCGTGCAGGAAGCGCAGGGCAAGTGGCCGGCGCTGAAGGAAAAGACGCCCGATATCGAACTCCATCTGATCGGGCCGCTGCAATCCAACAAGGCCGCCGATGCGGTGGCCCTGTTCGATGTCATCCAGAGTATCGACCGCGAAAAGATCGCCCGGGCGCTTGCCGATGAATGCCAGAAGCAGGGCAAGGCGCTTCGCTTCTACATTCAGGTCAATACCGGACTGGAGCCGCAGAAAGCAGGGCTCGACCCGCGCGAAACGGCGGCCTTCGTCACCCTGTGCCGGGACGAGCTGAAGCTCAACATTGAAGGCCTGATGTGCATTCCACCAGCGGAAGACTATCCCGGTCCGCATTTTGCGCTTCTGGCCAAGCTCGCAAAGGAATGCGGCCTGGAAAAGCTCTCCATGGGCATGTCAGGCGATTTCGAAACCGCTATCGAATTCGGCGCAACCAGCGTGCGCGTCGGTTCGGCGATCTTCGGCACGCGCTGAGCGGTTTTCCGGTCAGGGCGCTGCGGGCAAAGTCCGCCAACCAAGGATGCTTCGAGGCTTTGCCCTTCGGTCAAAGCACCTCAGCATGAGGTGGAGTGTGTGGCTTAACGTCACGAGCCAGCCGCCGCTATATGTTGCGTCCAGACAGAGCTTACCAAACACAGAAAAGCCACGGCATCTTTCCAGAGCCGTGGCTTTTCGCTGAGTAGTCGGGACTGACGCCCCAAACCCTTAATCGAACGGGATCGCCCGGTCCTTGCTTGTCAGGGGCTTGCCATCGAGAGAAACCTCAATGTCTGGCGTCCCGGCGGTGCGCTTGACCGCGACTTCGCGAACCTTGCCATCCAGCGTGATCTTGGCGGAGAAGCCATCCCACGCCTCAGGCAATGACGGTGCGATATGCAGCGTGCCGCCGATGCGGGTGATGCCGAGAATGCCTTCCACGGCAGCGCGGTAGAGCCAACCGGCAGAACCCGTATACCAGCTCCAGCCGCCACGGCCCGCATAGGCGCCTTCGCCGTAGACATCCGCCGTCACCACATAGGGCTCCACACGGTAGGTCTCTGAGGATGTGCGGTCGAGCGCGTGGTTGACCGGGTTGAGCAGCGAGAAGCATTTCCATGCGTCTTCGTTGCGGCCCAGCTTTGCCAGCGCCAGCACCACCCATGTTGCGGCATGGGTATATTGACCGCCGTTTTCACGCACACCCGGCGGATAAGCCTTGATGTAGCCCGGATCCTGCGGAGAGCGGGAGAAGGCAGGCGTGAAGAGGCGGATGATGCCCGTCTTTTCATCGACGAGGTTCTTCATGACCGCATCCATGGCCTGACCGGACCGCTGATCCTCGCCTTCGCCTGACAGAACGCTCCAGCTCTGGCCGAGCGAATCAATACGGCATTCCTCGCTGGTGATGGAGCCCAGCGGCGTGCCATCATCGAAGTAGCCTCGACGGTAATAGTCGCCGTCCCAGCCCGCCGTTTCCAGTGCCGCACGCAGCTTGTCGCGATGCGTCCTCCACTTCTCGACCCGGTCAAGATCACGGCGCTCTTCGGCAATCTCGATGAAATCGCGAAGCGTGCCCGAGAGGAACCAGCCGAGCCAGACGCTCGTACCCTTGCCAGCCACGCCGACGCGGTTCATGCCGTCGTTCCAGTCACCGCCGAGAATGAGCGGCAGGCCGTTTTCACCGGTGCGGTGAATGGCAAGATCGAGCGCCAGTGCCGCGTGTTCATAAAGGCTGGCGGTCTTGTCGCTGGTTTCCGGCTGGAAGAAGGCATCATGCTGGCCCGGCGTCAGTGCCGGACCCTTGAGGAACGGAATGTTCTCCTCGAGGATCGCCTTGTCGCCGGTAGCAGCGATATACTGATGCGCCGCATAGGCCAGCCACACCACATCGTCGGAGATGGTGGTGCGAACGCCTGCACCCGTCAGCGGCAGCCACCAGTGCTGCACATCGCCTTCAGGGAACTGGCGTCCCGCTGCACGCAGGATCTGCTCGCGGGCAAGTTCCGGCTGATAGAGCAGGAAGGCCAGCGTATCCTGCAACTGGTCACGGAAACCAAAGGCACCACTGGACTGGTAGAAGGCAGTGCGTGCCAGAATACGGCAGGCCAGCGCCTGATAAGGCAGCCAGTTATTGACCATGTGGTTGAAACCGGCATCCGGTGTAGACACCTGCAACTGGCCGCTAAAGCCGCTCCAGAAGGTCTTGTTGGCGCTCAGAACCGCATCGAAATCGCTCTGGCGGATATCCTTGACCAAAGCGCGTGCTTCGTCAGCGGTATCGGCATCACCCATGTAGAACAGCACATGTCGCTCTTCGCCGGGCTTCAGGTGGATTTCCTGCATGATGGCGGCGCAAGGCGCACCATCCAGCTCCACGCTGCCAGAGAGAGCAGCACCGGAAACCACGGCCTGCGGTGCATACACCGAACCGTGACGGCCGATGAATTCCCGTTTGCTGGTGGTGAAGCTTCCAACCGGACCATCGAGAGACAGGAAGGCCGTGCGGGCATTGTAGTCGATGCTGTAAGGATTGGACGCAAACAGCGCGCCGGTTTCCTCATCATGACTGCTGAGAATGAACGGCGCCGACTTCTGGGGATTGTTGCCCAGAACCCACTCCACGTAACCGTAGGTCCTGAGGCGACGGTTCTGCGTACCGACATTGCGCACGGTCAAACGCGACAGCTTGACCGGCTTTTCGCGGTCCACCGTCTGGGTGACCTCGATATCCAGACCGTCATCCACGCTTCTGAAGACGGAATATCCAAGACCGTGACGGGCTTCGAAAACCGCTTCCGGATTGCGTGAGAGTGCCGCGAATGGCGAGTGCAGCTTGCCGCTCTCGACATCCGAAACATAGATCGCCTCACCAGGACGGTTGATGACCGGATCATTGCTCCATGGCGTCAGCTGATAGTCACGCGAATTGCGGCTCCAGCTGAAGCCCGCACCTTCGGCGGAGATGTGGAAGCCGAATTTCTCGTTGGAGATGACGTTGATCCATGGTTGCGGCGTCGATTGTCCACCATGCAGACGCACGACATATTCGTCGCCGCTCTTGGTGAAACCGCCAAAGCCGTTCCAGAAGTCCAGATCATGCGCATCTTCCACGGGCTCGCCCTGCGGGAAGACCGGTGCGGGCAGGCGCGCCTGTGCCAGATCGCTGCCTTCCGGCCCACGATGGGCCGCAAACAGCGAGACGGCACGGTTAACCTGATCGACGATCTTGCCGTTACGAACGTGAAGAACGACGCGGGAAGCCGCCAGCAGAGCCGACCATGTCTCTTCGTCCATCAAATCGCGACGAACGGAGAAGACATGCGGTCTGCCACCATCGGCAGGATTGATGCGGCGCTGCGCTTCGGAAATGAAATCGAGCGCGTGCTGCATATCCTGCGCGTAGGAGGCCGCGCGTTCATTGACGATGACGAGATCGAAAATGACGCCACGGGCGCGCAGATATTCATGCGCACTCAGGGCTTCCTTGGCGATATCCATGTCCATGTCGTCATTGATACGCAGGCTGAAGATCGGGAAGTCGCCCGAAATCGCCAGCGGCCACAGCGAGCGCTGCGAACCGAGGCCGGTTTTCAGCGTATCGGCATCCGCACGCAGATGCATGTCGGGATAGACGAGATAGCGGGCCAGATGCTGGAAGGCTGCCGCCTGCTGCGAGGTCACGCCCACATGGCGCATCTGCACCTGTGTTCGCGTCCAGGCATGCACCAGCTCATGCGCAAAGGCATCCGGGTGGCGGTAACGGTCGATGGCCTTGTCCACGTCCTCGCGGCTTGGCGCGGCAATCGTCCAGAAGATAACGCTGACCTTCTTGCCGGCGGGAACGCGCACCACGCGTCGCAGCGACAGGATCGGATCGAGCGTGAAGCCATCCGTGCCGGAAAGTGCGGCGCCCGCATCGAAAGCTGCGGCCTCACCCAGCGAACGGCCACGGCCAATGAACTTGGCGCGGTCGGTCTCGAATTCGGTCGGACGCGCCGGGCCTGCATTGTCTGCGGCCAGATGCGCGATGACCGTGCTTGGTTCGCTCGGAGAGCGCTTGTTGCGCCATGCGCGGATCACATCGCCACGCTTGCCGATTTCCGTCTGCACGAACATGCGCGAGAACAGCGGATGGGCGTTGTCGTCATCCTCATTGGCGATGACGGGCTCCATATAGGAAGTTACTTCGATGTAGCGATCTTCCGAGCCAACATTGAGCAAGGTCACACGACGGCCTTCGGCATCGTGCTCGGTCGCAACAATGCATTCGACCACGCTTTGCAGATCGCCAACCGTCTTGTGGAACTCGGCCTTGTCGTCGGTAAAGACCGTCTTGGTCTTTTCGCCCACGGCAACGCGCGGCTCTGCGGTCGCACTCCACCAGTCGCCAGACACGGTATCGCGCAGGAACAGGAAGGTACCCCAGCGATCTTCGGTCGGATCGGCCTTCCAGCGGGAAATCGCCAGACCGTTCCACTTGGAATAGCCAGCACCCGTGGAGGTCAGCATGGTGGAATAATGGCCGTTGGACAGGAACACGACTTCGCGGTCGCGCACGGAAGGGTCCGCAATGGTACGCACTTCAGCACGTAGGAGATCGGCCTGTTCCTTGCCGGGTGTTTCCGGTTCGTATTTGGAGCTGACGACCGGGACTTCGCGCGGAGCCTTTTCCTGAAGAAGCAGTTCGGCAGCTTCAATCACGGGGTCCGCATGGAAGAGTTCACGCAGGATGCCGTCCAGAGCGACGTTGGCGACCGCTGCAATCGACATGCCATGGTGGTGGGCATAGTAGTTGTTAACGACGGCGCACACCTTGCCATCTGGAACGCGGGTTGGGGTAAAATCGACGGCGTCGTAGAAACCGAACTGTCCGATCGCACCGAGTTTGCGCAGCTTTTGCAGATTTTCCAGCGCGGCATCCGGGTCGTATTGCGACGCGAGGATCGAGGCATAAGGCGCAATGACCGCGTTCTGGCCAAGGCCACGCTTCAGGCCCAGCGTCGGCACACCGAAGTTGGTGTACTGGTAGTTCATGTTGTGGTCGCGGGCGTTGAACGCCGCTTCGGAAATGCCCCATGGCGTGCCGAGACGGCGGCCATGGTTCATCTGTTCCTTGACGATCAGATTGTTGGTCTGGTTCAGAATACCGCCGTGACGCTCCTGCATGACGAGCGGTGGCATAAGATACTCGAACATCGAGCCCGACCAGGAGACCAGCGCACCCTGCGCGCCAATCGGCACGACCTGACGGCCCAGACGATACCAGTGCTCCGTCGGCAGATCGCCCTTGGCAATCGCAAACAGGCTGGTCAGACGGCATTCGGATGCCAGAAGGTCGTAGCAGGCTTCATCCAGTTCCTTGCTGTCGACGCGGTAACCGATCGACAGAAGGCGACGATCCTTGCGATAGAGGAAGCCGAAGTCCATCGAGAAAGCGAGGTTGCGGCTGCGGTCGCGCAGCGAGTTCAACCGGTCACGCAATGGATCGATGGTGGCAAGATCGAACGCGCTGTCGGAAATATGCGCTTCACAGCAATCGACCAGCGATTGCGCCCAGCGCGTCACTTCGGCGCTCTGGTCCGATTTGACTTCCAGATTGAGGTTGGAGGCCAGCTTCTGGATATCGCGGGCCAGCACGGCCAGATTGATGACGCGGATCGAGGCGAATTCATGCTCGCGCTTGACCGAGGCAAGGGCGTTGGAGAAGCCGATGATGCGCTCTTCCAGACGGCGGTGCAGGGGCCGCAGGTTCTTGCGGTCGTCAGGCAATTCCTTCAACGTTTCGCGCAGAATACCGGCGACATCGCCGATACCATCGAGATTGCCCTGAAGATGCGCCGATGGTGCTTCCGCCCACTGACGGCAGGCCGAGGAGATGGCGATCAGGTGACCGGCAAGGTTACCGCTGTCGACAGCAGAAACATATTTGGGGCCAAGCGTCTGGAGGGTATCGGTGTGGTACCAGTTGTAGAGGTGGCCGCGATATTTCTCCATCTTCTCGACCGTCTCGATGGTCTTTTCCATCCGCTCGACGGTTTCCGAGAAGCTGATCCAGCCGAACTGGCGAGCGGAAATCACCGACAGTAGGTAGACGCCGATATTGGTGGGCGAGGTGCGGCTGGCGACGATGGGCTCCGGCGTTTCCTGATAGTTGTCAGGCGGCAGGTAATTTTCGCCCGATGTGACGAAGGCTTCGTAATAGCGCCATGTGCGACGCGCGATCTTGCGCAGTTCGCTCGACACATGTTCGGACACGAACAGGCGGTCTTCGGTTTCAGCCGACTGGCTGACATACCATGCAACGGCTGGCGAGAAGATCCACAGCAGCGCGAAGGGAATGCCGACCAGGAACGCATTGTCACCCGGAAGCGAAGCAAACAGCAGACCGAGCAGCGACACCACCGGGGCGTGCCACATCTGGCGATAATAATCGAGAATGCTGCCCTGCGCGCTGGACTGGATAGAGGCGGCGGTGCGCCATTCCAGCATCAGCTTGCCGCTGACGAACAGGCGGTAGAGCGAACGGACGATCGCATCGGCCATCATGCAGGCGCTGTCGGCGATGAAGACGATGCGCAGCGCGACCTGCGCGTTGGTGGCACGAACCTCGGACCACAATGTGTGGAAATGCGCCTGCGGCACGATATCGGTTGAACGTGGAACGATGCCGGACAGAAGCGAAATCGTGGGGGCGACGAAGAGCGAGAAGATCAGCAGGATCTGCCAGATCAGCGCACCCAGCGGGCCCATGAAATACCAGCCCAGAATGGAAGCAGCAAACCAGGCAATCGGTGTCAGCGAACGACGCAGATTGTCGATCATTTTCCAGCGACCGATGGCGGTCACGCCGCGATTCATGTCCATGATGTAGGGCAAAAGCTGCCAGTCGCCACGCGCCCAGCGATGCTGGCGCGAGACTTCGACTTCGTAGCGGGTCGGGAAATCTTCCACGAGTTCGACGTCCGTCACCAGCGCGCAACGCGCAAACGAGCCTTCGAGAAGGTCGTGGCTGAGAACGGCGTTTTCATCGATCCGGCCCTTAAGGGCTGTTTCGAAGGCATCGACGTCATAAAGACCCTTACCAGTGAAGGTGCCTTCGGAGGTCAGATCCTGATATACGTCGGAAACGGTGAAGACGTAAGGGTCGATACCGCGATTGATGGAGAAGACGCGCTGGAAGACCGAGGCGTCCTTGCCTGTCGTCAGCGATGGTGTCACGCGCGGCTGCAGCAGGCCGTAACCATGGATCACGCGGCCCGTTTCAGGGTCGTGGACCGGACGGTTGATGGGGTGGTGCATCTTGCCGACGAGCTTGGTCACCGCATCGCGCATCAGGCGCGTGTCGGCATCCAGCGTCATGACGTATTTGACGTTGTCAGGCACCATATTGGCGCCGTTGAGGAAGGTCGTGTCCTTGTCGCCACGCAGCAGCATGTTCAGCTCATGCAGCTTGCCGCGCTTGCGCTCCCAGCCCATCCAGCAATCTTCCGCAGGATTGTAGAGGCGGCGGCGGTGCAGAAGGAAGAACCTTGTCTTGCCATCGAAAGCGTAACGGGCTGAAAGGGCCGCCACTTCGCGCTTGGCATATTCCAGAATCTCGACATCGTCCGCCGACTGCTCATAGGACGCATCGCGCCAGTCGCTGATCAGCGCAAAGGAAATGTCGCCATGTGGATTGGCGAGATAATGAACCTCGATATTGCGGACCATCTCGTCCACGCTGTCGCGGCTCGTCAGCATGCAAGGTACCGCAACCAGGGTTCTTGCGCCTTCCGGTATGCCTTCCTTGAACTCGTATCCGACCAGACGGAACGGCTTGACGAAGAACGTCACGAGTGTGTTGAAAAGACCCGTGGCCCCTTCGGATGCCGGCAGGGCAAACATCAGCAGGAATGCGGTCACCACATACCAGGGCATCCCGGCATCGGCCAGGAACCAGCCGACGGCAAGCATGGCAAGCGCCGTCAGCGCGATGACGGGAACCGCCACCGACATCCAGTTGAATTTGCGCATGATGCGCACGACACTTTGCGAAAACAGCGGCTTGTAGCCGATGCGCTCTTCCAGCTCTTCGCGGCGCTGGCCGATCAGGAAGCTGCCGACATTGGGCGCGTGCGGGTGTTTTACATCGGAATTGGCGGTTTCCGTCACCATATCGACAGCGACCTGCGCCACTTCGATTTCGGTTTTGGGCGAACGGCGGGCCAGAAGCTCGATGGTGTTGCGATAGGTGTTGCGCGAACCGAAATCCAGCGTTTCGTAATCGGTCTGCTCGCGCAGAACCTTGTCGATATGGCTGACTTCCTCGAACCAGACCGACCATTCCGTATCGTCGATTTCACGCAGGCTCTTGACGATGTTGCCCATCGTCACATTGCCGGAGGCCAGGCGGTTATGCTCGGCCATCATGATGTTTTCGGCATCGGTGCCAGCGCTGCGAAGTCGCTCTTCCAGCCAGTTCAGCGCAAAGCCGGAGGTCTGCGAGCCATTTCTCAGGCGATAGAGGAACTGGGTGGAGAAGGTCGGGTCATCGACCAGATTGTCGATCTGCTTGAGAAGTTCGGCAGACGCCTCGGCATCGTTGAGGCGGATGATCTCATCGACCACCTCGTTGGCCCGCTGGCGCATGCGGCGCGACCGCTCGACGCGGATGGAGATGCGGCGCAGGTTCTCGATCAGAACGAAACGCAGGATCGATGGCAGCGCCCACAACTCGCCGATCTGAAGGGTCTTCGATGTCTGGTAGCCCTCGACCAGCGCCGTCATGCTTTCGCGTGAAATCGTGCTGTGCGTATGCGCGACATAGATCCAGGCCAGCGCCATGACGCGTGGTATCTCGACATTGCCGATCTTCACCGTCGGCAGCTGGCGATAGAATTTGCGCGGGAAGTCGCGGCGCACTTCCTGAATGGCTTCTTCGATCACATAGTGGTTGTCCAACAGCCATTCGGCAGCCGGTGTGATCGTCGCACCATTCTCGGCATCGACAGCCGTGGTTCTGTAGACGCGCAGGATTTCCTTTTCGTTTTCACGATGGCGCGCGAAAAAGTCGAACTCCATGAAACCCGGCAGGCCTTCGGCGCCGGATTTGGAGAGCTCGGCTCCACAGTCCCTCAACTCCTCGATTGTGAAGTAGACGGAGCGGATCGAATCATTGTGATCGATCTGCTTTGCTTCTGAATCACGGGCGGCGGCGGTCGGCGTAATATGAAATGACATCGGCTCGTATTCTGCACTCTGGTGAGGATCTGGTCTATTTAACCGGAACTTGTTTCAGATTGCTTTTGGAAATTGAAACAACTTTGGCAGCTTTATTTCTTGCTGATCCTGAACCTTTGCTGAACCACCGCGAACCAGCACACGATGATCGACATGAAACCTGCTCGCCCATCAACATGGCATTTTTGGGCAGGAGGCTTCACTTCTCAAGAAAATCAACTATTTGACACTGAATTGGCAGGTCGGGCGCGTCATCGCGCCATGCCTTTCATGAAACACTTCGCACACTCCCCCAAAGCGAAAACACGTCATGTTGTGCCCTATCCCGTTTCGTCACTGAACCCCTTGGGTGCCCACGTCTTTTTGAAAGACAAGAAGCTACCCAAAGGAGGGAATGGTTTAAGGCGTCATCAGTTCCATGCCACCTGTCGTGCTTCTGCGCAAGCGCCGAAATTACTGAGCTTGAATCATGCCGCCTCATGCACCCCTCGACCCTTATCAGGGGCCGGCAATGCTGCTAAACAAGGCAGACGCAAAATAGCCATTTCATGACAACATGCCGGACCTGAAACATGACGATACAGCCGAAAAACGCCGCCGCATTCGCCAACCACATGCCGGATGTCCGGGCGATCCGTCATCACCTGCATCGCAATCCGGAAATCGGACTGTCGGAATTCAAGACATCGGATTTCGTTGCAGCCCAACTGGAAGCGATGGGTTATGAGGTGACGCGCGGGCTTGCCGGAACCGGCGTCGTCGCAACCCTGCGCAATGGCACGGGCGGCAAGACCGTTGGCATCCGCGCCGATATCGATGCGCTGCCGATCGTTGAAGACACCGGCGCTGATTATGCCAGCCTCAATCCCGGCGTCATGCATGCCTGCGGCCATGACGGACACACGGCCATGCTGCTGGGCGCAGCCAAGATCATTGCGGAACGCCGCAATTTCGATGGCACAGTGCACCTGATTTTCCAGCCAGCGGAAGAAAATTTCGGCGGCGCGCGGATCATGATCGAGGACGGCCTGTTCGAGCGCTTTCCCTGCGATGCGGTCTTTGCGCTTCACAACGAACCCGGCCTGCCCTTCGGCCATTTCGTGCTGCGCGACGGACCGATCATGGCGGCGGTGGATGAGTGCAAGATCACCGTCAATGGCTATGGCGGTCACGGTGCAGAACCGCAAAGCGCGCTCGATCCCATCGTTGCGGGTGCCAGCATCATCATGGCGCTACAGACCATCGTGTCGCGCAACATCCACCCCCTGACACCGACGGTCGTGACCGTGGGCGCTTTCCATGCGGGCGTGGCCAGCAATGTCATTCCTGAAAAAGCGGAAATGCTGCTCACCATCCGCTCTTTCGATGCCGATGCCCGCGACGAACTGGAAAAGCGCATCCGTCTCATCGCGGAAGGACAGGCGGCAAGCTACGGCATGAGCGTGACGCTCGATTACCAGCGGGGCTACAACCCGACCGTCAACCACAAGGCCGAGACGGATTACATCGTCGATCTCGCCAGCCGCTTTGCCGGTGCCGACAAGGTCATGGAGATGCCACGCCCCACCATGGGTGCGGAAGATTTCGCCTATATGCTGGAAGAGCGCCCCGGCGCCTACTTCTTTCTCGGCACCCAGCGAACCGAAAACGATCCGCCGCTGCACCATCCCAAATTCGATTTCAATGACGATATCCTGCCTGTGGGCACGGCATTCTGGGTCGAGTTGGTGGAAGATTACTTGAAGGCTCAATAGCCATTAGGCAAAAAGGCCGGTCAGTGACCGGCCTTTTGTGATCGGGCTTGGGAGAATTAGGGAACCAGACCAAGAATGACTGCGCCGACAAAGGCGAAGCTGACGCCGACGATGGCCGTATGGATGGTGGCCTGCCAGCTGCGCGATGGCGGGGGCGATGGTGAGAAATCTTTGATTTTTCCGGCTTTGGAATAAGACATCGAACCCTCCCTCGTTGACACTGCCGGATAAACCGGCCTCTCGACTGTGGATGCTAGAATAGCTTTATTCTCTAGTCTTTCTGTAGAGATGATTTTCCATTATTTGCCGAAATCGGGAAAAATACTGATCGTCACTTGCCTCCCAACACGCATCGATCTACCCGATTTGCAGTATCAACGCGCAGCACCATTTCCGGTTCAACACAAAAGTTAACGGAAAGTCACTTGGCAGATATCGACGTCATCATCATCGGCGCAGGCGTGGTCGGGCTTGCCACGGCACGCACCCTGTCTCAGGCCGGGCTGTCCACTATCGTTCTGGAGCGTGAGGGCGAATTCGGCACCCAGACCTCGTCGCGCAACAGCGAGGTCATCCATGCCGGGCTCTATTACCCCAAAGGCAGTCTAAAGGCGCGTTTCTGTGTCGAAGGCAGGCATGAACTCTATGCTTTCTGTGAAAGCCATGGCGTCGGTCACCGCCGCTGCGGCAAGCTGATTGTCGCAACGACTGGCGAAGAAATCCCGCTTCTGGAAAACCTGCGGGCGCGCGGCCTCGAAAACGGCTGCGGTGATCTGACGCTGATCGATGCGGAGCAGGCGAAACGCATGGAGCCTGCACTGTCTTGCGAGGCGGCCCTTTTCTCACCCTCCACCGGCATCATAGACAGCCATGCCTACATGCTGGCGCTTCTGGGCGATGCAGAAGATGCGGGTACCGTGATCGCCTATCATGCGCCGTTCATGCGCGCAAAACCGACCGATGGCGGCTTTCGCGTCGATGTCGGCGGAAAAGAGCCAATGCAACTGACCTGCCGGTTGCTGGTCAATGCGGCAGGGCTCACCGCACCCCATGTGGCCCAGAACATCGAAGGTCTTGCCGCCGATCACATACCCGTTCCGCGTTTCGCCAAGGGTTCCTATTTTTCGCTGTCGGGCAAATCACCCTTCTCGCGGCTGATCTATCCAGCACCTCACAGCCACGGCCTTGGCGTTCACCTGACGCTCGACCTCGGCGGGCAGGCGCGCTTCGGGCCGGATGTGGAATGGGTCGATGAGATCGAATATGCCGTCGATTCCCGCCGCTCGAAAGGTTTCGATGAGGCGATCCGGCGCTACTGGCCCGGTCTTCCTGACAATGCGCTAGTGCCTGCCTATTCCGGCATTCGGCCAAAGATTTCAGGCCCTGACGATCCCGCCATGGATTTCCGCATCGATGGGCCGGAAACCCACGGTATCGACGGTCTCGTCAATCTCTTCGGCATCGAAAGCCCGGGGCTGACGGCATCGCTGGCGATTGCCGCAGAGGTGTCGCGCCGCCTCACCTAATCCACAAAGCGCGACAGGGCAGACGCCATCACCTCGGGATCGACATTACCGCCGGAGGCGACCGCGATGACCGTTTGCGCCTGCAACGCTGCACCGTGAAACAGAGCAGCAGCCAGCGCCACCGCACCGCCGGGCTCGACCACCACCTTCAGGCGCAGAAAGGCAAGCACCATGGCACGCAGGGCTTCCTCTTCCGTCACCGCAATGCCGGTGCCACAGTGGCTGGCCATGATCGGGAAGGTGATGTTGCCGGGCTGTGGCGTTATGATCGCATCGCAGACGGAGCCGGACAGTGCATCATTGCGCTCTATTCTGCCCGATGCCAGTGAGCGGGCAACGTCATCGAATTTTTCCGGCTCGCAGGTCCGCACTGTGTAACCCGGAGCCCTGGCCTCCAGCGCCAGCGCAACGCCCGATGTCAGCCCGCCGCCACCGCAGGGAACCAGAACCTCGGCCTGATCGATGCCAAGCTCATGCCCCTGCTCGGCAATTTCCAGACCCACCGTGCCCTGTCCGGCAATAACCAGGGGTTCATCGAAGGGCTTGATCAGCGTCAGGCCGCGCTCCTGCGAAAGCTTCGCGCCGATGGCATCACGGTCGTCTTTCGAGCGGTCGAACAAAACGACTTCGGCCCCGTAGGCTTTGGTATTGTCGATTTTTATTTTCGGCGCATCCTGCGGCATGATGATGACGGCGGGAACGCCGTGCAGGGCTGCGGCCAGCGCCACGCCCTGCGCGTGGTTGCCGGAGGAAAAGGCGATGACGCCGCGCTGGCGCACATCCTCAGCAATGCCTGAAACGGCAGACCAGCCGCCGCGAAATTTGAAAGAGCCGGTGCGTTGCAGGCATTCGGCCTTCACCAGAATTCTGCGCCCGGCGATCTCGTCCAGAAAGGGCGATGACAGCAACGGCGTTCGAACCGCCTCGGAACCAATACGCTGGCGTGCCGCCTCGATCATCGAAATATCTGTCATGCTGTCCCTGTCTCTCTGCCTGTTTTGCGCTCACACCATAGGCAGAAATCGCCGCCGGAGAAGAGGCAAAAAATCCCCGGACAGAGCCGGGGATCGTTCTCGTCAGATACCGATATCAGGCCAGCGTATAGGCCGTCTTCACCGTGGTGAAGAACTCGCTCGCATATTTGCCCTGCTCACGCGGGCCGAAGGAAGATGCCTTGCGGCCACCGAAGGGAACGTGGAAGTCCACGCCCGCCGTCGGCAGGTTGACCATGACCATGCCCGCTTCGGCATTGCGCTTGAAGTGGGTTGCATGCTTGAGGCTGGTGGTGGCGATGCCGGAAGACAGGCCGAATGGCGTGTCATTGGCAACGGCCAGTGCCTCGTCATAATCCTTTACGCGGATGACGGCTGCGACAGGTCCGAAGATTTCTTCCTGCGAAATGCGCATGCTGTTGGTGGCTTCGGTAAACAGCGTCGGCTGAAGGAAGAAGCCGGGTGTTTCGCGCTTGACGAGATCGCCGCCGAAGGCAACCTTGGCACCTTCCTTTTTGCCGATCTCGATGTAATCGGTGTCCTGCTTCAGCTGCTTTTCATCAACGACCGGACCGACATGGGTTTCCTTGTCCATAGCGTGGCCGACATTGATCTTGGCCAGACGCTCCGTCATGGCGGCGACGAACTTGTCGTGAATGCCTTCGGTGACGATGATGCGCGAAGACGCCGTGCAGCGCTGTCCGGTAGAGTAAAAGCCGGAGTTTGCGGCTGCTTCGACGGCAACGCTCAAATCGGCATCATCGAGAACCACGAAGGGGTTCTTGCCGCCCATTTCCAGCTGGAATTTACGGTTGAACGGCAGCGAAGACGCCGCCACGCGCTGGCCGGTGCCGGTGGAGCCGGTAAAGGTGATGCCGGACAGATGCGGGCTGTCGAGCATGGCCTGACCGACGACCGAGCCGCGGCCCATGACAAGGTTCAGAACGCCCTTCGGCAGGCCAGCGCGGTGGAGAATATCGACAATCGCCCAGGAGCAGCCCGGAACCAGATCGGCAGGCTTGAAGACGACGGTGTTGCCGTAGCAGAGCGCTGGCGCGATCTTCCAGGCCGGAATGGCAATCGGGAAGTTCCATGGCGTGATGATGCCGATGACGCCGAGCGGTTCACGGGTGATTTCGACGCCGATATTCGGGCGGGCAGACGGAATGACTTCACCAGCAAGGCGCAGCGCTTCACCGGCAAAGAAATCGAAGATCTGCGCGGCGCGGATGGTTTCGCCGATGCCTTCGGCCAGAACCTTGCCCTCTTCACGGGCCAGAAGCGCGCCGAGTTCTTCCTTGCGGGCCAGAATTTCGTCAGCGGTCTTTTTCAGAATCGCATGGCGTTCCAGAATGCCGGATCGCGACCATGCCGGAAAAGCGGCCTTGGCAGCGGCAATCGCCTCTTTCGCATCGTCTGCGCTCGCCTGCGCATAAAGACCGACGACCTCGTTGGTGTCGGACGGGTTGATGTTTTTCGACGTATCGGCGCCGATCCACTCGCCGTTGATGAGATTCTGGTGAACTGTCATGAAGTGCTCCCTGTGATGTCGAGCGGCGACCATCTCGTCACCCTCTTTCGTCCAAGGCCAACCGGCCAAAAGCTAGCCGCGCGGATAAGCGGCAAAATTGGTCGCGACCTTATGTCATCTTATCTGTCTGGAAAAGTCACCATATCATAATATTATCAGATTTTATGAAGATCGCTGCCGACCGTTCATTTTTTCGAGGTGCAGAAGGAGGCCACTATGGTCGATATCCGCACCGCCATCGCCGACGAAAAGATCGAATTCCTGCTTAATCGTCTGCGTCAGCGGCAAATCCAGCGACAGGTCTTTGGCCGTCGCCAGCACGCCGTTGAGATCCTTCAGCTGGAATTTGGAAGGACCGCCCGGCACGAAGTCGCGTTTGACCATGCGCTCACCGTGCAGTTCCAATATCCGGCTTTCGGCAAAACCGCCGCGAATGGCATTGCGGAACCCTTCGCGCGAAGCACCGCCGGCCTCCACCAGCATCATCGCCTCGGCAACCGCACCGATGGTGATGGCCACGATCTGCTGGTTGGCCAGCTTGCAGAGTTGCCCGGCACCCGAGGGGCCGACATAGGTCAGCCTGCCCATGGCGGCAAAGACGTCCGAAAGGCTTGCAACCAGCGCCTCATCACCACCCGCCATGATAGCCAGCGTGCCCGCACTTGCGCCGACGACGCCACCCGACACCGGCGCATCGATGTGACCGATGCCGAGTGCGCTCAGCCTGCCAGCATGGTCGCGCGCGATGGGCGGAGCAATCGAACTGCTGTCGATGACGACCGCGCCTTTTTCCAGCACCTGCGCCACGCCGCTGTCGAACAGCACGTCGCCCACCGCCTTGCCATCGCTCAACATGGTGATGACGACATCGGCACCCTTCGCCGCGTCTGCCGGAGATGAGGCCAGCACCGCACCATCGGCCACCAGCACCTGCGCCTTCTCGGTGCTGCGGTTCCAGACCCGGACGGTAAATCCAGCTCTCAGGAGATTGCGCGCCATGGGCCCGCCCATCAATCCCGTGCCGATAAAGGCGATCACGCGGCTATTGTCTTTGGTCATCGTCATTCCTCCCGAACTGGTTTCAATGTGCACATTACCGTCCTCTCCGAAAGGGCGTTTGGGCTCGGCGCGGTTCGCTGAGGCGCGCAGCCTGCGCAATGCGCTCTTGCCCTCCCACTTCAAACCATGTCATTTTCCCGCATTGCCAGCAGGAGATACGACATTGCTCAGACGCTCGTTTTTCATCGCCATTGCCGCGACCATTCTGTCGCCCGCTTTTTCCTTCGCCGCCGACCTGCCGGACCTGAAGGGCAAAACCGTGGTCGTTGTCACGGAAAATGCCTATCCGCCGCTGCAATTCGTCGATCCCGCCTCCGGCAAGGCAATCGGCTGGGAATATGATGCGATGGGCGAGATCGCCAAGCGGCTGAATTTCAAGGTCGAGTATCAGAACACATCCTGGGATGCGATGATCCAGGCCGTGTCCGATGGTCAATACGACATCGGCATGACCGGCATCAGCATCAAGGACGAGCGCAAGCAGAAGGTGGATTTCTCCAATCCCTATATGCGCTCGGAAATGTTCATGCTGGTGCGCGCCGATGAGACACGCTTTACCGATGTAAAGAGCTTTGCCGCCTTCGACAAGGGGCTGGTCGGCGCGCAGGCCGGGACCACGCCTTTCTATACCGCCGTCTACGACATTCTCGACGGCAATGAGCAGAATCCGCGGGTGAAACTGATGGAAACCTTCGGAGCAACCGTGCAGGCGCTGAAAACTGGCGATGTCGATCTTGTGCTGACGGATGGCGTAGCTGGCAAAGGCTATGTCGATGCATCCGGCGGCACGCTGAAGCTGATCGGCAGCCCCTTGGGCGGCGATGATTTCGGCTTCATCTTCAAGAAGGGCTCCGATCTGGTCGCGCCTGTGAACGCCGCCATTGCCGCGCTGAAGGCAGACGGCACCTTTACCGCGCTCGATAAGAAGTGGTTTCTGGACTACAAGCTCGGCCAGTAAGCCCATGACTGGCAATAACGGAAAGAAGACAGCGTGAGCCAGAGGCGCAGATCCACCGCAACGGATGATTTTCCTTGGTGGCTGGTGGCGCTCGTCGGCATCGGGCTGGTGCTGGCCGTGGTCATTGCGGTCAACGGCATCTACGCGCAGGTCTTTGCCACCGTCATCAAGGGCATCGGCATGACGGTTTTCGTCACGCTGGTCGCCTTCGCGCTCGCCTCGCTTTGGGGTCTGCTCATCGCCATCATGGGCATGGCCGACACACTCGTGCTGCGCCAGATTGCCCGTTTCTATATCGAAACGGTGCGCGGCATCCCCGTTCTCGTCGTGTTGTTCTACATCGCCTTCGTCGGCGCACCCGCCTTCGTCAGCCTCTTCAACTGGGTTATCACCCCGCTCATTCAGGCCGGATGGGTGGAGGAGATGCTGGTGCGTGATTTTTCGCTGACATGGCGGGCCATTCTGGCGCTGACCATCTGCTACGCCGCCTTCATCGCGGAAATCTTCCGCGCCGGTATCGAGGCGGTGGATGAGGGGCAGATCGAAGCCGCCAAGGCGCTCGGTCTCAACCGCTTTCAGCGTTTTCGCCTCGTCACCTTTCCGCAGGCGATCCGCACGATCTTTCCGCCGCTCTCCAATGATTTCGTGTCCATGGTCAAGGACAGTTCGCTGGTCTCGGTGCTGGGCGTCATGGATATCACCCAACTCGGCAAGGTCTATGCGGCGGGCTCGTTCCGGTTTTTCGAAACCTATTCCATCGTCGCCTATATCTACCTCATCCTGACGCTCGGCCTGTCGCTGGCACTGCGGCGCGTGGAAAAATCCCTGCGCCGCAGCCCGCGCGGATAGATCATTGGCCTTTGAGCGCCGAATCCCAATGCTCATCCGCCTTGCCGTCCACGAAGCGCCATGTGTCGAACCATGTCGTCGTGTAGATCTTGGACGGGTCTTTCGGGTCCCTGATCTCACGCACGAAACCAACCGTCACCAGATCGCCCTCGGCGGTCACGAAAGCGACGGGCGAGCTGATCTTGTCCGGAATGGGCTTCTTCGGCACTTTCAGCACCTCGGTGAAGAACTTGATCACACCGTCACGGCCCGATGCGGCATTGGGATTGTGCTGGATATAACGCTCGGTCAGATATTGATCCGCCTTGTCCCAATGGCCGGCTTCCAGCAGATCGCGGATGATCTTGTAAGTCACCTGCTTGTTGGCATTCAGCTTCGGGTCCGGACTGGTGAACAGCGCTTCGGCGTCGGGCGCCTTGACGACGGCCTCCTGGGCCTGGGCTGGCAGAGAAGCCAGCGCAAATGTGGGCAGCGAAAGAGCGCAACCAAGCGCGATATGTCTGATGAAGCGGATCATGTGTTCTCCTCATGGATGCGGGCAGTGGATGCCGGACCATAGAACGCAGAGAACGCTACCGGAAGCAGGCAGTTTTTCCGCCGCTGGTCACATGCAGGGAACCAGCGGCGGAAGAGGCGTCAGGCGTGCGCTTCGGCCTGCTTCTTCGCCTGCGCCGCAATCATGCGACCGGCAATGATGACGAGCACGCCCGCCACCGCCAGGCAGGCGGAGAGAAAGAACATCGGCGCAATCGTGCTGCCAGTCTGATCCTTGATCCATGGCACCACATTCTGCGCCACGAAGCCGCCGAGGTTGCCTACCGAGTTGATGGCGGCAAGACCCGCCGCCGCACCGGCACCCTTGAGGAACCGGCCCGGCAGGCTCCAGAACACCGGCTGGCCTGCAAAAATGCCAGCGGCTGCGATGCACAGAAACGCAAATTGCAGAACCGGCATCGTCACCAGCGCCGACATCAGCAGGCAGAACGCGCCGAGGAAGGCCGGGCCGACGATGTAGGGCGTCTTGTTTTCCGCACGGTCGGCAGCCGCTGGAATGACGTAGAGCGCAACCGCCACTACGATCCACGGAATAATGTTGATGAAGCCGTTGGTGGTGTTGGAAACGCCAAAGCCCTTGACGATGGTCGGCAGCCAGTAGCTCAGACCATAGGCCGCCAGCGGAAAGCCGACGAAGCACAGCGACATGAACAGCACACGCGGATTGATCAATGCCTTGAAACCGTTTTCGGCATGTTCTTCCATATCGAAGTTTTCAGACGCGATGCGGTTCTTCAGCCAGTCCTTTTCCTCCTGGGTCAGGAACTTCGCCTTCTCAGGCGTGTCGTCCAGATAGAAGATGGTGAAGATACCGGCGATGACGGCCGGAACGCCCGTGGCAAGAAACACCCATTCCCAGCCCGCATAACCGAACAGCCCGTCGAGATCGAGCAGCATACCGCCCAGCGGTGCGCCCACGGCATTGGCCAGCGCACTGAAGATCATGAACAGCCCGACCATCCGTCCGCGGTAATCCCGCGGGAACCACAGGGTCAGGAGATAGAGAACGCCGGGAAAGAAACCCGCTTCGCAGGCGCCCAGCAGAAAGCGCAGAATATAGAACATCGTCTGGCTGCCGGTATAGGCGAGCGCAATCGTCACCAGCCCCCAGGAAATGATGATGCGTGCGAACCAGCGACTGGCCCCGAACCTTGTCAGCAGCAGGTTGCTGGGAACCTCGAAGATGAAATAACCAATGAAGAACAGCGATGCGCCAAGGCCATAGGCATATTCGCTCAATCCCAGATCGCCCACCATCTGCAGCTTGGCAAAGCTCACATTCTGCCGGTCGATATAGGCGATGAGGTAGAGAAGCCCCAGAAACGGCATCAACCGCCAAGTGATTTTTGAAATGAGTGCTTTTTCAGATACCAAAACGTACCCTCCCCTGTCCGCTGCATGAAAATGCAGGCCGAATACAATCGAGAGCGCAGCCCTTCACGCAAGCGTTACGGCGTCGTGAGATCACAACTGCGCGAGAGCGTAACGCGCGAAACTCGATTTTTATCCCGCCAAGGATGATCAATCTCGCGGCGGCGGACCGCCCGGCTAAGCGGATTTCATTCGGTGCGGCAATATTGCCGTGGAAAAGCCGATCTGCTATGAAAGAAGCATGGGATCGAAATTCGGATGTCTCGCGCAAAACATTTTCGTGCTGCAGGACCACAAGCGTCTGCCGGCGCGCTTTTTCGCGGATATTTCCGGCGCGCTGAATACGCGACTTACGTTCGCCTGATAGCCCCTCGCTGTCAGTCTTTTCGCGAACCCAAATCCTTTTCAATATCTGATGGATATAGCCATGAGCGCACCTCGCACCCTCTATGATAAAATCTGGGACGACCACGTCGTCAATCGTGACCCGGACGGAACCTGTCTTCTCTACATCGACCGTCACCTCGTGCATGAGGTGACGAGCCCGCAGGCCTTCGAAGGTCTGCGCTTGGCCGGTCGCCCTGTTCACTCGCCCACCCGCACGCTGGCCGTGGTCGACCACAATGTTCCCACCACCGCCGACCGTCTTGAGGGCATCAAGAACGAGGAAAGCCGCATTCAGGTGGAAGCGCTGGCGCAGAATGCTGCGGAATTCGGCGTCGAATATTACTCCGAGCGCGACAAGCGCCAGGGCATCGTTCACATCGTCGGGCCGGAACAGGGCTTTACCCTTCCGGGCATGACCATCGTCTGCGGTGACAGCCACACCTCCACCCACGGTGCCTTCGGTGCGCTCGCGCACGGTATCGGCACATCGGAGGTCGAACACGTTCTGGCGACCCAGACGCTGATCCAGAAGAAGGCCAAGAACATGCTGGTGCGTGTCGATGGCAAGGTGCCAGACGGCGTCACCGCCAAGGACATCATTCTGGCCATCATCGGCGAAATCGGCACGGCTGGCGGCACCGGCCACGTCATCGAATTTGCCGGTGAGGCGATCCGTTCGCTCTCCATGGAAGGCCGCATGACGGTCTGCAACATGACCATCGAGGGCGGCGCGCGTGCCGGTCTCATCGCACCCGACGAAACCACCTTCGACTATATCAAGGACAAGCCACGCGCACCCAAGGGCGAGACGCTGGAACAGGCCATCGCCTATTGGAAAACGCTAAAGTCCGATGAAGGCGCGCATTACGACAAGGTCGTTGTGCTGGATGCCGCCAACCTGCCGCCCATCGTTTCCTGGGGCTCCTCGCCGGAAGACGTGGTCTCGGTGCAGGGCACGGTTCCCGATCCGGACGAGATTGCCGACGAGAACAAGCGCAATTCCAAGCATCGCGCGCTGGACTATATGGGCCTTAAGCCCGGCACCAAAATGACGGATATCGCCATCGACCGCGTCTTCATCGGCTCCTGCACCAATGGCCGCATCGAGGATTTGCGGGCTGCCGCCAAGGTGGTCGAAGGCCGCAAGGTCGCCCCCACGGTCTCCGCCATGATCGTTCCCGGCTCCGGTCTGGTGAAGGAACAGGCGGAAAAGGAAGGTCTGGACAAGATTTTCCTCGAAGCAGGTTTCGAGTGGCGCGAGCCCGGCTGCTCCATGTGCCTTGCCATGAATGACGACCGCCTCGCCCCCGGCGAACGCTGCGCATCCACCTCCAACCGCAACTTCGAGGGACGTCAGGGCTATAAGAGCCGCACCCACCTCGTCTCCCCTGCCATGGCGGCAGCGGCAGCCGTTGCGGGCCATTTCGTGGATATTCGCGAGTGGCAGTAAACAGGCCATGATGATCGACCGAAAGCCCTTCGGGTTTTCGGTCCTTCGGCCTGCGCTGATTGACAGCGCCCTTCCCTGCATAACACTTTGAAAATCATCGAGCCGTGATTTCTCGTCTTTGACGGGGAATGACGTCTGATCGTCTTTACGACTGCTCACGCCTCAATGGCCCAATCATCCAGACTTGCAGCCAAAAGAAAAGGCGGTCCGAAGACCGCCTTTTTTAAAATTCCCGATGAGGGGAAAAGCTTATTCAGCTGCGCCTTCAGCGGCCTTTGCTGCTGCGGCTTCTTCAGCTGCCTTGGCTTCAGCAGCTTCTGCTGCGGCCTTTTCAGCGGCCAGAGCCTGTGCTGCTGCAACCTTTTCAGCTTCGATACGTGCCTTTTCTTCGGCAGCGGCCTGACGCTCAGCGTCGTTGAGCTTGCGAGCGCGAACGCCGGTGTCTTCAACGATACGAGCGGACTTGCCGCGACGGTCGCGCAGGTAATAGAGCTTCGCGCGGCGAACCTTACCGCGGCGAACGATTTCAACGCCTTCAACCAGCGGCGAGTAAACCGGGAATACGCGCTCTACGCCTTCGCCGTAGGAGATCTTGCGAACGGTGAAGCTTTCGTTGATGCCGCCGCCGGAACGGGCGATGCAAACGC
Source organism: Agrobacterium sp. 20P9.1.2 (assembly GCF_057799395.1). Lineage (NCBI taxonomy): Bacteria > Pseudomonadati > Pseudomonadota > Alphaproteobacteria > Hyphomicrobiales > Rhizobiaceae > Agrobacterium > Agrobacterium sp. 20P9.1.2. The sequence continues at coordinate 197,608 of NZ_JBYOKI010000006.1, forward strand.
CTTCATAGGCCTGTACGCGGGTACGGTTGCCTTCCGTTACGCGTACGTTGACGCGAACGGTGTCACCTGGGGAAAATTCTGGAAGCGTACGCTTCGCTTCGATCTTGGCAGCCTGTTCGGCTTCCAGCTGTGCGATAATGTTGGTCATATTAACCTCTGAGTTCTTCTGAAACAGCCAGAGCGCTCAACTGTCATCCCTTGAAACCTTGTCTCGGGACCATGCCTTGCGGCAGGAGCGGGTTCACCATTCTTTGCTTGCGGTTAAAGGGGTAAACCCCAGTTCCACGCGGGCCATTACAGCAAGACGGCGCATTTGTCATCCCTCTTGTGACATTATTTTGTCGGTCGCTGCCTGATTGTCGTCCATCCCGTCAACGGATATGGAGGTTTCAGGCGTAGCGCATCGGCGCGAAAATACAAAGAATGAGAGCGTCCGGGTTCGTCCGCAAGAACGCAGGCGCTCTCAAAGACGCGCCGGGAGGGGCCATGTCATTCCTCATCATCCTGCTGCTGCTTGCCAGCGGCTTTCTGTCCGGTGCCGTCAATGCCATCGCCGGCGGCGGCACGTTTCTAACCTTCGGTGCCATGACGATTGCCGGCATCGCACCGATTTCGGCAAATGCCACCTCCTCCATCGTGCAGTTTCCCGGCTATGTCACATCCGTCATCGCCTACTGGCCGGAAATCCGCGTTCACTGGAAAGGCGCGATCTTTCTCGCCATTCTTTCCATTGCCGGATCGACCGCAGGCGCGCTGCTGCTTCTGTCTCTGGATAACCCGGCCTTCCGCCAGCTCGTACCATGGCTGCTGCTCGCTGCTACGCTTCTCTTTGCCGCAGGCCCGTGGCTGCGCCCGCGCACCAGCGCCGAGCGCTCCCCCGGCAATGCCGCAAGCCTCACCGGTCAGTTCTTCACATCCATCTATGGTGGATTCTTCGGTGCGGGCATGGGCATCATGATGCTGGCCGTGCTGGGCCTGACGGCAGGCGGCAGCTACCACCACCTCAATGCGCTAAAAAATCTGCTCGCCGTCGTCATCGCGGCGGTCGCCATCGTTGTTTTCGTCGGCGGTGGTGTCGTGGCGTGGCCTGCCGCGCTCATCATGATCCCGGCCTCGGCCATTGGCGGCTATAGCGGCGTCTATATTGCACGCCGCGTGCCGCAGTGGATCATCCGCGCCTTGGTGATCTCGGTCGGCCTGCTGCTGTCGGTCTATTACTTCGTCTCGACCTGAGTTGGCTTAGCCAGAAGGTCTGGGCGACGCTCTTTCGTCAGCGCCAGCGCCTGCTCATGCCGCCAGGCGTCGATAGCCTTGTGGTTGCCGGAGGTCAGAACAGCGGGAATATCGCGCTCTTCCCAGACCTGCGGGCGGGTATAATGCGGATGCTCCAGCAGCCCACCTTCGAAGCTCTCATGCACGCCCGATAGGTCGTTGCCCATCACACCGGGCAGAATGCGCACCACCGCATCCAGCAGCGTCAGCGCCGCCGGTTCACCACCGGAGAGAATATAGTCGCCGATGCAGACTTCTTCGAGCTCACGCGCATCGATCACCCGCTGGTCCACGCCCTCGAAACGGCCGCAGATGATGATGACGCCGTCACCGGCGGCAATCTCGCGCACCCGCTCCTGGGTCAACGGTCGCCCACGCGGGCTCATCAGGAGGCGCGGACGTGTATCGTCCGTTGAGACAGCATCGATAGCCGCCGCCAGCACATCCGGCTTCAGCACCATGCCCGCACCGCCACCGGCGGGCGTGTCATCCACGCTGCGGTGCTTGTCGGTGGCAAAATCACGGATTTGCACCGGCTCGATCTGCCATTGGCCGCGCTCCAGCGCCTTGCCCGCTAGCGAATGACCAAGATGCCCCGGAAACATGTCCGGGTAGAGCGTCAGCACCGTTGCCTTGAAGCTCATCGGCTTATTTCTTGCTCTTGCCGAAAATCGGATGATCCGGGTCATCCTTGCCGTCTTCGGGATTGTCGATCAGCCCGGCAGCAAAGGGATCGATCAGGATTTTTTTGGCCTCGAGATCGATTTCCAGAACGGCAGCCTCGGAAAAGGGAATGAGCGCCGGGCGTCGGCCCGCACCCTTCAGTTCCAGAAGATCGCCCGCACCGAAATCATGCACGGCAGTGACCGAACCATAGCTCTTGCCATCGGCATCCACTGCCTCCAGCCCTTCCAGATCGGTATAATAGAATTCGTCATCATCCAGATCGTCATCCGGCAGATTGTCGCGGTCAACGAACAGCTCGATACCATTCAGAGCTTCCGCCGCATTGCGGTCGTTAATCCCGCGAAAGCGCACGATGACGACGGTCTTGGCTTCGCGAATCTCGAGAATCTCGAACACGCGCCCGTCGGCGGCAATCAGGTTGCCATAATCGCCCAGCGCCGTCGGATCGTCCGTATAGGAACTGACCCGCACCTCGCCGCGCAGTCCTTGCGCCGCGCCAATCTTGGCCATGAGAATGGGGTTTTCCAGCTTTGCCATCGGTCGTCCGTTTCGGTGTTCGTCTTTTAAAAATCTATGTACGGCATGTTGCGGTCAAAATAAACATAAACGGGTGGCGCGGAAAACCACGCCACCCGTTTCATAACCGTGCAGGCCGGAATTATTCGGCAGCAGATGCTTCTGCGGCAGCAGCAGCGGCGTCGTCAGCCTTCTGCTTCTTCTCGGCAACGCGCTCTACGGCCTTCTTGCCTGGCTTTGCCTTTTCAGGGTTGCTGCGTGCGTCACGGGTTGCGATGCCAGCTTCTGCGAGGAAGCGCAGAACGCGGTCTGTCGGCTGTGCGCCCTTGGCAATCCATTCCTTGACGAGATCAGCGTTGATCTGAATACGATCAGCATTGTCCTTGGCAAGCATTGGGTTCCAGGAACCGACCTTCTCGAGGAAGCGGCCGTCGCGTGGCGAACGGGCGTCAGCAACGACGATCTGGTAGTACGGGCGCTTCTTGGAACCACCGCGTGCGAGACGAATTTTCAGTGCCATTTTTGTTTCTCCTTAAGATGGCTTGTCCGCCGGTCAGGCGGTCTTTTCGGTGCCGTTGTGTTCAGCGGCAATTGCTTCATGATGCCGGATGACTTCCTTGATGATGAAGTTCAGGAACTTCTCAGCAAAATCCGGGTCCAGATTGGCGTCCTTTGCCAGACGGCGCAGGCGTTCGATCTGGTATTCCTCGCGCGCCGGGTCTGCCGGCGGCAATTCGTGGGTTGCTTTCAAAACGCCAACCGCCTTGGTGCGTTGGAACCGTTCTGCCAGCATATGCACCAGCGCCGCATCGATATTGTCGATGGACTGGCGGTATTGCGAAAGTTGGGCCTTTATCTCTGCATCGGTCATGCCAGCTCTCACTTCTTCTTGCCAAAACCGGGCAGGCCGGGAAGACCACCCAGACCCGGAAGCTTCGGTCCGCCCAAACCGGGAAGACCGGGCATTCCGCCCATGCCACCAAGACCGGGAGGCATACCGCCCGGCTTGCCGAGGCCTGCGGCTTCCGCCTGCTTTTGAAGCGCTTCCAGCTGCTTGGGGTCCATATTGGCGAGATCAGGCATGCCGCCCATTCCACCGCCAAGGCCCATCTTGCCCGCAAGACCGCCCATCATCTGTTTCATGATGCCGCCCTTGCCCTTGCCGCCCATGGCTTTCATCATGTCGGCCATGCCGCGATGCATCTTGAGCAGCTTGTTGATTTCGGCAGCATCCGTGCCGGAACCGGCAGCAATGCGCTTTTTGCGGCTGTGTTTCAGCATGTCAGGGTTGGCGCGCTCGGCCTTGGTCATGGACGAGATGATGGCGATCTGGCGGTCGAACATCTTGTCGTTCATACCCGACGCCGCCATCTTGTCCTTCATGCCCGCCATGCCGGGCATCAGACCCATAATGCCGCCCATGCCGCCCATTTTCTTCATCTGGCCAAGCTGGTCGGCCAAATCGTTCAGATCGAACTTGCCGGACTGCAACTTCTTGGCCATCGCTGCGGCTTTTTCCGCATCGATGTTTTCAGCAGCCTTTTCGACCAGCGAAACAATGTCGCCCATGCCCAGAATTCGGTCAGCGATGCGGCGCGGGTGGAACTCGTCCAGCTCACCCATGCGCTCACCGGTACCGATCAGCTTGATCGGCTTGCCGGTCACGGCGCGCATTGAAAGGGCAGCACCGCCACGGCCATCGCCGTCCATACGGGTCAGCACGAGGCCGGTAATGCCGACGCGCTCATCGAAGTTGCGCGCCAGATTGACGGCGTCCTGACCGGTCAAGCTATCTGCGACCAGCAGGATTTCATGCGGCTTGGCGTTCTTCTTGATGTCCGCCATTTCCATCATCAACGGCTCGTCGATGTGGGTACGACCGGCGGTATCGAGGATCACGACATCATGGCCGCCAAGCTTGGCCGCCTGCACGGCGCGCGAAGCAATATCGGTCGGCGATTGTCCGGCAATAATGGGAAGCGTATCGACGCCCGTCTGCACGCCGAGCTGGCGCAACTGCTCCTGCGCTGCCGGACGACGCGTGTCGAGAGATGCCATCAGCACCTTCTTCTTGTCGCGGTCGGTCAGGCGCTTGGCGATCTTGCCTGTCGTGGTCGTCTTACCCGAACCCTGCAGACCCACCATCATGATGACGACGGGGGCAGCCGCGTGCAGATCGATGGCCACACCTTCGGAGCCCAGCATCTCGACCAGCTCGTCATGGACGATCTTGACGACCATCTGGCCGGGCTTGATGGCTTTGAGAACCGAGGCACCGACGGCCTTTTCACGCACCTTGTCGGTGAAGGACCGCACCACTTCCAGCGCAACGTCCGCTTCCAGAAGCGCACGGCGAACCTCGCGCAGGGCAGCCGTCACATCGGCTTCCGAAAGCGCGCCACGGCCGGTCAGTCCATTCAGAATGGAGCCAAGGCGGTCCTGGAGGTTTTCAAACATTGCGTCATCCTTCTTCGTTTCGGGGTCACCGAAACGTCGGTTCTTTTGCTGTCAAAAACAAGACGCCCGGGAAAGGGCATAGCCAAAAAGCACCCGAGGGCGCATCGCGCTGTCGGATGTTTGCCTCCGGGATCATCTATACCTTGCGGGTCCCGGTCGGCGGCTGCGGTCATGAAACTGCCAGCTGATGGGCGCGGATAAACATGAAACCGCCTGCCGAGTCAAGAAAAAGCTCGCATTTGTCAGCGCAAGGCACTCCAACGCGGCCAGTCGAACCTATTTTTTCGAGAGCTTGTCGAGATATTCCTGCTGGTAGCGCTGGATGGCAGCGTTGTATTTGAGCGTGTTGCTCGAATCCTTTTTGGCTTCCATGGCAATCACGCGCACCCAACGGCCCGCCTCCTGGGAATATTCATAGGGCGTCAGATTATGCTCTTCCAGAACGGCGGCGGGATCGATCTTGAGTTGCGTTGCCGCCTGCAAGTGGCCCTGAACCCGCGCATAATCATCGAGCGTTGCCAGCTTGCCTTCGATATCCACCTGTTCGGTCGCAGCAAAACGACCACGATTGGGATCGCCGAATGCTTCACCGAAAACCCGCATGATATCGCCATTCGAACCGGAGGTTTTCAGCGCCTCGGTAAAGGCAACATCGACCGCCTCATAGGAATGCATGTCCAGACCCAGTACGGCGATCACCTCCTGCTTGTCCTGATGATTGGCGATCCGTCCGTTGGCCGAGGCCCATTCCTCGAAGGTCACGCCGTTCACCGGTTCGGGCAATGGTTCGGCCCGCACCGTCGCCGCCAGCATGAGCAGAAGCACAAACGGAAGAGCAAGAAATCTGAGGATCGTCATGGTGGCGTCTCCTGAAATAGGTTTACGAACATGAAAAATCGAAATGGTTGTACGTCGGGAGTTTTACAACAATTTTTCAAAATTCGACAAGCCTTACGCTGCCGGCATTGAATGCGGGGCTTCGCAGACTTACACATGAGGGATGAAAAGACGAAGCCTCTTCAAACTCTCATTCCTCGGCGCGCTTCTGGCAGGCGGCGGTCTTTATGCGCGCCAGTCCAGTGCCAGCGCCTATTATAAAGGCCCGCTCTCCGACCATTTCGATGGCGCGCGCTTCTTCAATCCCGGCGGCGAAGCGCCCAATGGGTTTCTCGATCTCATGAAGTGGCGGTTCGATGGCAACAAGGCCACATGGCCGGACGCCTATCCCAGCCCGTTCCCCTTCGTCAAACCGGATGAGCGCGTGAACGGCAAGGATCTGCGCGTTACCTTTGTCGGCCACGCATCCTTCCTCATCCAGACGGCGGGCCTCAATATCCTCATCGACCCCGTCTGGTCGGAGCGTACCAGTCCCTTCAGCTTCGCCGGTCCCAAGCGCGTCAATCCGCCCGGCATCCAGTTCAAGGATCTGCCGCCCATCGATATCGTGCTGGTCACGCATAATCATTACGACCATCTCGATCTGGAAACGCTGCAACAGCTGCACATCCACCACAAGCCGCATTTCATCACGCCGCTCGGCAATGATGTCGTCATCCGCACCCGCGTCGAGGCGGCAAAAATTTCAACGGGAGACTGGGGCGATGTGCTGGCCGTCGCGCCCGATGTCAAAATCCATTTCGAGCCCTGCCACCATTGGTCGGCGCGCGGCCTGAACGACCGGCGCATGGCGCTCTGGGCCGCCTTCGTCATTGAAACAACCGGTGGCAAGATTTACCACATCGGCGATACCGGCTTTCACAGCGGCCTGAATTATCACGCCGCCGCCAAGAAACACGGCTCTTTCCGCCTCGCCAACCTTCCGTTCGGCGCTTACGAGCCCCGCTGGTTCATGAAGGGCCAGCACCAGAACCCGTCCGAAGCGGTGGAAGGCATGAAAATCTGCAACGCCGCCTATGCCTGCGGCCACCACTGGGGCACGGTCCAGCTTACCGACGAGGCCATCGACGCGCCGATCATTGCGCTCAAGGCAGCGCTGACAGAACACGACGTCTCCCCAGACCGCTTCCGCCCCATGCACCCCAGCGAAGTCTTCAACGTGCCGATGGCATGAATGAAAAAGGGCGCTTCGGCCATGCCAAAAGCGCCCTCACCCGAGACATCGCCCCGGGGCATCATCCCACTGCGCAACAGCGAAATGCTTACTTCTTCTTGGTCGTGCTCTCGCTGGCCTTCACCTGCGACCCAAGCGTCGGAGCCGCCGCAGGCGCCACCTTATCCTTCTTGGGTTTTCTGACTTCTTTATTGCTACGAACCTGACCCTTGGCCATGATCTATACTCCCATTCTGCACCCCCATCTTAGCGGCTATCTGGCCTGCAAAGGCAAGCGGTTTCTGATGGTGGGGTTTGATTGGTTGGCCGGATGCGGTGGGGACGGTTGTGTTTTGTGGGTTTGAGGCTGCGGGAGCTTTGGCTGCGACGTTAGCACGGTACAGCAATATCATTGTGAAGCGGGAAGTCAGTCTAGGCACAACGGCAGCAACCCTCATGCTAAGGCGGGAGCAAAGCGACCCTCGAAGGACGAGGGTTGCGGGCTTGGAGGGCAGAGTGTGCGGCGGATGCTTCGAGGGTCGCTTCGCTCCCACCTCAGCATGAGGGCGGAGGGTGTGGCGGGCCTCCTTTTAAAAGGGCGGTGTGAGCGGTTGGATGCGCAGTACAACGGAGCAACCCTCATCCTGAGGTGCCCCGCAGGGGCCTCGAAGGACGGGGGGTGCGGCCTTAGGGCAGAGTCCGTGGCGGATGCTTCGAGGTTTTGCCCTTCGGTCAAAGCACCTCAGCATGAGGGCGGTGGGTGTGGCGGGCCTCCCTATGAGGGCGCCCGGCAGACTGCAGCCTCTCTGCTCACAGTGCATAAGAGGCAATCTTGCTCCAGCGCTAGCCATCCCCCACCAAACCCAACACCTCACCACGCACTGGTAATTCGCCCTCAATTCCGCCATATAGAGGCAAATGCGCCAGCCGCGCTGCGCAAACACCCCAAACAGGTTCAGGATCATGTCGAATACGGTCGAATTTGCGAAGATGAACGGGCTTGGTAACAAGATCCTTGTTGTCGATATGCGCGGTCGCAAGGATATGGTCACACCGCAGGCGGCGATTGTGCTGAATGCTGATCCCGAGACCGCATTCGATCAGATCATGGCCATTCACGATCCCAAGATCGATGGCACCGATGCCTATATCGATATTCTCAATTGCGATGGCACCAAGGCGCAGGCCTGTGGCAATGGCATGCGCTGCGTGGTGCAGGCGCTGGCTGCCGAGACCGGTAAAAAGGCATTCACCTTTCAGACCGTGGCTGGCATTCTCAATGCCTCCGAGCGTGAAGATGGCATGATTTCCGTCGATATGGGCATGCCGCGCTTCAACTGGAACGACATTCCGCTGGCCGAAGAATTCCACGATACCAGCCGCATCGAGCTTCAGATCGGGCCGATCGACGATCCCGTGCTGCATTCGCCCGCCGTCATGTCGATTGGCAATCCGCATGCAGTGTTCTGGGTGGACCGCGATCCGATGGAATTCGATCTGGAGCGTTTCGGGCCGCTGCTCGAAAGCCATCCGATGTTTCCGGAAAAGGCCAATATCACGCTGGCGCAGGTCATATCAGACACCGCCCTGCGCACTCGCACCTTCGAGCGTGGCGCAGGCCTGACGCTGGCCTGCGGTTCCGCCGCCTGTGCTGCCGCAGTGTCCGCCGCCCGCACGGGTCGCACGGGACGCACCGTCGAGATCGACGTCGCTTCCAGCCCGGTGCGCATTCCCCTCACCATCGAGTGGCGCGAAGACAACCACGTCGTCATGACCGGTCCTGCCGAATGGGAATGGGCTGGCACTGTCGATCCCGTCACCGGCACCTGGACTCGCGATGCGGCGCCGGAACAGGCGGCTTTATGAGCGGCGTCGAGGTCATAACCTTCGGCTGCCGCCTCAATACCTACGAATCGGAAGTGATGCGGGCTGAGGCCGAAAAGGCGGGGCTGAACAATGCCGTGCTGGTCAACACCTGCGCCGTGACAGGCGAAGCGGTGCGCCAGGCGCGTTCGGCCATCCGCCGTGCGCGGCGCGAAAATCCGCATGCCCGCATCATCGTCACTGGCTGTGCCGCGCAAACGGAAAAAGAAACCTTTGCCGAAATGCCAGAAGTCGATGCCGTGTTGGGCAATGAGGAGAAGCTGAACAGCGCCTCCTACCGCGCGCTTCCCGATTTTGGCGTATCGGCGGAAGAAAAGCTGCGCGTCAACGATATCATGAGCGTGCGCGCCACCGCGCCGCAGATGATCAAACATATAGACGGGCATGTGCGCGCCTTCATTCAGGTGCAGAATGGATGCGATCATCGCTGCACCTTCTGCGTCATTCCCTACGGGCGCGGCAATTCCCGCTCTGTGCCGATGGGCGCTGTGGTCGAACAGGCCCGCAAGCTGACGGAAAACGGCTATCGCGAAATCGTGCTGACCGGCGTCGACGCCACCAGCTACGGCGCCGATCTGCCGGGCGAACCCTCGCTGGGCTATCTGGCCAAGACGCTTCTGAAACAGGTGCCCGATATACTGCGTCTGCGGCTCTCCTCCATCGACAGTATCGAGGTCGACCGGCATCTGCTGGACCTCATCGCTGACGAGGCGCGCTTCATGCCGCATCTGCATCTGTCGCTCCAGCACGGCGATGACATGATCCTGAAACGCATGAAGCGCCGCCATCTGCGCGCCGATGCCATCGCCTTCTGTCATCAAGTCAAGGCGCTGCGCCCGGACATGGCGTTCGGTGCGGATATGATCGCCGGTTTTCCGACCGAAACGGAAGAGATGTTCGAAAATGCCGCGACCCTTGCGGAAGAATGCGGCATTTCCAACCTTCACGTCTTCCCCTACAGCCCACGCCCCGGTACGCCAGCGGCGCGCATGCCGCAACTGGACCGTGGGCTGATCAAGCAGCGGGCGGCACGGCTGCGCCAGCGCGGCGAAGCTTTGCGGGATGCGCATCTCACCGGCATGGTTGGCACCACGCAGACCGTGCTGGTCGAGAATAACGGCTTTGCCCACACCGACAATTTCACCCTCGTTGCCACACCCGATCTTGAAGCCCGCACACTTGCGCAGGTACTGATTACCGGTCACAACGGAAAGCATCTGAATATGCAATGTCTGGCGGCGCAAGCTGCTTGACGTCAAGGATACGGAACAGTCATGGCCCTCGGCTTCATCAAAAAAGTGTTTTCGTTCGGCAAAGACAAGGCTGAGACGGACAAGCCGGACGCTGACGATACCCATCGCACCGGCATCGACCATCCTTCCACCTTCGAAGAGGTCCTGACCGAGGCCGAAGCGCATGCGCCTGTCGCTGACGATCCTGTCTCCGATATCGAGATGGAAACCGCAGGCGGGCCTTCCCCGGATGACGTCGTCAACGATGCCGCCGCAGCGGACGAAGACGCCCCGCTTCTGCCGGGTTCCGAGCAGGTCGGCGATATCGGCATGGTGCCGCTTTCGCTCCTGCAAGCCGAAGCCGAAGCGCAGGACGATCGCACCGCCTCAGAGCAGGAGCAGGTCGCTCCCGACGCGCCGCTCGATGATGCCGCCATGGACAAATTGCTGGAAGAGGCGGAGGAAGCGACCGGCCCGGAGCTTGCTGATGTGACCCATTCCCCAACCGTGCTTCCCAAGGGATTTGCCTCCGCAAGCGACCGGGTCGAGCCCGTCCAGGCGCTGCCGGAGCCGAAACTCACATGGTTCCAGCGTCTGCGCGCCGGGCTTTCGCGCACCTCATCGCAGCTGACCAGCCAGATTTCCGCCCTCTTCACCAAGCGCAAGCTGGATGAAGACACGCTGGATGAGCTGGAAGACCTGCTGATCCAGTCCGATCTTGGGCTGGAAACCGCCATGCGCATCACCGGAGCGCTGTCATCCGAACGTTATGGCAAGGATGTGAGCGGCGAAGATGTGGCGCGTATCATGGCGGGCGAGATCACCAAGGTGCTGGCCCCGGTCGCCAAGCCGCTGGAGCTTGATCTGTCGCACAAGCCGCATGTCATCCTCGTCGTCGGCGTCAATGGCACGGGCAAGACCACGACCATCGGCAAGCTGGCAGCAAAACTGTCCGGCTCCGGTCTCAAGGTCATGCTGGCGGCGGGCGATACGTTCCGCGCGGCCGCCATTGAGCAGCTGAAGATTTGGGCGGATCGCACCGGTTCGGAATTCATCGGCACCAAGCTCGGCGCCGATGCGGCAGGCCTTGCCTATGATGCTTACGAGCAGGCGTTGGCCAAAAAGAGCGATGTTCTCATCATCGACACCGCTGGCCGCTTGCAGAACAAGACCGAATTGATGGCAGAGCTGGAAAAGATCGTGCGCGTGCTGGGCAAGCTCGATCCGGATGCGCCGCACACCGTGTTGCAGACGCTGGATGCGACCACCGGCCAGAACGCGATGAACCAGGTGGAAATTTTCCGCAACATCGCGGGCGTTTCCGGCCTGATTATGACAAAATTGGATGGCACGGCGCGCGGCGGTATCCTCGTTGCCATTGCTGCGAAACATAAGCTGCCGGTGTATTTCATCGGCGTCGGTGAAGGCGTGGACGATCTGGAGCCCTTTGAGGCGGAAGATTTCGCCAAAGCGATTGCGGGAGTATGAGTATGGACGTGGAAAGCAATCAGCGCGAAAGCGAAAAAATGGTGCGGGAAATCAGCCCGCTGTTGAAGTTCGCGCTCGAGCTTGGACCGCTGCTGATTTTCTTCTTCGCCAATTCCAAAGGCGAGTGGCTGGCAACGACTTTCCCGGTTCTGACAGAGTTCGGCGGGCCGATCTTCATTGCAACCGGCCTGTTCATGATCGCGACGATCGTTGCGCTGACCGTCTCTTGGATATTGACGCGCACCCTGCCGATGATGCCGCTGATCTCAGGCATCGTCGTGCTCGTCTTCGGGGCGCTGACGCTCTATCTGCAGAACGATACCTTCATCAAGATGAAACCGACTATCGTCAACACCCTGTTCGGCGTGATCCTGCTGGGTGGCCTGCTGTTCGGTCAATCGCTTCTTGGCTACGTCTTCAACTCTGCCTTCAAGCTGAATGAAGAAGGCTGGCGCAAGTTGACCTTCCGCTGGGGCTTTTTCTTCCTGTTTCTGGCCGTCCTTAACGAAGTCGTCTGGCGCGGATTTTCCACCGATACCTGGGTCGCGTTCAAGGTCTGGGGCACCATGCCCATTACCATCATCTTCACAATGGCGCAGATGCCGCTCATCATGCGCCACTCCACCGAACCGCTGACGAAAGACAAGAAATGACAGTTGCGGACATGTCTGCGTCGCGTTCGACGTCCTACAAATGGTTCGGTGTCGCCGCAGCTCTGCTCGTCGCGCAGATTGTCATTCTGTATTTCATGGGCCGTGTTCCAATCTGCGAATGCGGTTACGTCAAGCTGTTCGAGCCGGGCGTGAATACGCCCGGAAATTCGCAGCATCTGGCTGACTGGTACACGCCGTCCCACATCATCCACGGATTCCTGTTTTACGGCTTTGCGTGGTTGCTGTTTCGCAAGCAGAACATCGGGATGCGGTTGTCCTTCGCCGTTCTCATCGAGGCAGCCTGGGAGCTGCTCGAAAACTCGCCCATCATCATCGACCGCTACCGCACCGCCACCATGGCGCTCGGCTATACCGGCGACAGCATTTTGAACTCGGCCATGGACACGGTGTTCATGGTGGTCGGCTTTTTCTTCGCCGCCCGTATGCCGATCTGGCTGACCATTGTCGTCGCGATCTTTTTCGAGATTTTCACCGGCTGGCTGATCCGCGATAATCTGACCTTAAACGTGTTGATGCTGGTCGCGCCCATCGATGCTATCAAGGAATGGCAGAATGCGCTGCCTGCCTCCTGAACCATTGTATGAAATCTAATTATAAGCGGATACTTTTTTAACGAAGCCTCATTAGAGGTTGTGCTTTATTGTTTTGCATAAGGGTCGATATCTTGCAGGATAATTTTGCCTATCTGCTGCCCTTTATCATGCTGACCTTCGGGCTGATCTTTATCAGCCTGCAAACAATTGGCTTCCGCTCCGGCCGTTACTGGGGCATCGGCTACATCTGCGCGGCCAGCGGCTTTGCCATTCCCATGGTGTTGCAGGACAATTTCGCGCTGACGCAGGCCGTCCTTTCGAACATCGTGTTTTTCGCAGCCTTTTTTTGTTACGGCCACGCCTTGCTGCTGCATTTCAACGCAAAACCGCATGTGTGGCCGCGCGTAGCGCTGGCCGTCTTTGCGTTTCTGGGCGTCTGTTTCTTCATTTTCGTGCAGCCTGATCTGCGCCTCGGCCTTGCCCTCAGCGACACCATGTGCGCCGCCCTGATGGCGCCATCCATCTGGCTGGTGCGCAAGAAATTGCGGCACGGCATGGACAGGCTGCTGCTGGCCGCCGTTTCCGCCGTTGTGCTGGAAACCATGACGCGTGTCGTCGTGCTGCTGTCGATGACCAGCAGCAACTCCCTGCAAAGCGTCGATGACTATCTGACATCAGACTATGCCTATCTCATGCAGTTTGCCGCCAGCATTTTCGGCTTTCTGCTGGCGCTTGCGGTGCTGGCCAGTGCGGCGGCGCATATTCTGGCGCAGCATCGCTTTGCGGCGGATCACGATCCACTCACGGGGCTGCTCAACCGGCGCGGCTTCGATCTTGCTGCCCCTGACTTCCGCGCCTCGGAACCGCCTTCAGGCGTCGTGCTGATGGGCGATATCGACCATTTCAAGCAGGTCAATGACGACTTCGGCCACGCGACCGGCGATCTCGTCATCATCGCGGTGGCAGAGCTATTGCAGGAAAGACTGCCTGACAATGCCCAAATAGCGCGCTTCGGCGGTGAGGAATTCGTCGTCTTTATTCCCGACCTCAAAGCCTCGGAAGCGGCGGTTCTGGCCAACATGGTGCGCTGTGCCTTTGCCGCACGCGATTGGAGCGAGATCGGCATGAACCGGCAGATCACCACCAGCTTCGGCATCTCCTCCGTGGCGCGGGGCGATCACTCCATTCATGATGCGATTGGCCGCGCTGATGGTTTTCTCTACCGCGCCAAGCAGGCGGGCCGAAACCAGGTGGTGCAGGAGGGCATGCATGTTCAGACGACAAAGGCAGCGCCCACACTCAAGGCCGTGCCTAAATCCTGATTTGCGCGTTGGAGTCCGCTTTCAGTCTCCGGCGATCGCTCTTTCGATGGCTGGAATGATGTCCCGCTCATAGGTCGCGGCATCGATAGGGCCGACCTTTTTATAGACGATGATGCCGTTTCTATCCACGAGATAGGTCTCTGGAATACCATAGACACCCCAGTCGATGGCCGCCTTGCCATTCGGGTCGATGCCGATTGCATCATAGGGATTGCCGAGTTCGCCGAGGAAACGCAGGGCGTTGTCCGACTTGTCCTTGTAATTGATGCCAACGACGTTCAGCCGCTCGTCTTTCGACATTTCCGTCAGCATCGGATGTTCCTGCCGGCATGGCACACACCATGAGGCAAAGACATTGACCAGGGTCACCTTGTCCTTGATGGCCGCATCGGTCAGCGCGGGAAGGCCAGAGCCCTCCAGCGGCGGCAATGCCAGTGATGGCGCCTTGGTGTTGATCAGGGCAGAGGGAATGGCGCTGACGTCAAGCCCGTTGACGTCCTGCTCATACAGCATCTTGGCGGCGATGGCGGCAAAGGCTGCGAAGGCGAGCAAGGGCAAAAGGGCAAGCAGCACACGCGCCTTTTTACCCGAGGAAGCGGGAACGATCTGGCTATCCTTGGTCATGCGGATGCTCCGTCTGACGGGGCCGCGCGCGCCCGGCGGCGAACGCCGGAGGCTTCAAGCTGCGCCATTTCCTTGCGGCGCGCACGCCCATCCAGCCAGACCCAGGCGATGAGAACGACAACGATCAGGCCGGTCAGTCCGTAGGACATTCCGATATAAAAAGCGTGGCTCATGACTTGGCACTCTCCCGGCCTGCCATGCGGGCAGCCAGACGGCGTTGGGCCGCAATGCGTCTGCGCCAGATTTCATTGCGCATGGCGGCGATGTGAAGGGTGAAGAACAAAAGCGTAAAGCCGAGCGCCATGATGAGCAGCGGCCAGAGAAACTCCGATGCAATGGCCGGGCCATTCATGCGAATGACACTGGCAGGCTGATGCAGCGTGTTCCACCACTCGACCGAGAACTTGATGATGGGGATATTGACGAAGCCGACAAGGATCAGCACTGCGCTGACGCGGGCAGCCTTGGAAGGATCATCCATGGCCTTGTTGAAGGCGATCAGGCCCAGATACATCAGAAACAGAATGAAGACGGAAGTGAGCCGCGCATCCCAAACCCACCATGTGCCCCACATAGGCTTACCCCAGAGAGAGCCAGTGACGAGCGCAATCAGCGTGAAGGCGGCACCGATGGGAGCGGCGGAACGGTGAGCGACATCCGCCAGAGGATGACGCCAAACCAGCGTGCCGATGGCGGATGCGGCCATGACCGTATAACACATCATCGACAGCCAGGCGGCGGGCACATGAACATACATGATGCGCACCGTGTTGCCCTGCTGATAATCGCTATCCGTCGTAAAGGCCAGATAGAGACCGACGGCAAGACAGAGCGCCGAAAGCCCCGCCAGCCAGGGCAAAATGCGAGAGGCCAGTGCCAGAAACCGCGTCGGGTTGGCAAGATCGCTGAATTTGGTAATGGCGAGGCTCGTGTCGTTCATGGCGTCTTTCTACAGCGAGAGCGTGATGGCCGCAATTGATCCTTATCAATCCATCGAACTGCGCAATGCCAAAGCGGCAAAGAACGGACCGACGACCGATGAAAAAAGCGTGATGGCGATCAAAATTAGGAAGGGCGGCATGAAGGGTGCCGGGTCCTGCACGGCGGCGTAGGAGGCGCTGACACCGAAGATCAGCACCGGAATGCAGATTGGGAGAACGAGGATCGACACCAGCAAGCCGCCACGTGGCAAGGCGACGGCCACAGCCGCACCGACCGCGCCGATGAAGGTGAGTGCTGGTGAGCCGACCAGAAGGGTCAGCATGACAGCGCCGATGGCGACCTCGCTCATGTTCATGAACAGACCCAGCAGTGGCGATGCGATGACCAGCGGCAGGCTGGTGGCGGTCCAGTGTGCGAGACATTTGACCAGCACCGTCAGCACCAACGGGTTTTCCTGCATGAGGATGAGATCGAGCGAGCCGTCGTCGCGTTCGGCCTGAAACAGGCGGTCGAGGCCGAGGAGAGCGGCGAGAAGAGCGCCAATCCAGACAATGGCGGGGCCGATGCGCGACAGGAGATTGAGATCAGGGCCGACACCGAAGGGGATGACGGCGACGACGGTCATGAAGAAGAGAACTCCGATGAGCGCGCCGCCGCCTGCGCGGATGGAGAGTTTGAGGTCGCGGAGGAAGAGGGCGGTCATGGGGTGGTGCTCCCAGCGTAGGTCAAATCGCACCGCGTGGATGATGGATAGGTTCGATGGGTGCCGCTACCCCCCTCTGTCCTGCCGGACATCTCCCCCTCAAGGGGGGAGATCGACTCGTGGCGAAGTGTCGGCCAACTCATGTGTCGAGGCAGAAGCGAGGTCAGCGCGTCTTGCCGATCTCCCCACCTGAGGGGGAGATGCCCGGCAGGGCAGAGGGGGGTAGCGGCATACTCGGCGATCACCACGCTATCTCCACCCCGGCAAACCCCGTCATCCGCAGCTCCTGCGCACCATCAAACCCAAGCGGCTGATGCGTCGCAGCCAAGACAATACCGCCCCGCGCCAAATGCGCCTCCACCAACCCCGTAAACATCACATCCGCACTGGCATCCAGCGCCGCCGTCGGTTCGTCCAATATCCAGATCGGCCGCCACGCCACCAGAAGTTTCGCCATCGCGAATCGGCGTTGCTGGCCTGCCGAGAGATAGCCGAAAGGTAGATGGGTTATGCCGGACAGGCCTACAATTTCCGCCGCTTCCTCAACACCCAGTGACGTGCCGCCATTGAAATCGCCCAGAAAACGCTCCCAGAAACCAAGATTTTCGTGAACCGTGAGCTCCTGTTTCATCGCATTTTTGTGGCCGAGATAATGGCTAGCTTCGCTGGCAAGCGCGCCAGTTTCAATCCCTTCGCCGGCTATCTTTATGCTGCCTGTCTCCGGTCGCAAAAGTCCTGCGAGAACCCGCAAAAGCGTGGACTTTCCTGACCCGTTCGGCCCCGTCAGCACAAGCGCCTGCCCGCTCGTTAACTTGAAGGAAACATTCATGAATATCAAATCTTCCCCACGGCGGGCGGAAAGATTTTCTGCTGTCAGCAGCATGGGTCCATCTCGTTTAAGATTTTAATCATCTCGATGACAAAAAAATCGATTTAGGTCTTTTTCCGGTCTGGCACGTTTCGATGAAATTATCTATATGACTTTCAACCACGCCAGCGGTCGGCGTGATCATCATATAGCGCCGGACCTGAAGGGTGTGAAAACATCCCTCTCGTGCGGACAGCGGAAATGACCGTACCCGCATCCTGATGTGCACACTTTGCACAGGGGTCCGCACGCGCGTGTTGGCTATCAGAGGAAGCGGGGTTTCTATCCGTGGCTAAATCTCTCGACAGTTTCAATTGTCGCTCCGTTCTTACCGTTGACGGTAAGGACTATGTTTATTTCAGCCTGCCGAAGGCGGAAGCGAACGGCCTGACAGGCGTTTCCAAGCTCCCCTATTCGATGAAGGTTCTGCTTGAGAACCTGCTGCGCTTTGAAGACGGGCAGACCGTTACCAAGGAGCACATCACGGCTGTTGCCGACTGGCTGAACAACAAGGGCCGCGTCGAAAACGAAATCGCCTACCGCCCTGCCCGCGTTCTGATGCAGGACTTCACCGGAGTTCCAGCCGTAGTCGACCTTGCCGCCATGCGCGATGCGATGGTGGCTCTGGGTGGCGATCCTGAAAAGATCAACCCGCTGGTTCCCGTCGATCTGGTCATCGACCACTCTGTTATCGTTGACGAATTCGGCACGCCGAACGCCTTTGCCCGCAACGTTGAGCTGGAATATGAGCGCAACGGCGAGCGTTACCGCTTCCTGAAGTGGGGCCAGCAGGCGTTCAAGAACTTCCGCGTCGTTCCGCCCGGCACCGGCATCTGTCACCAGGTGAACCTCGAATATCTTGGCCAGACCGTCTGGACCAAGGAAGAAGACGGCGAGACCATCGCTTACCCCGACACCTGCGTCGGCACCGACAGCCACACGACCATGATCAATGGTCTGGGCGTTCTGGGCTGGGGCGTTGGCGGTATCGAAGCCGAGGCGGCCATGCTTGGCCAGCCGGTGTCCATGCTTCTGCCTGAAGTCATCGGCTTCAAGCTGACGGGCAAGGTCAAGGAAGGCGTCACCGCCACCGACCTCGTGCTGACCGTCGTTCAGATGCTGCGCAAGAAGGGCGTTGTTTCCAAGTTCGTCGAATTCTTCGGCCCCGGCCTTGATTCGATGACACTGGCCGACCGTGCCACCATCGGTAACATGGGCCCGGAATATGGCGCGACCTGCGGATTCTTCCCGGTTGACGGCGAAACCATCAACTACCTCACCATGTCTGGCCGCACTAAGGACCGCATCGCACTTGTCGAAGCCTATTCGAAGGCGCAGGACATGTGGCGTACCGGCGACGGCTCCGAACTCGTCTTCACCGACACTCTGGAACTCGACCTCGGCGACGTCGTGCCATCCATGGCCGGTCCAAAGCGTCCTGAAGGCCGCATCTCGCTGGAAGGCATTGCCTCCGGCTTTGCGACAGCACTGGAAGCCGACTACAAGAAGCCCGGCCAGCTCGACAACCGCTACCCTGTCGAAGGCACGGATTTCGATCTCGGTCATGGCGACGTCGCCATTGCTGCGATCACATCCTGCACCAATACGTCCAACCCATCCGTTCTGATTGCTGCCGGACTTCTGGCCCGCAACGCGGTTGCCAAGGGTCTGACATCCAAGCCCTGGGTCAAGACGTCGCTGGCACCGGGATCTCAGGTCGTCGGCGAATATCTCGAAAAGTCCGGTCTTCAGAAAGATCTGGATGCCATCGGCTTCAACCTCGTAGGCTTCGGCTGCACGACCTGCATCGGTAACTCCGGCCCGCTGCCTGCGCCGATCTCCAAAACCATCAACGACAAAGGTCTGATCACCGCTGGCGTTCTCTCCGGCAACCGTAACTTCGAAGGCCGTATCTCGCCGGACGTTCAGGCAAACTACCTCGCTTCCCCGCCGCTCGTCGTTGCTTACGCGCTGGCTGGTACGGTTCAGAAGGACCTGACGACAGAACCGCTCGGCATGGGTTCCGATGGACAGCCTGTATTCCTCAAGGATATCTGGCCGACATCTGCCGAAATTCAGGAATTCATCCTGAAATACGTCACGCGCGAACTCTACGAGTCGAAGTACGCAGACGTGTTCAAGGGCGATGAAAACTGGCAGGCCGTTCAGGTTCCTCCGGGCCAGACCTATGCCTGGGACGACAAGTCGACCTATGTGCAGAACCCGCCTTACTTCGTGGGCATGGGCAAGACCGGCACGGGCCTCAAGAACATCAAGGGCGCACGCGTTCTCGGTCTCTTCGGCGACAAGATCACCACCGACCATATTTCTCCGGCCGGTTCGATCAAGGCTGCTTCTCCTGCCGGTGCATACCTCACCGACAATGGCGTAGGCGTTGCCGACTTCAACCAGTACGGCACACGCCGTGGCAACCACGAAGTGATGATGCGCGGCACGTTTGCCAACATCCGTATTCGCAACCACATGCTTGGGCCAAACGGCAAGGAAGGTGGCTACACCATCCACTATCCGTCCAAGGAAGAGATGTCGATTTACGATGCGGCCATGCAGTACAAGGCCGAGGGCGTTCCGCTCGTCATTTTCGCAGGCGTGGAATACGGCAACGGCTCTTCGCGTGACTGGGCTGCCAAGGGCACCAACCTGCTCGGCGTCAAGGCCGTGATCGCGCAGTCCTTCGAGCGTATCCACCGTTCCAACCTCGTCGGAATGGGCGTTGTGCCGTTTGTCTTCGAAGAAGGCACGACATGGGCAAGCCTCAACCTCAAGGGCGATGAAACGGTCGAGATCGATGGTCTCGAAGGCGACATCAAGCCACGCGAGAAGAAGATCGCCAAGATCACCTATGGCGACGGCACCGTGAAGGAGATTCCAATCCTTTGCCGCATCGATACGCTGGATGAAGTGATCTATATGAACAATGGTGGCATTCTGCAGACCGTTCTTCGCGATCTGGCTGCGTAAGCCTTCGATCATCGGGACAGAAAAACGCCGGGAGCAATCCCGGCGTTTTTGCGTAAGATGACGGGAGTGAAATGGCGGGCAGGCTTCGTGATCGGCACTCACCCCATCGTGACTTTCTATTGAAGGGATTTCGGCGCTATTTTCGCCGTCGCGTCCCGACATGTATTGATAGCATCAATGGTCTGGATAGGCGTCCAGACAAGGGTTTCGCAATGTCTTTTAAATATGGACCTTTGACATTTGGTCTTTCACTGTGTGTGCTCAGCACCGTTGCGGCGGTCTCCGCGCAGGCGCAGGAGACGGTAAAAGGCGTTGTCGAGCTTTTCACCTCGCAGGGCTGCGCCTCTTGCCCGCCTGCTGATGAAGCGATGCGCAAACTCATCCAGAAGGGCGACGTGATCGGCCTGTCTTACCATGTCGATTACTGGAACTATCTCGGCTGGGCGGATTCGCTGGCATCGAAGGAAAATACCGAGCGGCAATATGGCTATGCGCGGGCTCTGGGCCGCAACAATGTCTATACGCCGCAGGCGGTGGTGAATGGTCGCGACCACGTCAAGGGCGCCGATATGAACGCCATCTACAGCCGTCTGGATGCCTTCAAGAATGCGGGCGAAGGTTTGAGCGTGCCTGTTAAGGCACAGCGCATCAATGATGAGATCGCCATCGATATCGGCGAAGGCCATGGCAAGGCGGATGTCGTTGTTGCCTATTTCACCCGCGAACAGATCGTGGACGTCCAGAAGGGCGAAAATCAGGGCAAGAAGATTTCCTACTGGCATAGCGTCTATGACGTTCAGACGGTGGGCATGTGGGATGGAAAGTCGATGGCGGTGAAGCTGCCGGCCAGCATCATGAGCAAGGCTCAGAATGGCGGATGCGCGGTTCTGTTGCAGACGACGGATGCGCAGGGCAATCCGGCTGCCATTATCGGCGCGAGCGTTCTTTTACCATCTGGGAATTGAGTTCACCCTGAGGGGTGAGGAGATCCGGTCCGGGCATTGGGGGCTGGGGGTAAAGGGTCAATGCACCGGACCGGGTCATCTTGGTGCCTAGGCATCAATTGACTTCAGCAATATTCCACCCAATTCGGGCCATGGTTTGACCGAAATAGGGCAATTGCACCTTTAAGATCTGCCTAAATTATTACCGGCGAAGCATTTTTTCGAGGGCTGCGCCAAGGCTTGCAATTTCCCCAGCGTGGCGGCAGACTGTCGTACAAATGTCATTTGCAGTTGAGCGAGGTTGCCTGATGACCGATCAGCCGGATTTGCAGCGCGCAGGTTCATCTCACAGAGATAGCTCATCCGTCATCGATCTCCGTGAATACAAGCAGAGCAAGGACCCCTTACCCATCACCTTCCATCGCCGCGAACTGGATGCGATATTGCGCATCTATGGACGAATGGTGGGTGAAGGAGAATGGCGCGACTATGCCATCGACCATCTGAAGGACAAGGCCGTGTTCTCCGTGTTCAAACGGTCCGGCGAGATGCCTCTGTTCCGCATTGAGAAGAACCCTAAGCTTGCGGCCAAGCAGGGCGCGTTCAGCGTCGTCAATGTCGATGGCCGTATTTTGAAGCGCGGTCACGAGTTGCCACAGGTGCTGAAAGTCTTCGACAAGGTGCTGAAGCTGATCGAGTGATCCCGAGTATCAGCGAAATACGCACAACAAAAAAGGCGGCCCGAGAGCCGCCTTTTCGATGTCTATCTCATCAAATCTTACTTGTCGCGGTTTCCCAGGAACTGCAGCAGGAACATGAAGAGGTTGATGAAGTCGAGGTAGAGCGTCAGCGCGCCCATGATGGCTTTACGGCCAGCAGTCGCAACATCGTCACCGTCGAAATACATTTCCTTGATCTTCTGCGTGTCATAGGCCGTCAGACCAGCGAAGATCAGCACGCCGATGGCGGAGATCGCAAAGCCCATGGCAGACGACTGCAGGAAGATGTTGACGAGCGACGCGATGATCAGGCCGAACAGACCCATGATCAGGAACGAGCCCATGCCGGACAGGTCTTTCTTGGTGGTGTAGCCGTAAAGCGACAGCGCACCAAAGGAAGCAGCCGTGATGAAGAACGTCTGTACGATGCTCTGGCCGGTATAGACCAGGAAGATCGACGACAGCGAGATACCCATCAGCGCGGCGTAACCCCAGAAGGTTGCCTGCGCGGCAGGGACACTCATGTTCTGAATGCGGAAGCTAAGGAAAAGCACAAGACCCAGCGGCGCAAACATCACCACCCATTTCAGCGGGGAGCCATAGAGCAGCTGCGCGAAAGCGGGGTTGGAGACCGCCATTGTATAGGTGAAGAAGGACGCTACGCCGGTAATTACCAGCGCAAGTGCCATCAGGTTATAAACCTTCAGCATATAGGTGCGCAGACCCTGGTCGATCATGGCACCAGACTGTGCATGACCCTGGGCCATACGGTTCTGGTAATTGTTGAAGTCAGACATTGTTACCTCTTTTGAGCTCCGAAATTGCTACGGTGTCGGGCATATCGTCGTTTCACGACTATATCCCAGGCGCCGCTGCGGAGCTACAGCAAGCCTACCGAAGAATATGATGATATCGTTTCATAGATACAAGAGCTTTCAGAACCGAAAAAACACCGTATGCGCGAAAATCGATAACGTTTTGGCGATCATTACAGAGATTTAATCGTTAAAGTTAAGTGGCGTACAACTTTTCAGAATGCTCTTCGGTTCCGGGCTCTCGTTGATCTTACTCTCCTGCCTGCCGCAGAACCGGCGCTGCCTTTTGCCCCAGTATCCGCCATGTGCCGATGAGGCCGATGCCGACAGTCATGACGAGAGCCACAACGATGGTGCCGATGGCGACATCCGGCAAGAAGCTGGAGGGCAGTTTCATGATGCGGGCAATGACGAACCATGCGGAAACGCCGCCTGCAAACAGCGCAAAAATGGCCGTCGCCAGACCCAGCATCATATATTCGTAGGAGAAGGCGCGGATCAGCATAGCGCGCGTGCCGCCAAGCGTTTTGAGAATGACGGCATCATGCGTGCGGGCGCGATTTCCGGCAGCCAGAGCGCCAGCCAGCACCAGCACCGAGGCGATAAGCGCAACGGCGGCGGCAGCGCGAATGGCCGTAGCAAGCTGATCGACAAGGCGGTTGACCACATCCAGCGCATCCTTCACTCGCACACTGGTGATGGTCGGATAGGCATTGGTGACGGCGCGCAGGATTTCGCCTTCCTTGGCAGCGGTGGCTGATGGATCTGACAACGTCGCAAGCCATGCATGCGGCGCACCGCGGAACGTGTTGGGCGAAAAGACCATGACGAAGTTGAGAGACAGCGATTCCCACTGCACGTCGCGCAGATTGGCAATCTTGGCGGTGATATTGCGGCCTAATACATTGACGGTGACGCTATCGCCAATCTTCAGTCCAAGCTCTCCCGCCTCTTCCGATGCAAAGGACACGAGCGGCTCGCCGCTATAATCCTTGTCCCACCAGCTGCCTTGAGACAGCTTGGCATTCTCGGGCATATCCTGCGCATAGGTAATCCCGCGATCACCACGCAGAACCCAGCGGCCTGCGGGTGGTACGTCCATCTTGGTGACATCCTGACCGTTGAGCGCCAGAATACGACCGCGCAGCATGGGCACCTCAGTCAGCACGCCCTCCGGCGCTTGTTTCTGTACGAGATTACGGAAGCCATCGCGATCTGCGCCCTGAATATCCACGAAGAAGAAATTCGGTGCCTTGTCCGGCAGACTGCCTGTCAGTTCACGGCGCAGATTTCCGTCGATCAGCGTCAGCGTGACAAGGAGCGTGAGGCCGAGACCGAGAGACAAAACGACGGAGGGTGTCAGTGCGCCGGGGCGGTGGATGTTGCCGATGGCGAGCCGCAGGGCAGCGGAATGAACACGCGGGCTTCTCCTGGCAATGGCCTTGATGCCCCAGGCAACCAGACGCAGCACCACGAAGGCAAAAGCGACCGCCGCCAGAAACACCGAGGCGATATAGCGCTCTTCCGCAGAGAAGATGGCAAGACCAGCGAGTGCAGCCAGAAGAACAGCGGTGGCAAGAAGATAGGGCCAGGACGGCAGGCGGTTTTCCTCGAAACCCTGCTCGCGAAACAGCGCGGTTGCTGGCACTTCCCGCGCCTGCCCCAGCGGCATAACGGCGAAGGCAAGCGTCGTCAGCAGACCGAAGATGCCTGCCAGAAACAACGGACCGGGATAGATCGCGAGCTCATTGGGAACGGGAAGCACACCTTCCAGAAACCGCATGGCAATCAGAGGTGTGACCGCCCCGAGCATCAGCCCGATGACGATGCCGATACAGGCAATGAAGGCGATCTGGAACAGATAGGTCATGGTGACGACGCTCGCCGGTGCGCCGAGGCATTTCAGCGAGGCGATGGTCGTGCGTTTGGAATCGAGAAAAGCACGCACGGCATTGGCAACGCCAACGCCACCAACGATGAGAGCCGTCAGCCCCACAAGCGTCAGGAACTGCGAGAAACGGTTGACGTTTTCGGTAAGAGAAGGGGCGGCACGATCGCTGGTGCGGATCGACCAACCCGCATTGGGGAATTCCCGGTTGGTATCTTCGGTGATCGTCGCGCGTTTGGACGCGTCGTTCAGACGAATCTTGTAGCCATGTTCGACAAGGCTGCCGGTCTGGACAAGGCCAGATGCGAAGAGCGCATCACGGCTGATAAGCAGCCGCGGCGCAAAGCCAAAGCCATCAGACAGAGCATCCGGCTCGTTGACGACGGTGCCTGACAGTTTGAGTCGAACATTGCCGAGCAGCAATTCGTCACCGACCTTGATACCAAGCCGTTCGAGAAGCAGCGGGGCTGCGACAGCGCCGTAGGCTTCACCCTGCTTTGCCAGCAATTGCGAAAGAGGCGCAGCCGGTTCTGCTTCGAAGGTGCCGTAAAGCGGATAGGCGCCATCGACGGCCTTGACCTCGGCCAACGTCTGTTGCGACCCATCCGCCAACCGCGCCATGGAACGCAGACCGGTGGAGACGGCAACTTGGCCAAGACTATTCAGATAGGCGCGCTCATCTGTGGTCACTTCGCGGTTGCGCAGTTCAAAGCGCACATCACCCGCCAGAATGGATTGACCTTCGGTGGCGATGGAACTGGTGACGGCGCGTGAAACGGAATTAACGGCGGCAATGGCCCCGGTTCCCAGAGCGATACAGGCCAGAAAGATGTAAAAGCCGCGAAAGCCGCCGCGGATTTCGCGCCGGGCAAGGCGCAGCGCGTTGCGAATGTTGAAGAGCGACGGCACGAAGCGGCTCATGCCAAAACCGCCTGCGCAGGCGTCGATATCGCGCTATCGCCTTCGATCTGGCCTGAGCGCACCTTGATCTGGCGCGAGCAGCGGGCGGCGAGCGAAACATCGTGGGTGACGAGGATCATCGTCATGCCGCGTTCGGCCTGTTTGGAAAACAAAAGATCGGCAATCTGTTTGCCGGTATCCGTATCGAGATTGCCGGTCGGCTCATCCGCGATCAGCACGGCGGGCGAAGGCGCAAGCGCACGGGCAATGGCGACGCGCTGCTGCTCGCCACCGGAAAGCTGGCCCGGATAGTGATTGAGCCTTTCGCCGAGCCCGACGGCCGCCAGCTCCTTTTTGGCGATGTCGAACGGGTTGGCGACATTGGCCAGTTCCAAAGGAACGGCAACGTTTTCCAAAGCGGTCATATTGGCAATCAGGTGGAAAGACTGGAATACGATCCCGACATTGCGACCGCGAAACTCCGCAAGAGCATCTTCTCCGAGATTGTGAAGCTCCGTTCCCGCAATTGTGATCTCGCCGCTGTCGAGCCGTTCCAGACCGGCCAGAACCATCAAAAGCGTAGATTTGCCGGAGCCGGAAGGCCCGACGATACCAACGGCCTCACCTTCTGCGATGCTGAGGTCGATGCTTTTGAGAACGTGGACGGAAGCGGCGGCGTTGCCCAGGGTCAGATCCGCCTTATTCAGCTCAATGATGCTTTTCGTCACAATTCGCGTTCCTATATGAAGGAGAAGGGCAATCGGGAATTCAAAAATATCCTGACATTGCCAGACAAATTAGGAAGGCCGTCATGCGTTTTAAAGCCGTCGCCGCTCAATTCATCGTCATCTGCACTGCGGTGCTGACCGCCAGCTTTGCGCAGGCACAGGATAAACCGGTGCAACTGGTGGGCTTCGGCGACAGTCTGATGGCCGGATACCAGCTGCCGCCGACCGACAGCTACACCGCCCAGCTGGAGGCCGCGTTGAAGGCCAAGGGCATGGACGTGACCATCGCCAATGCCGGTGTTTCCGGCGACACGAGTTCCGGTGGACTGGCACGGGCCGAATGGTCGGTACCGGATGGAACGGATGGCGTGATTTTGGAGTTGGGAGCCAATGACGCTTTGCGCGGCATTTCACCGGAGGAGACCGAAAAGAACCTCGAGGCGATGATTTCAGGTTTTCAGAAGCTCAACATTCCGGTCCTGCTGATCGGCATCATGGCACCACCGAATATGGGTGACGATTATGCGAAGCGCTTCAACCCGATCTACCAGCGCCTTGCAGAAAAACATGGGCTTCCGCTTTACCCGTTCTTTCTGGACGGCGTCGTCCTGGATGAATCCCTGCAACTGGAGGACAGAATGCATCCCAATACCAAAGGCATAGCCGTGATGGTCGAAAAATCCATGCCAACGGTAGAAGCCTTCATTAAGACTATCGGTGCGCAAAAAAAATAAGCGCTTGCGCCAAGCAGCGTTGCATGATTCGCTACACTTGTTCTGCCAAAAGATTCGGGGAGCTCGCCATGCCGAGACTGTTTACCGCCCTCGAAATTCCGCGCAATGCGGCGATGAGCCTATCATTGTTGCGCGGTGGTCTGCCGGGTGCCCGGTGGATCGATGTGGAGAATTATCACATCACTCTGCGCTTTATCGGCGATATCGATAACCGTACCGCCGACGAGGTGGTCAACAGGCTTGACCGGATCGACAGACCGGAATTTCAGGTCAATCTCACCGGCATCGGCTCGTTCGGCTCCAAGAAGCCGCACTCCATCTGGGCCGGAGTTTCTCCCTCCGCAGAGATGACAGCCCTGCAAGGCGAGATCGAGCGCATTTGCCAGCGCCTCGGTCTGCCGCCCGATCCACGCAAGTTCACACCCCATGTGACACTGGCCCGGCTCCGCAATTCTCGGCTGGACGATGTGGTGCATTACCTCTCCGGGCGCGGCGATTTTCGCACCTCTCCCTTCACGGTCGGACGCTTCGTGCTGATGTCCTCGAAGGAATCGGTGGGCGGTGGCCCCTATATCGTCGAAGAGGCATTTCCGCTGAGTGAGGCCTCGCCTGTCTCCAGCTTTTCCAGTGCAGACTTGCAACCGGCAAAGAGCATGTTGTAGACGGTCTGAAAGCCGTCTTCGCCACCATAATAAGGGTCAGGCACGCTTTCGCGGCGGCCTGACGCATATTGGCCGAAAAGGTGAAGCTTATGCGCATGCTGCTTCGGGCAGGATGCCTTGAGCTTCTCCAGATTGTCTTCATCCATGGCCAGAATGATATCGAAGACCTCGAAATCGGCGCCCCTGACCTGACGGGCCTTCTGGCCTGAAATATCGATGCCGTGCAGCTTTGCGATGGCAACGGAGCGTGGATCGGGCGCATTACCTGCATGCCAGCCACCGGTGCCAGCGGAATCGATCACGAAATGATGATCGCCCTGCTGTTTTTCGACCAGATGTGCGAAGATGCCCTCTGCCAGAGGTGAGCGGCAGATATTTCCCATGCAAACAAATAGGACTGCTGTGCGTTTCATAAAACCATAGCCAGAAAGAGGTGACGCCCATGAATTACCCCAAACTCGACAGAGACGCCATCGATGCTGAGCTTGCCAAGCTGGAGGGATGGTCTTTGCGCGAAGATGGGCTTGCCATCGTCAAGGCGTTCAAATTCGCAAACTTCGCCGAGGCCTTCGGCTTCATGGCGCAATGCGCGCTGGTGGCGGAAAAGCTGAACCACCATCCCGAATGGTCGAATGTCTATTCCCGGGTCAAGGTGTGCCTTACGACGCATGATTCCCAGGGCGTCACCGAACGGGACTTCCTTCTGGCTACTGCCATGCAGAAGGCAGCGGCGGGCAGACATGATTGAACGGGCTACGTCCTGCCCTATATAAATGTCCATGACCAAAGGACACACAACCATGGATGACGTGAAGATTGGTGAAATCCTGCTGCCGGGAGAGCCCGACCATCAGGAAGAGCGCGAACAGCAGGTGCGTGCCAAATTCTGGCCGAAGATGAAGCGGGTGATCAGCAAAGTGCCTTTCGCGCGCGATGCGGCTGCCGCTTACTACTGCGCCATGGACCGCGACACGCCGTTCCGCGCCAAGGGTATTCTTCTGGCGGCACTCGGATATTTCATCCTTCCTTTCGATGCAGTACCCGACATCTTCGCCGTGGTTGGTTTTACCGATGACATTGCCGTTTTGACGGCAGCGCTTGCCATGATCCGCGCCCATATCAAAATGGAACACTACGAAGCGGCCGATGCGGCGATAGATGCTTTGAAGAAAGAGTAACGGCTCTGTGATGGCGTGTGTGAAACCGCGCCAAATGCTGACAAATTCTTGCCTGAATTCTTGTGTCATTGCTGATGACGCAGACACAACTGGTGTTTGCTTCGCTGGCGCTAGGAGTCACCGATCTGTTACAGGCCAATGCAAATCTCGACTTTTAGCATTGGCGTTGACGGTTTGGTAACCGATCTTTAGCCAATATCAGGATGACGGACTTCACCTAGCATCGGCCCGGCGCAGCCGTTCGGCCAACTGGAAGACAATAAACCCGGCAGGAAATTCAATGTTTGTAAGAAGTGTAGCAACCGCAGTCGCCATTTTGCTGGCCAGCATCAATGTAGCCTCTGCACAGTCGCCCACGCGCATCCAGCAGTTCAACGCATGGGGTGCCTATTCGTACAAATCGGGTAAAAGCACCGTTTGCTATGTTCTTTCCATTCCCACGGCAAAGGAACCGGCCAGCGTCGACCACGGTGATATCTTCTTCATCGTTTCGCAGCGCCCTGGCCAGAATATTTCCTACGAGCCACAGGCAATGGTGGGTTATGCGCTGAAAGAGGGTTCGAAGGTCAATGTGACCATCGACAACAAGAACTTCGTGATGTTCACCAAGGACAAGGCCGCCTGGGTAGAAAATGCCGCTGAAGAGCCGGCACTGGTTGCAGCCATGAAGGGCGGCAAGTCCATGACGGTCAAGGCGACATCTGCCCGCGGCACCGCGACATCCTATTCCTATTCGCTTTCTGGCATTTCGGCTGCCTTCAAGCAGATCGAAACCTGCAAATAAGCGCAACGGAATATCGTTTTGGAATGGCCGGTCTCTGACCGGCCATTTGCGTTTTCGCTATTTTGGTGCTAAAGGCCCGCCAACACTGACGAGTGCCTGCGCGACAAGCGCGTCACTCTTGATTTTTCTCGACATGCAGACGGTTTCAGCCTTTCTCTAGAGGGTAGTGCAACGCTGTATGGGATGATGGGATAGGGACGATGTCCGTACTGGAAGCCACCGCAGGTCTTGCGATCAAAAGCCCCCTGATCGCTAATAGCGATCTCATGTCCGGCAAGCCGTCGCTGATCGGCCTGACGCGTGAGGACATGGCGGATGCGTTGCTGGATGCAGGCGTGCCGCAAAAGCAGGTCAAGATGCGCGTCAGCCAGTTGTGGAACTGGCTCTATGTGCGCGGCGTCTCCGATTTCGATCATATGACCAATGTCGCCAAGGATCTGCGCGAAACGCTGAAGGCAAAGTTCACCATTGCGCGCCCTGAAATCGTTGAAGAGCAGGTCTCCAATGACGGCACCCGCAAATGGCTGATGCGTTTTCCGCCGCGCGGTGCTGGCCGTCCGGTCGAAATCGAAACCGTTTATATTCCGGAAGAAGGTCGCGGCACCCTTTGCATTTCCAGCCAGGTCGGCTGTTCGCTGACCTGCTCCTTCTGTCACACCGGCACCCAGCGTCTGGTGCGCAACCTGACGGCGGAAGAAATTCTGGCGCAGCTTCTTCTCGCGCGTGACCGTCTGGGCGATTTCCCCGACCGCGAAGCACCGCAGGGCACGATCATGCCAGCCGAGGGACGCAAGGTGTCCAACATCGTGATGATGGGCATGGGTGAGCCGCTTTACAATTTCGAGCATGTCAAAACCGCGCTGTTGATCGCGACCGATGGTGATGGCCTGTCGCTTTCCAAGCGCCGTGTGACGCTATCGACCTCGGGCGTGGTGCCGGAAATCTTCCGCACCGGCGATGAAATTGGCGTGATGCTGGCGATCTCCCTGCACGCGGT
Organism: Agrobacterium sp. 20P9.1.2; assembly: GCF_057799395.1. Taxonomy (NCBI): domain Bacteria; kingdom Pseudomonadati; phylum Pseudomonadota; class Alphaproteobacteria; order Hyphomicrobiales; family Rhizobiaceae; genus Agrobacterium; species Agrobacterium sp. 20P9.1.2. Next base: position 228,191 of record NZ_JBYOKI010000006.1, read on the forward strand.
GCGCGATGATCTGCGCGACATGCTGGTGCCGATCAACAAGAAATATCCGCTGAAAGAGCTGATCGAGGCCTGCCGCAACTATCCCGGCCTGTCGAATGCCCGCCGTATCACCTTTGAATATGTGATGCTCAAGGACGTCAATGACAGTCTGGAAGACGCCAAGATGCTGACGCAGCTTCTGAAAGGTGTTCCAGCGAAGATCAATCTTATCCCCTTCAACCCATGGCCCGGCACGAACTACCAGTGCTCGGACTGGGCGCAGATCGAGAAATTCGCCGATTTCATCAATCAGGCCGGTTACGCTTCGCCGATCCGCACACCACGCGGGCGCGATATTCTGGCGGCCTGCGGTCAGTTGAAGTCGGAATCCGAGCGCATGCGCAAGACCGAACGCATGGCATTCGAGGCCATGATGATCGCCAATCACGGCGCGGATGACGAATAAGAACAAGAATTGATAGGTGAGTTCAGGCTTGCGCGATTGATTTCGTTTTAACCCTTTCTTAAAGAGGGCAACGACAAGCGAAACAACCGGAGGAATATCCTATGCGCGCACTCGTTCTGGCGCTCGCCGCTGCAACGGCCTTTGCCCTGCCTGCAAAAGCAGAAGACGTCACCGTTGCCGTTACCGCAATCGTCGAACATCCCGCACTGGATGCCGCGCGTGATGGCGTGAAAGCAGCCTTGCCGAAGCTGGCTACAAGGAAGGCGAAAACCTGAAATTCGTCTACCAGTCGGCGCAGGGCAATCCCGGCACGGCAGCGCAGATCGCTCGCCAGTTCGTCGGCGATGCACCAACCGTGATCGTTCCGATTTCGACCCCATCCGCACAGGCTGTCGTCGGTGCCACCCGCGACATCCCGGTTGTCTTCACCGCCGTATCCGATCCGGTCGGCGCGCAGCTGATCAAATCCATGGAAAAGCCGGGCCGCAACGTCACCGGTCTTTCCGATGCGCTGCCGGTCAATGAGCATCTGGCGCTGATCAAGGAAATCGCTCCCAACGCCAAGACCGTGGGCTACATCTACAATTCCGCCGAAGCCAACTCCGTTTCGACGCTGGAGCTTCTGAAAACCGAAGCCGAAAAGGCCGGTTTGAAGGTCGTGGAATCGGTCGCGACCAAGTCTGCCGAAGTACAGGGCGCGACGCGCGCGCTGGTGGGCAAGGCTGACGTGATCTACGTCCCGACCGACAACACCATCGTTTCCGCCTTCGAAGCCGCCGCTGGCGTCGCCTCCGAAGCCAAGATTCCGCTGTTTGCCGCTGATACGGATTCCGTTGCCCGTGGTGCAGTCGCTGCGCTGGGCTTCAACTATTTCGACGTGGGCAAGCAGACGGGTGCGGTCGTCGTTCGCATCCTGAAAGGTGAGAAGCCTGGCGATATTCCGGCAACCGTCGCTGTCGGCACCGATCTCGTCTTGAACAAGAAGGCTGCTGAAAAGGCTGGCATCACGTTTCCCGAGAGCGTGACGAAGCGCGCGACGAAGATTATCGACTAAAAGACCACCTACCCTCTCGTCATCCTCGGGCTCGTCCCGAGGATCTACCCCCGTTCAACGGAAACTGGACGGCCGCAGATGCGCGGGACATCCTCGGACTTGATCTGGGGGCCGGGCATGACGAAAGAGTGGTTGGTCGCAAACCAAGGAATTCTACCGTGAGCCAAATCGCCTTCTGGGGCGCCGTTGAACTGGGGCTGGTTTTTGCCTTTGTCGCTATCGGCGTTTATCTCGCATTTCGCGTGCTCGACTTTCCCGATCTCACCGTCGATGGGTCGTTTCCGCTGGGCGCTGCCGTGGCGGCGGTGCTGATTGTTGCGGGGTTCAACCCTTGGCTGGCAACGGCTATTGCCATGGTTGCCGGTGCGGCAGCCGGTATGGTGACGGCGGTCTTGAACGTCCGCTTCAAAATCCTCAATCTTCTGGCCTCGATCCTAACCATGATCGCGCTGTTTTCCGTGAACCTGCGGGTGATGGGAAAGCCGAATGTCGCGCTGCTCAATCAGGAAACGGTGATCGAACCCTTCTACGGTCTCGGCATTGCCGAATATCTGCTGCGACCGCTTTTCGTTGGTGTGCTGGTGGTCATCGCCGTCATCCTCGTCTGGCGCTTTCTGGAAAGCGATGCGGGCCTCGCCATGCGCGCCACCGGTGCGAATGCCCGGATGGCGCGGGCTCAAGGGGTGAAGACCGGTAACCAGATTTATCTCGGCATGGCTCTGTCCAACGCGCTGGTGGCGCTGGGCGGAGCCCTGTTTGCACAAACCAACGGCTTTGCCGATGTGACGTCGGGTGTAGGCACCATTGTCGTCGGTCTGGCGGCCGTCATCATCGGTGAAACGCTATTCGGATCGCGCGGCATTCTGATTGCGCTGATCGGCTGTGTTTTAGGCTCCATCGCCTATCGCCTGGCGATCCAGCTGGCGCTTTCCAGCGATGCGCTTGGCCTCAAGGCCTCCGACCTCAATTTCGTGACCGCCGTGCTGGTTGCGGTTGCGCTGATATTGCCGCGCCTGCGCCGTGGGGGAGCAACATCATGATTTCGCTTTCCGACATTCAGGTCGTCTTCGGACGCGGCACGCCGCTGCAAAAGCAGGCACTGGCCAAGATCGATCTCACCATTGAAGACGGCTCCTTCGTCACTGTCATCGGCTCCAACGGCGCTGGAAAATCCACCCTGCTGGGCGTGCTGGCGGGCGATGTTCTGCCAACCGCCGGTAAAGTGACCATCGGTGGCGTGGACGTGACCCGCAAGCCGACGGCCAACCGCGCAGGCCAGGTGGCGCGCGTGTTTCAGGACCCGCTGGCGGGAAGTTGCGGCGCGCTGACCATCGAAGAAAATCTCGCGCTTGCGGCAGCACGCGGCAAGACACGCGGATTGCTGCCAGCACTCGGCGGCGGACGACGCGCGTTCTTTCAGGAGCGGATCGCGTCCCTCAATCTGGGGCTGGAAAATCGCCTGAAGGACCGTATGGACCTGCTTTCGGGCGGTCAGCGTCAGGCCGTATCGCTGGTCATGGCAACGCTGGCTGGTTCCGACGTTCTGCTGCTGGATGAGCACACGGCAGCACTCGACCCCGGCATGGCGGAATTCGTGATGCAATTGACCCAGAAGGTGGTGGCAGAGCGCAAGCTGACGACGCTGATGGTGACGCATTCCATGCGTCAGGCGCTGGATTATGGCGACCGCACCATCATGCTGCATGCGGGCGAAATCGTGCTCGACGTATCAGGCGAAAGCCGCAAGGGCTTGCAGGTGGAAGACCTGATCGAGATGTTCCGCAAGATACGCGGACAATCCATCGATGATGATGAACTGCTGATCGGGTAAAATACAAAAAAGAAAAACGCCGTGCGCCTGGGGGAGCGCACGGCGTTTCTTCGCGCCGAAATTACATCTTCGGCAGCAAGACCTTGTCGATGACGTGAATGACGCCATTCGACTGCTTGACGTCGGCAATCGTCACATGGGCGACATTGCCGTTTTCGTCGGTCAGCGTGATTTTTTTCATGTCGTATTTGGCCTTCAGGATGCAACCGCCAACGGTTTTCACATCATGGGTGCCGTTATCGTCTTTGATCATTTTTTCGATGGTGCTGGACATCGCATCTGCCGCAACGACATGGCAGGTGAGAATCTTGGTGAGCTTGGCCTTGTTTTCCGGCTTCAGCAGCGTCTCGACCGTGCCCTTTGGCAGAGCGGCGAAGGCTTCATTGGTCGGCGCGAAAACCGTGAACGGGCCCTTGCCTTCCAGTGTTTCAACCAGACCGGCAGCCTTGACGGCAGCAACGAGGGTGGTGTGATCCTTCGAATTCATCGCATTCTCAACGATGTTCTTGTTCTCGTACATCGCGGCGCCGCCAACCATCGGGTTCTTGGCTTGGGCTGCGAATGCGACGGTGGAAACGGCTGCGGCAAGCGCGATCATGCGCAGGCTGGATTTCATCATGGCGTTTTCTCCTCTGGTTCCGCCAATCGTCCCTGCGTTGGTGCAGGTGACGTATCCGGTACATGAGAAGCTACGGAGCGGGATCAGAGGAAGTTTCAGCCAGGCGAATCTTTTTTTAAAGCTGCCGTGTCGTGCCGCTGGCAATGACCGGGCCGGTGGGCTTGCCGGTGGGCGAACCGCCATAAGGCTCCACGCTGACGGCGAGCGTAATGCCATCGCGCAGCTGGTCCCGCATGTCAGGTGGAATGGTCATTTCCGCGTTTTTGTTCGGATCAACGAGACCGAGCGAGTAAGGCGTGCCATCTGCCTTGACGAGCCAGAGCTGCAGCGAATTTTGCGATTTGTCACCCGCCGCCACCGGCGTAAGTGCCATGCGCCCGGAGCCTGCATCATAGGATACCATCAAGGCCATGGGCGCATTGGGTGACGACAGCTGCGCCGTATAGGAGATTTGAAGTGGCTGTTGCGGGGATGAGGGCAGCAACACGAAAGAGATTGCCGCGATAACTGCACATGCGGTGGTCAAGGCGCTGAGGCCACGCCAGAAGGCCAGAGAGCCCCATAGCGAGGGCAGGAAGCCAGGCTTGGCCTTCGCGTCTGCATGAAACAGACGCGCTTCTACTGCCTTATAGGTTGTGCTAGCGGGCGCTACAGGCTCATATTCTTCGTTGAGACCGGAAAAATGCGCTTCCCATTGGTACACGCGCTGCGCAAAAACCTCTTCGGTGCGGATACGCTTTTCCACCAGCCGCCGGTCGTCCGCAGACAACACGCCAAGCACATATTCGGCGGCGATCACGTCGTCCTTTGGAATATTGCTGTCAGCCGGTTCTTTCATCGCTCCATGCACTCTTTCAGCTTGATGAGGCTGCGCCTCAACCATGTTCGCATCGTATTCAACGGAACCGCGTAAACTTGCGCCAGTTCCTGATAGCTCATGCCCTCCACATAGGCCTGCCGCACGGCTTTCGCCCTGCTCTCCTCCAGCTCGTCCAGACAGCGCTCTATGCTGCGGCCTGTATCCTTCTGTAGCGTCGCTTGCTCCGGGTCCGGTGCGGTATCGACCAGATCGGGAACATCGCTCAACTCGCTGGCAATCGGCTTGCGGGCGCGGATGATGTCTATCGACTGGTTACGGGCAATGGCGGCCAACCACACGTCGGCAGTGCCGGAGGCGGCGGAAAACAGCCGTGCCCGCTGCCAGATTTTGACATAGACTTCCTGCAAGGCTTCGTCAGCGTCTGTACGGTCTTTGAGTATACGGAGACAGATGGAAAAAAGTTTCGGGCTCGTGGATGTATAGAGCGAGGCGAACGCATTTCGGTCTGACAGGGCAACGAGGCCAATCAGCGTGCTCAGATCGTCTTGCCGCATCGCTCCATCCCGCCCGAAGGCCAGTTCCCGAATAGTCTGCAAGCTGGCAGGGTCTTGCCGAAAAGACAAGCGCCGCGTGTCACATCAACTCCCATGACGGACAGCCAGCTCTGCTAGCCAACTATTTGGCAGTGGTCAGAAAAATCTTCACGGCAAACAGCGAGAAGACGCCTGCGATGGTATAATCGAGACCACGCAAAACCTTGCGATTGCGCTGCAGCCAGCCAGACAGCCCATCTGCCGCCACCACGATGCCGATACCGATCGGCACTGCAACGATGATCGACCAGAGCCCGAGGAAAATCAGTTTGCCCGTGACATGCGGGTCGGATGCGCTGACGAATTGCGGCAGGAATGTCATGAAGAAGATGATGACCTTCGGATTCAGCAGATTGACCCAGAGGCCGTTGAGCAATGCCGACTTCTTGGACGCCTTCGCCTTCTGCTCCGTCGGCCGTTCCATAACGAAATCCGAGCCCTTGCGAATGGCCTGAATGGCCAGCCATACGAGATAGGCCGCACCACCGGTTTTTAAAACGAGAAAGGCCGTGGGCGAGGCAACGATCAAGGCTGCCACGCCGAAGGCAACGAGCATCGTGTGGACGGTGATACCGAGATTGGTGCCGACCAGCGTCATGAAACCGGACGCGCGCCCTTCCCGCACGGAACGGCTGATCCACAGCGTCATATCCGGGCCGGGTGTGACCGACAGCAGCAGAATGGCAATGGTAAAGGCAATCAGGGTCGGCAGACTGGGTAGAAAATCCACGGCGGCACCACACTCGCAAGGGTTTGATGCATGTTCATAACGCGGTTTCCAGAGCCTGCCAAGCCAGACGAAAGAATGCCGCGCCCGAGGGCGCGGCAGGCATATCAGCTGTTCAGGAAGGATTTGAAGTCGTTGCTGTAATCCTCATGCCAGCGCGACAATGGCGGGCGATTTTCAACGATATCATTTGCCGCCCAGAGGATGCGTTTTTCATCCGTCTTGCGGTCCACTTCGCCATCCGGGCACAGAATGTAGAAATCACCCTTGCCGATGCTCTCGACCATGAAATCCACCGTCTGTTCCGGTGTCCAGGCACCCGATGGCTTTTCCGTCCGGCCATTGGCGGTCAGCCCGGTAAAGACGAAGCCGGGGATGAGAAGATGGGCGGAGATATTGCCAGTCGAGGCATTTCTCAACTCATATTCCAAAGCTTCGGTAAAGGCTTTGACGCCTGCCTTGGACACATTATAGGCCGGATCGCCCGGCGGCGTAGTGATGCCCTGCTTGGAGCCGGTGTTGATGATAAGGCCCGGTTCGCCATGGGCCAGCATGCCGGAGCCGAAAACGCGGCTGCCATTGACGACACCCATCAGATTGACGCCGAAAACCTTTTCCCAGTTGGCCTGCGGCCCGAAAATGGCGCTGCCGGGCTGCACACCGGCATTGTTCATCAACACATGGACACGCCCGAAACGCTGAATGACCGCGCGCTCCAGAGCTTCCAGCTCATCGAGTTTCGAAACATCTGTTGGAATGGAAACGATCTGCTCATTGCCGTTTTCCGCCAGTGCGGCAATCTCGCTTTGTGCCGAAGCCAGTTTCTCGCCATCGAGGTCGACCAGCACGACGCTCATGCCGAAGCTGGCGAATTTACGCGCAGCGGCAAGGCCGATGCCGGATGCTGCGCCGGTGATGACGGCAACATTGTCCTTCGTGAATGCGTTGTGAAGTATCGTCATTGGTTTCTCCTTTTCGCTGCCGCTTCAAATCTCCGGCAGTGACGTCCCATGGAACCATGCGCTCTACTGACGCGGTGGAAGTTTAGTATTTTTATCCCTCAAAGTCACATGACGATGAATGCGTTCCATCCGCGCCTTGCTTTGCATTTTTGTTGCACCCGCCGATAAACTCGCTAAAAGTGCCGAAATCCCAAGGAAATGGCGATATCCAAATGTCGCCGGCACGCAAATGGATTTCACTGATGGCACTCCCGAAAGACGTAAAGAAAGTCGTTCTCGCCTATTCCGGCGGGCTCGATACTTCCATTATCCTCAAATGGCTTCAGACCGAACTGAATGCGGAGGTGGTGACCTTCACCGCCGACCTCGGACAGGGCGAAGAGCTGGAACCCGCACGCAAGAAGGCCGAGATGCTGGGCATCAAGGAAATCTTCGTCGAGGATGTGCGCGAGGAATTCGTGCGCGATTTCGTCTTCCCGATGTTCCGCGCCAATGCCGTCTATGAAGGCGTCTATCTGCTCGGCACCTCGATTGCCCGCCCACTGATTTCCAAGCACCTGATCGACATTGCCAAGAAGACCGGCGCTGACGCGATTGCGCATGGCGCGACCGGCAAGGGCAACGACCAGGTTCGTTTCGAGCTTTCGGCCTATGCACTCAACCCCGACATCAAGATCATCGCGCCATGGCGTGACTGGACGTTCAAGAGCCGTACCGATCTTTTGAACTTCGCCGAACAGCACCAGATCCCGGTTGCCAAGGACAAGAAGGGCGAAGCGCCGTTCTCCGTCGACGCCAACCTTCTGCACTCCTCTTCCGAGGGCAAGGTTCTGGAAGACCCGGCGGTCGAGGCCCCCGAATACGTGCATATGCGCACGATTTCGCCGGAAGCAGCACCTGACAAGGCAACCACCATCAAGGTCGGTTTCCGCAACGGTGACGCCTGCTCCATCAACGGCGTCGAAATGTCGCCTGCAACCCTTCTGGCAGCGCTCAACGATTACGGCCGCGACAACGGCATCGGCCGTCTCGATCTGGTCGAGAACCGCTATGTCGGCATGAAGAGCCGTGGCGTTTACGAAACGCCGGGTGGCACCATTCTCCTGGCCGCTCACCGCGCCATCGAGAGCATCACGCTCGACCGGGGTGCAGCCCACCTCAAGGACGAGATCATGCCGCGCTATGCGGAGCTGATCTACTACGGCTTCTGGTTCTCGCCGGAGCGCGAAATGTTGCAGGCGCTGATCGACAAGAGCCAGGAGCATGTGGAAGGCGAAGTAACGCTGAAGCTCTACAAGGGCAACGTCATGGTCACCGGTCGCGAATCGGCCAAGTCGCTCTATTCCGACAAGCTGGTGACCTTTGAGGACGACCAGGGCGCCTACGACCAGAAGGATGCAGCGGGCTTCATCAAGCTCAATGCGCTGCGCCTGCGCACACTCGCCAAGCGCAATCTGAGCAAGTAAGCCTTGCCGAAACCGATCCTGAAAGCCCCGGACCTCCGGGGCTTTTTCATGTCTGCCGGCGCGACAGAATGACGAAGCCGATGTAACTCGCCACCGCGCTCAGTTCCATCAAGGGAATGATCGTGCCGAAACTCATGAGCGGCGAGCCGAGCAGCGACGCGGCGACGCCCGCCAGAAAACCCGCACTCATCTGGATAAAACCCATCATGGCCGATGCCGATCCGGCAATATGCGGAAACGGGCCCATGCCCGCCGTGATGATATAGGGCGTCAGCAGCGCAAGCCCGAAGGTTGCCACCGCAACCGGCCCCATGATCGACAGGAACGAGGGCGATATGAGGTGGACCGAGAGAAAGATCAGCACCCCACCTGTTGCCGACATGCAAAGTCCCATCACCGCCGAGCGACGATCGCCAATCCTGCGGGCGATGAAACGCAGGGCGATGGACCCCAGAAAATAGGCGCCCGATTGCATCAGCATCCCCACACCGAAGGCTGTTGGCGATAAACCAACCTCGTTGATGAGGACGAATGGCAGCATGGTGGATTGCGCGTAGAGCGCCCCGACAGATCCGCCCAGCACCAACGCCGACAAGAGGAACCGCGGCGACGCCAGAAGCTCTCCATAAGCGCTGAGCAGGCGGGATGGCCGCAGACGGCTGGGGTCCGGCACCGTCGTCTCGCGCAGACACAAGATGACGGCTGTGACCGATATCAGCCCGAAGGCGAGCATCAGCACGAAGACAGACTGCCAGCCAAAGGCCAACAGAGACAGGCCGCCAATCGTCGGCCCCGCCGCCGGACCAACCGCCAGCATGATGCCGATGAGGTTCAAGATTGCAGTGGCTTGCGGACCGCTGAACTGATCACGCACGACAGCACGGGCAACGGTGACCCCAACGGATGCGCCGATGCCCTGAATGAGACGGGCCGCCAGCAGAACCTCGACACTGGGCGCAAAAGCCGCAAGAGCGCCGCCTGCCAGATAGATCAGCAAAAACAGGATGGTCGCCTTACGGCGACCGAAAGCATCCGACATGGCGCCGGAAACGAGTTGGGCCACGGCGAAACCACCGAAATAGAGCGTCAGGCTCATCTTGATAGCGGATTCGGTCGTCGCAAAGGCTCTGACGAGTTCCGGCATGGCGGGCGTATAGATCGCCATCGAAACCGGCCCGAGCGAGGTCAGCATGGCGCCGAGAATGGCGGTGCGCCGCACCGTCATCGGAGGGTGGGCTTGAGTCATTGCGAGGTCTGCTTGCTTTTGTCGCTCGCCGCGATCTGCAGGTTTTTCTGCAGGATCGTCAGGAGATCATGAAATTTTGAAAGATCGTTCTCATCGAAACCATCGGTGGCCTGACCGATGAGGCTGTCCACCTCACGGCGAATGGCAACGAGCAGGTCCGATGACGCCTGTGTGAGATAAATACATTTCGAGCGGCGATCATCGGGGTTCGGTCGTCGTTCCACCAGATCGAGCGATTCCAGCTTGTCGAGATAGGTGCAGACCGTCATCGGCTCGAGCCCGATGCGGCTGGCAATATCCGCCTGCTTGCTGCCATCGATGGCGGCGACCGTCAAAAGTGCCCGCGCCTCCCCCGGCGTCAGCCCGAGCCCCGCCTCCCCGATCCGTCGTTCAAAGACGCTGTTGAGAAACCGCGCGCTGCTGTTGAGCAAGAAGGCCAGTGATTCTTTTTCGAGTGAGGTGTTCATGGCGCGCCTGTTTCGTAAGGTTCTCTTATTAAAAATTCCGATCTCGCTGGCAAGGCTTGCCGCTAGTGGCCAAAGGGCTTGCTCGGAAATAGTTTTGCGCGTGCAGCAGTCATGCGACCCGCACATCTTGTTGATCCGACCATATTGAAACGCAGCCGCAGCCATGCCCATATGGTTGCAAATCGCATCTGCATGAGGACTTGACCATGACATTCACTGCCACGCTCTACCCATCCTTGACAGAATGGAATGGAAAAAACGGTCTGCCCCGGTTTGAACAGGTCCGCGACGAGGATTTTGCCGGCGCTTTCGATGCGGCGCTGACCGCGCACGATGCCGAAATCAACGAGATTGCTGAGAGCGCCGAAGAGCCGAGCTTCGCCAACACCATCATTGCCCTTGAAATCGCGGGCGATGCCCTGTCGCGAGTATCCGCGCTGTTCTGGAACAAGGCAGGTGCGCATACCAACCCGGACATTCAGGCGCTGGAACGCGACATCGCGCCGAAAATGTCGCGGCATTATTCCAAGATCAGCATGAATGAAGCGCTGTTCAAGCGCGTTGATACGCTGTGGGAAAAGCGCGACACGCTTGGCCTGACGGGCGAAGAACTGCGCGTTTTGGAGCGCCACTGGAAGGGTTTCGTGCGCTCTGGCGCGAAGCTGGCAAAGGATCATCAGGAACGGCTTGCCGCCATCAATGAAGAGCTTGCCGGGCTGGGTGCGAAATTCGGACAGAATGTTCTGGCCGACGAAAAAAGCTGGAAACTGCTCTTGTCGTCCGACGAAGAGCTTGCGGGCATTCCCGGCTTTTTGCGCGATGCGATGCAGGGTGCCGCGCGCGAGCATGGCGAAGACGGCAAGTTCGCCGTGACCCTGTCGCGCTCGATCATCGAGCCCTTCCTGACATTTTCCGAACGCCGCGATCTGCGCGAACAGGCATTCAAGGCATGGGTTGCGCGCGGTGAGAACGGCGGCGAAACGGACAATCGCGACACGGTGAAACGCACGCTGGAACTGCGCGATGAAAAGGCGAAACTTCTGGGCTACGCCAATTTCGCCGCCTACAAGCTGGATAATACCATGGCGAAGACGCCAGAGGCCGTGAACGGGCTTTTGACCCAGGTGTGGGAAAAGGCCGTCGTTCGTGCGGGCGAGGAAGAGGCTGAACTGGCAGACCTCATCCGCGACGAAGGCAAAAATTACGACGTCATGCCATGGGACTGGCGTCATTACGCCGAAAAGCTACGCGCAAAGAAATTCAGCTTCTCTGAAGCCGAGCTGAAGCCCTATCTGCAACTGGAAAAAATCATCGAGGCCTGCTTCGATGTGGCCCACAGACTGTTCGGCATCACAGCCATCGAACTGACGGACGTGACCGCCTATCACCCTGACGTGCGGACTTTTGAAATTCGCGATGACAAGGGCGACCTCGTTGCCGTGTTCCTCGCCGATTTCTTCGCCCGCCCTTCTAAGCGGTCTGGCGCATGGATGAGTTCGTTCCAGTCGCAGCACAAGCTGCCCCTGAAGAACGGCACGACGGGCGAATTGCCGATCATCTATAATGTCTGCAATTTCGCCAAGCCTTCCGAGGGCAAGCCCGCCCTGCTGTCTCTCGACGATGCCCGCACGCTGTTCCACGAATTCGGCCACGCGCTGCACGGCATGCTGTCCAACGTGACCTATCCATCCGTATCGGGCACAGGCGTCTCGCGCGACTTCGTGGAACTGCCGTCGCAGCTTTACGAGCACTGGCTGACCGTGCCGGAAATCCTCGAAAAATACGCCCTGCACTACGAAACCGGCGCCCCGATGCCAAAGGCGCTGCTGGACAAGGTTCTGGCCGCACAGACCTTCAATGCCGGTTTCAACACAATCGAATTCACCTCCTCAGCCCTTGTAGACATGGCCTTCCACACCCGCGATGCCGTTGCCGACCCAATGGCGGTGCAGGCCGAGGTTCTGGCATCGCTCGACATGCCGAAATCCATCGTCATGCGCCACGCCACACCGCATTTTCAGCACGTCTTTTCCGGCGATGGCTATTCGGCGGGCTACTATTCCTACATGTGGTCCGAGGTCCTGGACGCCGATGCCTTCGCAGCCTTCGAGGAAACCGGCGACCCCTTCAATGCGGATATGGCGCACAAGCTGAAGGACAACATCTATTCCGTTGGCGGCTCCGTCGATGCGGAAGAGACCTACAAGGCATTTCGCGGCAAGATGCCGAGCCCGGATGCGATGTTGGAAAAGCGCGGACTGGTGTAAGCAAACGGGATCGGCTGCCGGTTTTGTTTCATTTCCGGCAACTGAAAACTGTCACACAACTCTGTTACGGCGTTTTCGCAACGGGCTTATGTTATGGGCCCCCCTTTCGCATTTGCAAAAAAAAGGTTATGAGCCCGCCAAACTAAATTGGCGCACACCCGATTGATAGCGCCCAACCTCAGAGATCTTGAACAATGGCACTTCGCAACATCGCGATTATCGCGCACGTTGACCATGGCAAAACGACGCTCGTTGACGAGCTTCTGAAACAGTCCGGCTCGTTCCGCGAAAACCAGCGCGTTGCTGAACGCGTCATGGACTCGAACGACCTCGAAAAAGAACGCGGCATCACCATTCTCGCCAAGGCGACCTCGGTCGAGTGGAAGGGTGTTCGCATCAACATCGTCGACACCCCCGGCCACGCCGACTTCGGTGGTGAAGTCGAGCGTATTCTGTCGATGGTGGATGGCGCGATCGTTCTGGTCGACTCCTCTGAAGGCCCAATGCCGCAGACCAAGTTCGTTGTTTCCAAGGCGCTCAAGGTTGGCCTCAAGCCTATCGTTGCGATCAACAAGATCGACCGTCCCGATGGCCGCCATGAGGAAGTCATCAACGAAGTGTTCGACCTTTTCGCGAACCTCGATGCGACTGACGAACAACTCGACTTCCCGATCCTGTACGGTTCCGGTCGCGATGGCTGGATGAACGTCAACCCTGAGGGACCAAAGGATGAAGGTCTCGCACCTTTGCTCGATCTGGTTCTCAAGCACGTTCCAGAGCCAACGGTTGAAGAAGGCCCGTTCCGTCTGATCGGCACGATCCTTGAAGCCAACCCCTTCCTTGGCCGTATCATCACAGGTCGTATTGCTTCCGGTACGCTGAAGTCCAACCAGCCTGTCAAGGTCTTGGGTCAGGACGGCAAGCTGATCGAAACCGGTCGTATTTCCAAGATTCTCGCATTCCGCGGTATCGAGCGTACAGCCATCGAAGAAGCCCATGCGGGCGACATCGTTGCTATCGCTGGCCTCTCCAAGGGCACGGTTGCCGACACGTTCTGTGATCCCTCCGTCAACGAAGCGATGACAGCACAGCCAATCGACCCGCCAACGGTTACGATGTCCTTCATCGTCAACGACTCTCCGCTGGCTGGCACCGAAGGTGACAAGGTTACATCGCGCGTTATCCGCGACCGCCTGTACAAGGAAGCCGAAGGCAACGTTGCGCTGAAGATCGAAGAAGCCGAAGGCAAGGATTCGTTCTTTGTGTCCGGCCGTGGCGAATTGCAGCTTGCCGTTCTGATCGAGACCATGCGTCGCGAAGGCTTCGAGCTTGCCGTTTCGCGTCCACGCGTTGTCATGCAGAAGGACGAGAGCGGCCAGACCATCGAGCCCATCGAAGAAGTCGTCATCGACGTGGATGAAGAGCATTCGGGTGTCGTTGTTCAGAAGATGTCCGAGCGCAAGGCAGAAATGACCGAGCTTCGCCCATCCGGTGGCAACCGCGTTCGTCTGAAGTTCCTGGCTCCAACGCGTGGCCTCATCGGCTACCAGTCCGAACTGCTGACCGACACACGCGGCACGGCGATCATGAACCGTCTGTTCCACTCCTACCAGCCGTTCAAGGGCGCTATCGCTGGTCGCGTTCAGGGCGTTCTGCTGTCGAACGGTTCCGGTGAAGCCGTTGCCTACGCCATGTTCAACCTGGAAGATCGCGGCCCGATGATGATCGAGCCCGGCGAAAAGGTTTACGCAGGCATGATCATCGGCATTCACACACGCGACAACGACCTCGAAGTCAACGTGTTGAAGGGCAAGCAGCTCACCAACATCCGCGCCGCCGGCAAGGATGAAGCTGTGAAGCTGACGCCGCCGATCCGCATGACGCTCGACCGCGCCCTGTCCTGGATTCAGGACGATGAGCTGATGGAAGTGACGCCAAAGTCGATCCGTCTGCGCAAGATGTATCTGGACGCCAACGACCGCAAGCGCTTCGAAAAGGCAAAGCTTGCTGTCTGACTTCCGGCATCATCTGTGAATTTGGAAAACCCGGCCATCGTGCCGGGTTTTTTGTGTCTCGGGCTGCGTTAACCCTCTGCTCGTTTTATTTGGGGGATGAGTCGCATGCGACTTGCCTCAATGGTAAATATAGCGTTAATTTTTACCCTTCATCCACATGAATAGGCTGTGGGTAAGCTTCGAGCCGTTAACCTTTATGGCTGGTAAGTTTTCTCCGCCGGGGTCAGAATCGCGTTATGAAAACGTTATCCATAGACATTCGCCGAGCAGAGCCGGACGATGCGCACGCTATCTCAGATGCGCACAGATCGTCGTGGCAGCAGGCCTATGCGGGTCTCATTCCCCATAAGCCCCTGCGGCAAATGCTGGATCGTCGCGACGAAAAATGGTGGCGCAAGGCAACGCGCGGATCGGCCACCATGCTGGTGGTGGAAGTGGCGGGCGTTGTCGCCGGTTACACGACACTCGGGCTCAACCGCGCCCGAGGTCTGCCCTACGATGGCGAAATCTACGAGATTTATCTGCGCCCCGAATATCAGGGCATGGGGCTTGGTTCGGTGCTGTTTACCGAAGCACGCCGCCTGCTGAAGTCGCTGGGCTGCAGAGGCGTGGTGGTCTGGTGCCTCGAAGACAGTGATGTCGCCAACAGCTTCTTCCGCTCTCACGGCGGCGAAGACGTGGCGGAAGGCATGGAAGACTTTGCCGGTACGCAATTGCGCAAGCTCGGCTTCGTCTGGCACTGAATTTATCCTTCATTGAAAAACGTGCGTTCTGTCACCCGTGTTTTGGCGGGGTGTACCGAGTCCGCGCTGTTTGGCCTTCAAATATTCCCGATTTTGCGCTATTGCGACAGAAAGCGCGCGCGATATGGCGCTGCATTCGTAACATTTCGGAGTGAGAGATGGATAAGTTCACCAAGCTGACGGGTGTCGCCGCCCCCATGCCGGTCGTCAATGTCGATACGGACATGATCATTCCGAAGGATTACCTGAAGACCATCAAGCGCACGGGCCTTGGCAAAGGTCTCTTTGCCGAGTCGCGCTATCTGGAAGATGGTTCCGATAACCCGGATTTCGTACTGAACAAGCCTGCCTATCGCAACGCGCAGATCCTCGTCGCTGGCGACAATTTTGGCTGCGGTTCGTCACGCGAGCATGCGCCCTGGGCGTTGCTGGACTTCGGTATTCGCTGCGTGATCTCCACCAGCTTTGCCGATATCTTCTACAATAACTGTTTCAAGAACGGCATCTTACCGATTGTCGTCAGCCCGGAAAATCTGGAAAAGCTGATGGACGATGCATCGCGTGGCTCCAACGCCGTCGTGACCGTCGATCTCGAAAATCTGGAAATCAGCGGCCCGGATGGCGGCACGATCAGCTTCGAACTCGATGAGTTCAAGCGTCACTGCATGCTGAACGGCCTTGATGATATCGGTCTGACGCTGGAACATGCAGGCGCCATCGAGGGCTTTGAAAAGTCCAACGCCGCCGCCCGCCCCTGGGCCTGATCCTTTTCGCACGCATTCAAGGCCGGTTTGGTACTTCCCGTACCAAATCGGCTTTTGCCTTCCTTGAAATAGGCCATGGCCGGGGTTAAGAAGCCCGCACCCTGCGACGAGTGACGCTGCGGGGCCAAGGATTTTTGACGCGCCCGCTGTTTCGAAACCATCGATGGTTTTGCGGTGTGGCCAAGGAGGGTTTTCATGACAGTGCGCACGCTTTTCCTGCTGCCCGGTGACGGCATCGGCCCTGAGGCCATGGCGGAAGTCCGCAAGCTGATCGATTATCTCAACAGTGAAAAGGCTGCTGGCTTTACGACCGAAGAAGGTCTCGTCGGCGGTTGCGCCTATGACGCCCACGGCGTGGCGATTTCCGATGCGGACATGGAAAAGGCGCTGGCAGCGGACGCCATTCTGTTTGGTGCGGTCGGCGGTCCCAAGTGGGATGCAGTACCGTACGAAATGCGCCCGGAGGCCGGTCTTTTGCGCCTGCGCAAGGATCTGGAGCTTTTCGCCAATCTTCGCCCTGCCATCTGCTACCCGGCACTGGCCGCCGCTTCTTCGCTGAAACCCGAACTGGTCGAAGGTCTCGACATTCTCATCGTTCGCGAGCTGACTGGTGGCGTTTATTTCGGTGAGCCGAAGCAGATCATCGATCTCGGCAACGGCCAGAAGCGCGGCATCGATACCCAAATCTACGACACATTCGAAATCGAGCGCATTTCGAGCGTTGCTTTCGAACTGGCCCGCACCCGTGGCAACCGCGTTTGCTCCATGGAAAAGCGCAACGTCATGAAGTCGGGCGTTTTGTGGAACCAGGTCGTGACCGAAACCCATGCAGCGAAATACAAGGACGTCCAGCTGGAGCATATGCTGGCTGACGCCGGTGGCATGCAACTGGTGCGCAAGCCCAAGCAGTTCGACGTGATCGTCACAGACAATCTGTTCGGCGACATGTTGTCGGATGTTGCGGCCATGCTGACGGGTTCTCTCGGCATGCTGCCTTCCGCTTCGCTCGGTGCACCGGATGCCAAGACAGGCAAGCGCAAGGCCATGTATGAGCCCGTACACGGCTCTGCCCCCGACATTGCTGGCAAGGGCATCGCAAACCCGATTGCCATGATCGCGTCCTTTGCCATGTGCCTGCGCTATTCGTTCAACATGGTGGACGAGGCAACGACGCTGGAAACAGCCATCGCCAACGTTCTCGACAAGGGCATTCGCACAAGCGACATCATGGCAGACGGCAGCCGTCAGGTCAGCACGTCTGAAATGGGCGATGCAATTCTGGAAGAGTTCAAGGCGCTTTCGGCGTAAGGGACGCCGGCTGGGCAGGCGGCACCGCCTCTTGCCCGGCACCTTCCTTGGTCAAAAGGTGCTCGTATCTTTTGTCCGTCAGCGTTTTCAAAAAGGCGACGATGGCATCCACCCGCTTGTCATCCAGCGCGGGAGCTGAGGTCAGCTCTGTCATCGCGATATTATCCGGCACCTCCGGCGCATCCCAGGCCTGCCGCGTTTCCGGGTTGATCTGACGGCTTGGCTTCTTGCTCTTGTACTTCACATAGAACAGAACGACGGTGCGCAAATCCTTGAAAACGCCGTTGTGCATATAAGGACCGGTGACGGCGACATTGCGCAAGGTCGGCACCTTGAACTTGCCGCGCTGGGCCGGATCGCCAGCAACGACGGGGTTCTGTGCCAAGCCAAGATCGACCGCATCAGCCTTCGACCCATTTGCCGCCCGGACAGTCTTATTGGCGGGGACGCCGATGTTGAAATATTTGTGGTTGGTGAAAAGTCCGTTGGACAAGCCATTTGGACCTTTGAGTTCATGGCAGGTGTTGCAGTTGGTGAACTGCGTCGAGGACATGAGAACGCGGCCCAGTTCTTCCTGGTCGGTCAGCTTTTCCTCACCGCGCAGGAAGCGGTCATATTTCGAATCGAAGGTGGAGAATTCATCCGAACGCTCGAAGGCGGCGAGCGCCCTGGTCATGGCGGCAAAGGCAGCGTCATCGCTTTTGAACACGTCGCCACCGAACTGTGTGCCGAAGGCTGCCGCATAATCCGCGTTTTCCTTCAGGCGCTTCACAACAGTCGCCTTGTCGGGCATTCCCATCTCGATGGGGTTGAGGGGCGGCCCGGCGGCCTGATCTTCCAGCAGAGACGCGCGGCCATCCCAGAACTGCCCGCCGACATACTCGCCCCCAGCGTTTTTACCGAAGGGCGGTGAAAAGCTGGCATAGGCGGCGCTCGGTGCGTTGCGGTCTCCAAGAGACGTGCCATCGTCGCCCAGCGAGACATCGTGCCCCACAGTGCCGCTCTCACGCGCATCGGTAAAGCCTGCTCCCTGCATATGGCAGGTGGAGCAGGACATGGTGCGGTTCATGGAAAGATTGGGATCGACAAACAGAGCGGCGCCGAGCTTTTCCAGCGTCGCATAATCCTCGCCGCCATGGGCAACCTCACCCGTGCCTATCCCAGCGGGCAGGAAGGAAAGCGCACCTGCAGCGATAACGCAGAGAAAATGCCTGAGCATGGCAGACGCCGGAATAGATGAAACTGGCGTGCTCTATAGCATTTCAAAATGGCGAAGCACAGAAACTTCTGCGCCCGCTCCACTTTGCCGCAGATCAGATTTCGAAATAGTTTTCGAAGGATTCCGGGAAATTCTGCCGGGCCAGACGTTCGTCGATGACGAGCATGGACTGGTAGGACAGCGGATCGAAATCCTTGTCCGCAGGCAAGACTTCGCGACCGAACAAGAGGCTGAGACGCGCAGCGTCGAGATTGCCGCGCTCGAAAGGCTCGGCTCCGAACTGGTGCCAAAGCGCGTGCATGAAAGCGGCATCGATCTTGTGCGTCGCCGAATTGTCGCGCGCGCGGCGCGGAATGAATTTCACGGGAGTAACGCCGCGCGGGTTTGCGCGGCGTATGGTGAATTGAATGCCCGTG
Organism: Agrobacterium sp. 20P9.1.2; assembly: GCF_057799395.1. Taxonomy (NCBI): domain Bacteria; kingdom Pseudomonadati; phylum Pseudomonadota; class Alphaproteobacteria; order Hyphomicrobiales; family Rhizobiaceae; genus Agrobacterium; species Agrobacterium sp. 20P9.1.2. Next base: position 247,153 of record NZ_JBYOKI010000006.1, read on the forward strand.
CTCGGCATGCCGGATGGAAAGCCGCGGTGTTTCGTCATTTCAGGCAGCTTTGCCATCGTCTGTTCCTTATGCTTTGCCGATTTTGTCCTGTGTCTTCGTATCGAAGTCGGACGCATCGTGACGTTCGTGTAACTGTTCCGACGGGTCGCCATTGACCTTGTTGACCATGCGACCGCGTTTGACCGCAGGGCGCTCTGCAATGTCGTTTGCCCAGCGCTGAAGGTGCTTATAGCCCTTCACATCCAGAAAGACATCGGCCTTCGCATAGGACTGGCCCCGCGCCAGATTGCCATACCATGGCCAGACGGCGATATCCGCAATCGAATATTCCGAACCGGCCAGATACTGGTTCTCTGCCAGATGGCGGTCCAGCACGTCAAGCTGGCGCTTGGCTTCCATGGCAAAACGGTCGATGGCATATTTGATGTGAATAGGCGCATAGGCGTAAAAATGGCCGAAGCCGCCGCCCAGATAGGGGCCAGATGCCATCTGCCAGAACAGCCAATTGATCGCCTCGGTGCGGCCCTTGTGATCTTTAGGAAGAAAGGCACCGAATTTTTCTGCGAGATAGAGAAGGATCGCGCCGCTTTCGAACACGCGCGTCGGTTCTGGCGTGGAATGATCGACCAGCGCCGGGATTTTCGAATTTGGATTGGCCTTGACGAAACCGGAGCCGAACTGGTCGCCATCGCCGATCTTGATTAACCACGCATCATATTCGGCACCAGTATGGCCTGCGGCCAGCAGCTCTTCCAGCATGATGCCGACCTTCTGGCCGTTGGGCGTCGCCAGCGAATAGAGCTGTAGCGGATGCTTGCCGACCGGCAATTCCTTGTCGTGGGTCGGACCGGCTATCGGGCGATTGATATTGGCGAACTGACCACCATTGCCCTTTTCCCATTCCCAGACATCGGCTGGTTCGTAACCGGCGGGAAAGTTATTTTCGGGGGATTTCTCGGTCATGAAAATCTGTCCTTGTTCAACGGATCAAGCGCCAGCGTTCAGCACTCGAAAGCAATATAGGCATCACCAGGGATTTCCTCCACCGCATCGTAGATGAGAAAAATTCAACCTTTGGCGATGGCGTGAAAAAACGTGCCCGTGACATGCCCGCGTCTGCCACCGGATGCTCCAAGCGGTTTTCCCTGGCCATCGGCAATCTGCGCAAAGGCTTCGTCGTGACCTTGATCGATCACTCGCGCATAATGGAACTCATGGCCACGCAGGACATCGCCAGCGCGCCCGATGGGGCTACCGGCCGATATAGTCGCCTGCCGGTAACCAAGGTTCATCTTACGCTTGGCAAAGCTGGTGGCATGCGATAGCAGCCCTGTCATCTGGTGGGTGACGCCATCTGCATCCTCGATGGCAGCGCCCAGCACCATGTAGCCCCCGCATTCGCCGTGGACAGGCCTGGTTTCCGCAAACCGCGCCAGACCCGATGTGAAGGTAGCCGCAGCAGCGAGCTGGCCTGCAAAAAGCTCGGGATATCCACCCGGTAGCCAGCAGATATCGCATGACGGGTGCGGAGCCTCATCGGCGAGCGGCGAAAAGGGCACGATTTCTGCCCCGGCTTCGCGCCAGTGGCGGGCCAGATGCGGATAAAGGAAGGTGAAGGCGCCGTCCTGCGCCAGCGCGATCCGCTGGCCCGGCGGGGCAATGGCCGCCTCGGCTGAGCCGTGCGGCACCGTGACGGGTTGCGCCAGGGACAGAAGCGCATCGAGATCGATAGCCGCCTCCATGGCATCGGCCAGACGGTCGATATGCTCGTCTATTTCAGGATGTTCGCTGGCCTGCACGAGCCCCAGATGCCGCTCCGGCAGCACCAGCGAGGGATCGCGCATGACGCAGCCCGCAACGGGCAGACCGATCTTTTCGATGGCCTGCGAGCAGAGCGTGCGATGCCTCTCGCTGCCCGCACGGTTTAGAACCACAGCGGACATTTTGACCGCCGGATCGTAATGGGCAAAGCCGTGGGCGACGGCGGCGGCTGTCTGCGACTGGCCGGAGACATCCAGCACCAGCAGCACCGGAATACCGAACAGCCGCGCCAGATCGGCCGCAGAGCCTGTTCTATTATCCGGCACAACGATCCCATCGAACAGGCCCATGGCACTTTCGATCAACACCAGTTCCGCATCTTCAGCCTGCTGGGCAAACAAATGTCGCAGCAGATCGGGCTGCATGGCCCAGCTATCGAGATTGAGCCCCGGCGTTTTTGCCGCGAAGGCATGAAAGCCGGGGTCGATATAATCAGGCCCTGTTTTGATGCCGCGCACTTTCACGCCGCGCCGTGCAAAGGCGCGCAAAAGCCCGATGGTCACGCTCGTCTTGCCGGAGCCGGAGCGCGGCGCACCGATGATGATCGCCCGCGCCGTCATGGCCTGCCCTGCTTCAATATAAGTGGTCTCGACATGCACACTGCCTGCTGTTTCCCGATGACGGCCAAACTCGTAACCGCTATAGACACAGGATGGAAACGGATGGAAAAAACCTGCGTCGCGGCTGGACGACCGGCGCCTGCGCCACGGCGGCGACCAAGGCCGCCTGTACCGCGTTGCTGACCGGAGAGTTTCCATACCCTGTCGAGATCGAACTTCCAAGCGGCAAGCGTGTCGGCTTTTCGCTGGCAACGCAGGATAAGGGCGACGGCTTTGCCCGCGCAGGCGTCATCAAGGATGCGGGCGATGACCCTGACGTGACCCATGGCGCGCTGGTGGAAGGCACCGTGCGCCCCGGTAGACCCGGCACGGGCGTTACCTTCAAGGCAGGCCAAGGTGTCGGCACCGTGACCCGGCCCGGCCTTCCGTTGGCCGTTGGCGAACCGGCGATCAACCCCGTTCCCCGCAAGATGATAGAGGCCGCAATCCGTGAGGTGGCGGGCGAACATGCCGACTTCGAGGTCGAGATATCGGTGGAAAATGGCGAGAAGATCGCCGAGAAAACCCTGAATAGCCGATTGGGCATTCTCGGCGGCATTTCGATCCTCGGCACCACCGGCATCGTCATTCCCTTTTCCTGTTCGGCCTGGATTCACTCCATCTGGCGCGGCATAGACGTGGCCCGCGCCGAGGGGCTGACCCATATTCTCGGTGCCACGGGCAATGCCTCGGAAAAAGCCGGACAAGCCCTACATGGCCTGCCGGAAACGGCGCTGATCGACATGGGTGATTTCATCGGCGGTATGCTAAAATATCTGCGAACCCACCCGGTGGAGAAACTGACCATTGCCGGTGGTGTGGCCAAGATGACCAAGCTCGCCCAGGGCATGCTGGACGTCCACTCCAAGCGCGGCCTTGCTGATCTGCATGCGCTGGCAAAGCTTGCCGTGGAAGCGGGCGGCGATGAGGGGCTGGCAGATGCCATCCACCACGCCAACACCGTGTCCCACGCCTTTACCATGTCTGAAGCCGCAGGCATCGACCTTGGCGCAACGGTGGCCGCCAATGCGTGGAAGACGGCAGCCGAGGCGCTGAACACGCCCGGCATGTCGCTGGAAATTCTGGTCTTCGACCGGGATGGCGTGCTGAAAGGGCGCTCGGGCTTTGCGCCGTCAGCAAATCACTCTTCGGCTTTTCCCTCGGGCGAACGAAACCGCCGCACATAATCCGTGCTGTATAGCGCGCTTTCACGGAAATCTTCCGACGCCAAGCCCTTGCCGACGAAAATCAGAGCCGTGCGCTCCACCGGCTCTTCCGCGAGCTTGGCTTCGATATCGCCCAACGTGCCCTTGATAACCCGCTCTTCCGGCCATGAGGCCCGCACGACGATGGCAACCGGGCAGTCCGCTCCATAAAGCGGCGTCAAATCCTCAACCACCTTCGCAATGGCGTGGATGGCAAGGTGGATGGCGAGCGTCGCACCCGTCGCACCGAATGCCTTCAGCGTTTCCGTCTCCGGCATTTTGGAGGCGCGGCCCGACACGCGGGTCAGCACGAGGCTCTGCGCCACTTCCGGCACCGTCAGTTCACGTTTCAATGTGGCAGCGGCGGCGGCAAAGGAGGGAACGCCGGGTGTCACGGTATAATCCAGCCCCAGACACTCCAGACGGCGGATTTGCTCGCCCATGGCGCTCCAGACGGAGAGGTCGCCGGAATGCAGCCGTGCCACGTCCTTGCCCTCGCGCGCAGCAGCAACATATTCCGCCTCGATATCATCAAGCGAAAGGGCTGCCGTATCGACAATGCGGGTACCGGGAGGGCAATAGTCCAGCAGCGCCTTCGGCACCAGCGAGCCCGCATAAAGGCAGACCGGGCAGGCGGCGATGAGATCGCGCCCGCGCACGGTGATGAGGTCTGCCGCACCCGGACCGGCACCGATAAAATGAACCGTCATTCGTCGTCTCCTAAAGTGGCAAGCGCCACCGTCATGTCGCCGATCACCATTCGCGGGGCAATCATCCTTGATTTTGGTCCCAAAGCCGCAAGCGCCGCTGCCTCGCTCAAACTGGGCGAACCGGAATGCTTCAGGCTCACAGCCGATTGCGTGATGGTGCGAGCGCTAGCCAGTTCGAAGTCTGGCTGCGCCACCACAACAAAGGCCATGTTGAGCCGCGTTGCCGCCTCCAGCAAACCCGGCTCATCCGCCTTGATGGGTGCCGTTGCGATGAAATCGATCGCCACGCTGTGTTCTTTAGACGCCGCATCAAGTGCAGCGATGATCGTCTCTGCACTGGTTCCCTTGCGGCATCCGATCCCGGCAACAATCACGGCTTGATCCATGCCCATTGCGTGACCGGCATGGCCGGACGCCAGCCCTGCATGGAACCAACAGACGAGGCACGCGCGACCTCAAGCCGGATCAGCGAACCACCCAACCGCGCCTGTGCTGCCAGCAACATCGCCTCCATCTCCAGCGTCACCGCATTGGCCACCAGACGACCGCCGGGTTTCAACGCTTCGATAGCGCCATCCAGCACACCCGCCTCACTGCCCCCGCCGCCGATGAAAATCGCGTCAGGGGTGGGCAGGCCCTCGAAAGCCTCCGGTGCGGCACCAATCACCACCTCCAGCCCCGGCACACCGAAGGCTTCGGCGTTACGCATGGCGCGTTCCGCCCGCTCCGCATTCTGCTCGATACCGATGGCACGCAAGGAAGGATGCGCCAGCATCCATTCGATGCCGATGGAGCCGGAGCCCGCACCGATATCCCACAGCAATTCGCCGTGTCGTGGGGCAAGAGAGGAGAGGGTGACGGCGCGTATTTCGCGTTTGGTCATCTGGCCATCATGCTCGAACAGCGCATCATCCAGACCTTGCGTGTAGGGGAGGATGCGCGCCTTTTCATCCGCCACGACGTGGATTGCCACAACATTCAGCGGATCGATATCGTCAAGAGAGAACGCGATGGCCTTTCCACGGCGCATCTTTTCCCGCGGACCACCTAAGGCCTCCAGCAGAGTAAAATTCGAACGCCCGAACCCGCTCTCAGACAAAAGTGCTGCCAAAAGGGCAGGGGCTTTTTCATCCGATGTCAGGACGATGAGTTTTGCACCGGGATGCAGATGCGGGCGGATGAGATCGATGGAGCGGCCATGCAAGGACACGCATTCCACATCCTGCAAGGCCCAGCTAAGCCGCGAGGCCGCCAGCGAGAAGGCCGATGGGGCAGGGTAGGAGATGGCCTCTTCCGCAGCCACCTGCCGCAGGAGTGTCACGCCAACACCGTAAAAGAAGGGATCGCCCGAGGCCAGCACGCAGACTTTGCGTCCACGCAGCGCGATCACATCGGCCATATCAACATCGAACGGCACCGGCCATGGCCGCGCTTCACCCTTTATGGCACCCGCTGCCAGCGCCAGATGCCGCTTGCCGCCAAAGACGAATTCGGCGCTTTCGATAGCGCGCCGCGCGTCCTCGCCTATACCGGCGAGGCCATTTTCGCCAAGACCGACAATGGAAAGCCACGATCCAACCGGCTTTTTGCTGGATGCTCCATCGATTCCGGCATATTCAGACGCCATGACACGCTCCATACTCATTCTCGGCGGCACGGCGGATGCCCGCATTCTGGCCGGAAAACTGGCTGACGACTCCGGCTACCGGTTGCTTCTCTCTATGGCTGGCCGCACCCGGGATCCGGTTCCGCAACCCGTGCCAATGCGCACCGGCGGCTTTGGCGGCGCGAGTGGCTTGGCGGCGTTCATCACCGAAAACGATTTCGATCTGCTGGTCGATGCAACGCACCCTTATGCGGCGCGTATCTCTGCCAACGCTATCGAGGCCGCACGACTGGCCAATACTCCGCTTGTCACGCTGGAGCGCCCTGCGTGGGAAAGACAGTTTGGTGATCACTGGCAGAGCGTGGCCGATGTGGAGAGTGCGGTGGCTGCTCTTGGCGCGGAAAGTAAAAACGCCTTTCTCGCGCTCGGGCGTCAGGAACTTCTGCCCTTCGAGGCAGCACCGCAGCACCATTATCTCATTCGCAGCGTCGATCCGGTCGAGCCACCGCTTAACCTTGCGCATGCGTGCTACATTACCGCGCGTGGCCCCTTTGCGCTGGAAGACGAAATCACCTTGTTGCGCGATAACCGTATCGCCTTCATCGTTTCCAAAAACTCCGGCGGCACGGCGGCCTATGCAAAGATCGAGGCGGCGAGGCAACTTGGCATCACAGTGTTGATGATCGAGCGCCCTGCGCTTTCCCGCACAGCGACCGTACCGACCATTGGTGCGGCCTTGGCCGTCATTCGCCATCAGCTTTCCCTTTTGGACGAACGGGGAGAATAGACGATGGGTGGCTGGCCATCGCGTTCGATCAGCCGCGTTTCCACCGAGCCGACAATGATGCAGGTGGCCATATCCGCCATATCGCTTGCCGCTTCTGACAGCGGCGCCACCCGCATACGCTCATCCGCCCGCCCGGCAGCACGCCCGAAAATGACGGGGACGGTGCCCGGCAGATGGGCGCGTAGCACATCGAACGCCGTTGCCAATTGATGCGGGCGCGCCTTGCTGACGGGGTTGTAGAAGGCCATCACGAATCCGGCCTCAGCCGCCGCGATCAGTCGTTTTTCAATCAGCGACCAGGGCTTGAGGTTATCCGATAGAGAAATCCCGCAGAAATCATGCCCCAGCGGTGCTCCCGCTTTCGCAGCAACCGCGAGCATCGCCGTGACGCCAGGAACTACGGACAAATCGATCTCCCGCCATTCGGCAGGGCCGTGTTCAATCGCTTCGCATACCGCTGCCGCCATGGCGAAAACACCGGGATCGCCGCCGGAGACGACACAGACCTTGCCGCCCGCCGCCGCTATCGTCAGCGCTGCCTCGGCGCGGGAGAGTTCCTCGCGATTATCGGAGGCATGGCGGCGTTGATGCGGTGCCAGCGAAAGCCGGTCGAGATAGGGAATATAGCCGAAAAAGTCTTCCGCCTCGCGCACAGCCTCCAGCGCTTCCGGCGTGATCTGGCCCTCATTGCCCGGGCCAAGCCCGACAACGGTGAGACGACCGCTCATACCGGCTCTCCACCAACAGGCCTGTCTTTCCAGCCCGGAACCAGAACCAGCGAGAAGTAAGGGGCGGGCGAACCATCATGATCCACCAGACGCATGGCGTGGCCGTTTTCCATCGTACCGCGTTCGACATAAAGCGCGCTTTGCAGCTTGCCCGCTCTTTCCAGCGCCCGGCGGATCTTCGGCAGGTTACGCCCGACCTTCATGATGACAGCGCCATCAGTGCCGGAAAGCCGTTCCGTCAATATCTCTTCGCCCAGAGTACCCGGCAGCACGCTCAAGATATCATCGCCCTGCACCAGCGGCAGCCCGGCCATGGACCAGCAACCGGACATGGCGGTGATGCCAGCCACGACCTCTGCCGGATAAGATGGAGCAAGCCGCAAATGCAGGTGCATATAGGAGCCGTAAAACAGCGGATCGCCTTCCGAGAGAACAGCAACGTTTCGCCCAGCATCGAGATGAACCGCGATATCCTTCGCAGACTGATCGAAAAAGCCGGCAATGGCGCCGCGATAATCATCACCGTTCTTGTCGCTTTCCACCGTTACCGGATAGACCAGCGGCATTTCCAGCGTGCCGGGGCGAATGAAGCTTTCAACGATGCCGCGCCCGTTGCCCTTACTGCCTTTTTTGCAAAAGAAGGCGACGACATCGGCATTCTCGATGGCGCGCACTGCCTTCAGCGTCAAAAGCTCGGGATCACCCGGGCCAGTACCGACACCGATCAGCTTGCCCTTCAGTGCCGTCTGCGGCGCGGGATCGAACAACGCCGCGCTCATAGACCGGGCCTCGCGACGGCGTTGACCGCCGCTGCCGTCATGGCCGAACCACCAAGGCGACCCTTGACGATGGCATAGGGAATGCGCAGCGGGCTGTCTTCGAGTGCATCCTTCGATTCCATCGCGCCGACGAAACCGACCGGCATGCCGATGATGGCGGCGGGGCGGGGCGCACCGCGCTCCAGCATTTCCAGAAGATAAAAAAGAGCGGTCGGCGCGTTGCCGATGGCCACCACAGCGCCATCCAGCTTTTCGCCCCAGAGATCGAGGGCGGCGGCGGAACGGGTATTGCCAATGGCCTTTGCCAGTTCCGGGGTTTGTGGACTGCGCAAGGTGCAAATTACCTCATTGCGGGCGGGAAGGCGTGCACGCGTCACACCATGCGCCACCATTTCTGCGTCGCAGAGAATGGGTTTGCCCGCTTCCAGCGCACCGCGTGCGGCTGCCACGAAATCGGGAGAAAAGCGAAAATGCTGGGCCGCCTCCACCTGCCCACAGGCGTGAATCATGCGGATGGCAATTTCAGCCTGATCAGGCGTGAAGGCGGACAGATCGGCCTCTTCCCGCACCATCGCAAAGGAGCGCTCATAGATCGCGTTTCCATCGCGAATATAGTCGTATTCAATCATCGATCATCCTGTCGGAGCGCCGCGACAATCTTTTGCCTGCCAAGACGGGCAAGCAGCGCGCGGGCATTTTCTCCGGGCTTATGTTCTTTTTCATACAAACGGGCAAGTCGCGAAAGTGCGGCCTTCTGCTCCGTGACGGGCAAAATCACGTCTGGTGCATCCGAAACACGGCCCGAAAAGCGAAACGCCAGCCCCTCGGAAGAGCCAGAGAAGGCAAGCGACGCTGCGGTGGGATGAGCACAACCCTTGCCGCAGCCGGAAAGATGCAGCGTGATCGACCCATCCAGCAGGGCGGCACAGTCCGCCGCCGCGTGTTCGGCCAGCTCTCTTGTGGCGATGAAGGCGGAGGCACAAGCCGGTTCACCAGCGCACACGGCAATGGCGGAACGCGGATCATGCGAATCCGTCACGAAGCCTGCTTCGTGCGCCTGGACGAGAAGCGTTTGGCAAGCCTCTTCGCTTCCTAGACAATAGAGGGCGTGGGCTGGGCCGGGTCTTACAGTGTTGACGCCAAGCGTAGAAGCAACGGTGCAGAGGAAAGACAGCGCCTCTGCCGTGATTTGTCCATAGGCAGGCGCAAGGACGGCGGCGAAGAGGTTCTGCGAGAGGCGCATCAGACCGTATTGTTCCGCTCCTCTAGGGGCGGCGAGGTCTTGCCCCAAATTATTTTCGAGCAGCCTGTCCGCACAAATCGCTCGCACCGTTTCAATATCCAAGTCACGACCGCGCGCGTCCGAACCCCGTTCTGCAAGGCTCGTCAGAAGATCGATGACGACGTCGGCAGCATGTTCGGTGCGCAGCAGACCGGCCTGCAATGCCTTGGCTTCCGCGCCCCCCAGTATAAGCTGCCACAGCACGCCATCATGGACGCGAACGGCTTTCAGCCTGATATCCGCCAGCAGATCAGCCATGCCCACATGCCCGCCGCCATCGATGATGACAGACATTTTCGCGGCCAGCCTTTCGGACAGGTGAAGCGCATCGCTACGCTCCTCTATCCGCCTGACGATATCGCGCGGATCGGCAATGGCCGTGTCATCCATGCCTGCCAGAGGCGAGGTTTCTACCGCCAAACCCTGCCGCAGCGGTAGACCAAGGGCCAGAACATCGTGTTCAAGCGCCACGGCACTTGCAGCCGTCAGGCCACGAAATTGCAAACCGCCGCGCGCGGTGATGTCGATCAGCCCGTTTCCGTGCTGGATGGCGAGGGCGCATAGCGCCGCAAGATCGCCCGGAGAAATAGCGTCCGTAAAGGCAATGCGTGACAAAAGTCCGTCGCCCGTCTGCATGGGGGCAGACAGGGCAGGGCAGGTGCCGCGACGGGTAAAAGGCTTGATATCGGCTGGGCGGCTTGCGCTCATGCACGCACCCTCACCGGCTTTGCCGCGATCACCATTTCCAGCTCGGCATCGACAGCATTGCGGCGGCTGTGCCAGAGGCCGCGGCGGCGGGCGGAGAGAAAGCGTTGCGCCATGACCTCTGCGACTTGCGGATTTTCCCGCAGAATGAAATCATGGACCTCCTCATTGCCGAAATAGGCATCGTAGAGCGCCTCGATCAGAGAGGACGACACCGCATGCGTCGTTTCGGCAAAGCCGATCAGCCGATCCACCGTCTCGGCAAATTCCGCCGCCCCGCGTGGCCCATGCCGCATCTGCCCGGCAATGAAGCGCGGATTGATGGCGCGGGCGCGCACAACGCGGGTGATGGCCTGCGCGATGGAGCGCGCACGGGGGCGGGCTGGATCAGTCGTATCGAGCGCCACCACATCGGCAGATTGACCGAGCGCCACCTTGGCCGCCGCAAAGCCGCCGATAAAGGCGACATCGGAGGAGCCGTCGAGAAGGTCGCGGCCCGGATCGTCGCCGGTGTGCACCAAAAGATCGGCCTTTTCCACCTGGTTTGCAAAGCCTGCATCGGCGAACACGCCAAGTCCGTCAGCGCCGCCGAAAGCATGGCTGGCGGCATCCAGATAGATCTGGCCCAGCTCTTCGCGCTCTTCCCAGCGCCCGTTTGCCAGCTTTTCTTCGATACCAGCGCCATAGGTACCGGGTGCGGAGCCAAAAATGCGCGCCGGTATGTGGCCGAGGTGCGCTGCTTCTTCGCCCAAAGGGTTATCTCCCGGAGATTCCTCCCGCCGCGCAATGGCTTTCGCGGCAGCATCGAGCAGGGCAATCAGAGCCGGGAACATATCGCGGAAGAGGCCGGAAATACGGAATGTCACATCCACCCGGGGCCGTCCAAGTGCGGCGGGCGGCAGCACTTCGATGCCGGTGACGCGGCCAGTCGCCTGATCGTAAATCGGTCTTGCACCCATCAGGTGCAGAGCTTGGCCTACATCCTCGCCGCCATTGCGCAACGAGGCCGAGCCCCAGAGGTCGAAGACCAGATGTTTCGGCCAGTCGCCATGGCTCTGCAAATAATGCCTCAGGACTTCTTCGCCCGCCATGCGGCCAAGCTCGAATGCGGTTGGCGTCGGCATGGTGCGCGGGTCGGCGGCGTAGAGATTGCGGCCCGTCGGCAACACATCCTGTCGGCCACGCGCCGGAGCGCCCGCTGGCCCCGATGTGATGTGCCGCCCGTCAAGCGCCGCGAGCAGCGCGGTCTTCTCCGCTACTGCACTTTGCATTCGCAGAGAATCCGGCTCATCATCCGCGCAGCGGCCAAACACGTGCTGGCCGTCCTTGATGGCAAAATCCTTAAGGTCGCAGAGAAAAGCATCTATCCGCGAGAGCGCGGTATCGGCATCGTCCTGCGTGCCGACACCGGCATCTGCGGCTAGCCCGGTTTCCTGGGCTTTTTCGACAATCAGTCTTGCCAGCCGGTCACGGCGGCGGCGGTCCAGGCCATCGGCCTGCGCATATTCATCGACCAGCTGTTCTAGAGCCATTTGCTCCGGCGACAGCCCGGCATCGACCAAGACAGGTGGAATATGCCCGATGGTGACGGCAGCGATGCGCCGCTTGGCCACCGCAGCTTCACCCGGATTAGACACGATGAAGGGATAGATCACCGGCAGCGGGCCGGTCACGATTTCCGGGAAGCAAGCCTGCGACAGCGCCACCGTTTTGCCGGGCAGCCATTCCAGCGTGCCATGGGCACCGACATGGATAATGGCATGTGCGTCGAGGCTTTTGTGCATCCAAGCCCCGAAGGCGACCAGCGCGTGCCGAGGCGGCAGGGCCGGGTCGTGATAATCCACCCGCCGATCTTCATTGCCGCCACGATCCGGTGCAAGTGCCACCGTTACGGAGCCGAATCGAGCGGCGCGGAAGTGGAATATGCCATTAATGGCGGCATCGTCCTTATCGGCATCGCCCCATGTCTCATCCAAGGCCAGATCGGCAGTCCGCGGCAGGTTACTGCGAAACGCTGAATAATCGGCAAGGCGGAAACTGGCAGTTTCGTTTTCAACGCGGTTTAGCAGCGCCCGCGCCGTCTCCGGAATATCACCGACCGCGTAACCAGCATCGCGCAGGTCGCGCAGCATCTCCAGCACGCTTTGCGGCACGTCCAGACCGACGGCATAACCGGTCCGTCCCGGTGCTGCGCCCGGATAATCCGGCATGAGAATGACGATCTGCCGCTCAGACGGAGCGGCTTTTTTCAAACGGAGAAATGCGGCGATGCGGTTCGCAACCTGCTCGACACGATCCGGCTCAGCCTGATGAACAAGACCCCGCCCGCCCTCCGGGTCAGGTGCCTTGAAGGAAATCGCACCGGCCAGAAGACGGCCATCCAGCTCCGGCAGCACGACATGCATGGCAAGATCGGAGGGGTTGAGGCCGCGGATGTTTTCTGCCCAGCCATCCCGCCGCGTGGTGGCCATGATGACCTGAAAGGTCGCGACGCCCAGCCGGTCGAACAGGCTCCTGCCGTCCTCATCCGACTGGCTAGCAAAGGCCGTTGCCGTCACCATTGCCGCCGGCTTCAAACGACCAAGTGTCTGTTCCAGAAACCGGATCGCTTCACCGTCCTTCAAACCGCTGACGAAGATCGGCAAAGGGGCAAAGCCGCGCTCGCGAAGCGCTGCGTAAAGCGCGTCGATTGGGGCGACATCGGCGGCCATCAGCATGGAGCGGTAAAACAGGATTGGTATCAGGGGTGCCTGCTCTGAAAATCCATTCAACGCTGCCGAAAGTCCAACAACGCCTTCGTCCGGCTTGTAAAATCCGCTTTTTGGCAAGGGCTCTGCTGCCATGTCCGGGCAGACTTCCCCCTGCGCAAAGGCCGCAAGCCCTTTTGCAACCCGGTCCATATTCTCAGACCCGCCTTCACGAAAGAAAGACAGGATTTTGAACTGCGTCGGCAGATCGACTGTGGACGCCGCTTCAAGCTTTTCATCGCGCTCGCTGCATTCCCCCGGCAAAAGCACCAGCTTGATACCGCGCCGCCGCGCCATTCTCGACAATTCGTCGACGCCATAACGCCAGCGGTCGGCACCGCCGAGAATCCGGATAAGGATCAGCTTGGCATGTTCCGCCGTCTTTTCGATCCACAGATCGACCGACATGGGATGGCGCAACTCGGAAAGGTTTGCGGAGAGGAGCGAGACGGAACCATCCGTGCTGCGCTGCCATCCACGTTCCAGCCCGCCCAGATCGCTGGTCGAAAAGGACAGCACCACCACATCCGCCTGACCCTGGTTGAGATCAACCGGCTCGATCAGGTCGTCCAGAGACGAGGATGTGGTGGCGAGGATGTGCATGGATCAGGCCGCCAACATCCGCTCGATTTTCGCGCGGTCAAGACCCTTTTCACCTATCACTACCAGACGGCTGCGGCGAACTTCACCTGTCGCCCAGGGACGGTCGAAGTAATGGTTGACGCGCGAGCCGACCGCCTGCACCTGCAACCGCATCGGCTTGGACGAGACCTCGACAAAACCCTTGATGCGCAGCACATTTTCAGAAGCCGCCGTTTCGGAAATGCGAGCAGCCAGAGCATCGGCATCCGTCACCGCATCCAGTTCCACGACGAAGCTGTCGAACTCGTCATGATCGTGGTCTTCTTCCTCATCGTGATGGGTGTGACGGTTTTCGATGTCCTCTTCAACCGCAAGACCAAGCCCGATCAGCACCGCGGGATCGACCGCACCATTGGAGGCGACGACGATCTTCGCAGCTTTCGGCAGATGCGCATTGATATGCGCCTTGGCGCGCTCCAGACCTTCGGCATCCAGCAGATCGCCCTTGGTCAGAACGATGAGGTCGGCGCAGGCAATCTGGTCCTCGAAGACTTCTTCGACCGGATCGTCGTGATCAAGTGCTTCGTCATTCTGACGCTGGGCGGCAAGCGCCTCCAGATCATGCGAGACCATGCCCTCGGCAAGGGCTGCACCATCGGCCACGGCGACCACGGCATCCACCGTCACCCGGCTTTTGATGGCGGGCCACTGGAAGGCCTGCACGAGTGGCTTGGGCAGAGCGAGGCCCGATGTTTCGATCAGAATATGCTCGACGCGCGGCTGACGGCTCAGAATCTGTTCGATGGCGGGCTGGAAATCATCGGCCACAGTGCAGCAGATGCAGCCATTGGCCAGTTCCACAATGTTTTCTTCCGGGCAGCTTTCGATGCCGCAGCCTTTCAGAATTTCACCGTCGATGCCGACATCGCCGAACTCGTTGACGATGATCGCCAGCCGCTTGCCCTCGAGCTTTTCCAGAAGGCCGCGCAAAAGCGTGGTTTTGCCCGCGCCTAGAAAGCCGGTGATGATGGTGCAGGGAACGCGATCGAGCGTGGTCATGATGTCTCCTCGGTAAAATGCAAAGGGGGAATGCGCGACACAAGGCCACGCTTCAAACTATCGGGGCGTCCGCGCCAGGGCATCAGCCCATCCGGTGCTGCGGCCAACAGGCGCGCGCCAGTCATCAGGTCTGCGGCATCGTTTTCCGTCAGGCCGCCAAACATGTAGGACCAACCGTCGGTGCTGCGCATCGCGGCGCTGAGGCCACGCTTGCAATTGGCAAGGCAATTGACGCTGCGAACGGTCACGCCTTCACTCGCTCCAAGCGCTAAGGCAGCCTCCGTCAGAAGCGCACCGGGGCGGGGGTCTGCATTCGGTTCGGCTTCGGACCGGCAGCTGCGGCAGACGAAGACCACGACGCCGGGTGCGGTGTCACGGTCCGTCTTTTCGGTCTGGCTGGTCGATGTTGCTGTAATATCCAAGGGTCTGCTTTCCGCGCCTTCAAAATGTCTCAGGGGTGCGGATATCGAAACGGAATGCGGGACACGCACAGCCATTGTCCGAACAACCGGCTGACCGGAGCACCCCGCCCGGCAGACGTTTTTCCTGAAACGGCAGGTCTCCTGGCTTGCGGCTTCAACACCCTTGCGCTGCCTTCCCGGATTTTCATCCAGTGGCTTTCAGCGCGGGCTCACCGCTTACAGTTGCGGGGGCAGCCACGGATTTTTCCGCTCAAGCGAAATGCACCGTGTTCCCTCTTAGCTTTTCCCGTTGCCGGAAAAAGACCGTCAGTCCTTAACCCTTATGCCCTGCGATGCTTTTATGTCAATGCCGCGCATCATTGCCGCGGCACGCGTTTTGGTTATAGTCGCCGCTTTGAAAAAGCATGAGACCCGGAAGGACCAGCCGCCATGACCCGCGACATCAGCGACAGCGAAGCCGAACGTCACCGCGCCAAAATGGTCAACCGCAAAGCCGTGCAGGACGCCGAAGTCTCAGAAAAGACCATCGAAAAAGGTCTGCTGATGATCAACACCGGCCCCGGCAAGGGCAAATCCACCGCCGCCTTTGGTCTGGCCCTGCGCATGCTGGGCACTGGCAGACGCGTCGGTATCGTGCAATTCATCAAGGGCGCATGGTCCACCGGCGAGCAGGGCGCACTGGCCCTGTTCGGCGACCGGGTGGAATGGCGCACCATGGGTGAAGGTTTCACGTGGGACACTCAGGATCTGAAACGCGACGTCGCTGCCGCCACCAAAGCGTGGGAAGAGGCGAAGACGCTGATGGCCGATGAAACCATCGGCCTCGTGGTTCTGGATGAACTCAACATCGCGCTGCGCTATGACTATCTGCCGCTGGAGGAGGTGGTGGAGACCCTGCAGAACCGTCGCCCCGGCCTGCACGTCATCGTCACAGGCCGTAACGCCAAGCAGCCTCTGATCGATGCCGCCGATATGGTGACGGAAATGACGCTGGTGAAGCACCACTTCAAGGCAGGCGTCAAAGCCCAGTCCGGCATTGAGTTCTGATCAATGACAGCACGCGTTTTGATGTTTCAGGGAACCGGCTCCGATGTCGGCAAATCGCTGATGGTGGCGGGGCTGGCGCGTGCCTTTACCCGGCGCGGGCTGTCCGTCATGCCCTTCAAACCGCAAAACATGTCCAACAACGCCGCCGTGACCGCCGATGGCGGAGAGATCGGCAGGGCGCAGGCTTTGCAGGCGCGCGCCGCAGGCGTTCCCCTTTCCGTACACATGAACCCGGTGCTGCTCAAACCCCAGAGCGAAACCGGCGCACAGGTGGTGGTGCAGGGAAAGGTCATCGGCAATGCCAAGGCGGCGGATTATCAGCATATGAAAGCTGGGCTGATGCCGCGCGTGCTGGAAAGTTTCGAGCATCTCAAAACCAAGGCAGATCTGGTGCTGGTGGAAGGCGCGGGCAGTGCCTCCGAAGTCAATCTCCGCGCCAATGACATTGCCAATATGGGCTTTGCCCGCGCAGCCAATGCACCTGTCATCCTCATCGGCGATATCGACCGGGGCGGCGTCATTGCTAGCCTCGTCGGCACGAAGACGGTTCTGGATGCGGATGATGCGGCGATGATCGAAGGCTTCATCGTCAACCGTTTCAGGGGCGATCCCAGCCTGTTCGATGAGGGGATGCGGATCATCGCAGACAAGACCGGCTGGAACCAGATCGGCCTGCTGCCGCATTTTGCAGATGCCAGTCGCTTGCCTGCCGAAGATGCGCTGGGGCTTTCGGCACCGGGACAGAGGAAACCGGGTGCCAAAATCCGCATTGCGGTACCGATCCTGCCGCATATCTCCAATTTCGATGACCTCGACCCGCTGGAGGCGGAACCGGATGTCGAGCTGATCCGGGTGCGCCAGGGCGATGTCATTCCGGCAGATTGCGCGCTGGTGCTACTCTGCGGTTCCAAATCCACGATTGCCGATCTCACCGCCTTGAAAAACGCAGGTCTGGATGTGGATATCAAAGCGCATCTTCGGCGCGGTGGTTCTGTGCTGGGCCTCTGCGGCGGTTACCAGATGCTGGGCAACAGCGTTGCCGACCCT
The DNA here is from genome assembly GCF_057799395.1 of Agrobacterium sp. 20P9.1.2. Classification (NCBI taxonomy): domain Bacteria; kingdom Pseudomonadati; phylum Pseudomonadota; class Alphaproteobacteria; order Hyphomicrobiales; family Rhizobiaceae; genus Agrobacterium; species Agrobacterium sp. 20P9.1.2. The sequence continues at coordinate 264,279 of NZ_JBYOKI010000006.1, forward strand.
GATGGGATAGAAGGCGAGCCGGTCACTGTGCAGGGGCTGGGTGTGCTTGACGTCGATACCGTGCTGACCGGCAATAAGAAGCTTGTGTCGGTGACAGGTCGCTGTTTCGATGGCGTATCCTTATCCGGCTATGAAATGCATGTCGGCGTGACAAAAGGGCCAGACGATATCAGACCGTTTTCAACCATCGGCAACCACACAGACGGAGCCATCTCCCCGGACGGTTGCGCTTTCGGTACCTATATCCACGGCCTCTTCGCAGACGATAACCAGCGCAGCGCATGGCTTCAACGTCTCGGGGCTGATCGCTCCGTACTGAATTATGAAGAGCAGGTCGATGCGGTGCTGGACGGCCTGGCCGATCACATGGAGCGGCACCTCGATCTCGATGCGCTGCTGGCTATAGCGCGATAACGAGTGCTAGGGCTCCTAAAAGGCCGATCAGCAATGCGTCGGCAATGCGGGCGAGCTTCAATGCCCGGCGAATATCAGCCGCGGTCAAATCCCGACGTCCGCCTTCGCCCATGAAGCGCGCCTCGATCATCTGCCCGCCGTAGGAGCGTGGTCCGGCCAGCGCAAAACCCAGCGCACCCGCCATCGCTGCTTCCGGCCATCCGGCATTGGGCGAGCGGTGGTGGTGCGCATCCCGAAACACGGCACTCATACCGTTGCGGGGCGAGGCCCCCTTTACGAAACAAGCCGCCAAAATGAAAAGAAATCCGGTGAGGCGGGAAGCGGGCAGATTGACCAGATCATCCAGCCGCGCCGATGCCCATCCAAACGCCTCGTGGCGGGCAGAGCGATGACCGATCATGCTATCAGCCGTGTTGATGGCCTTGTAGCCTGCGCCTCCGGCAAGGCCCAGAAGCCCTAGCCACAGCGAAGGCGCGACAATGCCATCGGAAAAATTCTCCGCCAGACTCTCAATCGCCGCCCGGCACACTGCTGCTTCATCCAGCTTTTCCGGATCACGCCCGACGATCATCGACACCGCCTTGCGCCCGCCCTCGATACCGTCACGCTCCAGCGCAATGGCCACCGCTTCGACATGCTGCTCCAGACTTTTCTGCGCGGGAAGCGATGCGCCGAGAACTGCAACGATCAGCAAGCCAAGGGGAAGCAGGAGGAGCACGGCCTGCAACAGTACGGCCATCAACGCCGTCAAACCGAGAAAGACGGCCAGAGCTGCGACACCCATCATCTTTCGGCGTGAAAATGAATCGCTCTCCCGGTTCCATTTTTTGTCCAAGAGGGCGATAAGCGAACCGATCCAGGTCACGGGGTGGCCGATGCGCTTGAACAGCCAGTCGGGGTAGCCGACAAGGCGTTCGATCAGCAGCGACAGGAAAGCGAGAGCGAAGAACATGGGCGAAAGGGTACCAGAAAAAGCGCAGCCAGCGATCCGCCATGGTGGCAATCTGGGTCGGGCGCGTCTGCTTTTTCCCAAAGCGCCCGAACCGTGGATCGATCTTTCCACCGGGATCAACCCGCACTCCTACCCGCATTCGCCCATTCCCGCCAGCGCCTTTGCCCGCCTGCCTGAGCCAAGTGCCGTTGAAAGGCTGAAAGAGATAGCAGTAGCAGCTTTCGGCGCACCTTCGGCGGCGCATATCGTGGCGGCGCCGGGAACACAGATGCTGATGCCGCTGCTTGCGCAGATCGCTGTCGGGCGGGGTGCAACAAGCTGCGGCGTTCTCTCCCCCGCCTATGCAGAACACGCCCGCACTGCCCGCATGGCAGGGCTTGTCGTCACCGAGGTATCTGATATCGATGCCTTGGCCGCCTTCGATTATGCCGTCATCATCAACCCCAACAACCCCGATGGACGCGTGTGGGAGCGGTCAGAAGTGCTCAAACTGGCCGACGCCATAGGCCAAAAGGGCGGACTGCTTGTGGTGGATGAGGCCTTTATCGAAACGGGCTATGCCGAAAGCGTTGCAGACGCGGCGACCTCGGATGGCCTCGTCGTCCTGCGCTCCTTCGGCAAGTTCTACGGCATGGCAGGCATCCGTCTCGGCTTCGCCATTGGGCATCCAGATATCGCAGAAAGTCTCGAATCGCAGCTGGGACCATGGGCCGTCTCCGGTCCGGCTCTGCATATTGCGACTGAAGCTCTTGGGGACCAGGCATGGCGGGATGGGATGAGACTCCGGCTAAAAGAGGATTCCCAACGGCTAAACGGTCTATTGGAAAAAGTCAGTCTTACGATTGCTGGTGGCACCTCGCTGTTCACACTTGTGCGTGATGCGCAGGTGCAGGACCTTTCCATCCACCTGATGCGAAACGGTATTCTGACGCGCACTTTCGATGAGAGGCCAAACGACCTGCGCTTCGGACTTCCGGGGGTGGAAGCTGAATGGGTTAGACTGGAAGCGGCCTTGGTGGAATTCCACTCGGCCACTGGGACCGCCCGTCATCCTCGAGCTTGACCCGGGGATCTAATGAATCCCAACGTCAAACGTGGGCAGATCCTCGCCACAAGGGCGAGGATGACGATGAAGAGTAACCAGTGATAAGGATTACCCCTTGAACGTATAAGCCTCAATCGACTCCGGCTTCATCTCAATCGAAAAACCTGCCATTTTCGGTGGCATATAGGCGGCATCGCGGATGTCGCAGGGCTCGATGAAATGCTCGTGCAGATGATCGACATATTCGATCACGCGACCGTCCTTGGTACCTGATACGACCAGATAATCGATCATCGACAGATGCTGCACATATTCACAGAGCCCAACGCCACCGGCATGCGGCCAGACCGGCAGGCCGTATTTTGCGGCGATCAGTAGCACGGCCAGAACTTCGTTGAGACCGCCCATGCGGCAGCTGTCGATCTGCACAACGTCGATCGCACCTTCGGCAATGAACTGCTTGAACATGATGCGGTTCTGACACATTTCACCGGTCGCTACCTTGACCGAACCGATCGCATTGCGGATTTTGCGGTGGCCAGCGATATCGTCCGGGCTGGTCGGCTCTTCGATGAAGAAGGGCTTGGCGAAGGCGAGCTTGTTGACCCACTCAATGGCCTGATCGACTTCCCAGACCTGATTGGCATCGATCATCAGATACCGGTCGGGGCCGATGACCTCGCGAGCAATGGTCAGGCGGCGAATATCGTCTTCGAGATCGCGACCGACCTTCATCTTCACATGGTTGAAACCAGCATCGACGGCTTCCTGGCACAGACGACGCAGTTTTTCATCGCCATAACCCAGCCAGCCAGCGGAGGTCGTATAACAGGCGTAGCCCTCGTTTTTGAGGATATCGACACGCTCAGCCTTGCCGCTTTCGGCCTTTTTGAGAATGGCCAACGCTTCGTCACGCGTCAGGACATCGGTGAGATAGCGGTAATCGACGATATCGGCGATCTGCTCAGGGCTCATCTCGGCCACCAGTTGCCACACCGGTCTGCCCGCCTGTTTCGCCAGCAAATCCCACACGGCATTAACGACGGCACCGGTGGCGAGATGCATCGCGCCCTTATCCGGCCCGATCCAGCGAAGCTGGCTATCGCTCGTCAGATGACGCCAGTATTTGCCCGGATTTCCCAGCACAGTGGAAAGATCGGTTCCAACAACCAGATGCCGCATCGCTTCGATGGCCATGCAGCAGATGTCGTTGCCGCGCCCGATAGTGAAGGTCAGGCCATGGCCTTTCAGTGCCCCGTCATCGGTGTCGAGAATAACGTAAGCCGCCGAATAATCCGGGTCCGGGTTCATCGCATCCGAGCCATCAAGGCTCTGGGATGTGGGAAAACGAAGATCGAAAACGCGCAGGTCTGTGATTTTGGTCATGGCCGTTTACTCGCGGTCAGAGGTCATACATTCGTTTCGTCAGGCATGGTCGAAAGGCTCACGCCACTTCAACCATGCCTTTGATGACACCAGCCTTGGGATTGGTCAGATCGGCAAAGCGGGATGGAACATCGGCAAGCACCATGCGGTGGGTAATCAGAGCTTCCGGCACCTTACCGGCGCGCTGCGCTTCCAACACGGCCTCGAAATCTTCAAGCGTCGCATTACGACTGCCAAGCAGCGTGGTTTCGCGCTTGTGAAACTCTGGGTCGTTGAAGCTGATGTCGCTGGCGACGATGGAGACGAGAACGTAAGAGCCGCCATGGCCGACAAAGGAAAAGCCACGTTCCATCGCTTTCGGATTGCCTGTGGCATCGAACACCACATCGAAGAAATCGCCGCCGGTGATCTCCGAGAGCCTGTCCTTGTCACCCTCACCGAGTTGCACGATATCGGAAACGCCAAGCTGGTCCTTGCAGAAATTCAGCCGGTCTTCGCGGCTGTCGATCATCGTCACAGAGCCGCCATCTAGAACCGCAAAGACGGCAACCGCCATGCCAATTGGGCCAGCACCGACGATCAGCACCTGCTGGCCTTTTTCCACCGCCGCGCGACGCACCGCATGGGCGCCAATGGCAAGAAACTCCGTCATCGCCGCCTGATCTAGAGTGAGGCCATCCGCCTTCAGCACGAATTGCTGGGGAACGCTGAGATACTCCACCATGCCGCCATCGCGATGAACACCGAGGACGCCGATGTTGCGGCAGCAATTGCTCCTGCCCTTCAGGCAGGCATTGCACTTGCCGCAGGAGATATAGGGAATGATGGTGACGACATCGCCCTCGGCCAACCCACTGCCTTCAGGTGCTTCCTCCACCGTGCCTGACAGTTCGTGGCCCATGATGCGCGGATAGGAAAGATATGGCTGGTTGCCGGTGAAAATGTGCAAATCCGTGCCGCAGACACCGATGCGGCGAATGCGCACCAGAACCTCGCCGTCAGCGCGATGCGGCTTTGGCAATTCCTTTGCGGAAAGAAGCCCCGGTTTATCGCAAAAAATCGCCAGCATGGATCACCTGTCAGAAAGAGAATAAAAACGCACGGCATTGCCGCCAAAAATGGCTTCGTGATGGGGAGCGGGGATGATTTCGCGGCAGAAATCGAGCCACTGCTGATAATCGCCCGCCAAACGCAGAACCGGCCAGTCGCTGCCAAAAATCACACGGTCCGGCCCAAAAAGTTCAAAGATGGTTTCGGCATAAGGTCGAACCGACTCCCACTTCTGCTCGCCTCGCTCCGTCAACAGGCCGGAAAGCTTACAATGAACATTGCGCAGTTCTGCCAGTGCCGCCATGTCCCTGCGCCAATCACTGTAATGGCCCGTGGCAATCAATGGCTTTGCGCCATGGTCGATGACGATGGAAAGAGCCGGATAGCGCTTCGCAAATGTCAGGAGATGCGGCAGATGCGGCGGTAGAACCAGCGCATCGAAAACTAGACCATTGTCGATCAAGGCCGTTACGGCAGGTTCGAGCAATGGATCATCGATCCAGCCGATATCCGTAATGTCCTGCAACATAGGCCGCACAGCCTTGAAGGCAGGGTGTGCAGCGCGGCAGGCGATCTGCGCAGGCGCATCCGCTGCTTTCATATCCACCCAGCCGACAATGCCTTTGATGAAACCATGCTGATCCGCGAGGTCCAGCATGAAGTCCGTATCGGTAATCGTCTCCATCGTCTGCACCAGCACTGTTCCGCTCACACCGGCCTTTTCCATCAGAGGCAGGAGATCATCCGGCAAGAAGTCCCGGTAGATCGCGCCAAGGGAAGGCGGCGGCCACTGACCGGCGCGGTCCTTCAAAAGCCAGAAATGCTGATGGGCGTCGATGATCATGATGACACCTTGGCCCGCGGCACCGGTGCGCCCTCGGCAAGCAAGCCACGCACTTCCAGCTCAGACCAGAACTCGGCCGGAATATCCTGCTCGAACCAAGCGATGTTGGAAGAAAGCTGTTCAGCATTGCGCGCGCCGGAAACCACTGTCACGCAGGCGGGGTGGGCAAGCGGAAACTGCAAGGCAGCGGCCTGCAAGGAGACACCCAGTTCACCGCAGACGCTGTGCAGAGAATCCACCTTGGCCAGAATGTCTGCTGGTGCATCCGCATAATTGAATTTGCGATTGCCGGCGAGAATACCGGAATTAAACGCACCAGCAGCAACGATGGCGACGCCACGCTTTGCGCAATTGTTCATGAAATCCAGGCTTTCCTGCTCCAGCAGCGTATAGCGTCCGGCAAGCATAGCCACATCGATGTCGAAAATCTCCATCGTGTCGCGCACGACTTCCCATTCATTGACGCCAAGACCAACCGCGCCGGTCGATCCCTCATCCCGCAGCTTTGCGAGCGCCTTGAAGCCACCACCGGTGGTCAACTGCTCCCAGTAATGCTGGTGCTTATCGCCATGGGTCATGGGGCCGATGTCGTGAATGTAGAGAATATCCGGCTTCAGAATGCCAAGCCGCTGCTGGCTGGCCTCGAAGGACCGCAAAATGCCGTCATGGGAATAATCATAGACCGGGCGGAAGGGCAGGGGCGCGATATAGGCATCCTCTTCCGGCCCCACCGTCTCGTCCGGCACCATGACCCGACCGACCTTGGTGCTGAGCGTATAATCCGCCCGCTCATGTTCCGTCACCATGGTTCCCAGACGGCGCTCAGAGCGGGTGTAGCCGTAAAAGGGTGCGGTATCGAAATAACGTATGCCGTGCTCCCACGCCGTATCGAAAGCACCTTTCGATTCCGCATAGGGCGTGACCCGGTACAGATTACCCATCTGGGCGCAGCCAAGGCCCATCACGGTCACATCCACATCACGGCGAGGGATTTTACGTTTTTCGGAGACTTTCATCGCGGCACTTTCGAAAGCTAGCTCTTGGCAATTGGTCTTTTGGGACGGCATCCTCGGGCTTGTCCCGAGGATGCATTCACGTCGCAAAAACCGAAAGGTTGGCAGATGCCCGGGACAAGCCCGAGCATGACGTCAAACGGACGTTAGTAAAGAACGTTCTTTGCTTCCGGCTTGTCGATATTGTCCTTGGTCACGACCACGACACCGGTATCGACGAACTTCTCGACCTTCTCCTTGTTGATGAGCTTGGTGACGGTTTCCACGCCCTTTTCGCCCATCTGATAGGAGCCCTGCACCACGATGCCGGCCAGCGTGCCATCCTTGACGAAGCCCTGAAGGTCCTGATTGCCATCAAAGCCGATGGCGACGACTTTGCCAGCCTTGCCGGATTGCGCCAGCGCACGGCCGACGCCAATCGCGGTTGGCTCATTGGCGCCGAAAATGCCCTTGAGATCGGAATTGGCGGCCAGAACGTCGGTGGTCTGGTTCAGCGCCGTCGCCATCTGCGACTGCGAATAATAGGGGCCGACGATCTGAAGCTTGGAATTGGCCTTGATGTAATCGGTGAAACCGCCAACGCGGCCGATTTCCGAACCGGCACCGGCCACATAGGACATGACGGCGATCTTGCCTTCCTTGCCGACCTTGTCGATCAGCGCCTGCGCGGCCAGTTCACCAGCCTTCTTGTTGTCTGTGGCAAGGAAGGACTGATAATATTGCTCGGCACCCTTGGCCAGCTGCGAGTCAACAATCACCACGGGAATGCGGGCTTCCCAAGCCTTCTTGACGGCAGGAACCAGCGCGTCTGGATCGGACGGTGCCAGAACGATTCCGGATACCTTACGGTTGACAGCGTTCTCCACCATGTTGACCTGATCGGCGATGGCCGATTCCGAGGCCGGGCCCTGGAAGGTCATGGTGTTGCCTGACGAATTCTTCATCGCGGCATCGGCACCTTTCTGCACGTTCTGCCAGAAGGTGGAGTTCACGGTCTTGACGATGACGGCGATTTCGCCCGCCTGAACGGTCGATACGCTCCACAGCGCAATGGCCGAGGTCAAAAGTACAGTGGTCAGTTTCTTCATGTTTTCCTCCATTGTCCCGGCAAAGCGATATCTCCTCGTCGCCACCAGGTTATCCCGCGGATTGGGTCCGCACCCTCCCGCATGTCTTCCGCACCGGAAAGATCATGCGCCATTCGAAACTCCATCAGCGGCGGTTGCGCAGCTGGTCTATCCACACCGTACCCAGAATGACGAGGCCGATGATGATCTGTTGCGTGAAGGCCGAAACGCCGTTCATGTTGAGGCCATTGCGCAAAATGCCGATGACGAACGCACCAATTGCCGTGCCGGAAATGGTGCCGACACCACCAATCAGCGACGTGCCGCCGATAACGGCGCTGGCAATCGCATCCAGCTCATACATCACGCCCTCGTTCGGCTGGGCCGTGACGAGACGCGACATCAGCACACAGCCGGTGAGGCCCGCCAGCGTGCCGGACAGCACATAGGTAAAGTTGGTGACGCGGGAGACATTGACGCCGGACAGGCGCGCGGCTTCCGCGTTTGAACCAACGGCATAGATGTGACGCCCAAGCACAGAGCGGTTGAGCATGAAGGACACGGCAATCGCAATCACGATCATCAGAATGACCGGATAGGGAATTCCGGGGAAGACCACATTCGGAAAACCGTCATCGCCGATGGTGACGATGCGAAACAGTGCGCCATTGCCGAGTTCACCGAAGGATTCGCCAAGACCGGAAACGGCACGCGCACCGGTGATCTGCAAGGCGACACCGCGCGCGATCAACATCATGCCAAGCGTGGCAATAAAGGGCGGCAGCTTGAAGCGGGTGACGAGCAGGCCGTTGATGAGGCCGCACAGAGATCCGGTCAGAATGCCGAAGAACATGCCGACAGGCACCGGCATTCCCAACTCTTTCACCGCCAGGGCAGCAACCACACCGGCAAGCGCCAGCACCGAGCCCACCGAAAGGTCGATACCGCCGGTGATGATGACACAGGTTGCGCCGATGCCCAGGAGCGCAATCGACGTCACCTGAAGCGCAATCGTCATGGCGTTGTTGACGGTGAAGAAGGCGCTGCTGGTGGCGGAAAACACCATGGTCAGCACGACCAGACTGCCGAGGGCCGCAAATTTCTGGATGATGTCCTTCTGCCGGTCGCTGAAGGAAAAGCTCTTGGGCGCGTCTGCACTATCTGACATGTCTATCCCCGCTGCTATAGCCGGAGGCATAGCGCATGATTTCTTCCTGAGTGGTCTTGGCCGTTTCCACGATGCCGGTGATCGTGCCTTCGTGGAACACGGCGATGCGGTCGGTCAGGCCCAGCACTTCCGGCAATTCCGAACTGATGAGAATGACGCCAATGCCCTTGGCCGCAAGCTCGTCCATGATTTTGTAGATCGCAAATTTTGCACCGACATCGATGCCGCGCGTCGGCTCATCGAAGAACAGAATGCGCGATTGCCGAAACAGCCATTTGCCGATGATGATTTTCTGCTGGTTGCCGCCGGATAGAAGCCGCACCGTCTGCTTGATCGAGGGCGTGCGGATGTTCAGAAGATCGACGTAGCGCCGAGCGGCATCGTCGTGCTTTTTAAAATCGATGAGGCCAAAGCGGTTGGACACCTCGTCCATATTGGCCAGAGACGTATTGGCTGCCACCGACATCTTGATCGCAAGGCCATCGCTCTTTCTGTCCTCAGACAGATAGGCAATGCCTTCTGCAATCGCATCCTGAGGCGAGGTGATGGAAAGTTCGCGGCCTTCGAAGGTGATCGTTCCGGCATCGAACGCATCGGCCCCGAAAATTGCCCGCGCGACTTCGGTACGACCGGCGCCCATCAACCCGGCAAAGCCGAGAATTTCACCACGGCGCAGATCGAAGCTGACATCGTGAAACACGCCCTTGCGTGTCAGGCCCTTCACCGAGAAGATCACCTCATTCGTTGGTTTCGATGTTCTCTCGGGAAATTTTTCTTCCAGAGAGCGGCCAACCATCCGCGTCACGATATCGTCCACGGTGATATCAGCAAAATTATCCGTCGAAATATAGCGTCCGTCGCGCAGCACCGTGACGCGGTCGACGATCTCGGCCATTTCATCCAGCCGATGTGAAATATAGACGATGCCGACGCCGGAGGCTTTGAGATCGCGGATGACCTTGAACAGAAGCCGCGTTTCCTGCTCCGTCAGCGAGGATGTCGGCTCATCCATGATGAGAACTTCAGCATCCAGCGACAATGCCTTGGCTATTTCCACCATCTGAGACTGCGCAACAGAGAGACCACGCACCATCTGATCGGGATTGAGATCGATGCCCAGCCGGTCGAGACAGCGTTTGGCATCCGCGCGCAGCTTTTTGCGATCGACCAGAAAACCCTTTCTGGGTTCGCGTGCCAGATAGATGTTCTCGGCAATGGTGAGATGCGGAACAAGGTTCAGTTCCTGATGGATGATGGCAATGCCAGCCGCTTCCGACTCCAGTGGCGAGGCGTACTGAACTTGTCGACCCTTGTGCAAGATCGTGCCGCTGGTGGGCTGATAGACGCCGCTGACGATTTTCATCAGTGTCGATTTACCGGCGCCATTTTCACCACAGACGGCATGAACCTCGCCCGACAGCAGATCGAACTGCACGTCGCTCAGCGCTTTGACGCCGGGAAATTCCTTGCTGATATTGTCAAGGCGAAGCAGGACGCGACCATGCTGACGCAGCGTGGCTCCGGTTGCGGAATCGTCCTGAATAACCGATGCGCCCTGCGACATCCTCACATCCTCCCGGTAACGCCTTAACTCCACCCAAGGCGTTTCGAATAGGCGGAATGGTTAGGCCGCATTTTTATCTTGGTCAAGCCAATTTTGGCATATTGATGCAAATGACCTAATAAGCAAAAGCCATAAATCGAAATAGTTTATTTATTTCAATGAAATAAACATTATCTTGCGTCTTTCTCACGTTGACGATACGGTAAGGCCAAATCGATACTGACGGAAAGTTCGCTCAAAATCCCATGAATGGTCAGGCCAAAATTCTGGAGCCACGCAGGCTTTATCAGCAGATCGCAGATCAAATTCGTGAGCTGATCGACAGCGGCGAATTTCTGGCGGGCGCACGTCTGCCAGCGGAGCGTGAGCTGGCGCAAAGGCTTGGCGTATCGCGCCCCTCATTGCGTGAGGCCCTTATCGCGCTGGAAATCGATGGCAGTGTCGAAATCCGCATGGGCTCCGGCGTCTATGTATCGTCAGAACCGGCACAATCGCCTGCCAGAACGAAATCGCTTGGCGAAAGCCCGTCGGAACTCATGCAGGCACGCGCAGCATTGGAAGGCACGACTATCGTGTTAGCCGCAAGCCGCATTGATGCAGCCGCCCTGGAAACGCTACGCGCCACTTTGGATGCCATGCGAAGCGAAATCGAAGCGGGGCGCAAACCGCTCGATCAGGACAGGCAGTTTCACGTCATCATTGCCGAGCAATCCGGCAACAGCGTCTTGGCGCGGCTTGTGGGTGATCTGTTCGATGAGCGCCACAGCCCGATTTCGGCGCAATTCCGTGTCAAATTCGAAGACAAGGACACATGGATTTTTGCCTTGCAGGAGCATGAGGCCATTCTGTCCGCTCTTGAGGCCAAAGACCCTTTGCTGGCGCAAGCCGCCATGCACAGCCATTTGGACAGTTCGCGGCGACGATGGGTCGAGAACTGAGACCTGAAAAGAAAAGAATTCGCGAGGAGGAGACCGCGTGACAGAGAATTCAGAAGCAACCATTTTGCTCAACACGCGCGACAATGTCGCCGTGGCGCGGCGCTCGATCCAACCGGGGGGAGAGACGGGCCGAAGCGGCCTTCAGGCGCTGGAGTTGATCGGACGCGGCCATAAGGTGGCGCTGAAAACCATCAAGACCGGTGAAGAGGTTCTGAAATACGGCCAGGTCATCGGTATGGCGACGCAGGATATTGAGCCGGGCCGTCTCGTGCATTTGCACAACCTCGCCATGGTGCCATCTGAACATGCCCATCAGTTCAGCGTCGATATCGAAGAAAAAGGCATGCTACCGCTCGCGGAGCGCCGTACCTTCCTGGGCTTCGACCGGGGAACCGGTGGTGTCGGAACGCGCAATTACATCGGTGTCATCGCCTCGGTAAACTGTTCCGCCACCGTTTCCCGCTACATAGCCGACTATTTTAACCGCGATGGCGGGCTGGACGGTTTCGATAATATCGATGGCGTCGTGGCGCTCACCCATGGCAGCGGCTGTGCCATCAATACGAAGTCGGAAGGCTACCGCCTGTTGATCCGCACCATACAAGGCTATGCCCGCCATCCGAATTTTGGCGGCATTCTGCTCATCGGGCTTGGCTGCGAGACCAACCAGATCGCGCCGATTCTCGAACATTACAAGATGGAAGAGGGGGATCGCCTCCGCACCATGACCATCCAGCAGCACGGCGGCACCCGCAAGACCATCGAAGCGGCCATTGCTAATATCAAGGAAATGCTGCCAGGCGTGAATTCCGCCAAACGAACGGAACAGCCACTCTCTGCTTTGAAAGTCGCATTGGAATGCGGCGGATCGGACGGCTATTCCGGCATTTCCGCCAACCCGGCGCTTGGTTACGCATCTGATCTCATTGTCCGTAATGGCGGCACGACGGTGCTTGCCGAAACCCCGGAAATCTATGGTGCCGAACATCTCCTGACGCGCCGTGCCGTTACACCAGCCGTTGCCGAAAAGCTGCTGCAACGCATCGACTGGTGGCGCGATTACACCGCCCGTAATGGGGACGAGTTGAACAACAACCCTTCCCACGGCAACAAGCTGGGCGGGCTCACCACCATTCTTGAGAAATCATTAGGCGCAGTCGCCAAGGGTGGCTCGATGCCGCTCAAGGCCGTGTACGAATTCGCAGAAACCGTAACCGAACCAGGTTTCGTCTTCATGGACACACCCGGTTACGACCCTGTTGCGGTTACGGGGCAGGTAGCGGGCGGCTGCAACGTCATCTGTTTTACCACAGGTCGTGGTTCCGTTTCCGGCTTCAAACCCGCCCCCTGCATCAAGATCGCCACGAACTCTGAAATGTACGAACACATGAAAGAGGACATGGACATCAATTGCGGAGAGATCGTCACCGGAAATGAAACGATAGAGGAATCCGGCACACGAATCTTCGAACACATCATCGCCGTCGCCTCGGGTGATAAGACCGTCAGCGAGATTTATGACTATGGTGATAATGAATTTGTGCCGTGGCAGGTTGGTGCGGTGACGTAATCTGGCGTGTTTCATGTGAAACAGCGCATGTGCTTCAACAAAGCCCGACGATCCACCACGTTTAACGTCGTGGTTCGATAAAATCCTCGGGACGAGCCCGAGGATCACGTTGAGGGTAAGGAAGTGTTTCGAGCCGCTAACAAACATTGAGCGGCTCATTTCCAATATCAATGGCGGAAGTGGCGCATGCCTGTGAACACCATTGCGACATTGTGTGCATTGGCAGCGTCGATCACGTCCTGATCGCGCATTGAACCACCGGGCTGGATGACAGCCGTCGCGCCCGCCGCAATCGCAGCCAGCAGGCCATCGGCAAACGGATAGAAGGCTTCTGAGGCAACGGCGGAGCCCTTGGTCAGCGGCTCCGCAAGGCCCATGGCCTTTGCGGCATCTTCAGCCTTTTGCGCAGCAATACGAGCGGAATCGATACGGCTCATCTGGCCAGCGCCGATACCTGCCGTCTGTCCGTCCTTGGCGTAGATCACCGCATTCGACTTCACATGCTTGGCGATCTTAAAGGCGAACTTCATATCTTCCAATTCCTGCGGTGTCGGCGCACGGTTTGTGACCACCTTCAGATCGAGGTCTTCGACCATGCCATTGTCACGGCTCTGAACCAGCAAGCCACCCGAAACCGTTTTTGCGGTGATGCCGGGAGCGCGTGCATCCGGCAGACCGCCTGCGGAAAGCAGGCGAAGGTTCGGCTTGCGCGCTACGATCAGCTTTGCTTCCTCTGTCACATCAGGCGCAATGATGACTTCGGTGAAGAGCTGAATGATCTCTTCTGCCGTTTCCGCATCCAGTGTCTGGTTCAGCGCAATGACGCCACCGAAGGCCGAGACCGGATCGCAGGCCAGCGCGCGTTTGTAGGCATCCAGCAAGGTCGTGCCGGTCGCCACGCCGCAGGGATTGGCGTGCTTGATGATGGCGACAGCAGGTGCATTTTCCGGCAGGAACTCGGCAACGAGCTCGTAAGCCGCATCCGTATCGTTGATATTGTTATAGGAAAGCTGCTTGCCCTGCAGAAGCGTTGCCGTGGCAACGCCCGGGCGCTTATCACCAGTCAGGTAGAAACCGGCGCTCTGATGCGGGTTTTCACCATAACGCATCTTTTCCTTCAGCACACCGCCAATGGCGCGGTAATGCGGCGTTTCGATGGACAGTGCTTCGGCAAACCAGTTGGAAATCACGGCGTCATAAGCGGCGGTGCGGGCATAAGCTTTAGCCGCAAACCTTTGGCGCAGCGCATAGGTCGTCTGGCCATCATCTGCCTGCAAGGCTTCCAGTAGTTCCGGATAATCGCTCGGGTCCGTCACCACGGTCACATAGGCATGGTTCTTGGCCGATGCGCGGATCATGGCCGGGCCGCCGATGTCGATATTTTCTACAGTTGTCGGATAATCGCCGCCCTTGGCGCGAACTTCCTCGAACGGGTAGAGGTTGATGACGGAGAGATCGATGCCTTCGATCCCGTGCGCCCGCATGGCTTCCACATGCTCTGCATCGTCACGAATTGCCAGCAGGCCGCCATGCACATTGGGGTGCAAAGTCTTGACGCGGCCATCCATGATTTCCGGGAACTTGGTGATATCGGACACATCCGTGACTGGAAGACCCGCATCCGCAATCGCCTTGGACGTGCCACCCGTCGACAGCAGTTTCACGCCGAGTTTGACCAGCGCACCTGCCAGTTCAATAATGTCTGTCTTATCGGAGACGGACAGAAGAGCGGTGCGAATCTTGACCTTGTCTGGAGCGGGAATTTTCTTGGAAACAACAGCCATCGGGAGAACTCCGTAATGCGGAAGGGACAGGCCGGAGAGCGACCCATCCGGCGGTTGACGCCGCGTTAGCACAGCTTTGCCCATTAATAAACAGAGCGCGGGCATCCGCCATGGAATCACGCAGGATTTTACGCGAGCTGTAACCGTTTACAGCTTCCGTTCGATAAGCCAGCGGATTTCCGTTGTTCCCGAAGCCTGGAAGGGGATTTCGATCTGCTGCGACGGGCGAATACCAGACGCATCCGCCATGAACACATCTTCTGCTATGCTTACCGTCTGGCCCGGCGCTGAAAACACCCAGCTGGTGCCATCGACCGCGCGCATCATGATGGATTCCTCATCCAGAGATACAAGCTCGATGGAGGGATGAATGTGAAACCGTGAAACAACATCCACGGACGCAGACGGCGCCTTTTTGTCATTCGCGGCTGCGTGAATGAGGTCACGCCCCTTGATCTTGCTGCCGGCGGCACTCAGCTCCAGCTCTCGCTGGTGAATAAAACCGAATTCCTTGAGGTAACCATCATGCGATGCCACTAGCACATCGGCACCTTTCTGGTCAGTCTCTCGCTCCACATTCACTTCGGTAATACCCGGCACCATAATGGCACCCAGCAGTCGCGAGCGTGAAAGTCGCGACGACGAGGTGTCATTGATGGTGACGGTGGAATGCGCAGCTGTCGAGCGGCTTGCTCGTTTGAAGGCGGGTGCCGCAAAGGGCGGAAAGCCAGAATTGACGATGAAGCGGTTCCTGACCGAGGACAGCTCGAAGGACAGGCAGCCGCAATGAGCGCTTCTGGAAAGCGACAGCCGTTGCGGAATACCCGTATCGACAATGATGACCGCGTCATCCGCTGCCAGTCGCTGATAACCGATATCAGGAAGCGCGCGCGATGGCCGCCCAGATGTCTCGTCATATCGCAGCACAGAGGCCAGTTCGTTGGCGAGCGTTGCCGTGGATCCGTTGAACAGCGCCAGATCACCATCCTGATGCCGGAAGAAACGAATGGCCGGGAACATGCGGTCAATCGCAGGCACAAGCCCTGGCGGCACATCATGGCCCAGATTGATATAGCTCTGTCGTAACGGCAAAAGATCGATCAGCAAATCCAGCATAATTCTGGGATTGCGCGACACATGTCCTCCGTCCGGCAGAATCTGACGCTCCAGCTCCCGATCCAGTTTCATGCCGTAACGGGCAATCTTCGATGCGCGATTGGGCAGGGAAATCGATGCAACAGCCAGCGCGATGTGGACTTTCAACCGCACTTCACCATCCGGCGCATATTTGGCAATCAGGCTCAGATAGCGCACATGATAACCGAGGCTTTTCAGGAAACGCCGATAGAACCCCGCATCCGCGCTCTGCAAGATGACAGGTGAATGCGATAACCACGCAATCAGCCTCTGCGCCGACGTCTCCGGTGCCCAGGCAATGCCCATGATCCTGCGTCCATGAACCGCAATCCAGTCTGAAACCAGAAGACGCGAGCGGGTGCAGGCTTCCTCCGACTTGCTGGCCCGAACATGGCGTAGCCAGCTGAAGCTGTGCAGCTTTTCCTCGAAGGCCTCGGACGGCATGTCCAGAGAAAAGGGTGAAACACCGCCGGTTTCCAGTATCCGCCCCGCAAGCGCGATACGGCCATAGACCAGCTCTTCGGCAATGTAGGGATCAACTGCGCGCAAATCCGTTGGCGCTGCCACGAGCCCGCTGGGTGTACGATCCGCAAGTTTCAGGAATTGAATACGCAGCGGCGCAATGCCAATCATGGCACGGTTCCGTAGGGTGCGTAAAAATAGCCCCGCAACGCTGAAGCTGCTGTTCAGGGATCCTACCAAACTTGTGTTTCCCGCCCGCGCAAAGACTTATTATGTTTCAGAGATGTAAGGATGCTGGCTAGCAATTGACAAGTCATTCAATCTTTCACGAAAAACTTCATATTTTGTAAACGATGCTGGCGCGCCGGGGTAACCGACGCCTTATGTCGTGCCGCATCAAGCGCGGTCAGCCATTGATAAGGAAACCATCCACGAAGAAACGGCAACGCGGGAGGTGGAGGGAAGGCAGAAGTACTCGGCTAGTGTTTACGCAACACCGCTGCATAAAAACCATCTACGCCACCGAACATATCCGGCGTTGTGCGCAGGTCACCGTCAGCATTGATCGCCGCTTCGAGGCCTGGAAAATCCTTCGGTGACACAGGAACACGCTCGAGGCCAGGCTCGCTTTTCAGCACCTTCGCGACCATGTCCTCACCCTCTAAAGGGTCCAGCGAGCAATTGGAAAACACGACCATACCGCCAGGCTTGACCAGCGTAATGGCGTGCCCCAACATCTGCTCCTGCAAAGCCGCGAGCTTTGCAATGTCCTGCGTGTCCTTCGTCCAGCACACATCCGGATGCTTGCGCAGCGTGCCCGTGGAAGAGCAGGGGGCATCCAGAAGCACCGCATCAAACAAATCATCGGTCCGGAACTTGAGCATGTTGCTCTCGACCGTGTCGGCTTTCAGCTTCAGACGATCCAGATTCTCACGCAAACGCTTCAGGCGGTTGCCGGATTGATCGAGTGCCGTGACCTCGGCGCCCGCAAGAATAAGCTGCGCCGTCTTGCCACCCGGTGCAGCACAGAGGTCCGCAACACGTTTGCCAGAGAGATCACCCATCAACCGCACAGGCATGCTGGCGGAAAAATCCTGCACCCACCACTCACCCTCGTCAAAACCCTCCAGCGCAGCAACAGAGCCTTCGAAAGACTGAAGCCTGACGCTGCCATTGGGCATGACAGTACCGTTCAGCTTCTGCGCCCAGAGATCGGGATCGGATTTTACCGTGACATCGATAACCGACGGAATAAGTTGAGCCTCGGCCATGCGGTTGACGGCTTCTGCACCGTAGACCTCAGCAAGTCGCGAGAAAAACCACTCGGGCAGCACAGGAACGGTGCTGATAGCCTGCAGCACATCGTCTTTCTCACGACCCAAGCGGCGGAGAACGGCATTGACGAGTTTCACGAAACGCTTGTTGCGTGGATCGCGATGCGCCTGCTCCACTGCAAGATCGACGGCGGAATGGTCAGGTACATCGAGATACAGCATCTGCGTGGCACCCACGACCATGACATGGTGCAGCGAACGCGCGCCCTGCGGAAGCGGTCCATCCAGCAACATGGAGAGTGCGGCTTCGATACGTGGCAGATGCCGCAGCGCCGTGTTGACGATGGCGCGCACCAATGCCCGGTCCGCTAGGCTCAGCGCACGATAGGCCGGATTGCCATTTTCCGCATCCAACATGCCATCCAGTGACGTCTTCTTATCGATGACGGCAGAGATGATCTTTACGGCTGCGACGCGGGCCGCAAGGCCAGGCTTCCATTCTTCGCCTGCGAAAGAGGCGTCATTATTTCCACCAGACGGCTTGCGTTTAAAGTGTTTTGCCGGTTTGGCGGAGGAGTTCGATGTCAAGACCAGGGACCTTTACGCTCATTATTATCGCCTCGTCCAAAACCCGTGTTCGGGACGGAGCGTGATTTGCGCACCGGCTTACCACTTGTTGCCGCATAGGTCGATGGCTGTGCAAACTCCGATGACATGGCCTGCAGGGCGGCAATGCGGTTGTCGGTATTCGGGTGGGTGGAAAACAGATTGTCCATCCGCTCGCCAGACAGCGGGTTGATGATAAACATATGCGCAGTCGCGGGGTTTCTCTCTGCATCGTCATTGTGGATTTGCTGAGCAGCACCTGCGATCTTCTGCAAGGCGGATGCAAGCCAAAGGGGATTGCCGCAAATCTCGGCTCCACGACGGTCAGCGGAATATTCGCGTGTACGGCTGATTGCCATCTGCACCAGCATGGCCGCAAGTGGAGCAACGATCATCGCCACCAGCACACCGATAAAGCCGAGCGGATTGTTGTTTTCACGGTTCCCGCCGAAGAAGAAGGCGAAGTTGCCCAGCATGGAAATCGCACCTGCAAGCGTGGCCGTGATCGTCATGGTCAGGGTGTCGCGATTTTGGATATGGGCCAGCTCATGCGCCATCACGCCAGCCACTTCCTGCGGCGTCAGCCGTTCCATCAGTCCGGTGGAAGCAGCAACGGCGGCATTTTCAGGGTTGCGACCGGTGGCAAAGGCGTTGGGCTGCGGGCTGTCATAAACATAGACCTTTGGCATGGGCAGACCGGCATTCTGGGAAAGGTCACGGATCATCGCGAAGAAATCGGGCGCATTGCGCTCATCCACCTCCTGCGCGTGGTAAGCGCGAAGGACCATCTTGTCGGAATTCCAGTAGGAGAAGAAGTTCATGCCTGCGGCAAACAGGAAGGCGATCATCATGCCGCCCGTCCCGCCGATCATGAAACCAATGCCCATGAACAAGGCCGTCATGAATGCCAACAACATGGCCGTACGCATCAGGTTCATCCAAAAATCTCCGTTCCGGGGGTGAAATGGCTTATCAAGCCTTTCCGACTTCTATAATCTGGTTACGAAGAAACGCTTTTCAATATCCTGTCATAAGGCCTTGAGAACTATGCAGAACGCAGACAACGACAATGCTGGTGAAAACCATAAGAAGATTTCCCCTGCAGCAGAGCGCGCATTGAAGGAAGCCGAAGAGCGCCGCAAGATAGCAGAGCAGCTGGAACTACCACCAGAGACAGGCGGACGTGGCGGCGCGGAACCAGTCCGGTTTGGAGACTATGAGATCAAAGGTCGTGCAATCGACTTCTGAGAGCAGCTTGACATAAAAGCAATAACGGGAAACAGAATTTTCTATTTCCCGTTTTAATTCAAAGAGTTATTACTATTTCTGTTCCAACAAACGGCAGACCGCTTCAAGCTGTTCCAGCGTGCGGTAGTTGATACGGATATGCCCGCTATTGCCCTTGTGATTGATCTTCACATCGAGGCCCAGCGCATCGGCAAGCGTCCGCTCCAACGCAATCGTATCGGAGTCTTTTTCGTTCTCAGCCTTGCGGGAATTCGTCGGGTCCAGCTGCGCCCGGATATCCGCTTGCGCCAGACGCTCCGCATCACGAACGGAAAGTCCCTTGGAGACAATTGTCCGCGCCAGATAGGCCGGATCAGACGTTGGAACCAGAGCGCGTGCATGGCCAGCGGAGAGCGTGCCTTCAGCCAGCATATCGCGGACTGGGTCTGGTAGCTTCAGAAGGCGCAGGCTATTGGCGACATGGCTTCGGCTCTTACCAATAATCTCGCCAAGATCATTCTGGGTGTAACCATGTTCGGCAATCAGCTGATCATAACCCAAAGCTTCTTCCAGCGGGTTGAGATCGGAGCGCTGAACGTTTTCAACAATGGCGAGTTCAAGGGCGGTACGATCATCCACGTCGCGAACGATGACGGGAACTTCGGTAAAGCCCGCAAGCTGCGCTGCGCGCCAGCGACGCTCACCGGCGATAATCTCGTAACGGTTCTGCTCGACGGTGCGCACGACGACAGGTTGGACGATACCGTGCTGGCGAATGGACGACGCCAGATCCTGCAATTCGCTTTCATCAAAATGGCGACGCGGGTTGCGCGGGCTGCGGGCAATGAATTCGATAGGGATCGTCCGATCAGGACTGACGGCGCGCTGCGGTTCACCAACCGGCAAGGGCTGGTCCATCTCGCCAATCAATGCTGCCAGACCACGTCCGAGACGGCGCTTCGAAAGATCATCGCTCATTATTTACTCCACAGATCGAAAGCGCCGCTCATCATAATTTTGCGCTTGGATTATGTTATCGCTTCTCGGCGGCTGGCACGCATCACGCAGCTTTGCGCAAACGCTCGCGCTGAATAACCTCGGAAGCGAGTTGCAGATAGGCTTGGCTTCCAGCGCATTTCAAATCATACAGGATGGCCGGCTTGCCATAGGACGGCGCTTCGGAGACGCGCACATTGCGCGGGATGAGCGTGTGATAAACCTTCTCACCAAGATGCGTCCGCACATCACTGACCACCTGCTGGGCGAGATTGTTGCGGGAATCGAACATGGTCAAAACGATGCCCTGGATATCCAGCGCCGGATTAACCGTACCGCGAATCTGGTTGACCGTATCCAACAACTGGCTGAGACCCTCCAATGCAAAGAACTCGCATTGCAAGGGCACCAACACCGAGTGAGCAGCAGCCATGGCGTTCATCGTTAGAAGATTGAAAGATGGAGGGCAATCGACGAGGATATACGAATAGGCGAGGGCATCTGGCGCCTGCAAAGCGCTTTTGAGAAGAAACACGCGGTTTGCAGCGTTTGCAACTTCCATCTCGAAGCCCAGCAAATCCATAGTCGATGCGACGATATCAAGATTTGGGACAGCAGTCGGCACGGCAACTTCGGCAACCGTATTAGCACCGACCAGCAGATCGTAAGACGACAGCTTACGTTCGCGACGGTCAATCCCTAGCCCAGTGCTGGCATTACCCTGCGGATCAAGATCGACAACGAGAACGCGCTCACCGATGGCAGCCAAGGCCGTGGCGAGGTTAATCGCCGTCGTCGTTTTACCGACACCGCCCTTTTGGTTGGCAATCGTAATGATCCGGTTTTTTTCAAACATGGTGCCGCACCTGACTTGGTCAATCAGCTTTTCGACGCAAATTACTGATTTCGAGAACAACAGAGTTCTCTTCTACACTGCTTTGGTGTTTTACCAGATCGAAATCCCAACGACCACGCGCTTTTTTTACCTCGGCCTCGTAATCCCGGCCTTTGTTGAGGTAAGAGCGTAGATTTTGGTTCTCATTTGCCCAGGGCTGAATGTAGCTTAGCAATAAATCGAGCTCTGCCAGTGCTCGCGCAGACACCGCATCAGCCGATTTGATAATCTGCGGCGCCGTCTCTATGCGAATTGGATGCACAGACCCTCTGGCGCCCGTCTCTTTCAACGCGACTCGCAGAAAACCGGCCTTTTTGTTGTTGCTTTCAACCAGATTGACCCAGCCATCCTGAAGCTCGGCCAGAAAAATGGCTGTGATGACACCGGGAAAGCCACCGCCGCTTCCCAGGTCCACCCAAGTCTGAGGCGTAGGAGACAGTTGAAATATCTGCGCGCTATCTGCCACATGGCGAGACCACAATTCGCTGAGGGTCGAGGGTGCTACGAGATTAGTCGTGGCATTCCATTTCTTGAAAAGCTCGACAAAATGCTCAAGCCGATCTTGTGTTTCACGTGAAACACTCTGGCCGTTTATCTTCATATTGGGACTCGTTAAGGCTGTGCACGCAACTTCTGAGTTTGCGTATAAGTGCCTTTCTTGACCAAAGCAAGAATAAGCGACACCGCAGCCGGCGTCATCCCGTCCACGCGCGACGCTTGAGCAATATTTGCAGGCCGTGCTTTCTCAAGCTTCTGCTTCAATTCGTTCGAGAGGCCTGACAATGATGTGAAATCAAAATCTTCAGGGATTTTGCGATCTTCGTCTCTCTTGATATCAACAATGTCGGCGCTCTGGCGCTGCATATAAACGGCATAGCTCGCTTCGATCTTCAGAACTTCTGCCACTTTGGCCGGAATATTATTGACCTCGGGCCAATGGTTTTTCAGCGTCTCAAACTCAATATCCGGATACGCCAACAGTTCGTAAGCAGTCCGTCTCTGTCCATCATGATTAAGCCTCAAGCCCTGCTTCGCGGCTTGAGACGGGCTTATCGATAGTTCTCTCAGAAGCTCGCGTCCACGCTCCAAGTCACTAATAAAACCAGCAAAGCGGTTGGCCCGCTCAAAACCGACGATACCAGCTTCGAGCCCAAGAGGGGTCAGGCGCAGATCAGCGTTATCGACACGCAGCGACAATCTGTATTCGGCCCGTGACGTAAACATGCGGTACGGCTCGGTGACGCCCTTCGACGTCAGATCATCGATCATCACGCCGATATAGGATTCTGTTCGGCTAAAATGGACCGGTTTGCCTCCGCTCGCAAATAAAGACGCATTTAGACCTGCGACCAACCCTTGCGCCGCCGCTTCCTCGTAGCCCGTCGTGCCGTTAATCTGACCGGCTAGAAAGAGACCGGGGACCTTCTTGCATTCCAGCGAGGGACGGAGCTCGCGGGGATCGACATAATCATACTCGATTGCATAACCAGGCTGGAGGATCGTAACCTTCTCGAGACCGGGGATCGTGTGAATGAACATTTCTTGCACAGATGCGGGCAGGGAGGTCGAAATCCCATTGGGATAGATCGTATCGTCGTCGAGACCTTCCGGCTCCAGAAAAATCTGGTGGCCATCACGCTCCCCGAAACGCACGATCTTGTCTTCGATCGACGGGCAATAACGTGGACCGACACCTTCGATCTGGCCGGAATACATGGCTGAGAGATGGATATTGTCTTGAATAATTTTGTGACTAGCAGGCGTCGTGCGCGTAACGCCGCAATCAATCTGCGGGTTGACGATTTTATCCGTCATGAAGGAGAAGGGAACCGGGGTCTCATCGGCACCCTGGCGTTCAACACCCGCCCAATCAATCGTCTTTCCGTCTAGACGCGCAGGAGTGCCGGTTTTGAGGCGGCCCATCCGTAGTCCAGCCCGAGCCAACGTATCGGAAAGGCCAACAGACGGCTTTTCTCCAACGCGTCCGGCTGGAATCCTTTCGGAGCCGATATGAATGAGGCCACGGAGGAACGTGCCATTCGTCAGGACAACGGCACGGCAGGATAGTTTCCGACCATCGGCAAGAATGACGGCGGTAATGACGTCATTTTGAATTTCAATGTCGTAGGCGTCGCCCTCAACCACATTTAGGTTTTGGATCGAAGCGATTTCCGATTGCATAGCTTCTCGATATAGACGCCGATCTGCCTGGGTGCGAGGCCCGCGAACAGCTGGGCCTTTCTTCCGATTCAGCATACGAAACTGAATGCCACCAGCATCAGCTACCCGACCCATGAGTCCATCCAGCGCATCGATCTCACGAACAAGATGACCTTTGCCTAGACCGCCAATAGCGGGATTGCAGGACATGACGCCGATGGTGTCGCGTTTGTGCGTCAGCAAAACAGTGTTGGCGCCATGTCGTGCGGCTGCAGCTGCAGATTCACAGCCAGCATGACCACCGCCAATTACAACGACATCATATGTCATTATAAATCTCTTTATCCCTGTCGCGCTCCAACGGGAAAACGCGAATGTTTCACGTGAATCATTTGCCGATACAGAATTCGGAAAATATGACGCCGAGCAAATCCTCGACATCGACGCGGCCGGTGATCCGTCCCAAAGACGTCGCAGCCAACCGAAGATATTCCGAGCGGATCGCCAGATCCATTCCTTCGGATTTCAGCGCATCACTAACATAGTTTAGCGTCTCTTCAAGCCGTTTCTTGTGACGAGCTCGAACGGGAGCCAATGTTAGAGACGATCCAACCCGCTTTTCTATTTCCGTTTTGATGCGTTCACGCAGCTGTTGAAGCCCTGCGCCAGTTTTCGCGGAGATAGCAAGGTCACGCAGATGGGATGGTTTGCTGGACAAATCAGATTTCGTTGCGACTGTAAAAGCCGTGACACTTAAATCATGAATTTGTTGCGGGTCCGAATCGAAATCAGTTAATAACAAAACTAGATCAGCAGATTTCGCGGTTTGACGCGCGCGGCGTACGCCTTCCTGTTCGACGATATCAGCCGTCTCTCGCAGGCCCGCGGTATCAAAGACCCTCACCAGATAACCATCGATGTTAAGATCAACGCTGATCACATCTCGCGTTGTGCCTGCGATATCGGTCACTATTGCAATGTCGCGACCGCTCAGCGCGTTCAACAAACTCGATTTGCCAACATTCGGCGCACCAACCAATGCGACTTTAAAGCCATCACGGATGATCTCAGAGGACGCGCCAGCGTAAAGATGTTGCTCGATTTCCGCCTTGAGAGTCAAAACATCTCGCCAAACCTGATCGGCAACGGAATCCGGAACGTCGTCTTCATCCGAAAAATCGAGTTCTGCTTCAATCAATGCACGGCAGCGGGTCAGGCGATACGCCCAGCCATCATATAATCCCGAAAGGCGGCCACTGGTCTGTTCAACGGCCAGCCGCCGCTGCATCTCGGTTTCTGCCTTCAGCAGGTCCGCCAGACCTTCGACTTCCAGCAAATCCATTTTGCCGTTGTCATAAGCGCGCTTGGAAAATTCACCAGCCTCAGCAGTGCGGACGCCAGAGATTGTATCGAGTTCAGCAAAAATGGCGTCAACAACGGCGCGACTGCCGTGAATCTGGATTTCTACGCAGTCTTCGCCCGTGAAGGAATGGGGTGCTGGAAACTGAAAGACGAGCCCTTGGTCGATCGCGTCATTGTTTCGGTTTCGAATCGTTCTGAGACCGGCCATGCGAGGAGCTGGGATATTCTCTCCGACGAGTTTCGATAGAGCAGAAACAGCTTGCGATCCACTCAGCCTCAAGACCGCTACGCCAGCGGGCAGGGAGCCGCTTGAGAGAGCGTAGATCGTATCTTTGGAAGGAGACATGGCGACAACTCCTGGAGCGCTCAGCGATTACCGTCTTATGAAATATCGGCAACGACATCTCTATCGGATGTGAATGCATATGCTTTCAAACAATTGGCCGCGTCCTGTTAAGACGCGGCCTGAAACTTTCAAAGATGAATCCGGCTAATTACGTGTTCATCGAATCGAAGAAATCGCCGTTGTTCTTCGTCTGCTTCAGCTTGTCGATCAGGAACTCGATAGCGTCGGTGGTGCCCATTGGCGCGAGAATGCGACGCAGGACGAAGATCTTCTGCAGATCCTGACGCGGAACAAGAAGGTCTTCCTTACGCGTACCAGACTTGAGAATATCCATGGATGGGAAGATGCGCTTGTCGGCGACCTTACGATCCAGAACGATTTCAGAGTTACCCGTGCCCTTGAATTCTTCGAAGATGACTTCGTCCATACGGCTGCCGGTATCGATCAGGGCTGTGGCGATGATGGTTAGCGAGCCGCCTTCTTCGATGTTACGGGCGGCACCGAAGAAACGCTTTGGACGCTGCAGGGCGTTGGCGTCCACACCACCGGTCAATACCTTACCGGAGGAAGGAACAACGGTGTTATAAGCGCGGCCAAGACGGGTGATCGAATCGAGCAGGATGACGACGTCACGACCATGCTCGACCAGGCGCTTTGCCTTTTCGATGACCATTTCGGCGACCTGAACGTGGCGCACGGCTGGCTCGTCGAAGGTAGACGAAACGACTTCGCCCTTCACCGAGCGCTGCATGTCCGTCACTTCTTCCGGGCGTTCATCGATCAAGAGAACGATGAGATAGCATTCCGGATGATTGGCGGTGATCGAATGCGCGATGTTCTGGAGCAGAACGGTTTTACCGGTACGCGGCGGAGCGACGATGAGGCCGCGCTGGCCTTTGCCGAGCGGTGCCACGAGGTCGATAACGCGTGCGGAGAGGTCCTTGGATGTCGGGACATCCAGTTCCATCTTGAAGCGATCATTCGGATAAAGCGGCGTCAGATTGTCGAAATGGACCTTGTGACGAATCTTTTCCGGATCATCGAAATTGATCGTGTTGACCTTGAGCAGCGCGAAATAACGTTCGCCTTCCTTAGGCCCACGGATAGGGCCTTCGACGGTATCGCCGGTTTTCAGCGAGAAACGGCGGATCTGCGATGGCGAGATGTAAATATCATCCGGGCCGGGCAGATAGTTTGCGTTGGCAGAGCGCAGGAAGCCAAATCCATCCTGAAGAACTTCGACGACACCTTCGCCGATGATCTCGATGTCCTGACTTGCCAGAACCTTGAGGATTGCAAACATGAGCTCCTGCTTACGCATCGTGCTCGCATTTTCGACTTCCAGGGATTCGGCAAAAGTCAGCAAATCGGTAGGGGATTTGCTCTTAAGTTCCTGAAGCTTCATTTCAGCCATGAAGAGAAAGACCGTCTTTAAAATATGTGTGGGGAAAGGCGTGATCGCGAATCAGGTACTGGGGAAGGCCCCGCAGACGTCTGAATAATTCACATGCCATTGAGATGAGTAACCGGAAAATAGCGATTCAACCGGAAAGCCGCAAGAGGAAAGCACCAATTCCGAGAAATTTATCGTGATCGCCCGTCAAGCATATGGTTTCACAACCACAAGTAAGACTATCAGGATCATCAGGACGGTCGGAACCTCGTTCATCAACCGCCAGTGACGGGCAGAACGTGTGTTTTCATCCCGTGCAAAACGCCTGACGCTTCTGCTGAAATAGACATGCGTCGCCGTCATGAGAATGACCAGAGCAATTTTCGCATGCAGCCAGCCGCCGGAAAAACCATAAACCGACCAGGCGAGATAAAGGCCCAAAACCCAGGATATCATCATGGCCGGGTTCATGATGACCTTGAGCAGACGCTGTTCCATGATTTTGAAGGTCTCGGACTTGTCTGAACCGGGGACTGCATCCGTGTGGTAGATGAACAGCCGCGGCAGATAAAACAGCCCGGCCATCCAGGATATGACGGCGATGATGTGCAGCGCCTTAATCCAGAGATAGGCATCGGCCGCATCGACATGCAGCACGACCGCGATCAGGGCCACGAAGGCGCTCAGCGCAACCGCCGCCCGAAGACGGGCTTTGCGCCCGGCAGTGGCCGATGTTTGCTTCTCCTCGCTCATAGGCGTGCACCGTGGGAGCGAACGCGCGACACCAGTCTGGTGACATTTTCCGGGTCCGCCTGCGGTGTGATGCCGTGGCCGAGATTGAAGATCAGCGGGCCGTTGCCAAGACAGTCAAGAATGGCATCAATGCCGTCATCCAGGGATTTTCCGCCAGCAACCATGCGCATCGGATCGAGATTGCCCTGGACCGGGCCATCTTTCTGGAGATCGCGGGCGAAAGACAGCGGCACGCTCCAATCGAGACCGATCGCATCTGCCTTGGTTTTTTGGCGATAATCCTTCAGCAGAATGCCGGCACCTTTCGCAAAGGCGATGATCTTGGCATCAGGGCGACGCGCGCGAACAGATTGGATGATACGAGCGACCGGCTTGACCGCGTATTCCTCAAATTCCTTCTCGCCCAAAACACCCGCCCAGGAATCGAATATCTGAACGGCGTCGGCACCAGCGTCTAATTGCTCAACGAGATAATCGGCAGAGGCTTCGGCGAGGAAGGCCAGCAATTGTTCCATCGCCTGCGGTTCCTGATAGCCGAAGAGGCGGGCAGGGGCCTGATCGGGCGTGCCGTGACCAGCAATCATGTAGGTCGCAACCGTCCAAGGCGCACCACAAAAGCCAAGCAATGTAGTCTTGGATGGCAGTTCCTGTCTAAGCTTCGAGACCGCTTCGAAAACCGGCTTGAGGTGAGGCAGAACATTATCCTGCTTCAAAGCAGCAATCCCGGCCACATCGATCGGGTCCATTGCAGGGCCCTTGCCTTCGGTGAAGGAGACATTTCGATCTAGGGCGTCAGGGATGACCAGAATATCCGAGAAGAGAATGGCAGCATCCAGATCGAAACGTCGAATGGGCTGTAGCGTCACTTCCGTTGCAAGCTGCGGATTATAGCAAAGATCGAGGAAACTTCCTGCCGTCTTCCGCGTTTCTCGATATTCCGGAAGGTAACGACCGGCCTGTCTCATAAGCCAGATCGGAGGAGGGGTAAGTGCCTCTCCATTCAGAACCTTCATAACACGGCGTTCGGACATGATGCTCATCTTTTCTAAAAAATAAAATCTAAGAGATTTAAAAGATTTTCTATTTCTTAGAGTCTGTGAGTAGCAAGGATTAAAATCTGTTCGGCGGAAATGCCGCATGAGCGATGATTCATATGTCACACTCGCTTGTTTGGACAGGTTTGGGAAAACAGACGGGATATTTTGAAATAAACGAAATATTTCCGTGGCTTAAAGAAACATCGAATACTATGACGCTTGTGGATAACCCTTGGACGGTTTTTTAACGTCCGCTTTTCTCCTCACAATTCACAGGCAGGCTTTTGCTTGCTACACCGGTTTGCCGATTGTGGACAAAACACAGGTTTTGCGCCGCGCGACCGGGTACCGGGCCAGATGGCGGATGTTATCCGACATTATCAACAGGGGGACGAAAACAGCGTGGAGAACCAAAAAAGCTTCTTCCATCTTCATCTGATTTCTGACTCCACGGGCGAGACTCTGATGTCTGCGGGCAGAGCGGTGTCGGCGCAGTTTCACGCGGCCATGCCGCTGGAACATGTGTATCCGATGATCCGGAACCAGAAACAGCTGCAAAAGGTGATCGACAGCATCGATCAGGAGCCGGGAATTGTTCTCTACACCATTGTGGATGAGCAGCTGGCCGAGTTTCTCGATCTGCAATGTCACGCCATCGGCGTGCCCTGTGTGAATGTGCTGGAACCCGTCATTGGTATTTTCCAGACCTATCTCGGCACAACGTCGCGCCGGCGGGTGGGGGCGCAGCATGCGTTGAATGCGGACTATTTCGCCCGTATCGAAGCCCTGAACTTTGCCATGGATCATGATGACGGCCAGATGCCGGAAAATTATGATGATGCCGATGTCGTCATTATCGGCATTAGCCGCACCTCGAAAACACCCACCAGCATTTATCTGGCCAATCGCGGCATCAAGACCGCCAATATTCCCGTGGTGCCGGATGTGCCATTGCCCGAGAGCCTCTATAAGGCAACGAAACCGCTGATAGTGGGGCTCGTCGCGACGTCTGACCGCATTTCGCAGGTTCGTGAAAACCGCGAGCTGGGCGCGACGGGCGGTTTTGACCGGGGTCAATACATTGATCGCGCAACGATCATGGAAGAGCTGAAATATGCGCGCGCACTCTGCGCCCGCAACAATTGGCCGCTGATCGATGTGACGCGGCGTTCCATCGAAGAGACCGCCGCAGCCATTCTTGCCCTTCGCCAGCGGACGCGCTAATCCCTTCGCACCCCCCTGTTCGGAGACCATGGTTGATGAGACCAAACCTGATCCTTGCTTCTTCCAGCGCATCCCGGCAAATGCTGATGCGCAAT
Organism: Agrobacterium sp. 20P9.1.2; assembly: GCF_057799395.1. Taxonomy (NCBI): domain Bacteria; kingdom Pseudomonadati; phylum Pseudomonadota; class Alphaproteobacteria; order Hyphomicrobiales; family Rhizobiaceae; genus Agrobacterium; species Agrobacterium sp. 20P9.1.2. The sequence continues at coordinate 294,041 of NZ_JBYOKI010000006.1, forward strand.
GCTGGACTGAGCTTTACCGCTAAACCCGCCGAAATCGATGAGCGTGCCATCGATGCGAAGCTCGAGAGAGATGGTGCGTCGCCGGACAGGATCGCTGTCGAACTTGCCAAGGCAAAAGCGCTGGCCGTCAGTGCGATTTATCCAGATGCTGTCGTTCTGGGCTGCGACCAGACCATGTCGCTTGGCGATAGGATTTATCACAAACCAAAAGATATGGTCGAGGCCCACGCCAACCTCATGTCACTGTCGGGCAAGACTCATCGTTTGAACTGCGGTGCTGTGTTGGCCCAAAACGGCGACATTATCTGGGACGTCGTCACCGTAGCCGATCTCACCGTGCGGGAGTTGGACGCGGAATTTCTCGACAGGCATCTTGAGCGGGTTGGACCGAAAGTGCTGTCCAGCGTCGGCGCCTATCAGCTGGAAGGGGAGGGCATTCAGCTTTTCACCGATATTGAAGGGGATTATTTCACCATTCTGGGACTGCCGCTGCTGCCACTCTTAACGAAACTTCGCGACTTGGGCCTGATCGATGGTTGATTCACGTGAAACATTAACCATCAAAGCCTTCGTCACAGGCTACCCCATCAAGCATTCCCGTTCTCCTTTGATCCATGGTTATTGGCTAAAGACCTTCGGCATTGAAGGCTCCTATCAGGCCGTCGCGGTATCGCCGGACAATTTCGCGCATTTCGTTGCAACGCTGAAATCCGGCGAAAGCGGTTTCGTCGGCGGTAACGTAACAATCCCGCACAAGGAATCCGCCTACCGATTGGCAGACAGGCCTGACGAAATCGTGCAGGAACTGGGAGCCGCGAACACTCTGTGGCTGGAAGATGGCCAGATTTGCGCGACTAATACCGATGGCTACGGGTTCGTGTCCAATCTCGATGCGCGGCATCCTGGTTGGGACAAGACAGACAAGGCAGTGGTTCTGGGCGCTGGTGGTGCGAGCCGGGCCGTCATTCAGGCGCTGCGCAATCGCGGCATTTCTGAAATTCACGTGGTCAACAGAACCGTCGCCCGTGCAAAAGAATTGCGGGACCGCTTTGGAGATCATGTCTTTGCGCATTCCATGGGAGCGCTAGATGAGGTTTCGACAAATGCTGGGCTTTTCGTCAACACGACATCTCTTGGTATGGATGGCACCGAAACGCCGCATATCGATTTCTCCAAGCTGAGCCGCGATGCGGTGGTGACGGATATCGTCTACGTTCCGCTCAAAACACCCATTCTCAAAATGGCAGAGCAACAGGGCTTTCCTGTTGTTGATGGCCTAGGCATGCTCTTGCATCAGGCCAAACCCGGTTTTGAAAAATGGTTTGGCAAATCGCCTGAAGTGGATGAAGAGCTGAGAAACCTCATTATCGCCGATATGGAAAAGCACGGATGATTACCATCGGGCTCACCGGATCTATCGGCATGGGGAAATCCACGACGGCGAAGCTTTTTGAGGACGAAGGCGTTGCCGTTTGTGATTCCGATGCCGTCGTTCATCAGCTTTATGCAGGCGAGGCGGTGGCCCTGATCGAAGAGGCTTTTACCGGTACGACCGAAAACGGCAAGGTCAACCGTCAGAAGCTGGGTGAGGCCTTACGTCAGAATCCGGATAATTTCGAAAAGCTGGAGCACATCGTTCATCCTCTGGTGCGGAAAAAGCAGCAAGCGTTTTTAGATCATGAACGGCAGGCAGGCGCAGAATTCGCCTTGCTGGATATCCCGCTTCTGTTCGAGACCGGCACGGAAAGCCGCGTCGATAAGATCGTGGTTGTCAGCTGTGATGCGGACATCCAGAGGCAAAGGGTTATGTCTCGGCCCGGGATGACGGAAGAAAAATTTCACATGATCCTTGCGCGGCAGATGCCAGACGAGGAAAAGAGACGCAGGGCCGATTTCATCATCGATACGGGCCGGGGAATTGAAGAGGCGCGGATGCAGGTGAAAGCCGTTCTCGCTGCCTTGAGATTCGAGCGAAAAGAAAAGGTTTAACGATGCGCGAAATCATATTCGATACGGAAACCACCGGCCTGGAATCGAAGTTCGACCGCATCATCGAAATTGGCGGCATCGAACTCTTCAATCACTTCCCGACTGGCCGGACCATCCATATTTACATTAATCCTGCCGACCGCAAGGTTCATCCGGATGCGCTGGCCGTGCATGGCATCACGGATGAATTCCTACTGGACAAGCCAAAATTCGAGGAGGTCGTTCAGGAAATCCGCGACTTTTTTGAAGGTGCGCGCTGGGTCGCGCATAATGCGACCTTCGATATGGGTTTCATCAATGCGGAATTTGGGCGTCTTGGCATCGAACCGGTCTCGCCGGAAATGGTGACAGATACGCTGTCCATGGCCCGTCGCAAACATCCGATGGGCCCAAATTCGCTCGATGCGCTCTGCCGCAGATACGGCATAGACAACTCACACCGTACAAAGCACGGCGCGTTGCTCGACTCCGAACTTCTGGCGGAAGTTTATATCGAGATGATCGGCGGTCGCCAGACTGCGCTCGGGTTCGGCTCTGCCGTAAAATCGCAGGTCAATGAGACCGTCGATGATGTTCCCCTGGAAGCTCTGGTGAGATCCCGACCATTGCCACAGCGGCTGGACGCAGAAACAGCAGCAGCCCATGGTAAACTGGTTCTGGCGATGGGCGATAAGGCGATCTGGAATAAATACCAGCACTAGGGCGACAATAACGGAGTTAGGCCGCGCGGATTTTTCTTCGAATAGTGCGGTTGGCATTGCTGAGATAAAATGCTCAACAAATTCCGCCCATAAAAAAACCCGGGCTTTTGACCCGGGTTCTTCATCAAAAAATTTCGGCAGATCAGTTCGGAACGGCCTGAACCTTGGCGCGGGCCTGTTCTTCGGCAACGCGCTGCGCAAACATCTGCGAGAAATCGATCGGGTCGATCATCAATGGCGGGAAGCCGCCGTTGCGGGTGACGTCTGCGATGATTTGGCGTGCGAAGGGGAACAGGAGGCGAGGGCACTCGATGAAGAGAACCGGCAGCATATGTTCCTGCGGGAAACCAGTGATGCGGAAAACGCCGCCATAAACCAGTTCGGCAACGAACAGAACCTTGTCGCCATCCTTGGCTTCTGCATTCAGCGTCAGAACGACGTCGAAGTCGGAACCGGAAATCGGGTTCGCATTGACGTTGACATTGATGTTGATTGCAGGTGCGCCATCGCGTGCCTGCAACGACCGTGGAGCGCCCGGATTTTCAAACGACAAATCCTTGGTGTACTGGGTCAGAATATTGAGGGAGGGGTTTGCACCTTCCTGCGCACCGTTTTCAGTGGTCATAATATGTCCTCGCGGATTGAATTCTTGGAAGCCCGTCTATCATCTCGACAATAGGCTTACAACCCTTTGATATAGAGGGGCAGGTCAGGGTTTTGGCAGGTCGCGGTCATCCCGGTTCTGCGACCAGGGCGAATGTCCCGACCCTTCCCGATGAAAGTCGTCCTCATCCAGATCGACCACCTTGGAAGACGCATCACGCTGCGGGCCTGGACGAAAACCCTTTCCCCTGAAGGAGCTTGCAACCACGATACGTGGGCCTATGGCTGTCCAGATGAGCTTTCTGAAACCCGGGATCAGCAACAGAAGGCCAATCGCATCGGTAATGAAGCCGGGAATGAACAGAAGAATACCGGCGATAACCCGCATGCCGCCATTGATCATCGCTTCCGCAGGCTCTGCACCCGTCCGGCTGGCATTTTGAAGATTGCGCACCATGCCAAGGCCGCCGGATCTCAAAATGACGAGGCCGAGGAAGGATGTGAGCAGGATCAGCGCCAACGTCAGCCACAGTCCAAGAGCCTTGCCAACGACGATGAAGCCGGCAATTTCCAGGATCGGCATCAAAAGAACGATGACGGGTAAGAGTGAGAAACGCATAAGTCCTGCCTTGTGTTGTTGAAGCCCGCTTGCATTCATCCAGATGCTGGCGAGATGCTGAGGGTGACGTTCCAAGCTGTCGAAAATCTGTTCACCGAAGCGGAAATGCAGAAGCGTTTTCCGTGTCATCCGGTGCCTGAATACCCATCATATCGCCAAGCTGGCCATGTTTGGAGACCGGCGATTGAATCTGCCTGTTTGAATGATGAGCAGATGCAGACTATATGATGTGTAGAAAATTGGATTTAAATGGCGGTTTCGGTAAAAGATGGGCTCAAGCGACTTTATAACATTGTTTTTTCTTGTGGCTGCAGTGCTGATTTTTCTTCAGCTGCGCAGTGTCCTTGGCCGTCGTACCGGCAATGAAAAGCCCCCAATCGACCCCTACAGCCCCCGCGATGTCGCCAAATCCGGCGCAGGTGACGATAACAAGGTCGTTACCTTACCGCGTCGTGGTGAGGGCGAAGAAGAAAACCGTTTTGCGGAAATTGATGCCATTTCTCCTGTCGGCTCCGCGCTGAATGATTCGCTGCGTGAACTGACCAAAACCGATCCTTCGTTCCGCCCGAAGGAGTTTTTGAACGGCGCGCGGATGGCTTATGAGATGATTGTCATGGCTTTTGCCGATGGCGACCGCAAGACGCTCAAAAATCTTCTGTCCAAGGAAGTCTATGACGGCTTCAATGCGGCGATCACAGAGCGTGAAAGCCGTGGCGAGGTGGTTAAATCCACATTCGTCGGCACGGAAAAAATCGATATCACCCATGCCAGCATTCGCGATTCCGAAGAGCAGATCACCCTTCGCATCATCAGCCAGCTGATTTCGGCGACCTACGACAAGGAAGGCAAGCTGATCGACGGCGATGCCGAAAATGTCTCCGAGGTCGATGACATCTGGACTTTCTCGCGCGATATCCGTTCTCGCGATCCGAACTGGAAGCTGATTGCGACCGAATCCGAGCAATGACCAGCGCTGGCCGGAATTTCGAACTCAAGGACGTGTCGTTTGCTGAGCTGCCGGGTTGGCAGAAGGACGACCCTTCCGCGTTGCTTCCGGCCATGCAATCCATTCTGGCGCATATGCGCAAAGGCAAGCCTTACCGCACCGGCTCCCTGGGTCTGACCGCCGAAGAACTTGTCGCCTTTTTCGAAAAGGCTGAACAGGCAAATTTCTCCGATGCGGCGACGGCTCGCCGGTTCTTCGAAGACCACTGTCTGCCTTTCAAAATATCTCCTTCATCTGGGAAAACCGGTTTCGTCACCGCGTTTTACGAGCCTGAGTTGGAGGTATCCGCTTCGCCGGATGCCGTCTGGAAATATCCGATCTATCGCCGCCCGGATGATTTGATCGATCTCGATGACGCCAATCGGCCGGAAGAGATCGATCCCTATTATGCCTTCGGTTTGCTGCGGGACGGGAAGATTTCGCATTACCCCGATAGAGGCGAAATCGACCGCGGCTATCTCGAAGGGCGGGGGTTTGAAATCGCCTGGGCCAAATCGAAGGTCGATCTGTTCTTCGTCCATGTGCAGGGTGCTGCACGTCTTCGCTACGCCGATGGCACGATCAAGCGGATTACTTATGCGGCAAAAGCGGGCCATGTGTTTTCGCCTGTGGGACGCCTCTTGCTGGATCGGGGTGAACTCGACCCGGCCACCATCTCCATGCAGACCATCCGCCAGTGGCTGAGGGACCATCCCGAACAGGTGGATGAGGTTCTCTGGCATAACCGGTCTTACATTTTCTTCCGCGAGGCCGATGTGGAAGGCCTTGAACTCGGGCCGATTGCGGCTGCCAAGGTACCGTTGATTGCGGGCAGGTCGCTTGCGGTGGATCGGCTGATCCACACATTTGGCTTCCCTTTCTACATCGCTTCGCAAAGCCTGACCCATCTGGATGATGGTCAACCCTTCGGGCGGCTGTTGCTGGCGCTCGACACGGGATCGGCGATTGTCGGGCCGGCGCGCGGCGATATCTTCACCGGATCGGGTGACGATGCAGGAGAGCTTGCGGGCACCGTGCGCAATGATGCAGATTTTTATATACTGATTCCGCGTGGGGCGGCGGAAAGGTATCGGTAATGAAGGGCGGCCGCAAACTCGGCAAGGACGAGCGTATCTTATGGGGCAAGGTCGCCAGAACGACCCGGCTGATTTCCGGTCGTGTCGAAGACTTGCTTGCCTTCGAAGCATTGGAAGCGGAAGTCGAGCCGGAGCCCGCACCGAAAGCAGCCAAGATCATTCCGCCTTTCCCGCAGATGATCGTTGAGACGGTGTCCCAGCCTCTGGCCACGGATGCGGAAAAGAAGCGCATTCACAGCCCGATGGAAAAGCCGGTCAAACGCAAACTGACCCGTGGGCGACTGCCGCTTGAAGCACGCATCGATCTGCACGGCATGTTCCAGAGTGAGGCCCACGCGGTTTTGCTCGATTTTCTGATTCGTGCCCATGAACGGGGTCTGCGCCACGTTCTCGTCATCACCGGCAAGGGTCGGTCCATGGGCAGTGACGGCGCTCTGAAAAGAGCGGTGCCAATGTGGTTCTCCAAGCCGGAATATCGATATCTCATCTCCTCCTATGAAGATGCATCGATGAACCATGGTGGAGATGGCGCGCTTTACGTGCGCCTGGCGCGAAGACGGGGAGATACGTCATGACGCCCTTTGCGGACGCCGTTCGTGGTCTTCGCGAAAAAAAGGGCGTGTCGCAAAAACAGATGGCGCTCGCCATCGGCGTATCGCCTGCCTATCTTTCGGCGCTGGAACACGGCAAACGCGGCAAGCCCAGCTTTAATCTTCTTCAGCGCATTGCCGGATATTTCAACATCATCTGGGACGAGGCGGATGAATTGTTCTCTCTGGCGGGCGCATCCGACCCGCGCGTGGTGATCGATACGGCGGGTTTGCCGAAGGAATATACGGCTCTGGCAAACGGATTGGCGCGGGATATTCGCAAGCTGGCGCCAAGTGTGATAGATGAATTGGCAGCCGTGCTGCAAAAAAGCCGTTCTTGCGATTGAAACCCTCGCTATCCCCTGCTTTATGCAGGGTTTTGGCGCTTGCGGACTTTGGATATCGAAGCGGAATTTCTATAGTCACACGTCAGATTAAAAGTGATTCGCTGCCGCGCCGTCTCATTTGGACGCGCTGCGACAGATACATTTGGAAAGAGTGCTTATGACTGAAACATCGTCGAGCGAAAACGCCGCCAGTGCAGCCTATGGAGCCGATTCCATCAAGGTCTTGAAAGGCCTCGATGCTGTGCGCAAGCGCCCCGGCATGTATATCGGCGATACCGACGATGGTTCCGGTCTGCACCACATGGTCTACGAAGTCGTGGACAACGCCATCGATGAAGCGCTGGCCGGTCACGCCGATCTGGTAACGGTCACGCTCAATGCCGATGGGTCCGTCACGGTAACCGACAACGGTCGTGGTATCCCGACGGATATCCACACGGGCGAGGGCGTCTCGGCTGCCGAAGTCATCATGACGCAGCTGCATGCGGGCGGTAAGTTCGACCAGAATTCCTACAAGGTGTCCGGTGGTCTGCACGGCGTGGGCGTGTCAGTGGTCAACGCGCTGTCTGTCTGGCTAAAGCTGCGCATTCGCCGCAACGGCAAGGTTCACGAAATCACTTTCACCCACGGCGTGGCCGATGGCCCGTTGAAGATCGTTGGTGATTACGAAGGACGTTCCGGCACGGAAGTGACCTTCCTGGCCAGCTCCGATACTTTCACCATGACCGAATATAATTACGCGACGCTGGAACACCGGCTTCGCGAACTCGCCTTCCTGAACTCCGGCGTGCGCATTCTTCTCACAGACAAGCGCCATTCGGATATCAAGCAGGAAGAGATGACCTATGATGGTGGTCTGGAAGCCTTCGTGCGTTATCTGGACCGCGCCAAGAAGCCGCTGGTCGATAAGCCTGTCGCGATCAGAGGCGAGAAGGACGGGATTACCGTCGAAGTCGCCATGTGGTGGAACGACAGCTACCACGAGAATGTGCTCTGCTTCACCAACAACATTCCGCAGCGCGATGGCGGCACGCATATGGCCGGTTTCCGTGGCGCGCTGACACGTCAGGTGACGTCCTATGCGGATAGTTCCGGTATCACCAAGAAGGAAAAGGTTTCCCTTCAGGGTGAAGACTGCCGTGAAGGCCTGACCGCTGTTTTGTCGGTCAAGGTGCCAGACCCGAAGTTCTCCTCGCAGACCAAGGACAAGCTGGTTTCCTCGGAAGTGCGGCCTGCTGTTGAAAACCTCGTCAACGAAGCGCTCAGCACCTGGTTCGAAGAGCATCCGAGCGAAGCCAAAATCCTCGTCGGCAAAGTCGTGGAAGCTGCGATTGCCCGCGAAGCCGCCAGAAAAGCGCGTGAACTGACCCGCCGTAAGGGCGCACTCGATATTGCCTCTCTGCCCGGCAAGCTGGCTGACTGCTCCGAGCGTGATCCGGCCAAGTCCGAAGTCTTCCTCGTCGAGGGTGACTCCGCTGGTGGTTCTGCCAAGCAGGGACGTTCGCGTGAAACGCAGGCCATTCTGCCGCTGCGCGGTAAAATCCTGAACGTGGAACGCGCCCGTTTCGACAAGATGCTGTCCAGCCAGGAAATCGGCACGCTGATTACCGCACTCGGCACATCCATCGGCAAGGACGAATTTAACGCCGACAAGCTGCGCTACCATAAGATCATCATCATGACTGATGCTGACGTTGACGGTGCACATATTCGCACGCTGCTGCTGACCTTCTTCTTCCGCCAGATGCCTGAGTTGATCGAGCGTGGTCACCTCTACATCGCCCAGCCACCGCTCTATAAGGTTACGCGCGGCAAGTCCGTGCAGTATCTGAAGGACGAGAAGGCGCTGGAAGAATATCTGATTTCCATGGGTATCGAGGAAGCATCGCTGACCCTCGGTTCCGGCGAAGTCCGTGTCGGTGAAGATTTGCGCGAAGTCATTCTCGACGCGGTGCGCATGCGCACGCTGATCGACAGCCTTCATTCCCGCTACAGCCGTTCCATCGTCGAGCAGGCGGCCATTGCTGGCGCGCTGAACCCTGAACTTTCCGCCGATTCCAGCAAGGCTGAATCGACCGTTGCCGAAGTGGCACGTCGTCTTGACATGATTGCCGAGGAAACCGAGCGCGGCTGGGCGGGTGAAGTCCTAAACGATGGCGGCCTGCGTTTCTGGCGCATGGTGCGCGGCGTCAAGGAAGTCTCGACGCTGGATATGGGCCTCATGGGCTCCGCAGACGCACGCCATATCGACCAGCTGGCGACCCGCATGGGTGACGTTTACAAGACGCCGCCGGTGCTGCAGCGCAAGGATGGAACGCTGACGATTTCGGGCCCGCGCTCGCTTCTCGACGCGATCTTTGCAGCAGGCCGCAAGGGCCTGTCGATGCAGCGCTATAAGGGTCTTGGTGAGATGAATGCCGAGCAGCTGTGGGAAACCACGCTCGACGCCAATGTGCGCTCGTTGCTTCAGGTCAAGATTCCAGACGCGACCGACGCCGACAGTCTGTTTGCCCGCCTGATGGGCGATGAGGTGGAGCCACGCCGTGACTTCATTCAGGAAAACGCATTGAGCGTTGCCAACCTCGATATCTAATGTTCGCCTGTGGATCGTCGCAAATGACGATTCACGTGAAACAGACTATTAATAAAAGGCCCGGTGGACAGTCCACCGGGCCTTTTGTCTGTCCTAGACTAGGCGAGTGGCTTTTAGTCGGCCTTGCCTGTAAAGCTGCCCTCGAAGGCAACATCGGCCAGCGGCAGCCGGTTGCTCGGCACTTCACGTTCCGCGAGATTGTCCGGCAAGGTGCTCTTGTCCGTCATCGTGCCAATCGCGACAGCTGCCTCGACCACATAGCCTTCTGGCACATTCAAAGTCTCAACGATTTTTTCCTTGAAAATACCGGCCATGCCGTGAGCGTGATAGCCGAGCATATGGGCCTGCACGGCGAGCGAGAACCACGCCGCACCAGCATCGAAGGAATGGGTTGGTGCTGGCTTCTTCTCACCCTCGCGGGAAAGGCTGTAGCTTCGCGAAATGATGAAGAGCAGAACGGACGCGTTTTTCGCCCAGACCTGATTGCCCTCCATCAACAAGCCAACGAACTTCTCCCAGTCCGCGCTGCCCTTATGGGCGTAAACAAAGCGCCATGGCTGCAGGTTGGACGCAGAAGGTGCCCAATGCGCTGCATCGAGGATTGTCAGCAAATGCTCTTTCGGCATCGACTTGCCATCGAATGCGCGTGGCGACCAGCGATCCAGAAACAGAGGTTCGACAGGATATTCGGACTGGCGGTTGTTGCTGTGGGTCATTTCATCTCCTCGACAGTTTTCAATTCCATATGGATTGGCTCAAAGCGGACTGTGCCACAGTTTTGCATCAACAACGCGCCAAATAGATGTCGCGGGCTCGAACGACACAAAGAAACCTTCCGCCTGTAAAAGCTAGAAGGGGTGACAAGGATAAATAGTTCGTTCATATATGCATAATCTTGTATGATAACCGGGAGAGAGTTCCATGAAATTGATGCGCGTTGGCCAGCCGGGCCAGGAAAAGCCAGCCATTCTGGATGCAGATGGCAATGCTCGTGATCTTTCAGCGCATGTGACGGATATTGGCGGCGAGGCGATTTCGCCTGAAGGCTTGAAGAAGATCGCAGCCATCGATCTCTCAACGCTACCGGTTCTTTCGGATGGCCGCATCGGCGCCTGCGTTGCTGGCACCGGCAAGTTCATCTGCATTGGCCTCAACTATTCGGACCACGCGGCAGAAACCGGCGCGAAAGTGCCGCCTGAGCCGGTCATTTTCATGAAGGCGACATCCGCCATCGTCGGTCCTGACGACAATGTCGTCATTCCACGCGGTTCGGAAAAGACCGACTGGGAAGTCGAACTCGGCGTAGTGATCTGCAAGACCGCGAAATACGTCTCCGAAGCGGACGCTCTGGATTACGTTGCCGGCTATTGTGTTTCCCATGACGTTTCGGAACGCGCCTTCCAGTCGGAGAGGCAAGGCCAGTGGACCAAGGGCAAATCTTGCGACACCTTCGGCCCGATCGGCCCATGGCTCGTGACCAAGGATGAAGTCACCGACCCGCAAAATCTCGGCATGTGGCTGAAGGTCAATGGCGAAACCATGCAGAACGGTTCCAGCAAGACCATGGTCTACGGCGTTGCCAATGTGGTGTCCTATCTCAGCCAGTTCATGTCCCTGCATCCGGGCGATGTCATTTCCACCGGCACCCCGCCCGGCGTCGGCCTTGGCATGAAGCCACCACGCTTCCTGAAAGCGGGTGACGTCGTGGAACTGGGGATCGAGGGTCTCGGCAGCCAGAAGCAGACCTTTGTTGCTGATGTCTAAGTGAATGGGTCAGTGAGAGGTTTTTGACCTCTTCTTTCGATATCAAGCGCCATCGGGAAACCGCTGGCGCTTTCTGCATTTTGTGCAACTGCGAAAAGATGCTATCCTACAAAAAAGACTGCGATCAACGACGGGAGGCGTTCATTCGTGTTTTATCAGCTTTATGAAATGAACCATGCGGCCATGGCACCGCTGCGTGCCAGTGCAGATCTCATGCGTCAGGCCTGTAATAATCCCATGAACCCGCTGTCCAACACCGCCTTCGGGCGCAGTCTGGATGCGAGTTTCGAAGTGTTCGAGCGCCTGACCCGGCGCTATGGAAAGCCGGCCTTCGGGCTGTCCTCCACCATGATCGATGATCAGCTGGTCGCCGTTCAGGAAGAAACAGTCTGGGCGAAACCCTTTTGCAATCTCGTCCATTTCAAGCGGGACTTGCCGTTGGGCCGCAAGGCGGACCCCAAGATCCTGCTGGTCGCCCCCATGTCCGGCCATTACGCGACCTTGCTGCGTGGAACTGTAGAAGCACTGCTGCCGTCTGCCGAAATCTACATCACCGACTGGCTGGATGCGCGCACTGTTCCGATGACGGAAGGTGGCTTTGATCTTGATGATTACATTTCCTACGTCATCGATATGCTGCATCACATGGGCGAGGGCGTGCATATCGTTGCCGTCTGTCAGCCATCTGTTCCGGTTCTGGCCGCGGTGTCTGTCATGGAGGCAGACGGAGATGCGTTTGCACCGGCATCCATGACGCTGATGGGTGGTCCGATCGATACGCGCATCAAACCCACCGCCGTCAACGAACTGGCCAAGGGAAAATCCATCGACTGGTTTCGCGACAATGTAGTGATGCAGGTGCCATGGCCCCAGCCGGGCTTCGGCCGCACGGTGTATCCCGGCTTCCTGCAACTTTCCGGCTTCATGTCGATGAACCTCGACCGGCATATGACCGCGCATAAGGATTTTTACCTGAACCTCGTCAAGAATGACGGCGATTCCGCAGAAAAGCATCGCGAGTTCTATGACGAATATCTGGCCGTGATGGATTTGACCGCCGAATTTTATCTCCAGACTGTGGAGACGGTGTTCATCGAACACGCCCTTCCCAAAGGCGAAATGCTGCATCGGGGCAGGGCGGTCAATCCGGCTGCCATCAAACGGGTCGCGCTGTTTACCGTGGAAGGGGAGAATGACGATATCTCCGGCGTGGGCCAGACCAAGGCCGCCCATGATATCTGCGCGAATATTCCTGCTGACAAACGGGAACATTACATGCAGCCGGATGTCGGACATTACGGTGTTTTCAACGGCTCGCGGTTCCGCCGCGAGATCGTGCCGCGTATGCTGGAGTTCTTCCATAAGCATGAGCGGACCGCCTAGCAGCAGGCAGATAGCTTTTTCCGGCGCGAATCGCTATGAAAGGCGATGTTTTCGCTTCTTCGAAAGTCCCCGAAATCTCCGGCATCCGGCAAAGCCACGCCTTCCCAGCGTATGGTGGACGTCGGTGGGCGCAGCCTGCCCATCACCATCAAGGAAAATCAGCGCGCCACCCGCATCACGCTTCGCATCGAACCGGGTGGCAAAGCGCTGAAGATGACCATTCCCTATGGGCTTCACCACCGCGAAGTGGATGATTTTCTGGAGCGGCACAATGGCTGGCTGAAAGCCAGGCTCTCCAAGTTCTCAGAAGAAGGCAGCATCAAAGATGGCGGTATCATCTCCATCCGGGGCGTGGCGCATCGCATCGAACATACCGGCACATTGCGCGGCGTGACGCAGTTGGCGAAGAATACCGAAGGGGAGGCGGTTCTTCGGGTCAGCGGAGCGCCGGAACATATGGGCCGCCGTATCGCAACTTTTCTCAAGAAGGAAGCGCGTTCCGATCTGGAACGGCTAGTGGCCTTTCATGCCAAGGCAGTCGGCAAGCCGGTACGCTCCATTTCCATGAAAGACACCCGCAGCCGCTGGGGCTCCTGCTCGCATGAGGGCAATCTCAGCTTCTCGTGGCGCATCGTCATGGCGCCGGAAGCTGTCATCGATTATCTGGCGGCGCATGAAGTCGCGCATCTGCGGGAAATGAACCACGGGCCGAAATTCTGGGCGCTGTGCGAGAAACTCTGCCCGCATACCGAAACCTCGAAGGCCTGGTTGAAGCGCAACGGATCACAACTCCACGCAATTGATTTCGAGTAAATCCTTTCAAAATGGTTTGGATTCACGTGAAACATTCGCTCCGTCCCCATGGCTGTTTCGATTTGGCTCGACTCGACGCCTGTTTCATGGCACCTCGCAATTCATGAGGAAGGCCATGACACCGGATATCAAGATTTGCGGATTGAGATCTGCGGACGCTATCGAGCGGGCCGTGAGACGTGGCGCGAGCCATATCGGCTTCATCTTCTTCGAAAAAAGCCCGCGCAATATCGAGCCTGACATTGCAGGCAAGCTGGCCGATGCCGTGCGCGGCAGCGTCAAGATCGTAGCCGTGACCGTCGATGCCGACAATGACGAACTGGACGAGATCATCGATCTCTTGAAGCCGGACATTTTGCAGCTGCATGGCAGCGAAACCCCTGAGCGGGTGCTGAACGTCAAGGCCGTATACGGTTTGCCGGTCATGAAGGCGTTTTCCATACGCGACGCCGATGATCTTGCCAAAATCGATCACTATATAGGGATAGCCGACAAGTTTCTGTTTGATGCCAAACCGCCCGCGGGTTCCGATCTGCCTGGCGGCAATGGCGTATCCTTCGACTGGACCGTGTTGCGCTCTCTTGACGAAGGCGTGGATTACATGCTTTCCGGGGGATTGAACAAAGACAATATCGCTGAAGCCTTGGAAGAAACCGGGGCGAGGGGAATAGATGCATCTTCCGGCGTCGAAAGCGCGCCGGGTGTCAAGAATCTGGCCATGATCGACGCATTTTTCGATGCGGTTCGATCGGCAAGGCCGCAGGGAGTTTGAGAGTGAACGAAACGCTGAAACCCAACTCGTTCCGCGCCGGTCCCGATGAGGACGGACGCTTCGGTATTTACGGAGGCCGCTTTGTTGCCGAGACGTTGATGCCGCTGATTCTCGAGCTGCAGGCGGAATGGGACAAGGCGAAGACCGATCCCGAATTCCAGGCCGAGCTGAAACATCTGGGTGCCCATTATACCGGCCGCCCAAGCCCGTTGTATTTCGCCGAACGGCTGACCGCTGAACTGGGTGGCGCGAAGATTTACTTCAAGCGCGAAGAGCTCAACCACACCGGCTCACACAAGATCAACAACTGCCTCGGCCAGATCCTGCTGGCCAAGCGCATGGGCAAGACCCGCATCATTGCGGAAACCGGTGCCGGTCAGCATGGCGTTGCCTCGGCAACGGTTGCTGCCCGCTTCGGTCTGCCATGCGTGGTCTATATGGGCGCGACCGATGTGGAGCGTCAGGCTCCGAACGTGTTTCGCATGAAGCTTCTGGGCGCGGAAGTCGTGCCTGTCACGGCTGGCCACGGTACGCTGAAGGACGCCATGAACGAGGCGTTGCGCGACTGGGTCACCAATGTCGATGACACCTATTACCTGATCGGCACCGCTGCCGGTCCGCATCCATATCCAGAAATGGTTCGTGATTTCCAGTCCGTCATCGGCGATGAAGCCAAGGTCCAGATGCTGGAGGCCGAAGGCCGCCTGCCGGATCTCGTTATTGCAGCCGTGGGCGGCGGCTCGAATGCCATCGGCATTTTCCATCCCTTCCTGGATGATGAAAGCGTCAAGATCGTCGGCGTCGAAGCGGGCGGCAAGGGCCTGTCCGGCGAAGAACATTGTGCGTCGATCACCGCCGGTTCGCCCGGTGTCCTGCACGGTAACCGCACTTATCTGCTTCAGGATCCGGATGGCCAGATCAAGGAAGGTCACTCCGTGTCTGCCGGTCTCGACTATCCCGGCATCGGCCCTGAACATTCTTGGCTTTCCGATATCGGTCGCGTGGAATATGTGCCGATTATGGACCACGAAGCTTTGGACGCCTTCCAGATGCTGACACGCCTCGAAGGTATTATTCCGGCACTCGAGCCGAGCCATGCTCTGGCCGAAGTTATCAAGCGGGCCCCAACCATGGGTAAGGATGAAATCATCCTGATGAACCTGTCAGGCCGCGGCGACAAGGATATTTTCACCGTCGCTAAGCTTCTGGAAATGGGGGCGTAATCATGACTGCACGTATGGACAAGCGCTTTGCCGATCTGCGCGCTGAAAACCGCCCGGCTCTGATCACTTACTTTATGGGTGGCGATCCGGATTTCGAAACGTCGCTCGGCATTATGAAAGCATTGCCGGAAGCCGGTGCCGATGTCATCGAACTCGGCATGCCGTTTTCCGATCCGATGGCCGATGGCCCCGCCATTCAGATGGCCGGTCAGCGCGCGCTGAAAGCCGGACAGACGCTGAAAACGACGATTGATCTGGCGCGTCAATTCCGCAAGGGCGATGACGCTACCCCAATCGTTTTGATGGGATATTACAATCC
Organism: Agrobacterium sp. 20P9.1.2; assembly: GCF_057799395.1. Lineage (NCBI taxonomy): Bacteria > Pseudomonadati > Pseudomonadota > Alphaproteobacteria > Hyphomicrobiales > Rhizobiaceae > Agrobacterium > Agrobacterium sp. 20P9.1.2. The sequence continues at coordinate 309,839 of NZ_JBYOKI010000006.1, forward strand.
GATCTATATTTATGGCGTCGAAAAGTTTCTGGATGAAGCTTTGGCCGCTGGCATCGATGGCCTGATCGTGGTCGATCTTCCGCCTGAGATGGATGACGAGCTTTGCGTTCCGGCGCTTGAGCGCAACATCAATTTCATTCGTCTGGCAACGCCGACGACGGATGACAAACGCTTGCCTGCTGTCCTTAAAAATACCTCAGGTTTCGTGTACTACGTCTCGATGAACGGCATAACCGGTTCGGCCTTGCCCGATCCATCGTTGATCTCCGGTGCTGTCGGGCGTATCAAATCGCATACCGGCCTTCCCGTTTGCGTGGGCTTCGGCGTCAAGACGGCGGATCATGCCCGCGCGATCGGTGCTGTTGCCGATGGTGTGGTGGTGGGTTCCGCCATCGTCAACCAGATCGCCGGAAGCCTGACCAAGGATGGTAAGGCCACCAATGACACTGTTCCCTCCGTGACAACACTGGTAAAGGGACTTTCAACGGGCGTACGTGCATCGCGCCTTGCCGCTGCCGAGTAATTGGTTCAGCGCAGATAGTCAGGAGTATTAAACGTGAACTGGATCACCAACTACGTACGGCCTCGGATCAACTCCATGCTTGGCCGCCGGGATACACCGGAAAACCTCTGGATCAAGTGCCCGGAAACGGGCGAGATGGTTTTTCACAAGGATCTGGAAGAAAACAAGTGGGTCATCCCCGCTTCCGGTTTCCATATGAAGATGCCTGCCAAGGCACGCCTTGAAGACCTTTTCGACGGTGGCGAATACGAAGCCCTGCCGCAGCCGAAGGTGGCTCAGGATCCGCTGAAGTTCCGCGATTCCAAGAAATACACCGACCGTCTGCGTGACAGCCGTACCAAGACCGAGCAGGAAGACACGATCCTTGCCGGCGTCGGCAAGCTCAAGGGCTTAAAGATCGTCGCCATCGTGCACGAGTTCCAGTTCATGGGCGGCTCACTCGGCATCGCCGCAGGTGAGGCCATCGTCAAGGCATTCGAGCGCGCCATTTCGGAGCGTTGCCCGGTCGTCATGTTCCCGGCATCTGGCGGCGCGCGCATGCAGGAAGGTATCCTTTCGCTGATGCAGTTGCCGCGCACCACGGTTGCGGTCAATATGCTGAAAGAAGCGGGCATGCCTTACATCGTCGTGCTGACAAACCCGACAACGGGTGGTGTGACGGCTTCCTACGCGATGCTGGGCGATGTGCATATTGCCGAGCCAGGTGCCGAGATTTGCTTCGCGGGTAAGCGCGTTATCGAACAGACGATCCGCGAAAAGCTGCCTGAAGGCTTCCAGACATCGGAATATCTGCTGGATCACGGCATGGTCGATATGGTCGTGGATCGGCGCGAGATTCCCGACACGTTGGCCAGCCTGTTCAAAATTCTGACCAAGGCACCAGCCAACACAGCGACGGACGTTTTGCCTCTGGCTGCTTCCGCCTGACGCCTGTCACGACTGGCTCCGGAGGGGCTGATGACGGATATGACGACGCCTGCCCACAGCGAGGCAGAACGGATCATCGAACGGCTCTTGGGGCTTCACCCCAAGGGCTTTGATCTTTCGCTGGACCGGATCACCCGGCTTCTGGAAAAACTCGGCAATCCGCATAAGAGATTGCCGCCCGTTATCCATGTGGCTGGCACCAACGGCAAGGGATCGCTAACGGCCTTCAGCCGCGCCATTCTGGAAGCGGCGGGCCTCGGCGTTCACGTCCATACTTCTCCGCATCTGGTCAATTGGTACGAGCGTTACCGTCTGGGTATTCGTGGCGAAAAGGGCCGCTATGTCGAAGACGCGGTTCTGGCAGATGCGCTGGAACGCGTGGCCGCTGCCAATGACGGGCAGATGATTACCGTCTTCGAAATCCTCACAGCCGTTACCTTCGTTCTGTTTGCAGAACATCCAGCCGATGTCGCCATTATCGAGGTTGGCTTGGGCGGGCGCTTCGATGCGACCAATGTCATCAGCAACCCGGCAGTCTCGGTCATTATGCCGATTTCGCTCGACCATCAGGCCTATCTCGGTGATAGCGTTGAACTGATCGCTGCGGAAAAAGCCGGGATCATGAAAACAGGATCACCCGTCGTCATCGGTCATCAGGAATATGATGCCGCTCTCGATGTGCTGGTGAACACAGCCGAGCGCAACAAATGCCCGACAGCGGTTTACGGGCAGGACTATTCCGCCCATGAAGAATTCGGCTGCATGGTCTATCAGGATGAGTTCAGCCTGGTGGATGCACCGCTGCCGCGCCTTCCCGGTCGCCACCAGCTCGCCAACGCCGCCGCCGCCATTCGCGCCGTCAAGGCCGCAGGCTTTGAGGTCACGGATCGGATGATCGAAAAGGCGATGGCCTCGGTCGAGTGGCCGGGCCGTCTGCAACGCATTACAACAGGCAAGATCGTTGACCTCGCACCCCCCGGTGCGGAAATCTGGATCGATGGCGGCCATAATCCCGGTGCCGGTGAAGTGATTGCCGAAGCCATGGCCGGTTTCGAGGAAAAGCAAGCGCGTCCGCTGTTTCTGATTGCGGGTATGATCAACACCAAGGATCAGGTCGGTTATTTCAAGGCCTTTGCGGATATCGCCCAATATGTCTTCACGGTGCCAATTCACGGCACGGATGCCGCCATTGACCCCGTGGTGCTCGCCCATGCCGTTTTCGACGCCGGACTGGTCGCCGCGCCGACATCTTCTATCGAGGAAGCGCTGGAAGAACTGACGAAACGCCTTGCGCCCGGAAAACCCGCGCCACGGATTTTAATCGGCGGGTCGCTTTATCTAGCGGGCAATGCACTGGCGTTGAACGGGACGGTTCCGAAGTAGGCATTCCTCTGTCACGCCTCAGACGCTGCGACTGGATTGCGGCTCAAGGCCTCAATGACTGGCAAATAAAAAAGCCTCGGATCGCTCCGAGGCTTTTCTCATTCTCTATAAGCGCTCAATCAAGCAGCGCTGGAAATCCAGGCCGAAAGCGCGGTCTTTGGCGCTGCGCCGACCTTGATGTCTGCCACTTCACCGCCTTTGAACATGGCAAGCGTCGGGATCGAGCGAACGCCGAACTGGGCTGCCAGTTCTGGGTTTTCATCGATGTTGAGCTTAACGACCTTCACCTTGCCAGCGAGTTCGGTGGAAATTTCTTCGAGGCTCGGGGCAATCATCTTGCACGGGCCGCACCATTCAGCCCAGAAATCAACAACGACGGGTTCGGCGGAATCAAGAACTTCGGACTGGAAGTTGGACGTATCGACTTTCACGGTAGCCATAGATGGCTCTCCTTTCGGTGTCTCTTGGTTGATTAGAATGTGATGCCGATGTCCGGCAATTTCAATGTCCGGTATCTCACTTTGTCTCGATTGCAGCAAGTGCACGCGACAAGGCTTCCTCACTCAAGGTCACGAAGGATGCGTTTTCCGTATAGACCAGAGCGCAGGTAAAGCTCTTGCCGGGGTAGAGCGGTGCCAGAATGCTTTTGTAGATCGCAAGCTGCGCCTTGTGCGCATGGGGGATCTCGGCGTCGCTCGCCGGCGGCACGCGGTTGGTCTTGTAATCCACCAGAATGACGCGGTCACCCTCCACCGCAAGCCGGTCGATGCGGCCTGATACGGCATACTCCCTCGTGCCCAACCGCAACGTGCCCATGATGGAGATTTCCGCACGGCTATTGGCGGAAAAGGCAGGCTGCAGCGCGGGTTCTGAAAGCACAGCGAGTGTTGAGCGGATTAGCTTTTCGCGCTCCTTGTCCGGCCAGAACCGAGCAGCACGCTCCGCATAGCGACGCGCCGCATCTTCGCGCTGATCCGGCGGATAATCCGGCAGGGTCTGAAGCATACGGTGGACAAGCCGACCGCGTTGCAGGACAAGGCCAGACGATACCTCCTGTTTGGCAAACAGCGGGGAGGTGACCAGCAAGTCCTCAGAACCGTCATCGATAATGGTTCCGGCACCGGATGGGCTGAGCGGACGGGGCAGGGCCGGTGGCGGCGGCAGAGGCTGCATCAGCGATGGTGGCAAGACGTCCCGCACTACAGGCGGCGGCGGTTCGGTCTTGGTGATGGCTTTGGTGTCGCGCTGGGTGGACTGCCACAACAGACCGTCCCACTCCTCGCCACCGGCGGAAAATGTCTGGCGTCTGCTGCGGCTCTCATCTGCGGCGAGCGAGCGGGCAATCATGGCGTGCCAGCAATCCGGGTTCTCCCGGGGACCGCGATAGCCGCAGACGATCAGATGATCGGCAGCGCGCGTCATCGCGACGTAGAGAAGGCGGCGATATTCCTGCTCGGCAGAAAGCTTGAGGCGGTCTTCGTCTTTCGATACCAGCGTGTTGTCGAAGCCCTTGCCTGGCAGCCAAATTGGTAGCGAGGTATTCTGGCTTTCGATGAAGCGCAGCTTCGGCAAGTGGCTGTGAATGAAGGCCTTGGAGCCGCCATCCACGAGAAAGACGACCGGCGCTTCCAGACCCTTGGAGGCATGCACCGTCATGATACGGACTTCGCCGCGTTCTTTGTCCTGCTCGCGCTTGATCTCCGGCGCGTCGGTTTCCATGACCGAAATGAAGGATTGCAGGCCGGGCAGGCCGGTCTTTTCATGATCAAGCGCAAAGGACAGGAATTCGTCTAGAACGTCGCTGGCCTCATTGCCCAGCCGACCCAGAAATTTGGCACGGCCTTCATGCAGGGTTAAAACGGCGGCAAAGAAATCATGGATCGTCTGGGTTTTCGACAGCGTGATGAAGTGCAGCAGCTGCGAGACCGAGGCGGCGAATTGGCGTCCTTCCGGATGCGCGGAGATCGCCTGCACATGATGCCAGACGCTGGTATCCGGCGGGCGTTTTGCGGCCACTTCGAAAATGTCTTCTTCCGAGTGGTTGAAGAGCGGACTTTTTAGCAGTGCCGAGAGCGAAAGATCGTCTTCCGGCAACAGCACGAAACGGCCAAGCGCCAGCAAATCCTGAATGGCAATATGGTCCGTCAGACGCAGACGGTCGGCACCGGCGACGGGAATATTCTTGCGCTGCTTCAGCTCGCGGGTCAGCGCATTGACGAAGGCGTGGCGTTTTCGAACCAGCACGAGAATATCACCCGCCTCGATGGTGCGCTCCACGCCTTTTTCGACCACGGTTTCCTTGCCAATCATCTGCGCGATACGCGCGGCGATGCGGCGTGCGACGATGGCGGGCGGTGCGCTTTCGCGCAGCGCATCGAAGGGGGCCGTCCAATCCTCGTCATTGTCCACTGGCTCGGCGGCAATCATACCCCAGAGTTCCACCGTGCCCGCCTGCCCATGGCGGTTGGAGCGGTGTTCGACGGGTTCCTTCTCGGCGCTCAGGCCTTCCGCATGTTCGGGCAGGGAAAAGACCTGATCGACGGCGGCCAGAACATCTGCCGTGGACCGGAACGAAAGAGGCAGGCGCACGGAGTGGAATATTTGGTCCACGGCTTTGACGCGCTGCTGGGTTTCCCGGCTTTCCTGCGAAAACCGTTCCGGTCGTGCGCCCTGAAACGAATAGATCGACTGCTTCTCGTCGCCCACGGCAAAGACCGTGCGCCGACCCTCGCGGGCGGTTTCACCATGGAAGAAATCGGCGGCCAGTGACTGGATGATGGACCATTGCACCGGGCTCGTATCCTGCGCCTCATCCACCAGAATGTGGTCGATGCCCTGATCCAGCTTGTAGTGAACCCAGGCGCCTGCGGTATCGCGGTTGAGGAGGGTGGCGGCGCGTTCGATCAGATCCTCGAAATCCAGCTGGCTGCGCTGCTTCTTCAAATCCTCGAAGTCGCCGATCAACCGCTCCGCAAGCGTCAGCGCATGTCTGGTCGCTTCCAGCATGCGGATGGTGCGGTAGCGATCTCGGCAGGCCACGACATGGGCGCGGGCGGCGGTCAGATCATCCAGCAGGGCAGGGGCGGATGTCTGCATGGCCTTGTTGGTGACGTAAGCGTCGGACTTCGGTGCACCTTGCGATGTTAGAAGTGCGGCCTCGATGAACTCGACACGCTTGAAGACATCCGTGGCGCGCGCGGCTTCGCGAAGTGCGTAAGCGACATCGATAACGCGCGAGCCGCCGATTTCATCCGCCAAGGTGAGATAGGTGTCCATCGACAGGCCGGAAAGACCGGGGAGCGGCCAATAGGCCGCCGCTGCCGTCTCTTCGGTTTCCTGCGGGCCGATACCTGCCTTGGCGCGAAGGGCAGCATCAATACCGCCGCTCTGGCTTGCCTGTTCGAGAAAGCCCCTGATTGCATTGCGGTTGGCAACGATGGCGCTGAGCAGGGCTTCCAGCCCGGTCTCGTCAGCGATATCGAGAACATAGGCAAGCGCCTGCGCCAATGGCTTGTCGTCCTCCATCGAGACGGCGGTCAACAGCGTGCGGCGTGCTTCTGCCAGAAGAGTGCTGGCCGCACGGTCATCCAGTACTGAAAAATGCCCGGCGACATTGGCTTCCAGCGGAAACTGGTGCAACAGCGCCTCGCAAAAGGCGTGGATGGTCTGAATTTTCAGGCCACCGGGCGTTTCCAGCGCTTTGGCAAACAGCCGCCGCGCTTCCTTCAGCTTGATGAGATCAGGAACGCGGCCTTCGATGGCCTCGATACGATCGCTCAAGTCTGCGTTGGAAAGCGTGGCCCAGTCTGCCAGCCTGTCGAACACACGGCTCGACATTTCCGAGGCAGCTGCCTTCGTATAGGTCAGACACAGAATGGCAGACGGGCGGCATCCGGCCAGAAGCAGGCGGATTACCCGCTGCGTCAGAACATGGGTCTTACCGGAACCGGCATTGGCCGACACCCATGCCGAACTGGCGGGGTCCGAGGCGCGGGTCTGCTGCGCGCTTGTCCAGTCGATCCAGCTTTTAGGATCATCCTGCTCAGGGCCATGGTCTATGATCTCACTCAGCATCGCCATCTCCCGGTTCTGCCGTCGACCATTCGGACACGCGGGCAAGGTGGTCATATTCTCCGCCATAAGCTTGCTGCTCCTCGGGGATCAGCCGCGAAACGAAGCCGTTCTTGCCTTCGCGCAGCGAAATCACGAATTTGGCAAGCTGGTCGATGGAATCGGTCGCCAGTTCGACGGCCGATTTCGGCGCGGTTTTGGCTGTTGCCTTGGCATGTTCATTATTGATCGTATCCGTGCCGAAGCGCTCGCCGGGCCGCAGACGCACATATATCAGATCCTCCGGCACCGGAGAGCCGGTATCGCGAAACGCGCCGCGCATCAGGGCCGCGGCTTCCAGCGCCAATTGCGGATCGAGCAGCGAACGCGCCTGTTTGACGGACGGGGAAAGCCCTGTCTTGTAGTCGATGATATCGGCTTTGCCTGATGTCTTGATGTCGATCTTGTCGGCAACGCCGGTCAGGCGAATGCCCGCTTCCGGAATTTCCTGTCCAGCCCGTGCCTCGATGTGGCTGCGCTTGACCAGTGCACGGCGGTCTTTTTCCCAGAGGAGGAATTCGCGGGCCACCGCCTCGAAACGGGGCCGCCAGACGACATCGATATGCGGCGGCAGATTTTCCGCATCGAAACAGGCATGCAGCACACGAAACATGGCCCCCTCGGCAGCGGGCGTGCCTGGCACATGGCCTTCGCGGGAGTAGGTTTCCATGATGCGGTGGTAGAGCGTGCCACGGTCAGCAGCGCCGGGGTCGCGATTGAATTCATCCAGCGGATCGAGTTTCAGGATGCGCCGCGCATAGATGGAATAGGGATCGCGCCGCAGCCTACCCACTTCGCTGAAGGAATAGGATTTCGGCTGTAGCTCGGCTGGCGGTGTCGGGGCGGGGCGCTTGGCGGATTGCTGGCTTTCGCCCTCATCCAGCATGGTAGCCCAATGGCGATAAGCGGTGCCACGTTCCTTCAGTGTCTCGGCAAAAGCTTCCCCACCCAGTGCCAAGAGCCGTTGCAGCCAGCGCGAGGCGACCGCCGGGGTCGAGCCCTGACGAAGGGCGCGGGTGTAGAAAATGTGCCGTGTGCCATTCGCCATCTCGAAATCATGCGCCAGCTGGCCGATGCGCCGTTCCGGCGGCTCCAGCCCGATGGCGGTTTTCATGTTGCGCGACAAAAACGGATTGTTGGCCGTCTGACCCGGCCATATGCCCTCGTTCAACCCGCCGATGATGACGGTATCGCCGCTTTGCAAACGCGCTTCCAATGCACCGAAAATAAAGACGCGCGGATGGCGCATGGCGCGGGGTTTGATCGATTCGCCAGCCACCAAGGCCGCCATGATATCGATCCATTGCGGACCATCTGCTTCCAGCACGCTGCCGCAATCCATCAACTCGGCCAGAAGCCCGGACAGTTTCTCGCCCGCTTCACCCGACCAGAGGCTGGCAAGATCACCACGCTCATCAAGGCAGATGGCCTCGATGACGCGGCCCGTCCGCTCCGCCCAATCCGCCAGGGTGAGGCGCGCGGTCAGGCGTCCGTTGACCGGGTCTTTGCGGATGAAAGCCGCATCCAACGGCTCGATAGCCGACTTGATACGGGCTACCAGATCGGCTGCTGCCGCGTCGCTGCCTTCGGGAAGCGATTTTCGCCATTGCGGCGGATGCCGGTCATCCATGTGGAGGGCAAGCTGCTGCTGAAGCAGAGCTTCCAGCGTATCAAGCGTCGTTTCGGTTCGGCCACCGCGCAGCGCCAGAAGCTCCAAACCGGCGACGGCCTGGCCGACATGTGTTTCGCCAAGACCGAAGCGCGACAGCGGATGTTTCAGCAGGGACATGACCGCAACCGGATCACCGGGCCGCAGGATCGCTTCCAGTGCAAGCATCAACAGCCCCGCCTGCGGGGTGGCAGACAGGGGTGTACCGGCAGAATCATCGGCCTCTATGCCGAAACGGGCGAGTTCCGTCGCCACGCGGCGCGCAAGACCGCGATCCGGGGTGATGAGCGCTGCCTGAGACTGTGCACCTGTGCCGGGCTTTTCAAGTGCCAGGCGAAGGGCGATGGCAATAGCCGTCGCCTCTTCGCGCTCATTAGCTGCTTCTATGATGGAAGCCGATGCAAAGGCCTTATCGAAAAACGAGTCGCTTTTTTCAGCCCGCCACTCGTTCCATTCGCTGGTGGCTTTGGCTGGGGCAAGCGCGGTGGAGAAGATCGCGGCGCGGTTTTTCAGGTCAGCGTCCAGTGTCCCGATCTGCTCGACATCATTGCGCAAGACGCCCAGCTTTTGCAGCAGAATGTAGAGGCCATATTGCGAGTGAGTGCGGCTGGACGGATCGTTCGGGCTTTCATTGATCGACTGCCACTGATCCTCGGGCATTTCGACATCAAGGCCGGGCAAAACGACGGTGCCCTGTGGCAGAGAGGCGACCGATGCAATCAGGTCCGCAGCGGCGGGAATGGAGCCGGTAGAGCCTGCGACGATGATCGGATCATCCGATCCGATCTTGATGAGACGCTCGGCTTCTGCCCGCAAAATCGCATTGCGGTGCCGCCCGGCAGAAGATTTGTTGAGTTCTTCCAGCCGTGCGGGCCAGAAGACGCTGGCAATCTTCAGGAAGTCGGCGGTCAGCTGCCACCATTGCGCATGGTCAGCGCTGTCGAGCTTGGAGAGCGCATCCCAATCCCGATCTTCCGTGTCCATGGCATCGATGACTTCGCCGAGCGACCGCGCCAGCCAGATGGCATCCGCCGGGCTTGCGGGGGCGACGAGCGGCGAATCCGAATGCACGGCGCGGATCGCATCCGGCAGGCTGTTGCGCCAGGCAAGGATCAGACGCGCCAGCTCAACCAGTCTTGCCGTGCTGGAAATGGGGGGTGCGAGATCAATGGTTGCCGGCGTTTCGACATCGAAAAAGCCACTATCGTCATCGGTTTCGCCCAGGGGACGGATGACAGGCAGGATGGCCGATTGCCCGCCCAGCAAATCCACGAATTCGGACCGCAGCACGCGGGCCGAACGGCGGGTCGGAACATAGATGGTGACCTTGGCCAGTGACAGCGGATCGGCTGCATCATAGCGGAAGCTAGCTGTCAGTCTGCCATCGCACAGACTTTCCGCAACCGTTTTGAGAAACGGCGTGCCGGGAGCAATGGTTAGAATACGCTTGGCATGCGCCAATGGGTCATCTCACTTGTCGGTTGCTTTAGAGCGTTGCGATGGTTCGTTCCGCATCTTCTATAGCATCCGGCGTGCCCACGGTAATCCATTGACCTGAAAGTGACAGGCCAAAAAGCCTGTTTCGGGCAATGGCACGGTCGAAATAGATGTTGAGATTGAAGGCATCCGCAGCCGCATCAGCCAGAAGCCGGCTATCCATGGCAATGGCACCAGCGTAGACCACCGGGCGCGGCTCGCCTTCATTGTAGCGCGTTAGCGTACCATCATCGGCAAGGTTGAAATCCTTCTTGCCATTATGTCCCGTCGTGCGGTCCATATCGACACAGAGCAGCGCCATATCCATTTTCTTAGCATCGAAGACACGCGCGAGCTTTTCCAGATTGGTGGTTTCACCAGGTGTTTCGCCGATCCAGAACAGGTCCGCATTCATCACAAGAACCGGGCCGGGTTCCAGCAGCTTCAAGCCCTTGGCCAGACCGCCGCCGGAATTCATCAGCTGCTCGCGCTCGTCCGAGATCAGAATTTCGGCATCCTTGCGCGCGGCAAGATGCGCGACCATCTGGTCGGCGTGGTGGTGGACATTGACGGCGATGGTTTTCACGCCCGCCGCGACCAGCACATCCAGAACGTAATCGATCATCGGGCGTCCGGCGATCTTCACCAGCGGCTTGGGGATCGTGTCGGTAATCGGCCGCATTCTCGTGCCAAGACCCGCTGCCAGCACCATGGCTTGTGTGATCGTCATTGGAAACACTTCACTGTTGGTGGAGATCGACGCCCGCGCTTTCAAACCAATCACGCAGGGGGCCAAGGTCAGGATGCTCGAGTGCTGAGCGCAGATAAGAGAATGTGCGCGGCATATGCTTCATATAATGCGGCTTGCCATCGCGCTTCATCAGCCGAACCCAGATGCCGACAAGCTTGCAATTGCGCTGGGCGGCCATGATGGCAAAGGCTTTTAGGAAGGCCTTTTCATCGAAGGCAGGATTTTTGCGCCTGAGATCGAGATAACGCGCCATCAACCGTGCTTGCAGCTCTGGTGGAATGGTGACGCGTGCATCCTGAATGACCGAGGCGAGATCATAGGCCGTCGGCCCCAACATCGCATCCTGAAAGTCGATGATGCCAACTCTCTGAATACCGGATTTATCCGGCTGCCAGATGATGTTGGGCGAATGGAAATCGCGCAGCAAAAGGCCTTGCTCGGCATCATCCAGCTTTTCGATCAGCTGATCCCAGGCAACAAAGAAGCTCTGCTTTTCGGTCTCGCTAATCTCTTCGCCCCTGACATGTGGCAGATACCAGTCGAGCAGCAGCGAGGTTTCGATCTTCATCGCATCCGCGTCGAAGGGCGATATCTCATAGGTCGCGCCGTCAGCCAGCGTGATGTCGCTGGGGGTAGGGACCTCGTGCAGGGCGGCAAGGCAAGCGACGCTTTCCAGATAGCGCTCCTCGATCGGCGCGCCATCCTCATCAAAAACGCCATCGCGACCGATATCTTCCAGAAGCAAAATGCCGCGGTCCAAATCCTGCGCCAGAATTTGGGGAACGGTAAAACCTTTCTCTACCAGAGACCTTTGGATCGCGACGAAAGGTTTCACCTCGCGCGCAAGGTGCACGATTTCGGCATAGGTCTTGCCGTCCTTGATGACGGGGCCTCTGGGTGGCGGCTGCCAGTCCATCAGCAGCGACTGGCCGTCGGCGTCGTGCACCAGCTCATAGGTGCGATAAGCGGCATCACCGCTGAAGTATCGCCGCGAGGCATTCTTCTTGCCGTTTTCATCAAGGAAGTCGCGGATGGCGAGTACGCGTTCCAGCCGCGCTCGCTGCTTTGGCGGCGCGTCGATGGTTGCCACGCGTCCCTCGTCCTGATGGGTGAGACGCAGCGTGATCGTGCTGTCCTTGGGCAATTCGCTGGCTGCCATCTCTGGCCATTCGATCAGGCAGACGCCGTCGGAGAGCATCTCATCTATGCCAAGCTCGTCCAGCTCGGACACATCCGACAGCCGGTAGAGATCGAGATGGGCGACGGGAAAGCGCAGGGCATAGGACTGGACGATGGTGAAGGTCGGGCTTGGGACTTCGAGTTCGTCCTCATCGGCAATGGCGCGGATCAGCGCGCGGGCCAGCGTCGATTTCCCGGCCCCGAGATCGCCGATCAACGCAATACAATCGCCGGGCTTGACAGTCAGTGCCAGTTCCTCGCCGAGCCGGATGGTCTCGGCTTCATCGGCGAGAAAGATGGAAAGAGGCAGGTGGCTCTGGTTCATTCGGCGGCGATGGAATGCGGATGCGAACCGGATGGAATGCGGCAGCTGACAATGGTGCCTTCACCTGGGCGGCTGTCGATGGTGACATTGCCGCTGTGCAGGCTGACGAAGCTTTCGACGATGGAAAGGCCAAGGCCAGCACCAGTGCGACGTCCGCCATTGCCATGCGTGGAGAAGCGGTCGAACACGGTTTTCAGCATGTCTTCCGGAATGCCGGGCCCCTTATCCGCCACCGAGAAGACGAAATCGCCTTCGCTGCGCTGGCAGGTGAGGGTGATGGCCGATCCTTCCGGCGCGAAATTGGCCGCGTTGGTCAACAGCTTGATGAGGATTTGCTTCAGACGCTGGTGGTCGGCAACGATGGCACCCAGATGCGCGGGCGCAACGATTTCCAGCGACACGCTGCTTTCCTGCAAGCGATCTGTGATCTGAATGGACACATCGTCCAGCAACTCGTTGAGATCATTTTCCGTGTAGTTAAGATGCATGATGCCCGCATCGACGGTCGCCAGATCGAGAATATCGTTGACGATGGTCAGCAGGACCGAAGACGAGGTTGAGATATGATCGAGATATTCCGCCTGACGGTCGCTGAGATCGCCCATGCCCGGTGTCTTCAAGAGATCAGTAAAGCCGATGATGTTGGTCAGCGGTGAGCGAAGTTCGTAGGAAACGTGCTGGACGAAATCGTTCTTCAGCTCATCCGCCTTGCGCAGCGCTTCGTTCTTTTCTTTCAATGCTCGCTCGGCCCGCACGCTGTCCGTCATATTGACGAAGGTCAGCATGGTCTGGGAATCCGGCAAAGGAATAATCGCATAATCCAGCACGAGGCCGGAAAGTAGCTCGAGCGTACCCTGTTTGGACAGCCGCTCGTCATCGAAGCTGGTGATGAACTGGCTGAAAGCTCGCCATCCATCCGGTTTCTCGTAGGATTGCGCACAGGCCTGCTCGATGGAGCGGATGTGCTTGCCAGCTTCCGCTTCCTCGGCAGTAATCGCCCATAGCGCACGGAAAGCAGGGTTCGACAGGCGGATGCGTCCATCTGCTCCAAACACGGCAACACCTTCGGCCAGATGGTCGATGGTTTCACCCTGAACCTTGACCAGCGTATTGTAACGCATTTGCAGATCGACCTGCTCGGTCAGGTTCTCGAACACCCATGTCGCGCCGCCCTGCGGATGTGCAGTGGCGATGACACGCAAGGTCTGTCCGTTGGGCAGGTGCCAGAGGTCGGTCTTCGTATCGAGCGAGCGGTAGACGGAAAGGGCGGTTTCTTTCCAGCTTTTCCAGCTCAATTGTTCCGGCAGTTTGCCGAGGGAACGCAGGCGGTCCAGCAGTTCTGAATTGTCAGGTTTGGATTCCAGCAAAACCAGATCAAGGCCCCAGAGGCTGACGAAAGCCTGATTGTAGAATTGCAGCCGCTGCCGACCGTCGAAGATCGCAACCGGCGTCGCCAGATGATCCAGGGTCTCTGCATGGCTTTTCAGCGTGCGCTTCAACTCTTCGCGCACCGTTTCGGCTTCCGTCGCATCGATGGCGATACCTGCGGAGCCGCCCGGCGTCTTGATATCGACGACATCGAAGAAGGTGCGGTTGCCGGAAACCACGGTGGAGATACGGTCGTGATAGGGCGATTCGGGCGTCGCGCTTGCCCGGATTTTCTGCCGTGTCACGGTGTTGAGCAATTCGCGCTGATCGCTGATCGCCTGTTCCGGATTGCGGGCATCGACACCCTGGGCATAGGCATGGTTGACCCATGTCAGCGCGCCATCGGAATTGCGGCGCCAGACAGGCTGCTCGATGGAATCGAGCAGGTCCTGAAATGTCGAGATCGAAGAGACCAGACGCTCGCGTTCCACCTTCAACTCGGCCAGCTCGGCGCGCAGATTGTTGAGGGCCACGAAACGGGTAAAGGCTTTTCCGCCGGAAACCCGGCCTTGGACTTCAATGACTTCGCCGCGTTGGGTTTCGATGGTCAGATCGAAGCTCTGTGCGTGGCTGCGCAGTTTCTCAATGGCCTTTTCCAGCGGGCCAGCCGATGTCGGGCGAAGCCAGCGGCCGAAAGCCAGAAAATCCTGATCCGCATGCGGTACGCCGGTTTCAGGCGGCAGTTGGCCGATGAATTCGGGGCGCTCGCCAGCGCTTTCCCAGATCACGATCCGGCGCGACTTGTCGGAAATCAGCGCCTCATATTTGGAAATCTTGGCATTGGCTTCGGACAGAGCCGTGCGATATTCGTTGGTCTCAGCCTCGATGTTGCCGCGCTGGCGCACAAGCCAGACGATGGAAAACAAGGTTGCCGAAACGATGCCGATAAACAGCGAATAGGTGATGGTTTCTGAAGACGAGAACAGGCGTTCTCCAGTTTCCAGAACAGTGGTCTGCTGTGCCTGCGCCACGGAAGCAAAACCGCTTAAGACGGTTCCTGCCATCAGGGCGGAAAAGGCCGCAGTCTTATTTCGTACAAAGCTGACAGCGCCTGCCAACGAAACCTGCAAGCGCCTTGGCGCGGGCGCATCCCAGCTGCCCGGCTCAATGTCGTTATGAACTCGCTTTTGCGAGCTTGAATTTTCTACCGTCATCCCCGGTCTGTCTCCGTCCTATGTGCCGCATCTTCGACAAGACATCCCATTTCCGCACGCCATGCCCGCGCACGAATCAAGTCTTGAGACAATACCGCCTTCGGAAACCCCCGGAAAGGTAGGGGCTCAAAAAGAAATCACGGACTTTGTCAAGTCCGTGATTTCCATATCTAGTGCTTTAGGTGTGGATATTAACTATAAAATCAATATCTGTAGTGTTCAGCCTTGAACGGACCGGTCTTCGAGACGCCGATATAATCTGCCTGAACGTCAGAAAGTTCTGTCAGCTTCACGCCCAGCTTCTCCAGATGCAGGCGCGCAACCTTCTCATCCAGGTGCTTTGGCAGAACGTAAACGTCGTTCTTGTACTCGCCCTGCTTGGTGTAGAGCTCGATCTGGCCGAGAACCTGGTTGGTGAAGGACGCAGACATCACAAAGGATGGGTGGCCCGTGGCGTTGCCGAGGTTGAGCAGACGACCTTCCGACAGAAGGATCATACGGTTGCCCTTGGCGAACTCGATCATATCGACCTGCGGCTTGATGTTGGTCCACTTCAGGTTCTTGAGTGCAGCAACCTGAATTTCGTTGTCGAAGTGGCCGATGTTACCAACGATCGCCATATCCTTCATCTCGCGCATATGCTCAATGCGGATGACGTCCTTGTTGCCGGTCGTGGTGATGAAGATGTCGGCGGAAGCAACGACGTCTTCCAGACGAACGACTTCGAAACCATCCATAGCAGCCTGAAGCGCGCAGATCGGGTCGATTTCAGTGACCTTCACGCGGGCGCCAGCGCCCTGCAGCGAGGCAGCAGAACCCTTGCCGACATCGCCGTAACCGCAGACGACGGCAACCTTGCCAGCCATCATGACGTCGGTTGCGCGGCGAATGCCGTCAACCAGCGATTCCTTGCAGCCATACTTGTTGTCGAACTTCGACTTGGTGACGCTGTCGTTGACGTTGATGGCCGGGAAGGGGAGAAGGCCCTTCTTGGACAGGTCATAAAGGCGGTGAACGCCTGTCGTGGTTTCTTCGGTAACACCCTTGATCGCATCGCGCTGCTTGGTGAACCAGCCCGGCGAAGCAGCAAGGCGCTTCTTGATCTGGGCGACGAGGATTTCTTCTTCTTCCGAACCTGGGTTGGACAGAACGTCCTCACCAGCTTCAGCGCGTGCGCCGAGCAGGATGTACATGGTGGCATCGCCGCCATCGTCGAGGATCATGTTGGAAACGCCGCCATCGGCCCACTGGAAGATCTTGTCGGTGTATTCCCAGTATTCGGTCAGGCTTTCACCCTTGACGGCGAAAACCGGAATGCCAGTTGCAGCGATAGCAGCAGCGGCGTGATCCTGCGTGGAGAAAATATTGCAGGATGCCCAGCGAATGTCGGCGCCCAGTTCCTTCAGCGTCTCGATGAGAACAGCCGTCTGGATGGTCATGTGCAGCGAACCGGAGATACGGGCGCCCTTCAAAGGCTTGCTCTGGCCGAATTCGGCACGGCAGGACATCAGGCCCGGCATTTCGGTTTCAGCGATATCCAGTTCCTTGCGACCGTAATCTGCAAGGGTGATGTCGGCGACGATGTAGTCTTTTTCAGCGCTCATAATGTCTCCTGCTCAAAGATGGCAGGGGCCAGCCACTGCCTGAAAGAATAGGCTGCGGTTTAGCAGGCCAGAGACATTCTGGCAATAAGGATATAAAGAAGTCTTTATGTCTTTATATGATTTGGTTATCAGACTTCTTCACCGAAGCGATCTGCAACCAGCGCTTCCAGCGCAGCAAGCGCTTCTGCGGCCTGATTGCCGGACGCTTCGACAAGTACGGTGCAGCCTGGACTGGCCGCCAGCATCATCAAACCCATGATGGATGTGCCACCCACCGTCATGCCATCTTTGGAAACGGTAATCGCCGCGTCGAAGCCATCGACCATCTGCACGAATTTCGCAGAGGCCCGGGCGTGAAGGCCGCGCTTGTTGACGATCAGCAATTCCCGCGACAAAGGCGACATCGGTTGGTCTTCTTTTTATTTGCCGCTGAGAACGCGGCTGGCGACGTTGATATATTTTCTGCCAGCATCCGAGGCCTCCTGCAAGGCCTTCTCCATGTTATCTTCCATGCGAATACCTGCAAGCTTGATCAGCATGGGCAGATTGACGCCTGCAATGACTTCGACGCTGCCGCTGTTCATGACGGAGATGGCCAGATTGGACGGCGTTCCCCCGAACATGTCGGTCAGGATGATGACGCCATTGCCGTCATTGGCGCGGGTCACGGCATCGAGAATATCCTGCCGACGTTGATCCATGTCGTCTTCGGGACCAATACAGACTGTCTCGATCAATTTCTGAGGGCCGACCACATGCTCTACAGCGTGACGAAACTCCTCGGCCAGCTTGCCATGGGTGACAAGCACTAGTCCGATCATGAAATGCTCCCTTGCACACGCACCTGATTGCCGACTATCGCAATGCCGCAATCATGTCCATCGGTGGGGGCACATCTTGATGAGGAAAATACGAAGCGCAAGCCCCAAATTGCTGCATATCCGTTCACATTCCCTTGGTTATGAAAAGATTCTGAGCAAGTGCAGCAAATTTTCCATAGGGCATAATGCTGTCGCGAGGAATGCGCAGCAACGGCAAACGTCCTTCACCCGGTAGTTCCAGCGTCTCGTTTTCAGGCGGCAGGCGAGGTGTTTCTGCCGAAAGAACGGTGGTGATGGCGTAATGCATCGGTGCCGATGCGACGCTTTTCATCGAGATGATACCGCTGCCGCGCAGTTCCAGCAGACCGGCAATCGACTGCGGTCGCTGTGCGATCACCACGCCATCGCGGCATTTCAGAAACACCTGATCGTCCGCGACGAGCGCCGTTTCTAAGCCGCAACGTTCTGCTTCCGTCATGAAACTGAAGGCGAGTTCGCTTTTGCCGCTGCCGGATGGTCCGACGAACAGCAGGCCCGTCTGGCCGATCACGATAGCGGTGCCGTGATAATTGGTGGGCTCAGCGCTCATGGCTGGTTGCAGCGGCAGGAAGCGACAGGCTGAAGCGTGCACCGGAGATGACGCCATATTTGTCGATGATGTTTTCTGCTCTCAGGCTGCCGCCATGGGCTTCGGCAATCTGGCGGCTGATGGACAGGCCAAGACCGGAGTTCTGGCCAAAGCCTTCGCTGGCCGGGCGGTCCGTATAGAACCGTTCGAAGATGCGGTCGATGTCTTCGGCCTGAATGCCGGGACCATTGTCCTCGACACGTACGATGCAGCGGTCTTTCTGGCGTAGCAGATGCACGAAAATCCGCCCGCCATCCTGCGAGACGAAAGAACGTGCATTCTCGATGAGGTTGGTAACGATTTGGCCGATCCGCAGATCATGGCCATTGACGATATAGCTGACCTTGGTGCCGGGCTTGTGATCGACGGCGTAGTCGATCGTGACGCTCTTCTTCTTGGCGCTGATCTGTCGGGAAATTTCGACCAGGTTGCTGAGCAGCACTTCGAGATCGACCGGGGAGGCATCCACACGCGCCAGTTCCGCATCCAGCCGCGAGGCATCCGAGATGTCGCTGATGAGGCGGTCGAGACGGCGCACATCGTGGAAGATGATTTCCGTCAGACGTTGCTTCGATTCCTCGGTTTTGGCGCGCGGCAGGGTTTCCACAGCGCTGCGCAGCGAGGTCAGCGGGTTTTTAAGCTCATGGCTGACATCGGCCGCAAAGCTTTCAATGGCATCGATCCGGTCGTAAAGCGCATTGGTCATTTCACGCAAGGCGATGGACAAATTGCCGATTTCATCCTGACGGGCGGAAAAGTCAGGAATTTCCTCGCGTGCCTTTGCCCCGCGCCGCACGCGGATGGCAGCAGCCGAAAGGCGTCTGAGCGGCGTAGCGATGGTGGAGGATAAGAGAAGCGACAGCACGATATTGACGAGCGTGGCGATGCCGAAGACGCGCATGATGGCGAGACGTTCGGCATGCACGATCTTGTCGATATCACCTGCTTGCGTGGACAGGAGCAGAACGCCGAGAACGGCGCGGAAACGCTGCACCGGCACGGCGACCGATACGATCAGCTCACCCTTTTCCGTCACGCGCACCACGGCACCGCGAACGCCGGTCAGGGCATTCATCACTTCCGGATAGATGGAGCCGTCGCCGCCGGGCGTTTCCTTGTAGAGCGGCAGGCTGCTGGGCTGCAGCATGCGGTTGAAGACACTGGCGAACCAGTCGCCCCATGTCTGGGTTTCCGGCGTCACCGGCGGCAGGTCGTAACGTAGCACTTGACCGCGCGAATAAAGGTGGCGCGAATCGAGCAGCAGATTGGCATCCGCATCGAACAGGCGGGCGCGCGTGCGGGTCGGCGAAATCAGCCGCCGCAGAACAGGCGCCACGCGCTCCGGGTTGATCGGGAAGCTCAGGTCTTCGTCATTGGGAACCGGCGTGATGCTCTGGCCCGCCTGCAATTCCAGCAGCTTTTCAGGATTGATGGTAATGGAATTGGTATCGACCGAGGCAGAGGCGGAGACGGCGCCGGCAATGATCTCGCCCTGTGTCAGCAGGCTTTCGACGCGGGCATCGATCAGCCCTTCACGAAATTGGTTGAGGTAGAGAATACCGCCGACGAGAACCACCGTGGCCGCGACGTTGAAGAACAGAATACGCCGGGTCAGGCTGGAGAAGACGGCATTGCCGAAAATGCGCCGGACAATCGTCAACGGATGAATACGATACCGCCGACCGCTTTCACGGTCGTCGGCATCGGTATGATCCGATACGCTTTCCTGCGCTTTATTCAGCAACGTCGTTCCTCAGCGCCGCTATTGTTGCGGCGTCATCGTGTCTGCGCCTCGTCTCAGGCTGCTTCGCGGAAGCGATATCCTACACCGTAGAGCGTTTCAATCATATCGAAGTCGTTATCGACCAGTTTGAACTTCTTGCGAAGACGCTTGATGTGGCTGTCGATGGTGCGGTCATCGACATAGACCTGCTCGTCATAGGCCGCATCCATCAGCGCATCACGGCTTTTAACGACGCCTGGACGCTGTGCCAGCGAATGAAGAATGAGGAATTCCGTGACCGTCAACGTTACCGGCTCACCCTTCCAGGTGCAGGTGTGACGCTCCTGATCCATGGCAAGCTGACCGCGTTCCAGCGTGCGGGCCTGCTGATCCGCCGTCGGCTTCAGCGGGCTTGCGCCGGGTACGGCGGCATCGCGGCTGCTGGCGCGGCGCAGAATGGCCTTGACGCGCTCGACAAGCAGGCGCTGCGAGAAGGGCTTGGTAATGAAGTCGTCGGCACCCATTTTCAGGCCGAACAGCTCATCGATTTCCTCGTCCTTCGAGGTGAGGAAAATAACCGGCAAATCCGATTTCTGGCGCAGCCGGCGCAGCAGCTCCATGCCGTCCATGCGCGGCATCTTTATATCGAAGATAGCCAGCTGTGGTGGGCGTGCAACGAGCCCATCCAGAGCAGACGCCCCATCCGTGTACGTTTCGACCTTATAACCTTCTGCTTCCAGCGCGATCGAGACCGAAGTCAAAATATTTCGGTCGTCATCCACAAGCGCAATCGTCTGCATAATATTGGTCTCCATCGTCATTCATCAATACTCCCGACATCCACCCCAGCCAAGGTTGCGCGCCGTGAGCCTTTCTCATGAGTATAAAGGTGGAACAAATTGTGGCAAACGGAAATACGCATGGTTACGGGCAGTCCATGGCACGAAATTTTGCGCAAGCGGATATTATCGGTTTCAATCGCCGACTAAACCGATTTAAAATGAAATAAAATCTTTTAAATCGATTAATATATTGAAATTATTGAATTATTTAAAATAACTCACTTGTCTTTTTGGAAAGCACGGATTAATTTCCGTGAAAATTTCAATGGCTTTGTCTTAAGAAAAAGGAATGCGCCCATGAAGGAACCTGGAGTACATAATCCTGAAAATGGAGTGTCGGCACTTGGTCTGGCTGGCGTTTCTGCGGTTCATTACAATCTCATAGAGAGCGAACTGTACGAACATGCGATCCGCAATGGCGAAGCCGACGTTACCGCCGATGGCGCTTTGCGTGCCGTCACGGGTCAGCATACCGGCCGTTCGCCCAAGGATAAATTCGTCGTTCGCGATGCTTCCACCGAAGACAATATCTGGTGGGACAACAACAAGCCGCTGTCGCCAGAGCATTTCGACATCCTCCATAAGGACATGCTCGCGCACGCCGCAGGCAAGACGCTCTATGTGCAGGATTTGATCGGTGGTGCGGATGAAGACAATGCGCTTCCAACCCGCGTCGTGACCGAGCTTGCATGGCACGGCCTGTTCATTCGCAACCTCTTGATCCGGCCGGCTCGCGAAAAGCTTGATACCTTCAAGCAGAAGCTGACCATTATCAACCTGCCAAGCTTCAAGGCCGATCCGGCCCGTCACGGCGTTCGCACCGAAACCGTCATTGCCTGCGACCTGACCAAGGGCCTGGTTCTGATCGGCGGCACGTCTTACGCTGGTGAAAACAAGAAGTCGGTCTTCACCGTTCTCAACTATCTTCTGCCAGCAAAGGGCGTCATGCCCATGCACTGCTCCGCCAATGTCGGCGCGGAGGGTGACGCTGCCGTTTTCTTCGGCCTATCGGGCACCGGCAAGACGACGCTCTCTGCCGATCCTTCGCGCACACTGATCGGCGATGACGAGCATGGCTGGGGCGAAGACGGCATCTTCAACTTCGAAGGCGGCTGCTACGCCAAGGCCATCAAGCTTTCGGCGGAAGCCGAGCCTGAAATCTATGCCGCGACCCGCCGCTTCGGCACGGTTCTTGAAAACGTCGTTCTCGATGAAAACCGCGTTCCGGATTTCAACGATACATCGCTGACGGAAAATACCCGTAGCGCCTATCCGCTGCACTTCATTCCGAATGCATCGGACACCGGCCTTGCCGGTCACCCCAAGACGATCATCATGCTGACGGCGGATGCCTTCGGCGTCCTGCCTCCCATTGCCCGGTTGACGCCGGAACAGGCTATGTACCACTTCCTGTCCGGTTATACGGCCAAGGTGGCTGGCACGGAAAAGGGCGTGACGGAGCCGGAAGCAACCTTCTCCACCTGCTTCGGCGCACCTTTCATGCCGCGCCATCCGGCAGAATACGGTAACCTGCTGCGTGATCTGATCGGCAAGCATGGCGTTGATTGCTGGCTGGTCAACACCGGCTGGACCGGCGGTGCCTACGGTACCGGTAAGCGTATGCCCATCAAGGCAACCCGCGCTCTCCTGAGTGCAGCCCTGACCGGCGAGCTAAAGAATGCCCAGTTCCGCACCGATGCGAATTTCGGCTTCGCCGTACCGACATCGCTCGAAGGCATAGACAGCGGCATTCTCGATCCGCGCTCAACCTGGGCAGACGGTGCCGCTTATGACGCACAGGCCAAGAAGCTTGTCTCCATGTTCGTCACGAACTTCACCAAGTTCGAAGACCATGTGGACAGCAAGGTCCGCGACGCAGCCCCCGGCTTGCTGATTGCCGCCGAATAAAAGATCCAGATTTTGGATTCACGTGAAACCCGGCCTCGTGCCGGGTTTTTCGTTTGGTCCCTGCGGTTTCCATTCGCCATGATCTGTGGCATCACCGCTGCCGGAGAAAGAACATGGCCAGTGCAGCACTTTATATCAGCAACAGAATAACGATTGCCGGATGGGAACTGACGGAGCAATTCGTGCTGGCTGGTGGTCCGGGCGGGCAGAATGTCAACAAAGTCTCGACCGCCGTTCAGCTGTTCTTCGATGCTGCAAATTCCCCGTCACTTTCGGAACGCGTCAAAACCAACCTCATTCGCCTAGGCGGAAGGCGGGTCTCAAAAGACGGCGTGTTGATGATCGAGGCCAACCGGTTTCGTACGCAAGAGCGTAACCGCGAAGATGCGCGGGAACGGCTGAAGGAGCTCGTGCTCAAAGCCGCAGAACCGCCCCCGCCGGTGCGCAGGGCCACCAAGCCTACCAAGGGCTCAGTTGAGCGGCGGCTGAAGGAAAAGTCTGGGCGCTCGGATATCAAGAAAATGCGCGGAAAACCCGAGAAAGACTGAGGGTTTCAGCAGAGGGCTGTTTCGCTGATTGAGACTTTAGAGCTTTCTCAGCGCCACCGTATCGATCAAATGGTTCTGCCCCTTGCGCAAAATCAGGTCCGCGCGCGGACGCGATGGCAGAATGTTCTGCTGCAGGTTTTTGAGATTGATGTTTTGCCAGAGGCCTTCGGCAATCGCCAGCGCTGCTTCTTCCGAAATCGTGGCATAGCGATTGAAATAGGAAGACGGATCGCGAAACGCTGTCTGCCGCAAATTCATGAAGCGGTTGACGTACCAGTTGTGGATCAGGCTTTCGTCGGCATCGATATAGATCGAAAAGTCGAAGAAATCCGACACCATAGGCACGATCCGACCACCCGCTGGCAAATCGCGCGATTGCAGCACGTTGATGCCTTCGAAAATCAGAATATCGGGTCTGTCTATGGTGGTGAACTCATTGGGCACCACGTCATAGGTCAGATGCGAATAACGCGGTGCCTTCACATCCGGCTGGGCCGCCTTGATGGCCGAGAGAAAGCGCAGCAGCGAGCCGATATCGTAGCTTTCCGGAAAGCCCTTGCGGTCCATCATGTTTTCCCGACGCAGAACCTCGTTGGGATAGAGGAAACCATCGGTCGTGATGAGATCGACCTTGGGGCTGGATGGCCAGCGAGCCAGAAGCTCTTTCAGAATACGGGCAGTGGTCGATTTGCCGACTGCAACCGATCCCGCAATACCGATCACGAAAGGCGTCTTGTTGACATCCGCCATGTTGAGGAACTGGTTGCGCTGCTGAAACAGCAACTGCGACGCCTCGACATGGGTGGAAAGAAGGCGCGACAGCGACAGATAAATGCGCCGGACTTCATCCAGATCGATGGGGTCATCGAGCGAGCGCAGGCGTTTGACCTCGTCGCCAGCCAGCGTCATCGGCGTATCAGCGCGGAACTTTGACCACTCTTCCGAGCTGAAGAAGTGATAGGGCGAATATTCGTCGGGGCGGAAATGATCGAGCGTGTTTGGCATGCCTTGTCCTCCCATGCGTGCCACGGTCGTCATGTATTGGGCCTCGATTCCTTTTCCTGGAGGCCGGATTGGCCGGTGCGGCGCTCAAGTTCCGCGTAGACATCCGCCAAAGGAATATCGGCGATCTTCAGCACCACCAGCAAGTGGTAAAGCAGATCGGCTGCCTCATCGGTGAGGTTCCTGCGATCGTTGGAAATCGCGGCAATCACGGTTTCCACCGCTTCCTCGCCAAGCTTCTTGGCGGCGCGAGATTGACCTGCGGCAACAAGCTTCGCCGTCCAGGATTGGTCCGGCGAGGCGCCTGCGCGTTCCGCCACGATGCGCTCCAGATCGGAAAGGGAAAAATCACTCATCTCTCAATACCTTAAGCGAGATCAATCGAGGCGCATGGCAATGCCGTGATCGGCCATATAGGCCTTGGCTTCACCAATGGAATAGGTGCCGAAATGGAAAATGGATGCGGCAAGCACAGCCGTCGCATGGCCATCCTTCACGCCCGCGACCAGATCATCCAGCGTACCGACACCGCCGGAGGCGATGACAGGCACGCGAACCTGATCTGCAATCGTGCGGGTCAGTGCGATGTCATAACCGCTCTTGGTGCCGTCACGATCCATTGAGGTGATGAGCAACTCGCCCGCACCGCGCTCCACCATCTTGATGGCGAAGTCAACGGCGTCGATGCCGGTCGGCTGGCGACCGCCATGGGTAAAGATTTCCCAGCGATCCGTCTCACCTGCGGCTGACACCTTCTTGGCATCGATGGAAACGACGATGCACTGGTTGCCGAATTTATCCGCCGCCTGCGCCACGAAATCCGGGTCTTTCACCGCAGCGGAATTGATCGACACCTTGTCTGCACCACATAGGAGCAGCTTGCGAATATCGGAAACGGCGCGAACGCCACCACCCACCGTTACCGGCATGAAGCAGTGATCGGCGGTGCGGGACACCACGTCGAAAATCGTATCGCGATTGTCGGATGAGGCAGTAATATCGAGGAAGCAAAGCTCATCGGCACCGGCTGCGTCATAGGCCTTGGCGGCTTCCACCGGATCACCGGCATCGATCAGATCGACGAAATTGACGCCCTTGACGACACGGCCGTCTTTGACATCGAGACAGGGAATAATGCGGGCTTTCAGTGTCATGCGCGTGCCTCTCCGTTTTGAGCGGCTTTGATCAGCGCCAGTGCCTCGACCGGGTCGATGCGGCCATCATAAAGCGCTCGACCGGAAATCGCACCTTCAAGTTTGGCCGCATCCGGCTCCAGCATGCGCTTGATGTCATCGATGGAGGCGAGGCCGCCTGAGGCGATGACGGGGATGGAGACGGCATTTGCCAGCTCCAGCGTCGATGCCCAGTTGATTCCGGCTAAAATGCCATCGCGGTCGATATCGGTGTAGATGATGGCGGCAACGCCGGCACCTTCGAAACGCTTGGCAAGCTCGATCACGCCAAGCTCGGACGCTTCCGCCCAGCCTTCCACTGCCACCTTGCCGCCCTTGGCGTCGATGCCGACGGCGACCTGTCCGGGAAAGCGCTTGCAGGCTTCAATTACGAGAACCGGATCGCGCACGGCAACGGTGCCCAGAATGACACGGGCAAGACCACGGCTCAGCCATGCCTCGATATGGTCGAGTGTGCGGATACCACCGCCCAGCTGGACCGGGTTCTTAGTCGACTTCAGAATAGCGTCAACAGCATCGCCATTCACGGTCTGGCCTGCGAAGGCACCGTTAAGGTCCACCACATGCAGCCATTCAAAGCCCTGATCTTCAAAGGCTTTGGCCTGAGCGCCGGGGTCTTCGTTGTAGACGGTGGCCTGCTCCATATCGCCAAGTTTGAGGCGAACGCACTGGCCATCTTTGAGGTCGATTGCGGGAAATAGGATCATGTCAGGGCTTCCAGCGCAGGAAATTCGAAATCAGGGCAAGGCCGAGTGTCTGGCTTTTTTCCGGGTGGAACTGCGCGCCGACCTTGTTGTCGCGACCGACGAAGGCCGTCATCGCGCCACCATAACTGGTGGTGGCGATCACGTCTTCGGCGTGCTTTGCCGCAAGATGATAGGAATGGACGAAATAGGCGTGCAGCCCGTCCGTGCCGGTCTTGATGCCATCGAAAAGCGGGTGAGGGCGATGCAGTTCCAGCGTGTTCCAGCCGATCTGCGGGATTTTCAAGCTGGGATCGGACGGCGTCATCTCCACCACGTCGCCCTCGATCCAGCCTAAGCCTTCACTCGTCGTCTTTTCCAGACCGCGCGAGGACATGAGCTGCATGCCGACACAGATGCCGATGAAGGGGCGCGCCTTGTTTTCGACGGCTTCGATCAACGCCTCGTGCATGCCTGAGACGGCATCGAGGCCCGCCCGGCAATCCGCATAGGCACCCACTCCCGGCAGAACGATGCGGTCTGCAGAGGCGACGTTCTCCGGCCTGTCGGTCAGATCGATGGTCGCATCGATACCGGCTTCTCGCGCAGCGCGCTCGAATGCCTTGGTTGCGGAGCGAAGATTGCCCGAGCCGTAATCGATAATTGCCACACGCATACTCAGCGCCTTCCATTCAAATCGAACTGAAACGAACCTGCGGGGTCGTTCAGGTGATAACCGCTGTTCTTGCGGTCCTGTTTCCAGTCCGGCTGCGGAATTGTGTTGGCCTGCGCGATGTCATCATCCGGCAGGTTGGAAAAATACATGTCTTCGGCGGTCGCCAGATCAGGTGCTGTGACGACATCCTTCAGCGCCCATCCTTTTGCGACAAGATGTCGAACAACGATGTTGCGGCCTTCGAATCCGGCTATCAGACCAGCAGCAAGCGCAAACAGCGCGCCGGTCACCGCAAAGCCGTCGAGTCCCGAAACCTGACTGGCCGCCACCTGGAAGATCACGATGCCGATGGCGACCCACCACAGGCGCTGAACGGCAAACCACACCCAGGGAAACAGAAGCGCAAGCCAGGAAAAGCGATCAGCGATAAACCGCGTCGAGCGATGATCGCGATCCGGACCGCCGGGTGCTTCCAGAACCAGATAAGATGTCATCGGCTTTCCTGACAATGGTCACGGCGACGGTTATGAGGGCAATCGCCTCGACACCACCATGACGATTTCATCTAGCTCAGGCCAGCATGCCCTTTGTCGAGGGAACGCGATCTGCCTGACGTGGATCGATCTCGGTTGCCGTGCGCAGAACGCGGGCAACCGCCTTGAAGCAGGTTTCGGCAATATGGTGGTTGTTGGCACCATAATGGTTCAGAATATGCAGGGTAATGCCGGCATTCTGAGACAGGGCCTGAAAGAATTCGCGCACCAGTTCGGTGTCGAAAGTGCCGATCTTGGGTGCGGAGAACGCAACATTCCAGACCAGAAACGGACGACCGGAAATATCGACGGCGGCCTTGGTCATGGTTTCGTCCATGGCAAGGTCGAGCGAGGCATAACGCGTGATACCGCGACGGTCGCCCAGCGCCTTGGATATCGCCTGACCGATGGCAATGCCGGTATCTTCAACGGTGTGGTGGTCATCGATATGCAGGTCACCCTTCACATCGATTTCCATGTCGATCAGCGAATGGCGGCTGAGCTGGTCCAGCATATGATCGAAGAAGCCCACGCCGGTGGAAATCTTCGACTTGCCTGTCCCATCGATGTTCACGCGCACGGAAACGTCTGTTTCATTCGTTTTGCGGGAAATCTCAGCTCTACGCTCTGCCATCTGGCTGCTCCGTATCAATATTGGCGTTCCTTATCAGCACAGCCGCCAAATATCCAGCCATTACATTGCCTTGCCGCATCGCACCCCGGTGCAGAGGCGCTCGCGGATTTGCAATCGCAAAAACGGGACTTACATAGACTTCGAACAGGATCGCAGGGGCGGTCCGCGTAACGCCCTCCCAAGGGCAAACAGGTGTTTGATGACAACGATTATTACTGTGAGAAAGGGCGGCAAGGTCGTCATGGCCGGTGACGGTCAGGTCAGCCTCGGCCAGACGGTGATGAAGGGCAACGCCCGCAAGGTGCGCCGCATCGGCAAAGGCGAAGTGATCGCCGGTTTTGCCGGTGCCACGGCTGACGCTTTTACGCTGCTCGACCGTCTCGAAAAGAAGCTGGAGCAATATCCCGGTCAGCTGATGCGCGCAGCCGTCGAGCTCGCCAAGGATTGGCGCACCGACAAATATCTGCGCAATCTCGAAGCCATGATGCTGGTGGCCGACAAGTCGATTACGCTGGCCATTACCGGCAATGGTGACGTTCTGGAGCCCGAACATGGCGCCATCGCCATCGGCTCTGGCGGCAACTATGCGTTCGCCGCAGCCCGCGCGCTGATGGATTCGGAAAAGTCTGCGGAAGAGGTCGCGCGTCAGGCGCTCGATATCGCTGCCGATATCTGCGTCTATACCAACCATAATCTCGTGATTGAAACGCTCGACGCAGAGTAAGCTGCGCCTTTGAAACTGATGGGTTCCGTGGGCCGGGCCAAGGCGGCTGGCCGAAACGGAAACGCCGAAAGGAATGAAATGACGACTTTTTCTCCCCGCGAGATTGTCTCGGAACTGGACCGTCACATCATCGGCCAGCATGATGCCAAGCGTGCCGTGGCGATTGCGCTGCGCAACCGCTGGCGTCGCCAGCAGCTGGATGACAGCCTGCGTGACGAGGTCATGCCGAAAAACATCCTGATGATCGGGCCGACCGGTGTCGGCAAGACAGAAATTTCCCGTCGTCTGGCGAAGCTCGCCGGTGCGCCTTTCATCAAGGTCGAAGCCACCAAGTTTACCGAAGTCGGTTATGTCGGTCGCGATGTCGAACAGATCATCCGTGACCTCGTGGAAATCGGCATCGGCCTCATCCGCGAAAAGAAGCGTGTGGAAGTGCAGGCAAAGGCGCATGCCAGCGCGGAAGAGCGCGTGCTGGACGCACTTGTCGGCCCCACGTCTTCCCCAGCGACCCGCGACAGCTTTCGCAAGAAGCTGCGGGATGGTGAGCTGGACAAGAAGGAAATCGATATCGAGGTTGCCGATACGGGCTCCGGCATGCCCGGCTTTGAAATTCCCGGCATGCCTGGGGCCAATATCGGCGTTCTCAATCTTTCCGACATGTTCGGCAAGGCCATGGGCGGGCGCACCAAGAAGGTCCGCACATCCGTCGAGAAATCCTATGCTGACCTGATTCGCGACGAATCCGACAAGCTGCTGGACAATGAACTCATCCAGCGCGAAGCGGTGAAGTCGGTTGAAAATGACGGCATCGTCTTTCTGGACGAAATCGACAAGATCGCTGCGCGTGATGGCGGTATGGGTGCCGGTGTGTCGCGCGAAGGCGTGCAGCGCGATTTGCTGCCGCTGGTGGAAGGCACGACGGTTTCGACCAAATATGGGCCGGTCAAAACCGACCATATTCTCTTCATCGCGTCCGGCGCGTTCCATGTGTCCAAGCCATCGGATCTCTTGCCGGAACTTCAGGGCCGTCTGCCCATCCGCGTGGAATTGAAGCCACTGACCAAAGAAGATTTCCGCCGCATTCTGACGGAAACCGAAGCGAGCCTCATCCGCCAGTATATCGCGCTGATGGCAACGGAAGAGTTGAACCTCGAATTCACCGATGACGCCATCGACGCTCTGGCCGATGTCGCGGTGCATCTCAACTCATCCGTCGAAAATATCGGCGCGCGTCGTTTGCAGACCGTGATGGAGCGGGTGCTGGACGAAATCTCCTTCAATGCGCCTGACCGCAGCGGTACGGCGGTGAAGATCGATCGGGACTACGTCAAGCAACATGTTGGCGATATCGCTGCCGATACGGACCTGTCGCGTTACATTCTCTAAAATATTCTGGAGTGCGGCAAATCTTGCCGCACTCTTATTTTACTTGCCTTCTCTCGACATCTGGCCACGCTTTTCGCTAATGAAAGCGTTAACGGCTCTTGAAAGAAATGGTCCGGTGACCGCACCGGCCGAGAAAAAGGCATCCGCTCGTGCGTAAAACTCTTCTGGCATTGGCCGCTATCATGGTCTTTGGCGCGGTCTCGCAATCTTTTGCGGACGCTGCAACGGTGGTGCCGCCCGGCAACCGCAATGCCGAACAGCCGGGCGTTCCGGGATCTTCGGCGCGGCGCACCAAAGGGTCCAACTCCACCTTCGACCGGAAATACCAGAAAGTTTTCGATCTGCTGTCCAGCGACAAGCAGCTGATTGCCAAGATCAAATCCACGGCAAGCCGATATGGCATCGATCCGATCCACATGGTCGGCGCCATCGTCGGCGAGCACACCTATAATGTGGATGCCTATGACCGGCTGCAATCCTATTACGTCAAAGCCGCATCCTATGCCGGAAACAGTTTCCGTTTCGGCTACAAGGACGAAAGCATTGCCCAGTTTCTGACCCATTCCCAATTTGCCAAATGCGAGGCCAAGCGCGATTCCGCCAGCCTCTGGACCTGCCGGGAAGATGTCTGGGACGATAGTTTCCGCGGCAAGAAGGTCGATGGCGTCAGCTACCCAGACAATCGCTTCAGTGCCGTGTTCTTCCAGCCCTTTTATGCGGGCCAGACCTTTGGCCTCGGCCAGATCAACCCGCTGACGGCGCTGATGCTGTCGGACATGGTCGCCCGCGTCTCCGGTTACGAGAAGCTGGATGAGAACGATGCAGCAGCAGTTTATACGGCCATCATGGACCCGGATCGTTCGCTGGCCTATATGGCGGCGGCCATCCGCAAATCCATCGATGATTACAAATCGATTGCCGATATGGATATTTCGAAAAACCCGGGCCTGACCTCGACGCTCTACAATCTCGGTGGATCGCAGCAGCGCGCCGCGGTTCTCGCCCAGAAGAACCGTCAGAGCGGTGGCTCACCCGTGTGGCCGGAAGAGAATTATTACGGCTGGCTGGTCAATGAGAAGCTACCAGAGCTTCAGAAGCTCCTCTGATCTTTGGAACAGGTCTTTTCGATTGTTTCCAAAAAAGAAAAAATCTTTGGCAGTCGCTTGTGATTGACGAGACGGGCTTTGAACGTCCACTCTTGCGGTTAAGATAATCGACAAGGGAGTTACCAAGGTGAGCCGCATTGAACAGCACGGTCTTTCGATTGATGAAACGCTTTATCATTTTCTGAAAGACGAGGTTCTGCCGGAAACCGGTGTTGAGGCCGAGGCGTTCTTCGCGGGCTTTTCTCA
Source organism: Agrobacterium sp. 20P9.1.2 (assembly GCF_057799395.1). Taxonomy (NCBI): domain Bacteria; kingdom Pseudomonadati; phylum Pseudomonadota; class Alphaproteobacteria; order Hyphomicrobiales; family Rhizobiaceae; genus Agrobacterium; species Agrobacterium sp. 20P9.1.2. Next base: position 341,021 of record NZ_JBYOKI010000006.1, read on the forward strand.
GATCGTTCACGCACTTGCGCCGAAAAACCGGGAACTGCTGCAAAAACGCGATGGTTTTCAGGAAAAGCTGGACGCGTGGTATCGCGACAATGGCGCACCGGTTGATATTGCCGTCTATGAGACCTTCCTGCGTGATATCGGCTATCTCCTGCCGGAAGGCGATGCCTTCAAGGTCAATACGGCAAATGTCGATCCGGAGATTGCCCGCCTCGCAGGCCCGCAGCTTGTCGTGCCGGTCATGAATGCGCGTTATGCGCTGAACGCCGCCAATGCCCGCTGGGGTTCGCTCTATGACGCGCTCTACGGCACCGATGCGATTTCGGAAGAGGATGGTGCCGAGAAGGGCAAGGGCTACAATCCCAAGCGTGGCGCAAAGGTTATCGCCTGGGCGCGGGAGTTTCTCGATCGCTCCACACCGCTGGCGAATGGAAGCTGGGCCGATGTCTCCGGTTTCAATATCCTTGATGGCTTGCTGGAAGTCGGTTCGGGCCGCCTGGCCGATCCCGCCCAGTTCGCCGGCTACGAAGGCGAGGCATCCGCACCGTCCTCCATCCTTCTGACCAAGAACGGCCTCCACGTCGAAATCGTCATCGATAGATCGACCGATATCGGCGCAGGCGATGCGGCAGGCATTTCCGATGTCATCCTCGAATCGGCACTGACGACGATCATGGATTGCGAGGATTCCGTCGCGGCTGTCGACGCTGACGATAAGGTCGTTGCTTACCGCAACTGGCTCGGCCTGATGCGCGGCGATCTGACGGAGGAGGTTGCCAAGGGCGGGAAAACCTTCACCCGCCGTCTGAATGCCGACCGCAATTATACCGCCCCGGATGGTTCGGCGCTCACGCTTCCGGGTCGCTCGTTGATGCTGGTCCGCAATGTCGGCCACCTCATGACCAATCCGGCGATCCTCGACCGCGATGGGCGGGAAATCCCCGAAGGCATCATGGATGCGGTCGTGACAGGCCTGATCGCGCTTTACGATGTCGGCCCCAATGGTCGCCGCCAGAATTCGCGCGCCGGTTCTATGTATGTAGTGAAGCCGAAGATGCATGGGCCTGAAGAAGTGGCCTTCGCCTCGGAGATTTTCAGTCGCGTCGAAAAGCTGATCGGCATGGCACCCAATACGATCAAGATGGGCATCATGGACGAGGAGCGTCGCACGACCATCAACCTTAAGGAATGCATTCGCGCCGCCAAGGATCGTGTGGTCTTCATCAATACCGGCTTCCTTGATCGCACTGGCGATGAAATCCACACATCGATGGAAGCAGGCCCGATGATTCGCAAGGGCGACATGAAGCAGGCTGCATGGATCGCGGCTTATGAAAACTGGAATGTCGATATCGGTCTGGAATGCGGCCTGTCCGGCCATGCCCAGATCGGCAAGGGCATGTGGGCCATGCCAGACCTGATGGCGGCGATGCTGGAGCAGAAGATCGCCCACCCGAAAGCCGGTGCCAACACCGCCTGGGTTCCGTCACCAACGGCGGCGACGCTTCACGCCACGCATTACCACAGCGTTGATGTCGCATCGGTTCAGAGCGGGCTGAAGACACGCGAACGCGCCAAACTCTCGGATATCCTCTCCGTACCGGTCGCCGTTCGCCCCAACTGGAGTGCCGAGGACATCCAGCGCGAGTTGGACAACAATGCACAGGGCATTCTGGGCTACGTCGTACGCTGGGTCGATCAGGGCGTCGGCTGCTCGAAGGTGCCTGACATCAACAATATCGGCCTGATGGAAGACCGCGCAACGTTGCGCATCTCCGCCCAGCATATGGCGAACTGGCTGCGCCACGGTGTGGTGTCAAGAGAGCAGATTATCGAGACGATGAGGCGCATGGCAGCCGTCGTGGATGGCCAGAATGCAGGCGACGCCGCCTACACGCCCATGGCCGGAAACTTCGAAAACTCCATCGCCTTCCAGGCCGCCGTCGAACTGGTGCTTGAGGGCAGGGCGCAGCCCAACGGTTACACCGAACCGGTCTTGCACCGCCGCCGTCTGGAGTTGAAGGCAAAGCAGGCGTCGTAAGGAATTAGACCTCCGTCATCCTGCATCACGTGCGGGATGACGGTTCCGAGACATTTGCAAACAAAAAAGCCGCCGGGAAAGTCCACGGCGGCTTTTCATTTGATGGATGGGTGATCTTACTGGATCACGATGACCTTGGAGCTGCGGCCTGGACGGATGCGGCTGTAGAGGTCGATAACGTCCTGGTTGATCATGCGGATGCAGCCAGACGAAGCGGCGGTGCCGATGGAGGCCCATTCCGGCGAACCGTGAATACGGAAGAGGGTATCCTGACCTTTTTCGTTGAAGAGATACATGGCGCGCGCACCAAGCGGGTTGGTGAGGCCTGGACCCATGCCGTTCTCGACGTAACGGGCGACATCAGGCTTGCGCTCAGCCATTTCTTTTGGCGGGTGCCACATGGGCCATTCCTGCTTCCAGGCCACATAGGCTTCACCAGCCCATGCAAAGCCCTGCTTGCCGACGCCGATGCCATAACGCACGGCCTTGCCGCCTGGCAGGATGTAATAAAGGAAGCGCTCGCGCGTGTTGACGATGACGGTGCCTGGCTTTTCCGGCGTCTCGTAGCTCACGATCTGGCGGTGGAAACGCTTGTCCACGCGGTTGATCGGGATAGCTGGCAGGGCGTAACCCGCATCGGTCGTTGCGCCATAGACTTCGTCGCCGAAGATCTGAGTCGTTTCAACATAGGCAGGGGCAGCGGCGGTAGCAGGCGTAGTCGGGGTCGATGTCGAGGCGCAACCGCCCAAAGCAAGTACCGACGACAGACCGAAGGCAGTCAAAAAAGTGCGAAGGCGCATAGTGTTCTCGCGGGAAATATCGCCATTTCAGGCGATGCATGATGCTCTATTGAATAGATGGGTTATTTTCGATTAATCTTGAATTGGCAAGCCGTTGCACCGCAGCAAGAGAATATGACGCGCGAAATTGCGGCTTGATGGCCTTTTTGCAACATGAGAAGGGACCGTTCCCCCGGATTTATCCATGACTATTCTTTCAATCGTCAACAACAATCCGTTAATCGACGGACGCCAATCTGAAAACGCGATGCTGGTACGCCGCGGCGTGCAGATATTGCTGAATGAAATGCGTCATTCGGTGCTGCCGGAACTACCGCTTTCCAGCGGCAGACGGGCAGACTTGATCAGCCTGTCGGTCAAGGGCGAGATATGGATCATCGAAATCAAATCTTCCATTGAGGACTTTCGCGTGGATCGCAAATGGCCGGATTATCGCCAGCATTGCGACCGCCTGTTCTTCGCCACCCATAATGGCGTGCCGCTCGATATCTTTCCGGAGGATTGTGGACTGTTCGTGTCCGATGGCTACGGCGCGCATATGCTGCGCGAAGCACCGGAGCATAAATTGCCACCAGCGACCCGCAAATCGCTGATGCTCGATTTCTCCCGGACCGCCGCCCGGCGTCTGTTGATGGCCGAATGGTCTACGGGCAAGGATTATTCCGACTGACGATTACTTCGGCGCGCGCTTCGCCAAGATGCGCTGCAAGGTGCGCCGGTGCATGTTGAGGCGACGGGCCGTCTCGGAAACATTGCGCTCGCACATTTCATACACGCGCTGAATATGCTCCCACCGCACCCGGTCTGCCGACATCGGGTTTTCCGGGAGGTCCATCTTGTCGCCTTCGCGCTGGGTGAGGGCGTTGAACACGTCATCCGCGTCGGCAGGCTTGGCCAGATAATCCAGCGCACCCAGCTTCACCGCCGTCACAGCCGTTGCGATATTGCCGTAACCGGTCAGCACCACGATCTGCGTATCGTCACGATGCTGACGGATGGCTTCAATGACTTCCAGGCCGTTGCCGTCTCCCAGCCGCAGATCCACCACGGCATATTTGGGTGGCGCCAGCTTGGATTTCGCGATGCCTTCGCTGACAGACTCGGCGGTATCGACCGTAAAGCCACGGGTTTCCATGGCGCGCGCAAGGCGGCGCAGAAACGGGCCATCATCATCGACAATGAGAAGCGACGTGTCCGGCCCGATTGGGTCGACACCCTCTGGTGCCACAGCCTCGGCTCTGTCTTCCTGTTTGTCGTCACTCATCCCAGCGGTCTCCGGCAGTCTTTATTCGATGTAGACCTTATTACGCCTGCCAGCGTCACAAAGTCACTGGCCCATCTTATCGTCCATAATCGCGCGTGGCCAGACAACCGTCACTCTTGCCCCTGCGGCATCTGGTCCACGGTTCTCGAAGGTCAGCGATGCGCCGGAGCGTTCCAGCAGCGTTTTGGCGATGAAAAGCCCCAGACCCAGTCCGCCCGCGCGGGTTTCATTCTGGCGTTTTGTGACATAGGGCTCGCCGATCCGCGCCAGAATATCCGGCGCATAGCCCTGGCCATCGTCTTCGATCACGACCTTCACCTGCTGGGCGTCATAGGCTGAGGTCACGGTGACTGACTCTCGGGCATAATCGACAGCGTTTTCGAGAAGATTGCCAAGGCCGTAGATGATCCCGGCATTGCGTGCACCCACAGGCTCTCCGCTACGGCTGCTTTTTTCGACCAGACGAAGCTTGATGCCGAATTCACGATGCGGGGCCATGACCTCTTCAATGAGGGACGATAGCGGAAGCCTGCGCAAATGCTCTTCGCCATCGGCAGAGAGGGAGGTCAGCCGGCGAAGAATATCGCGGCAACGTTCGCTCTGGCTACGCAACAGCGCCACGTCTTCGCCGAAACGCTCGTCCTTGCCAAGTTCCCGCTCCATTTCCTTCGCCACAACGCTGATGGTGGCCAGCGGTGTGCCGAGTTCATGCGCCGCTGCCGCCGCAAGTCCGTCGAGCTGCGACAGATGTTTTTCGCGTTCCAGCACCAGTTCGGTTGCCGCCAGAGCATCCGCCAACTGGTTTGCCTCATGCGAAACGCGATAAGCATAAAAGGCGGCAAACAGCATCATGGCGACGATAGAGCACCAGATGCCGACATGGATGATGAGCTGGATAGGCAATGTCTCGCCGGGATACCAAGGAACTGGAAAGGGCGAAAACGCAATGGCGGTGACGCAGACCAACGCGAAGAGCAGCAGCATCAGGGAATGTTTCATCGGCTGCGAGGCAAAAGCAATGATGACCTGCACGCAGATCAGCGGTGCAAAGGGGTTGGAAAGCCCACCGGTGATATAGATGAGGGCCGTCAGTTGCAGCAGATCGAAGGCAAGAAGAAGCGTTGCTTCCCAGGGTTCCAGACGATAGGTAGCCGGAAAACGTGCCGACAGAAACAGATTGGCAACCGCAAGCGCACCGATCAGCACCGCGCAGGTCAGGAGCGGCAAGGGAAAGTTCAGCCCGAACGCAACGATCAGGATCGTCGCGCTCTGCCCCACCACCGCCAGCCAGCGCAGCCAGACAATGGTTTGCAGGCGAATGTGACGGCTGGCACGGCCAAGCCGCGTGTTCTCTTCTGGCTGGGCTGCCATCCGCCCATCTCCTTTCAAACATGTCTCGCAAAACCGCGCAGCGTTCTGCGATAAGGACATGCGAAAATAACAACTATGTTCCGCGTGGTTTGACGCGGTTGGTCGGTTGTGCCGAAGCGGGATCCTCCGGCCAGGGGTGCCGCGGATAGCGTCCGCGCATATCCGCACGTACATCTTTCCACGAGCCTGCCCAGAAACCCGGCAAATCCCGTGTCGTCTGTATCGGCCTGTGCGCAGGCGAGGTCAATTCCAGCAGCAGTGGCAATTTGCCGCCCGCCACCGCCGGGTGCTGTTTCAGGCCAAAAAGCTCCTGCACACGAATGGTCAGCGTCGGTTCCTCACCGTCATAGCTGATGGGATGCTTCTGCCCGGTCGGCGCTTCGAAATGCGTGGGCAGCAATTTGGACAGGTCCCGCTGGGCCGAATGGGGAACCAGCGACAGAAGTCCGTCCATGATGCCGCCGGATCGGACATCCTGAATGCTCTTGGCATCATGCTGGAACGGCACGAACCATTCATCCAGCCGCGCAACGAGCGCTTCATTGCTCGTATCCGGCCAGGGATCGCCAATGGTCCGATGCAGGAAGCCCAGACGCTGTCGCAATTGCTGCGCGTCCTTCGAGAAGGCAAGAATGTTCAGTCCATATTCGCGAATGCCATTGGCAAGAGCCTGTGCTGCTTTCTCTCCACTCGGTTTTCCAAGCGGCGTCTCCTCCAGCACAATCGCACCGATGCGGGTAACACGACGGGCGCGAACCTGACCGCTGGCCTTATCGAAAAACAGCTGATCTTCTTTTCGAATGGCGTCCGGCAAATGCTCTTCCACGTCTTCTCGCCGTATCGAGGCCGCCGCCAGAATGCGCGGCTGCGCGGCGCGTCCGGTCACGTCGGCGACGACGAGCATTTTCTCGGTCGCTAGAGGCTCTGTCTCTGCAAGTTCCGCACCGCGCCCATTCGCCATGACATAGCGCCCGCGTCCACCACGCTGAAAGGCAATGCGGTCAGGATAGGCATGTAGCAAAAGCTCTCCCGCAGTTATGGGGTCACTAGACGCACTTTTCGCCACTCCGCCGGATGAGGCGATCCGTTTCGCCAGGCCCTTGGCCGCGGTGGCGCGTTCGCCTTTTTCCTGTCGGAAGCGGCGAAGCCTTTCCTCCAGATCGATATCGCTGCCGCCAAGTCCCTGTTCGGTCAAAAGCACCGCCAGCATCGCCGCATCATGGCCATGCCCGGCCTCCTGCGCAGCAATGACCATGGCCGACAGGCGAGGGGGCATCGCCAATTCCCGCATTTTTTTACCGCGTGGTGTGATCGCGCCGGTTTGATCCAAGGCGCCAAGGCTCACCAGCAGACTGCGGGCTTCGCGAAGCGCGGTTTCCGGCGGTTGGTCCAGAAAGGCAAGTGAAGCGGGATCGCTCACACCCCAATGGGCGAGATCGAGCGCGAGGCCGGAAAGGTCGCTCGCCAAAATCTGTGGCGGCGTAAACGCGGGCAGCGCTGCCGTCTGGCCTGCATGCCACAGGCGGATTGCGATACCCGGCTCGGTTCGCCCGGCGCGTCCCGCACGCTGATCCGCCGAGGCGCGGGACACCTTGACCGTTTCTAGCCGCGTCATGCCGGTGGATGGCTCGAACACCGGAAGCCGCTGCAAACCGCTGTCGATAACCACCCGCACGCCATCGATGGTGATGGAAGTCTCGGCAATCGAGGTGGCCAGCACGATCTTGCGTCTGCCCGCCTCCGTCGGCTTGATTGCCGCATCCTGTTCCTTCTGGGAAAGATTGCCGTAAAGCGGGATGACGCTCGTCTCCGGCCCAAACCGACCGTCCAGACGCTCCACCGTGCGCGTAATCTCACCCTGGCCGGGCAGGAAGGCAAGGATCGACCCGCTTTCAGAGCCGTGAGCCTCTATAATGGCCCTTGCAACCCTGTCTTCTATCCGCTCCTGTCCTGTGCGCTCATCATAACTCACATCGATGGGAAAACTGCGGCCCAGACTTTTGATGACAGGCGCGTTCGTCAGCAATGCACTGATCCTCTCGACATCCAGCGTGGCCGACATGACGAGAATGCGCAGGTCTTCGCGAAGGCCTGCCTGAACATCCAGAGCCAATGCAAGACCGAAATCACCATCGAGAGACCGTTCGTGAAACTCATCGAAAATGACGGCAGACACGCCCCGCAATTCCGGGTCATCCAGAACCATCCGGGCAAAGACACCCTCCGTCACTACCTCGATCCGGGTTTTCGCCGAGATGCGGTTATCCAGCCGCATACGATAGCCCACAGTCTCGCCGACCGTTTCCCCCAGCAAGAATGCCATGCGGCTGGCGGCCGCGCGTGCCGCAAGCCTGCGGGGTTCGAGCAGAATGATCTTGCCATCCCCGCGCCAAGGCTGATCCAGCAGATAAAGCGGCACCAGCGTCGTCTTGCCCGCACCCGGCGGCGCGGAAAGCACCGCCTGACCGCGCTCTCTCAACGCCTCACCGATCTCGGCAAGCACGTCGCTCACGGGCAGGGTTGGCAGCGCTCGCGCTTCAGTCTGTGTCATGCCACTCACGAATTCAGTTCTTTGCCTTGACGCTCTCATAAGCGAGTATTGCACCCGCCAGATCTTCCAGCGCAGCGCCCACGGATTTGAACAGCGTGATTTCGTCGTCACCGCTGCGCCCCTGATAGCGCCCCGATACAAGATCGGAAAGCTCCGCGCGAAGATCGCCGCGTGTAATGATGCCCGCTTCAAGCGGCTGCACGATATCGCCACCCTCTTTCAGCGCGCCATCGAACGTATCGACATAGAGCGTGGCACGCTTGACCGCCACGTCGTCGCTTTCCCGCATGGACGGTTTGAAGGCGCCGACCAGATCGAGATGCGCGCCAGGCTTCAGCCATTCCCCTTTAATCAAGGGCTGTTCCGAAAGCGTCGCACAGGAGATGATATCAGCGGCGCCCGCGGCTTGCTCCAGATCGGTGCAGGCCTTGGCATTGAAGCCGAGCTGGCGTGCCTCTTCTGCAGCCTTATCAGCCGCGCCGGAATTGCGTCCCCATATATGGAAGGACGTCAGCGGGCGCATCGTGGCATGAGCCTGCATCAGGTTCAGCGACAGACGTCCAGTTCCTACCATCAACATGGAAGACGCATCCTTACGGGCAAGATATTTCGCAGCCAGCGCCGAAGTCGCCGCTGTGCGCCGCGCCGTCAGCTCCCCACCTTCGATTGCTGCCAGCATTTCACCAGTCCTGCCGGAAGAAAGGAGATAGGTGCCGAAAATGGCGGGGAGCGACCGCAGGCTGTTATCAGGGAAGACAGACAGGATCTTGACACCCATGTAGGAGCCGGGCACCCAGGCAGGCATCATCAACAACGTCGCGGCACTCTCTCCCGGCACTTCTACATCATGATGGTGCCGCACCGGCATCACGCAGCCACTCTTAAACATGCTTTCTATGGCATCGATAAGAGCGGGCCATGGAAGGGCGCGACGTGTTTCTTCTTGGTTGAGAACCAGCATGACAAACTCCCGTTTTGATGATTGGGAGTGACCTTAGCAAGGTCGCATTGTCTGGTGAAGCTGGGGCGGTCAGATGGTTTGGAAAATGGTTGCTTTATAGAGCGTCAGAACGCAATTTTCCCCTGAAATACGAAATAACCCCAATATCTCAATCACTTATAACTTTTCTGTAATTTCTTCAAAGTGTGCTGTTGACTTGTTTCGGGTGTG
>NZ_JBYOKI010000007.1:0-244023 GCF_057799395.1 Agrobacterium sp. 20P9.1.2
AAGAAGGTAAAAAATCCGGACACCAGATGACATACAGCCCAGACGAAAGAGCCTCGATCAGGCGAAAGATTGCCGAAGTCTGCTCCGCTCAGATCGCGGAGGCAGGCCTCGAAAAGGTTTCGGCCCGATCCGTCGCCAAGGGCATGCGAAAGACTGTTGGCTGGCTCTACACCATGTACGCGGATTTCGGCGAGATCATAAATGCCCCAAACTCGACAACATTAAAGGAGCTGAACGATGCGTTGAGACGTAACGCATCCGATCAGGATTCGATACCTGCCGCCGACAAGCTCTCCGCGTTCGCCAATTCCTACCTCATCTTCTCGCGAAAACATCCCGAACGATGCGCGGCTCTGTTTGCACCCATGCCAATATCGCAAGCACTGCGTCCAGCTCTAGAGATCGGGTTCCGGTCGTTGGTGTCCCACCTAGAGACGCCGCTCGCGCAGATCATGCCAGATGTTGACAGTGACAAGATCAACGCTACTGCAAAGACATTGTTCACGGCCTTGCACGCCATCGTCTCCCTTGATCACCGCAACAGGCCGGCATACAGCCAAGGCGACGCAGTGGACGATCAACTCCGTTCGTTCATGAACGCAATCGCTGCCGGCTACTCCGCGCTCCACAAGGATAGACGGGCAGGGCGCTGAACAAGACAGTCGGGCGACTTGCCGGGCACGGCGTGAACGGGTACAACAGTCCGCACCAATTTCTGGTGCAATCGAGCCAAGTCTGGGTGCAAAGTGTCTACCGTTGATTTCCTGCTGTCAGAACGCAAACAGAGGATGCTGAGCGCGTTGCTTCTCCATCCAGACCGCCAGTATGGGTCCAACGAGCTTATCGCGATCGGAGGGCCGGGACAGGGCGCCGGGAAAAGAATCCTCGAGCAATTCGAGACCTCCGGGGTCGTCACAAAGACACCACGCGGAAACCAACGCTTATATTTGGCAAACAGGCAACATCCAATCTACCCCGAACTTCGCTCGATCTGCCTCAAGACCTTCGGGCTCGCCGATGTCATCGGTGAAGAACTCTCTCAGTACCGCGAACATATCAGCGAAGCTTTCGTCTTCGGGTCGATCGCCCAAGGGACTGACAAACCGCAGAGCGACGTCGATCTCATGCTTGTCGCAAACTTGGACTTACTCGACTTGGGCGAAGTTCTCGAACGCTTGGAGAGCGCGCTTGGAAGACGAATAGATCTCAATCTTTACACTGACGAGGAATGGGCCGCGGCACAAGGAGACCGCGTCGTAAGGTCAATAATGGAGAGCCCGCAGATCACGATTTTTGAACGGACTGGCTGACTAAGTCGGTCTTCTTGGCAAAGTAGGGCGCGGCTCGGCAAGGTGTCGGTGCGAATAACACATGGGAGAAGGGTGTCGCATTTCTATCCGGCCCAACTGTCGCATTACTAAATGGGCGCTACATACAGAGATCGCATAAGATAGATTATGGAACTTTTGTGAGTGTCGATATGGCAGAATCCTGTTGCCGACGAATGCATTTAATCAAACGAAATCAAAATCATCCGTTCAACTCCTCAACCAACCTATATCTCTCCCGATGCCTCGCGGCGTCGGATTTCCAATTCTTCGCTGTAGCGTCTTAGCGTATGGCTTTCTGTCAGCAAACCTACGGGACGGTTTTCAATTTTGTCGTTCACCACCGCCAGTGCTTCGCTTTCCGTGGCGTCGAAGGATGCTGCGGCTTGGCGGGCGTTCATGGTTGGTAGAAGCACGTCGGTCTTGTAGCGCAGATAGGTTTCAAGGCTGATCGTTTTGGAATCGCGTTCCATGGGATCGGCGTAGATTTCTGGCACCAGTATAATGCCAGCATAACGGCCGTCGTCGTGGGTCATGATGACGCGTTGGGTTGAGCCGAGTGGAAACTTTTCCTTGAAGGCCGCAAGGCCGATGCTGACCGGTTCCTTGCGAATATCGGCGCGCATCATTTTGCCCACGGTCAGGTCGCGGATCCAGCCGATGTCATGGGCGCTGCGGATGCTTTCGCCACGCAAGTGGAAGCGCCATGTGGCGAAGGAATAGCCGAAGGTCGTTCGCACCACCAACGACGTCGTCATTACGGCTGCAAGGACCAGCACGGTGATCTGGAAGTCGCCTGTGAGCTCCAGAGCCAAGAACGTCATGGTCAAGGGACCGCCGATGATCGCCGCTGCGAAAGCGCTCATGCCGATCACGGCATAGACGATGGGCTGGGTATCGCCATAACCGATATAGGGCGCGCAGATGGCGAAGATTTTGCCCAACAGCGATCCCATAAACAAGGATGCGAAGAACAGGCCGCCGCGGAAGCTGGAGCCGATGGAGATGGCGCTGGCTGCGGCTTTAAGAATGAAGATGCCCGCCAGCCCGGCAATCGTCATGTTTGCATCGAGATTGAGATGCAATGCGCCGTGACCGCTGGATAGCACTTGTGGTGAAATCAGCGCTAGTACGCCGACTGCAACACCACCTATGGCGGGCCTCAGCCAGATAGGAATTTTGCTTTTCCGCGCGGTCTCCTCGATGAAAGACACCGCCTGCATGAGGACAATGCCAACGCCGGCGCAGACCGCGCCGAGAAAGATTGCTGGAACATAATCCGGCGGTGTGACTTCGCTGGCGCCAAATATATCGATGCTGAGACCGTGCTGGGACAGCAGTCCCGTGACGATGGTCGCCACCAGTGCGGAGACGATCAAAGGTGCCAGCGTGACAATCGTGTAGGTGCCAATGATGAGTTCGATGGCGTAGAATGCACCCGTAAGCGGTGCGTTGAAGGCGGCGGCAATTGCGCCTGCGGCGCCGCAGCCAACGAGGATACGCATGTCCCCTCGCCGCAGCTTCAGCTTCACGCCTAGCTTCGATGCGATGCCACTGGCCACCTGCGTATAGCCAGCTTCGAGCCCGACAGACGCGCCGAAACCGTTTGAGACGATGTTTTGCAGGCAGACGATAACGCTATCGGTCAAGGACAGACGCCCGCCATGCAGGGCATTTGCCTCGATGGGGTCGATCATCGGCTTTTTTCGCGTTTTGGAGATGACGAAAATGATGATGCCGAGAACGACGCCACCCGCCAATGGCCCGAGCAAAACGATCCAGCCCGAGAGATCGCTGCTGCTCAAGCGTTCGACACCGAAGATGAGCACATGTAGCGCGGTGGTTATGGCGCCGATCAGGACCACAAAAAGGCCCGAGGCAATTCCGACGAAGAACGCCAGAATGACAAGTGCGATTTCACCACGTCGGAAAATTGCGCGCAGGCGGCTGGAGCGCAGATTGTCGAAGAAGCTTGCCATACTGGGCGCACGGAACGGCTTGGTCGACATGATTTCTCCTCCGGCAGTCCGCTTAAGCTTTCAGGTCAGAATGCCTCAGCCAACATATCGATTTCAAACCGCATCTGGTCGTAACCCGGCTCGACGTGATCGGGCGTCTCACCCATGACTATGTCATAATCCAGAGGCGTGTGCATGTGTGTGAGGATCGCCCGTTTGGGTGCCAACCTCTCGATCCAGCCCATAGACTGTTCCATGGAAAGATGGCTGGGGTGAAAGCGATATTGCAGCGTATCGATAATGAGCATATCGAGCCCACTCAGATTGGCGATGGCCTGTGCCGGAAAATCGCTGACATCGGTGCAGTAGGCCACATCGCCGATGCGAAATCCCAGCGAATGGGTATCGCCATGCTGTTGCAGATGCGGCTTGAAGGTGATGGTGCCGCCTGCCCCATTGATTGCGATTTCGGCGTCCAGATCGTCTATGAGATGCGGCTCGACGATGGGCGGGTAATTGCTGCCCGGCGGCGTCTCAAGGCAATAGGGAAAGCCATCGCGAATGCGCTGCATTGTCACCGGGTCGGCATAAACAGGAATGCGAACTCGGCTGGAAATGAAATATCCACGCAGGTCATCGATACCATGCAGATGGTCGGCATGGGCGTGGGTGTAAAGGACCGCATCGATATGCGCGACTTTCGCGGCAATCAGTTGCGCACGCAAATCCGGCCCCGTATCGATGACGACAGTCGTTACACCGCCATCCGGGGCGAATTGCTCCACCATGAAGGCCGCACGGGTGCGTTGGTTCTTCGGATTATCAGGATTACAGGCACCCCAGTCGCCGTTGATACGCGGCACGCCGGGCGATGAGCCGCAACCGAGTATCGTGAACCGACGCCGAAAGCCTGCCACAACCTACACCTTCGTCATTTTCGAAAAGCAGCGAAACGCATTTTCGGTGGTGATCTTTGCCATACGCTCATAGGCAATGCCGTGAATCTCGGCCAGAACTTCTGCCGTGTTGACGACGTAAGAAGGCTCGTTGCGTTTTCCGCGCCACCGCTTCGGTGCGAGATAAGGTGCATCGGTTTCCACCAGCAGCCGATCCAACGGAACGGTCGCGGCAATATCGCGGATATCCTGCGATTTCGGGAAGGTCAGAATGCCCGAGAACGAGACGTAACCACCAAGCTCCACGCCAACTTTTGCCAGCTCAGGCCCAGCCGAAAAGCAATGCAGAATGAAGGGGAAGGCCCCCATCCCGCTTTCTTCGCGCAGAATCGCAATCATGTCGTCATCGGCGCTGCGGCTGTGAATGACAAGCGGCAGCTGGGTGATGCGCGCAGCCTCGATGTGACGTCGCAGGCCGGTTTTCTGGTCTTCCGGCTTTTGCGTATCGTAGAAATAATCCAGACCCGCCTCGCCGATGGCAACGATCTTGTCGTGGCTGTTGGCCAGCCGAACCAGATCGTCTGCCATAATATCGAGTTCTTCATCCGCATTGTTGGGGTGCGTACCAACGGAGCAGAAGACCGAGGGATATTTTTCTGCGATCTTCAGCAGTTCGCCCAAGCGGGAAACGCGGGTAGAGATCGTCACCATCTGCGCAACGCCGGATGCGTGAGCGCGCGCGATGATATCGTCGCGCTCCGCATCGAAATCGGCGAAATCCAGATGGCAATGGGTATCGATCAGCATCTGTCTTTAAGCCTCTGGCGCTACATAACGCGGGAAGACCGGCTTAGGTGCTTCGAGCGGCGTGCCCGGCACCAGACGTCCCGCCTCACCCAGAGCCGTGAAATCGCGCTTGTCCGCAGGTGCGGCCACGAGATCGAGCAGCTTTTCGCAAGAACCCGGCATGAAGGGCTGAAGCAGAATGCCGATCTGGCGAACCACTTCCGCAGTTACGTAGAGAACAGTGCCCATGCGCTCCGGATCGGTCTTTTTCAGCGCCCATGGCTCCTGACCCGCGAAGTAGCGGTCGGTTTCCGAGACGACGGCGATGATGGCGGCAAGCGCCTTGTGGATCATCTGCTTGCCCATTTCGTCGCGGCAGGTCGCCAGCAACGCATCGGCAGCCGCAAGCATGGCCTTGTCTTCATCCGTATAGGCACCGGGTGTCGGAACCTGCCCGTCGCAGTTTTTGACGATCATGGATAGCGAGCGGCTGGCAAGGTTGCCGATACCGTTGGCCAGATCGGCATTGATGCGGATGCCGATGCCTTCTTCGCTGTAGCTGCCGTCCTGTCCGAAGGACACTTCGCGCAGGAAGAAGTAGCGCACCTGATCCAGCCCGAAATGATTCACCAGATTGACGGGGTCGACCACGTTGCCCAGCGACTTCGACATCTTCTCGCCCTTGTTGAGCAGGAAGCCATGCGCATAGACACGCTTGGGCAGCGGCAGACCGGCGCTCATCAGGAAAGCAGGCCAGTAGACCGCGTGGAAGCGGATGATGTCCTTGCCGATGATGTGAACGTCGGCTGGCCAGTATTTCGCACGCGGACCGTTCTTGTCTTCAATATAGCCAGTCGCGGTGATGTAGTTGGTCAGCGCGTCGACCCACACATACATCACGTGCTTGGGATCATTGGGAACCTTGATGCCCCAATCAAAGGTGGTGCGCGAAACCGAGAGATCCTTAAGGCCGGATTTGACGAAGGACATGATCTCATTGCGGCGCTCGGCCGGACCAATGAAATCCGGGTTTTCTTCGTAAAGCTTCAGCAGCTTGTCCTGATATTCGGACAGCTTGAAGAAATAGCTTTCTTCCTCGACCCATTCGACCGGCGTGCCCTGCGGCCCGTAGCGAACGCCATCGGCACGCACTTCCGTTTCGTCCTCGGCGTAATAGGCCTCGTCACGCACGGAGTACCAACCGGCGTAGCTGTCCTTATAGATGTCGCCGCTATCGGCCATCAGGTTCCAGATGTTGCGCGACGTCTCGTGGTGACGCTCTTCCGTGGTGCGGATGAAATCGTCATTGGAGGCGTTGAGCAGCTTGCCCATTTCGCGGAACTGGTCGGAATTACGCTGTGCCAGCTCTTCCGGTGCGATGCCCTCGGCGCGTGCGGTCTGCTGCATCTTCTGGCCGTGTTCGTCCGTGCCCGTCAGAAAGAAGACGTCCTTACCATCCAGACGCTGAAAACGCGCCATGGCATCCGTCGCGATCAGTTCATAGGCATGGCCGATATGCGGCTTGCCGTTGGGATAGGAAATCGCTGTGGTAATGTAGAAAGGTGTCTTGTCTGTCATGACGCTCGATCGGCTTTACGGTCTGTTTTTGAGATAGACCGCTCTTAGCCTATTGTTCGCACAAGCGAAAGCAAAAGCCTTACAAAATCTACGAGACGTCAAACCGAGCGCATGTCTTCCAGAATGGAAAGCACCATCTGCTTCTTGTCCAGATTATAGGCCTGCGCGATAGTGATGCGCTCTGACAGCGAAGACGACAGGCGCGCATGGCGCTCGGCGGCGTTGAGGTCACCCGCCATGGCCGCCGCCCTCGCCCGGTCCATCAGGGCTTCCGTGGCGTGTTCCATGAAGAAGCCGAGAACGATATCGCCATCCTTCTGCGCCAGCACATCGGCCAACTTGTGCATCTGCTTGCGGGCGGATGGTCCGGTCGCGGCCATGACTTCACCGAAGACATCGACGATGTCAGCGCCACCGTAATTCAACAGCTTCAACGCCTGCGAAACGCTGCCCTTCGAGGCTTCCAGAAGCGTATCGGGCTTTTCGGCAGACATGCTCAGCCCGAGGTTCTGCAGCGCAAGCTCCATATCTTGGTTCTGCAAGGGCAGCAGACGAAGCGGCATGCAGCGGGAGCGGATGGTGGGCAAAAGCTTGCCCGGTGCGTGTGATAACACCAAAAACATCGCCCGTTTTGGCGGTTCTTCCAGTATCTTCAAGATCGCGTTGGCGGCGTTGCGGTTCAGGTCATCGGCTGGGTCGATGATGACGATGCGCCAGTTGCCTGTGCCAGAGGTTTGCGAGAAGAAATGCCCTGCCCTGCGCACCTCATCCACTGTGATCGCGGATTTGACCTTGCCGGTCTTTTCATCGACCGGGCGTGTCAGATGCAGCAGATTATGCGATGCGCCGGAGGAAATCTGGCGGCTGACCATGGAATCCTGATCAGGATCGGCCATTGTTTCCGGTGCCTGCGAAGGCTCCGGGTTAGACAGAACATGGTTGGCAAAGCGGAAGGCCAGCGTTGCCTTGCCTATACCCTCAGGCCCCTCGATGAGAATGGCGTGATGGCCTTTTCCGGAGCGGTAGGATTGCGCCAGAAACTGCTCCGCCTCGTCATGGCCGAACAGCTTGGTATTTTCCTGCGGCGGAATCGCACCGTCCAGAACGCCCTGTATCTCGCTCATTCCGCGACTTCCGAAAGGCTGGCCATCTTGGCAAGCAGAGGCTCCACGAAGGAGAGAACGTCTTCCGTTACTTGGATCTGAGGCTGGTCTGCATTGACGATGCGGCAGCGACGCGGCTCGTTGAGAGCGATATCGAGATAGGCCTCGCGGCGCTTCTCGTGTGTCTCGAGCTCTTCTTTTTCGAAGCGGTCAGGTGTGGCACCCTCGTCCGCTCTCTTGCGCGCACGGGCAAGGCCTGCGGCGGCTGGGATATCAAAGATCAGCGTCATATCCGGCATAGTGCCATCGATGGCGATGCGCTGAAGGGTTTCGATGAATTCCGGTTCCAGATTGCCCGTTGTGCCTTGATAGACGCGGGAAGAATCGAGGAAACGGTCGCACAGAACAACGGCACCTTTTTCCAGAGTCGGGCGAATGACTTCCTCGACATGATCATTGCGCGCAGCAGCAAAAAGCATCGCTTCCATGCGCACGCCGAAGGGTTCTGCCGCCCCGGACAAAAGCACATGCCGGACGGCCTCCGCACCCGGCGACCCGCCCGGCTCCCGTGTTACCACGACATCCAACCCGCGCGCGCGCAAGGTTTCCGCCAACAGGCGAATCTGGGTGGATTTGCCAGCGCCCTCGCCGCCTTCAAAGCTGATGAACAATCCGTTGTTTTCGGGCAAAATTTCTTCCTGACTTCAGGTTTACGCCAGTCCGTGTTTAACGCATATCAGCGCATTGCGAAACCTCAGGCGCTACAACCAAAAGAACAATAGTTCTTTCAGCGCGCCTGCCGCGTTTTGCGTCAGTGTTCCCTTTTCCACCGCCGCCGTGGTGTAAAGCGGCACTTCGCGAAGCAGTTTTTCGCCGGAGTAAATCTTCAGCGTCGCGGCGTTGTAATCGGCCGCCAGTGGCGCATTCAGCGGCCAGTTATAGACGATGCGACCGGACAGGCGATCTGGGTTGTTGATCGGGACCAGTACGCTGACCGCTTCATGCACGGTCAAATCCACGGCGGATGTCGCACCGCCATAGATGCCGATATTGCCGACCGTCTCGTTCTTCTGGAACAGATTGCGCTTTTCAAACGCCGTCAGGCCCCATTCCACCACTCGGCGCGCTTCTTCCTGCCGGGTCTTGTCGTCAGGCAGACCGGCAAGCGTCAGATAGATCCGGCGGCCATCGCGTTCGGCAGAGACAACGGCAGAAAAGCCGTGGCCTTCGGCAAAGCCTAGCCCCATGCCATCAATGCCATTGCCAAGAAGCGAGTTCTTGTTGCGCTGAAAAATACGGTTCCACTCGAAATCCGGCTTGCTGAACAGGCTGTAGCGGTCCCCGAATGTCTCGTGAATATGCTTGGCCAGCACGACCATGTCTTTGGCCGTCGTGTTGCTGACCTGATCCGGCAGTCCGGTGGAATTGGCAAAGGAGCTGCCGGTCATGCCCAGTTCCGCCGCGCGTGCCGTCATGCGCTTGGCGAATGCTGGGTCGGAGCCAGCCATGCCCTCTGCAATGATAAGGCAGCCGTCATTGGCATTCTGAACAATGATACCCGTCAGCAGATCATTGATGCTGACCGAGGACTTTAGCGCCGCAAACATGGTGGATGTGCGGGATGGCGCGCCACCGGTGCGCCAGGCATATTCGGAAACCGGATAGCTGGTGTCTGCGCTCACCTGCCCTTTGGAAAGAGCATCCGAAATCACTTCCACCGTCATCAGCTTGGCGAGGGACGCAGGCGGGAACTGCGTGTTTTCATTGACGGCCAGCAGCACTGTGCCGGTTTCGGCATCGATCATATAGGCCTGCTGGGCTTTGGTCGCCAAAGGGCCGGATTGCGCTTGTGCGGCAGAAATGCCCGCACCGATGCAGGCCACAACAAGAAGCGCAATGCGAAGATGTCGGTTGATTGTATCGCGCATGAAAACGCCAGCCCGCCGTCCTGTAGTGTTAAGCCTGCGCCTCACGAAATCAACGATGCGACGCCGATGAGGGCATGCACATCGAGAATCGCTACGCAGTTACGGAGAGTATGCGCAAGACTGCTGCAAAGGGCAAAGATCAGCGACCCTTGCCCTGCTTGTTTTTCACGAAATTGAGGATGGACTGCTCGGTCAACTGGCCGCGCTTGACGAGAACTGTATCAAAAGCGCTTGCAGCCTTGGAGACGGGCGCCTCTTCCGAATAGGCGGAGGCAAAGCGGGCCGATGGCGTCGGCGCGCGCAGGAAGTTGCCTTCCGGGCGCTCAACGATGAACGGACCGATTTCCGGCAGGATCACGAACTGCTCAGCGCCCTGCCCCATAACAGGTGCCGGGCCATTGACCAGCGGCATGGCCTGCAACGCAGCGTTCTTCTTGGTCCCCGCCATGGCCATCTGCGCGGAACCGCCATAGGCCGGGCTCTGCGGGATCGGAATATTCGTCGCCGAAGCGGATGCGACCATCACGCCCGTTGCGATCTGACCTTCAGGATTGATACCCGGGTTGCGGGAGCCCTTGGGTGAATAGGATGCCATCAAATAGGGCATGTCGTGGCCGTCAAGCGGTGCGCGGCCAACATATTGCACCCGCACATTGGCGGTGCCAGTTGCCTTCATGTCCAGCAGATCAGCCGTCTTGCTGGAAACATCGATCAGGCGGCCTTCGTGGAAAGGTCCGCGGTCATTGACGCGAACGATGACGGAAGAACCGTTGTTGAGATTGGTAACGCGGGCATAGCTTGGCAGCGGAAAGGTGGGGTGCGCGGCAGAAAGATGTTCCTTGTCGTATGCCTCGCCATTGGCGGTCAGACGACCGTGGAACGCGGAGCCGTACCAGGATGCAAGGCCGGACTTGTCGTAGTTCTGCTCTTCCTTGGGGAAATAGCGGCGACCCTTGACGGTGTAAGCATTACCAACAAGAAAACGCCCGCCGCCCTTGGGAATGTTCGCGCCATCGGCAACACGCGGGCTTGCCTTCACGCCATATTCCGACTCGGAAAAATATTCCTTGCTGCGCTTCGGCTTTGTTTCGGTCTTCGACGTGGTCGAACAGGATGCGGTCGCTGCGCACAGAACGGCAATGCCGAGCCACTTCGCGCTCACACCGACTTTCGTAACCGTAGAGTTCAAATCCTATGCCCCGTGCTGCTGCTGGGTCGCCTTTGCGACAACCCCTCTCTCGCCTCGATTGTCATGCCCCTGACACCGAAGCACCTAACAGGCCCTTAATCTTGCCCGCAACATGGCAAAAATGCGAACGGCACATACGAATTCGATAAAATTGTAATGAACGTGGTTAGCCATTGGTTAATGCGCAACGCGCCCAAACCATGCCGAAATGCCCGCGCAGACGGATTGACGGGATAGGCCAAACAGTTATAAAGCCACGCTTAAGACGGATGGGTGTCCGAGTGGTTTAAGGAACCGGTCTTGAAAACCGGCGTGCGTGAGAGCGTACCGTGGGTTCGAATCCCACCCCATCTGCCAGCGTCTTGAGAATGTCGAACACTGTCGTTCGTTCTCCTTCTCCCCTGACTTACCACTTCCTCTGCCGCATGTTCGCCATTGCGATCGGTATTGGGAAAACCATCACAGAAACGGCCTGATCGCCATTTCGCATCCCAGCACGAGAAGGCTGACGAGGAACCAGCGGCGGAAGGTTGTTGGGCTGATGCGGTTGCGCGCACATTGACCCACCCACATGCCCGCAAGCGCTGGAAGAACGGCCGCAGTCGAGATGGCGAGATTGCCGGACTGAAACGCACCGTGGCTTCCAAGCCCAATGGCTAGCGCGATTGTCGAGACAGTGAAGGAAAGGCCAAGCGCTTGAACCAGTTCCTCTTTTTTGAGGCCGAGCGCCTGAAGATAAGGCACGGCAGGAATGACGAATACGCCCGTTCCGCCAGTAACGATGCCTGTGATAGCCCCGATGAGCGGCGAGAGCCAGGGCTCCAGATTGTCCGCGATGCTGAGCTGTCGGGTAAGTAAAGTATAGGCAGCATAGAACACAAGTGTGCCGCCGAGCAGTGTCGTCGTGATGCCCGTATCGCCGCGCGCAATCCATGCCGAGCCCAGCACCGTTCCTGCGACGATCGCCAGCATCATCGGCCAAAATCGACGCAAGAGCTTGTCGAAATTCGGCCCTGCCAGCAACTGCCAGACATTGGTAACGAAGGATGGGACGAGTAGCAGACTGGCGGCAGCTAGCGGTGAAATCAGCGCTCCCAGAATACCCATTACCACCGTTGGCAGGCCCATGCCGCTGACGCCTTTAACGAGACCGGCGACGAAGAATGTTGCGAATATTGCGGCGAGCAGAGGAACTGAAAAATCTGTCATGCCCTCTTGAATATCGTCTTTCAGACGGCAAACAATGCGGATGTGCCAAGCAGTGACTTCGGCTATACCGAAGGCTGATTTGAAAGGCTCGATGAAATGCGCTTCGACTTGACCGATCTTCGCCTTTTTGTTGCCGTAGTTGACGCCGGCAGCATCACCCATGGCGCGAGCGATGCTGGCCTGTCCCTGCCCGCTGTCAGTGAAAGGCTACAGGATATGGAGGCCGCAGGCGAAGTCCTGCTGCTCCATCGCGGGCGGCGGGGTGTGGTTCCTACCGAAGCTGGCGAAGCACTGGCCCACCATGCGCGCACTATCCTGCATCAAATGGCGCAGATGCGCGGCGAACTCGGGCGTTATGCCAAGGGCATGCGTGCAACCGTGCGCATTCTCGCCAACACAGCTGCCATGACCGAGTTTTTGCCACAACGCCTCGCCACCTGGATGGCTGCCAACCCGCAAATCGACCTTGACCTTCAGGAGCGACAGAGCACCGATATCGCCCGCAGTGTCTCCACGGGCTCAGCGGAGATCGGCATTCTCTCCAGTGCCGTGGAAACGGAAGGTCTGACATTGAAGCCATTCGCCGTCGACAGGCTGGTTGCCGTCTTCGCTCAGGACCATGTCTTTGCGCAGAGACCATCCCTTCGCTTTGCCGATTTGTTGGGCGAGCATTTCGTCGCGCTGACGGATGGTGCTTTGCGGCAGCATCTCGATATGCAGGCTGCACGCCTCGGCGCGAAACTCAAGGTCCGTGTGGAACTTCGCAATTTCGATGGCATTTGCCGTATGGCAGGCGCGGGAATCGGCGTCGGCATCGTGCCGGAAACAGCTGCGCGTCGCTTCAAGCGATCTACGCGAGTGGCCCTGATGCGGCTTCAGGACGATTGGGCAACCCGAAAATTGTCCGTCTGCGTTCGCGCGGAGGCTGAACTGACCGCACCGGCAAGAAGCCTGCTGGATCATCTGGCCAAACCCGGTCGATAAGGCTCACATCAAACGCCAAAATGGTTTGAGACTTTTGCGCATGCATTTATAACGTGCGCAACTGACGATTCTCTAAGGGCTTTTGATAATGTGGATTGAAGTGACAGCGGCAAGTAATAACCAGAAATTCGCCATCAACTTTGACCATGTGACCCAGATATCGCCGCTTGTTCAAGGCGCCCTTATCCTGCGCGCAGGAAATGAGCGCGTACAGGTCATGGAGAGCTATGACTATCTCGTCGCACGCCTGCACGCCGCCGCTGTGAAGTAAGTCAGATACCGGCGAAGACGGCTGCGAGCGCCAATGCCGCAGGCACGGACTGAATGAACAGAATCTTCTTGTTTGCGGTGATGCCACCAAAAACGCCTGCGACGAAAACGCAGGTGAGGAAGAATATGGCAAAGGTCCGGTCGTGCATCACGCCGAAGATCAGGCCGGCTGCGAGAAAGCCGTTGTAGAGACCCTGATTTGCGGCCAGAACCTTGCTGGCTTCCGCAAACTCGGGCGAGAGCTTGAAGGCTTTGCGACCCGCAGGTTTGGTCCACAGCGCTGTTTGCAGAACGAGAATGTAAAGATGCAAAAGGGCAATCAATAAAATCAGTGTGTTGGCAATCATGCTGCGCCCCAGACAAGGTGATGAGATGATGCGGCGTTTCAAACGCGCGCATCACCCCAAGAATTAGGGCTTCAGCAGTACCTTGCCCACCTTACCTGAAGCTAGCGATGCTTTGACGGCCTGGGAAATGTCGGCCAAATCATAAATGCCATCGACGGGCAGGCGAATCGTCTCATTGGCCACATGCTGGATCAGTTCGCCGATCAAGCGGCGGCGCTCATCCGCGGGCATGGAGCCGATGACCGTGCTGCCCCAGAACCCCTTGATCGTCAGCTGCTTGAAAATCACCGGACCGGAAGGAATCTGCATCGCCTCCCCGGTCATGCTGCCGAAGGAAACGAGAAGGCCGTTTTCACCCAGAAGCTCCACGATATCCTTGCTTGCATCGCCGCCAATGGAATCGACACCAGCGCGGATCGGGTTATCGCCCGTGAGCCCACGAACCTTGTCTTTCCAGTCCCTCGCAGCTGTCGAAATACCGTTGACGATGCCAAGCTCGGCCAGCTCAGCGACACCTGCATCGCGTCGAACAAGATTGATGACATTGATGCCGCGCGCCTGCGCCAGCATGGCAACTGCCTTGCCAACAGCGCCATTGGCCGTGTTCTGGACCATCCAGTCATTTTCTTTGACGCCGAGAAATTCCAGCAATGTAATGGCGCTGAAGGGCATGGCGATGAGTTGAGCCGCGGCCTCATCCGAAATCGCATCCGGCAAAGGCACCACGCCGTCCGCAGCCGCCAGAAAATATTCGGCCCATGAACCATGGACGCCAGCGGCGGTCACGCGTTTCCCCAGCAAGCTGGAATCGGCCCCCTCACCCAACGCGTCGACAATGCCAACAGCCTCGCTGCCACCGATGGCGCCGGGCAATGGCGGCTTGTATCCGTAGCTTCCGCGCACGGTCCAGATGTCGTGGTTGTGGATGGGCGAGAGGATTGTGCGGATGCGAACCTGGCCTTTGCCCGGCTGTGGAACGGGTGCTTCCTTCAACTGAAGCACGTCTTGCGGTTCACCGAAAATATCGTGGGATGCGCTGCGCATGGAATGATCCTCGTCATGAAAATTGCTGATGCGCCAGCGTTTCGAAACAATAAGGCATTGATATGAATTTGAATTGTCCGCGCTGAAAACAAAAAAGCCGACCCAAAGGCCGGCTTTCGATTGAGAGATGGCATATGCCTTACTGGCAGACGCGGAAGCTTTCCATGTGCCAGCCGCCATCATAGGCGTTGCGGACCTGACGGTCTTCGAACCAGCAACGTGGCGGAGGTGGTGGTGGCGGTTCCACGTAGCGTGGGCCACTGCCGTTCACCAAAGCGCCGCCGATAATGCCGCCGAGAACACCGGCTGCAATGCCACCAGCGATCACTCTGCCATCGTGATTGCGGTGCTTGCGCGGCGGATCACGATAGGGAGGTGGCGGTGGGCCGCGACGGTCGTAGCGATACGGACCATCATAATATTGGGCCGAAGCAGTTTGCACGCTGGCCAGAACTGCGCCGCTGGCGATGACCGCGGCAAGCGTTGTGAGAAGAATTTTTTTCATTGCGGGCTTCTCCATGTGAGCCGAACCGTCCTGCGGTAGCGCCTCAATATGCTCGCAAAATGGCACGATATTGATGAACAAGTCCTGAACGTCGAAAGTTGAAATGCACCAGATTTTCTTTCCGGGGTTTTCTGGCGAGGCGTACCGATAGCCAGCACACTGGCCTTTCGCGCATAGGTAATGGAGGCTATGGCTGATTTGCTTCCTCCACGGGAGGAGCTCCCAAGTCCTGAAAGCCAATCAGGCAATAGCTTAGCCCCGCCTTTTGGTGGGGCCTTTTTTATTGTACGCGCTGCTCCGCACCGCCCTCAAATATTTTTTTCTATTGCACGCAACCTTTTTTATAGCCCCGCCGTTATGCAGCCGAGACTTCACGTCTCGGTTCCCCTCTCGACTGATAACCCGCCTCGTGCGGGTTTCTTTTTGCGCGTTAAATAATGTCGCGATTGCTGACCTAATTATTTCGTAGAGCGTACCGATTATGTGCAATATGCACTATCTCGCCGCTGCTATTCTGATTTATGAAATTGACATCGCTCAAGGGCTTTGCCCAACTTTTCCCCGAGCGAACAACCTGCCCCGCCCATGTCGCGGGGCTTTTTTGTTTCAGCAATAGAATAGGGCGTCACCGCAAAGATAGCTGCACGGGCACCGAGACGTCCAGCCTTGGTCCAACATGACCATGATCGTTGCGGTCATTCAGCAGGTCGCGGAACAGGTCGATGATGGCCGGAGGCATGTTTCTGGAAAAGTCGTCAAATATCTCGCTGGCGCGATTCCATGAATAGATCGCCATCAGCGTCAGAATGAGCAGCAGCAACCATGGCCAGATGGGCTTTCTGCGTGGCGGCCTGTCTTTTACACTCTCTTCGATCGTCATCGTAAAGACCCTTAGCTCCTGGCTTTATCGTCTTCCGTAACGCGGCTCGCCGCCCGGAGCATAGGCTGCCTTCTGCAGGAAACGGAAGATGTTGCCGCATTGGGCGCAGCGTATCATGTACTCGGCGGGATTCCCCGAAGGACGTTCGGTCCTGAAACCGGCTGGCATTTCGTCTACCCGAAAATCGACGTCGGGATTGGCCTTCTCATCGATCTCCGATGCTTCCGCAAAGCCGCTATGGCCGCATTTGGAACATTCGAGTTTGCGGGAATATCGATCGCGTGAGGCCATGGTGCATCCTTTGTTTCGGGACAGGTAGCAATCGGCACGCGCCAGTTCAATACATATTGCCGCGCCACGCACCTCCTTACCCACGAAGCTCTGTATTGTTTTCAATCAAGCTCGGCATTTTATCGGCTTCAGATACCATTCATAAACCACTTGGTAACGCCATCGCTCTACAGTTGGTGGGTGAAAAGTCTGGCGGGGCGTGTCGGACGGAACAGTGGCATGCGATTAAAGAGTTCAACCGTGTTGAAAAAAATATCTGAGGGACTACGGCGCGCTGTAGGCGTGACGTCTTTTGCAAAGGCAGTGCTATTTGCGACGGCGGTAACGGTAGCATCCGTTTCTTCCGTGCAGGTGGCGAATGCTGATCCCAAATATGCTGGTATCGTTATCGATGCCAAAACAGGTAAGGTTTTGTACAGCGAAGATCCAGATGGTTTGCGCTACCCAGCGTCATTGACCAAAATGATGACGCTCTATTTGACCTTCGAGGCTCTAAGCGCCGGCCGCATATCCTTGAATTCGACTGTCCCCGTTTCAGCAAATGCTGCCAAGGAGCCTCCAACCAAGCTTGGCGTGCGCGCTGGTGGTTCTGTAACGGTCGAGCAGGCCATTCTCTCGCTTGTTACTTTGTCTGCCAACGACATCTCGACCGCACTCGGTGAGTATATTGGTGGTTCTGAAGAGCGTTTCACGCGGATGATGACGGCTAAGGCTCGCGCCCTTGGCATGACGCGCACAACCTATCGCAACGCCAATGGATTGCCAAATACCGCCCAAATGACCACGGCTCGCGATCAGGCCCGTTTGAGTATGGCATTGCGTCAGCATTTCCCGCAATATTACGGCTACTTCAGCACGCGCTCCTTCAATTTCGGAAAGCGCGTCATTGGCAGCCACAACCGCCTCGTAGGCACCGTTCGTGGCGTCGACGGCATCAAAACCGGTTACACCCGCGCGGCAGGCAGCAACCTTGCAACATCCGCACAGCTCGATGGCCGCTCGATCGTGGCCGTTGTTCTCGGTGGTCGCTCCAGCGCGGCGCGTGATGCGACCATGCGCAAGCTGGTTGCCGAATATCTTCCGCAGGCATCTCGCAGCGGTAGCGGCAATCTTATTGCTGCGACACCATCTGCACCTATCGAAGAGCCTGTTGCTGTCGTGGCGACTGCACCGACGTCGTCCGCTGGTCTTCCAAATGCTGGCCCTGTTCCGCAGGCCCGTTATGCAGATGAAACACCGGTTTCCGCTTTCGCTCCGGCACCTGCCAATGCCGCGGTTGCTGCTATGGATGTGGCAACGCGTCCAAAGGCTGCCGCACGGCCTGTTCCACCCGCACCTGTCAACATGAAGCCGGATCGTTCGCTCGTGACGAACTCCACTAAGGTTGACAACATCGTGACGGCATCAACCGCCCCTGCCCCATCGACTTCCGCCAATGCGGGTTGGGTTATCCAGATCGGTGCATCGCCGGACGAAGGCTCTGCACGCAATCTGCTCCAGTCCGCACAGGACAAGGGTGGCAGCCTGCTTCGCACAGCCAAGCCCTTCACAGTCGCCTTCAGCAAGGACGGCGCCCAGATGTATCGCGCTCGTTTCGGTGGCTTCGGTGACCAGAACCAGGCGGTCAATGCATGCAACGCTTTGAAAAAGAAGGGCATCAGCTGCTGGGCATCGCTCCAGTAAGCGGAAGACGTTTTGGGCACCGGTGATGGTTATGAAAATTCAGATTACCGGTTCCTCTCCTCGAATTGTATTGTGTAACGAGGCTTTCCAGATGGCGATCAACGAAAACTATTCGGACATTGCAGCAGGTAAAGGCAGACAACAGAGTCTTTCCGTGCTTCACCCGATCCATGAAGCAGCAATGAGAATTGCCGATTTAGGCTTGAACAAATCGCGCCACAAGACGCGCGATCTGGTCAATCTTCTGCTTTGCCACGGCGCACGCGCCTGGCGCAGCAACCAGCCGGAAGCGAAGATTCATCTTCATATTTCGTGCCGTTCCGGCCGAAGCGCAATCCATATGCGCCTGCGCTGACCACCGACAATCCACAAAAAAGCCCTGCGAAACATCTGTTCCGCAGGGCTTTTTTTTGGGGGGGGTTAAATAAAAGCTTGCTAGCAAGTTTGGTGAGCCATTGAATACTTTAGGCCTTAAGCGGTCATTGCTGAACTTGTGCCAAAGAGCTGCCTTCGTTACGCTGGTCCAAGTAAATCTCGCTTCGGGAGACTGGCGTGGCAAAACAGGCTTTTATTATAGGTGCCGGGCAGATCGGTCGTGCGATTGGTTTGAAGCTCTTGAAGGAAGGTTGGAGCGTTACCTTCGCGAGTCGTCGCGGTAACATGCCAAATGAAGCTCTGGGCTTCTATGCCAAAGCGATTTATCTCGATCGTAATGAAGCCGGCGCGCTGGCACGAGCTATTAGCGAGGGCGCAGATGCCGTTATCGATACAGTTGCATACGACGAAACGCATGCAAACCAATTGATCGATATCGAGGCATCTGTTGGGCAGTTTGTGGTGATCTCGTCATCTAGCGTCTATCGCGATGAGACGGGAAGGACTTTTGATGAAGCGAGGGAGAACGGCTTTCCTAATCTCCCGGACGGAATGACAGAGGAGCAGCCAACGGTTGAACCGGGGCCAGAGAACTACTCGACGAAGAAGGTTGCAATTGAACGGCGACTGCTCGACGGCGCGAAGAGGCATGTCGCTATTCTGCGACCCGCCGCAATCCATGGCACCCATTCCACCCACCCGCGAGAATGGTGGTTTGTTAAACGTATGCTGGACGGTCGAGAAATCATACCGCTCTGTTTCAAAGGAAAAAGCCGTTTTCATACGACTGCTGCATCCAACATTGCTGAGGTTGCTGTCCATGCCCTTGCCGAGCCAAGGAAACTTATCCTCAACGTCGCAGATCCCGTAGCCTTAACCGTGTATGAGATTGGTACTCTCATAGCGGAAGCTATGGAATGGACTGGGAAATTTGTGCCGATCGACATTGGTGACCCGCGTTTTGGTTCACCCATCGGCTGGACGCCTTGGTCTGTACCGGCTCCTGTCACCTTAAGCACCAAAGCTGCGCGGCAGATCGGATATGAACCTGTCACCGACTATGCACGATCGGTTCCATATACTTGCCAGTGGCTCCGAGGCGATATGTCCGGAGATTGGCAAGAACGGTTTCCCGTGTTGGCTCGCTATACCGTCCCTTTGTTCGATTATGCCACGGAAGACGAATTCTTTGCCACTCGAAGGGCTAAGTGACTCTTACCTCAGCCAGGCGAAGGCCGAGTGTCATTATCTCTAATACGCGAATAGCGGAAGATCGTTAACAGCAACGAGGTGCTGCGCTCAACGCAAAGCTGTCTTGTACTCTTTCAAAGCAAGGCTCTGTGATACTGAAATTGATAAAAGTTCAATTTATTTGTGAAAACGTTCAGGTGTTATTCCGCATCAGCCTAAAACAGGCATCTGAATAGAGAGCGGCGAGACTTTTCACCCGCCGCCCCCACTATCAATCTCAGCTATCGCTTTCCGGCGTCGGATCGGTCGCGGGCGCATCGCTCTCGACAACCAGGCCATCGGCTTCGGCTTCACCGAGAGCTTCGACCTCGTCTTCACCTTCCGGCTCATTGATACGCTCGACAGATACGACCTTTTCGTCCTTGGCTGTCGAGAAGATCGTTACGCCCTTGGTGGCGCGGCTGGCGATGCGGATGCCGTTGACCGGCACGCGGATCAGCTGGCCACCATCGGACACCAGCATGATCTGGTCCTTGTCCTCAACTGGGAAGGCAGCGATCAGCTCACCGATTTCCGCAGTCTTGGAGGTGTCGGTGGCACGAATGCCCTTGCCGCCACGACCGGAGGTGCGGAAGTCGTAAGACGACGAACGCTTGCCGAAGCCCTTTTGGGATACAGTCAGCACGAACTGTTCGCGCAATTTTAGTTCCTGATAACGGTCTTCAGGAAGATCACCTTCTTCAGAGACCTCTTCGCCAACCAGCGTGATGTCTTCTTCATCCACACCTGCGGCACGGCGCTCGGCAGCGGAACGCTTGAGGTAAGCCGCACGCTCCCATGGCTGGGCATCGCTGCTGCCAACGATGGTCATGGAGATGATGCGATCACCCTCGCCCATGTTGATACCACGCACACCGACCGAATTACGGCCCGCAAACACGCGAACATCATCAACGGAGAAGCGAATGCACTGACCCAGCGCCGTCGTCAGCAAGACATCATCGCGGTCGGTACAGGTTTCGACGGAGAGGATTTCGTCGCCCTCTTCGTCAAGCTTCATTGCGATCTTACCGTTGCGGTTGACCTGAACGAAGTCCGACAGCTTGTTACGACGCACGGTTCCACGCGTGGTGGAGAACATGACGTCGAGCGTTTCCCACGTCGTCTCGTCTTCCGGCAGTGGCATGATGGTGGTGATACGTTCACCCGCCTCAAGAGGCAGCATGTTGATCAGCGCCTTGCCCTTGGACTGAGGCGTGCCGATGGGCAGGCGCCAGACCTTTTCCTTATAGACGATACCGCGCGAAGAGAAGAACAGAACCGGCGTATGCGTGTTGGCCACGAACAGACGGTTGACGAAATCCTCGTCGCGCGTTGCCATGCCGGAGCGACCCTTGCCGCCGCGACGCTGCGCCTTGTAGGTCGTCAGCGGCACGCGCTTGATGTAACCCAGATGCGATACGGTCACGACCATGTCTTCACGGGCGATGAGGTCTTCATCGTCCATGTCAGGACCGCCTTCGACGATGATACTACGGCGCGGTGTGCCGAATTCATCGCGCACGGCGGCCAGTTCATCCTTGACGATCTGCTGGATGCGGATGCGCGACGACAGAATATCGAGATATTCGCTGATCTCAGCGCCGATCTTGTTCAACTCGTCGCTGATTTCATCGCGACCGAGAGCCGTCAGACGGGCAAGACGCAGTTCGAGGATGGCACGCGCCTGCTCTTCCGAGAGGTTGTAGGTGCCGTCTTCGTTGATGCGGTGGCGCGGATCGTCGATCAGAAGGATCAGGCTTTCCACGTCGGATGCCGGCCAGCGGCGCGTCATCAGCTGTTCGCGCGCCGTCGCCGGGTCTGGTGCCTGGCGGATAACGCGAATGACTTCATCGATATTGGCAACCGCAATCGCCAAGCCCACCAACACATGCGCGCGGTCACGCGCCTTGCGCAGCAGGTACTTGGTGCGGCGGCTGACGACTTCTTCGCGGAAAGATACGAAGGCGCGCAGCATGTCCAGCAGCGTCATCTGCTCCGGCTTGCCGCCGTTCAACGCCACCATGTTGCAGCCGAAAGAGGTCTGCAAAGGCGTGTAGCGATAAAGCTGGTTCAGAATAACTTCGGCATTGGCATCACGCTTCAGTTCCACCACAACGCGGTAGCCCTGACGGTCAGACTCGTCGCGAAGGTCGGAAATACCTTCGATGCGCTTGTCCTTGACCAGTTCGGCCATCTTTTCGATCATCGACGACTTGTTCACCTGGAAGGGAACTTCGGTGATGATGATCTGCTCACGGTCACCGCGCATCGGCTCGATGGTGGCGCGACCGCGCATGATGACGGAACCACGGCCCGTCTCGTAAGCCGAGCGGATGCCAGAGCGGCCAAGAATGAACGCGCCGGTCGGGAAGTCCGGGCCCGGAATGATCTGCATGATATCCGGCAGCTCGATTTCCGGATTGTCGATCAGAGCGATACAGCCCTCGATGACTTCGGAAAGATTGTGCGGCGGAATGTTTGTGGCCATGCCGACGGCAATACCGCCCGCGCCGTTGACCAGCAAGTTCGGGAACTTCGCAGGCACCACGACGGGCTCGGAGAGCGTGCCGTCATAGTTATCGCGGAAATCGACGGTTTCCTTGTCCAGATCGTCCAGCAGCGAGTGTGCTGCCTTTTCCAGACGGCACTCGGTGTAACGTTCGGCTGCCGGTGGATCGCCATCGATGGAGCCGAAGTTACCCTGACCGTCGATGAGCGGCAGGCGCAAGGACCAATCCTGCGCCATACGCGCCAGCGCATCGTAAATGGCGGAGTTGCCGTGCGGGTGGTATTTACCCATCACGTCCCCGGTTACGCGGGCGCATTTTACGTATTTCTTGTTCCAGTCGATGCCAAGCTCGGACATGCCGTAAAGAATACGGCGATGAACTGGTTTCAGTCCGTCACGAACGTCTGGAAGCGCACGGCTGACGATAACGCTCATGGCGTAATCGAGATACGACCGCTGCATTTCCTCCATGATGGAAATCGGCTCTATGCCTGGCGGAAGCTTTCCGCCGCCTGGGGGGCTCTGGTCAGTCAAATCGGATCACATTCTATGTTAAGAATCGGATGGATTTTTATAGCGGAAACATCGCTAAAGCGCCAATTTCCAGCGCCGTTATGAACAGTCTTTTGCGTCATTTGCAAGACGATACACAGTTTTCTCCGTAGCCACGGCAAAAACCGGCAGATCGGGGTTTCAAACACGCGTCGACTTACCTACCATTGCCAAAAAACAAGCACGTAACGCGGCGGCGCAGCCTTTGATTTGCGGCTCATAAGCAGGGAAAACATGGCAAGCACGGAACTTCTGGTCAACGCGCTGACCACAATGCTGGTAACGCTGGACCCGCCCGGCCTCGCGCCTGTGTTTCTGGCGCTGACAGCGGGCATGACGCGTGCGCAGCGCGGTCAGGTCGCTCTTAGAGGCTCCATCATCGGCTTCGGCATTCTGGCCATGTTTGCGCTGTTCGGTGCGTCCATTCTGGAAGTGCTGGGCATCTCGCTGGGTGCCTTCCGCATTTCCGGTGGCCTGCTGCTGTTTTGGATTTCCTTCGAAATGATCTTCGAAAAACGGCAGGAGCGTAAGGAAAAGACCTCGGAGATGGCGATTACCCTCGACCATATCCAGAATATCGCCGTCTTCCCCCTCGCCCTTCCGCTTATCGCCGGGCCGGGCGCGATCTCCGCGACCGTGCTGATTTCCGGCTCCATGGAAAACAGCTTCGAAAAGGCCATCTTCATCCTGCTTCTGGCTTTCAGCATGCTGCTGGTTTTTGCCGCGCTGCTGGCCGCAGATCGTCTGGACCGCTTCCTCGGCAATACCGGCCGCGCCATCCTAACCCGCCTTCTGGGTGTGCTGCTGGCGGCGCTTTCCGTGCAGTTCGTGGTCGATGGCGTGAAATCGGTTATGGCCACCTGACGAGATACAGACAGCGCGGGCTTTTCTGCTAAAACGCCAACTCCCGACGAGAATCGAGAGTTTGCAGAATGCGAAATCTGTTGCGCCTTATCGTGCCCGAAGCGATGCCGGTCAGTTATAAGGAGCGCTTTCGCTCCGCAACCGGCGCTCTAATCGGAATTCTCATCACGGGCGTCATCGGTCATCTGGCTATCGGCAACAGTGCCGCGCTGCCAGCGCTGATAGCCCCCATGGGCGCCTCCGCTGTCCTACTCTTTGCCGTTCCTTCCAGCCCGCTTGCGCAGCCCTGGTCCATCCTCTGCGGCAACATCGTCTCAGCCCTCGTGGGCGTGACAGTGGCGCTTCTGGTTGCCAATCCCTTCATCGCTGCGGCGCTCGCCATCAGCATCGCCATAGCCGCTATGATGGCGCTGCGATGTCTGCATCCGCCAAGCGGTGCGGTGGCGCTGACCGCGGTTCTGGGTGGGTCGGCGATCCATAATCTCGGTTATGGCTTCGTGCTCTGGCCGGTGGCTGGCAACTCCATCGCGCTTTTGGCTGTGGCGATCATCTTCAACAATCTCTCCGGCCGCCGCTATCCGCACGCCATGCGCCCGCAGCCCGCCAGTCACGGCACGAAAGATCCTGACCCCATCCAGCGCATCGGTTTTTCATCCGCCGATCTCGATGATGTTCTGAAAGACTTCGATCAGGTGCTGGATATCGACCGCGACGATCTCGAAACCATTCTGCGCCGCACGGAACTGCGCTCCTACCGCCGCCGCGCCACCCATCTGGATTGCGCCAGTATCATGTCCCGCGACGTGGTGGGCGTCGCCCCGGACGATGCCCTGAAAACCGCACATGCGCTTATGCGCAACCACCATTTCAAGGCATTGCCAGTCACGAACGACAGCGCGGAGGTCGTTGGCATCGTCACCCAAACGGATTTTCTCGACAAGGCAAGCTGGACCAGTGGCCGTCCCACCATCGGCCTCCTTCAGCGCATAAGACTGATATTTTCGGGACGCAGCGCGCCGAACGGTACTGTCAAGGATATCATGACATCGCCGGTCAAGACCGTGTCACCCAAGACGCCGATAGAAGATGCAATCATCATTCTGGCAGAGCAGGGCCTGCATTACCTGCCGGTCGTCGATGACAACAACAAGCTCGCTGGCATCATTTCACAATCGGATGTGATGGTGGGCATGCTGGCGGACAAGGCCGAAAACACAGACTGAGGAAAGATCGCGCTTGGGATAATCCTCACGCTAGAACAATGACTGACCGCCGGTCTTCCTACGCCAACATCGAAACATGTGAGCACTTGCAAGGAGGCAGCGACGAGCATCACCTGCCGCAGATCGTCTCGATGGGGCCAGTCTTACCGCTTCGCCTTCAAAATCCGCTTCCAGATGGTGCCGCCGAGAAACTTATTAAAGACCACGAAATAGGCGACCATCAGGGCGAAGGACAGAAGGGCTGGCATACCATTAAGCTGAAAACCGTCTTCTGTCCGCCCACCGAAGACGGTCGCGACCAGAAAACCAAAGACCCAGAAAGCCGTAAAGAAATCCAATATGAAGGCAAGTACGATGCGCCATGTGGCGGGTTGACTGCTGGATGTTGCT
Source organism: Agrobacterium sp. 20P9.1.2 (assembly GCF_057799395.1). NCBI lineage: Bacteria > Pseudomonadati > Pseudomonadota > Alphaproteobacteria > Hyphomicrobiales > Rhizobiaceae > Agrobacterium > Agrobacterium sp. 20P9.1.2. The sequence goes on from NZ_JBYOKI010000007.1 coordinate 25,126, forward strand.
GTCTCTGTCATGCTTGCCCCAAATTGAAATTTAAAAATCAAAACGGAATGTCGTCATCCATATCATTGGAGAAGTTGCCCGCAGGCTGGCCGCCACGGGAAGCGCCGCCGCGAGAAGACGATGGCTGGTCGTTGCCGCCACCATAATTTCCACCGCCGCCGCCATAGGAAGAGCCGCCGAAATCGTCTCCGCCACGGCTTGCGCCGCCACCACCGCCTTCACCGCGGCCATCGAGCATGGTCAGCGTGGAGTTGAAGCCCTGCAGTACGATTTCCGTGGAATAACGGTCGGCGCCGGTCTGGTCCTGCCATTTGCGGGTCTGAAGCGCGCCCTCGATATAGAGCTTCGCGCCCTTTTTGACGTATTGCTCGATGACCTTGCAAAGACCTTCGTTGAAGACAACGACAGAGTGCCATTCGGTCTTTTCTTTTCGCTCACCGGAATTGCGGTCGCGCCAGCTTTCGGAGGTGGCGATACGCAGGTTGGCAATGGGGCGACCATCCTGCGTGCGGCGAATTTCCGGATCTGCACCGACGTTTCCGAGCAAAATTACCTTGTTTACGCTGCCAGCCATCTTCTCATCCTGTCCACCGGCCTTCATGGCCAGCATATATCCTGTTCAAAATCTGAGGCCACCATAGACCATCGTTCGACACCATGGGCAGCAGATGGAACGACAATCCACAAGGAATGTTCTTTCATCACGCGTCCACTTGCCAATCGTTCATCTTTTGTTCTATTAAAGCTGCACCAATGAGTCAAGCGCTGCGAAAAGCCGACATGAATTACCTAATATACCTCGACACACCGATCTGCGTCATTACATAAGAGCCAACGCCTCCCAACGAGTATTTCCGAGCGATCTCATGAGTGAATTGAAGACGATTTCGATCCGTGGTGCCCGCGAGCATAATCTCAAAGGCATCGATCTGGATTTGCCACGCAACAAGCTGATCGTCATGACCGGGCTGTCGGGTTCCGGCAAATCCTCGCTTGCCTTCGATACGATCTATGCGGAAGGGCAGCGGCGCTATGTCGAGAGCCTGTCGGCCTATGCGCGCCAGTTTCTGGAGATGATGCAGAAGCCGGATGTGGACCAGATCGAAGGTCTGTCGCCCGCCATTTCCATTGAACAGAAGACGACCTCGCGCAATCCGCGCTCGACGGTCGGTACTGTCACGGAAATCTATGACTATATGCGCCTGCTGTTTGCGCGCGTCGGTGTTCCCTATTCGCCGGCGACCGGCCTGCCGATCGAAAGCCAAACGATCAGCCAGATGGTGGACCGTATCCTCGCCTTCGAGGAAGGAACGCGGCTTTATATTCTCGCGCCGATGATCAGGGGTCGTAAGGGCGAGTATAAAAAAGAGCTTGCCGATCTGATGAAGAAGGGCTTCCAGCGCGTGAAGGTGGACGGGCAGTTCTACGAGATTGCCGACGTCCCGGCGCTGGACAAGAAATACAAGCACGACATCGACGTCGTCGTGGACCGCGCCGTGGTGCGCCCGGATATGGCCGCACGTCTGGCAGACAGTCTCGAGACCTGTTTGAAACTTGCAGACGGTCTGGCAGTCGCGGAATTTGCCGACAAGCCCCTGCCGCCGGAGGAAACATCCGCAGGTGGATCTGCCAACAAGTCGCTCAACGAAACCCATGAGCGGGTGCTGTTCTCGGAAAAATTCGCCTGCCCCGTATCGGGTTTCACGATCTCCGAGATCGAACCGCGCCTGTTTTCCTTCAACAATCCCTTCGGTGCCTGCCCGACCTGCGATGGCCTCGGCTCTCAGCAAAAGGTCGATGTCGCACTCATCGTGCCCGAGCCTGCGCGCACGCTGAAAGATGGTGCTGTTGCACCCTGGGCCAAGTCCTCTTCGCCTTATTATAACCAGACGTTGGAAGCGCTTGGTAAAGCCTTCGGCTTCAAGCTTTCCAGCCGTTGGAACGAGCTGACGGATGCGGCCAAGAAGGCGATCCTGAATGGAACCGATGAGAAAATCGAGTTCCAGTATCAGGATGGCGCTCGCTCCTACAAAACGGTCAAGAATTTCGAAGGCATCGTTCCCAACCTCGAGCGCCGCTGGAAGGAAACCGACAGTGCCTGGGCGCGCGAGGAAATCGAGCGCTATATGTCGGCTGCCCCTTGCCCGGCCTGCGCCGGTTATCGCCTGAAGCCTGAAGCGCTGGCGGTGAAAATCAACAAGAAGCATATCGGCCAGGTCACCGAGATGTCGATCAAGGTCGCGCGCGACTGGTTCGAAGTCCTGCCGGAATCCCTGAACGCCAAGCAGAATGAAATTGCCGTCCGTATCTTGAAGGAAATCCGTGAGCGCCTTCGGTTCCTGAATGATGTCGGGCTGGATTATCTCAGCCTGTCTCGCAATTCAGGTACCCTGTCCGGTGGCGAGAGCCAGCGTATTCGCCTTGCCTCGCAGATCGGCTCGGGCCTGACAGGCGTTCTATACGTTCTGGACGAACCCTCCATCGGCCTGCACCAGCGCGATAATGCGCGCCTTCTGGATACGCTCAAGCATCTGCGCGATATTGGTAACACCGTGATCGTGGTCGAGCATGACGAAGATGCCATTCTGACGGCGGATTATGTTGTCGATATCGGCCCTGCCGCCGGTATTCATGGCGGCGAAGTCATTGCCGAGGGCACGCCGCAGGAAGTCATGGCCAACCCAAAGTCTCTTACCGGCAAATATCTGTCCGGCGAGTTGGGCGTGGCCGTTCCTGCAGAACGCCGCAAGCCGAAGAAGGGCAAAGAGATCAAGGTCGTAGGCGCTCGCGGCAACAACCTCAAAAATGTCACCGCATCGGTTCCGCTTGGCGTTTTCACGGCTGTCACCGGCGTGTCCGGCGGCGGCAAGTCGACCTTCCTGATCGAGACGCTTTATAAGTCTGCTGCACGTCGTGTCATGGGCGCGCGAGAAATTCCGGCGGATCATGATCGTATCGATGGCTTCGAATTCATCGACAAGGTTATCGATATCGACCAGTCGCCCATCGGTCGCACACCGCGCTCCAACCCGGCCACTTACACGGGCGCATTCACGCCAATCCGTGACTGGTTCGCCGGCCTGCCGGAAGCCAAGGCGCGCGGTTATGCGCCGGGCCGCTTCTCCTTCAACGTCAAGGGCGGTCGCTGCGAAGCGTGTCAGGGCGATGGCGTCATCAAGATCGAGATGCACTTCCTTCCGGACGTCTATGTGACCTGCGATGTCTGCCACGGCAAACGCTACAATCGCGAAACGCTGGATGTGACCTTCAAGAGCAAGTCGATTGCCGACGTGCTGGATATGACGGTCGAGGAAGGCGTCGAATTCTTCTCCGCCGTTCCAGCGGTGCGGGATAAGCTGCAATCACTCTTTGATGTCGGCCTCGGCTATATCAAGGTCGGTCAGCAGGCGAACACCCTGTCAGGCGGTGAAGCGCAGCGCGTGAAGCTGGCCAAGGAGTTGTCGAAACGCTCGACCGGCCGCACGCTCTATATTCTCGACGAGCCGACCACCGGCCTGCATTTCCATGACGTCAACAAGCTCCTGGAAATGCTGCATGAGCTGGTCAATCAGGGCAACTCCGTCGTCGTCATCGAGCATAATCTCGAGGTCATCAAGACGGCAGACTGGGTGATCGATATCGGCCCCGAAGGCGGCACGGGCGGTGGCGAAGTCGTCGCGACCGGCACGCCGGAGCAGATCGTCAAGGAAAAGCGGTCCTATACGGGTCACTTCCTGAAGGAACTGCTGGAGCGCCGCACGGACAAGAAGGTTCAGGCGGCAGAGTAATTGACCAGACTGGCATACAATAGCGACGTTGATGGGAGGCTAGAATGAGCAAAACAGGCACGATCCGCACCGGCATTGGCGGCTGGACCTTCGAGCCATGGGAAGGCACATTTTATCCTGACAAGCTGCCGAAGCGACGCCAGCTGGAACATGCCAGCAGCCTGCTAAAGGCTATCGAAGTCAATGGCACCTATTATGGTAGCCAGAAGCCCGAGACATTTGCCAAATGGGCATCGGAGGTGCCTGATGGTTTTGTCTTTTCGCTGAAGGCCAGCCGCTTTGTGACCAATCGCAAGGTGCTGGCCGAGGCCGGTGAATCGATGACCAAGTTCCTGACGCAGGGACTGACGGAGCTGGGCGACCATCTCGGCCCGATCCTCTGGCAGTTTGCGCCGACGAAGAAATTCGAGCCGGATGACTTCGCCGCCTTCCTGGCGCTTTTGCCGGAGAAGCAGGATGGTCTGACGCTTCAACATGTCGTGGAAGTTCGCAATCCCAGTTTTCAGGTGCCCGAGTTTATCGAGCTACTGGCCAAGCATAAGGTCGCCGTAGTCTGCGCCGATCATCATGATTACCCAATGTTGCCGGATGTGACCGCGGATTTCGTCTATTGCCGCCTGCAAAAGGGCGAGGACGATATCGAGACCTGCTATCCCGAAAAGGACGTGAAGGGCTGGGGCAAACGTCTTCAGACCTATGCGGAGGGCGGCGTGCCGGATGATCTGCCATTGATCGCACCGGATCGCAAAGCGGCGAAGACGCCGCGCGATGTCTTTGCCTTCTTCATCACCGGTGGCAAGGTCAATGCGCCAAATGGTGCACAGTTGTTGCAGACGCTGGTCTAGGCAGCAAAGCTGCGATTTGCCTTAGACAGCGATGCTTTCCGGGCTTGTATCAAAGTTGATGGCGGCGAATGCTGCGGCGATCACTTCTGGCCCGGCACCCGGTCGTGTTGCGTCGCTGGACAGGATTTGGCGGAAGCGGCGTGCGCCCGACAGCCCCTGAAACAGCCCGACCATATGGCGGGTGACATGGTTCAGCCGCCCGCCCTTATCGATGTATTCCTGCGCATAATCCATCATGGTGTAGAGCAGTCTCATCCAGTCCGGTGCGATCGCGGCTTCTCCGTAAATACGATGATCGACATCGGCCAGAATGGATGTGTTATGGTAAGCCGCGCGGCCCAGCATCACGCCATCCATATGTTCTAAATGTTCTTCGGTGTGATCGAGATCGGTGATGCCGCCATTGATGCCGATGAAGACCTCAGGGTTTGCCTGCTTCATGCGGTAGACGAGCTCGTAATCGAGTGGTGGCACATCGCGGTTTTCTTTTGGCGACAGGCCCTGTAGCCAGGCCTTGCGCGCGTGAACCCAAACCGCATCTGCGCCAGCGGCTACAACGCGCACAATAAAATCGGGCAGCACCGTCTCCGGCTCCTGATCGTCTACGCCGATCCGGCATTTGACAGTAACAGGCACGGTTGCAACGGCTTTCATCGCCTCCACGCAACGCGCAACCGTTTCCGGCTCACGCATCAGGCAAGCGCCGAAAGTGCCAGACTGCACCCGGTCGGAGGGACAGCCGACATTGAGGTTGATTTCGTCATAGCCATAATCACTGGCAATCTTCACCGCTTCGACAAGCTTCGCAGGATCAGAACCACCGAGCTGGAGCGCTACGGGATGTTCCTGCTCGTGATAGCCCAGCAACTTGTCCCGCTGACCATGAATGATCGCATCGGCCACGATCATTTCCGTGTAAAGCAGCGCATGGCTGGAGAGCTGCCGGTGGAGAAAGCGACACCGGGTATCCGTCCAGTCGATCATAGGTGCCACGGCGAAAATCTTGCTGCCGGTTGCGAGTGCGTGCTTATACATGGATTGCGAAACCTCTTTCTGCGGGGCTTCTACCGCAATGCAGGCAATAATGCCAGTTTTCTGCCGGACCCGATTTTAAACTGGAAATCCCGGCAGAATCGCGGGACAAACATCACCTGAAATCAGGAGCCAAGCCCATGTCCGCGACCGTCATTCCCGTTCCCCCAACTGTTTTGCTGCCGGTTGAAGGCACCGACGAAACCTTTCCCGTGCGCCGGGTCTATTGCGTCGGGCGCAATTACGCCGACCACGCAATCGAAATGGGGCACGATCCATCGCGCGAACCGCCTTTCTTCTTCCAGAAAAATGCAGACAATCTGCTGCCTGCGGGCAAGGACTTTCCTTATCCGGCCCTCTCCTCGAATGTGCATTACGAAGTGGAATGCGTGGTTGCCCTGAAAAGCGGCGGCTCGGATATATCGGTGGATGACGCGCTCGAGCATGTATGGGGTTATGGCGTCGGCATCGATATGACGCGCCGCGACATGCAGGATGCGTTGAAGAAAATGGGCCGTTCCTGGGAAAGCGCAAAGGCATTCGAATTTTCAGCACCCGTCTCGCCGCTCGTTCCGGCTTCCAAAATCGGCCACCCGGCAAAGGGCGCGGTCTGGCTGGAGGTTAATGGCGAGCGCAAGCAGTCGGGTGACCTCGACCAGATGATCTGGAAGACGGCGGAAATCATTGCCGAGCTTTCCAAGCTTTTCACGCTGGCGGCGGGCGATGTCATCATGACGGGTACACCGGCAGGTGTCGGCGCTATCGTCTCCGGCGACCGGATCGATTGCGGTGTGGATGGTGTTGGAACGCTGTCCGTGAAAATCGCTTAAGCGAGGATAAAATATGCCGCTTTACCGACTTGGCGAACGTGTACCGCAAACCCCTGCCCCTGAATACTACTGGGTGGCGCCCGATGCCAATGTCATCGGGTCCGTCACGCTTGGCGAAGATGTCGGTATATGGTTCGGCGCGACGCTGCGCGGTGATAATGAGCCCATCACCGTCGGTCGCGGCAGCAACATTCAGGAAGGCGTGATGGTGCATGCCGATCCGGGCTTTCCGGCCATCATTGGCGAACACTGCACCATCGGCCACCATGCCATCATCCACGGCTGCACGATTGGAGATAATTCGCTGGTCGGCATGGGCGCGACCGTGCTGAACGGCGCGAAGATCGGCAGGAACTGCTTGGTTGGAGCCAATGCGCTGGTGACTGAGGGTAAGGAATTTCCCGACAATTCACTGATCGTCGGCTCGCCTGCCCGCGCCATCCGCACACTGGATGACAAGGCAGTCGAGGGCTTGAGGAAGTCGGCGGAGAACTATGTTCGCAACTGGCAGCGCTTCGCCAGGGATTTGCGGCCGCTCTGACGTCAGGCGGCGCAGGCTTCGCAGAGGCCGCGGATTTCTATTGTCGTCTTTTCCGCCTTGAACTTCTTGCTCTTGACCCAGTCGCCCAGACGGTGATCGATTTCGTGATCGTGGAACTCCGTCACCTGTCCGCAGGCGTTGCAGATTGCAAAGGCCACGGTGCCATGGTGATGCGTGCAGCAATCCGACTTGGTGTGGGAGCAGGCAACGAAGGCATTGAGGCTTTCCAGCCGGTGCACGAGGCCGAATTCAATCAGTTTTTCCAGCGCGCGATAGACCTGTAGTGGCGCGCGGAAACCCGCGTCACGCAGCTTGTCGAGAATGACATAGGCGCTGAGCGGCGCTTGCGAACGGGTCAGCGCATCGTAAACCAGAGACTGGTTGCGCGTGAGGTTCTGAGTGGTCATGGACGGCCTCCTTGCTCTGCCTTTCGCGCCAGTTTCGGCGCGGGCAGAAGACTCAAGATGAAAAGCATAACGGCGGCAACGACGATGGATGGGCCGGATGGCGTGTCATAATGCAGCGAGCCCATCAACCCGCCAACAACGGCTACTGCGCCGATGACAGATGCCAGCACGGCCATGATTTCTGGCGTGGAAGAAAAACGGCGCGCGGTGGCTGCGGGAATGATCAGCAGCGAGGTGATCAGCATGATGCCGACGATCTTCATGGCGATGGCGATGACGAGCGCCATCAGCAGCATGAACAGCAGCTTGGAACGCTCCGGCCGCATGCCTTCCGCCTCTGCCAGTTCGGCATTGACGGTCGAGGCCAACAGCGGCTTCCAGAGATAAGCGATGGCAAACAGCACCACGACGCCACCACCCCAGATGAGATAGATATCCGAGACGGAAACGGCCAGGATATCGCCAAATAAGAAGGCAACGAGGTCGATGCGGACCCATGTCATGAAGGCGACGATGACGAGGCCAAAGGCGAGCGCGGAATGCGAGAGAATACCCAGCAGTGCATCCGCCGACAGAGCCTGACGGCGTTGCAAAAACAGCAGTAGCAGCGACACCAGCGACGCGACGATGAAGACGCTGACGATCAGGTTCAGTTGAAACAGCAAAGACAACGCGACACCCAAAAGGGCTGAATGTGCCATCGTATCCCCGAAATAGGCCATGCGCCGCCACACGACAAAACAGCCCAACGGTCCCGCCATCAGGGCAACGCCAACACCGGCAACCATGGCTCTCACGAAGAAATCGTCAAACATGCTTTTCTCCATGGGCGTGGTGGTCATGGGAATTATCGTGGCCAGCGTGATCATGATGGTCATGCCCGCAGCCGCACGCATCGTCGTCGCCATGCGAATGCGAGTCGTGATGATGACCGTCATCAGGGTGGCAATGGTCCGTCACCGAACCATCGGCATGCTGCACGCGCCCATCCGGCAGATGGGTGTGGTCATGATGGTGGCTATAGACCGCAAGCCCGCGTCCTGCCATTCCGCCGAACAATTTCATATATTCAGGGCTCTGGCTCACCATCTGCGGCGTGCCGCGGCAGCAGACATGGCCGTTGAGGCAGATGACCGTATCGGTCTCGGCCATCACCACATGCAGATCGTGCGAAATCAGCAGAATGCCGCAGCCGGTGGAATTGCGGATGTTCTTGATGAGATCGTAAAGCGCGATTTCGCCGGAAAAATCCACACCTTGCACGGGCTCGTCCAGAACCAGCAGATCCGGCTTGCGGGCGATGGCGCGCGCAAGCAACGCGCGCTGAAACTCACCGCCGGACAGATGCTGCACTTCGGCCTTGGCCAGATGGGTAATGCCAGTGGCGTTGAGAGCGGCATCGATTTCCCGCGCAGGCAATTGGCCGGTCAGCGTCATCAACCGGCGCACGGTCAGCGGCATGGTCCAATCGACAGATAGTTTTTGCGGCACGTAGCCGACCTTCAATCCGGCAATGCGCGAGACATGCCCCTCATCCGGTTTCAGCACGCCCGTCGCCATTTTGGCGCTGGTGGATTTGCCGGAACCGTTCGGGCCGATCAGCGTCACGATCTCGCCGCGACTGACGGAAAACTCCACGCCACGCACCAGCCAGCGACCGTTTCGTCTCACGCCCGCATTGGAAAGGGAGACGAGATGTCCGTCACTTTTGACTGGCGAATGAAGCATGTGTTTTTCCGATTGTCGGTGTTGCCTATGGCTATTGCATACGTTATAGCGTTACGCAACATATGTAATAACATAACAAATCCATACAAGTGGAGCATACCGCATGAAATCACTCGCCACGCTTCTTCTGGCCTCCGCAGCCATGATTGCGTCTTCCAACGCCATGGCAGCACCCAATGTGGTGGTGTCGATCAAGCCGATCCATTCGCTTGTCGCCGCCATTATGCAGGGCGTGGCAGAGCCGAAGCTGATTGTCGATGGCGGCGCATCTCCGCACACTTACAGCCTCAAGCCTTCCAATGCGCGAGCGATAGAAAGTGCCGACGTGGTGTTCTGGGTGGGTGATGGCCTTGAGAAATTCTTGGAAAAGCCGCTGCAATCGCTGGCAGGCAAGGCCACCGTGGTAGAGTTGGATGACGCCCAGGGCATAGAAAAGCTGCCCTTCCGCGAGGGTGGCCCTTTCGAAGCGCATGACCATGGCGATGATGAAGGTCACGACCACGCGGAAGAAGCTGGCCACGATCATAACCATGAACACGCAGATGGCCATGACCATGACCACGGCGAGTTCGACATGCATCTCTGGCTCGACCCCACCAATGCCAAGGCCATGGCTGTCGAGATCGAAAAGACATTGATGACGGCCGATCCGGCCAATGCGCAGGCCTATCAGGATAACACCAAGAAGCTGGTGGATAATCTCGATGCACTCGACAAGGAAATCACGGCAACAGTGGCACCCATCAAGGATAAGCCATTCATTGTCTTCCATGATGCCTATCAGTATTTCGAACATCGCTACGGCGTGAAGACGGCGGGCTCGATCACCGTCAGCCCGGAAAACATTCCCGGCGCGGATCGCATCAAGCAAATTCACGCCAAGGTGAAAGAGCTGAACGCAACCTGCGTTTTCGCCGAACCGCAGTTCGAGCCGAAACTGGTCAACGTCGTCATAGAAGGCACCAATGCCAAGTCCGCGACGCTCGATCCCGAGGCCGGGACGCTGGAGGCTGGCCCTGACCTCTACTTCAAGTTGATGCGCGGCATCGCGACATCGCTAAAAGATTGCCTCTCGTAAATCGAAGGGCAATCGATGGAAGGTGGCTTTGGCCGCCTTTCATTTTCATCAGATATGTAATGGTATAACAAAACAGGAATACACCATGACACGGAAACTGCCTGTAACCGTCCTGTCCGGTTTTCTCGGTGCGGGAAAAACCACTCTCCTCAATCACATCCTGGGCAATCGCGAAGGCCTGCGCGTCGCCGTCATCGTCAATGATATGAGCGAAGTGAACATCGATGCGGCGCTGGTCCGCGATGGCGGCGCCAATCTTTCGCGCACGCAGGAGCAACTGGTGGAAATGACGAACGGCTGCATCTGTTGCACGCTGCGCGACGACCTGTTGAACGAGGTTCGGCAGCTGGCAGAGCAGGACAGGTTCGACTACCTCTTGATCGAATCCACCGGCATCGCAGAGCCCCTGCCCGTGGCCGCGACCTTCGATTTCCGCGATGAGAACGGCCAGAGCCTGTCCGACGTCGCAGTGCTGGATACAATGGTGACGGTCGTCGATTGCGCCAATCTGCTGAAGGATTATGGCTCGGCGGATTTTCTGGCGGATCGTGGAGAAACGGCTGGTGATGGCGACAACCGGACGCTGGTCGATCTGCTGGTCGAACAGATCGAATTCGCCAATGTCGCCATTCTTAACAAGGTTTCGACAGCTACCGAGGCGCAACGAGATGCCGCTCGCAAAATCATCGTCGGCCTTAATCCAGATGCGAAGCTGATCGAGGCGGATTTCGGCAAGGTAGAACTCAAGTCCGTTCTCGGCACAGGCCTGTTCGATTTTGCCGAGGCGGAAACGCATCCGCTGTGGTTCAAGGAATTGCACGGCTTCAAGGGTCATGTGCCGGAAACGGAAGAATACGGCATCCGCTCTTTCGTCTACCGCGCCAAACGCCCGTTCGATCCCGCCCGCTTCCATGCGTTCATCAACAGGGATTGGCCAGGCGTCATCCGCGCCAAGGGCTTCTTCTGGCTGGCCACGCGTCCAGATCATGTTGGCGAAATCAGCCAGGCAGGCGCTTTGGTGAAAACGGGCAAGATGGGTCTGTGGTGGTCATCGGTACCGAAAACCCATTGGCCGGAAGACCCGGGCTTCGAGCGGATGCTCGCGCCCTATATGGACAATGTCTGGGGAGATCGCAGACAGGAGATCGTCTTCATCGGTGCCGACCCGATGAGCGAGGCCGCCCTTCGCAATGAACTGGATGCCTGCCTGATCGATGCCAAGGTGTTTACACCCACGGCGTGGCGGCATCTGAAAGATCCATTCCCGGACTGGAGCCGACAGGCAGCATGAGAAAACCGGAACGCGCATCGAATTTCCGCTGCGAAGCCGTGACGGATGACATCGCCTTCGAAAACGACTGCGGCCATGGAAGAACTCCACGGCCACAGCAGGAAAGGCAGGTCGGCTTAGCGCGCAGCGGCAAGACCGATGATGAGACCGCTGACGGCGTTGATCAGCAGGTACTGGTTATCGACGCGAACCCAACGCTCACCCCGACGCGGCTCTCTCAGATTGTGGCGGCGGTAGTCGCGGCGATCCACAAAGTGATGACGGTCTCTCGCCGCTAGGCGCTGGCCGCGGTCCCAACGATGCTTTTTGACGATGACCTTCTTCTTGGTGATCGTCCGTTCAACCGTCACATGGCGACCGCGATCATCGTGACGGCTTTGGGCCTGAGCGGCGAACGGAGCTGTAAGAACGGTTGCAGCGAGAAGAACGGAGAAAAACTTTTTCATCGGTGTTTCCTTTCGTGAAGTGATGGCCTGACCCTATCGTCACAACAATGAATGGAAACTGAACCGGGAAGTTACAATTCCGTAATGGTTCTTAATGCTTAGCGCGATCACTTAAAGTTTATATCGAGTATCTCGCAGGGAAAAGCCGCCCCGAAACATCCGGGGCGGCCTGCTGTTTTACTTCTTCAGTTCAGCGGACTTTGCCCAGAGATTGATGTCCGCATCCTTGGCGAAACGATCGATTTCCGACAGCTCTTCCGCCGTGAAATCCGGCTTGTAGAGCGCCTTGACGCAGTCTTCGACCTGCTCGGGACGGCTGGCACCAATCAGAGCCGTGGTGATGTGACCGCCACGCAGCACCCAGGCAATAGCCATCTGCGCCAGCGTCTGGCCGCGACGTTCCGCAATCGCGTTCAGCCCGCGAATGTTTTCGATATTGCGTTCATTAAGGAAGGCAGGGTTCAGCGACTTGCCCTGGCTGGCGCGGCTGGCTTCCGGCACGCCACCGAGATATTTCGTGGTGAGCATCCCCTGCGCCAGCGGCGAGAAGACGATGGAGCCGATGCCGAGTTCTTCCAGCGTATCGACCAGACCATCCTCTTCGATCCAGCGATTGATCATCGAATAGCTGGGCTGGTGGATGATGCAGGGCGTTCCGAGTTCCTTCAGGATCGCGGCGGCTTCGCGGGTGCGCTGCGAATTATAGGAGGAAATGCCGACATAAAGCGCCCTGCCCGACCGGACGATATGGTCCAGCGCACCGCAGGTTTCTTCCAGCGGCGTATCGGGATCGAAACGGTGTGAATAGAAGATATCCACATAATCCAGCCCCATGCGCTTCAGGCTCTGGTCGCAGGAGGAGATGAGATATTTGCGGCTGCCCCATTCGCCGTAAGGGCCTGGCCACATGTTGTAACCGGCCTTGGACGAGATCACCAACTCGTCGCGATAACCGGCAAAATCCGTGCGCAGGATTTCGCCGAAGGCCGTCTCTGCGCTGCCGGGCGGTGGACCGTAATTGTTGGCGAGATCGAAATGGGTGATGCCCAGGTCGAAGGCTTTGCGGCAAATATCCTGCTTGGTTTTGTGTGAAAAATCATTGCCGAAATTGTGCCAGAGGCCCAGCGAGATCGCCGGAAGCTTCAGGCCGGATTTGCCGCAATGATTATATTTCATGGACGCGTAACGATTTTCAGCCGGTTGCCAGGCCATGGATAGTCCTCCCTGTATGGATATGTGACCTGCGACAGTTGCCGCAGGTTTGGGTGTGATTAAATGGAGCGTAAAGAGATGCCGCTATCGTTTCAACCTTGCGATTGCGACGAATAGAGATCGAAAATCTTGAAGGTTGGGCGGGACGCCTGCTCCCTGTCCTGCGGCGAAAACACGATGCGTCTCGTCTCGCCTGCGGCCAGATCGAACAGATTGTCGGAATAACGACCGGCGACATCGGCTTCGATCATCACGAAAAGTGCAAGTCCGGTGGCAGAGACCTCTACCTCTAACTGCCCGTCATCCAGTGGCCTGACGTGGTGCGTAAGGCCGGAGGCCTGGAGGTCCAGCGCCTTGTATGTTTCCGGCACATGATGCCCCTCGCCGGTCATGCCGTTGGAGGCAATGAAGTTCCAGGAAAGCAACGCTCCAGCGGCCAGCTGCTTCATGTCGATTTCCGTCATGGTCACGGCTGCGTCCGGCCCACAGGTGCCGCTGGCGGATTTCAGCGGCGTGCGTGTGCCATCGGTCGCAAGTGCGAAGATGTTCATGTCGATTTCCACTTCCTCCGCCGTGTCGTTGACCGTGGAAAAGCGAATGGTGCTGCCATCTTCGGATGGAATTGCGGAGACAGTCACGGGCTGGAAAAAGCGCCGCGCGGCATAATGCAAGGCCTTCCAGCTGCCGCCGTAATCGAGGCTCGACCACGAAGCCACCGGCCAAGTATCGTTCAGCTGCCAATAGAGCGTGCCCATGCAATGAGGTTTGAGAGAGCGCCAGTATTCGACCGCGGTCTTGATGGCGAGAGCCTGCTGCACCTGACTGATATAGACGAAATTCTCGAAATCCTTCGGAAAGCGGAAATAGCGGAACATGGTCCCGGCAATCCGCTCGTTGCCACCGGCATTCTTCTGGTGAAGCTCGATGACGGGCGAGGAGATATTCATGTCCTTCTCATCCGCATAGGTCTTGATGACAGGCATGGATGTGTAGGACTGGAAACCGAATTCCGAGCAGAAGCGCGGTTTCACCGCGCGGTAATTGTCAAAGGATTTGTTTTCGTGCCAGACGGACCAATAGTGCATGTCGCCGGAACCATCCGAGTGCCAGGCATCGCCATAATCCATGTAACCGGATGCCGGGCTGGAGGGCCACCAGAGTGCGGATGGTGCCGCCTTCTTCAGCGCCTTCTCGATTGTCCGGTTCAGCCGGTCATAAGCCACGAGATAGCGGTCGCGATTGTCGCGGGATTGGTCGAACCATGTCAGCGCGCCGACAAGCTCATTGTCACCGCACCACAGCGCGATGGACGGATGCGACGACAGGCGCTTTACCTGATAGGTGACTTCGTGTTCGACATTGTCCAGAAAGTCATCGGTGCAGGGGTAAAGATTGCAGGCAAACATGAAGTCCTGCCACACCATCAGCCCCATCCGGTCGCAGAGATCGTAGAACCAGTCCTGCTCGTAAAAACCACCGCCCCAGACGCGGATCATGTTCATATTGGCTTCGACAGCCGAGGACAGCAAATCCTCGGTCTTTTCACGGCTGCTGAGCGAATGCAGCGCATCGGCCGGAATCCAGTTCGCACCCCGGCAGAAAATCTCACGTCCGTTGACCCGGAAGGCAAAGCGGCTGCCCGCCTCGTCCTTGTCGGTCAGCAGTTCGGTGGTGCGAAAGCCGATCTGCCGCGTCGCCGTTTCATCCGGCAGTTCCACCGTCAGTGTATAGAGCGTCTGCTCGCCGCTGCCCGCCGGCCACCAGAGTTTCGGTTTTTCGACGAAGAAGACATGCCGCAGCACAGTCTCGCCAGCATTGACGCCGCAATCCAGCCGCAGCCTTTCATCGCCGAGTGAAAGGTGGATCGGCACGCTCACGGCCTGCGCGGCATGCAGTGCGACTTCGACATGCAGTTCCACGCCGCCACCCACATGGTGCTGCGAGGTGCTGATATGTTCGATCCGCGCCGTATCGAGCCGCCGCAATGCGATGTCGCCATAGATACCGAGCGGCGCCAACGCGATGTTCCAGTCCCAGCCAAAATGGCACTGCGGCTTGCGCAGCATGTTGCCATGCGGGATGGGGGAATTACCGGGATGGTACGGAACATAAAACGGCTGCGCCGCCTGCCGCTCTTCTCCGGCCTTGATGCTGGAGTGGAAATGAATGCGGATGACATTTTCACCCGGAAAGATGGCACTGGTTACATCCGGCCTGTAACGGCGAAAGCAATTGTCGGCAGACAGAACCGGCACCTCATTCAGGAAAACGACGGCGACCGTATCGAGATAATCGACATCCAAATACCAGTCTGCATCGGCATCATCGATGTTGAAGCGGCGCTCGATAATCCAGTCCCGCTCCGCCACCCACTGCACGTCATTCTCATTGCGTCCGAAATATGGGTCGGGAATGATCTTCGCCTCGCGCAAGGCGCTGTGCACATCGCCAGGAATTTCAATCCGGGCGTCATGCTCACCGTCTGAAGATGAGAGTTTCCATTCACCGGAGAGGTCGATTGCAACGTCGCTTGCGTAAGATGATGTCATGTCCTGCCCTGTCATTTCGCCATGCCGCATTGGAAGAATTTTCAATCACGCAACTGCGGCAAATGTCGTACACTGGCTACGAAGCAGTGCACGCAATCCGTCCGCAAATGTCCACGAAACATGAAATTCTCCTCCCGGCGGCAACGTTACCGGAAAATTTTCTGGCGGTCACGGGGGATTAGCGGAAATGACGGAAGCGTAGGCCTGATGGGACGAGACACCGCCGTAATCTTTCGCGATAAATGAAGTAAAACTATTTTAAATCATAATGATATTTTATTTTATTAAAGTGATTAAAGCGCTACTTGGAACATCACTTTAACCCTCAAGCCATCCAGCGAAGGCGAAAAGCATTTTAGCCCATCCTCAATAAAAACTCGACAGAAGAGCTGTATCGTTACAGTTTATCGTGCGGCGGCGACCTGAGAAAATGGCTCCGCGCTTTGCAATGTGAAAAAAGCAATCTACCATATGACGTACAGGTTATGGTGAGTGGCGACATGAATGATGGCATGAAATCCGATACGAGCGGCCAGGCACTGGCAGGTTACGAACGCCCCACACTCAAGACAATCGCCTATATGACAGGCCTCGGCATCACCACGGTTTCCCGTGCCTTGAAGGATGCGCCTGACATCGGCGCCGACACCAAGGAGCGTGTGCGTCAGGTCGCGCAGCAGATCGGTTATCAGCCCAACCGCGCTGGCGTTCGTCTGCGCACTGGCAAAACCAATGTTATTGCACTGGTGCTGAGTGTCGACGAGGAACTGATGGGCTTCACTACCCAGATGGTGTTCGGCATTACCGAGGTGCTGTCCAGCACGCAGTATCACCTCGTCGTCACACCCCACACCCACGCCAAAGACCCGATGATCCCTATCCGCTATATTCTTGATACGGGCTCTGCCGATGGTGTCATCATTTCCAAGATGCAGCCGGACGATCCGCGCGTTCGCTTCATGACGGAACGCAACATGCCTTTCGCCGCCCATGGGCGCACCGATATGGGCATCGAGCATCCCTATCATGATTTCGACAACGAGGCTTACGTCTATGAGGCGGTGAGACGGCTGTCGCAATGCGGGCGAAAGCGCATTGCCGTTCTTCTGCCGCCCAAGCAGTTTTCCTATCACGACTTCGCACGTCGCGGCTTCGAGCGTGGCCTGCGCGATTTCGGTCTCAGCGAATTTCCGCTACACGGCATCATCAGCAACGACACGCCTCTGGACCAGATCAAGGAAGTCAGCCGAACGCTGATGAGCGGCGCGGATTGTCCCGACGGGCTGGTGTCGATAAGCGGCAGCTCCACCATCGCCTTCGTGGCGGGTGTTGAAGAAACCGGCAAGAAGGTTGGCACGGATATCGATGTCGTATCCAAGCAGTCGGCGGATTTCCTGAACTGGCTGCGACCGGAAATTCATACGATGAATGAGGATATCAAGCTGGCAGGCCGCGAACTGGCAAAGGCCCTGCTGGCGCGCATCGATGGGAAGCCGGTGGAAGGGTTGCAGACGCTTAGCCAACCGGTATGGTCCAGCCGCGCCCCGAAATTCGGCGCATAAGAAAAAGGCCCGCTTGAAGCGGGCCTTTCACTATCAGTCTTAGAAAATATCGAGACCGCTGCCCCATGGGCCATGCGGCTTGTCCACGCCATCGGTGCGCTCGAAACCATGTGCGCCAAAGAAGTCGCGCTGCGCCTGAATGAGGTTGGCACTGCCACGCGCACGACGATAGGCATCGAAATAGCCGAGTGCGGAAGCGAGTGCTGGAACCGGCAGGCCTGAGAGAACGGCGTGGGAAACAACGCGACGAAGCGGCGCGTCCGTATCCTTCACCATCTGCGCGAAGGCAGGCGTGACGATGAGGTTGGCGACATGCGGATCCTTGGTAAAGGCCGATGTGATTTCATCCAGGAACTGCGAACGGATAATGCAGCCTGCGCGCCAGATGCGGGCGATGGTCGGCATCGGCAGATCCCAGCCGAATTCCTTGGAAGCAGCAGCCATCACTGCAAAGCCCTGCGCGTAGGCGCCGATCTTAGCGGCCAGAAGCGCATTTTCTAGATCGGCAATGAAGGCCTTTTTATCGGCAGGCGCTGGCAGAGCTTTCGGCAGACCGAGAATGGTTTCGGCAGATTCGCGCTCTGTCTTCTGCGAGGACAGAATGCGCGCTGCGACGGCAGCTTCGATAGCAGTGGCGGCAACGCCCATGTTCTGCGCTTCGATGACAGACCACTTGCCGGTGCCCTTCTGGCCAGCCTTGTCCAGAATGAGATCGACCATCGGCTTGCCGGTGATCGGGTCTGCGGCGCGCAGAACCTTTTCGGTGATTTCGATGAGATAGGAGTTCAGGCGACCCTTGTTCCACTCACCGAACACATCGGCGATTTCGGCAGCGCTCAGCTTCAGGCCATCGCGCAGAATACCGTAAATTTCCGCGATCATCTGCATGTCGGCATATTCGATGCCGTTGTGAATGGTCTTGACGAAGTGGCCTGCGCCATCATTGCCCAGCCACGCCACGCATGGATCATTGTCGTACTTGGCAGAGATGGACGTCAGCACCTTCTCGACGCGCTTCCAGCTTTCTTCCGTACCACCAACCATGATGGACGGGCCGTGACGCGCGCCTTCTTCACCACCGGAAACACCCATGCCGATAAAGGTCAGGTCGGTATCCTTAAGCGTATCGAAGCGGCGGATCGTATCGCGGAAATTCGCATTGCCCGCATCGATCATGATGTCGCCGTTTTCGAGATGGGGCTTGAGAATTTCCATTTGCTGATCGACCGGGTCACCAGCCTTGATCATGATGATGATCGGGCGCGGCGGGCGGATGGCGGCGATGAATTCCTCGATGGTTTCGCAAGGAATGATCTGGCCCTGCAACTCGCCGGCATCGGCGTAGAATTTTTTCGTGACTTCCGGGGTTCGGTTGAAAACAGCAATCTTGTTGCCTTTTTCTGCGATGTTGAGCGCGAGGTTGGACCCCATTACGCCAAGACCGATCAAACCGATTTCTGCCTGTTCCACGGATGTATCTCCAAATTGCTTTTAACGGCGATGTTGTGGCACTCTAATGTGAAAACGGCAAGGCTAGCAGGAACTGAAACGATTATATTTTGATGACGCAAGTCAGCTTTGCGACACGCGCATGGAAGCCACGATTATCGCCCCGGCCGATCGTCGCCATCATCCAGCGCCCGCCATGCGGAACCGTCCATATCGTCATACTGGCCGCTTTTCAGCGACCACATGAAGGCAAAAAGACCAAGCCCGCCCAGAAACAGCGCCACCGGAATGAGGAACATCAGCATATTCATGCGAAGCGCACCTCCGAGCTTTTGCCCTCGCTTCTGTCCGCCGCGATCACGGGCTTGGCAGAGCCATTCAGCCGCAAGGCATTGACGACCACGATGATCGATGAGGTCGACATGGCGATGGCGGCGATCATCGGCGTGGCATAACCGGCAAGCGCAATCGGCACGGCGATGATGTTGTAGCCGATGGCGAGCGCGAAGTTCTGCCGGATCAGACGCCCCGCCTTTCTGGACGTATCGATGGCGAAGGAAACAGCCCGCAGATCATCCCGCATGAAAACGAAATCCGCCGCCTGCCGACCGATATCCGCAGCCGTGGCCGGTGCCATCGACACGTGAGCAGCAGCCAGTGCCGGCGCATCATTGATACCATCGCCCACCATCAGAACCTTGCGGCCTTCCCCTGTCAGTTCAGCACAGCGATTGGCCTTTTCGGCAGGCGATAGCCCACCCCGCCCGGCATCGATGCCCACCCGTTTGGCAAGTGCCGCCACAGCGGCTGGGCGATCGCCTGAAACGATCTGCGTCGAAAAACCGGTCTGATGAAGCTGCGCAATGGCTGCAGCGGCACCGGGGCGAACGCTGTCTTCGAACTGAAACTGCGCGACCTCGCGCCCATCCAGCGAGAGAACGACTTCCGACGTCGCATCATCGCTTTGCGCAGCCTCATCGGCGCAGGCAAAGCGCCGGTTGCCAAGCCGGTAGATGCCATCAGATGTTTTCACCTCGACGCCCGAGCCCGGAATTTCGCAGACATCCTCAAACATAGGCAGCGGACCATTCACCTCCCGGCAAAGGCTTTGAGAAAGAGGATGACGGGAGTTCGCAGCAATGCCAGCGGTAAGGCGCATCGTTTCTGCCGCTATGGCTCCACCATTCACCAGCCGTGGCTGGCCCAACGTCAATGTGCCGGTTTTGTCGAACAGAACGGTATCAGCCTCCGCCAACCGCTCCATGGCCGAGCCGTCTTTCACCATGATGCCGTTTTTGAAAAGCCGCCCGGCAGCAACGACCTGAACGACCGGCACGGCGATGCCGAGCGCACAGGGGCAGGTGATGATCAGCACTGCAATCGCAATCAGCATCGCCTGCTTCCAGTCACCACCAAAGACGCCCCATGCGACGAAGGAGCTCAGTGCCAGCAGATGCACAACCGGCGAATAATATTGCGCGGCCCGGTCCGCCAGGCGGCGGTAACGCGCCCTGCCCCCTTCGGCAGCTTCCATAAGGCCAATGATTTCCGAAAGAAAGGAATCCCGCGCCAGCGCCGTCGCTTGCATCAATAGCGGGCCTGTCAAATTGAGCGTTCCAGCCTGAATGAGATCGCCCACGCGCACCACGCGCGGCGCGCTTTCGCCATTGGCGATGGACATATCCAGATCGCTATTGCCGCTGACGATCCTGCCATCCACCGGCACCCGCTCGCCCGCCGCAATCGCCACCCGGTCACCGGGTACGATTTCACCGACGGCACGATATTTGCGGTTGCCGTCCTCAAGCAGAACAGTCGCGCCATGTGGCGAAAGCCGTGCCAAGCCAGCAATGGCCGAGCGCGCCCTGTCGCGCATCACGTGATCCAGCGTGCGGCCAATCAGCAGGAAGAACAGCAGCGAAACTGTGGCATCGAACCATGCATGCGCGCCGCTGTGCATCGTCTCCCAGATGGACACGCTGTAGGATAGTGTGATCGCCAGCGCGATGGGCACATCCATATTGGTGCGCCCATGCTTCAGTGCGTTGTAGGCGGATTGATAGAAAAAGCGCCCGCCATAAATCAGCGCCGGTGTCGCTATCAGCGCCGAGATCCAATGGAACATATCGCGCGTCGCCGCATCCGCCCCGGACCAGACCGAAATCGACAGCAGCATGATGTTGACAGCCGCAAAACCGGTGAGCCCGACGGCGCGGATGAGCTTGTTGCGCATGTCATCCAACGTTTCCTGGCCGGAGCCGAAAAGATGCGCCTCATATCCGGTCGAGGCCACGGCTCTTGCCAGATCGGCAGGGTCCGTTCGCTCGCCCGTCACCTCCTCCTTCCAGACAATGGAAACGCGTTTGGAGGAGAGGTTGACGCGGGCGCGTTCCACCTGCGGCATCCCCGCCAGAGCGCTTTCGATGGTACTGATGCAGGCGCCGCAATAAACGCCGGGCACGGAAAGGTCCGTCTGCCGCAGCCCCTGCCCCAGATCGCGGCTGGCCAGCATCAGCTCTTCTGACGAAGGCAGCGCTCTCTTCAACCCGGCCTGTTCAAGAGCAATTTCCGTTCCGGGCGCGCAGCAACTCATCTCACACCTCCGGCAATGTCGATGCGTGTTCCCTCATGGACGATGATCGCCCCATTCTTCACGGCAATCGCCTCGACGATCCAGTCGCCTGCCGCCAGTTCATGCCGGGCGGAGAATGTGTTGGGGCCGAGCTTTTCCAGAGGCAGCGAGAAATCCTGATGCTCACCCACCGGACGGCGGAAGTTCAGCGTTACCGTATCGGTATCGATGGCACCGCGCTGCGGGTGAGACACCTCATATTCGACGGTGCTTCCATCAATGCGAAGCTTGCCGACGATGCCGCTGGCGGCGCGGGCCTTCGCCGCCTCCGCCTTGCCATTGAACTGCTGGCTGGCGACATAGGTATTCGGCACCACCAACCCGCTCCAGCTGGTGACAGCGTTCCAGGCCATGGTCACATTCACGGAAATGATCGTGCCGAAGAACAGCAGCATGATCGCCAGCATGTGCCAGCCGGTAAAGGTAAAGCCCGGCTTTTCGCTCTGTTCAGCGCTCATTTCTTTGCTCCCGGCCCGTTGAAGACGGCCTTGTAATGTGCGGTTTCGGAATATTCGTCATCGACCGCTATGAAGTTGAAATCATCAGCAGCACGGACGGATGCCCCGCTCGGCGTGGTCACGAAGACCCGCAGATTGGTCACCTCATCCGGCTTCACATCGATGCTGAAGGAACGCGCAGGCTCCGTAGCCATGCCGTTGATCTTCATCACCGCGTCCGGCAGGCCATCGAGCGACAGCGTGATGGTGCGCGGCTGGGCGATCATGTTCAGCAGCCGCACCGTATAGCCGTTGCGGATCGAGCCATCCGACTCCATCACATATTGCGGATTGCGGTCATGCAGCACATTGACGGAAAGCCGCTCTCTGGTTGCCAGCGTCACCAGCATGACGACACCGACAAGGCACCAGATCGTCATGTAGAACACGGTGCGCGGACGAAAGATGATACGCCAGTTGAAGTGCCTGACGGCATCAATAAACGTCCCGTCCGGGTTTCGAACATTGCCGGGGCGGATGTCATGTGCACCGCCACCGGTGGCAAGCGCCATGTTGTCTTCATATTCGCTGAGCGTCGCATAGGCGATCAGGCCGCGCGGCTTGGAAAGCTTGTCCATGACACTGTCGCAGGCATCGATGCACAGCGCACAGGTAATGCACTCCATCTGCTGGCCATCCCGGATGTCGATGCCCATGGGACAGACCGCAACGCAGGCATTGCAATCCACGCAGTCCCCCACCGGCTCTCCGGCAGCAATGGCCTTCTTGGCATGACGCGAACGGCGTTCGCCGCGCCAGTCATTATAGGTCACAACCAGCGAATGCTCATCCAGCATGGCACCCTGAATACGTGGCCATGGACACATGTAGGTGCAGACCTGCTCTCGCATAAGCCCGCCCAGCACATAGGTCGTCGCCGTCAACGTGGCGACGGTATAATAGGCGATCATTGCGGCAGTGCCGGTCAGAAACTGCATGGCCAGAGTCGGCGCATCGGCGAAGTAAAAGATCCAGGCGCCGCCAGTCAGAACGCCGATGACGATCCATATCGCGTGCTTCACCACCCGCTTACGGAGTTTCTCAAACGTCCACGGCCCAGCATCCAGCTTCATCCGCGCATTTCTGTCACCTTCGATGAAGCGTTCAACGACCAGAAACAGATCGACCCACACCGTTTGCGGACAGGTATAACCGCACCATGCCCGCCCCACGGCAGAGGTCAGCAGAAACAGCCCGAACCCAGCCATGACCAGCAACCCGGCGACATAGAAAAACTCCTGCGGCCAGATTTCGATGAAGAAGAAATAGAAACGGCGATTGGCAATATCGATCAACACAGCCTGATCCGGCGCGTAAGGCCCACGGTCCCATCGAATCCACGGCGTGAGATAATAAATGCCAAGCGTGATCAGCATCACGATCCACTTGAAACGCCGGAAACGGCCCTCCGCGCGCTTGGGAAATATCTTCCTGCGCGCTTCATAGAGAGGCTGTCTGCTTAGAGCAGAGTTCACCGGCTCTGCATTCAGTCTCTCAACCGTATCGGAGCCGTTGCCATTGTTTCCGGCGCTGTAAATGTTCATGGGGCTAGTGTCCGGTTTCTCACCCTTGCGTTTTGGCACTTCGCCGGGCAACCATCCTTGACTTAGGTCAAGTCAGGACAAAGTGGCGCAGTCAGACCGCGCAGGACGAGGAGGCAACAATGACCACCATGACATCGCGCATAGTTCACATCTCGATCGAACGTTCCTGGAAAGAGGTTTATGCCTTTGCAGCCGACCCCGCCCGTATGCCGCAATGGGCTGCCGGGCTTGCCAGTGGTTTGACGAAGGATGGCGATGAGTGGATTGCGTCGGGGCCGCTGGGCGATGTGCGGGTGAAGTTCGCTCAGCCGAACGATTACGGCGTTATCGATCACGTCGTGACGTTGCCGGATGGGCTGGAGGTTTATAACGCGCTTCGCGTCACGCCCAATGGAGATGGGGCGGAGGTGGCGTTTACCGTGCTGAAGCTGCCCGGCATGGCAGATGAAGAGCTTGAGCGCGATGCGGCAGCGGTGCTTGCGGATTTGAAAGCGTTGAAGGCGATTTTGGAGGGTGACTGATACCCCTCTACGTCATCCTCGGGCTTGTCCCGAGGATCTACTCACGTCTCCTAAATTGCAACGGTGCAGATGCTCGGGACAAGCCGGAGCATGACGTAGAGGTGGTTTGGCCAACCTCCACTCGAGGTAACCGCCCTTTATTCCCCACCACCAAGCGAATGCACAAACAGCGTCAGCTGCTTGACCGTCGTATCGCCAAGGCGCTCTCCCCATGCGGGCATTACGCCGTGCTTGGGTGCGCGTATCTGCGCGATGATGCCGTCTTCGCCCTGTGCCTTCAGCCAGATGGCATCGGCGAGATTGGGTGCGCCCATGTCGCGGTTGCCCCTCGCGTCTTCACCGTGGCAGGACGCGCAGTTATCGGCGAAAACCTGTGCGCCCGGCTGGACCATGGATGGATCATGCGGTCTACCAGTGAGGCTGACGACATAGGCTGCGACCTCGCGGATTTCGTCGGCTTTGAGCATTTCCGCGAAGGCTGGCATTTCCGAGATGCGCGTGTCTGCATCCTCGGCAAAACGAATGCCATGCGTAATCGTCGTGTGGATGTCGTTGACGGTTCCGCCCCACAGCCAGTCGTCATCGTTGAGGTTGGGATAGCCATTGCCGCCCTCAGCGCCGGAACCGTGGCACTGGATGCAGTTAATCTTGAAGGCAGCGGCACCGCCGGCGACGGCAAACTGCATCAGCTCGCCATCCTTCTGAATATCTTCCAGCGAAGACGAGGCGATCTTGTCAAGGTAGACATTCTGCGCCGCCTTGGCATCTGTCACCTCGGCCACGAAATCCGCGCGGCTGTGCCAGCCAAGGAGTCCTTGCGTGCTGCCAGAGATCAACGGCCATGCCGGAAAGGCAATCGTATAGCCGATGGCCCACAGGATGGTGACGTAGAAGGTCCATACCCACCAGCGCGGCATGGGATTGTTCAACTCGCGGATGCCATCCCACTCGTGACCGGTGGTTTCGACGCCGCTGACATCGTCAATGTGTTTATCGGACATGATCAGTCCTCCCTAAGCGGAATGCTGGCGGCATCGTCAGCGGATTTCTTGGAGCCGGGGCGCAATGTGAAAATGATGGTGCCCGCGAAAAACAGGGTCATGACAAGCAGGCCCCAGCTATCGGCGAAGTGGCGCATGGCCGTGTAGGTTTCCATGATACGTCTCCTCAGCGATAACCGGCGGCATCGTCATAGGTCGAGAAATCGACCAGCGTGCCGAGCATTTGCAGGTAAGCGACCAGCGCATCCATTTCGGTGACCTTGGTCGGGTCACCATCGAAGTCGCCGATCTTGGCCTTCGGGTAGCGTGCCTCCAGCGCCGTCGTATCGGCATTGGGGTCGGCCTGCGCCTTCAGGTCGGCTGCCGCGTTTTCGATCATCTCGTCGCTATAGGGAACGCCGACGGCACGGTTTGCCTTCAGCTCCATGGCGGCATCAGGGATTTGCAGCGGTGTCGATTTCAGGAAGGAATAGCTCGGCATGACCGACTCGGGCACCACGGCCCGAGGCTCCACCAGATGCTGGACATGCCATTCGTTGGAGTAGCGACCGCCAACGCGCGCAAGGTCGGGGCCCGTACGCTTGGAGCCCCACTGGAACGGATGGTCGTACATGCTTTCCGCCGCCAGACTGTAATGGCCGTAACGCTCCACCTCGTCGCGGAACGGGCGGATCATCTGGCTGTGGCAGACATAACAGCCTTCACGGATGTAGATGTTGCGGCCTGCCAGCTCCAGCGGCGAATAGGGCCGCATGCCTTCCACCTTCTCGATGGTGTTTTCGAGATAGAAGAGCGGCGCGATTTCCACGATCCCGCCGATGGAGACCACGGCCAGAGAGCCGACCAGCAGCAAGGTCGCGTTTCGTTCGATGACGCCGTGTTTGTCGAGAATAGACATCGTTGAAACTCCTTATTCCGCAGGCTGCAGCTTGGGCGCGGCGGTCTTGAAGCCCGTCTCGTCGCGCTGGTAGCCCAGAATTGTCATGGTGACGTTGTAGGCCATGATCAGCGCACCCCCGAGGAACAGCGCCCCGCCCAGTGCACGCAGCACGTAGTATGGGAAGAGTGCGGCGACCGTTTCGGCAAACGAGTAGACCAGGAAGCCCTGCGCATCATATTCGCGCCACATCAGACCCTGTTGAATACCGGCCACCCACATGACGGCGGCGTAGACGACGATGGCGAGCGTGGCGAGCCAGAAGTGCCAGTTGACCATCGCCAAGCTGTAGAGCCGTTCACGACCCCAGAGCTTCGGCGTCAGGTAATAGATTGCACCAAAGGTGATCATGCCGTTCCAGCCGAGAGCGCCCGAGTGCACATGGCCGATGGTCCAGTCCGTATAATGGCTGAGCGAGTTGACGGCCTTGATCGACATCATTGGGCCTTCGAAGGTCGCCATGCCGTAGAAGGCAACCGCCATGATCATCATGCGCACGATTGGGTCAGTACGGATCTTGTCCCATGCGCCAGACAGCGTCATCAGACCGTTGATCATGCCACCCCACGAAGGCATCCACAGCATGATGGAGAACACCATGCCCAGCGTCTGCGCCCAGTCGGGCAGTGCCGTGTAGTGAAGATGGTGCGGACCGGCCCAGATATACATGAAGATCAGCGCCCAGAAGTGGATGATCGACAGGCGGTAGGAATAGACCGGGCGGTTCACCTGCTTGGGGATGAAGTAGTACATCATGCCCAGGAAGCCCGCCGTCAGGAAGAAGCCCACGGCATTGTGTCCATACCACCACTGCGTCAGCGCATCCTGTACACCGGAGAAAGCCGAGTAGCTTTTCACGCCAAGAAACGAAACCGGGACCGCCAGATTGTTGACGATATGCAGCATGGCAATGGTGACGATAAAGCCGAGGTAGAACCAGTTCGCCACATAGATATGCGGTTCCTTGCGCTTGAAAATCGTGCCTAGGAAGGTGACGAGATAGGCAACCCAAACAATGGTGAGCCAGATATCGACATACCATTCCGGCTCCGCATATTCCTTGCCCTGAGTGATGCCCAGCAGATAGCCGGTTGCCGCCATGATGATGAAGAGGTTGTAGCCCCAGAACACGAACCAGCCGAGATCACCACCGAACAGCCGCGCGCGCGATGTGCGCTGCACGACGTAGAAAGACGTGGCAATCAGCGCATTGCCGCCAAAGGCAAAAATTACCGCCGATGTGTGCAGCGGGCGAACACGACCGAAATTGAACCATGGCTCGATGTTGAGATCGGGAAAGGCCAGTTGCAGCGCAACGACGACGCCGACCAGAAAGCCGACGACGCCCCAGAACACCGTGGCAATCACGCCATAGCGAATGACCTCATCGAAATATTCGGATTCGCGCTGCTCCTTGGACGCCGGCTTGACGGGCGCGAAGGATACGCGGCGCAACATCAGCGCGGTGCCGACCAGCAGCACGAAAAACAGCACCCACATATGGGCGGCGAAAAGATTGTCGTGAGCGAAAGCCGCCCCGAGCAAGGCGAGGAAGGCCCCCACGGCCACCATCGCAGTTCCAAGCATAGAGTTCATTGTTGGTTTCCCCCAACGTCATCGCAGTTACGACGCGGCGGGACGAACCACAGATAAGGCGGCAAACGTGCTTTCGCGTCGTCTGCTGCTTTGCCACTGTGTTGGGCAAGTGGCCTTGATTTGGATCAAGTTGGGGGTCGGAGGGGCGGCAATCGGGTGCCAGATAGCTACATTATAAGGTGGTGGGTGTGGCTCACCCCCCTCTGCCCTGCCGGGCATCTCCCCCTCAGGTGGGGAGATTGGCTGGGCGCTTGCTCCTTGCCCAATCAAGGCTTTGCGAAAGCCTCTCAGCTAGAAACATTGCCGCCTCAGCGACGTTAAAGATGGCCGATAGCTAACCGCGATTCGATCTCCCCACCTGAGGGGGAGATGCCCGGCAGGGCAGAGGGGGGTGAGCCACACCCGCCAACAACCAACTACCCCTTCATCCGCAACGGCAACCCCGCCGCCACGAAATAAACCTCCCGCGCTACCGCCGCGATCTGCTGGTGCAACCGCCCGGCGTGGTCGCGAAACTCCCGCGCCATCCGATTGTCAGGCACGATCCCCAACCCAACCTCGTTGGACACGAAAACAATCTTCGCCCGCGCCATCCCAACATGCGCAACCAACGGAGCAAAGGCCGGCTCAACATCACGTCCCTCCTCCATCATCAGGTTCGTCACCCAAAGCGTCAGGCAATCGACCAAAATGACGTTGTCCGGCTGGTCCAGCCGCCGCAACACATCCGTCAGCGCAAGCGGCTCTTCATGCGTCGTCCACACGTCGCCGCGGCGCTCGCGGTGGTGGGAAATGCGGTCTTTCATCTCACCGTCCCAGGCGCGGCCCGTCGCGATGTAATGCGCGGCGCCCTCGCTTGAGAGAACCAGATTTTCGGCAAAGGCCGACTTGCCGGAGCGCGCGCCGCCCAGCACCAGAACAGCGCGTGATGCGTCAGTCATGAGAATTGCCATGAAATGGTGAGAGAGACGATCCGGCAGCCATTGCAATGTCTATCGCAAGCCTTGAAGCCACCGGCATGAAAAGAGAACGATTCGTAGATATGGAGGCGTTCTCCCGGTCAATCATGCCATGCTGTCGCGGTGATCTATCAATCTTTGCCTACCCGCCCGCACCATGCGGACACGTCGATAAACGCGATCGTAGAAAAGCGCCGGATCGTCATAAATAAGGTAGGGATGGCAGGGTCTCTTGTCAATTTCCGACAAGCAAAAACCGCGCTGCATCGAGACGCAAACGCGGTCTTGGGTGCCCCCTTAAACTTAAAGAGGCAAAAGCAGCACCGGTACGCAAAACCAAATCCGGCGTGCAGGCATAGTCATAGCGGCACATTCTTACCGGATGGTTAGCGCGAACATGAAAAGCTTTCACCTGTCGATTTTTTCACCCAGATTGCCATGCACCCAAATCACATCAATATTGGGCCGGGAGATTCGGAACGGACAGGACAGAGGTTAGACAGCCACCATGACGATCATCGATTACGTAGCCCTCGTCGTTTTCGTCGCGCTTTGGTGGTCCTATACCTATGTCACGACAGCGAAGACGCCGTTTTCGCGCACCAGCCTCAATCAGGCCATGGGCGAGCGTCGCCGCAAGTGGATTTACAATTCGCTGACCCGCGATCTGAAGATGATCGATACCCAGATCATGGCCGGACTGCAAAACGGCACAGCCTTCTTTGCCTCCACTTCCATCTTCGCCATCGGTGGCTGCTTCGCGCTGCTGGGCGCGACGGACCGGGTGGAATCGGTGTTTCGTGACATGCCCTTCGTGCAATATGGTGGCCGCACCGCTTTTGAAATCAAGGTCATCGGCCTGACTTGCCTGTTCGGCTATGCCTTTTTTAAATTCGGCTGGTCCTATCGACTGTTCAACTATTGCACCATTCTCTTCGGCGGAATGCCGATGCTGCACGAGGCGAATGCCAACCGCGAAGCGGCGGAACGCGCAGCGGAAAACGTCATCCGCATGAACATCATCGCCGCCAAGAATTTCAATGACGGGCTTCGAACCATCTTCCTGTCCATCGGTTATCTCGGCTGGTTCATCAGCCCTTATGTCTTCATGGCATCCACCCTCGTCATTACCGTTGCGCTGCTGCGACGGCAGTTTTTCTCCGAAGCGCGCCGCGCCATCATGGACGATTTCTGATTGCCATGAAATTGCCGCACTTGGCAGGCGAAGCGCTGGCACCATACTGTAACCGTTGCAAAGGACGGATGAATGAGTAACGCTCCGGCAGATGCAACGGCAACACAGGGCAAAGGCCGTATCGGCGCGCTGGATACGCTGCGTGGCATCGCGCTCATTGCCATGGCAAGCTACCATTTCACCTGGGATCTGGAGATGTTCGCCTATCTCGATCCCGGCACGGCGACGCAAGGCTGGTGGCGAATCTATGCCCGCGCAATCGCAAGCTCATTCCTGTTTCTGGCTGGTTTCAGCCTTTATCTTGCCCATCGGCGCGGCATAAACTGGCCGTCTTTCGGCAAACGCTTTGCGATGGTTGCGGGCGCTGCTCTGCTGATTTCGGTCGCGACCTATTTCGCTGTGCCGGATGGCTGGATATTCTTCGGCATTCTGCACAACATCGCCGCCGCCAGCCTCATCGGCCTGCTTTTCCTGCGCCTGCCCTTCGTCGTAACTCTGGTGGCTGCCGCTCTCGCATTGCTGGCGCCGCAATATCTGAGTTCGGACAGCTTCAACCCCATTTGGCTGTCATGGATTGGCCTCTCCACCGTGCCGCCGCGTTCCAACGATTACGTACCCGTGCTGCCGTTTATGGCGCCATTTCTTCTGGGGCTGGCGGTGTCGCAATTCGTCACGCCACGCGGCTGGCTGGATCGCTTCAGAAAACCCAGCGGCAAGCGCAATCTGCTCGCCCTGTTCGGTCGTCACAGCCTGCTGTTTTACATCGTCCACCAGCCGATCCTGATCGGTATCGTCTATCTGGCATCGCTTATCACCCCGCCACCGCCGGTGGATCAGGTCGAAGCCTATAAGAGAAGCTGTGAGGCAAGCTGTATGCAGCAGCAGAATGGTCTGGAACTGTGCCAGAGCTTTTGCGGATGCACGCTGGAAAAACTTCAGGCCGAAAACCTGTTCGACTCTATGATGTCCAACAGCCTTCAGCCTGAGCAGCAGTCAAAGATCGGCGAGATTGCCGCGCAGTGCTCGAACCAGATTCAATAAGGATCAGGTGCCGACGCCGATTTCGGCGAGGCGCGTGAGGCAGGCCTCTTCGACATTGTCGAGTTCGGCCAGCGTTTCCTCGATGTCCTTGCGCTTCTGGCGCAGGTCGGCGCGCTTCTCATCCACCTTCTTCATCAGAAGTTCGAGTTGCCCGGATTCGCCCGGCGGCTCCTTATAGACCTGAATGATTTCGCGAATTTCAGCGATGGTGAAGCCGATGCGGCGACCGCGAAGGATTTCCTGAATGAGCCTGCGGTCAGCCATGCGGAAAAGCCGCGTGCGGCCCCGACGTTCAGGGTGGATCAGACCCTCATCCTCGTAAAAGCGAAGGGTGCGGGTGGAGACCCCGAATTCACGCGTCAGTTCCGTAATGCTATAATACTTGTTCAAAGCTTCATCCGATTCTGGAGCATCGGACCGAAAATGACGGGCAATTTTCGGAATATCCGTTGCTCAAACAACAAGATAGAATGACGAAGCGTGAAACGCCTCACAACTCTCCTTTATTAGAAACACTATGATTGACCTTCACGTAAAAGTCAATTTTCAAGCTTTCAGATCGGAACGCCGAACCACCAGGTCGCAAGACCGAGAAACGAGAAGAAACCGACAATGTCGGTGACGGCGGTCACGAAGACGGCGGAGGAGACGGCAGGGTCCGCTCCGAACTTGTCCAACAGCAGTGGAATGATGATGCCGGCGATGGCCGCTGCAAACATGTTGATCAGCATGGCGGTCGCGATAATGCCGCCCAGATTGACATCATGGAACCACAGACCTGCGATCACGCCGATGGCACAGCCGAACAGCGCACCGTTCAGCAACCCCACCCCCGCTTCGCGTCTGATAATGCGGGCAGCATTGTGAATATCGAGGTTTCTGGTCGCCAGCGCGCGTACGGACACGGTCATAGTCTGGGAGCCAGCATTTCCACCCATTCCAGCGACGATGGGCATCAGAACGGCGAGCGCCACGATCTGCTCGATTGTCGCGTCGAAAAGCCCGATCACGGATGCCGCCATGAAGGCCGTAATGAGATTGACCGCCAGCCATGGCACGCGCGAGCGTGAGGTCACGGCAATGGAGTCGGAAAGCTCTTCGTCACCCACACCACCAAGGCGCAGCAAGTCTTCTTCCGCTTCTTCCTGAATGACGTCCACGACGTCATCGATGGTCAGCACACCAACCAGACGGCCATTATCGTCCACCACAGCAGCCGACAAAAGGTCATACTGCTCGAAGAGTTGCGCTGCTTCTTCCTGGTCCATCTCGGCTGCGATGGGATGGTTGGTTTCGTGCATGATCGATTCGACCTTGACCTGCCGCTTGGAGCGCAGCAGGCGGTCGAGATCGAGCGCGCCGACCAGCTTGAAGGTCGGGTCAACAACGAAGATTTGCGAGAAGGACTCCGGCAGTTCTTCTTCTTCGCGCATATAGTCGATGGTCTGCCCGACGGTCCAGAACGGTGGCACGGCCACGAATTCCGTCTGCATACGACGACCGGCGGAGCTTTCTGGATAGTCCAGCGCGCGCAGCAACCTGACACGCTCGGTAAACGGCATTTGCGCGAGAATGTCTTCGCGGTCTTCTCGGTCGAGGTCTTCGAGAATGTAGACGGCGTCGTCCGAATCCATCTCGCCGATACCGGCGGCGATCTGGTCGTTCGGCATCTGCTCCACGATGTCGAGGCGGATTGCTTCATCCACCTCGGTCAGCGCTGTCATGTCGAAGTCGGAGCCCAGCAGCCGCACCATGGCGTGGCGCTGTTCCGGCAGAATGGATTCGAGCAGGTCACCCAGTTCCGATTCGTGCAGCCGAGCAACATTCTGCCGCAGGAACAGCACGTCGCGATCCGCGATCGCAGCGCCGACCATGGCCAGAAAATCGGACCGTATCGATCCGTCTTCGGCATAGATATCCGCCATGATTTCCGGCCTTTTGGCGTCTTCCGGCACGGAATGATGGTCGTCGGTCTGTGTCAACGTGCGCCCCTTTTTCCGGCTGAGTGGCCTGCTTCGCGAAAGCGCAGGAGAATGGCTTTTAAAAGCACAATGTCAACAACAGGATAGGACAAAAGAAGTTGCAATTTTCTATCCGAACCGTGCTCTGCGACAAGGTTTTCCATTAACCAGTCGTGAAACAGTCTCGCGGATTTGAACGCCCGGTTGAAGCCACCGTAAAGTTACGAGTTGACATATGGTAGTTATGCGGGAATCTGAGACAAAGCGCCGCAATAACAATCGATCCGGTTGGCACCGGAAACGAGCGGCGCAAAAAGAAAAACAGATCAGAAAGAGACCTATCAAATGGGCAAGATGGATTTCATCGGTAAGGCCTCATCCGCTGCGGGCGGTTGGGGCGCACTCAAAAGCGTCGGCAAGCGTCTTCTGGAATCGGGCGCACCGATTTCTGGCGCAAGAACCCTGTTGAAAGCCAATCAGCCCGATGGTTTCGATTGCCCCGGTTGCGCCTGGGGTGACCCCGAACACGGCTCCTCCTTCGAGTTCTGCGAAAACGGCGTGAAGGCCGTTGCGTGGGAAGCAACCGAAGCCCGCGTTCCGCCGGATTTCTTTGCCAGCCACACAGTGGCAGAGCTTCGCACATGGTCGGATTACAGCCTGGAAAAGCAAGGCCGCCTCACCGACCCACTGCGTTACGACCGCGCAACCGACAAATACCTTCCGGTTTCATGGGACGATGCCTTTGCTGAAATCGGCGGTGTTCTGAAGAGCCTCGACAGCCCTGACCGCGCCGAGTTCTACACATCCGGTCGCGCCTCCAACGAAGCAGCCTTCCTCTACCAGCTGATGGTTCGCCTCTACGGCACCAACAATTTCCCCGACTGTTCCAACATGTGCCACGAAGCCAGCGGCGTTGGCCTGAAGGCCTCCGTCGGCGTCGGCAAGGGCACCGTTCTCTTGGAAGACTTCGAAAAGGCAGACGCCATTTTCGTCATCGGCCAGAACCCCGGCACCAACCATCCGCGCATGCTGGGTGACCTGCGCCGTGCGGCCATTCGTGGCGCGCGCATTGCCGTGTTCAACCCGATCCGCGAAAAGGGTCTGGAGCGCTTCACCGACCCGCAGGACAAGATCGAAATGATCACCGGCGGCAACACAAAGATTGCCACCAATTATTACCAGCCACGCCAGGGCGGCGACATGGCTGCCGTGCGCGGCATGAGCAAGGCTGTCTTCGCGGCTGACGAAGCCGCCCGCGCGGCTGGCAAGCCTGCGATCATCGATTATGACTTCTTGGCAGAACACGCTGTCGAGTTCGACGCCTATCGCGCCGCCGTCGAGGCAACCAGCTGGGAAACCATTCTCGACCAGTCCGGCCTGACGCGTGAGCAGATCGAGGAAGCCGCTTCCATCTATATGGCATCCAACGCCGTCATCACAACATGGGCGATGGGTGTTACGCAGCATAAGCATTCGGTCATCACGATCCGTGAAATCACCAACTTCATGCTGCTGCGCGGCAACATTGGTCGTCCCGGCGCGGGCCTCTGCCCTGTGCGTGGTCACTCCAACGTGCAGGGTGACCGCACGGTTGGCATCGATGAGAAGGCTCCGCCTGCCCTGCTCGACGCGCTAGAAAAGGAACTCGGCGTACCGATGCCGCGCAACCGTGGCCACAACACGGTCGAGGCCATCAGCGCCATGCTGGATGGCAAGGCACAGGCCTTCATCGCGCTGGGCGGCAACTTCCTGCGTGCCACGCCGGATAGCCCGCTCATCATCAAGGCGTTTGAAAAGCAGAAGCTGACGGTGAATATCGCCACCAAGCTCAACCATTCGCATCTGGTGCCAGGCGAAACATCCTTCATCCTGCCCTGCCTTGGCCGTACCGAAATCGACCGCAACTCGCAGGGCAAATCGCAGATCGTGACCGTGGAAGATTCCATGAGCATGGTGCATGGCTCAGGCGGCATCAACGAGCCTGCCTCGCCGGAACTGCGCTCTGAAGTCGCCATCATCGCCGGCATCTCAGCCGCGACGCTGGGCAATGATCGCGTTCAGTGGGCGAAACTGGCCGACGATTACGACCTGATCCGCGACATGATCTCGCGCGTTCTGCCTGGCTTCCATGAGTTCAACGAGCGTGTGCGCGTGCCGCGCGGTTTCCACCTGCGCAATGCTGCGGCGGAACGTGAATGGAATACGCCTGCCAAGAAGGCCACGTTCTTCACCGGCCCGCTGCCGGAAAAGACGGACCATCAGGAAGCGCTGTCCAAAGAGGGCATCTTCGTTCTGCAGACCTTCCGCAGCCACGACCAGTACAACACCACCATCTACGGCATGGATGACCGGTATCGCGGCGTTTATGGTGAGCGGCAGGTGATTTTCATGAACCCGAAGGACATGGAAAAGCTGGGCGCACATGCCAAGCAGCGCGTGGACGTGATCGGTGAATATGGCGACGGCATCGAGCGCATTGCGGAAAACTTCCGCCTCGTTCCGTACAACATTCCCGAAGGCAGCGTCGGTGGCTATTACCCGGAGCTGAACGTTCTCGTGCCGCTGCACAGCTATGGTGAAGGCAGCTTCACGCCGACATCGAAATCCGTTCTGGTCTCGGTTCGCCTGCGCACCGAAGCAGCAGCAGCCTGATGAATGACGATCAATCCGCCGCGCGCTTTCTGGCCGTAGTGGAACAGATCAGCCAAACGGCCCCGGTCGCGCTCGACGCCACCGGGGCCGCGCTCATTGCAGCGGTTCACCTTGGCATCGGCAGTGACAGCCGTAGCCTTTCCAACAGGCTGGGCATTGCCCACGCGCTGGTGCTGCGGGAAATCAACGGTCTCTCCGGTCGCATGCTGACCATCGTCAAGCGAGATCCGCGGACGCAGCGGACATGGGTGGAACTGACGGATGAGGCGGTGTCTCTTGCGCAATCCGCCTCCGAAATCCTGCTTAAAAGCTCGCTTTCAGCCACATAGAATAAATGGAACTCCTCTATGCCAATTCGTTCTATCGTGCCCTATCCGCATCCGGCACTTGCCTCGCATTGCGAGCCTGTGACAGAGTTCGGGCCGGAACTGGCGCAGCTTGCGACTGATCTGCTGGAGACGATGCGCGCCGCCCCCGGTGTCGGCATCACGGCGGCCCATATCGGTGTGCTGCAACGCGTCTTCGTGCTGGAGCTAAAACCGGGTGACGTCAGAACCTACGTCAATCCCGAGATTTTGGAAACGTCCACTGAGACCTTGCGCCACGTCGAAGGCAGCGTTTCCATGCCGGGCTTTACCGAAGAGGTGGAGCGCCCGTCCAAAGTGACGCTTCGCTTTCAGGATGTCTCCGGCCAGTGGCTTGAAGAACAGGCTGAGGGCTTTCACGCAATTTGCATCCAGCATGAGATAGACCAGTTGAACGGCATGTTCTGGCTGAAGCGCCTATCTAAGCTGAAGCGTGACCGGCTGGTGAAAAAATGGGAAAAGGCGCAGCGCTGATCAGTCGACCGAGAGCTTGAACGCAGCATCCCCACGCAGCGTGTTGCTAACGGTGCAGATCTCTTCGGCCTGATGAGCGATGGCCTCTCTCGTTTCCGCATCGAAATCGCCGGTGATCTTCAGGCGCATGTCGAAATGCGTGATCCGCGCTGGCTCACCCTCGGACTTCTCACCGGTCACGCGCGCCTCCACGCTTTCGAAGCGATCCAGCACGCCCAAGCGGCTGGCGGCGATGCGGGCGCTCAGCACCAGACAGGCGGCGAGCGAGGAATAGAGCAGGTCCAGCGGGTTGAATCCGGGCTCGGACAAAGCCGTGACGACGGCGAGTGCACCGCCTGTCGGCGTTTCGATCTGCGGATGGCCGTTGCGCCTCAACGTTGCGGTGGCACCGGTCTCGCGCTTTTTCACCCTGATTTCGCTCATACCAATGTCCTTAATTTCGAATTCTCAAAAATTACATTTTGCACAATGGAACCAAAAGACAAGCTTACGCTTTTACTCACGGAACGGTGATCGACCGTTACAGATTTATAAAATAGGAGCTGGGACATATGGCTACAGGCGCACTCGTTAGTATTCTGATCACATTTCTGGTCATCGTACTCATTCTTTGGCTGATCAACCGCTTGCCTGTCGCTGGCAGCGCAAAGCAGATTGCTCAGGTCATCGTCATCATCATCGGTATTATTTCGCTGCTGAAGTATCTCGCAGTCTTTTAATCGATCCGACATAGACATCAGAAAGCCCGACCCGGTTTCAAATCGAGGTCGGGCTTTTTGTATGTGGATCAGGCCGGGAAATATCTGACATAGGCGAACTCATCACCATCCGGTGACCAGTTGGGTGAATTCATTGTGCCCTGCCCGCCGAACAAGTCGAACAGCGTTTCCACATTGCCGCCATCCGTATCCATCATGCGCACGCGGACATTCAGATCACGCGGATGATCGAATACATCCACGTCATAGGAAACGAAGACCACCTTGTCACCTCTAGGTGACGGATGCGGAAACCAGTCGCCATACTGGCTATCCGTCACGCGCTCGGCAGCCGAGCCATCCACCTTCACCCGCCAGATCTGCATCTGCCCGGTGCGGCTGGAATTGAAATAAATCCACTGCCCATCCGCCGAGTAATCCGGCCCGTCATTGCGCCCCTCGCCATGGGTCAGCCGCGTTTCTGTCGCCGTCTCCACGTCCATCGAATAAATATCAAAGACCTGATCGCGAATACCGCAATAGGCGAAGCTTTTTCCATCGGGAGACCAGCCGTGCCAATAGGACGGCAGATTATGCGTCATCAGCCTCGGCGCACCACCTTCTGACGGCAGAAGATAAATCGTGCTTTTGCCGAACTCCACCTTATCGGAAATCGCGTACAGCGAACCATCAGGCGAAATGCCGTGGTCATTGTTGCACTCGCTGGCAAAGCCGGTATCGACCTTCTCGACGGATACGTCACCATCCAGTGACAGGCGGTACAGCAGGCCTTCGCTGTTCAGCAAAAGATACGACCCATCCGGCGACCAATTGGGTGCCTCGAACAGTTCCGGCGTTTGCCAGACAACCCGGTTCTCCCGGGTGCGAATGTTGAAGATTTCAACGGAACTGCGAAGCTTTTCTACCAACTTATCGATCCCGGAAGCGGTTGGTGATCGGATAGCGACGGTCGCGACCAAAATTCTTCTTGGTGATCTTCACGCCCGGCGCGGATTGGCGGCGCTTGTATTCGGCGAGATAGAGAAGATGCTCGATGCGATGCACGGTGGCGATATCGTGGCCGCGCGCGACAATCTCTTCCACCGACATTTCCAGCTCCACAAGGCATTCCAGAATATCGTCCAGATTGGGGTATGGCGGCAGCGAGTCCTGGTCGGTCTGGTTTGGGCGCAGCTCTGCGGATGGTGCTTTGGAAATGATATTGGCGGGAATGACTTCGCCGGAAGGGCCCAGAGCAGTCGGCGGCACATGGCCGTTGCGCCATTTGGAGATGGCGTAGACCTGCATTTTATAGAGGTCCTTGATCGGGTTGAAGCCGCCATTCATGTCGCCATACAGCGTGGCGTAACCGACAGACATTTCCGACTTATTGCCTGTTGTGACCACCATGGAACCGAACTTGTTGGAGATGGCCATGAGAATGGTTCCACGGGCGCGGCTTTGCAGGTTTTCTTCGGTAATGCCCTCTTCGGTGCCTTCGAAAAGCTCCGAAAGCGCAGTCATGAAGCCATCCACCGGCTCGGCGATCGGCACGATGTCATAGCGGCAGCCAAGCGCTTTGGCGCAGTCCGCCGCATCCTTCAGCGATTCTTCGGAGGTGTAACGATAGGGCAGCATAATGCAGCGAACCCGCTCCTCGCCCAGCGCATCGACAGCGATGGCCGCGCAGATGGCCGAGTCGATGCCGCCCGAAAGGCCCAACACCACGCTCTTGAAACCATTTTTGTTCACATAATCGCGGAAGCCCAGCATGCAGGCGCGGTAATCCGCCTCCTCGCCTTCGGGTATTTGCGAGAACGGGCCTTCGCTGCAATGCCAGCCCTTTTCCGTGCGCTTCCAGTCTGTGACCGAAAGCGTCGCCTCGAACTGGCTCATCTGGAAGGCCAGCGTCTTGTCCGCGTTGAAGGCGAAACTTGCGCCGTCGAACACAAGCTCGTCCTGACCGCCGACCTGATTGGCGAAGACCAGCGGCAGGCCGCTTTCGATGACCTGTCGCAAGGCCACCTGATGGCGCACATCCACCTTGCCGCGATAATAGGGCGAACCATTCGGCACCAGCAGAATTTCCGCACCGCTTTCGGCCAAAGTTTCGCAGACGCCAAGGTCGTTCCAGATTTCCTCGCAGATGGGAATGCCGATGCGAACACCCCTGAAATTATAGGGGCCAGAAATCGAGCCTTCTGAAAACACGCGCTTTTCATCGAATTCGCCGTAATTCGGTAAATCCACCTTGTCGCGCAGCGCGACGATCTTGCCGCCATCCAGCAGAGCGACGGAATTGTGCCGCCCCGTTTCGCCCTGACGGGGAAATCCGATGATGACGCCGGGGCCACCATCTGCCGTTTCCGCCGCCAGTTCCTCAACCGCCTTCAGGCAGGACTTCAGGAATGAGGGCTTCAAAACCAAATCTTCCGGCGGATAACCGGAGATGAAAAGCTCTGTAAGAAGCAGCAGATCCGCATCTTGCGATGCGGCGTCCGCGCGTGCTTCGCGCGCCTTGGCAAGGTTGCCAGAGACATCGCCGACGGTGGGATTGAACTGCCCGACGGCAATTCGCAAAACATTGGGATTGGTGTGTACTTGGCTCATGACTCTCATTTACCGTGGCTCTGCACGCCGCGCAACGCAAGCCTTTCGACTGGCGTAAAAAATGGCGATCCGCAGCGTGCAATGCGCCTCACGCAAAGGTTATTCCCGCCGCTTGTGGATTCTGCAGAGTTCATGTCGCATTCACCCTGCTAATGTGACAGTTACATGACACTTTCATGACGCCTGATTCACAGGCACATCACAGACTGCCGGAGTTGAAATATTGAGGAATTCGGTGCCCAAAACAACGGTTGCCGAAAGGATGAAGCTCGTCCTTTCAAAACCATTGACGCGGAACCCAGACAGAGTTGCAGGCGACGTTCATCCGTTGCTCAATCTCACGCTTGCGGCCCTGCTTTTGATTGTTTGCATGGAGTGGATTGCACGCGGCTCGCTGCATGATATCGGCACGTTCCTGGCATCCCCTGCTCGCCCCGGCTTTACTACGCTGGCCGCCGTGGTGCTTTGCCTCATGGCCCTCGATGCGCTGTTCGGCAGGCATTATCAATCGCTGCTGGTCGCCGCCCCGCTTCTGCTGGTCACGGCATTCATGTCGCATCAGAAGCAGCTTTATCTTTCCGATCCGCTCTACCCATCCGACCTGCTGTTCGGACGTCAAATCCTGCAGCTTTTGCCAGCGATGCTGAAAGCACACCCATTCACCGCGCTCGCTCTTGCCGTTGGCGTTGTGCTGGCCGTTGCAGCCGGTGCGATGATGTGGCGTTTCGTGCGCAGCCACACGCCTGTTATGCCTTTCAAGGCGCGCGTCTGGCGGCTTACGCTCGCTGTGCCGCTGCTGGCGGGACTTGGTTCGCTGATGGAATATTCGCACCATTCCTGGGTGCGGGACCGGCTCAACATCATCCCCATGATGTGGGACCAGAAGGAAAATTACCGCCACAACGGCTTCCTCATGGCATTTGCCTTCAACATTCCCATGGCGAATGTCACGGCACCCGCAGGTTACGGCGAAAACACCATTGCGGATATCGCCTCGGATGGCTCGGCCTTTGCCGTCAACCACAGCACGCGGCCGGATGTCATCATGATCATGAGTGAATCTCTGTGGGACCCGACGCGGCTCTCCAATGTCTCGTTCTCGCAAGACCCGATGCCGACCATCCGCAGCAGGCAATCCGGCCACGTCTTCTCGCCCGAGTTCGGCGGCATGACGGCCAATGTGGAATTCGAAGCGCTGACTGGTTTTTCCAACGCCTTCCTTCCCTATGGCAGCATTCCCTATCAGCAATATGTCCGCCAGCCCGTGCCTTCGCTCGCCACCTTCTTCCGGGGTGAAGGCTATGCCGCCATGGCCATGCACCCGTTTCAGGACTGGTTCTGGAACCGCCGCGAGGTCTACAAATCATTCGGCTTTGAGGAATTCCGTTCGGAAGAAACGCTGCCGCCCATGGAAAAGCGCGGCATCTTTGCCTCGGATGAAGCCCTGACATCGGAAATCATGCAGGCGGTGGATGCGGCAAACAATCCGCTCTTTCTTTTCGTCGTCACCCTTCAGGGACATGGCCCCTATGAGCCGAACCGCTACGTCAACAACTCGGTCTCCATCAACGGTCCGCTTTCGAATAGTGCGACTGAGGCGCTCACCACCTATGCGCAGGGCGTGGCAGAAGCCGATGAAAGCTTTGCCCGTCTGATTGACTGGGCCAAGAAGCGCGAGCGCGATACGGTTATCGTCCTGTTCGGGGACCATCTGCCACCACTGGGCCAGGTCTATGTCGAAAGCGGCTATATGCCTGGAATGGTCGCCACCCGCCGTGCGCCCTTGGAAACGATGAGACAGGAGCATGAAACGCCGCTGGTGGTCTGGTCATCGAAGACCGGCCTGCACAACCGGATCGGCACGATCAGCCCGGCCCTCCTGCCCTATCATGTGCTGAAAACCGCTGGCTTTGACGATCCGTTCTATACCGGTATTCTGGGCAAGGTTCAGTCCTCATATTCAGTCATCGATCGGCATATGCTGGTGGAAAAAGACGGCTCGGCTGTGCCGGACTGGGCAACGGCGCCAGTGGAAATTCCTTCCGCCATCAATGAGTATCGTCAGCTGCAATTCGACATGATGTTCGGCAAGCAGTTTGGCAAGGAGCGCTTCTTTCCCGGCTTCAGTTGGGTCAATGCCGCACAGCCATCGAACTGAAAACCATGAAAACGCTGCCGATTTCATTTGAATTCGGCAGCTCTCCACGCTTATCTCTTCGGCAGTGTCGGAACCCGTCCTCTCACGCGGTTCTGAGTCAGTTTGGCTGGAGACCAACGATGTCCGCTATTCCCGATTACATCACCTCTCATTTCAGGCGCTCATCAAGAGACATAGGCGAGGTGGAAAAGCACATTCTCGAAATGGCGCACCACAAAAAACTGATCTCCACCAATACCAATGACGCTTTCTCAAAAGACTCGTCCGTTGGAGAGCGGCTGGCAGACAGCATCGCCCGCGTTGGCGGCTCTTGGGGCTTCATCATCAGCTTCATGGTGTTTTTGGGCGTCTGGGCAGTCATCAATACCATCGTGCTGGCCTCCAAAGCCTTCGACCCATACCCTTTCGTCTTTCTCAACCTCATCCTTTCCATGCTGGCCGCCATTCAGGCACCCATCATCATGATGTCGCAGAACCGGCAGGCCACGCGTGATCGCTTCGAGGCCGAGAAGGATTATGAGGTCAACCTCAAGTCCGAACTGGAGGTACTGTCGCTGCATGAGAAGATCGATGTGAAGGTCTTGGCCGAACTGGCCGCGCTGCGGCAGGAGATTGCCAAGCTGCACCACAGGCGCGAAAGCGGCAACGAGCTGCCGTAACAATACAGCGGCAACGCACAAATCCAATTATAGTCATTTTGCGCCTTTTTCTGCGCTGGTTACGAATCCGTCAGATTCTTCCGCTACAGATTGACGCGGGCATTTGTTGCATTGCACTCTTGGTGCAGCGACGCGGGAATCACTTCCGTATCAGAATGGCATCACGCTTTTCCGAGCAGCGACGCCTCCGCGCTGG
Organism: Agrobacterium sp. 20P9.1.2; assembly: GCF_057799395.1. NCBI lineage: Bacteria > Pseudomonadati > Pseudomonadota > Alphaproteobacteria > Hyphomicrobiales > Rhizobiaceae > Agrobacterium > Agrobacterium sp. 20P9.1.2. The sequence continues at coordinate 67,580 of NZ_JBYOKI010000007.1, forward strand.
AACACATGTTTCCAGTAATCGCAAATTCTGTTCCGAGGCTTTTTCATGAACCAGTACGATCTCATTGTTGTCGGTAGCGGCCCTGCTGGCAGGCGCGCTGCCATTCAGGCTGCAAAGCTGGACAAAACCGTTCTGGTCATCGAGAAAGGCCGGCGCGTCGGCGGTGTATCGGTTCACACCGGCACCATTCCCTCTAAGACCATGCGCGAAACGGCGCTCAATCTTTCCGGCTGGCGCGAGCGTGGCTTTTATGGCCGCTCCTACCGCGTCAAACAGGAAATCAGCGCCGAAGATCTCCGTCGCCGTCTGCTGATTACGCTCGACCATGAAGTCGATGTGCTGGAGCATCAGTTCGCCCGCAACCGCGTCACCCACATTCGCGGCAAGGCGACCTTCTTGACATCTGATACGATGGAAATCACCAAGGACGATGGGGAGATCGTCGTCGTCAAGGGCAAGAGCATTCTGCTGGCCGTCGGCACCCGCCCCTTCCGCCCTGATTACATGCCGTTTGACGGCAAGACTGTCATCGACAGCGACGAGTTGCTGGAACTGGAAAAGCTGCCGCGCTCGATGGTCGTCATCGGCGCAGGCGTTATCGGCATTGAATATGCGACGATCTTCAGCGCGCTAGACACCGCCGTTACCCTTATTGATCCGAAGCCCACCATGCTGGATTTCATCGACAAGGAAATCGTCGAGGACTTCACCTACCAGCTGCGTGACCGCAACATGAAACTGCTGTTGGGCCAGAAGGCGGAAAAAGTGGAGCATACAGCAGACGGAAAAGTCTCGCTTACACTCGACAGCGGACGAACGCTGACGACGGAAATGGTGCTGTTTGCCGCTGGCCGCATGGGTGCCACCGATTCGCTCAATCTGGCCGCTGCCGGTCTGGAAGCGGACAATCGTGGTCGCCTGTCCGTCAATCCGGAAACCTTCGAGACATCAGTGCCAGGCATTTATGCTGCGGGCGACGTCATCGGCTTCCCAAGCCTTGCCTCCACCTCCATGGAACAGGGCCGCATTGCCGCGCGCGTTGCCGTCGGCGCAATCGCCATGGAGCCGCAGAAATATTTCCCTTACGGCATCTACGCCGTGCCGGAAATTTCCACCTGCGGCCTGACGGAAGAGGAAATGAAGGAGCGCGGCATTGCCTATGAATGCGGTATCGCCCGCTTCCGCGAAACATCGCGCGGCCACATCATGGGCCTCGATACCGGTCTGCTGAAGCTGATCTTCTCGCTGAAAACCCGTCGCCTTCTCGGCGTGCATATCGTCGGTGAAGGTGCCACCGAACTCGTCCACATCGGACAGGCGGTTCTCAACCTCAAAGGCACGGTCGAATATTTCGTTGAAAACACCTTCAACTATCCGACCCTTGCAGAAGCCTACAAGATTGCCGGTCTGGACGCCTGGAACCGCATGGGCGACATCAAGAACGAAAACGCCACGATCTGATCAAGACGTGAACGCCCCTACCAGCGAATATTGTAGCGGGCGTTCACCGATGGGCGGAAGCTGTCTTCATAACCCTGGTTTAGCTTGCCGGTAACGGTGAAATTATCACCAAACTTCTGCTCCACGGCCACGCTTGACGTGAACTCGTCGAATGTCTCACGGCTTGCACCGGTCAAAACAAAGGCGGTGCCCGTGGCGGAGCGCGTCAGCCGCAAAGATTGCGAGACATCAAGCCCGCTCCATTGCTGGGCAGTGCCATCATAACGAACGGTCATGTTACGGTTGGATTCCACATCGAATTCCGGCGTGGCGATGCGCTTTTGCGATGTCGTCATGGTCCATGCGCTGGAGCCTGTCAGTGCGTTCATCAGCACGGCGATATCACCCGCAACCCTCGCACCCGGCAGGTTGGAGGAAAGCAGCGTGACATTGCCCCAGAATTTTACCGGCGTATCCACCAGCGCCCCGCCTTCCGAGCCGACCATGCCCATTTCAAGACCAGCACGGATCGGCGTTTCGGTCGGCAGCTTCGCACCGATGCGGGCGGAATAGGACTGATCGGAATTCTTCGCGGGAGACCAGATCAAACCTTTCTCCTGCGCATGTGCAGATACCGATGACAAGCCTATGGCGACGGCGGCGATGATGACGCCGTGACGTTTTCCTAACACCATGTCTGTTCCTCAAGCTTTGAACACGCACCATCTCTTGGGAGGCAGACGGCGCATGTTCCAGCAACTGGCGAGCGGCCAAGCCCGGCCTAAAATCGCTGTTGAGTTTGCAGATCACGCAATGATGGCGTCGTGGCCATCTCTGTGGGCATCATCATGCCAGCACAGGCGCGTCGAAAATCATCCGGCGCAACGATGGGATCGATAGCGCCAAACGGAGAGTTGAAACTGAGGGCTAAAAGCCGGGCCGCACATGTTGCGCGACGGATTTGCCGTACATCAGCACTTGCAAATCAATGAGGAGATTCTGCCAGATGAATGGAAGATGAACAAGAGCAGATGCAGCAAAAAATCATTGTGCGCTGCATTGTGATCGAAACGTCACTGCAAGCTCCAACTCTCAGCGCGGAGAAGCCAAAAAGCAAAAGGCCGCAGCTTGCGCCACGGCCTTTTAAAATGTCTTGCGAAAGAAGCTTATTCAGCGTCGCCTTCGGCGGCCTTCTTCTTCGCAGGAGCCTTCTTCTTAGGAGCGGCTTCTTCGCCTTCAGCAGCTTCGGCCTTGGCAGCAGCCTTCTTCTTGGCAGGCTTCTTCTCAGCCTTGTCGCCTTCTTCAGCGTCTTCAGCCAGCAGCTCTTCCTTTGTTACGGTCTTGTCCGTAACGGAGACTTCTTCGAGCAGCTTGTCGATGACCTTTTCTTCGAAGATCGGAGCGCGCAGCGAAGCGGAAGCGCCTGGGGTGTTGCGGAAGAAATCGAGGATTTCCTTCTGCTGGCCCGGGAACTGCTGCAGCTGCTGGAACAGCGCGCGCTGCATTTCTTCTTCTGTCACTTCAACGCCAGCCTTCTCGCCGATTTCGGAGAGAACGAGACCCAGACGAACGCGACGCTCAGCAAGCTTGCGATATTCTTCGCGAGCTTCTTCTTCTGTCGTGTCCTCGTCAGCAAAGGTCTTGCCGGACTGTGCGAGATCGGTGTTGATCTGACGCCAGATGTTGTCGAACTCGGCATCAACCAGACCAGCAGGTGTCTCAAACTGGTAGACTTCGTCCAGCTGGTCGAGGATCTGACGCTTGACCTTCTGGCGCGTGATGTTGCTGTACTGGCTTTCGATCTGGCCGCGAACGATTTCCTTCAGCTTTTCAGCCGATTCGAGACCGAGCTTGGTGGCCAGTTCGTCATTGATTTCAACGGCGGCTGCAGATGCAACGTCCTTGACTGTGATGTCGAACACGGCTTCCTTGCCAGCAAGTTCTGCAGCAGGATACTCGGTCGGGAAGGTAACGGTGATCGCCTTCTCATCGCCAGCCTTGACGCCGACGAGCTGGTCTTCGAAGCCAGGAATGAAGCGGCCCGAACCGATGACCAGTTCTGCATCTTCCGCTGCACCACCATCGAAAGCAACGCCATCGACCTTGCCGAGGTAGTTCATGGTGACGCGGTCGCCTTCAGCGGCCTTGCCCTTCTTGGTTTCGTAGGTGCGTGCGCTTTCAGCGATCTTGAGGATCTGCTCGTTGATTTCGTCTTCGGTGACTTCAACGACTTCGCGCGTAACCTTGATGCCTTCGTTGGACTTCAGCTCGATGGCTGGAATGACTTCGTAGGCAAGGTTGAATTCAAAGTCGGCTTCTGCAGCCAGGATCTTGTCGGCTTCTGCCTGATCTTCCGTCATGGAGATTGCCGGCTGCGTTGCGGACTTTTCGCCACGGCCGGAAATGATTTCGGATGGCTTGTCGCGAACGAGTTCGTTGACGAGATCAGCCATGATCGACTTGCCGTACATCTTCTTGAGATGTGCAACCGGTACCTTGCCCGGACGGAAACCGTTGATGCGAACCTTGTCCTTGGCGTCGACCAGGCGCTCGTCGAGGCGAGCCTTCATATCGGCGGCCGGAATAACGACCTTGATTTCGCGCTTCAGCCCTTCAGCGAGCGTTTCGATAACCTGCATTTTCATACCTTCACATCATGGCGGCGGTGCTCAGACAGCCGTTGGTTTACTTTCGAGCACAGCGCCGGAACCTAAATTCACCGGCCGTGGCTATATAAAATCCATGCACAAGCATTTTGCCGGGCAAAAACTGCGCTTGAGCCAGAGAAGCGGCAAAGCAGATGCTTCACACATTCTTCCCGGCGATTCATGTGGTGCGGGTAGAGGGACTCGAACCCCCACAACTCTCGTCGCCAGAACCTAAATCTGGTGCGTCTACCAATTCCGCCATACCCGCGCTCTTGAATCCTGCATAAACAACATCTGGCACATGAGGCCTTCCGGAGCGCGCGTCTCTATATCACCCGTTTTCTGGAGCGCAAAGGAAAAATGACGGTTTTACGTCGCTATTTACGCCGCCTGCCCTGCGAAACTACATATTCCGCGATGCCACCGGTGCCTTCACCTCATATCCTTATGTCATCAAGATATTCTGGCCGCCCTGATAAGGATGAGTCGCGCCTGCGCGTACCGTCTTTGACGCATGGCTCATCCGTGCCGCAAACACCCCGGACTCGCGATGAAAAGGCCGGGTTAGGGCCACACTGAAAACCCGAAACTAGATTGCGAACACAAAAAACACATCAAAAACGCGATTTCACGCCGCTCTTGGCGCAAAAATGGCGTCAAATTATGCATTTGTTAATGATCGAGGCGAGGAAACGCCCGCCGCAATGCGTCTGGCGCATAGGTGGCATACTCCTTTGTCTGTTTTTGTTTCTTCTAAACCGATTATATTCGGGATCAGCAAATGAGTTCGGCGCTGGTCCCAAGCGGCGCTGACAGACGAACCAAAGGAAACGACCATGAACATCACCCGCTCGCTGAACAACTGGCGCAAGTATCGTCAGACCGTAACTGAACTTGGCCGCATGAGCGACCGCGAACTGAGCGACCTCGGCATCGGCCGCAGCGACATCCGTCGCGTTGCACGCACCGCAGTCGGCATCTAATATAAAAGAATACCGGCGGCATTCGTCGCCGTGTTGGGTACTACCCTAAAAAGGTCTTGAGCTTCGGCTCCGGGCCTTTTTCTTTTTTGGTGTCATGCTTTTGCGCCCCGGCTTTCAGCCGCCTCTGGCACCCTTCCCGCTTCGTTTTTGAACAGCCTAAAAAACACGCAGCATCCGGCAAAAGATGCAAAATTAGCCGACACACTGCACAAACGCATGGCAGTCGCCTAAATTCTGCACTCCACATCAGCACTCTGCATATGTATATACACATCAACAACAGAGAGCGCAGACAGATGAGCCTCTGCACAGAGTTTAGAAGATCAACAAACAAAGATTGAGGAAACGATCATGAACCCTATCCGTATCGCTAAGAAATGGATCAGCTACCGCCGCACGATGAACGAACTTGGCAACCTCTCCAGCCAGGCTCTGAGCGACATTGGCCTGACCCGTTACGACATCCGTAACGTTGCTTCCCGTTCGTTCCGCTAATCAGCGTAAAACGTCTGCCTGCTGACCGACCTCCCACGGACGCAGACTGACCGAGCGACAGGTAATCGAAACGGCGCCTTGTGCGCCGTTTTTGATTCCGGGAACTCCCCGGAACGAGGCTGCTCCTTCACTGAAGCGAACGACGATTTCAGTCTTGAGCGCTGATTGCGCGAATGCGACCGCACCCTCCTCACAGCATCATTTTAAAACCGCCCGAATCGCACGCTTGACAAATGCTGCCAATTAATAGAACATAAAGTGAACAAATGGAGTTGCAGCAATGACAGCAGCAGATAAAACCATTGAACACGCCATGTCTCTGGTTGCCCAATCCCGCAGCCTTCGCGAAAGAGCGCTTGAACGCCGTCGCGAATTGCAGCGACGCACGGAAATGATGACGGCAAAGCCACTTTATATTTTGAAGAAGAATGGCGGCAGGCAGCTGTCTCTGCGTCTCGACAGCTAATCAAGCATTGCAGATGCAGTAATGAATGCGATGTGAGAGTTTGGAAATTCTCCGAAATGGGCCGTTGGAAAAACAGATGGTTTGTAGTCACCCGATCACCTTTTGAACTCTCATCATCGGCTGGTGAAAATTGTCACAAAAAATCCCGTGCTGGAGTTCACTCCGCACGGGATGTTTTGGAACAATATTTGGCATTGATATCACTGCATGCGTTGAAGTGCTGACTGTGGTGATGCGACAATGGCCGTTTCCGTCATGCCTGGCAGCCGGTCTGTCTTTCTCAAAACGACAACAGGCTTTTGTGCAGGTTCAGTTGGCGGCGTAATGCTGGCAGTTTTAAATTCGCGATCTACAGGTATAGAGGCGTTGATATTCTGGTGCATAAGGCAGTCGGCAAATGTCGCAGAAGCGGATAAGCCGATCATGGCTGTGATTACGAGAATTGTCTTCATGTCATTCTCCCTTCTTTTTATATTAGCAAAATATATTCTATTATTTGCCTGATTTGGAATCACGCTTTAGTGCTAGGCGGGCGGGTGCTGGCCTAATTCTTTCGGGCATCAAATGTATTTTTGAGAGAGCGGCGGAAAATCATCGCAACATACGTTCCTCTCAGCGGTATAATCAGAGGCTTGTATGTAGAGACTGCGGCGCTGTTTGCGGCCTGTAGCGTGCGTCGAGTATCTGAACTGTTTTGCGACTTCATGTCACCTCTCCTTCGTGCAAAACAAACGGAAGGAAAGCTGTTTGGTTCCTGCGCCACGTTAGTAAAGGTTAACAATTATAGCCAAAATCATTCAACACGCTTTCACAGGCCTGTGAGCGCGTCATTGCTGACGTATGAAAGGCCAGCAGAAAATCAGATTTCGAGCGTTCCCGTGGCCACGCGCACGGCATGTCCGCCGATTCTGGCGCGCGAAATCTCGTTTTCCTTCACATCCATGATCAACTGGATATGCGAGGGGCGTCCCATTTCGACGCCCTGCTCGATGAGGATGGGATAATGCCCATCCGCAAGACCATCGAAATGGTGAATGGCACCAGACAGCGCCGCCACGGCCGCCCCCGTCGCCGGGTCTTCGGCAATACCCATATCGGGCGAGAACATGCGGGCATGAAATTTTGCGGCGTGGTTGACGCCGCCGCGACAGTAAAGATAGGCGGATGTCAGGCGACCCTCGACCAAAGGTGCCGATTTCACCCAAAGGCCCGCATCGAAATCCACCTCTCCCATGGCGGAGATGTTCTGGATGGGGATCGTCAGAAACGGCACACCTGCAGTCCATATCGACGAGACGTGATTTTCAAAGCCGATCTGTGATGTGGCAAGGCCCAGCGCATCGGCAATCTGGCCGTGGTCGAGCGGAAGGTGGACGCGGGAGGATTTGCGTGGGAGATCGAATTCGGCAAAGCTCGCCTCGCTTTCCCGGATGCGAATGGCGCAGCGCACCGGTCCCACCTTCTCTTCCAGCACCGTCACTATGTCGGCATCGCCCTGCCCATGGTTTTTCTCGGCAATGGCAATGGCGGCCCCGACGGTCGGGTGACCGGCAAAGGGCAGTTCCGAAGCGGGCGTGAAGATGCGCAGCGATGCGGCATAGGCCGGGTTTTCAGACTTTCCGACAAAGACGGTTTCGGACAGGTTCATCTCGTGGGCAATGGCCTGCATGGTGGCATCATCAAGGTGATCCGCGTCGAACATGACGGCCAAAGGATTTCCGGCCAGTTTCTGGCGCGTGAAAACATCGTAGATACTGTAACTTATCGCCACGTCCCACTCCTTGCCAATCCGTCTTCGCACCGCAAACTGCCCGACCTCACCGGCCTCTGCAACCCTGTTTGCAGACACATGGCCAAGAAGCTGTGGACTTCGCCACCGCCTTTGGGCCGTTTCTCAAGGGCGGCGACATGATCGCCCGAAAGAGCTTGTCCTGACTGTACGTCTTCATGTACCAAAGGTCGTCAACAGGGGTGACGGCATGTCGCATACAACTCAGCCTTTATGTTTCGTAGCCTCGACCACGGATGATGCGCAAGCCGCAAGAGACGAGTTGATCAAGCATTATGGCAATGCCCCCTTCGATGAGGCCGACGTCATCGTCGTTCTCGGCGGAGATGGTTTCATGTTGCAGGTGCTGAATGAGACGATGAATTCCGGCAAGCGCGTCTATGGCATGAACCGCGGCTCCGTCGGTTTCCTGATGAATGATTACCGCATCTACGGGCTTCAGGAGCGTATCGCCGTTGCAACCGGCAATGATTTTCACCCGCTGCGAATGACGACTGTGGATGCTGACGGAACCGAGTTTTCGGCGCTCGCCATGAATGAAGTCAGCCTTTTCCGCCAGTCGCATCAGGCTGCGAAGCTGCGGGTGGATGTGGATGGCAAGACACGGCTGGAAGAGCTGATCTGCGATGGCATGATGGTAGCGACACCCGCCGGCTCCACCGCCTATAACTTCTCCGCGCATGGCCCCATCCTGCCGCTGGAATCCCCGCTTCTAGCACTGACGCCCGTCAGCGCCTTTCGTCCGCGCCGCTGGCGTGGCGCCCTGCTTCCCAATAAGGTAACGGTGGACATCCACGTTCTGGAAAGCGAAAAACGCCCGGTCAATGCCGTGGCGGATCACACTGAGGTCAAGTCTGTGCAATCGGTCCGCATTGCGCAATCTCAGGATAGAACCGCAAAAATCTTGTCCGATCCCGACCGATCCTGGTCGGACAGGGTGCTTGCCGAACAGTTTACGAATTGATGAAACGCCCATGATGAAGACACTCCTCGCCACCACATTCCTCGCTGCCAGCATTTGTTGCGCCCAGGCGCAAACCGCCGACATCGAAGCCCTGCCCGCTTCTACGATCTTCGTGACGAGCAGCGGCATGTGGGAACAGGACATGCTTTCGCCCAAGGAAGGCGACGCGAAAACACCAGCCAACGCTCCCCACACCCGCGGATATTACAAGGTCGTCGCGATCCGGCAGGGCGATGGCACCGCCAAAATCTACCTCCAGCAAATCGCCTACACCGCCGCTGGCCCGAGCCTCGTCGAAACGGTGGAGCTGGAAGAGTTCACCCAGATGAAGGCCTATGTCACGGATATCAGGCCCGAAAGCTCCAGCGGCGCATCTGATGTGCCCGGCCTTTTTGTCACCGTGCATCTCAAGACCGACCCCATGCAGAAGGAAGCCGATGCCTGGACGGTTTTGATCGATGAGCTCGGCGACATGAAAATCGAGAAGGCGTCTAACTGACGCCTCTCATGAAGCTTTTTGGGACTTCCCTCATAAGGCGGGCATCTTATCAAGTTTTCATGCCGGCAACGCATGGGCGATATGCGCGACCGTCTTTGATTTTTTGCCGTTCATGGCTGGAAATCGTCCGCCACCATGTTATTTAAGAACAAACGAAGCAGCGGCCTTGAACCGCATGTGAAAGGAAATGGCCATGAGCGGCATTCACGATATGATCGACGGCGAAGTGAAGGGTAACGATATCGTCCTCTTCCTCAAGGGCACCCCACAGTTTCCACAGTGTGGTTTTTCTGGTCAGGTCGTACAGATTCTTGACTATCTCGGCGTGCAGTACAAAGGCATCAACGTGCTTGCCGACGGCGACCTGCGTCAGGGTATCAAGGACTACTCCAACTGGCCAACCATTCCGCAACTTTACATTAAAGGCGAATTTCTCGGCGGCTGTGACATCGTAAGAGAGATGTTCCAGTCTGGCGAGCTTCAGGATCATCTTCAGGAACAGGGTATCAGCGTCCGCGGCGCGGCATGATTTCGGCCGGGTTTTCCGGCCCACCCTACTTTATTAAAACTTGTCTAGGCGTTGCCCCAAGCAACGCCTTTGCCGTTCTTTTGGGACAAAGTCTGTGACAAATCCTTCACAATCGGATTCGACGCGCGCCGTTGCTATGGGGCGTACGGAATTTATCTGCCTTGCGGCGGCGCTGATGGCGCTAAACGCTCTGGCCATCGACATCATGCTGCCCGGCTTGCAGGAAATCGGTGCTTCGCTGGGTGTCGATAATGAAAATCATCGCCAATACGTCATCTCCGCCTATCTTATCGGCTTCGGCATCGCGCAGCTGTTTTATGGACCCATTGCGGACCGTTTCGGTCGGCGCAAGCCCATGCTGTTTGGCCTCGGCATCTACATCCTTTCTTCCATAGCCGTGGTTTTCGTGCCGTCCTTTGCCGGTCTTCTGGCCCTGCGCTTCATTCAGGGCATCGGCTCGGCGGCAACGCGCGTCATCACCATTTCCATCGTTCGCGATATCTATGGCGGGCGGCAGATGGCGGAAGTCATGTCCTTGATCATGATGGTCTTCATGGTCGTTCCGGTCATCGCGCCGGGTACGGGGCAGATCGTGCTTTTCTTCGGTGACTGGCACCTCATCTTCGGCTTCATGGCAGCCATCGCGGCCATCGTTAGCGTTTGGATGTATTTGCGCTTGCCAGAAACGCTGGATGCGCATGACGTTCGCCCCCTCACCGTCTCATCCGTCATCGGCGGCTTCAAGATCGTGCTGACCAACCGTGTTGCGCTTTGCTACACGATCGCCAGCACCATCATTTTCGGCGCGCTGTTCGGCTTCATCAATTCCGCTGAGCAGGTCTACAAGGGCATTTACGATCTGGGTGCATGGTTCGCGGCGGCCTTTGCAGCGGTGGCCCTGTTCATGGCAGCTTCGTCCTTCCTGAACTCGCGGCTTGTCGGAAAGTTCGGCATGAGGAAGCTGTCGCATGGCTCGCTAATTCTCTTCATCCTCATCACCTTCCTCTGGCTTCTGGCGCAAATTTTCGGGCCACAGCCGATGCCTTTCGTGCTGTTCATCGCCATGTTCGCCCTGTCGATGTTCCAGTTCGGCCTCATCGGCTCGAACTTCAACTCGCTTGCCATGGAGCCACTGGGCCACGTCGCAGGCACTGCGTCGTCGGTCATCGGCTTTATGAGCACGATTGGCGGTTCTTTGATTGGTGCGGCCATCGGCCAGGCTTTCAATGGCACGGCGCTGCCGATGGTGACGGGCTTCTTCGTCGTTTCGGTGCTTGGCCTCGTCTTCGTGCTGATCGGTGAAAAGGGCGTTCTCTTTCATCCTCAGAACAAGCCGACACACTAAATACGCCCCATAACGCAAAAGGCGCGGATGTCACCATCCGCGCCTTTTTCGTTTTGATCTCGAGTTGACTTAAACCGTGAAAATCTTCTCGCGCAGCAGCGTCCACGTATCCTTGTCGGGCGCCAGAAGAAGCCCGCCGCTGACATGGTGCGGCAGATAGGGCGAGCCATCCAGACGTGCGGCATAAGCACCGGCTTCCTGCGAAATCAGCGTACCGGCCAGGTGGTCCCATGGCATCAGCTTGTTATACATCAGGAAGTGCATGTGGCCGCCGCAGAAGACGCGGTATTCATGGGCCGCGCAGCGATAGCTGGTGAAGAGACGCACATCGGCCAGATTGTTCAGAAGCCGACGGCGGACCTCGCCTTCGAAATAGCCTGTATTGGCAATACCCACCATCTGCGAAAGCTCAGGCGCTGGCACCACATTCATCTGGCTCTGCGAGCCATCGGCGCTGCACATCCACGCGCCGGAGCCCTTTTCCGCAATTACCCAGTCATTGCCCATGGGATCGAAGATGATACCCGCGACCGTCTCCCCCTTGGAAACCACGCTCAGCATGACGCCGAACAGCGGCAAACCCGCCGCGAAGTTAAACGTGCCGTCGATGGGATCGACCACCACGGCCAGATCCGCCTCGCCCAGCTTTGAGAGCAGCGATGGGGCGGCGGCGACCGCCTCCTCACCCACGAACAGTGCTTCGGGCATGAACTCGGCCACGCGGGCGCGGATTAGCCGTTCGGCGGCTTCATCCGCTTCCGTCACCAGATCGATAGCTTCCGTCTTTATCCGCACATCGCCTTCGCCCAGATTGCGAAACCTTGGCAGAATTTCCACCGCCGCCGCCTCTTGCAGGGCGTTGGCAAGGGATGCGATGTCGAGTTGAACGGTCATGGGTAGTCCTTCCTAGTTTTAGATCAAAGGCCGACGATTTCGCGGCGAAGCATTTTCCAGCTGTCCTTGTCGGGCGCAGACAAAATGCCGCCGGTCAGATCGCCGGGTCGGTAGGGCGTGCCATCGAATTTGGCGGTGTAACCGCCCGCTTCCTGATGCGTCAGCACACCGGCCAGATGGTCCCACGGCATCAGCTTTTCATGGCCAATGAAGTGAAGCTTGCCGGTGGAAACCAGCCAGTATTCATGAGCAGAGCAATTCAGCGATAGCGCCATCTTTGCTTTGGTCATATTGGCGGCGATAACCGGGCGACGCTCTTCGAAGCTGTGACCCCAGGAGAATATGCCAACCATCTGCGACAGATCAACAGCATTGGCCACGCGCAGTTTCGCCTCGCTGCCATTCTTGCGTTTGAGCGTCGCGCCCGCTCCTTTGACGGAAACAATCGTGTCACCCATCACAGGATCATGGATGATGCCCGCAACCGTTTCACCCTTGATGGTGACGGCCAGCAAGGTACCGAAAGCCGGAAAGCCGGAGGCGTAGTTGAATGTGCCATCGATGGGATCGATCACGAAAGCAAGCTCTGCCGTGGATAGCGCCGGAATGACGGAGTGGTCGGCATCATAGGCCTCTTCACCCACGATATGCGCCTTTGGGAAACGCTCCAGCAGCGCTGCAGTGATGCGCTTTTCGGCCAGAATATCGGCCTCTGTGACCAGATCGACAACCGAGGTCTTCTGGGAAATATCGGATGCGCTGAGATTGCGGAAGCGCGGAAGAATTTCTATCACGCCTGCGTCGGCGACGGTGGCCACGAGGAAATCAAGATCGGTATCGGAAAGGGTCATGAAGGATTTCTTTGAAAAGATGGGAGAGGCTTCACGACCTATTCTCCTAGCATGACGGATCAGTGACAGTGAGCGCGGAGAAGTCGAAAAGCTTGGTGTCCAGCAAATGGGACGGATTGACGTGCGCCATCGCGCGCAGCATCACATCTTTCCGGCCCGGCATTCGTCGCTCGATATCGGCCAGCATGTCCTTCATGGCATTGCGCTGAAGCCCATCCTGCGAGCCGCAGAGATCACACGGAATGATCGGGAATTCCATGGCTGAGGCAAATTTCGCCATATCGTCTTCTGCGCAATAGGCCAGCGGACGCAGCACCATCAGGTCGCCTTCGTCATTCATCAGCTTTGGCGGCATGGCGGCCAGCCGCCCGCCATGGAAGAAGTTCATGAAGAAGGTTTCGAGAATGTCTTCGCGGTGGTGGCCGAGCAGAAGCGCATCGCAGCCTTCCTCGCGGGCAATGCGGTAGAGATTGCCGCGGCGCAGCCGCGAACAGAGCGAGCAATAGGTACCGCCAGCCGGCACCTTTTCCTTCACGATGGAATAGGTGTCACGATATTCGATGCGATGCGGCATGCCGATCTTCGTCAGATAATCCGGCAGAATGTGCTTCGGGAAATTCGGCTGTCCCTGATCGAGATTGCAGGCAATCAGCTCGACCGGCAGAAGGCCACGCCACTTCAAATCCAAGAGCAGCGCCAACAGCCCATAGCTGTCCTTGCCTCCGGAAAGGCCCACCAGCCAGCGCTTCTGGCCTTTCAGCATATCGAAATCGTCAAAGGCCTGGCGCACATTGCGCAACAGCCGCTTGCGCAGCTTGTTGAAAGACACGGAGCGTGGTGCATTGGCAAACAGCGGATGCGCGCCACCCTGCTCGTCAGGCTCGACGCCTTCGGGCATGTCATCGATATCTGCGGCAATGTTCATGGCAATCTCGCTTGTTCCTGAACGCGCGTCAGCGTTCAGCTTCAGGGAATGCCCGCATATGAAGTGAAGATCAAGCCCCGAATACGGACCAGCCCATTTCGTTTGCCAGCATTTCCAGCGCTTCCGAACCCAATGCGGAGTTACCGACCTCGTTCAGGCCAGGAGACCAGACGGCGACGGAGGCCTTGCCGGGCGCCACCACCAGAATGCCGCCGCCCACGCCGCTCTTGCCCGGCAGACCGACATGATAGGCGAAGTCGCCCGAGCCATCATAGTGACCGCAGGTCAGCATCAGTGCATTGATACGCCGCGCCCGCCGGTCGGATACCACCGAATGGCCCGTTAGCGGGTTGCGACCGCGATTGGCCAGAAACAGCCCCGCCCTCGCCAGCTGAACGCAGTTCATGGAAATGGCGCACTGGTGGAAATAGACACCCAGCGTATGCTCGACCGGATGGTGCAGATTGCCGAAGCTGCGCATGAAATTGGCCAGCGCAAAATTTCGATAGCCCGTCGCCTGCTCGGATTTCGCGACCTTGTTGTCGATGGAAATGGTTTCGTCATCGGCCAGATAGCGGATGAAGCGCAGCAATTCGCCGATCGCCTCACGCGGCTGATGCCCCGCCAGCACCATATCCGTCACCACGATAGCGCCTGCATTGACGAAGGGATTTCTTGGGATCCCGGATTCCCGCTCCAGCTGAACGATGGAGTTGAAGGCAGAGCCGGACGGCTCACGCCCCACGTGCTTCCACACGCTTTCGCCAGTCTTGCCAAGCGCCAGCGTCAGCATGAAAACCTTAGAAATACTCTGGATGGAAAACGGCGTCTGTGCATTTCCAGCCACGAAGGTTTCACCCTCCACAGTGGTTACGGCCATGCCGAACTGCTTGGGATCGATCTTGGCCAGCTCTGGAATATAGTCGGCAACCTTCCCCTCACCCAGCCGCGACTGCATGACCTCGTAGATGGAATCGATAACCGGCTGAATGTTTTGCATGGCCTTGTCCCAAAAGAAAAAGCGCCATGACGGCGCTGAAATGACGACGAAGGCTCCCCAACCTTGACGTCATCCTCGGGCTTGACCCGAGGATCTAACGATCCACAACATCCAACGTGATGAGATCCTCGGGTCAAGCCCGAGGATGACGAAGGAGAGGTTTGCAATCTGAATCGCAAACCTCAGCATCAATATCAGATGGAGGACGCCCGTGCCTTGGTCGTCGCGTCGAAGGCCTTCATGACATAGCTGTCGCGGTCATAGACATCATCGAAATACTGCACTTTTCCGTCCTTGTCCGGCCATGCCGTGAAGTAGGCGACGTAAACTGGAATTTTCGTCGGTACCTGCACGGCGCGGTTCTGACCGGCGGCGATCTGCTTGTTGACGTTATCGAGCGTCGTGCCGAGAACCGCGGCGGCCATGCGGCGTGGATCGACCAGACGAATGCAGCCGTGGCTGAGTGCACGCATATCGCGGTTGAAGAAGCTCTTCGACGGCGTGTCATGCATGTAGATGGCATGGGCATTCGGGAAGAGAATTTTCAGGTCGCCCAACGCGTTGTCGCTGCTCGGTGGCTGGCGCACGGAAATCGCATTCGTGGAGCCGTACCAGTTGACGCTGGAAGACGACACGGCGCGACCGTTGACGGAGACCTCGTAACCGAGGCGATCCAGATAAGACGGATCGTTGCGAAGCTTCGGCAGCATTTCGTTGATGATGATCGACTGCGGAACGCCCCAGTAAGGGTTGAATTCCACGGTCTCGATTTCATCCTGGAAGAAATAGGTCTGGTTCGTCTTCGAACCGATAACCACCTTCATGCCGAAGTCTTCCTTGCCCTCATTATGGTAGTAAGCCATGAAAGCGGGCTGGTTGATGAAGACGAAACGGTCGCCCAGATCGGCTGGCAGCCAGCGAACCTGTTCCATCGCAACTTCCAGCTTGGCAATCTTGGCTTCGTTGCTGTCGCCGGTCATGGCGCGCACGGTGGCACGACCGATAACGCCGTCAGCCTTGAGGCCGTTCTCGCTCTGGAAGGCTTTGACGAGATCTACCAGTTCCGGCGTATATTCCGGTGTCTGCTGATATCCAGAAAGCGTGGTGGCGTGATCGGTCTTCAGGGTCGCCGAAGAGCGGTGCTCGATGGCTTTGACCACGGTTGCCATATCGGCATTGTTCTCGCCCGGCTTCAAAACGAGGTTGGCAGGAACGACCACCTTGTGGGTCGCGTCCTTGTCCTCGTTGTGCAGCTTCGCGAGCTCAGCCTTCAGCGCCTGATATTCCGGGTTGGAAGGCTCACGGCTGCGCAGATAGGCAGAAACATCGGGGCTCATGCTGGAGAGTTTCAGCACGGGCGCGAGATTGACCGTCTTGCGCTTGAAGTCATGATAGCCAGACAGCTTGTTTGGATCGACGCGGCCACGGGTCGTGTCCTGCACATAGGCCAAAACCTTGGCGGAAAGCGCCAGTTCGAACTGCATCATTGCGGGCGCAATGGGCTTTTCTTCGGAAACGGAAACGTTCTGCACCTGTGCCTGCGGCTCAGACGAAATGCTTGCGGTCACGTCCTGCGAAGGCGCCGAGATGGAATAATCGGCAGGGTTCAGGCCGCTGTCGCCAACTGTTTCAAAGAACGCGAGAACGGCGCTGGCGCGCTCGTTGAGATCGCCATTGGAAACCCAGATTGGCGCGCCGCCCGCATTGTAATAGGCTTCCAAAGCCTTTGCGATCTCAGGCGTCGCAGAGAGCTTAACACCTGCCAGACCGGAAGAGAATTTCGACGTATCGACAGCACGTGCGCTATCAGCCTTATAAGTGTAATAGCGAGGACCGGAAACGCGCGGCAGCGGCTCGGGGTCGACATCGCGTGCCGATGCATTGCCCTGCATTGTCGTAACACCGGGAAGACCGCGATCCTGACGCTCACGCTCTACCTTGCCCGGGCCGCCGCGCAGCAGGTCCATGAGGGTCACCGCACCAGCCGTGCCCGGTACGCCCGCCGAGACGGAAAGACCGAGAGCCAGTATCAATGCTGCCGACGTTTTTCCTGATGTAATTTGCAATTTAGTCCTCGCCGCGTCCGCGCCGTCATTCATCGAGGCGCATGTAAAGAGTATGTGTCTGTCTAGCTGATTGGTCTTCTTTTGGAAAGAAACGCACGAAGTCCAATCCGGTGCCAGACACGAGTTCCCATCACGAAAATTTTCGTTTTGGCATGGGCTCCACGTTTGGCGAGAATAGTTAAATTTCTCTTTAATTTCTTAGTATTGCGCAAACAAGTTTTCGGCAGGCAAGGCTCCGATACGGACCTATTGCGGCTTTCCAGCCACGTTACCCAAAAGCCACGCAGCCGTACTTTCGAAATCTCCTCGGCGCCATTTCGAAACTGTTGGGAAATATGGCAATGCCCTGCACGACAGGCTTTCCATGCTTGCGCTATCGCTTTATATGTCGGCGCGCGCAGGACTTGGCGAAGACGCCGCCCGGCGAAGGACACACAGGAGAGGCAGGACTGATGACAGCCACACGCACCGAAACCGATACATTTGGCCCGATAGACGTTGCAAGCGACCGTTATTGGGGCGCACAGGCACAGCGCTCGCTCGGAAACTTCAAGATCGGCTGGGAAAAGCAGCCCGCATCGGTCGTTCGTGCGCTCGGCATCGTCAAGCAAGCAGCCGCCCGCACCAACATGGCGCTGGCCGGGCTTGATGCGCAGGTTGGCGAAACCATCATCAAGGCCGCGCAGGAAGTTATCGACGGCAAGCTCAATGACCACTTCCCGCTGGTTGTCTGGCAGACCGGTTCCGGCACCCAGTCCAACATGAATGCCAATGAAGTCATTTCCAACCGCGCTATCGAGATGCTGGGCGGTGAAATGGGCTCCAAGAAGCCGGTTCACCCGAACGACCACGTCAATATGAGCCAGTCGTCCAACGACACCTACCCGACGGCCATGCACATTGCATGTGCAGAGCAGATCGTTCACCACCTGCTGCCGGGCCTCAAGCACCTGCATGCGGCACTCGACGCCAAGGCCAAGGGCTTTGCCCACATCATCAAGATCGGCCGTACCCATACGCAGGACGCGACACCGCTGACGCTGGGCCAGGAATTCTCCGGTTACGCCGCGCAGGTCGCTTCCTCCATCAAGCGCATTGAACTGACGCTTCCCGGCCTTTGCGAACTGGCACAGGGCGGCACTGCGGTCGGTACCGGTCTTAACGCACCGGTCGGTTTTGCCGAGCAGGTAGCAGACGAGATCGCCAAGATCACCGGCCTGCCCTTCGTGACCGCGCCGAACAAGTTCGAAGCACTGGCCGCACATGATTCCATGGTCTTTGCCCATGGCGCCATCAATGCAGCCGCCGCTGCCCTCTTCAAGATCGCCAACGACATCCGCTTCCTCGGCTCCGGCCCACGCGCTGGCCTCGGAGAACTCGCACTACCTGAAAATGAACCCGGCTCGTCCATCATGCCGGGCAAGGTCAACCCGACACAGTCGGAAGCGCTGACGCAGGTTTGCGCGCATATCTTCGGCAATCAGGCAGCGATTACCTTTGCAGGTTCGCAGGGTCACTTCGAACTCAACGTCTATAACCCGATGATGGCCTACAACTTCCTGCAGTCCGTCCAGCTTCTGGGCGATGCTGCCGTGTCCTTCACCGACAATTGCGTGGTTGGCATCGAAGCGCGCGAAGACAACATCAAAAAGGGTGTCGAAAACTCACTGATGCTGGTTACTGCGCTCAACAGCAAGCTCGGCTACGATGCCTGCGCAAAGATCGCCAAGACTGCTCACAAGAATGGCACGACGCTTCGCGAAGAAGCCGTCGGTGGCGGATATCTGACGAACGAAGAATTCGATCAGTATGTACGCCCGGAAAACATGATCGGCCCTAAGTGACCGATTAAAAAAAGACGGCTCTTCGGAGCCGTTTTTTGCTACCTTTGCATGCGCGAAACCCGGTGGCGCGGTTTAAGCCCACTGGAAATGTTGATAAAAATTGAAAATTTTAATGTCATACAAGATTTTACCTCTACAAAATCACCCGTAAAATGCTATGGGAAGTAACCTTTTCTGTTTTAGCCGATTCTAATTATAAGAAGCCTAAAAACAAGACAGAACACGGTTATACTAGGCCATCTTCTTACGAAATAATATTTATTTCAGTCAGTTAGATTGCGAACGACGTTTTGTAAGATTAGACAGCAGATACTAACTTTATTTCCGGGAGTGACTTGATGAGTACATCAACGCCCAAGGCACCAGGACCTGATATAGCTGCACAAATACTGTTTGCCATGCGCAACATGGGTGTCGTTCCCATTCCGCGGAACTATAACCTCTTTTATGAAGCCTATATTGGTTCCAACCCTGCTCTGACGAAAGAACTCGCAGCGCTGGGCGGTCGGGCAACGCAGGAAGAACTGGACGATCTCGGCGCACGCTATTTCGACCACACACACGGCCAGCTCATCGAGGCCGCCCGCGACAAGCTTCATGCGGAGCTGAACGCCCTACTCGTTGTCTTGCAGCATGAGCAGACATGCCTTGAGAATTACAACCGCATTCTGGATGAAACCCGGGCCGGTATTGCGGACAAGAACCATTCCAGCACGCATCTTCTGCGCACCGCCATCTCCATGCTGGCGGAAGCCACCGGCAACAAGATGGCGGAGAACGAAAGCACGTCGAAGAATTTCGACCGTCACGCAGAAGAAATGCAGCAGGTTCGTCTGGAGCTTGATGAATACAAGCGCATCGCCAACACGGATTCCCTGACGCGACTGGCCAATCGTCGCGCTTTCGATGAGAAGCTGGCCTCCATCTACGATACCAGCATCGGCCTTCACCTGTCGGCGCTGGTGCTGCTTGATGTCGATAACTTCAAGCGCATCAACGATACGTTCGGTCACCCTGTGGGCGATAAAATCCTGGCAAGCGTCGCATCCGTCATCAAGATGAATGTGCGCAAGGATGGCTTCGTGGCCAGAAGCGGCGGCGAGGAATTCGCGATTATCCTCGAAGGCAACAATCAGGAAGAAATCCATGTGATGTGCGAACGCATCCGCCTGTCGCTGGAAAAGACGCCGTTCCGCAATTCCAAATCCGGCATCGATTATGGCCAGGTGACGATATCCATCGGTTACGCGCTGGCCTCCCAGGCGCAGAACCCCGGCGAACTCTATGCCCGCGCCGATACCGCCATGTATCACGCCAAGGAAACTGGCCGTAACCGCACCGTTCTCTTCGAAGACGGCATGCAGAAGAATTATGCCGCAAAGAGCTGGCTGATTTACAAGCAGTGAGCCGATTTCTCGGCTCTCCTCCCCTTCTTTACCACATGGTCTTGGCAGCGCGTTCCGGCCATTCCCGGTCATAGGTCTCGCGATCGAAATCCGCCTTGGCGGCTTTCAGCAGCGTGCCGGGGGTCGGCAGCGATGCGGGATCGACAAAGTTTTCCGCTTTCCAAAGTTCGGAGCGGATGAGTGCGCGGGCGCACTGGAAATAGACCTCGTCAATCGTCACCACCGTCACCGTACGCGGATGCTTTCCATCCATCTCGAAACTGTCGAGCAATTCGGGATCGATGGACACCACGGCTTTCCCGTTGATCCGCATGGTCGTGTTCGAGCCGGGAATGAGGAACATCAGCGCCACTCGCGGGTCGCGCACGATGTTCAGCAATGAGTCGACGCGATTGTTGCCACGCCAGTCGGGCAGCAAGACGGTCTTTTCGTCCTGCACCCGGACCACGCCGCCCTTGTCACCACGCGGCGAACAGTCCATGCCCTCTGGCCCGACGGTCGCGAGCGCCAGAAACGGCGCTGCCTCGATCATCTGTCGATATTCCGGCGTCAACGTGGATGTGACCTTCACGACGGATGCTTCCGAAACGCCGTCGTAAATCTTCTTCAGTTCGTCCACAGAGTGAATGATGGTCATGATGAACCCCTTCCCATAATCTCGCTTTAAATCGCGCTGCTGCGACAGAGATGTGAGCGCGGCTTAACTTTCCTCTCGCGCCTCTTCCCGCGCTTCGCGTTCGGCGCGCTCGCGTGCCGTGCGGGCCGCGACGATATCGGCAGGCTGCGCATTGCCCCGAATGAGCGAGCGACCGGCATAGACACCGCCGACGACCTCGAGCGCGAAACGCTCCTTATCGACGTCGCGGAATTCTTCGATCAGACGCTCCGCGAGCTCGACTTCCTCACCCACTGCCGTCAGCACTTTTTCGCTGAAGTTGAGTGCGGATTCGTAAGTTTCGCGGATCTGGTAATCCACGCCTGCCTTCAGCAAATCAAGCGCATGGCCACGGTCGTAGGCACGGGCCAGAACCGGCACCAGCGGGAACTCATGCTTGACGATTTCGGCAATGCGAATGGCCGCATCCTTATCGTCCACGCAGATTAGAACAGCCCGGGCCGACCCGGCACCTGCCGCATGCAGAATTTCCGCGCGCGAGCCGTCGCCATAATAGACCTTGAAGCCAAAGCCCGAGGCATCGCGCACGAATTCTGCGTCCTTATCGATCAGCGAAAGCGTGTAACCCCGCGCCAGAAGCGGCTGGGAAACGATCTGGCCGAAG
The DNA here is from genome assembly GCF_057799395.1 of Agrobacterium sp. 20P9.1.2. Taxonomy (NCBI): domain Bacteria; kingdom Pseudomonadati; phylum Pseudomonadota; class Alphaproteobacteria; order Hyphomicrobiales; family Rhizobiaceae; genus Agrobacterium; species Agrobacterium sp. 20P9.1.2. Next base: position 89,004 of record NZ_JBYOKI010000007.1, read on the forward strand.
CGTCCGAAGCCGATCATCAGAATGCTGCCATCAACATTTTCAGGCAGATCGAGATCACCGGTTTCAGGTAGCTTTTTCGGCATGATGCGATCATGCGCAATGACCATCAGCGGCGTCAGGATCATTGAAATAATGATAGTCGCCGTCAGCACGGCATTGGCTTCGGCATCGAGAATACCGGCGGCCACGGCTGCGGAGTACAGCACGAAGGCGAATTCGCCGCCCTGCGCCATCAATACCGCCCGCTCGATGCTTTCGCGCTGGCAGGTGCCCAGCATCCGCGCCACGCAGTAGATCAGCAACGCCTTGACGAGCATATAGGCAACGACGCTCATCAGCACGAGCTGCCAGTTGGCAGCAATCACCGTGAGGTCGATGGCCATGCCTACGCCAAGGAAGAACAGGCCAAGCAGAATGCCACGGAAGGGTTCGATGTCCGCTTCCAGCTGATGACGGAAAGAGGATTCCGACAGCAGAACACCGGCCAGAAACGCGCCCATCGCCATGGACAATCCGCTGACCTGCATGAGCAAGGCCGAACCGAGAACGACAAGTAGCGCCGCAGCTGTCATCACTTCCCGCGCACCGGACGCTGCGAGCAGCCGGAAGAACGGATTGAGCAGATAGCGCCCGGCGACAATCAAGGCGGCAGTTGCGGCAAGCGCGATACCAATCGACGTCAACCGTTCCGTTAGCGTCACCGCCTCGCCGCCTGACCCCAGAAACGCTACCAGCACCAGAAGCGGCACGATGGCCAAATCCTCAAACAGCAGGATAGCGATGATGCGCTGACCCTTCAGCTTCGACATGCTGTTGCGCTCCCGCAGCATCTGCATGACGATGGCGGTGGAGGTCAGCACAAAGCCGGTACCGGCGACGAAAGACGGGATGAGCGAGAAACCGAGTGCAAGGCCGACCAGTGTGAGGCCCGCCATGCAGGCCAGCACTTGCAGGGCACCGAGCCCGAAAATATCCTTGCGCATGGACCACAGCCGCGAGGGCTGCATTTCAAGGCCAATGATGAACAGGAACATCACCACGCCGAGTTCGGCAATATGGATGATGGCTTGCGGATCTGAGAAGGCACCGAAGCCGAAGGGGCCGATTATTAGACCGGCGGCAAGGTAACCCAGAACCGAGCCGAGACCAATTCGTTTGAACAGCGGCGCCGCGATGACACCCGCCCCGAGCAGGACGACCACTTGCGCCAGATCATGTGCATTTCCCTCAACCGCCAAGTGTCACTCCTGTCCCTGTCTGAAATAATGTTCCTGCTAACGGATTCTGGGCTCCCGGCTCAAGCCTTTTTCCGCAAGTTCCCCCTCATAGGCCGTGAACAGTGTGTCACCCCGCTCGCCCAGCTCCAAAAGATACTTCCATGTATAGATGCCACTGTCATGACCGTCATCGAAAGCAATGCGAACGGCATAATTGCCGGTGGCGACGAGGGAGCGAATAGTGACGTTCTTTTTGCCCGGCACGGTGATCTTCTGGCCTGGCCCATGTCCCTGCACTTCCGCCGAGGGAGACAACACCCGCAGCATCTCTGCGGGCAGGTCGAAGGATGCGTCATTGTCGAATGTCACGACGAGATGTTTCCTGTCTTTCGACACCCGCAGTTCGGTTGGCCAGGGCTCACTCATTTTTCATTTCCGTCGCATGATAATATACTGCACACTTATGACCTTGCCCGTCCGTGGGCAAGCCACTACATGAAGGCATCAGGCCACACGCACATCATAGAATGCAATGGAGATTTCAGCTTGAACAGCTTCCTCGGATCGCTCCCCAAAGCGCAATCCCTGACGGAAAGCACTGCCCCGATGGTTGACCCCTTCGGCCGGGCTGTAACCTACCTGCGCGTCTCCGTGACAGACCGTTGCGATTTCCGCTGCACCTACTGCATGTCGGAACACATGACCTTCCTGCCCAAGAAGGATCTTTTGACGCTGGAAGAGCTGGATCGACTCTGTTCCGCCTTCATTACCAAAGGCGTGCGCAAGATCAGGCTGACGGGCGGTGAGCCGCTGGTGCGCAAGAACATCATGCAGCTGGTGCGAGATCTCGGTCGCCATGTTCAGGCAGGCACGCTGGACGAGCTGACGCTGACCACCAACGGATCGCAGCTGGCCACCCATGCGGCCGAGCTGTTCGATTGCGGCGTGCGGCGTATCAATGTCTCGCTCGACACGCTCGACCCTGACAAGTTCAAGCAGATCACCCGCTGGGGAGATTTCTCCAAGGTGATGGGCGGTATCGATGCGGCGCTCAGTGCTGGCCTTAAGATCAAGCTGAACGCCGTCGCACTCAAGGATTTCAACGAGCATGAAATCCCCCAGCTCATGCAGTTCGCTCATGAGCGCGGCATGGACCTCACCGTCATCGAAACCATGCCGATGGGTGAAATCGAGGAAGACCGCACGGATCGTTATCTTCCACTGTCACAGGTCCGGGCTTCACTGGAAGAACAGTTCACGCTTGATGACATCGGCTACCAGACCGGCGGCCCGGCCCGCTATGTCTCGGTGAAAGAAACCGGCGGCAGGCTCGGCTTCATCACGCCGATGACCCATAATTTCTGCGAAAGCTGCAACCGCGTGCGACTGACCTGCACTGGCACGCTCTATATGTGCTTAGGGCAGGACGATGCCGCCGATCTTCGCACGGCGCTGCGAGCCTCCGATGACAATGCGCTTCTGTCGCAAGCAATTGACGCTGCGATCCTTCGCAAGCCCAAGGGTCATGACTTCATCATCGACCGCACCCACAGGCGTCCAGCCGTTGCGCGCCATATGAGCGTGACCGGCGGTTGATCGGGCTTTATTCAAGTCTGCTGAAATTATTCGATTGAATTCCCAATAGCAGCGTGCCACCCATTCAATGTAAGAGGAGTGGGCGGAGTCGTACGATGTGCATCGACGCCGTTTCGTATCTGGGATTTGGAATAATGGCATTGACGGATAATACGCGCGGCGCGTTGCTCATGGCGCTCGCGATGGCCTGCTTTACGGTCAACGACGCATTCACCAAATCCGTCACCCCCTACATCAACACAGGCCAAATCCTCTTCGTGCGTGGCCTCATGACCTGCGCTCTGGTCTATATCATCGCCCGTCATATGGGTGCGTTGAGGCCGCTGAAAACCATTCTTCGGCCCATCATCCTGCTGCGCTGTCTGTGCGAAGTCGGCGCCTCCATTCTGTATCTTCGCGCGCTGGCGACCATGGGTTTCGCAAATGTTTCCGCCATCATGCAGTCGCTGCCGCTGGCGGTGACGCTGGGAGCGGCCATTTTTCTGCGCGAGCCTGTCGGCTGGCGGCGCTGGACAGCGATCCTTGTTGGCTTCGTCGGCGTGCTCATCATTCTGCGGCCCGGTCCGGATGGTTTTACAACAGCAGCGCTGCTGGTGGTCGGCGCCGTCTTCGTCACGGCGGGACGTGATCTTCTGACACGGCGCATGTATACGGACATTCCGTCGCTAACGGTGACGATGACCACCGCTGTCGTCAACACGCTATTCGGTGCAGCGCTCATCATGCCCTTCGGCGGCTGGCAGCCGATGGATGGTTATGTCTGGTCACATCTCTTCGCTGCCGCCATTCTGGTCGTTGTTGGATATCAGGCGGTTATTCTGTCCATGCGCAGCGGCGATATCGCCTTCGTCGCACCTTTCCGCTATACGAGCATGATCTGGGCTTTTTCAATCGGCTATTTCGTGTTCGAAGACAGTTTGAATTCATGGATTTTGCTTGGCACGGCCATCATCGTCGCGTCCGGCCTTTACACATTCTATCGTGAAAGCAGGCGTCATCAGCCGCCGCTTGCGAAGACGTCTACGAGAATACAATGAAGTCCGTTCGTTTCCTCGACAGATCGACGCCACCGCATATCGGAACGCTTGTTCTGGTGTCCGGCGTTGCGGCGCTCTGCATGAATATCTTTCTGCCCTCGCTTGCGGCGATGGCGGTGTATTTCGAGACCGATTACGCGGTCATGCAATTTGCCGTATCAGGTTATCTGGCCGCCACAGCGGTTGTGCAACTAATCATCGGCCCGCTATCCGACCTCTTCGGTCGCCGTCCCGTTCTTCTGGGCGCTCTTGTGATCATGCTGATCGCAACTGTGGTTTGCGCTATTGCTCCCAACATCACCGTCTTCATGATTGGACGTCTGTTTCAGGCCGTCATTGCCTCGGGCTTCGTTCTATCCCGCGCCATCGTTCGCGACATGGTGCCTGCGGATCGTGCCGCCTCGATGATCGGCTACGTCACCATGGGCATGTCCGTGGTTCCCATGGTCGGCCCTACGATAGGCGGCTTTCTCAATGATTTTTCGGGCTGGCAGTCCAGCTTTTTCCTTGTCGCCTCATGCGGCGCGGCGATGCTGTGCCTGGTCTTTTTCGATCTGGGCGAAACCAACCGTCAGAAATCCGCAAGCTTCTCCGCCCAATTTCAGGCGTGGCCACAGCTTTTACGCTCCAGTCGCTTTTGGGGCTATGCGCTCACCTCCACCTTCACCTCCGGCCTGTTCTTCTCCTTCCTCGGCGGCGCGCCCTTCGTTGGCAGCGTCCTTTACGAACTGACGCCAGCCACACTCGGCATGCAGTTCTTCTTCATGGCGGGCGGCTACATGCTCGGCAATTTCCTGTCCGGTCGCTACGCGCAACGCGTCGGGATCGCGCGGATGATGGTGACCGGAAATGGCATCTCCACCATCGGCATCATCGGTGCCATAGCCCTGCCCCTTCTTGAACTGAACAGCCACTATGAGTTCTTCCTGCCGCTCGCGCTGATCGGTATCGGAAACGGCGTCACTCTGCCCAGTGCCAATGCAGGCATGGTCAATGTCCAGCCGCATCTGGCCGGTTCCGCATCGGGCCTGGGAGGCGCATTGACGATTGGAGGCGGCGCTGGTCTTGCTGTGCTGGCCTCATCTCTTCTATCGAAAGAAGCTGGGACCACACCGCTCCTGCTGGTCATGTTGATCATCGCCGCTCTTGCCCTTACGGCAAGCGCTTACACCGGCATGCAGGAACGCAACCACCGGAACAGCATGCAGCAAGGCAAAGCATGAGCAGCATTGAAAACACCCTGCCCGGCCTCATTCTGGCCGGTGGCCTTTCCCGACGTATGGGAACGAACAAGGCACTGAGCTTGCTGGGTGGCCAACCGCTGCTGTCGCATGTCATCGAGCGCGTTGGACCACAGGTTTCCACACTGGCCTTGAATGCGCCTGAGAGCTGGGCTGAGGTATTCGGCTTGCCGCTGGTGCCAGATACCAAGGCCGGTCATGCGGGACCGCTGGCGGGCGTGCTGGCCGGTATGCGTCACTTCGCTACTCACGCTCCGCAAGCGACACATTTCCTGACTGTCCCGGCAGACAGCCCTTTCTTCCCGGCTGATCTTTCATCGCGGCTTGCGGACCATATTACCGGCGACAATGCCATCGTCATCGCAGCCTCCAGCGGCCATGTGCATCCAGTCTTTGGGCTATGGCCCATCTCCATCGTTGACGATCTGGAGCACTGGCTGGCGGATGACAACAACCGCCGCATTCGCAGCTTTCTGGCGCGGCATTCCACGCTTGGCGTGTCCTTTTCTCCCGTCGAGAGTGCCACGGCCTCCATCGACCCGTTCTACAACATCAACACGCCGGATGAGCTTGCGACGGCGGAGGCGTTTTTCAAGAGTATGAATGCATGACCCAGAAAGTATTCGGTATTTCCGGCTGGAAAAATTCGGGCAAGACCGGTCTTGCCGTTCGCATCGTTACCGAGCTCACGGCACGCGGTTACCGCGTCTCCACCATCAAGCACGCGCATCATGATTTCGATATCGACAAGGTCGGCGCCGATAGCTGGCGGCACAGGCAGGCGGGTGCGCATGAAGTCACCATCGTGTCCGGCACCCGCTTTGCCATCATGCACGAGCTTCGGGGTGGGCCGGAGCCATCCTTCGAGGATATTCTGGCGCGGATCGCACCCTGCGATCTGGTTCTCATCGAGGGCTATAAATACGAGCCTGTTCCCAAGATCGAGGCCCGTAGGCTGGAAGCGGCCAAGACCGAGCCCTTAGCGCCGACCGATCCGCATATCGTCGCCATCGCCTCCGACCATGCCGTGCCGGATACCGCGCTGCCAGTGTTCGATCTGGACGACACGGCAACGATTGCCGACTTCATCGAACGATCGGTTGGGCTGACCAGACCCTGAAACGTGAAAAAGCCGGGCGTTGACCCGGCTTTTTCGACCCTTGAGACGCAATACCTATTCAAGGAAAGAGGATGGGTTCACCGGCGTTGCATCCTTGCGGACTTCAAAGTGAACCTGTGGACGCTTGGCGCTGCCGGTCATGCCTGAAGACGCAATGGTCTGGCCGCGCTGAACCTTCTGGCCACGCTGCACGTCAAGGCTGGCGGCGTTGCCGTAGACGGTGACGCGACCGTCGTCGTGGCGGATCAGAACCGTGTTGCCCAGCTGCTTCAAGCCATTGCCCGAGTAGATGACGACACCGTTTTCTGCAGCCTTGATCGGCGTACCCTCAGGCACGGAAATGTTGATACCATCGTTACGGCTGCCATCGACGTTTTCACCGAAGCCGGAGATAACGGCACCACGAACCGGCCAACGATATTTGCCGATGCCCGTGGATTCTGGTGCAAGCGATGCCATGTCGGACTTCTTCTCGACGTCGCTGACGCTGGCTTCAGCAGCAGGTGCCTTTGGCATTTCGGCCTTGGCAACGGCTGGTGCCTCCACCGGCTTGGTTGCTGCTGGCTGCGCCGCTGGCTGATGCTGAACGGAAGCCGTCTTGATGCCATCCGTGCCTGCACCCGGGATTTTCAGCGTCTGGCCGATACGGATGTTGCCGTCGGTGATGCCGTTGGCAGACTTCAGATCAGCAACAGAAACGCCGTTTGCACGGGCAATCTTCGCGAGGCTGTCACCGGTCTGAACCTTGTAGCCGCCGGTCGGAGGAAGTGGCTTGCCGCCTGGAGGCGTCAATTTTCCGGCTTCTGCCGAGGCCTTGTCACGCGCTGCATTCTGCGAAGGCAGCACGGCTACGTTCTGCTCAGGACCGCGCGTTGGCGCTGGACCGTTGTTGTTCTTGCTCAGATCGATATTGCCGGAAGCAGCGCGGGCTGCATTGCGGGACTGACCGAACTTGGGAATGATGACCGACTGGCCAGGTGTGGCGGCGGAGGCGCTGGAAAGGCCGTTTGCCTGAAGCAGAGCCTTCTCAGGAACGCCGTAGCGCTTGGACAGTGTCGCAATCGTTTCGCCGGACTTCAGCGTAACCGAAGAGGCGCCATCCGTGTGCCAGCCATTGCCATCGGCCTTGATCGAGCCGGTGGACAGGTTGTCACCGCTGCTGGCAGGAACGCGGGCCGATGCCACCGACGGCGCCGAATTTGCCGTGGCAGACGGGAATGGCTGCGCCATTGCCTGACTACGCGTGGATGGATCGCGATTGGTTGCTGGCGACGGAGCGGCAAGCTCTGAGCGCTGGATAGGCGCAGAAGACGAAGCCGTACGTGCCGAGGATGGCTGAACCGAACCGTAGCCGCCGTTGGAAGCGGGGTAAGGCTGGTTCATTGCCGAATTCCGGGCAGAATTCTGGTTCGCATAGCCACCCTGCGGCGCAGACGATGCATAACCACCGCTATTCACATCACCCTGCGGGACAGGAGCCTGCCCGTAAGCGCCACCGGCTGTGCGGTTTGGAATGGATGCGGTCGTCATTTGGTCCGGTCCACTGGAGAAGAGGCCGCCAAATCGCGTGGCGTCCGAGCTACAACCCGTTGCGACGCTTGCCAGCAATGCCGCTGCGAACATCTTTGCGATTGATTTTCCGATTTTAGGCGAATTACTCATACGCATGACTCGATCTACACTGACGCCAACCGCCGAATCGAACCCCGATCCGGCTGGAACAACACTCTGCAAGGCCCCTCTCCCGAGACGGGAAAACCATGCGTTGATGGAGATCATTAAAGCGCGTTAGTGTTACCACGCCGTTAAAACGTTAAGGCGTTGCGATAATTTTTGACTCTTCGATAACCATGCTGCGGCCCAAAACGGACCGAAAATCAGCGTAACGACCAATAAAATAATTGTAAATCAATGACTTATAAAAATTCTGCTTTCGTTCCGTTTCGGTGCACAGAATTGAATTTTGTCAGAGGTAGCGCGCAATATGCGTTTCCATGGGCAGATAGGGCGTCTCGAACAGTTCTTCCCGCTCGAAACGGCTACCGGTCTTGGAAAACCGGGTCATCACGCAGCGCCCGTCCTCCAGAATGATCGGCGCAATCATCATGCCGCCCGATACGATCTGCTCGGTGAAGAAGCGCGGCATGGCGGTAAAGGCCGCCGTGGAAATGATTCGGTCAAACGTACCCTCGCCCACCAGACCGTTGCTTCCGTCCGCCTGCCTGATCACCACATTGCGGATGCCGAGATCATCCATCCGGTTTTGCGCCAGTTGAACCAGCGTCTTGTAACGGTCGATGGACACGACACGCTCAGCGCGTTTTCCCAGCACAGCCGTCATGAAACCACTGCCGGTGCCGATCTCCAGCACGCGCTGACCCGGCTTGACCTGAAGACGGTGAACCGTCTTCACCGCCATATCGGCGCTTTCCATGAAGGCACCGCAATCGATAGGAATGGTGCGGCTGGAGTAGGCTTCCGCCGCAAATTGCGCTGGCACGAATTGCGAGCGCGGCGTCTGCTCAACCGCCGTCAACAGGTCGATATCGGAAATGCCTTCGGCTCTCAACCGCAGCACAAGGGCTGCAAAGCCCTCTTTCTCGACCATTGCTGATTTCAATCTTTCACTCCAAGCCCAAGCGCCGCCGCCACGCGATCCTTCACCGTGTAGTCCGTCAGGTCAAGCTTGAGCGGCGTGACCGAAATCTGGCCATCCTTGACGGCATGGATATCCGTGCCTTCGCGGAAATTGCCCAGTCGCTCTCCGAAACGCAGCCAGTAATAGGGAAGGCCGCGACCATCCTGGCGCTGATCGACAGTCAGACCGAAATCGAGCTTGCCCTGTTCGGTGACGCTCACGCCCTTCACATCGGCAGGCGCACAATTGGGAAAATTGAGATTGAGGAAGGTTTCGCTGGGAAGATCGACATCGATCAGCTTGCGAATGAGATCGGGCGCAAAAGCCTCTGCCACTTCCCATGGCACGACGCGTTCGGCGTGGCCGGTATATGCGAAGGCCTGGCTCAGCGCGAAGGAACGGACACCCTGCAACGTGCCTTCGATGGCACCGGCAATGGTGCCGGAATAGGTCACGTCATCAGCCATGTTGGCACCGGCATTGACGCCCGACAGGATGAGGTCAGGCTTGCCTGGCAACACTTCGCGTACACCCATGATGACGCAATCGGTGGGCGTGCCGCGCAGCGCATAATGCTTGTCGGAAATCTTGCGCAGACGCAGCGGCTCGGACAACGTCAGCGAATGGGCAAGGCCGCTCTGGTCCGTTTCAGGTGCCACGATCCAGACATCGTCGGAGATGGTGCGAGCGATACGCTCCAGCACCGCTAGCCCTTCGGCGTGAATGCCATCATCATTCGTCAGCAATATCCGCATGGTGTTCTCCCGTTGTCACGTTCTTCATTGCGGAGTTCAAAACGGTATCCGCCCATTTCTTCTCCCCGCCGGGGAGAAGGTGGCCCGTAGGGTCGGATGAGGGGGCAAGGCTTGCCGTACCCATCTACCGTAGCCCCCTCATCCCGCTGCCGCGACCTTCTCCCCGGCGGGGAGAAGGCGGTCATAAGCACGCTGGCAATCCATACAACGAACGCTGATGTCTGAAGCACGAGGATAGAGAAGTGCTTTACCCTCAAGCCGCCTTTTCGATCCGCGTCAGACCGCCCATGTAAGGCAGCAGCACGTCCGGTATCGTCACCGAACCATCATCGTTCAGGTAATTCTCCAGAACCGCGATCAGGCAGCGCCCTACAGCCGTGCCGGAGCCGTTGAGCGTGTGGACGAACTTCGTCGCCTTCTCGCCCTTGGCGCGGTAGCGCGCATCCATGCGCCGTCCCTGGAAATCACCACAGACCGAGCAGGACGAGATTTCGCGGAAGGTATCCTGACCGGGCAGCCAGACTTCGAGATCGTAGGTCTTGCGTGCGCCAAAGCCCATGTCGCCGGTGCACAGCGTCATGGTGCGGAAATGCAGGCCGAGACGTTTCAGCACTTCTTCGGCGCAAGCCGTCATACGCTCGTGCTCTTCGATGGCGCTTTCAGCGTCCGTGATCGACACGAGTTCGCACTTCCAGAACTGATGCTGGCGCAACATGCCGCGCGTATCGCGACCGGCAGAACCGGCTTCCGAACGGAAGGATGGCGTCAAAGCGGTAAAGCGCAGCGGCAGCTTTTCCTGCTCCAGAATTTCGCCAGCGACGAGGTTGGTCAGCGTGACCTCGGCAGTCGGGATCAGCCAGCGGCCATCGGTCGTCTTGAACAGGTCCTCGGCAAACTTCGGAAGCTGGCCCGTGCCATACATCGCTTCATCGCGCACCATCAGCGGCGACGATACTTCCGTGTAACCATGTTCCGAAGTGTGAAGGTCGATCATGAACTGGCCGAGTGCACGTTCCAGACGCGCGATCTGGCTTGTCAGCACCGTGAAGCGCGAACCGGAAAGCTTGGCAGCACGGTCGAAATCCATGTAGCCGAGCGCTTCACCGATTTCGTAATGCTCCTTGGCAGCGTGGTTCCAGCCGGGCTTCTGACCAACGACGCGGGCGACCACATTGTCATGCTCGTCCTTGCCCATGGGAACGTCATCAAACGGCAGGTTGGGGATGCGCGACAGGGCATCGGTCAACTCAGCCGAAACCTGACGATCCTCTTCCTCGAGGCGCGGCATGCTGTCCTTGATGTCGGCGACTTCCGCCTTCAGCTTTTCGGCCAGTTCCCTGTTCTTCTGTGCCATCGCCGCGCCGATTTCCTTGGAGGCGGCGTTGCGGCGGGACTGCATGTCCTGCAGGGTCTGGATGACGGAGCGGCGCTTTTCATCGAGCGCAATCAGGCTTGCGGATTGCGGCTCGGCATTGCGACGGGCAAGGCCTGCATCGAAAGCTTCAGGGTTTTCGCGTATCCATTTAATGTCGTGCATCTTGGTTCCAGACCGTAATTTGCATCATGTTTTGAAAAACAAAACGCCGGGACGAATGGCCCGGCGTTTGAAGAAGGTCCTGACGAAAACCGTCAGTCGTCACTGGAATTTTCAAGCTCACGGCCTGCATTTTCCTCAGCGCGCTTCTTCTCCACGAGTCGAGCCAAATGTATGGAAATCTCGTAGAGAAGGATTGCAGGCAACGCAAGACCGATTTGGGACATCGGGTCCGGCGGTGTCAGCACGGCAGCCACGACGAAGGCACCGACAATCGCAAATTTGCGTTTTTCCTTCAGCCATTGGCTGGTCAAAAGGCCGACGCGTGCCAGCAGCGTGGTGACAACAGGCAGCTGGAACACCAGACCGAAGGACAGCACCAGCGTCATGATGAGGCTGAGATATTCCGACACCTTCGGCATCAGCGAAATCGCAACTTCACCATCCTCAGGCAGCTGCTGCATGGCAAGGAAGAACCACATGACCATGGGCGTGAAGAAGAAATAGACCAGCGCACCGCCCAGAAGAAACAGCAGCGGAGACGCGATCAGGAACGGCAGAAAGGCCGCACGTTCATTCTTGTAAAGCCCGGGTGCCACGAATTTGTAGAGCTGCGAGGCGATGACCGGAAAGGAGATGACCAGCGCGCCGAACATGGCGACCTTGATCTGCGTGAAAAAGAATTCCTGCGGCGCGGTATAGATAAGCGAGGACTTGGCAACATCCAGCCCGGCCCAGATCACCGCCCATTTGTACGGGATGACCAGCAGGTTGAAGAGATGCTTGGCGACGGCGAAACAGGCGATAAAGGCTACGAAGAATGCACCGAGCGACCAGATCAGTCGCGTGCGCAGCTCCATGAGGTGTTCGATAAGCGGCTGTGGCTTATCATCGGTTTCCCCACTCATGCTTCACCCTTCTTGGCCTTGGCCGTCTTCACTGTTTTGGCAGGCGTTGCCGCCGCCGTCTGTTCCGTATCGGTCTTTTTCACCATCGCCTTGGCCTTCTCGACCATGGGCTTTCCAGCCTCGACCGTTGCCTTTGCAGCCTTCACCCGGGAAGCCTTTGCGGCAACGTCGGTCAAGGCGGCAGGCTTGCTGCTTTTCGGCGCAACAGGCTTTGCATTGGCGGATGTCACCGCTTCCGTTTTAGCGGAAACAGTTTTGGCCGCACGCTTGGGCTTTGCCGCGACCGTTTCGGCCTCCACTTCCTGAGCGGACTTGGCAGGCGCGCGTTTGCGCACAGCTTTCGGCTTCTCGGAAGGTGTAGCCGATGGCGCGACTGCTGCGGTGGCGACAGCTGATGGTGCGACGGACGCGGGGACCGTGGTCGGTGCCGCGGTGGCTGGGCCAGTGGCAACGCCAGCTGCCACAGATGCAGCTTCCGTAGCAATCGCAGGCGGACCATCCGGCAGCTTCATCTCTGGCTCAGATAGGCTGACCGAAGGTGCACCGGCGGGTGCGCTGGTTGCCGCAGAACCTGGCGGCGTCGTCGCGCCCTGAAGATCGGAGCGGATTTCATTGCCCAGCTGGCGAAGCGGGTTCATCGCATCGCGCAGCGAATTCGTGGGGTTGAGATTGCGCACATCGGAAATCGTCTGGCGCACGTCGTCCATGTCAGCCTCTTTCAAGGCCTCATCGAACTGAGTGCGGAAATCTCCCGCCATCTTGCGCAATCCCGCCATCGTCTTACCGAAGGCGCGGATCATGGGCGGCAAGTCTTTTGGGCCAACGACGACGATCAAGACGACCGCAATCACCAGCAACTCGCTCCAGCCGATATCAAACATCACAAAGCTCCTGACACGCCTAAGGGTGCGGCCCGATTTTCAACCCGCGCCGCAAGATCGATTACTTGATCTCGTCAGCCTTGTGGTCGACCGTCTTGGAATTGACGTTGCTGGTTGGGTCTGCTGCTGGCGGTGGCGTATTGTCTTCGTCAGCCATGCCCTTTTTGAAGCTCTTGATACCCTTTGCAACATCGCCCATCAGTTCCGGAATCTTGCCGCGACCGAAAAGGACCAGCACGATGACCAGAACGATTAGCCAATGCCACACACTAAAAGAACCCATAACGCAAACTCCCTGAATTTTGCTTTGATCCGATGTAAGACGTTTGCGGAGGTTTTTCAAACACCAAAATGGCTATCAACAAACGATAAGACACTATAAATCCGCTGGTTGCCAAATGTTGGCAACTCTTTGTGATGACGGCAACAATAGAATGCGCTCAGCTTTCCGGCTCGTCGCCGCTGGGTGCCAGCAGCCCGAGTTCTTCCAGATCGAGCTGCGTGATCGGATCTTCATCCTCGGTCAGCTCATCATTCATGGATGGCAACGGAATGCCGAAGTTGGACGGGATGCGGCCAGAAAGCAGCCCTGCCCCCTTCAACTCATCCAGCCCCGGCAGATCGCGCAGTTCTTCCAGCCCGAAATGATCCAGAAACTCCACCGTCGTTCCCATGGTCACAGGGCGACCCGGCGTTCTGCGCCGCCCGCGAAACCGCACCCAGCCCGCTTCCATCAGCACATCCAGCGTGCCGCGCGATGTCTGCACGCCCCGGATTTCCTCGATTTCCGCGCGCGTTACCGGCTGGTGATAAGCGATGATGGCCAGCACTTCCAGAGCAGCCCTCGAAAGCTTCTTCGGTTCTTTCTCATCCATGCGAATGACGAAGGACAGATCGCCGGCCGTACGAAAGGCCCAGTTTCCGCCGACCTGAATAAGATTGACACCGCGCTCGGCATAGACGCCCTTGAGCTTCCACAGAAGCGCCGCAACATCGATACCCTTCGGCACACGCTCGGCAATGAAGGCTTCGGACACGGGCTGCGCAGAGGCAAAGATCAGGGCTTCAGCAATGCGCTCGGCGTCTTTCAGCTGCCGCTCGGTGACCGTGGGTTCGAATCCCACCCCATCTGTCACGACAGCATTATCATCCGCATCCAGTTCACTCGACATCACGTGTCCTTTCACGGCCAGACCCCTTGCGCATGAAAATCGGCTGGAACGCGCCGTCCTGGCGAATCTCCAGCGATCCCTCGCGCACCAGTTCCAGCGAGGCGGCAAAGGCACTCGCCATCGCGGTTGCGCGCATGGCAGGGTCGGCAACATATTGCAACAGATAGCGATCCAGCTCCGTCCACTCGCCGATTTCGCCCAGCATGGAAGTCAGCAACTCGCGCGCATCGACCAGCGACCAGACATCCCGTTTTTCAATGGTCACCTGAGTGATGGCTTGGCGCTGACGCAAATTGGCATAGGCGCTGAGCAGATCGTAAAGACTTGCCTCGAAGGAGGAGCGGCTCTTGTGCGGAATGTGCTCAGGCGCACCGCGGGCAAAGACATCACGGCCCAGTTGATTACGATTGACCAGACGCTCCGCCGCCTCGCGCATGGCTTCCAGACGCTTCAGCCGGAAGGCCAGCGTTGCAGCCATTTCCTCACCGCTCGGGCCATCATCCTTGCTTTGCTGAGGAATAAGCAGCTTGGATTTGAGGAAGGCCAGCCACGCCGCCATGACCAGATAATCGGCAGCCAGTTCGATGCGTACGCGCCGTGCCTGCTCCACGAACACGAGATACTGTTCGGCCAGCGCCAGTACGGAAATGCGGGAAAGATCGACCTTCTGCGTGCGGGCAAGATGCAGCAACAGATCGAGCGGGCCTTCAAAGCCCGCCACATCGATCATCAATGCTGCTTCACCGGTGGCTCGCTCTGGCTTGATATCCTCCCAGAGCTTTTCCATCGGCGCGCTGCCGCGCGATTTATCTGCCGCCATTCATTCGTCCACCGGGCCCAACATTAAAGACGCCCGGCTGGTCGCTTATCAGGCAACCGGCAGCATGGCGTTGAATTCGTCTCTGAGCGCCGCTTCATCTGCACCGTCAGCAGCCGGGAAACCAGCCTCGACAGCCCGAACACGCTCCAGAGCCTTGCCGGAAAGAACGGGTACTTCTTTCACGACCTGCAGCATTTCATCCATCACGCCGTTGCAATGCAAGACTATATCGCAACCACCCGCAACAATATTGGCAGCGCGCTCACCGAGTGTCCCTTTCAAGGCATTCATGGAGCTATCGTCGGAGATCAGCAGACCATCGAAACCAATCCGCCCTCGAATGATCTCATCGATGACGATCGGCGATGTCGTTGCCGGACGCTGCACATCGATAGCGGTAAAGACCAAATGCGCGCTCATGGCCATCAGTTCCTTGTTCAGCGCGCGGAATGGCACGAAATCATGCGCGTCCAGTTCATCCAGGGAAACGTCGACAACCGGCAATTCGTGGTGCGAATCGACCAGACCTCGACCATGGCCGGGAATGTGCTTCATGACCGGCAACATGCCACCTGCCTTTAACCCATCCGCCGCCGCCTGCCCCATGGCAGCGACCAGCGCTGGATCAAACCCGTAGGCGCGGTTGCCAATGACGTTGCTCGCGCCTTCTACAGGCACGTCCAGAACCGGCAGGCAGTCCACTGTAATCCCAAGCTTCATCAGGTCGAACGCATGCAGACGCGACATCAACCATGCAGCGCGCAGACCTTGAGCCGCATCACGCAGATAGATTTCACCCAGCGCCTGCGCGTTGGGATAAGATTGCAGCAAGGGCGGACGGATACGCTGAACGCGACCGCCTTCCTGATCGATCAGGACAGGCGCATCAGGCCGACCGATGGCATCCCGCATGGACGCCACGAGGTCCGTGATTTGCGCAGCATCACCGATGTTGCGCCCGAACAGAATGAAGCCCCACGGACGCTCGGCCTTATACAGCGCGATTTCGTCATCGGTCAGGGTGAGGCCGCTACAGCCAAGGATCATAGCTTTCGTGTCGGTCATGGATGTGTCCTGCTTGGGATGAGTTTGGGGTGTGGGATCGGGAGCGATAAAGGCCTCTCTCTCCACCGTCATCCTCGGGCTTGTCCCGAGGATCCAACCAACCCCGACATTGAATGTGGGCAGATCCTCGGGACGAGCCCGAGGATGACGTCGAGTTTATGGAAGAGCCAGTCAAAAATAAAGCCGGGACAGTAGAACCATCCCGGCTTCAATTCTTTTCAGTCTAAAATCAGCGAGCAATCAGGCAGCTGCCACCGGCAGAGCGCAGGCGCTCGCACAATGCTGCCGCTTCGTTCTTGTCGCCAGCCGGGATGCGAACGCGGTAGAACGTACCCTTGCCAGCAATTTCCGCTGCCTTGATGTCTACGCCGCGACCGCCGATGACGGAGCCGAACTTGACCGACAGGTTCTGGTAGGACTTCTGCGCTTCCGCCTGGCTCGGCAGCGAGGCAACCTGCACAAAGTAACCACCCGTGGAGGACGCGTTCGTCGTTGCCGTTGGCGCTGCAGCAGTTTCCTGTGCGGGCTGCGAAGGCGGGGCCGGGCGAACGTTGCCCTGATTTGTCACGGTCGCCACGACATTGGCAGGCTGAGCCGCCGGACGCGATGCAGGCATCGGTGCTGCCGTCTGGGCAGGCTTCGGTGCAGCGGCAACCGGAGCCGGTGTCTGTGGCTGGGCTGGCTGTGCCGGAGCAACAGGAACACGCGATGCGGAGATCACAGCCGGTGCGCCTTCTGCCGGAGCGTTAGCCTTCGGTGCGGCAAGCTCTTCAACCTTGTCCGCCTGTGGTGCGGATGCAGCAGGCGCAGGAACTTCCTGCGCAACCAGCGTACCGTCAGGCTTGACGATCATGGTGCGGACCTTGCGCGGCGATACATTGACCGGCGAACCGCCCTGATTTTCAGCGGCCTGCGCCTTCTCTTCAGGAGAGAGCAGACGTGGGTCTTCCGTTTCGCCAACCGGCGTGGAGGTGACCGCATCCATGTCTTCGTTTTCGCCTTCAAGCGGCAACTGCTCGGGGATCAGCGTGCGCTGAACCACATCGACTGGCTGCTCGTTGGTGGAAATCAGCGAAGGCTGCTTCGGGTCAACAGGCGCGCCACCGGCAACACGGTCATAAACCGCCTTATCCTGGTTTGGCACCACGCGACCGCCCGGATTTTCCGGCACGACCTTGGTCGGCTCGCTATCAGCGGAAATGATGACCGGCGCTCCGTTGGAGCCCTGCCCGCTGCCATTGCCGAACATCAGCGCGTAAGTACCGCCACCGACGAGAACGACACCCAGAACGGCTGCCATGGGAACGAACCAGCGGCGTGCGCCACCGCGTTCGTCGTCGGAGTAGCGAACCTGCTGAGCAAGATCGGTCGGCGCAATTCTTTCGCCGGATGCGCGCGTCTCTGCGGCTTCCTGCATGCTGCGGCGGAAATCCTGTTCCAGCGCGCGCTCGAATTCGTCTACTTCTTCCGGGCTCGGCTGCGGCTGGGCCTGACGAGGAGCGGCATTCTTGTTGCGATCCAGCCCACCGGAAACGGCAGGCGCGAAAAGCGTTGCCAGCTCAGTGTCGAGATCAAGGTCTTCTTCCTGACGGCGTGGCGCTGGCTTCGGCTCGAACACACCAACGGGCAGTTCCGGCACTTCCATCTCGGTGATAGTTTCCGGCTGGTCTTCCGTCTCACCGATCTGCGAAGGATCGAACGGGAGGCTTTCGAGCGTAGCAGGCGGTGCAACAACGACCGGCGTGACCAGACGTGGTGGCTCCTGACGGGCGACCGGAGGTGTCACGACAGGCTGTGGACGAACGGGCGCTGCGGCAACAGGTGCGGGTGCAGGCGGTGCTACAACAGGCTTCGGCTGAACGACCGGGGCCTGCGCAACAGGCGTTGGCTGTGGGGCAACGGCAGGCTGTGGCACTGGTGCCACCGCGACATCGATATTGGCGATTTCAGAAAGATCGATGTCGAAATCGATATCATCAAGAGCAAGCTCGAAATCATCGTCCTTGAACGCATCGAAATCGCTGAGATCAGGCTCAGACTTTGCAACACTCGGCTCAAAGGCAGGCTCTGCGCGCTTTGGCGTAACAACCGGCTGTGGCGCAACAGGCGCGGAAACGACAGGCGTCGGCGCAACGGCAACAGGCGGCGTAACAGCCACGACCGGCTCGATGCGCGCTGCTGGAGCAACGACACTACCGATTTCGTATTTCGCGACGTCGTAGATCAGCTCATCCATCGCCGACAGCTTCTGTCCGGCGGGAATGGAAGGCTCGACGTGATTTGCAGGCGCTTCCATGGGCTGGGTGAACTGCGCGGCAACCGGTGCCGGTGCAGCGACCACAGGCTCTACCTTCGGCGCAACCGGCGTCGCGCGGGGCGCGCCGAAGTTGGCCAGCGGCAGGCGCAGGCTGGAATAGTCAAGCGAAGAGCGACGGGCAATCGGCGGGGACACCTGAAGCGGAGCCGGAGCTTCATCCGCAACAGACAATTCCAGCTCGCTGGCAAGATCGATGGCCACTTCGCCAGACGTCTCCGCCATATGCTCCCAGTTCGGCTGGTGCGCTACGGATGGCTCGATGTGATGATGGACTGGAGTTTCAACGACCGGCGCGGAAACGACAGGCTCTTCATACTGAGCAACCGGCTGCTGTGGCTCGGCATAGGTTACCGGCTCAACATAGGCTGGTGCCACCTCAGGCTCTGGTTGGTAAACCGGCTCAGGAGCGATGTTGCGATGAGCGACATCGAACAAGGCCGCAACAGATTCCGGATCATCGCTGAAATCGTCACGCAAGTTGGAAGCCGCAGCGGACGCATGTTCGGCGACCAGATACTCTTCCGTTTCGGCAGGCGCATATTGCTCGACTGGCGCAGGCGCAGGCGGTGCAAGCTCAGGCTCCTTGCGGGAGAATACGGATTCGACGCGCTGCATAAACTCGCCAGCCGGAACGGGCGAACGCACGTCATTGGCCGCATCGAGCGCTACAGGCTCGTAGCGTGGCGAATCGTAGATCGCGAATTCGCGAAGCAACTCGTCTTCGAGATTGAATTCAGGCTCCCGACGCTCCGCCGGATGCTGCGCAGCCGGGGAAGCGACATGGGAAGGACGATCCTCTTGACCGACGAGACGCGCAAGCTGCGCCAAGGGATCGTTGTCGGCGAATTCTTCTGCCCGGTTATCCCGGTTATACGCGACATTTTTTTCGACCATTACGTGTTCCACCATCTACGCATCACAGCTCTTGCCAGCGTATTGTGAGCAAATAATGGTGAGATGTTATCGCATTTCGTCAGGTGCGTCCGCTCCCAAAAGCGTCAATCCAGACTTCAGTACATTTGCGACAGCATTCACCAGCCCTAACCTGGCAACGCTTAATTCTCGGTTTTTATCGTTAACAAAACGTAATTCTGGCTGATCTTTACCTTTATTCCAATGGCCATGGAAGGAACTGGCCAGATCATAGAGATAAAAAGCAAGCCGATGAGGCTCGTGATTGAGCGCAGCAGACTCAATCAGACGCGGGTATTCGGCCAGTTTAGCAATCAGCTGCAACTCATTGACATCACTGATTAAAGTCGTGCTGGACGCCATGGTCAACTGGGACACATCCAGCTCCGGAAATGCCTCGTTTGCCTGCCTGAAAACCGACTTGCAGCGCGCATGTGCATATTGCACATAAAACACTGGATTATCTTTGGATTGCTCCGTTACTTTGGCAAAATCGAAGTCCAGCGGCTCAGAATTCTTCCGATAGAGCATCATGAATCGCACCGGGTCGCGCCCGACTTCATCCACAACATCGCGCAAAGTGACGAAATCGCCGGAGCGTTTCGACATCTTTACCGGCTCGCCGTCGCGGAAAAGCTTGACCAGCTGGCACAGCAAAACCGTCAGTTTAGATTTGCCTTCGGAGACCGCCCGTGCAACCGCTTCCAAACGCTTGACGTAACCGCCATGGTCGGCACCCAGAACATAGATCATTTCACCGAAGC
The DNA here is from genome assembly GCF_057799395.1 of Agrobacterium sp. 20P9.1.2. Classification (NCBI taxonomy): domain Bacteria; kingdom Pseudomonadati; phylum Pseudomonadota; class Alphaproteobacteria; order Hyphomicrobiales; family Rhizobiaceae; genus Agrobacterium; species Agrobacterium sp. 20P9.1.2. The sequence goes on from NZ_JBYOKI010000007.1 coordinate 108,981, forward strand.
CACGATCATACTTGTCCTTGAAGTAGGCCACGTCAGCCGCGAAGTAGGTATAGGAGCCGTCAGACTTGATCAGCGCGCGGTCCATATCGTCACCGACTTCGGTGGAACGGAACAGCGTCTGCTCGCGGTCTTCCCAATCATCAGGCAGCTCGCCTTTTGGCGGCGGCAGCGTGCCCTTGTAGACATGACCCTTGAAGGTCAGATCGTTGATGGCAGACAGAATAGGTCCAGCATTGCCCGCATGCAGCGTGCGCTCCGAATAGAACACGTCGTGCTTCACGTTCAGCGCGGCCAGATCCTCGCGAATCATCACCATCATCGCGTCGATGGCCTTGTCCTTGACGATCGGCAGCCACTGCTCTTCAGGCATGGCACGCAGCTTGATGCCGAATTCATCTGCCAGAGACTTGCCCAGCGGCACCAGATAATCACCCGGGTAAAGACCCGGCGGAATGGCACCGACCTCTTCGCCCAAGGCTTCGCGGTAACGCAGGAAAACCGAACGTGCCAGCACGTCGATCTGCGAGCCCGCATCGTTGATGTAATATTCCTTGGTCACCTCATAACCGGTGAAGGCCAGAACATTCGCCAGCGTATCGCCCACAACGGCGCCACGGCAGTGGCCGACATGCATCGGGCCCGTCGGGTTGGCAGAGACATATTCGACGTTGATCTTCTTGCCAGCGCCGACAGTTGAGCGGCCGTAATCGACGCCCTGCTCTATCATGCCTGCCAGAAGGCGCTGCCAATAGGCGACGGATACGCGGATATTGATGAAGCCCGGACCGGCGACGTTGACGCTGTCCACGTCCTCATCCTGCTCCAGCGCTGGAACGATCAGTTCCGCCAGAGCGCGCGGGTTGGTGCCCAGCGGCTTTGCCAGCACCATGGCAGCATTGGTCGCAACATCGCCATGGCTGGGGTCGCGCGGAGATTCAACAGTAATTCGGCCGAAATCCACAGCATCGCGATGGGCTTTGACGAGGTCGATCGTCTCAAGCGCGTTTTTGATTCTGGTATCGAAATCGGCAAAAAGGTTCATCATCATATACCTGCGCGAAGGCTGTCATCTACGTCCCGGCAATATTGAAACCGGGTCTGCGGTTGCCGCTGCCTATCGTAAATCGGGGGTGTGGTCAAACAGGCGCTGATGGGCTTTCAGTGCATAACTGTCGGTCATACCGGCCAGATAATCCCCGACGTGCCGGGCTTTTGCGGCCACGCTCATGCCCGGAATGCTGTCTACCCAATAGTGGCTCTGCATTTCTGCCGGGACCTCCATATAACGGTGGAAAAGGTCGGTCACGATCTGCGTTGCACCGGCACGGATGCGCATGATTTCCGCATGGCGGTAGATATGCGCAAACAGCAGCTTCTTGATCTGCCTGTCCGTCTCCGCCATCTCGGGCGAGAACGTCGCCACGGTGTAATCGGCACCACGAATATCCGCGGCAGATTTCGGCTTCAGCTTGCTCAGGTTCTGCTGCGCGACGCCGATAACATCTTCCACCATGCGGGTGATTTGCCGGCGCATGATTTCATGGGCGAAGCGGTCGTCTTCGAGGTTGGGATATTTCGCTCGCACTTCCGCCATCAGGCCGCTGAGGAACGGCACCTCCTCAAGCATGTCGAAAGTCAGATAGCCCGCCCGCAGACCGTCATCGATATCATGGGTGTTATAGGCGATGTCATCTGCAATAGCTGCAACCTGCGCCTCCAGGCTAGCGAAAGTGCCGATCTCCAGGTCCTGCAATTGGCAATATTCGAGGATCGGCAGCGCAACGGGGCCATGATCGCCCTTCGCGTTTTCACCGATCAGCGGGCCATTGTGCTTCACAAGCCCTTCCAGCGTCTCCCATGTCAGGTTGATGCCGTCATATTCCGCGTAGCGACGCTCCAGCTTGGTAACGATGCGCAGCGACTGGGCATTGTGGTCGAAGCCGCCATAGGGCTTCAGCACCGCATCCAGCGCATCCTCGCCGGTATGGCCGAAAGGTGTGTGGCCAAAGTCGTGAACCAGCGCCACGCCTTCCGCCAGATCCTCATCCAGCTTCAACGCGCGTGCCAGCGCACGGGCGATCTGCGCGACTTCCACCGTATGAGTCAGCCGGGTGCGATAATGGTCACCATCCGGGCTGATGAAGACCTGCGTTTTGTGCTTCAGCCGCCGAAAGGCAGTCGTGTGGACAATGCGATCTCGGTCACGCTGAAAATCGGAGCGCGTGAGGCTGGAGGCCTCCGGAAACAGCCGCCCGCGTGTCGTCCATGGATCGGTGGCATAAACCGCCCTCTCTCCGCTTCCGAACCCCAATGCGCGCTGATCGATAATCATTCCGTATCCTGCTGAACTTTATCCCACGGTCTTGCCATTGACCTTTTCATCTACCCTTCATACCTATCCCGAAGGTTGTCGCAAAGCGTCATCGCTGCGCAACAAGGCTATAGACCGTTAATTTGACTGGTTTATAATCGCGTTTATACAAACATAGCTCTCCGGTTCTTGACGCCGGTTGGAGAAATCACATGACAACACCGATTACACTTTCCGAATCCGCCGCAAAACGAATCGCCCAGATCGTTGCAGCTGAAGAGGGCAAACAGGCTCTGCGCGTCTCCGTCGAAGGCGGCGGCTGCTCCGGCTTTTCCTACAAGTTCGATCTCGATGGCGCCCCGACGGACGACGATCTCGTCATCGCCCGCGATGATGCCAAGGTGCTGATCGACAGCATGTCCGTGATCTACATGGAAGGCTCGGAAATCGACTTCGTCGACAACCTGCTCGGCCAGTCTTTCCAGATCAAGAACCCGAATGCGGTTGCAAGCTGCGGCTGCGGCACCAGCTTCTCCATTTAAGCCAGCCTTCATTCCGCCTGTTGAAACCGTGAAAACGGGTGGCATTCGCCAGCACTTGGTTTAAAACGGACTCCATCACACAATGGAATGTCCGATGAAGATTGCCACCTGGAACATCAACGGCGTCAAGGCGCGCATCGAAAATCTCTGCCAATGGCTGAAGGATTCGAATCCCGATATCGCCTGTCTTCAGGAAATCAAATCCGTCGATGAGAATTTCCCGCGCCTGGAAATCGAAGCCCTTGGATATCATGTGGAAACGCATGGCCAGAAAGGCTTCAACGGCGTAGCGCTACTATCGAAGATGATGCCGGATGAGGTCAATCGCGGCCTGCCGGGCGATGATACCGACGAACAGGCCCGCTTCATCGAAGGCGTGTTTTCCGTCAATGGCGGCGTTATCCGTGTCTGCTCGCTCTACCTGCCCAATGGCAACCCGCCGGATGATCCGGTCAAGTACCCTTACAAGCTGGCATGGATGGAGCGCCTGCACCGTTTTGCAGAGGACCGCCTGCTGCTGGAGGAGCCGCTGATCCTCGCAGGCGACTACAATGTCATTCCCGAGCCATTCGACTGCTACGACCCGCGCGCGTGGGAAGGCGACGCTCTGTTCCTGCCGCAGACCCGCGCCTCTTTCCGCAGGTTGGAAAACCTCGGGCTGACGGACGCCGCGCGCACCACAACGGACGAAGCTGGCCTCTATACCTTCTGGGATTATCAGGCGGGCGCATGGCCCAAAAACAACGGCATCCGCATCGACCACCTGATGCTGTCCTCGGAAGCAGCGGACAAGCTGCAATCCGTCTCCGTCGAAAAGCACGTCCGCGCCTGGGAAAAGCCTTCTGATCACGTTCCGGTCTGCGGCTATTTCGACTTCAAGGTAGCCAGTTGACGTTTCACGATACCGGCAAACGTCTTTCTCTTCAAAAACCGCCCAACAAAAAAGCCGCCTCGAAAGGCGGCTTTTTCTATAACTGACACGCGTTGATTAACGCGAGTAGAATTCGACCACGAGGTGCGGTTCCATGACGACTGGGTATGGAACGTCAGACAGAGCTGGTACGCGAGCAAATGTCGCAACCATCTTGTTGTGATCGACTTCAACGTAGTCAGGAACGTCGCGTTCTGCGAGAGCAACAGCTTCGAGAACGGTTACGAGCTGCTTGGACTTCTGGCGAACTTCGACAACGTCGCCGACCTTGCAACGGTAAGAACCGATGTTGACGCGAACGCCGTTAACCGTGACGTGGCCATGGTTTACGAACTGGCGAGCAGCGAAAACGGTCGGTACGAACTTTGCGCGGTATACGATCGCGTCCAGACGGGACTCGAGCAGACCGATCAGGTTCTCGGATGTATCACCCTTGCGACGGTTAGCTTCGTCGTAAGTTGCGCGGAACTGCTTCTCGCGGATTTCACCGTAGTAGCCCTTGAGCTTCTGCTTGGCGCGCAGCTGCGTGCCGAAGTCGCTCATCTTGCCCTTGCGGCGCTGGCCGTGCTGGCCTGGGCCGTATTCGCGACGGTTTACCGGGGACTTAGGACGACCCCAGATATTTTCGCCCATACGGCGGTCAATTTTATACTTAGACGATTCGCGCTTGCTCATCGTATTTCCTTTCAGAAAGTTACACCGGTTTGTTGCCAAACCGGATCAAGGAAACACGCCCTCCTCTGAAGTCCGTTTTGGGACCTCTGACAGGTTTCTCACATTTGCGAACGGAGAAGCCACGGGACATGTCAGTGATGTCGATTACCGAACGTCGTTCAAGAACCACAAGGCAACCAACTAAATACACCGAGCATTGCTGCCCGGTGTTGTGGGGCTTCTAGGTTCCCTTCATAAAAATGTCAACGAGAAAAAAGTGGCGACACACCCTTGAAATGGTGTTCAGCCACATTATTTGCTTTCCGTGATCAGAACTCGGGCCCCTCTGGCGTATTACCGGACAATACGCGATGTCGAGTTTCTTAAGGTTGGGGCCACGTTTATATCAATCACGTTCCCCATCCGTAAAGCCAACCTCGTCCGGCTAAAGGTTGACTGATGGACTTCCTCTTTTCGGATTTTCTCGGCACGCCCACATGGATGTGGGCCGTCTTCATTTCTCTCGTATTGGGTCTTCTCGCTCTCGATCTTGGTGTTCTGCATAAGAACTCCAAGGAAATCGGCATGCGCGAAAGCCTCCTGATGTCCGGCTTCTATATCGCCATCGGCTTGGCCTTCGGCGGCTGGATTTGGTACCAGTCCGGCCAGCAATCGGCCATGGAATATGTCACCGGCTTCGTGGTCGAAAAAAGCCTGGCGATGGACAATATTTTCATCATCGCCATGATCTTCTCCTACTTCGCCATTCCCCGCCAATATCAGCACCGCGTGCTGCTGTGGGGTATCCTCGGCGTCATCGTCCTGCGCGGCATCATGATTGCGGCGGGCGCTGCCATCGTCGAAAACTTCCACTGGGTTCTTTATATCTTCGCGGCGTTTCTGGTCTTTACCGGCCTCAAGATGCTGTTTTCGTCAGACCATGATGAAAACGATATCGGCAACAACAAGATATTGAAGTTCCTGCGCCGTCACCTGCCGGTGACCAATGCACTGCACGGCGAAAAATTCATCGTCAAGGAAGTCGATGAAAAGACCGGCAAGCTGAAGACCTTCGTGACGCCGCTGTTTCTGGCGCTGATCATGGTCGAAATCGCCGACCTTATCTTCGCAGTCGATTCGATCCCGGCGATCTTCGCGATCACGACCGATCCGTTCATCGTCTACACCTCGAACATCTTCGCGATCCTTGGCCTGCGTGCGCTCTACTTCGCCCTGGCCGCGCTCATACACCGCTTTGCGTATCTGAAATATGCGCTGGCTGCGGTTCTGGTCTTCGTCGGCTCGAAAATCTTTGTGGCTGACATGCTGGGCATCGCCAAGATACCACCTGCCCTGTCGCTGGGCATCACCGTCACCATTCTCGTGACGGGCGTCGTCGGCTCGCTGCTGGCTACGCGCAAGGAAACGAAGACAGTCGACAAGGTTTAAGGACGTTTGATCGTGATGAGGAAAGGCGGGGAAACCCGCCTTTTTTTTGCTCCACCGTCATCCTCGGGCTTGTCCCGAGGATCCAATCACGTCGAGAAAACTACAACGTGGCAGATATCAGGGACAGGCCCGAGCATGAAGAGGATGAGGGTGCCTTGCCGCCTACTCAGCCGCCAGCTTCGCAATATCCTCAGCCGCATCCGCATCGCCGGGTGCGGTTTTTGCGTCGAGATCAGGAAACGCAACGATGCGCTTGCCGGAGAAATCGGCGTGGACCACCACGAGTTCCTTTTCCTCGAAATAGCCGAGCAGCATGCGCGCACGTCGCGCCGAATGCGTGCCATAGGCGCGGGCAATGCGGGCATCAGACGGGCAAGGTTCCTGCGCAAGTGCGGCCTTCACGAGAAGCAGGAACACGCCCTGCAAATCATCGGAAACGTTCTTCGAAAGATCGAGCGCCTTCTGCCAGTCTTCGCTGGCCGCCATGTCAGCATCCACGCCGGAACGGGTGATGGCCACTTGCCGTCGGAATTCCGAGAGCGCCATGGGCGTGCCGGGAATGCGGCGCATGCGGGCGCGCACCAGAAATTCCTGATAGAGCACAGCGTCGGTTCGATAGGCCGATTGCGGATCGTCCATAATTTCGGTCAGCACTAGAGAAATCTTCTCGGTCCGCTCTTCCGATGACATTTCGGGCTGGCTGCTGCGTTGCGGCTGCTGCGGTTCCGGCCCGCCAATAGCCGGCGTGGAACGCGAAAGCTCCGCCAGAATATCCGTGGTCGGGCGCGGTGCCGGAGGGGTGCGACGCACGGGTGCGCGGTTGAACTCCTCCGGGTCGGGCGTGAAGATCAGGTCTTCGACATCCTGCGGTGAATCCGGCAGCGGCATCAGCTTCGGCGAGGAGGACCGCGCCGAAGTCTCGACGTTGCCAATCACGATCGGCAGCGGGCGGCGCGACAGAGCGGGTCCAAGCGCGACGAAATTGCCGCGCTGCAAATCGCGGAACATTTCCGCCTGACGGCGATCCATGCCGAGAAGATCGGCAGCGCGCGCCATATCGATATCGAGGAAGGTGCGGCCCATCAGGAAATTGGAGGCTTCGGCAGCGACGTTCTTGGCAAGCTTTGCCAGACGCTGCGTGGCGATAACGCCCGCCAGACCGCGCTTTCGGCCCCGGCACATCAGGTTGGTCATCGCGCCCAGCGACATCTTGCGCGCGTCTTCCGTCACCTCGCCTGCGACCGATGGCGCGAACATCTGCGCTTCGTCCACAACGACCAGCACCGGATACCAGAACTCGCGGTCGGCATCGAAGAGACCGTTGAGAAAGGCGGCTGCGGCACGCATCTGCTGCTCGATATCGAGCCCTTCCAGTGTCAGAACGCAGGAAACGCGGTGCTGCCTGATGCGGTTGGCAATGCCAGCAAGCTCTGCTTCGGTGCGTTCACCATCCACCACCACATGGCCGAACTTATCGGCCAGCGTGACGAAATCGCCTTCGGGATCGATGATGACCTGCTGTACCCACGGCGCAGATTGCTCCAGAAGGCGGCGCAGCAGATGCGATTTGCCGGAACCGGAATTGCCCTGCACCAGCAAACGCGTGGCAAGCAATTCCTCGATATCAAGCTTGGCCACCTGCCCGCCCGATAGGGTTCCCATGTCGATACCGACCTGCAATTTAACAATTCCCTGCGCTGCGAATGGATAACCGCCGATTCGTTGAAACGACCGCGAACGTCTCCCTTAGCAAAAAAATCAGCGAATGACCTGTGGCGTCAATGCAATGCACAGGGAATATCGCCGACCTCAGGACGCAATGCGCCGCAACGACAGGCGACGTCCGAACACATTCAGTGCCAGCCCCGCCACCACCAGCGTACTACCAATGATTTCCAAGAGCGTGATTTCCTCGGCAAAAGCGAAATAGGCGCCAAGAAAGCCGACGATCGGCACCAGAAGCGAAAATGGCGCGACAGTGCCTGCGGGATAACGCAGCAGGAGGAAACTCCAGATGCCAGCGCCAACGATGGTCGCACCATAGGCCATATAAACCACGACCAGTACCGTCATCAGGTTGGCGGACGCCAATCCTGCCGAAATCGCCTGCGTACCTTCCAGCACCAGCGAAAGCGCGACTAACGGCAACACCGGCACGAGGCTCGTCCAGGCCACGAAGGAAACGGCATTGACGCGCCCGACCTTGCGATTGACGATATTGCCGATGGCCCAACTGAAGGCAGCGCCGACGCACATCAAAAGCGGCACCATGGCGCTGATGTTGAGGCGCTCCAGACCGATGACGGCCAGACCGCCGAATGCCACGGCGGCACCGGCAACATGTGATTTCAGCGGAATTTCACCCAGCAATGTGACCGCCAGCGCCATGGTGAAGAAGGCTTGCGCCTGCATGACCAGCGACGCCAAGCCAGCGGGAAGCCCCCATTTGATGGCCGTATAGAGCAGACCGAACTGCGCACAGCCCATGACCATGCCGTAGATGACCATATGCGGCCACGGCACTTTGGGGCGCGGTAAAAAGAAGACGAGCGGAAGGGCGGCAAAGAAGTAGCGCAGGGCCGTTAGAAACAAGGGCGGCATATCCATGACGCCGACCTTGATGACAACGAAATTGAAGCCCCACAAAAACACGGTTACGAGGGCGAGAAAGATATGCGGCACTGCCATTTTGTTTTTATCCAATCGGGTGCCGCATGGGATTGCGGCGTTCTTAACCGGCGGCGCGCTTCCAACCGGCAGTCAGCAGGCCAGCACCGATCAGCAGGCTGCCGCCTGTACGGTTGACGATGCGCTGAACATTGGGCTTGCGGATGGTGTTGCGGGCAGCACTTGCCAACAGTCCATAAAGCGCCGCGTTGCAGGTGGCAAGCACAAGAAACGTCGCTTCGAAGATCAAGACTTGCGGCCAGAAGGGCTGTGTCGGCACCAGAAACTGCGGCAGGAAGGCCACGAAAAAGACGATGCTTTTCGGGTTCAGCGCGGTGACGACATAGGTATGCACGAAAATCCGCAAGGGGCTTTCCTTAGCCGTACCATCGGACGCATCCACCCCCTGCCCCATGACAGGCGCACGCCACAGCTTGATACCGAGATAGATTAGATAGGCAGCGCCCACCCATTTCAGCCCGGTAAACAGAGCAGCCGATGTAGCCAGCAAAGCGCCAAGCCCCAGCATGGATGCCGTCATCGCCGTAAAATCACCCAGCGCAACACCCGCCACCGTGGCGGTACTCGCCTTGCGACCGTGCCCCAGCGCATAGGAAATAACCAGAAGGATCGTCGGGCCCGGAATTGCGAGCATAACGGCAGATGCGGCCGCAAAGGCCAGCCAGTTTTCAATCGGCATTGGAACGTCCTCCGAGTATCGAGAACCGGAGCAAGCCACCAAGCCGAAAGGATATCAAGCGCTAATTTCTGATTACACCGCCTTGTCATCCAGTGGGCGCACGGGCGGTTGGTGACGCTGCATGGCCTGCGCCAGATCGTAATTCGCCTGCATGGCAAGCCAAGCCTTGGCAGTGCTGACACCGGCGCGTTCAAGGCGCAAAGCCAGATCGGGACTAATTCCTGCCCTACCGTTCAAGACGCGAGACAGCGAAACGCGCGAAATGCCCAGCCTGTTTGCGACCTCAGTCACCGAAAGCTCAAGCGCGCCGATGACGTCTTTCCGCAATAATTCGCCGGGGTGAGAAGGAGATTTTATCATCATATCGCTCCTTCAATAATCTCGGACGTACTGGCAAATTTCTAATGCTCGCTCAAAGATACGTCTGAACGACGTTACGTCCAGCAAAAACCCTCCGCCAGCAAGCCGACGGAGGGCTATCCCCTCAAAAGCGCGGGAACCAGGGTGGTATCAATGGCTGGCCCGGCAAAGGTCCCTTGACTGGCAGGCCGACATCGCGGCGCATGCGGTCGGACAGGTGCGAGACATGCGTGCGCACGCGTCGCTTTTGCCATGCCACGACCAGCACGGTTTTTAACGTCGTCCAGACACCGAAATGGCGGACCAGATCATCAACCGCTTTCGAAACGTCATTTACACGCAAAGATTGTTCATTGGACATAGGAAATCCGCCCCGGCGCGATCAAGCGACCAGGTCCTTTCGTGATGAGAAAAGACGCAAGAGCGACGGACGCAGCTAGGCTGCTACGACAGATCGATTTGCAACGTGTTTAGTGTGTGAAATGCCTTGAGGCAGAGAAAAGCCTGAGAACAGGACTTTTATCGGAGGGATGCGCCAATAATCACGGTCAACACCGTTGGCATCCGTCGAGCTACGCCAGAGAGGCAATGATGCATAAATGTAGTCATGTAACGCCTCCTGATGGTTTGAGTTGCGAGCCTGAGTTTTGTGACACAGCTCTTTTCAGATTTCAAGATGCGCAATCTCGAATTGCAATCGATAACGACAATTGATGTAAAAATACAACAATCACGCCGCGGGCGAGGCGATCTTCAGTCCGAAACCCTGCATCAGGCGACGCGTAGTGAAGTCCGGCTGGCCTGAGGTGAAGAGCGCGAAGTCAGATCCTTCGGGATGCTCCACCCCGTGCACGAGCTCTACCTTTCGCCGCGCTTGCCGGGCAATCGCTTCCGCCGGGTCCAGCCAGTCCACCGGCCATGGGGCAAGGCGACGGAAAACATTGGCCATGAAGGGGTAATGCGTGCAGGCCAGCACAACGATATCCGTTCGCCTGCCCTCTTCCTCGATAAAGCATGGCGAAATTTCCGCCAGAACAGCCTCGTCCGAAACCGGCTCTCCGCGAATCCACGCCTCTGCCATGCGGGCGAGATTTTCCGAGCCGACGAGGCGCACATGGCATTGCGAGGCGAAGGACTGGATGAGATCGCGCGTATAGGCACGCTTTACGGTGCCGGGTGTGGCCAGAACGGAGACAAGACCTGAGCGCGTGCGCTCTGCTGCGGGCTTGATGGCGGGGACTGTGCCCACGAAGGTCATGTCAGGAAATTTCTCGCGCAGAGCCGCACCAGCCAGCGTAAAGGCCGTGTTGCAGGCGACGATACAGATTTCGGGTTGATGGGTTTCGATCAGGCGGGCAAACAGCGACAGAAGCCTGTCGCGCAAGGCGTCTTCTTCCCAGCCGCCATAGGGAAAGCCAGCATCGTCGGCAATATAGATGAAGCCGCGCTCCGGCATCAGCACCCGCGCTTCGCGCAAAACAGTCAGCCCACCGATGCCACTATCCAGCATCAACACAGGCTTAAGTATCGTCTCTACGGTATTATGCGTTGTCGCCGTCATCTTTCACTACGCCCTCATCTGCATATGGACCGTTGCTGCCACGCGGTGTCTGGCGGCCATATTTGTCGAAAGTGCCGAAAACGCCGCGCAACACGCTGATTTCCTGCGAGGTCAGCGCCCGGCGAGACAGGACGGCCCGCAGGTTTTCGATCATCCGCTGCTTCTTGCCTTCCGGGCGGAAATAGCCGCGCGCGTCCAGCGCCTCTTCCAGTTGTTCGAACAGACCGTAAAGCTGCTCTTTCGTCGCCTGCTTCTGCTCAAGAGGTTCGAACAGCGTCTGGCTCAAATCTTCCATGCCTGACTTCATCCATTCATAGGACATCAGCAGCACGGCCTGCGCGATGTTGAGCGAGGCAAAGGCGGGATTGACCGGAAAGGTCACGATTTCATCGGCCAGCGCTACCTCTTCATTGGTCAGGCCCCAACGCTCGCGCCCAAAGAGGATGCCGGTTTTCTCACCCGACTTGAATTTGACGCGCAGCGTTTCAGCCGCAACGACAGGCGCACGCACCGGCTTGAAGCCATAACGCTCCCGCGCCGTTGTCGCATAGGTGAACTGCAGATCAGCCGTCGCTTCTTCGATGGTGTCGAACACCCGCGTATTATCGATGACGTGATCGGCCTTCGAGGCAGCAGACCGCGCCTTCTCATTTGGCCAGCCATCACGCGGATTGACCAGCCGCAGCTCGGCCAGACCAAAATTGGCCATGGCGCGCGCCACCATGCCGATGTTTTCGCCCAGCTGGGGTTCGACAAGAATGATTGCCGGACCTTCTGCCAGAAGCTCAAGCTCGCTGTTTGTACCTGCCATAGTCGCCTTCCAATATTTCGGCGTTTCACTGGCATAGTTTTCTGGACAAATCAAAGGCAGCGGCCCGCGAAAGCGGCTTATTCGCCCTTGATGATGTTTGTCATCTCCTGAACGACGGAATCACGGCCCTCGTCACCCACGCGGTGGATGTCGTTGATCACAGGCTTGCCGTCTTCCTCGATCACGTCGAAATTAACCTGATCGACTGTCGCCTTCATCTCGGCCTCATCCATGCAGGCCCACAGCTTGAACTTGACGGTGACATCCGTCACGCCATCCTTGGCCGGCGCTGGCGTGATGCTGATGTCCTGCAACGGGCAGCCATCCTGCGAATTGGTGACCACGTCATATCCGAAGGGGTCGCCTTTATCGCCGCTCTCCACATCGGATGCAGGCTTCTTGGACGCTTCGCGGTACTGCGCCACGAAGGCTTTGCTGAACAGCGTCGTCAGCAGGTCCTCATCGAAGATATACTTCCAGTCATCCGCCTCGCCCGACCAGTTCTTGACGGTGATGTCCATCACCTTTTTAACCGGCTCCGTCGGGTCTGCCGCAAAGGCGTTGGTCGCAAAGAGAATGGCGGCGGTGGCGAGCAGAATGTTCCGCATGATGATGTCCTGGCACGGGGCTTACCCTACGTAAGCGATTCGCCAGACTTTAATTCGCGGATGGTTTTTGGCAATGAGTCTCAGGTTGTTTTAGAACCAAAAAAGCATGTCTATGGCTTTGCCTTCGACGCTCACGATGCTATAGCGCCACGGGATATTTTTTGCATATCGCGCCCTCCCGGCGCAATCGTTCTCGAAGGTGAGGAATTCATGACAAAGATCAAGGTAGCCAATCCGGTCGTCGATCTCGACGGCGACGAAATGACCCGTATCATCTGGCAGCTCATCAAGGACAAGCTGATCCTGCCTTACCTCGATCTGGATATCGAATATTACGATCTTTCCGTTGAAAACCGCGATGCTACCAACGACCAGGTAACGGTCGATGCGGCCCACGCCATCAAGAAGCACGGCGTCGGCATCAAGTGCGCGACAATCACGCCAGACGAAGATCGCGTCAAGGAATTCAACCTCAAGCAGATGTGGAAGAGCCCGAACGGCACGATCCGCAACATTCTCGGCGGCGTTATCTTCCGCGAGCCGATCATCTGCAAAAACGTACCGCGCCTCGTTCCCGGCTGGACCAAGCCTATCGTTGTTGGCCGTCACGCTTTCGGCGACCAGTACAAGGCAACCGATTTCAAGTTCCCCGGCAAGGGCAAGCTGTCCATCAAGTTCGTTGGTGAAGACGGTCAGGTCATCGAGAAGGACGTGTTCGACGCGCCCGGCGCTGGCGTTGCCATGGCCATGTACAACCTAGACGAATCGATCCGCGAATTCGCCCGCGCATCCATGAACTATGGCCTGATGCGCAAGTGGCCGGTCTACCTGTCCACCAAGAACACCATCCTCAAGGCCTATGACGGTCGCTTCAAGGATCTGTTCGAAGAAATCTACCAGACCGAATTCAAGGCGAAGTTCGACGAAGTCGGCATCACCTATGAGCACCGCCTGATCGACGACATGGTTGCATCTGCTCTGAAGTGGTCCGGCGGTTACGTCTGGGCGTGCAAGAACTACGACGGCGACGTACAGTCCGATACGGTTGCGCAGGGCTTCGGCTCGCTCGGCCTGATGACCTCCGTTCTCCTGTCGCCAGATGGCCGCACGGTGGAAGCTGAAGCTGCGCACGGCACGGTTACGCGCCACTACCGCCAGCATCAGAAGGGTCAGGAAACCTCGACCAACTCCATCGCCTCGATCTTTGCCTGGAGCCGTGGCCTCGCCCACCGCGCCAAGCTGGACGACAATGCGGAACTCGCACGCTTCGCCTCCACGCTGGAAACTGTCTGCGTCGACACCGTCGAAGCCGGCTACATGACCAAAGATCTGGCCCTGCTCATCGGCCCCGACCAGCCTTGGCTCTCCACAACGGCGTTCCTCGACAAGATCGATGAAAACCTCAAGAAGGCCGTGGCTGCCTGATAGGCCATTCGTCCTTTTTAGACACGATACCCGCGTCACCGATGCGGGTATTTTTTTGCCCGGATGCCGCCCACCAGCCGCGACATGTGCCGTATGATTGCTGATGACAGAAATGTTATAAACTGGTAATGTAGCTACAGATGAAAGTGCCCGAATACATAATAAATGCTCTTCTCGAGGGTGGTTATAATGGGACTTTTGGATGGACTGGGAAATATCATTGGCGATGCGCTGAGCGGAAAGTCAGTCAATCTGGCCGCCGTTGCCAGTCAACTTTTTCAAAATGCCGGTGGCCTGCAAGGCATAGCCGACCAGTTGAACCGAGCGGGTCTTGGCGAACAGGTCGCCTCATGGATAGGCACTGGCAATAATCTCCCCGTCTCTGCCGAGCAGATCAAAGCAGCCTTATCATCAGAGCAATTGCGCAGCCTGGCTCAATCCTTCGGGGTTGATATCGACCAGCTGCCACAGATCCTTGCCGAACATTTGCCCAAGGCAATCGACAAGGCCAGCCCCGACGGCGTTCTTCCGTCCTGAATGGCGATTCCCCGCATGCATCATCCATAGAGGCAAACCAATAAGAGAGGCAGTCCAATGTCTACAAAGCTTCTGCTCGCAGCCGCCGGTACCCTGATGGCCAGTTTCGCACTGTCATCGCCTGCATCTGCGCTGACCATGAAAGAATGCAGCACCAAGTACCAGGCCGCCAAAACAGATGGCAGCGCCAAGGACATGAAATGGAATGACTACCGCGCCAAGTTCTGCGGCGCAGATACAGCCGCGGCAGATGCTGCGGACGAGAAGGACGTCGCATCGACCCCGGAAAAAGAACCCGATAAGCCGATGATGGCTGCACCCAAAGGCGTAACCTTCCCCAAGGCCGTGGATAAGAAATATGCCTCTGAAACGCCCGGCAAAGCGCGCATGAAGACCTGCGTGGATAGCTATCACGCCAACAAGGATGCGGGCACGCTGAACGACCTCAAATGGATTCAGAAAGGCGGCGGCTACTGGAGTCTTTGCAGTTCCGCTCTCAAAGCCGCAAAGAGCTGAAGATAACACGTCAGACAGATCATCAGAGACCCGGCTTTGCCGGGTTTCGTTTTATAGCGCAATGTCTTGATTGCGTCGCATCGCAGGCGCAAAATTCCCTCAGACCATGTGTGCCGACAAGAGGCTAAGCGAGAGCGACGTAAAGCAGAAAGCAAGGGAGGAAACACCATGAGCGAACTGACATTCTACACCAACCCCATGTCCCGCGGGCGCATCGTGCGCTGGATGCTGGAAGAAGTCGGTGTGCCCTACAACACGGAAATTCTGGGCTTTGGCGACCAGATGAAATCCCACGCCTACAAGACCATCAACCCCATGGGTAAGGTTCCGGCCATCAAGCACGGCGATACGATCGTCACCGAATGTGCCGCCATTTGTGCCTATCTTGCCGATGCCTTCCCGGGCGCAAACCTTGCGCCAGCGGTCAAGAACCGCGGGCTTTATTATCGCTGGCTGTTCTTCGCGGCAGGTCCACTGGAAATGGCCGTGACCATGAAAGCGATGGGATTTGAAATCTCACCGGACAAATTGCGCATGGCCGGATGCGGCTCCTACGCCGATGTCATGAGAACGCTGGAACAGGCCGTTAGCGAGAACCAGTTCGTCGCAGGCGACCACTTCACCGCCGCCGATGTCTATGTCGGCTCCCATATCAGCTGGGGCCTGCAATTCGGCACAATCGAAAAGCGCCAGCATTTCGTGGATTATCTCAGCCACCTCAGCGAACGCCCGGCCTATAAGCGCGCGCATCAGATCGATGAAGAAGCCACGAAGCAATTGCAGGCGGTGAGTTAAGGGGTCTGGTGGGGAGCAATGGAGCGTTTTGGTAACACAACTCCCCACCATCTTCCTGAAGGCAAATAACGCCCGCTTCCTGTGCCCGACGGCGAAACTGTCAGGGAGCCCTCAACCTATCGGAAACCACTCCCACGCCCACCTCCCACCAGTTGCTATCCCGCCGCGACTCTGATCAATCTTGCTCAGGGAACAAATGGTGATCGCATGAAATCTTCATTCACGAGCGCAAGCGCATTCAAGGGCATGCTGATCATGGCGGGTTGCATGATCGTTCTGCCGGTCATGGATGCGATTGCCAAATATATGGCTGTGTCTGAAGGCATGTCGCCTGCGCAGGTGACGTTTTATCGGTTCTTTTTCCAGCTCGTCTGCACCCTGCCCTTGCTGATGGTCATGTCGCCCCGCGCGCTGCTGTCGGCCAAGCGGCCATGGCTCAATCTGCTGCGCGGCGTTTTGCATGCCGCCGCCAGTCTCGCCTTTTTCGCGGCGGTCAAATACATGCCGCTGGCGGATGTGTTTGCGATCTACTTCGTAGAGCCGTTTTTGCTGACGATGATGTCGGCGCTGTTTTTAGGCGAGAAGGTCGGCTGGATGCGGTGGAGCGCAATTGCGGTGGGCTTCGTTGGCGCGATGATTGTCATTCAGCCGAGCTTCGAGGTCTTTGGCTGGACCTCGCTTCTGCCGGTCGCCTGCGCCTTTCTCTTCACCCTCTATCTCTTTCTCAACCGCGCCATGGGCGATGCGGATAGTCCGCTTGTGATGCAGACCATGGCGGGCATCGCCGGTACAGTCTTCATGGGCGCGGCTCTGCTGATCGGCCATGGGCTGGGTGACGTGAATTTTGAAATGTCGCTGCCCGGCTGGGGCCATGGGCTGGTGCTGCTGGTGCTGCTTGGCTCCATATCCGGCTACATGCACCTTCTCGTGGTCAAGGCCTTCCGCCTTGCGCCGGTGTCGCTGCTGGCGCCCTTCCAGTATTTCGAAATCATCTCCGCGACCGTTCTCGGCTACGTGCTGTTTTCCGATTTCCCAACGGCATCGAAATGGCTCGGCATTGTCATCATCGTCGCATCCGGCCTGTTCATCATCTGGCGCGAACGTCGGGCTGCCAACAAGACGATTGCCGAAGTCGCAGAAGTTTGACGAATATAGGCGCGCACCCTTGTTCCAGAAGCTGAGGTCGGGCAAAAGTCATCTCGACCTATACGCATATAATCATGGAGACGAATATGGACGTTCGCGCCGCAGTCGCTGTTCAGGCAGGCAAGCCGTTGGAAATCATGACGGTTCAGTTGGAAGGGCCTCGCGCTGGCGAAGTGCTGATCGAGGTCAAGGCAACCGGCCTTTGCCACACGGACGACTTCACGCTGTCTGGCGCAGATCCGGAAGGCCTGTTCCCCGCCATTCTCGGCCATGAGGGCGCTGGCATCGTGGTCGATGTCGGCCCGGGCGTCACCTCCGTCAAGAAGGGCGATCACGTCATTCCGCTCTACACGCCGGAATGCCGCGAATGCCCCTCCTGCCTGTCGCGCAAGACCAATCTGTGCACCGCCATCCGCTCCACTCAGGGCCAGGGCGTGATGCCAGATGGCACCAGCCGCTTTTCCATCGGCAAGGACAAAATCCATCACTATATGGGCTGCTCGACCTTTGCGAATTACACGGTCCTGCCGGAAATCGCCGTTGCCAAGATCAACCCGGACGCCCCTTTCGACAAGGTCTGCTACATCGGCTGCGGTGTGACGACTGGCATCGGTGCCGTCATCAACACCGCCAAGGTGGAAATGGGCTCCACGGCCATCGTCTTCGGTCTGGGCGGCATTGGTCTCAACGTCATTCAGGGCCTGAAGATCGCTGGCGCCGACATGATCATCGGCGTCGATCTCAACAACGACAAGAAGGCCTGGGGCGAACGCTTCGGCATGACCCACTTCGTCAACCCGAAGGATGCGGGCGATGATATCGTGCCTTACCTCGTCAATCTGACGAAGCGTGGCGCAGACCAGATCGGCGGCGCGGATTATACGTTCGATTGCACCGGCAATACGAAAGTCATGCGCCAGGCGCTGGAATCCTCCCATCGCGGCTGGGGCAAGTCGGTCGTCATCGGCGTGGCCGGTGCCGGTCAGGAAATCTCTACCCGCCCGTTCCAGCTGGTGACAGGCCGCACATGGATGGGCACCGCTTTTGGCGGCGCACGCGGCCGTACCGACGTTCCGAAGATCGTCGACTGGTACATGGATGGCAAAATCCAGATCGATCCGATGATCACCCACACCATGCCGCTCGAAGACATCAATAAGGGCTTCGAGATGATGCATTCCGGCGAAAGCATCCGCGGCGTCGTTGTTTACTGATAACTTTTAAAAAAAGCCCTTCGGTCACAGGCCGGAGGGCTTACGCATTCGGTCTGACTTTTCCGATGCCTCCTCCTGCAATGCGCACGACGCGAACTGACGCAGGTTCTTTGTTAACCGGCTTGCAAAAAACGCCGGAGAGGCAATTCGAGGCAAATGGCCTCGACCCTCCCTTTCTCCCTAAGCACCCTCCGTCAGACGGTCTGCTCCAAGCGCGGAAACCTCAGTCCGTTCTCAGGATAATCATGTGCGCGCGGATTACCGCGACGGTCCGGCCCTCAAAGCAAACCCATCAAACGCAAAATCCCCGGGGCAAGCCCGAGGATTTCTTTTCGAAGATAATGTCTTTGGTCGCGGCATGGGTTCATTCCGTTTCTCGCAAATCCCGAGAAATGCAGGCTTGCAAGATGGCGGCTAATGAAGAGCCGCACTCCCGTTATGAGCCGTACCGCTTCCCAAATCCGATTAATGCAGGATCTGGCTCAGGAACAGCTTGGTACGCTCATGCTGCGGGTTGTCGAAGAATTCGGCTGGCGAATTCTGTTCGACGATCTGGCCCTGGTCCATGAAGATCACGCGGTTGGCGACCTGGCGGGCGAAGCCCATTTCGTGGGTGACGCAGATCATGGTCATGCCGTCTTCGGCAAGGCCCACCATCGTGTCGAGAACTTCCTTGACCATTTCAGGGTCGAGCGCCGATGTCGGCTCATCGAACAACATGATCTTCGGCTTCATGCACAACGAGCGGGCAATCGCCACGCGCTGCTGCTGACCACCGGAGAGCTGGCCCGGATATTTGTTGGCCTGCTCAGGGATCTTGACGCGCTTCAGATAGTGCATCGCAATCTCTTCGGCTTCTTTCTTGGGTGTCTTGCGAACCCAGATCGGTGCCAGCGTGCAGTTTTCCAGAATGGTCAGATGCGGGAAGAGGTTGAAGTGCTGGAACACCATGCCGACTTCGCGGCGCACTTCATCGATCTTCTTCAGGTCGTTGGTCAGTTCGATGCCGTCAACCTGAATGCTGCCCGACTGGTGCTCTTCCAGACGGTTGATGCAGCGGATCATAGTGGACTTGCCCGATCCCGAAGGACCGGCCACGACGATGCGCTCACCCTTCATGACCTTGAGGTTGATGTCGCGCAGCACGTGAAAATCGCCGTACCACTTGTTCATGCCGGTGATTTCGATTGCGACGTCGGTCGCAGACACGTCCAGCTTTTTGACTTGGGTTTCTGCCATGATTTTTCCCCTTATTTTTTATGTCCGGTGTCGAGGTGCCGTTCCATGAACAGCGAGTAGCGCGACATGCCGAAGCAGAAGATCCAGAATATGAAACCGGCGAAGATGTAACCGGTCATAGGTGTGACAGGCGTCGCCCAGTTGGCATCCGACTGGTTGAGATTGACGATGCCGAGGAGATCGAACATGCCAATGATATAAACCAGCGAGGTATCCTTGAACAGACCGATGAAGGTGTTCACGATGCCTGGAATAACAAGCTTGAGCGCCTGCGGCAGAATGATCAGACGTGTCTTCTGCCAGTAGTTGAGGCCGAGCGAATCCGCACCCTCATATTGCCCCTTCGGAATGGCCTGCAAACCACCGCGAATGACTTCTGCCATATAGGCCGAGGCAAAGAGAGCCACGCCGACAAGGGCACGCAGGAACTTGTCGAAGGTCCAGCCATCGGGCAGGAACAGCGGCAGCATGATGCTGGCGAAGAAGAGGATGGTGATCAGCGGGATACCTCTGATGACCTCGATGAAGGTTGTGCATAGCAGTTTGATGACGGGCATGTTCGAGCGACGGCCCAGCGCCAGCAGAATGCCGAACGGCAAGGAGACGGTGATGCCGCAAAACGACAGGATCAGCGTCACCATCAATCCGCCCCACAGCGGTGTTTCGACATGGGACAGACCGAAATGACCGCCAACCAGCAGGAAGAAGGCCACCACGGGCAGGATGATGAACACCAGAAGCGCGTTCAGGCTCTTAAACGGTGCCTTCGGAATCAGCATCGGGATCAGAAGCGCGACAAAGGCTGCCAGAACGAGAAGCGGACGCCAGTATTCGGACGAGGGATAGCGGCCGAACATGAACTGCGCGAACTTCGCGTTGACGAAGGCCCAGCATGCGCCGGACTGTCCGTCCGGCAACGCGCCACCCTGTGCCACGGTCAGGCAGGCCGTACGGTCAGCACCTGTCCATGTCGCATGGATGAACAGCCACTGCACGAGTGGCGGGATGATGTAGACGAGAAGCGCGATGGCCAGCACCGTGAAGACGATGTCTTTCGGCGTGGCGAACAGCTTTGTTCTCAGCCAGTGGGTGATGCCCACCTGGCTGGAAGGAGCAGGCTCCGGCTGAACCATATTGGCGCGAACATAGGAGATTTGATTGGTTGTCATATTATCTCTCCACCAGCGCCATTTTCGCGTTGAACCAGTTCATGATCAGCGCGGTCGTGAGCGACAAGGACAGGTAGACCACAAGCCAGATGGCCACGACCTCGACGGCCTGCCCTGTCTGGTTGAGGATGGTGCCGCCAACCGCCACAAGGTCCGAGAAGCCGACGGCGACCGCCAGCGAGGAGTTCTTGGTGAGGTTGAGATACTGGCTCGTCAGCGGCGGGATGATGATGCGCATGGCCTGGGGCACGACGATGAGACGCGTGATGTTGTTGCCACGCATACCGAGCGCGCTTGCAGCTTCCGTCTGCCCCTTTGCAACGGCCTTGATACCGCCGCGAACGATTTCGGCGATGAAGGACGCGGTGTAGAAGGACAGCGACAGATAGAGCGACAGGAATTCGGGCGCGATGACCGATCCGCCGCTGAGATTGAAACGACCGGCGACCGGATAATCGAAGGTCAGCGGTGCGCCGAGCGCCAGAAACGTCAAGAGCGGCAGACCGATGATGATGGCGGTGCCGACAATGCCGGTGCGGAACGGTTGACCCGTTCTCATTTGGCGGGCCTTGGCCCAGCGGTAGACGAAATAGGTAATGACGATGCCGACGAGGAAAGCCACTGGAATGAGCCACGCACCCTCGCCCCAGACCTGCTTCGGATAGAAGAAGCCACGGTTGTTGAGCACGGTGCCGAGAGGCAGCTGAAGCGAATCACGCGCCTGCGGCAGAATGGTGATGACGCCCTTGTACCAGAAGAAGATGACCAGCAGCGGCGGGATGTTACGGAAGATTTCGACATAGGCCTGAGCCAGCTTGGAAACCAGCCAGTTATTGGACAGCCGTGCAATACCGACGATGAAGCCGATGATGGACGCTGTGATGATGCCGAGAAACGCCACCTGAAGCGTGTTCAGAATACCGACGACCAGTGCCCGACCGAAGGTGCTGTCATTGCTGTAGGCAATCAGCGACTGGCCGATATCGAAGCCTGCTCTGCCATTGAGAAAGCCGAAGCCGGAAGAGATATTGGCGCGCTGGAGATTGTGAATGGTGTTGGATGCAATCATCCAGACAAACAGCACCAAAAGGATGACTGTGACGACCTGATAAAAAATGGACCGCGCTTGCGGGTCGTAGATAATGGATGTCGCGCTTTTTGAGCTGGACTCCGAGTGGAGCGCTTTGCCTGCCATCGGCACCTTTCCCTCTGTGTGCTCTTTGCGAGCTTCTTTTAACTTATTGCATCGGCATCATCCGGCCCGAGCTTGTTTTTTATAAGCTTCGGGCAGAATGCTAGTCGGGAGGCAGAGCATTCGCCCCGCCTCCCGCATAGAAATGCCGTTTATCGGCTATTAGCGGATTGGCGGAGCGTACTGAAGACCACCCTTGGTCCACAATGCGTTCTGGCCACGCTCGATCTTCAGCGGCGAACCGGTGCCGACGTTGCGATCGAAGACTTCGCCGTAGTTACCGACCTGCTTGATGATGTTGTATGCCCATTCGTTGGTCAGGCCGAGATCGGTACCGATCTTGGTGCCTTCTTCGGTGCCGAGCAGACGCTTCAGGTCAGGGTTGTTTGCGTTCTTCTGCTCATCCACGTTCTTGGATGTGACGCCGAGTTCTTCAGCGTTGACCATGGCGTAGTGAACCCAGCTTACAACGTCGAACCACTGGTCGTCGCCCTGGCGAACGGCTGGTCCAAGCGGCTCCTTGGAGATGACTTCAGGCAGAACGACGTTCTCGTCCGGTGTCTTCATCTTCAGTCGGATGGCATAGAGGCCGGACTGGTCGGTGGTGTAAACGTCGCAACGGCCGCTATCGTAAGCAGAAGTCGCGTCGGATTCCTTTTCGAACACAACCGGGTTGTACTGAAGATTGTTGGTCTTGAAGTAGTCGGCGAGGTTGAGTTCGGTGGTCGTGCCCTGCTGAACGCAGACGGCAGCGCCGGAAAGCTCAAGCGCAGACTTCACGTTCAGAGCCTTCTTAACGATGAAGCCCTGGCCGTCATAGTAGTTGACGGTGCGGAAGTTGAAGCCCAGCGACGTATCGCGGCTGATGGTCCAGGTGGTGTTACGTGTCAGAACGTCAACTTCACCGGACTGAAGCGCAGGGAAACGGTCCTTGG
Source organism: Agrobacterium sp. 20P9.1.2 (assembly GCF_057799395.1). Lineage (NCBI taxonomy): Bacteria > Pseudomonadati > Pseudomonadota > Alphaproteobacteria > Hyphomicrobiales > Rhizobiaceae > Agrobacterium > Agrobacterium sp. 20P9.1.2. Next base: position 131,743 of record NZ_JBYOKI010000007.1, read on the forward strand.
ATGTGAGGGGTACGAACTTTGCCTTGGCTGGGTCGCCGAAGACAGCAGAAGCGATACCGCGGCAATAATCAACGTCGATACCCGACCATTCGCCCTTGTCGTCAGGGTTCGAGAAGCCCGGAATACCGGAGCTCACGCCGCAAGTGACGAAACCCTTTGCCTTAACGTCTGCAAGCGTGGCGGCAGATGCAGCCGATGCAGCTCCGAAAATTGCTGCGCCAATGGCGGCTGTCAGAAGTGCCTTTTTCATTTTTCCCAACCTTTGTTTCTTATTCGTAATCAGAAGATGCCGCATATCCTGTCGCATACGCCCGGCTCCCCGCTTCACCTCCCGGTGTGCGCGGCTATCACAATCGCAATTGCCGTCACGGTCAAGTCTCGCCCTCAAGAATTGTGTCCAAAAAACGGAATTTTTAAAAAGTCGTCCCTTTTATGGGCAATTGTCTAATAATTACGCTAAAAAAGGCTAAAATCTACTCAGGCTGTCAGGCAGGTAGACTGAAATTGCGCGCATGAGTAACCCATCCGGGTGCTGTAGCACGTCGCGGCTTGCGATTTAGCCGGTGCGGTGCGACAGCATGAATAAACCAGACGCGATTCATCGCAAAGAACGGCAGCGATAACGAAGTCTTGACCGCAGCGGACTTTAGACACCATCCTCCGGGCATCGATCAGTGAGAGATTTTCAGCATGAAACATAAAGACGGGATTTTTGAAGCCGCCGGCACCAACACGCGGCTGACCCATCTCGGAAACCACCCTGCGGCCAATCATGGCTTCGTCAATCCGCCGATCCTGCGTGGCTCCACCGTTCTGTTTCCCAATGCCCAGACGCTGGTTTCGGAAGACCAGAAATATACCTATGGCACCCACGGCACGCCGACCACGGATGCGCTGTGCGAGATGGTCAACAGCCTTGAAGGGTCGTTCGGCACCATCCTTCTGCCATCGGGCCTTGCTGCCGTCACCGTGCCGTTTCTGGCCTATCTCTCCGCTGGAGATCACGCCCTGATCGTCGATTCGGTTTATTTTCCCACCCGCCGCTTCTGCAACACCATGCTCAAGCAGTTCGGGGTCGAGGTGGAATATTACGATCCGGCCATTGGCGAGGGCATTGAAGCGATGATCCGCCCGAATACGCGCCTGCTGCATCTGGAAGCCCCCGGCTCCAACACCATGGAAATGCAGGATGTCAGCCTCATGTCCTCCATCGCCCACCGGCACGACATCGTGGTGACCATGGACAATACATGGGCCACGCCGCTTTATTTCAAGCCTCTGGACCACGGCGTCGATGTCTCCATCCACGCCGCCACCAAATATCCGGCCGGGCATTCGGATGTGCTGATGGGCTTTGTTTCCAGCAATGAAAAGCATTGGAAGAAGCTGCACGACGCCAACCGCGACCTCGGCCTCTGTGTCACATCCGACGATGCCTATCAGGTGTTGCGTGGCATGCGCAGCATGGGCGTGCGTCTGGAGCATCATCGCAAAAGCGCACTGGAAATCGCGCAGTGGTTGGAAGGCCGGGATGATGTCTTGCAGGTGCTGCACCCTGCCCTTCCCAGCTTCCCGAGCCACGATCTCTGGAAGCGCGATTTCAAGGGCTCGAGCGGGGTTTTCTCCTTCGTGCTGAAGGCGCAGGAAGGACGCTTCAAGGAACACTCGCACGCGTTCCTCGATGCACTCTCCATCTTCGGCCTCGGCTTCTCTTGGGGCGGCTACGAATCGCTCGCCGTTCCCGTATCGCTGCGCGACCGCACCGTGGCCAAAGGACCGACGGAAGGCCCGGTCATTCGCCTGCAAATCGGCCTTGAGGATATTGAAGACATCAAGCGCGACCTCGAAGCAGGCTTCGCAGCTGCGGCTGCCGTCTAAGCCGCCAACTCACCCCTACCAACGTCACCCTCGGGCTTGTCCCGAGGGTCTGCTACGCAGCAACTTTGAAGACGCTGGTGGCGTCTCCAGGAGTCCTCTAAAGCCCCTCTGCCCGATACCCGTACAGCCAATCGAAATCCGCCAGAAACGCTTCCGGCGGCCTCATGGAAAGCACTAGATCACGACCCAGCCGCAGCGGGCCGCTGGCGTGATAGGCAAACTTGTTGAGCGCGGCGCGTTTGCGGGCTTTTTCGATGCGCGGAATGCGATGCGCCTCGAAGTCGGATAGCGTGTCGCCCATCGCCTGCCCCCGCTGAACAAAGGCCGCAAGCTCGAAGGCGTCTTCGATAGCCATGGCAGCGCCTTGCGCGGCAAAAGGCATCATGGCGTGCGCGGCATCACCAATCAGCACCGTATCGCGGCCATTGTGCCAGCTGCCTTCACCGGCCTGAAACAGCGGCCAGAAGGTCGGCTTGTTAACGTGTTGCAGTACCTGCGCAAAGGCCGGGTTCCAGCGGCGGAACTGCTCCACCAGCAAAGCATGCTGCTTGCCCTGCGCCTCCGCCTTCCATGTGTCGCCGGGATTGGTGCCTGCAGCAATCGCCACGATGTTGAAGCCACCCGTCTCTGCCAGCGGATAGGCAACCAGATGCGCCGATGGCCCCAGAAAGGCCGTCACGCAGCGTCGCTTTAGAAACTCGGGAACATCATCGGCAGCAATTGTAAAGCGCCAGGCGATATTGCCGGAAAAGCGTGCGGTCGGGCTTCCCGGCACGGCATAGCGCGCGCTGGACCACACGCCGTCAGCACCGATAATCAGATCGTAATCCTGAAAGGTGATGCCTGCGAGAATGGACTTGCTGACCGCTTCCAGCCGTTTGCCCAGATGCAGGTGGCAGAGCGGATTCCGCTTGACGGCGGCAAGCAGCGCCTGTTGCAAGGTTGTACGGTGCAGCACGCCATAGGGCGCGCGCCAGCGCGCACGCGCCACATCCCGCATGGGCAGAGAGACCAGTCGCTTGCGCGAGAGGCCGGAGGCAAGGTCCACCGTTTCCGGCTCCAGCCATTGCGCTTCGATCTGCGGCAGCACATCGATCGCGGCCAGAATGCTGGCCGCATTGGGTGAAATTTGAAGGCCTGCCCCCACCTCATCCAGCTGTTCGGCCTGCTCCAGAATATCGCAGCGCACGCCAAATCTGGCAAAAGAAAGAGCAGCGGTGAGACCGGCAACGCCGGCACCGATGATCGCAACGGATTTTACGGGCATGGAAAGCCCCAGTCAGAAGAAGAGGTTAGGCTGCCTTCACATGGAAGACGCAGCCGGGCGGGTTGGTCTGTGTGGCCTTCAGCGACGGATTGTAGCGGTACAGCGTCGAGCAGTAGGAACAGACCTTTTCATTGTCGTCACCCATATCGATGAAGATATGCGGATGGTCATAGGGAACGGATGCGCCCGTGCACATGAATTCCTTGACGCCGATTTCGATTGCGCTGTGTCCGCCATCGTTCTGGAAGTGGGGAATGGTATGACCGGCCATGTTCGTCTCCAAATGCAACATCGTGATTGAGCGCAACGCTCAGCTTTTGCGGATATGTAGCGTCAAATGCTTTTCACCTCCACAGAAAACATCGCAGAATATGTTCAACCGTGCGATTTCCTGACATATGGTGCGGCAAAAAGGATGTCTTTGATGAATCTCAATGTGCCCCAATTTTCTCACTTCACCCGTGATGGCCTGCAACTGGCCTATTTCGATGAGGGCGACCCGTCCGGTGCACCGGTTCTGCTGATTCACGGCTTTGCCTCCAGTGCTGCCGTCAACTGGGTGCATCCCGGCTGGGTCAAGACGCTGGGCGATGCGGGATACAGGGTCATTGCCATCGACAATCGCGGCCACGGTGCCAGCGATAAGCCGCATGATGCGGATGCCTATTACCCCGCCGTCATGGCAGACGATGCCCTCGGCCTGCTCAACCATCTCGGCATTTCGGAGGCCCATGTCATGGGTTACTCCATGGGCGCGCGCGTCTCCGCCTTCGTGGCCATGGCCCATCCGGAGCGGGTGCGTTCACTGGTATTCGGCGGCCTTGGCATCGGCATGGTGGATGGCGTGGGCGATTGGGATCCGATTGCGGATGCCCTTCGCGCACCCTCGCTCGATGTCGTCACCCATGAGCGTGGCCGCATGTTCCGCGCCTTTGCCGATCAGACCAAGAGCGACCGCATCGCCCTTGCAGCCTGTATCGAAACGTCCCGCGTGCTGGTAACCCGAGAGGAAGCGGCAAAAATCGATATGCCGACGCTGATCGCCGTGGGCACCAAGGACGACATCGCCGGTTCTGGGCAGGAGCTCGCTGACCTCATGCCGCATGCGAAAGTCATCGACATTCCGGGCCGCGACCACATGCTGGCCGTCGGAGACCGGGTCTTCAAGTCGGCGGTCCTGGAATTTTACCGGGAAATCGACGCTTAAGAAGAATCATTTTCCAAAAAGCTGTCAGAAAAACTGATGCTTTCGCGTCTTTAACCGCGTTGGTAAATCACCATTTCTAGGTGACGCTTTTTTCTGTATAAATGAACGGCACCAATTCAAGGGAGACCATTCATGGTCGCACGCACTGAGGCACGCCATCAGGATCAGCTGTCCGTTGTTGATCCAATTTGGGGAAGTCTGCTGAATGAGGCGCGCGCGGCGGCATCGCAAGATCCGCTGCTGTCTGCCTTTTTCTATTCCACGATTTTGAACCATCATTCGCTGGAACAATGCGTCATCTACCGTATCTGTGAGCTTCTGGACCACCCGGACATGCAGGCCGTGCTGCTGCGCCAGACATTCGAGGAAATGCTCGATGACTGGCCGGAATGGGGCTCTATTCTGCGCGTCGATATTCAGGCCGTCTACGACCGTGACCCTGCCTGCACCCGCTTCATGGAGCCGGTTCTGTATTTCAAGGGTTTCCATGCCATCCAGACCCACCGTCTCGCCCATTGGCTGCTGAACAATGGCCGACGCGATTTTGCGCTATACCTGCAAAGCCGCGCATCAAGCGTTTTCCAGACGGATATCAATCCGGCAGCACGTCTCGGTAAGGGTCTGTTTCTCGATCACGCCACCGGCCTCGTCGTCGGTGAAACGGCCGTTATCGGCGATAATGTCTCCATTCTGCATGGCGTCACCCTTGGTGGTACCGGCAAGGAAGGTGCGGATCGTCATCCGAAAATTCGCAGCGGCGTGCTGATTGGCGCTGGCGCGAAAATCCTTGGTAACATCGAGATCGGCAGTTGCTCGCGCATCGCCGCAGGCTCCGTTGTGCTGAAGCCGGTTCCGCCCAACGCCACCGTGGCCGGTGTGCCAGCCCGTGTGGTGGGAGATGGCGGATGCAACGAGCCTTCGCGCATCATGGACCAGATCATCGGTGCCGACATCTGACGTTTGTCCATTCATCGACGTCCATGTGTTTCACGCGGACGTTTTTACGGCTCCACTTTACTTTCGCCTTTAAGCCATGCCAAAAGCGGCGAAACGTGAACCGCACAGGAGAACAGTGGTGAAAGCCGAAGAAATCAAAAAGCTCGACGCCTATTTCAAGCGCACCTTCAGCGACAAGATGGTCGTAAAGGCCCGCCCGCGCAAAGACGATTCGGCAGAAGTCTACATCGGCGAAGAATTCCTCGGCGTGGTCTACCTCGATGACGAAGACGGCGACCGCTCCTACAATTTCTCCATGGCAATCCTGGACGTCGACCTCTGATCACCACCCGGTGACAGTATCAATTTCAAACCGCCCGCCACGAAAGTCTGCGGGCGGTTTTGTTTTATGGGGTTAGTGCGAGAGAGAAACGAGCATTGGCACATTTGATGAAAAGACATATAATCGGCTTGCTTGCAATTTGAGGTCGCTATGCTTCTTGATCTTTTGAAAACCAAACGGGATGCAATCAAACAGATTGGCAACGATGCTGCTATCCGCGGGCTGAAGCTTGGTATTACACCCTCTTGGATTACTTATGCCAGGACGGGTGCTACGACCAAAACAATCGAAGCGGCGCCTCTTTTGAAAAAGAGCCTCAAAAAGCACTCAGTCCGATAGTCTTCGATGACACCGACCTGTACGATCCTAGCCGGGCCGAACGGGTCTGGAAAATCCTCCATTTACGAAAAACTTCAGCCGCCTGGCCGGTTCATAAATGCAGATGAAATTGCCCTGACTTTGCCTGCGGAAACACTGCCTGGCGTAAAGCGAGTGCAAGCAGGCCGCGCCACGATATCTCTCATCGATCATATGCTCTCGACGCGCGAGAGCTTCGTTTTCGAAACGACGCTCAGCAGCAGTCATTCCATCGAGGTGATGCGGCGGGCGAAACAGGCAGGTTTCCACGTCGGTCTCGTCTATGTCATTTTGCATGGCCCTGCACAAAATGTGGAACGTGTCCGTTTTCGGGTCGCAAGCGGGGGCCATGATATTCCGGTGACCGACATTCTTCGCAGATATGAGAAATCGCTGCGTAATCTGCCAAAGGCCGTTGCCTTTGCCGATGAAGGCGTCTTGATTGACAATTCTGAACGAGAGCCGCTGTTTCTCGCGGAGTTCAGCGCCAACGGCAACTTGTCGTTCAATCACCTTTCCAGCGAGAGCGAGACCGCGTTGCATAGACGCCTCTACATGATATTACGCGGCGCCTTGAGCATGCGTTTGGCCCGGAAATAAACGGGATCCCCACGCTTTTAAACAGCCGATTCTTTTCGGGAAAACACCGCGGAACAAATTCTTGTCTGCTCCGTTTATTTCTCGTCCCCCGATGAAGCGTGGGATTTACGACCAACGGGACGCCCCTGATCCCGTCCTAAATCCCACGCTTCCCCCTTCCCAAAAATCTGACGCGACGACTTGAACGCAGCCTTTTCCACAGCGGCGACATAACCTCTTCAGAAAAAATGTCATCGAAATGCAAAAAAGTGGAAATAGGCGCTTGCGGAGAATCCAGTGCCTGACTATAAGGGCGCCACACAGCGTACGCGCCCTTCGTCTATCGGTTAGGACGTCAGATTTTCATTCTGAAAAGAGGGGTTCGACTCCCCTAGGGCGTACCACTCTCCTCATTATATCAGCGTGATACAGGCGTTTGTTAAACCAACGCTCAAGCGTGGCTGTGCATATTTCGCAAATATCCGACTAAGCTTTTTACGGCGCGACGGCTGCGTCGAGTACGCGAAGCTGTACCCGTCTCTGACCCTGCCATTGCTCTGCACCCAGCGTGCCTGCGACGTGGATTTGACGCCCGCGGGCGTTCATCAGCATCTGGCCGAGAGGCGCATCGGCGGCGCGGAAAGCGATGCCATCCAGTCTTGAGCCATCCATTGCTTCCAGCGTGATCTTCACATGCGAGGTGCCGACAACGCGAACATCGCGCAGGCGGTGCGCGGGCACGGCGAAGATGGGTTGCGAATGGCCCGAGCCATACGGCCCCGCTTGCTCCATCTGCTCCACCAGAGCCAGCGTGGCGCCGGATGCGCCGATGGCGCCATCGATTTTCAGCACGCTGTTTTCCACCAGCTGCGAAACCGTCTTCTGTGCCGCTTCTTCAAAGAAGGTGCGCAGGCGACCGAGATTGCCGCGCTCCACCGTCAGACCAGCGGCCATGGCGTGGCCGCCGCCCTTGACCAGCAGACCAGCTTCAACGGCATTGCGCACCATGCGGCCCATATCGAAACCATTGATGGAGCGCCCGGAGCCTGTTCCCTTGCCCTGCGAGTCAAATGCGATGGCAAAGGCGGGGCGACGGAAGCGGTCTTTAAGGCGCGAGGCCAGAAGCCCGACAATGCCGGGATGCCAGTTCTCCCGTGCGGTTACGATCACGCCAGCGCCGGAGCCATCGCCATATTCGAAGAGAGCCTCTGCTTCCGCTTCTGCTAGCATGGCGGCTTCCATGACCTGGCGCTCGCGGTTCAGCTCATCCAGCTTTTCGGCAATGACCTCGGCCTGCGCCTCATCATCCAGCGTCAGCAGGCGGCTGCCGAGTGCGGCGTCACCGATGCGTCCGCCGGCATTGATGCGCGGTCCGACCAGAAAGCCAAAGTGATAGGGCGTCACCGGCCCGCCGAGCCCGGCCTTCTTGAAAAGGGCTGCAAGGCCCGCATTCTTCATGTGGCGAGCGGCGATCAGCCCCTTCACCACATAGGCACGGTTCAGGCCCTTCAGCGGCACCACATCGCACACCGTCGCCAGCGCCACGATGTCGAGATAGGATAAGAGGTCCAGCGTATAGGCACGGCTATCGCGCTGGTCCTTCAGCACGCGCAGCGTGGCGACCAGCACGAGAAACACGACGCCAGCGGCGCAGAGATGCCCCTGCCCCGACAGATCGTCCTCCCGGTTCGGATTGACCAGCGCCACCGCTGGCGGCAATTCGGTGCCAACCTGGTGGTGATCGATGACGACGACATCCGTCTTGGCATCGCGCGCCGCAGCAAGCGACTCATGACTGGTGGAGCCGCAATCGACGGTGATGATGAGCGTCGCGCCATTGGCGGCAAGCTGCTGCATGGCAGCGGGGTTTGGGCCATAACCTTCGAAAATACGGTCAGGAATGTAGATTTGCGGCTCCAGCCCAAAATGGTGCAGGAAGCGATACATCAGCGCCGAAGACGACGCGCCATCGACATCATAGTCACCGAAAATCGCGACTTTCTCATTGCGCTTTATGGCTGTCGCAATACGCTCGGCTGCCTTTTCGCAATCTGTCAGCGTCAGCGGGTCCGGCATCAGCGAGCGGATGGTGGGGTCGAGAAAGGCGGGAGCATCATCCACGCCGACGCCCCGGCCTGCCAGCACGCGGGCGACCAGTTCGGGAATGCCGTGAACCTGCGACATGGCCAGAGCGCGGTTCTGCCCGGCCTGATCCAGCCGCGACATCCACTTCTGCTCCGTTGCCGACCGATCCACGCCGAGAAAGGCTCTCGGCACGGTATCGACCGCTTCAATCATCGCCATATGTCAGCTAATCCATTCAGCCCGTTGTTTGATTATGGGCTAAAGGCGGAAGCTGGCTTTTTCAAGTGCTAATCTGCGCTTGCCCGGCTTACCACAGCGGCACGAAGATGAAGGCGGCAAAACCGCAAACAACGGCGGCGATGAGACACAGCGCCCGCCAGTCCCGTTCCTGGCCTTCAATTTCGAATTCCAGACTGCGCAGATTGTCGTTTGCGCCAATCCGGCGCGGTTTTCTGCTGGCATCGGGACGAGAAAAATGATCGTCCTTAAACAGTATTGTTGCTTTCACGGCCGCGCCTCCCATCGCTTGGTGAACCTGCATCAGAGTAACATTACAGCCGGTATTTTTGCAAAGTTTTCGATGTCAAAAATCCCGACAAAACCGTGAATACGGCTTCGCGTTCACGCGGCGCCGACGCGCCCGTGTCTTGCCTCATCAAACCCGGAGAGCGCACGCAGATGCGGACATGTCTCTGGTATGGTGTCGTCTCTGGCTCCGCATCCGCGTGGCCTCTGGTCATTCCAATTTCGAGTACTCTCCACCGGCAGGCAGGCGTACCCGCCGGTGAAGATTGGGGCTCGACCAGGCCGTCATTGGTCCCGGCTTCGCCCTATCGTCATTAAGCCTTCGTGCCCTTATTCCGAACCGTGAATGGTTTCGGCGCTTGGGCCTTCGAGCCGCATCTGGCGGGCACGGTTGATTTCGGCCGAAAACCAAACCTTGCCCGCACCTCTTTCTGCGGATGTCTCGCGATACACCCGCAGACAGAGGTGGGGAATTGTAAGTTGGGTTTTGGGTGTGTGGACGAAAAAAATTTGGAATTTTGCTGGATTTTTTATGTGGTTGATTTCTAAAGATATTTGAGGTTTCGGGATGTGGCCCCCCCCTCTGCCCTACCGGGCATCTCCCCCACAGGTGGGGAGATCGACTCGTGGATAGCTTTCGGCCATCTTGAACGTTGCTGATAAAAATGGGGAGCATGCGCCCAGCCAATCTCCCTCCTTGTGGGGGAGATGTCCGGCAGGACAGAGGGGGGTAAGCCACAGACGCAAACATTAGCGACCTGCGACCTAGGCCTTAGAGCTGATGCTCCAGCCGCACCTTCTGCAGCTCAACCTGCATGCTGTCTGACCACTGCGTACCCTGCCAGACAATCCGAAAACCACACCGCTCATAAAGCCGGATAGCATTGACGTTTCTGGCATGCGTCGCAATATTGGCGATGGAAATGCCTGAATTGCGCATCTCTTCAAGGAAATGTTCGACCAACACTCGACCAATGCCCCTGCCCTGAAAAACGGGATCGATCCAGATATCGGAGATATAGTCGGGCGCGTCAGCGCGGGCACCCCAGCCAGCCAATGCGCCGTCGATTTCGGCAATGGCGATATCGCTCTGGGTTTCTGCGGCGAAACGTTCGAATTCACCGCTCACGCGCTCGATCACCGCGGGATCGCGATAGGCATCGTCAAAAGCGCTGCTGGATTTCCAGGCAGCAAAACCAACAAGGCCGACCGCTTTGCGATCGGCCTCGGTCAAGGATCGAATGGTTAGTCCGCTTACCACCACTTAGCAGGCGTAAACTTACCTGCCGCCTGCTCAATCGCACAGGCCGTCTTGAACAGCGTCTCTTCCTCGAACGGCTTGCCGATGAGTTGGAGGCCGAGCGGCAGGCCCTTGCCATCCAAACCGGCGGGAACCGACATTGCGGGCAGGCCAGCCATGTTGACGGTGATGGTGAAGACGTCCTGAAGGTACATTTTGACCGGATCGGCGGCCAGTTCCTTGTCGCCGATTTCGAAGGCGGACGATGGCGTGATCGGGGCGAGAACGGCATCGACGCCTTCGTGGAAGACGGTTTCGAAATCCCGCTTGATCAGCGTGCGGACCTTCTGGGCCTTCAGATAATAGGCATCATAATAACCGGCAGATAGCACGTAAGTGCCGACCATGATGCGGCGTTTGACTTCCGAGCCGAAACCGGCAGCGCGGCTCTTTTCGTACATGTCGGCAATGTCCTTGCCATCGACGCGCAGACCGTAGCGAACGCCGTCATAACGGGCAAGGTTGGACGACGCTTCAGCAGGTGCGACGATGTAATAGGCTGGCAGCGCATATTTGGTGTGCGGCAGCGAGATATCGACCACTTCGGCACCCGCGTCCTTCAGCCAAGCCACGCCCTGCGTCCAGAGCTTTTCGATTTCTTCCGGCATGCCTTCAACGCGGTATTCCTTGGGAATGCCGATCCGCAGGCCCTTCAGCGACTGGCCAATGGCCTTTTCATAATCCGGCACCGGCAGATCGACGGAGGTCGTGTCCTTGGCATCGACGCTGGCCATGGATTTCAACAGGATGGCGGCATCGCGCACGTCGCGGGCAATCGGGCCAGCCTGATCCAGCGAGGATGCGTAAGCGACGATACCCCAGCGAGACACGCGGCCATAGGTCGGCTTGATGCCAACAGTGCCGGTAAAGGCTGCGGGCTGGCGAATGGAGCCCCCCGTATCTGTGGCCGTCGCACCGGCGCACAGATGCGCGGCAACAGCAGCAGCCGAACCACCCGAAGAGCCGCCGGGCACGAGGTTCTTGTCCGAACCATTCGCACGCCAAGGGTTGATGGCCGGGCCGTAATAGGAGCTTTCGTTGGACGAGCCCATAGCGAACTCATCCATGTTGAGCTTGCCGAGCATAACCGCGCCAGCGTCCCACAGGTTCTGCGTCACGGTGGATTCGTATTTCGGCTTGAAGCCATCCAGAACGTGGCTGCAGGCCTGCGTGTGAATATCGCGAACGGCGAAGAGATCCTTGACGCCGAGCGGAATGCCTTCCAGCGCACCGGCATTGCCAGCGGCCAGCTTCTCATCGGAAGCCTTGGCCATCTCGCGCGCCTTTTCAGGTGTGATGGTAACATAGGTGTTCAGCGCTTCATTGGCGGCTTCGACTGCGCTCAGATAGGCATCCGTCAGTTCTATGGCGGTGAAGTCCTTGGCCTTCAGCTTGTCGCGCGCTTCGGCAATGGTCAGGCTGGTAAGATCGGTCATATCGGCAACGGCTTTCGAAATTTTTTAAATCGGACGGGCGGGAATAAACCGTGGGCAGGGTTTACTCGACCACCTTCGGGACGAGGAAGAAATTGCGGTCGGTATTGGGCGCATTGGCGACGATGTCGTCCGCCTTGTTCCCATCGCTCACCACGTCGGCGCGCTTCTTCATCGCAACCGGGGTGACCGATGTCATGGGGTCGACGCCATCAACATTCACTTCCGAAAGCTGCTCCACGAAACCGAGAATGCCATTCAACTGGCCAAGCATGATGTTGGCCTCTTCTTCGTCAACGGCAATACGGGCAAGGCGCGCTACGCGCTTCACGGTGGCAAGATCAACGGACATGGTTCTACTCCGGACAAGAATTTTCCTACCCGCTATAATGACCGCGCCAGCAGTTCGCAACCGTCATCGCCGCCAGAAACAGCGGTGAAAATAATATTCGCCTTATGCGGGAACATTTTTCCCATACGCGAGTTTTCGCGCCGGGGAATTCCTCCCCTTCTATATAAACAAAGTCATTGCAGCAGGAAGCGGGGTTGGGGCCTGTTCATTGTTCAAGCGCCACAGCGTTTCTGGATCATGCTGTTTTAACGGGGGTTAAACATGAATTTCGACATGTCAAAAGTGCGTCACCCGAAAGAGAAGGCGTATGGATTTCTCACCTTGCTCTTCGGCACGCTGGTGTGGATGGGTGTTGCCGCAGCCATCCTATACATTGCTACAACGGACAGCATCGCAATCCTCTTTGCCGTCCTGTTTTACATTCTCATCATCTGGTTCTTTTCATACGTCGCACGCGCCTTGGTGCGCGCTTACATGATCGGCCACTATGTTCTCGTCAGCGAGGTGCAGTTTCCTCATCTTCACAAGATGGTGGCTGACGGCGCACAGAAGCTGGGCTTGAAAGAAGTGCCGCAAGCCTTCGTCTATAATTCCAGTGGCGTAATGAACGCTATGGCGCTGACGCTGGTCGGGCGCTCACGCTACATCTGGCTGACATCGGCTCTGATCGATTCTGACGATGAGGAGCAGGTGAGATTCGTGATCGGTCACGAGCTGGGCCACCATGTTGCGGGCCATCTGGACGAGCCATGGAGCTTCTTGCGTCTGCCCGGCCTGATCATACCGTTTCTGGGACAGGCCTATTCCCGCGCCCGGGAACTGACCTGCGACCGCGTTGGTCTCGTCGTTTCCGGTGACATGAAGGCATCGCGCACTGCACTTCAGATGCTGGCCTGCGGCAGCGCCAAGCTGAACGCCCAGATGAACCCGAATGCGTTCGAAGAGCAGGACAAGATGGTGCCGTCCATTGCCGGTTTCTTCCTGACGATCTTCTCGCTCTACCCGCGCCACACGCGCCGGGTGGCGGCACTGAGTGAGTGGAGAAATGCGCTGAGCGGCATTTCGTCTGCGCCATCCCGCCCCGTGCAGACTGGACGGGTTGAACCGCAGATCGCTTGAGGCAAGTAGAAACAGAAAAGCCCGATATGCGATCTGCATATCGGGCTTTTGCTTTTTTAGAACTCCAGCGTGTGTCCGACGCTTGGCGTATCCACGCGGCTTTCCGAGCCTTCCATGCCGGTGACGAATTTTTCCGGGGTCTGGTCGATGATGGGGAACGTGCCATAGTGGCAGGGCACGACGTTGCGGAACTTGAAGAAGCGCTGGCAGGCGAGAGCAGCCACCGCGCCGCCCATGGTGAAGCGGTCACCAATGGGAACGAGGCCGATGTCGGGCTCGTGCAGCTCGTTGATCAGCGCCATGTCGGAGAAGATATCCGTATCGCCCATATGATAGACCGTCGGGCCGTCTTCGAAATGCAGCATCAGGCCGTTGGCATTGCCGAGTGCGTGACTGACGCCGTCTTCGGTAATCTGGGCGGAAGAATGCAGCGCGTTGGTGAAAGTTGCGGAAAAGCCATCGAAGCCAACCGTGCCGCCGGTATTGCCCATTTCCAGCTTAGAGACGCCCTTGGAGCCCAGCCATGCAGCGAGATCGGCATTGGCGAGAACTGTCGCGCCGGTGTCCTTGGCCAACTGGATGGTGTCGCCCACATGGTCGCCGTGGCCGTGGGTCAGCAGAATATGGGTAATGCCGCTGGCGACGTCCTTGGCATTCTGGTCGGCGAAGCTTGAGTTTCCGGTGAAAAACGGATCGATGAGGATTTTTGCCTTACCGGTTTCGAGGCGGAATGCGGAATGGCCGAGCCAGGTGAGTTTCATGGAAGTTCTCCTTTGTATTACCGATATATTATGACATAGGACGGGCCATACAACCGCCCTCGATTTAATTTGGAATTGCGAACATGGCCGCTGATGATGACGAATATGTGTATGACGAAGCGACCGGTGAATGGCGTGCGGCCTCCGAGATTGCGGCCCAGGCGGCAAAAGCTAACGAGGTTCGCGATGCCAGCGGTACGCTTCTGGTCGATGGTGATGCCGTGACCTTGATCAAGGATTTGAAGGTGAAGGGTGCGGGAACCACGTTGAAGCAGGGCACCGTGATAAAGTCCATTCGCCTGACCGATAATCCAGAAGAAATCGATTGCCGCCACGATGCCATCAAGGGTCTCGTGCTGCGCACCGAATTCGTACGCAAACGCTGAGAAGAGCCGATGGCGACGCTGACGATAGAGGAACTGGTGGATTTTCTGCAGCCGGGACAGGCCATTGCCGGGCTGGACCTGGGCACCAAGACCATCGGTCTTGCCATGTCCGATCTTTCGCGGCGTTTCGCCACCCCTCGCCCGGTCATCAAGCGAGTTAAATTCACGCCGGATGCACAGACGCTTATGGACTTCGCTCAGAAGGAAAAGGTCGCAGCCTTCATCATCGGCCTGCCGGTCAATATGGACGGGTCATCCGGACCGCGCGTGCAGGCCACGCGCGCCTTTGTGCGGGCCATGGGCGAAAAGACCGACCTGCCCTTCATCTATTGGGATGAGCGTCTTTCAACGGTTGCCGCAGAACGGGCGCTGCTGGAGATGGATGTTTCCCGCGCCAAGCGCGCCGAACGGATCGATTCGGCTGCTGCCAGCTTCATTCTTCAGGGTGCGCTGGACAGGCTGTCCGCTCTTGGCAGAACGGCTGGCTCCTTCGAGGGCTGACGGCCACGCCACCATGCGCCAATGACCTTACGCTTGCGAAACCCGACGATCGCGAAAACCACAAGGCTGTCCAGCGCGATAGCACGCATGACCAATGGTGGAATCGTTTCCGGCGGAATGCCCAGCACGCTGCCGTAAATTTGGAAGACCAGATCATGCGCCTGCCGGGTGAGCATGAAAATGCCGAAGCTCATGTCGTAATAGGACAGGCTGTACCAGCTGCCCAGCAGCGCAATCGGCCCGGCCCAGAGAATGAGAAACCACTTCATGCCATCTGCCCCCGCACAAAGAC
This sequence comes from Agrobacterium sp. 20P9.1.2, assembly GCF_057799395.1. NCBI lineage: Bacteria > Pseudomonadati > Pseudomonadota > Alphaproteobacteria > Hyphomicrobiales > Rhizobiaceae > Agrobacterium > Agrobacterium sp. 20P9.1.2. The sequence goes on from NZ_JBYOKI010000007.1 coordinate 147,064, forward strand.
GGTATCAGGAATGGCGGCAAGCACGCCCCAGCGCAGACACGCCATAAGGCACAGGTTCATCGTCGGAACATCGATGTCCAACGGCAGCATGGCGAAGAACGTCATCATGACGATCAAGGATATCCAGCGGGTCACGGCGGTTCCTTTGCATACGCCCACAGGCGCATGGTTAATAATTCCTTAATACAATGATCCCACCAATTCTTATGGGCAAATAAAAGTTGGTGACATGGTTAACAAATGTGGGAGGGCTGTGGATAATGTCATTGCGACCTAGCAACAACGCAGGCTGGCGCCATTGGCTCCACGCTCAATAGAAATATTATAATATTTATTGAATCAGCCGTAAACGCCGCGCACGATCCGTTTCACGGCGGTACCAATCTTGTCCCAATCCTTGGCAGTTTTCAGCCCGACACCGGCGAACTGCCCGCTGGTGGCGGCGGAGATGACGAGATGCTGGATGGCCGCGAAAATCACCGCGTTCACGGCGCCGGTATCGATGCCCTTCGGCGCTTCGAGCGAGCCGCGCATGCGCTCCAGCCACTTGGCCAATGCCTTGGCGCGGGCATCGGCCAGCTGCTTGACCTGCGGTGTGTTTTCCGAAACTTCCCAGGCCACGATCTTGCATACGAGCGGATCGCTGCGCAGCGCTTCGATGTAATAAAGCGCCAGCTTTTCCATGAGATCGCCATAGGTCAGCAAAAACATGCCGCCGGTATCTTCGGGAATACGATCCTTGACCCACGAGCCTAGGTCTTCACCAATGGCCGAGACCAGCCCTTCCAGCCCACCGAAATAACGATAGATCAGCTGCTTGTCACACCCGGCCCGTCGCGCGACGGCATTGATGCCAAAACCCTGAAACCCCTCCTCCGCCAGCAAACCCTTGGCCGCCGCAAAAATAGCCTTCTCCGTCGCAGCGCGATCCTTGATGCGCTTTTCCGGTACGGCAGGTGTTATCAGGGCAGCAGTGCCATCGATGGCCAGCATGATCGCGCGATTCTCCGTGTGGTGACGTGACCAACGGAGTTAGCAAAGGGTTAATTTATCGGCAATGCGGGGAATGGTCGGGAGACGAAGGTAGTTGTGGATGAAGCGGGGAAGGCTTTCAAAACTTAAATGATCCCACCATCACCTTCAACTATTGAGGGAATTAAAGACAAAATACACATCTCTTATGCACAATGAGCAAACCAAACTTCTGGCGAATTCTCTTGATCGAGCGTCCACCGCTTGCGTCGTTGCTGGCCTGATTGCTCCCGCTGCAAGTATCGCCAGCCACATGCCGGGCTCACCCGGACTATCCATCAGCACCACTATTGGAACAGTGATTTGGCTTTCCGCAGCAGTTGCATTAAATTTGTTGGCAAGACGCACCCTTGGAGGGTTGAGATCATGACTGGAATGGAACTCTTCTTCTATGTCGCCTTGCCGGTGAGTATCGTTACCGCTGGCTGGGTTGCCGTCCGCCCGAATGAACGCAATGCTAAAAAGACGCGGCTGCATCCGGGCGAATAGGTTTCCGAGGCCTATGAGGTAAGGCGTAGAATAAAGCCAATTGCCAGTTTTCTGTATTTTCTGTATTATCCAGAAAATCAATCTGGAGTCTGACTTTGAGCCAAAAATCCATCACGACTGCAGAGTTCATGCGCCATTTCGGGCGCTACCATGATCAGGCCCAAAAAGAGCCGATCACTCTGACAAAGCACGGACGTCCATCGGTGGTGGTGCTACCAGTGGACCTGTTTGAGAAATTGGCAGGCAATCAGGATGTGCGTCAGGCCTATGCTGCCGGTGAGATGCCGGACGATATCGCCTCTCTTTTCAGCGAGCAACTCGAAGCCGATTCAAAGGAATATCAGGCATCACGCGATGAGTGAAAAGTTCAGGCGCGGTGATATTGTTGCCTACCCTTATCTTTGGCGATGGCAGAACGAGGCTGACCCGCAACGTGATCACGGCGAAAAAGACCGCCCTGCTTGCATGATCCTTGCGATCAAAGACACGCAAGGCCTTACGCATATCCTGTTGCTTCCCGTATCGTCCAAGCCACCGCACGGTGACCAGAAAGCAATTGAAATACCGGGGCTCGAATTGCGCCGTGCGAAACTGAACCGCTACAAGCGCGGCTGGATCACCGTCAGCGAGTGTAATTATGACGTGATCGAACGCTCTTATCATTTCGACGCACGGCGGGAGCCAATCGGTCGGTTCAGTGACGCCTTTCTAGAAGAGATCAGATCGGCCTTTGCACCGTTTTTAGCGACAGGCTCCGCAAAGGTGAGTCGTACCTAGACCGGAGCCTGTAGAGGCTCCCGACTTTACGCCGCAGGCGGATACAGCAGATCGATAATATAGGTCGGGTCAAACCGGCTATCCAGCATGCCGTAGGTGTGGCGCCAGCCACCGGCCAGGCGCGTCTCGAGGAAGGCGTCGGCGATGCGGCCGGCGCCGATGCGGCAGAGTTCGGCGGCGGCGGCAGCGAGTGCGAATTGTTCGACCAGCAGGCGGGCAGCACCTTCGTCACGTTCGCACAGAGCGATTGCCGCACGCAGGACTTCGGTGGTTTTCTTGCCGGATGGGCCGAGGTCGCGTTCGAGCGTTTCGAAGACGAGGTCGAACAAATCCTTGCCGCGCTGGAGAACGCGCAGCACATCGAGCGCCATGACGTTGCCGGAACCCTCCCAGATCGCATTGACCGGGGCTTCGCGGTAATGCCGGGCGATGGGGCGGTCTTCGACGTAGCCGCTGCCGCCGAGGCTTTCCATCGCTTCATAGATCAAGGCAGGCGCAATCTTGCAGCACCAGTATTTGACGATGGGCGTCATGACTCGAGCGTAGGCCGCTTCCGCCGGATTGTTGCGGGCGCTATCGAAGGCAGCAGCAAGGCGGAAGGAGAGAGCGGTTGCTGCCGCGACATCCAGTGCCATATCGGCCAGAACGCGCGTCATCACCGGCTGGGTGACCAGCGGTTTGCCAAAGACGTTGCGGCCACGGGCGAAATGGACAGCTTCGGCCAGCGAGGCGCGCATCATGCCGGAAGAGGCCAGCGCGCAGTCCAGCCGCGTCAACGTCACCATGTCGAGAATTGTGCGGATGCCGGCACCTGGATCGCCCAGGAGATAACCGAAAGCATCGGTAAATTCGACTTCGGCAGAGGCGTTGGAGCGGTTGCCGAGCTTGTCCTTCAGGCGCTGAAAATGCAGACCGTTGGCTGAACCATCTTCCAGAAAACGCGGCACCAGGAAGCAGCCCATGCCATCGCCCATCTGGGCCAGCATGACGAAGCCATCGCTCATGGGTGCGGACAGGAACCATTTGTGGCCTGACAGACGATAGATGCCCTCACCTACCCGCTCCGCCGTGGTGCGGTTGGCGCGAACATCGGTGCCGCCCTGCTTTTCCGTCATGCCCATGCCGATGGTGACGGCGGTCTTCTGCATGGCGGGTTTTTGAGAGGAATCATATTTGCGCGACAGGATTTTCGGCGCCCATTCCTGCTGCACGCGCGGCGATGTCATCATGGCCGCGACGGAGGCGTGCGTCATGGTGAGCGGGCAGAGATGCCCTGCTTCCAGCTGCGATGTCAGATAGAACTTGGTGGCGCGGGCCTTGTGTTCGTTGCCGCGCGTTTCAGGCGTATTTTCCCAGGCGCTGCTGTGCAGGCCTGATGACATGGAACGGCGCATCAACGCGTGCCATGCGGGGTGGAACTCCACCTGATCCAGCCGCTCTCCGCGGGGGCCGTGGGTGTGCAGTTTGGGCGTGCTGACATTGGCCATGCGCGCCAGTTCTTGCGCTTCCGCCGACGTCACGTAACGACCGATCTGGTCGAATTCATCGCGCAGAGGGCGCGAAAGACTGGAGGTCAAATCCACGATCAACGGGTCTGAGCGATAGGCATTGATGCCGGACCAGAGGTTGGGCTGGTTCAATTCGGCAAGCTGTTCTTCGGTCCGGTTCATATTCGTCATCGCGTGGCTATATCGGGATTCGCATTTTATTGCATGTATTAGGTCTGGCACGGCTTATCGCATGCTTGCCGACAAAGCCACCTGTCTTTATAGACCCGTTGACTAAAGCCAGAGCCTTGCCACACGCTCTATTGCGACCCGGAGGACATTTTCCATGGTCTATTATCCCCACCGCCACCTGCTTGGCATCAAGGGGCTTTCCCATCAGGATATCACCACTCTTCTCGACAAGGCCGACGAGGCGGTGAAAATCAGCCGCCAGCGGGAAAAGAAGACATCGACCCTGCGCGGACTGACCCAGATCAACCTGTTTTTCGAAGCATCGACGCGCACACAATCGTCCTTCGAACTGGCCGGAAAGCGGCTGGGTGCCGACGTGATGAACATGTCGGTGGGCAATTCATCCGTCAAAAAGGGTGAGACGCTGATCGATACGGCCATGACGCTGAACGCCATGCGCCCTGATGTGCTGGTGGTGCGCCATTCTTCAGCGGGCGCCGCTGCACTTCTGGCGCAGAAGGTGGCCTGCTCGGTGGTCAATGCGGGTGATGGCCAGCATGAACATCCAACGCAGGCGCTGCTGGATGCACTGACGATCCGCCGCGCCAAGGGCACGTTGTCTGGCATGACGGTGGCGATATGCGGTGACGTGCTGCATTCACGCGTGGCGCGCTCCAACATCATTCTCTTGAACCAGATGGGCGCGCGGGTGCGCGTCGTCGCACCGCCGACGCTTCTGCCATCGGGCATCGCGGATATGAGCGTGGAAGTGTACCACGACATGAAAGAAGGTTTGAAAGGTGCAGACGTGGTGATGATGCTGCGCTTGCAGCGCGAGCGCATGTCCGGTTCCTTCGTGCCTTCGGTGCGCGAATATTTCCATTATTATGGGCTTGATGCCGAAAAGCTGAAGGCTGCCAAGGAGGATGCACTCGTGATGCACCCCGGCCCGATGAACCGCGGCGTCGAAATCTCATCCGAAGTGGCAGATGGTCCGCAGAGCGTGATCGAAAGCCAGGTGGAAATGGGGGTCGCCGTTCGCATGGCCGTTATGGAAACGCTTCTTCTTTCGCAAAATCAGGGAGAGCGCGTATGAGCACCGTTCTCAAGAATGTTCGCATCATCGACCCATCCCGCAATCTGGATGAGCTCGGAACGATCATCATCGGTGCCGATGGTACGATCCTCGCCGCTGGCAAGGATGCGCAGAACCAGAGCGCGCCTGAGGGTGCGACGGTTCGCGATGCCAAGGGCTTGGTCGCCGTTCCCGGTCTGGTGGACGCCCGCGTTTTCGTGGGCGAACCGGGTGCGGAACACCGCGAAACCATAGAATCCGCTTCGCGCGCTGCGGCAGCGGGTGGCGTGACCAGCATGATCGTGATGCCGGACACCGACCCTGTCATCGATGACATCGCACTCGTGGAATTCGTGAAGAAGACCGCGCGCGACAAGGCGCTGGTCAACATCTACCCGGCAGCGGCCCTGACCAAGGGTCTGCGCGGCGAAGAAATGACCGAATTCGGCATGTTGAAGGAAGCCGGTGCCGTTGCCTTTACCAATGGCCGCAAGGCGCTGTCGGATACGCTGGTGCTGCGACGTGCCATGACCTATGCGCGCGAACTGGACGCGGTGATTTCGCTTGAGACCCGCGACCAATATATTGGCCATGGCGACATGAATGAGGGGCTGTTTGCAAGCTGGCTCGGTCTTTCAGGCATTCCAAAGGAAGCTGAGATCATTCCGTTGGAACGTGACCTACGCATCGCAGCGCTGACCCGCGCCAACTACCACGCCGCCAAGATTTCCGTGCGCGAATCTGCCGAAGCGATAAAGCTGGCGAAGAGCCGTGGCGTGAAAGCCACCTGCGGCATTTCCATCAACCATCTGACGCTCAACGAAAACGACATCGGCGAGTACCGCACCTTCTTCAAGCTCTCCCCACCGCTGCGTTCAGAAGACGACCGCATGTCCATGGTGGATGCGTTAAAGGACGGCACGATCGATATCATCGTTTCCTCGCACGACCCGCAGGATGTGGACACCAAGCGCCTGCCGTTTTCGGATGCGGCGAGCGGCGCCGTCGGGCTCGAAACCATGCTGGCGGCAGCGTTGCGCCTCTACCATAGCGACCAGGTGCCGTTGATGCGCCTGATCGACGCGCTCTCCACCCGTCCGGCGCAAATCTTCGGGCTGGATGCCGGAACGCTGAAGCCGGGTGCCAAGGCCGATATCACGCTGATCGATCTCGATGAGCCATGGTTAGTATCCGAGAAAAATCTGGTTTCGAGGTCCAAGAATACGCCATTCGAAGACGCCCGCTTTACCGGCCGCGCTGTTGCGACTTATGTTGCGGGCAAGCTGGTGCATTCCGTACAATAAGAATGACACGATAGGACCGAGGGGACCTTGCAATGACCACATTGACTGAATGGCAGACAGCGCCTGCGCTTCTCGCTCTTGCTGTCCTGATCGGCTATCTCTTGGGGTCTATTCCGTTCGGGTTGATCCTGACGCGGGCGGCGGGTCTGGGGGATGTTCGCAATATCGGGTCGGGCAATATCGGTGCGACCAATGTTTTGCGCACCGGCAATAAAAAGCTGGCGGCGGCGACTTTGCTGCTTGATGCCTTGAAGGGCACGGCGGCGGTTCTGGTGGCCAATGCCTTATGGGGTTATGAGGCTTCGCTGGTTGCGGGGTTCTTTGCATTTCTGGGCCACCTGTTTCCGGTGTGGCTGGGCTTTAAGGGTGGCAAGGGTGTTGCCGTCTATATCGGCGTGTTACTGGGCATTGCGCCCATCATGATGCTGGCTTTTGCCGTGATCTGGCTCGCCACGGCCTTTCTGACGAAATATTCTTCTTTATCCGCCTTGGTTGCAATGCTTGTCATTCCGGTTGCATTGTGGCTATTAGGTCCGCACAAGACAGCGCTTGTGATGACGCTGCTGAGTGTCATTTCCTGGTATATGCACCGGGAAAACATCAAGCGTCTGCTGGCGGGGACTGAAAGCAAGATCGGTAAAAAGGGCTGAGGCCAAGTGTCTCGCCCTGACGGGGGCGAGATATGCCGCATGATGGCGAAACAAAGCGCGGTATTGCGCTGACCGAGCGGCAACGCGTGGCATGGCTGCGGCTGATCCGCAGCGACAATATCGGCCCTGTCACCTTCCGCGAACTCATCAATCATTTCGGCAGCGCCGAAAAGGCGCTGGACGCCCTGCCCGACCTTTCGCGCCGGGGTGGAGCCGCCCGCAGCCCTCGCATTGCCAGTGTTGCCGAAGCAGAACGGGAAATCGAGGCCGCCGAGAAGTTCGGCGCACGCTTCGTCGGCATCGGCGAGCCGGATTATCCGCCAGCTTTGCGCGAAATCGACGGTGCGCCGCCGATCATTTCCATGAAGGGTTCAGGCCGAACCGCGATACGGCCTTCCATCGGTATCGTCGGCTCGCGCAATGCCTCCATCAACGGTGCGAAATTTGCGGCCATGCTGGCGCGGCAATGTGGTCAGGCGGGCTATACGATTGCGTCAGGCCTTGCCCGGGGCATCGATGCCGCCGCACATCATGCCAGCCTCACTACCGGCACGGTTGCAATGTTGGCGGGCGGGCTGGATAAGCCTTACCCGCCTGAAAATCTACGGCTGCTGGATGAGATTTACGGCAATGGCGGTACCAGCATCAGTGAAATGCCTTTCGGCTGGGAGCCGCGTGCGCGAGACTTTCCGCGACGTAACCGGCTGATTGCCGGTGTCTCGCTTGGCGTTCTGATCGTGGAGGCGGCGGATCGGTCGGGCTCGCTGATTACGGCAAGACTTGCGGGCGAGTTCGGGCGTCTGGTGTTTGCGGTCCCCGGCTCACCGCTCGATGCCCGCTGCCATGGCACAAACAGGCTGATCAAGGACGGGGCAATGCTGGTGACGGAGGCTGCCGACATTCTGGATGCGCTGCGGCCTTTGATGGAGCCGACCTTGCCTGTTCAACACATTGCCAAGGAAAGCACCGAGGATATGGATATATCACCACCCGGTGACGATGACCGCAGCATCGTGGCTTCGGCGCTAGGGCCATCGCCGGTGGAGACCGATGACATTATCCGCCACACCGGGCTGCCAGCATCCACGGTCTATCTGGTGCTGCTGGAGCTAGATATTGCGGGGCGTCTAAATCGGCATTCCGCGGGGCGGGTTTCGCTCATTATGGCCGACTGAAAGGTTGCGCCGGCCGGATTGAATATCTCCGGCCTCAATATAAGCCATTTCTATGAGGTAACATAGCATGTCGGCGCCCTCGCGTTCTGCAACGATGCGCAGTTCGGCGAGGATCTGCCTGATATAGGCGAGATTTTCCGACGTCTGTTGATCCCTGCTCTGGCTGCTGTTTTGTGCACTCACGACGATAGTCACCCCGGTTGAACTCATGGAAAGCGACGTTCAGCAAAGAGCATCGCTTAAGTTGAGCAACCATAACTTGTTTATCTTTAATTGCAAATGAGAATTCAATCTACAATAGGTTGCATCTTGTTGTAATGGCAGAAAAACGCCCCTTGCCTCTTGACCCAAACGCATTACCTGTCCATGTCGAAATAAAGGTCGCTCTGTTGCACGTTGAAAAACGGCAAGGCATGTTAACGGGCAAGTTCCGAAAGAAGAAAATATGAAAGTTGTCGTCGTAGAATCCCCCGGGAAAATCAAGAGCATCAATAAGTACCTCGGTTCCGACTACAAGGTTCTCGCCTCCTTCGGTCACGTGCGTGATCTGCCGGCCAAGGATGGCTCAGTATTGCCAGACCAGGACTTTGAGATGAGTTGGGAGGTCGATACCGCCTCACAGAAGCGGATGAAGGACATCGCCGATGCGGTGAAATCCTCAGACGGCCTAATCCTCGCAACCGACCCTGACCGTGAGGGAGAGGCAATTTCCTGGCACGTCCTGGACGTGTTGAGGAAAAAGCGCGTGCTGGGCGACAAGCCAGTAGAACGCGTCGTCTTCAATGCAATCACCAAGAAGGCCGTTCTCGACGCCATTGCCAACCCACGCGACATCAACATTCCGCTGGTGGACGCTTATCTCGCTCGCCGCGCGCTGGACTATCTCGTCGGCTTCAATCTCTCGCCGGTTCTGTGGCGCAAGCTGCCCGGTGCGCGTTCTGCTGGCCGTGTGCAGTCAGTGGCGTTGCGTCTAGTCTGCGACCGCGAGTCGGAAATCGAGCGTTTCGTTTCGGAAGAATACTGGAACATCTCCGCGCTTTTGAAGACGCCGCGTGGCGATGACTTCGAAGCCAAGCTGGTGATGGCCGATGGCAAGCGCCTGCAGGGCAAGTCCATCAAGACCGGAGACGATGCCACCCGTCTGAAAGGACTGCTGGAAGGCGCGACCTATGTGGTCGATACGGTTGAGGCAAAGCCCGTCAAGCGCAATCCCGGTCCTCCCTTCACCACCTCCACCTTGCAACAGGCGGCGTCGTCTCGTTTGGGCTTCGGCGCATCACGTACCATGCAGGTGGCACAGAAGCTTTATGAAGGTGTCGATATTGGCGGCGAGACTGCCGGTCTGATCACTTATATGCGTACCGATGGTGTGCAGATTGCACCAGAAGCCATCGACGCGGCCCGTCGTGCGATTGGTGAGCAGTTTGGCGAACGTTACGTGCCGGAAAAGGCGCGCTTCTATTCGACCAAGGCGAAGAACGCACAGGAAGCGCACGAAGCAATCCGCCCGACCGATTTCAGCCGCACACCGGACAAGATGAAAGGCTTCCTGGATACCGACCAGTTGCGTCTTTATGAGCTGATCTGGAAGCGCGGCATTGCCAGCCAGATGGCGTCTGCCGAAATCGAGCGCACCACGGTCGAGATTCTGGCCGATAACAAGGGCGAGAAAGCAGGCCTTCGTGCCGTTGGTTCCGTCATTCGTTTCGATGGCTTCATTGCCGCCTATACAGACCAGAAGGAAGAGGGCGAACAGAGCGACGACGGTGATGAAGATGGCCGTCTGCCTCTGATCAATGCCCGCGAGAACGTCGCCAAGCAGAAGATCAATGCCAGCCAGCACTTCACCGAGCCGCCACCACGCTACTCGGAAGCATCGCTCATCAAGAAGATGGAAGAACTCGGCATCGGTCGTCCTTCCACCTATGCGGCGACGCTGAAAACTCTGAGCGACCGCGAATATATCATTGTCGACAAGCGCAAACTCATTCCGCATTCGCGCGGACGCTTGGTGACGGCGTTCCTCGAGAGCTTCTTCACCAAATACGTGGAATACGACTTCACCGCTGATCTGGAAGAAAAGCTCGACCGGATTTCGGCTGGAGAGCTGGACTGGAAGCAGGTTCTTCGCGATTTCTGGAAGGACTTCTTCGCGCAGATCGAAGACACCAAGGAACTGCGCGTTACCAACGTGCTGGATGCGCTGAACGAGGTTCTGGCACCGCTGGTGTTCCCGAAGCGTGAAGACGGCTCCGACCCGCGCATCTGCCAGGTGTGCGGTACGGGCAATCTTTCGCTGAAACTTGGCAAATACGGCGCCTTCGTCGGCTGCTCCAACTACCCGGAATGCAATTTCACACGCCAGCTGAACTCGGATGGTGCGGAAGCGGATGCCGCTGCGGTCAACGAGCCAAAGGCGCTGGGCGCTGACCCGCATACCGGCGAAGAACTGACGCTGCGGTCGGGTCGTTTTGGGCCTTATATTCAGCGTGGAGATGGCAAGGAAGCCAAGCGCTCCTCGCTGCCCAAAGGCTGGAAGCCTGAAGACATCGATCACGAGAAAGCGCTTGCGCTCATTAACCTGCCGCGCGACATCGGCAAGCACCCGGAATCAGGCAAGATGATTTCGGCGGGTCTCGGGCGCTATGGTCCCTTCCTGCTGCATGATGGTGGCTATGCCAATCTGGAAAGCATCGAGGACGTGTTCTCCATTGGCCTCAACCGCGCTGTGACTGTGATTGCCGAAAAGAAGGCGTCGCCGGGTCGTGGCCGTTCTTCCACACCTGCCGCGCTGAAGGAACTGGGCGACCACCCCGATGGCGGTGCGATAACCGTTCGTGACGGCAAGTATGGTCCTTACGTAAATTGGGGCAAGGTCAACGCGACCATTCCCAAGGCGCAGGCGCCTGACACGGTGACGCTGGACGAGGCGCTGGTGCTGATTGCAGAGCGTATTGCAAAGACCGGCACCGGCAGCAACGGCAAGCCCGTGAAGGCCAAGAAGGCCGCTGCACCGAAAAAGACCACCAAGGCCGCAAGCGCCGATGGCGAGACAAAAGCCAAGGCGAAGCCTAAGGCTGCGGCGAAACCAAAAGCGGCTGCAAAGCCCAAAACAGCGGCCAAGGCTAAAGCCGCTCCTAAAGCAAAGAAGGCAGAATCTTGAGCAAAGCACCGCGCAAAACATCCGGTTCGGCGGGCGATGGCTTCGGCCGCACCGGTCGCGGGAAAAAAGTTCTCGAATCTGCTGGCATCATCCACGGCGAAGTTCCGCCGCGCGATGTGCTGCTGAAATTCATTGCCGAACACCCCGATCAGGCCTCCAAGCGCGAAATCGCCAAGGCCTTCGGGTTGAAGGGCGAAACGCGCATCGTGCTGAAGGCCCTTTTGAAGGAGCTTGAGACCGATGGCATGCTGCATAAGAGCCGCAAGTCGCTGATGCGTCCGGGCGGTCTTCCGCCTGTAACTGTTCTCGACATCACCACGCGCGACAAGGATGGCGGCCTGATCGGTCGTCCCGCAGAATGGCCGGAAGAGAACGGGGCGGCTCCTGCCGTCATCATTCGCCAATCTTCTGCCGACCGTCAAAAGGGCAAGGCTCCGGTGGGTGGCATTGGCGACCGGGTGCTGGCCAAGATCTTCCCTTCCAAGGAAGCGGTCGGCCCCGCCTATACCGCGCGCATCATCAAGCTGATCGACAGACGTCAGGGCGGATCGCTCGGCGTGTTCAAGGAAACGCCGGGGGGCGGCGGACGGCTGATGCCGATCGAGCGTCGTGGCGATGAAATGGTCATTGATCCCGATGGCGTAGGCGATGCCAAGGACGGCGATCTGGTGGAGGTGGAAACCTCGCGCAACAGCGGTCGTTACGGCCTGCCGCGTGCGAAGGTTCTGTCTGTCGTCGGTTCCGTTGCGTCAGAAAAGGCGATCTCTATGATCGCCATTCATGCCCACGGCATTCCGCACATCTTCCCATCGGACGTGCTGGCAGCAGGAGATGCAGCCAAGCCCGCGACGATGGCGCATCGTGAAGACTGGCGCAAACTGCCGCTCATCACCATCGACCCGGCTGATGCCAAGGACCATGACGACGCCGTCTATGCGGAGCTGGACTCCTCGCCCGACAACCCAGATGGCGTGATCGTAACCGTCGCGATTGCCGATGTTTCCTATTACATCCGTTCCGGCTCACCGCTGGACCGTGAAGCGCTGAAGCGTGGCAACTCGGTCTATTTCCCCGACCGCGTCGTGCCGATGTTGCCGGAGCGCATTTCCAACGATCTCTGCTCGCTGAAGGAAGGCGTGGACCGCCCTGCCCTTGCCGTGCGGATGGTCTTTTCCAAGGAAGGCCGCAAGGCCAGCCACACCTTCCACCGCATCATGATGAAGAGTGCTGCCAAGCTCTCCTACCAGCAGGCGCAAGCCGCGATTGACGGCAACCCGGATGACAAGACCGGTCCGATGCTGCAGCCGATCCTGCGGCCTCTTTGGCACGCCTATGAGGTGATGAAGATCGGTCGCGACCGCCGCCAGCCGCTTGAGCTGGACATGCCGGAACGCAAGATCATTCTGAAAGCGGATGGCACGGTTGACCGTGTGCATGTTCCCGACCGTCTCGACGCGCATAAGCTGATCGAAGAGATGATGATCCAGGCCAATGTCTGCGCCGCCGAAACGCTGGAGCAGAAAAAACAGCGTCTGGTTTACCGCGTCCATGACGCGCCGACGATTGCCAAGCAGGAAGTGCTGCGCGAATTCCTCAACACCATTGGCTATTCGCTGGTCAAGGGCGGGCAGGTTCGCGCCAATTCCTTCAACGGCATTCTGGCGCGCGCGCTGGACACGCCGCATCAGATCATCGTCAACGAGATGGTGTTGCGCTCTCAGAGCCAGGCGATCTACAGCCCTGACAATATCGGCCATTTCGGCCTGAACCTGATGAAATACGCGCATTTCACCTCGCCGATCCGCCGTTACGCTGACCTTATCGTGCATCGCGCACTGGTTGGTTCACTGGGTCTTGGCGAAGGTGGCATCACGCCACAGGAAGAAGCGACGCTGGCCGATGTCGCTGCTGAAATCTCGACTTTCGAGCGGCGTGCGATGGCAGCAGAGCGTGATACGGTCAACCGGCTGATCGCGCATCATCTTTCGCAGCGCGTGGGCGAAGAATTCGAAGGCCGGGTCGGCGGTGTCACCAAGGCGGGACTATTTGTCGCGCTGCCGCAGTTTGGCGCTGACGGGTTCGTTCCTATATCTACGCTGGGTACGGACTATTACATCTATGACGAGGCGCATCAGGCTCTGACGGGTGAAAAGACCGGACTTGGCTATCAGCTGGGCGATGCTGTTCAGGTTCGTCTGGCTGAGGCCGTGCCTCTGGCCGGTGCCTTGCGGTTTGAAGTGTTGAACGAAGGCAAGAAGATGCCGACGGCGACACGCTCCTTCCACAAGACCACACGCCGCACCAGCGGCCCGACACCCGGCACGAGACCGCCCCGCAGACGCAGATAACAAGTCCAGAGGACACGCGCATGACGACGACCGAGACGCAGACAGTGCAGTATGGTGGCAAACCGGAAGACCGTCCGCTTGGTCGCTCGATCATGCGTGGCATATTGAGCCGCTGCCCGGCCTGCGGCAACGGCCATCTCTTCCGCGCATGGCTGAAGCCGGTCGATCAATGTGCATCCTGTGGCGAGGACATGCACCACCAGCGCTCGGACGACCTTCCACCTTATATCTCGATCATGATCCTCGGCCACGTCGCCGTTGGCGGCTTCATGATGACGGATACGGTGTTTCTGGTTCCGATGTGGGTTCACTTCGCCATCTGGGTGCCGATCACCATCCTCGTCGCGCTGCTGACGATACAGCCCATCAAAGGTGGAGTCATCGGTCTGCAATGGGCCTTGAAGATGCATGGTTTCAGCCATGAGCCCGAGAAAGAACAGATCGACGGCTCGTCTCACTGACATGGTGTAGCGCCTGTGCGTACCGAACCATCCCTTGAGCCATCACCCTATATGCGTCCGAAAGATGCGGCCTCCATTCTGCTGCTCGACAGATCGACGGACAGGACACGCGTGCTGGTCGGAAAGCGTAGCAGTGCGCATGTCTTCATGCCCGATGTTTTCGTATTTCCCGGCGGACGGCGCGATGCCCGCGACCACGCCCTGCCCTATAGCGGTGATTTGCATCCTGCCGTCACAGACAAGCTCATCCACGCCGCTTCGCGGCGATTGACCGCTTCCGGTGCGCGGGCACTGGCGCTGGCGGCCATACGCGAACTGCATGAGGAAACGGGCCTGCGCTTTGGCGGTGATGCGGGCGAGTGTCATGCACCCGATCTTTCGCACCTGCGTTTCGTCGCCCGCGCCATTACGCCGCCCGGCAAAGTACGGCGTTACGATACGCGGTTCTTCTGCTGTTTTACCGATGAAGCAGGCATAAATCCCAATGCTTTCAGCGATTCGGAAGAGCTGCTGAGCCTTCAATGGCTTGACATTGAGGACAATTCCAGTCTGAACATGGCACCCATTACACGGTTGGTTCTCGAAGATGTCACAAAGTTCATGATAGGTGATCCTTCACTGCAATTCGAAAGCCCGGTGCGACAATATTTCGAGCGTCGCGGCAAATTCATTCGTGGCTTTCTATAAAGGTCTTCATGTCCCATCCGACTTGCGACGCCGACGACATTCACTGGCCCTCGCTCATCGCCGCCATCTCTGCAATCAGCGCCGTTGGCATCGCCATCGGTCTCGGTCTGCCGCTGCTCAGCATCATTCTTGAAAAGCGCGGCATCTCCTCGAGCATGATCGGCCTCAACACGGCCATGGCTGGCGTGGCCGCCATGATGGCAGCACCTGTGACGAGCCGGCTGGCGCACGAGTTCGGCGTGGCGCGTACCATGATGACGGCGGTGGTCGTCTCCGCCATTAGCGCGCTCGGCTTTTATTTTGCCGATGCCTTCTGGATGTGGTTTCCGCTGCGAATCGTCTTCCATGGTGCCACCACCATGCTGTTTATTCTCTCGGAGTTCTGGATCAATGCCGCAGCGCCGCCCAAACGGCGCGGAATGGTGCTGGGCATGTATGCAACCGGCATGGCCGTTGGCTTTGCAGGCGGGCCGCTTTTGTTTTCCGCCATCGGCAGCGAGGGAATCACTCCCTTCCTCGTTGGCTCCGCCATCATCCTGCTGGCAGCGATTCCCATCTTTCTGGCCCGTAACGAAAGCCCGGATCTGGACGAAAAGCCCGCGCATCATTTCGTGCGCTATATCTGGCTGGTGCCAATGGCGTCTGCGGCTGCCTTCGTCTACGGCTCCGTGCAGGCAGGCGGACTATCGCTGTTTCCCGTCTATGCGACTCGCGAAGGCTTCAGCGAATCGCAGGCTGCCTTGCTGCTGACCGTTATGGCCATCGGCAATATGGCGTTTCAGATCCCGATTGGCATGCTTTCCGACCGCATCAAGGACCGTCGCATTCTTCTGGGCCTCATGGCGCTGACGGGCGTCATAGGCACGCTTGCGCTGCCCTTGCTGGTGGATAACTGGGTTTTGCTGTCGTCTCTGCTGCTGCTGTGGGGCGGCTGCGTCTCTGGCATGTATACGGTGGGCCTGACGCATCTCGGCTCGCGCCTGACCGGCTCTGACCTCGTGGCCGCCAATGCCGCCTTTATCTTCTGCTACGCCATCGGCACAATCGCCGGGCCGCAGACGGTGGGCATCTCCATGGATGTGCTGGGAACCGATGGCTTTGCCTGGGCTTTGGCGATGTTTTTCGCGCTTTACGTGGTTCTTTCCATTGCCCGTTCGGTTTTCGGATCAAATCGGACTTGACTTTTCGGGCGCGATCCGTAGTTTCGCGCCAGATTTAGCCGGGGTCGAACAGGTCCGCGGCTTCACCTATTTGTTAAAGGCAGGACGACCATGGCGAAAGCTACAACAATCAAGATCAAGCTGCTGTCGACGGCCGACACCGGTACTTTCTACGTCACCACCAAGAACAGCCGTACCTTCACGGACAAGATGACGAAGACCAAGTACGATCCAGTCGTACGCAAGCACGTTGAATTCAAGGAAACGAAGATCAAGTAATTTCCTTTGCAGACTATGCACAAAAAACGCGCCCCTAGAGGCGCGTTTTTTGTTGGTCGCTTTTTCTGACGTGAAAGCACCACGCATCGACACGGCAAGCGGATGCGCGGAACGGGTCAAGCTGCTGCTGAAAGAGAAATGTGCGGGAGAGGAAAGTGGGTCGACCGGGACAGCAATGACAGCACGAGGAACCGTTCAATAGCGTCGCCGGTCGACCAGCCCCAAGACCCAGGAGATGCGGCGGACCTGAGCACCATGGGGGATTTGAATATCTTTGCTTCCCTGTAGGGAAAGCGTCCGGTCAAAGAACCCACGCTCTTCTACTTCCATACAGCGGCGAAATGCGCTGTTAGTGCAGAAGTTATCTTATGTAAGAAAGTGTCGCGTAAGATTTGGGGAAAATCAACAAATTATTAAACGAATCGTCGCGAGATCAGCCGATATGGTTAAATATCCCGCGATGATACAGGCACACAGCTAATACAGCGCAAATTAATACATAATAACTCCCCGCAATTTTGCAGGGTAAATTTCACCTATCTAAAATAATATTTTAGAATAGACTTCAGCGCCTGCTCCGCCCGCCAGAATTTGCGTAGAACAAACAGGCGGCCGATATCCGGAAAAGTGATTTTCAACTGAAAAATCCAAGAAGTTTTTGCATTGCAAAACGCCACGGCAGGCCGCGCATCTTTCGATGTGACGACAATCACGCCCGCATCACGAATGCGACAGGTCTATACTGTTGTTGTGGATAACAATCAGAGGGCCGAAATATCAGCCCTGAAAATCCTCATGCCGCCGAAGCGACAACGCGATTGCGCCCGGCATTCTTCGCTTCGTAAAGCGCACGGTCAGCCTGGCGCATCAATTGCTCCGGCGTCTCAATCGAAGTCGAATTCGTGGCGATGCCGAGCGATGCCGTAATGTGCAGTTCGCGGCCAGAGCGCAGCACGAATGGTCTGCCTTCGATGATGGAGCGCAGGCGCTCCGCAACCGAGGCCGCCATTTCAACAGGCGTATCCGGCATGACGACGACGAACTCCTCGCCGCCATAACGGCAGGCAAGGTCTGCACCGCGCACGGTGGATCGAACACGGCTTGCGAATTCCCGCAGAACCTCATCGCCCGCATCATGGCCATAGGTGTCGTTAACATGCTTGAACCGGTCGATATCCGTCATGCAGACGGACAGAGGACGTCCGCGTGTGGCAGCACGGTTAAACAGAATCTTGAGGTGATTATCGAGGTAGCGGCGGTTGTTGAGACCCGTCAGATCGTCAATAACGGCCAATTCCATCGTCTGATGCAGGTTTTCGCGCAGGCGATTGTTGAAGCGCTTGCGCTTGATCTGCGTCAGCGTGCGGGCCACCAGCTCATTGGGATCGATGGGGCGCACGATATAGTCGTTCACGCCAAGCTCCAGCGCCCGCACGATCATCGTCTCGTCGCCCTGCTCGGTAATCAGCAGCAGCGGCAGGAAGCGTGTGCGTTCCAGCGAGCGCAGCTGCGAACACAGGCGCAGCGGATCGAAATCATCGAAGTTGGAATTGATGATGACCATTTCATAGTCGTTCTCAGCCGCTTCGAAGAGCGCATTGCCCGGCTCTGCTAGCGCAAAGACTTCCGCCACCGGCTTCAGCGCCTTGATAATGCGCTCCTGCGAGCTGCCGCGGCCATCAACCAGCAGCACGCGACCGGGTTGCTCGATCTGCGCGCCTTCTAGGATGGGATCGCCAACACCGATGGTCTGAGCGGTCTCGGCACGCATGCGCAACTCGTCGCTCATGGTTTTCAGGCGCACAAGGCTTTTGACGCGGGAGATGAGCTGTAGATCATTGACGGGCTTGGTCAGGAAGTCGTCGGCACCGGCTTTGAGACCGCGTACGCGGTCTGCGGGCTGATCGAGCGCAGTCACCATGACGACGGGAATATGGGCTGTTTTCGGATTGGCCTTCAGTCGTTCGCAGACTTCGAAGCCGTCCATGTCGGGCATCATGATGTCGAGAAGGATGATGTCGACCTGCTCGGTATTGCAGATATCCAACGCTCTCGCACCATTTTCCGCGCAGAGAACATCGAAATATTCCGCCGACAGCCGAGCTTCGAGCAGCTTCACATTTGTCGGAATGTCATCGACGACCAGAATTCTCGCAGTCATTCGCCCAACCCTGTCTCACGCATCGCCAAGATAAGTTTTGATCGTCTCGATGAACTTTGGCACAGAAATCGGCTTGGAGACATAGGCTTCGCATCCGCCCTGGCGAATACGCTCCTCGTCACCCTTCATGGCAAAAGCCGTGACCGCGATGACGGGTATAACATGAAGCTCGTCGTCTTCCTTCAGCCATTTCGTGACTTCTAGTCCGGAAACCTCCGGCAGCTGGATATCCATCAAAATCAGATCGGGGCGATGCTTGCGGGCAAGTTCGAGTGCTTCCATGCCATTGCGGGTCTGGATGGTGGTATAGCCAGACGCCTCTATCAGATCACGAAAGAGCTTCATGTTCAGCTCGTTGTCTTCAACTATCATGACCTGTTTAGGCATGGAACCAGTCCTTGTTTCGCTTTGAAACCACTTCATAGACATATAGGGTGTCAAAGAACCGATTCCATTATCCCCCAGGGCGGTACGCTAGTGGGATTTGGTTGAGAAATAGGTAACTTCAGTAAACAAATGCTGCGCGACACAAAAAACGACAGGACTGTTCGCAAAGACGGCCATGAAACGGCCATCGCCATACTTGGCTGGCTGGCCAGTGAGCCCGATATGCTTGCCCGTTTTCTCGCGCTCACCGGCGTGCAGCCAAACATGTTGCGCCAGGCCGTCAACGACCCCGGCTTCCTCGCTGGCCTGATCGACTTCATCATGAGCCACGAACCCGACCTGATGGCCTTTTGCGCAGCAACTGGAACAAAGCCTGAAGACGTTGAAGCAGCGTGGCACCAGTTCTCCGGACCGGGGCTGAGTTCTGGCGAGTATTGAGCTGTCACTGCGCATCCCTCGTCTATTGAGGACTCTTTCATAACATATTATGGTGCCGGACGTTCTCTTTTTGTTTCTGAGCCATGGCCGCTGCACTCTCGACCTATGATCCCGGTTTCTGCCGTGACTGTCTGGCTGGCCAGCCGGAGGGCATACGGCGTTGTCGCAGGTGCGGCAGCCCTCGCCTCGTCTTTCATTCCGAGCTTTACGATCTGCCGATTGCCCATATCGATTGCGACGCCTTTTATGCATCGGTCGAGAAGCGCGACAATCCCGAGCTTGCCGACAAGCCGCTGATTATCGGCGGCGGCAAGCGTGGGGTGGTTTCGACGGCATGCTACATTGCGCGCATCCATGGCGTGCGCTCGGCCATGCCGATGTTCAAGGCGCTGGAGGCCTGCCCGCAGGCGATTGTCGTGAAGCCGAACATGGAGAAATACGTCAAGGTCGGGCGGGAAATCCGTGCCATGATGCAAGACTTGACGCCGCTGGTGCAGCCGATTTCCATTGATGAGGCGTTTCTCGATCTTTCCGGCACCGAGCGGCTGCACCACGATCCGCCTGCGCGCGTGCTTGCGGAATTTGCGCGCCGAGTGGAGAAGGAAATCGGCATTACCGTTTCCGTCGGGCTGTCCTATTGCAAGTTTCTGGCAAAGGTGGCGTCCGATCTGCAGAAACCTCGCGGCTTTTCGGTGATCGGCGAGAAGGAGGCGATGTCCTTCCTCGCTGCCCGGCCCGTCACGACCATCTGGGGTGTCGGCAAGGCCTTTGCCGCCACGCTGGAGGCGGATGGCATCCGCATGATCTCACAGTTGCAGGAGATGGATGAGAGCGACCTGATGCGCCGTTATGGCTCCATGGGCCAGCGGCTGTTCCGGCTGTCGCGCGGCATAGACGACCGCGACGTTCACACCAATGATCCGGCCAAAAGCGTGTCGTCCGAAACGACCTTCTTCAACGATATTTCACGCCACGAAGATCTGGTGCCGATCCTGCGTTCACTGTCTGAAAAGGTAGCGTGGCGACTGAAGAAAAACGAGGTGGCCGGGCATACTGTCGTTTTGAAGATGAAGACGGCGGATTTCAAATCCCGCACCCGCAACAAACGTCTGGAAGACCCGACGCAGCTTGCCGACAGGATATTCCGCACGGGTATTTCGCTGCTGGAAAAAGAGACCGACGGCACGAAGTTCCGGCTGATCGGCATCGGCGTTTCGGACCTGTGCCACCCCACCCTTGCCGACCCGCCCGACCTTGTGGACAAAGGTGCAGGGCGTCGTGCGGCGGCGGAAGCTGCCATGGACAAACTGCGAGACAAATTCGGCAAGGGAGCCGTCGAGACCGGCTATACATTCGGTGCGAAAAAGTAGCCGGTTACACACAGTCGTGATGATATTTAAAAGTTTCCTTAAATCCCACACGCTACTCTGATCTGTGAAAAAGCCGCCTTGGTTTTTAGGTGGCCCTTAGCTCCTGTGCCTTGCGTATGAAGGCACGTTTTGTATTGCGTTGGAGTGACATGATGTTGCGTGCATTTGTGGGAGCCTGCCTCCTTTCAACTTCCGTTCTGGTGCAGACGGCCTTTGCCGGGGATGCGCGAAGTCTGCAGGTTGTCGTTTCCAAGAGCGAGCAGATGCTATCGCTCTATGAGGACGGCGAAGTGATTGCGACGTCGAAAGTCTCCACCGGCAAGGCGGGACACGACACGCCGAGCGGCATCTTCTCCATCATCGACAAGCGCAAATACCACGAGTCCAATATCTATTCGGCAGCGCCCATGCCCTTCATGCAGCGGCTGACATGGTCCGGCATTGCGCTGCACGAGGGCCGCGTGCCGAATTACCCAGCCTCGCATGGCTGCATTCGCCTGCCTGCCAAATTCGCCAAGTCGCTCTACGGCATGACGGCGCGTGGCGTGCATGTCATCATTTCCGATGCGGATGTCTCACTGCGCCACATCGACCACCCTGCCCTTTTGCAGCCCAAGGACACGGCTGATGACGGGTTGATGCTATCCGATGTCGAGCTGCGCCCGGCAACCTTCGATGCTTCGCTGAAGCTGGTGGAAGTTGCAGTCAACCAGACGACGAGTTCCGTGAAGCCCAAGGCATCTGTGGAAACCAACCGCTCGCCGCTTCGCATTCTGATCACCCGTCGCGGCGACCGTGAGAAGATCATGGATGTGCAGCAACTGTTGACCAGCATCGGCTTCGATGCTGGCGTGGCAGATGGTTTCATGGGCCAGATGACCGAGACCGCCATCAATGGCTTCAAGCGCTGGAAGGGTATGAAGACCACCGGCCCGCTGCTGAGTGATGATTTCGTGGATGCACTTTACACTTCCGCCGGTGCAGAAGCCGCGCCAAACGGCCAGCTCATGGTGCGGCGCGACTTCAAGCCCCTGTTCGAAGCGCCCATCCATATCAAAGACCCGCATGTGGCGCTCGGCACCCATTTCTTCGAGGTCATCGATATGGACCGCGACAAGGGTAAGGCGGAATGGAACGGCCTGACGCTGGAAAACCATCTGCCAGCCGCCGCCCGCAAACGCCTCGGCATCGACGTGGCGGAGGCGCCGGGCGGTTCCAACCAGCTGAATGCGGTGCTGGATCGTCTTGAAATACCGGATGTGATCCGTGACAAGCTCGAGGCAGAGCTTGCCGTCGGCAGTTCCATCACCGTTGCCGATCTCAGCCACGGGCTGGAAACCGGACAGGGAACGGACTTCATTACCGTGACGCGCGACCGCCCAATGTAACGAAGTGCCTCCGCCCGCAGGATGTGCACGTCTTGCGGGAACGGAAGCCGGACCAACGGCGTTGACATAGCTCACCATTACAGCGTGGAGAGCCAGCAAATGAACATCAAATATGTAGCAGCAGCCATTCTTGGTCTGGCCTGCGTTTCGGCCGCGGAATCACCCAAAAATTACAGCGTTTATGCCGGGCCGGACGTGACAAGCGATCCCATCCTTCTCGACGTCTATGACCGGGCGCTGTCAAACTGCACGGCTGAAGCCAGCTCGCCACCACGTGGCACTGCCTACACGACATCCTATTACTACAATGCGGCGCTGCGGGCGTGCCTGTCTCGTCACGGCTTTATCGACAAGGGTGCTTTTGCTTTTCCGACCAACAGCCTGTTCTGAAACCGGTTCAATTTTCCGCAACAAGAAGTTGTTTTAAATAAGATCAGCTCGACATCGATGACCCCGGAGGCGGAGCGGAATGCTGCGCCGACTTCCGGTGAGATGCGGTATTTCCCCGGCAATTCCACCTCGATTTCGCGCTGGCCATCATCCTTGATCAGCACGAAATAGACTGAGCCATCGCCCTTGTTGAGGTGGTGCGCCAGCGCCTTCATCGGGCCGGAATTGCGAAGATATACACGTAGCGCCTTCTGCATTTGGACCGATTTTTCTTCGAGTGACTGCGCAGTCTGAATGCGCAGTCCAATGCCTTCTGGCCGCTCTTCCGCCTGTACGGTAATCACAAGCGATTTGCCGACCTCGAGCAGATCACGGTACTGTCCAAGCCCTTCCGAAAACAACACGGCCTCATACTGGCCTGACGCATCCGAGAAGGTGACGATGCCCATTTTGTTGCCGGTACGGGTCTTGCGCTCCTGCTTGCCGGTGACTGTGCCGGCCAGACGGCCAGCGGTGGCGCCCTGTTTCACCGATGCCGTGAAGTCGGCAATATTCTGCACCCGCAGCTTATCGAGAATGGCGCGGTAGGTATCGAGCGGATGGGCGGTGAGGTAGAAGCCCAGCACCTGATATTCCCGCAGCAGCTTTTCCGATGCGAGCCAAGGCTGATACGCTGGCAGAACCAGCTTTTCCGGTCCGCTTGCACTGCCGGAGCCGAACATATCATGCTGACCGCTGACCCGGCGGCTTTGCGCGATCTGCGCGTAACCGATGACGCGGTCCAGCCCACCGATGAGTTCGGCGCGGTCCTTGCCGAAGCAATCGAAAGCGCCCGCATTGATGAGACTTTCCAGCACGCGGCGGTTGACCTGTTTGGGGTCGATACGTAGGCAGAAATCCTCAAGGCTGGTGAAGGGCTTTTCGCCGCGCACTTCCACGATGTGATCAACCGCGCCCTCGCCCACGCCTTTCAGCGCCGCCAGCGAATAATAGATGCGGTTTTCACCCGGCTCGAAACGACGGTGGGATGTCTGCACCGATGGCGCGACGATCTCAATGCCCATGCGGCCCGCATCTTGACGGAAGTCGTTGACCTTTTCCGTATTGGCCATATCCAGCGTCATGGAGGCCGCGAGGAACTCCACCGGGAAATGCGCCTTCATATAGGCCGTCTGGTAAGACACGATGGCGTAAGCGGCAGCGTGGGATTTGTTGAAGCCGTAATTGGCGAACTTCGCTAGCAGATCGAAAATGGTATCGGACTGCGCCTTGGAGACATTGTTGCGGATCGCGCCTTCCACGAAACGCTCACGCTGCTGGTCCATTTCCTCCTTGATCTTCTTACCCATGGCACGGCGCAGAAGATCGGCTTCACCCAGCGAATAGCCGGACAGGACCTGGGCGATCTGCATCACCTGTTCCTGATAAACGATAACGCCCTGCGTTTCCTTCAGCAGATGATCGATGGTCGGGTGGATCGACTCGATCTCTTCCTCACCATGTTTACGGGCATTGTAGACCGGGATGTTTTCCATCGGGCCCGGACGATAGAGCGCCACCAGCGCAATGATATCTTCGATACAGTCCGGGCGCATGCCGATCAGCGCCTTGCGCATGCCCGCACTTTCCACCTGGAACACACCGATGGTTTCGCCGCGCGACAGCATTTCATAGGTCTTCTGGTCATCCAGCGGAATGGCCGCCAAATCTACGGAGATGCCGCGTTTAGCAACGAAGTCCACCGCCACTTTCAAGACCGTCAGCGTCTTCAGGCCGAGAAAGTCGAATTTGACGAGACCGGCGCTTTCCACCCATTTCATGTTGAACTGGGTGACGGGCATGTCCGAGCGCGGATCGCGATACATGGGCACGAGCTTGGACAGCGGACGGTCACCGATAACTATACCGGCGGCGTGAGTGGAGGCGTGGCGATACAGGCCCTCGATCTTCTGGGCGATATCCAGAAGACGCGCGACGACCGGCTCCTTGTCGGCCTCCTCCTGAAAACGCGGCTCTTCCTCGATGGCCTTGGACAGCGGCGTGGGATTGGCCGGATTGTTCGGCACCAGCTTGCAGATGCGGTCCACCTGACCATAGGGCATTTCCAGCACGCGACCAACGTCACGCAAGGCGGCACGCGCCTGTAGCGAACCGAAGGTGATGATCTGCGCCACCTGCTCGCGGCCATATTTGCGCTGCACGTAGCGAATGACCTCTTCGCGGCGGTCTTGACAGAAGTCGATATCGAAGTCGGGCATCGATACGCGTTCTGGATTGAGGAAGCGTTCGAACAGCAGCGAGAAGCGTAGCGGATCGACATCGGTAATGGTAAGCGCGTAGGCAACCAGCGAGCCAGCACCCGAACCACGGCCCGGGCCAACGGGGATATCCTGCTGCTTAGCCCATTTGATGAAGTCGGCAACGATGAGGAAGTAGCCGGGAAACTTCATGCGTTCGATAACGCCGAGTTCGAAATCCAGCCGGTCGCGATATTCCTGCTCGGTATAACCCGGCGCCATGCCGAGCGAGGCCAAACGCTGGTCGAGCCCTTCCACGGCCTGACGACGAAGCTCGAGCGACTCGGCGCGTTCCGCCTCTTCCGGGTCATCGCTGGCACCGGTGAAACGAGGCAGGATTGGCCCACGTTTTTTGAGAACATAAGAGCAGCGCTGCGCGATCTCGATTGTGTTTTCCAAAGCCTCGGGAATGTCGGCAAAAAGTGCCATCATCTCGCTGCGGCTTTTCAGATAGTGGTCCGGCGTGAGGCGGAATCTGCTGTCATCGGAGACGATGGCATTGTGGGCGACAGCCATCAAGGCATCGTGCGCATCGTAATCCGCACGCGACGGGAAGAACGCCTCATTGGTGGCAACGAGCGGAATGTCGTGCTCATAGGCCAGAGAAATCACGCGGCGCTCATGGGCGCGATCGAAATTGCCCTGACGCTGCAATTCCATATAGAGACGGTCGCCGAAAAGCTCCTTCAGCACCATCAAGCGCTTTGTCGCTAGATTGGTATGGCCATCTCGCAGCGCCATATCGATGGGTCCGCCAGACGCACCAGTGAGAACGATCAGACCGCTATTGTCACCCTCTTCCAGCCAGGACTTGGTGATGCTGACCGCGTGGCCTGTACCCTCGCCATCCAGATAGGCACGGCTAATCAGATCGACCAGTCGCTCATAGCCCTGTGCATCCGCCGCCAGAAGAACGATAGACGGCAGCTTGGCGAGGTTGTTGTTGCCGCGTTTGTCATCGGTTGCGTCCTGCAAATCGAGCGAGATCTGGCAGCCAATGATGGGCTGCAAGCCCTCGTCTCGCGCCTTTTCGGAGAACTCCAGCGCGACGAACAGATTGTTGGTATCGGTAATGGCGATGGCGGGCTGACCGTCGCTGACGGCCTTGGCCATGATTTTCTTCAAGGGCAACGCGCCCTCAAGCAAGGAGTAGGCAGAGTGCACCCTAAGGTGAACGAAGCCGGGTGTTTTTAGCTCATGTGCGGCCTTATCACCGCTCACCAAAATCTCACCCATTTTACTTTATCCCGCCATTCTGATTCAGCGGGATTTTCGGATTTCCTGAAGGCAAAGTCCACTGCCTAAGGTTAAGTTTACACGTCATTTCCGGTTGAAACGACGTCAACACATCACATGGAAGTGAGGATCACCGAGAAGCTAGCAACAAAGACGGCGATGGAAGCGAAAGCGGCAATGTCACGGATGATGTCGGTCATTTGTCTCTCCATACTCTTTATGTTCTAACTTTGTTCTTATTTAGTTCCACTGTCAACTGCTTATTTTTCACCCTTGTCTTGTCAACGCACGCCGAGTCGTGCGGGTTCCCGCGTTCGATTCGCGGCAAGTGCTTGACTCGAAAGGGCAAACCAAGGGTCGATGGCGTCATGTGGTGGCGGCAAAAATCGCCGCGCTTCCATCGAGTTCAAAGCTGAGTGGAGAATTGCGCAGGCTCGTTCATCAGAACCGATCATGCCAGTCATGGCAGAGCAGGACTTGCCTTTTTATTTGGGGTACATGTGGAAACACTGATGATGCTTTGCGCAAATCCAGTGTAACCAGGAGCCACACGCTTCGCGCAAGTTAAAACGGCAATAACACAACCATGTCTTCTGAGATTCCTGATTTAAAATTCAGGTTAGCCTAACCATCAATGCGCTCCAGAAGACGACGGGGCAGAGCGGCTTAATATAAGTCGCTCACATCACTACATCTGGCTTAGAGTTTTCAAAATGAGCGAAGCAGCGACTGCAACAAGCAACGACGACGTCCTCCAAAAGATTTTATCTGTATCCAACTTTGCAATATCATCGCCACCAACCGGCTCTTTCAACCTGAACTTCATTTCCAGGTTGACCGCTGGCGTCACGTCCAGCCAGTACATGTACAGCAAAATGCTGACCGCAAAACATCTGGAAACGACCCAAGACCTGATCGACTACTCCTGCGAAGCGGCAAAGGTCGAAGGTCTGGTTCTCGAATTCGGCGTTTTCTCCGGTCGGTCGATCAACCGCATCGCAGAGAATATCAGCACACCGGTTTACGGCTTCGACAGCTTCGAAGGCCTGCCGGAAGCTTGGCGTCCGGGCTTCGACAAGGGTGCTTTCGCCCGTGAAGGCCTGCCGCAGGTTCTGCCAAATGTCGAACTCGTCGTCGGCTGGTTTGACCGCACCCTGCCTGCCTTCCTTGACGCGCATCAGGGTCCAGCCTCGCTGATCCATGTCGATTGTGATCTCTACTCCTCGACACAGACTGTGTTCACGCAGTTGCGTGACCGTATCGTCCCGGGCACGATCATTCTGTTCGATGAGTATTTTAACTATCCTGGCTGGGAACTGCATGAGTACAAGGCGTTCCAGGAATTCGTTGAAACGGCTGGCGTGCAGTACGACTACATTGGTTTGAACGTTAACAATCAGCAGGTCGCAGTGCGTGTAAACGCAATCCGCCCACGATAAGCCTCTGGACGAAGATGCGCCGGAGCGCGGGGCTCTGGCGCATCTTCACCATCCGTATTCAAAGAAAAAGCACGGCGTGATAGCCGTGCTTTTTTATTTGAACCAGAGAAGTCGGACGCCGATCAGAACTCTACGATTTTGCCTTCGCTGAGCGTGACGCGGCGGTCCATGCGGCCGGCGAGCTCGTGGTTGTGGGTGGCGATGAGGGCCGCGAGACCGGACTGGCGGACCAGGGCTTCGAGAGCGCCGAATACGTAGGATGCGGTTTCAGGATCAAGGTTGCCGGTTGGCTCATCGGCCAGCAGCAGAAGCGGTGCATTGGCGACGGCGCGGGCGATGGCCACGCGCTGCTGTTCACCACCGGAAAGCTCAGACGGGCGGTGGTCTGCCCGGTGGCCGATGCGCATATAGTCCAGCAGCGCCTTGGCGCGTTCGCTGGCTTCCGCATGCTTTAGCCCGGAAATAAGCTGCGGCATCATGATGTTTTCGAGCGCGGTGAATTCCGGCAGCAGGTGGTGGAACTGGTAGACAAAGCCGATGTCGCTGCGGCGGATCAGCGTGCGCTCTTCATCCGAGAGATCGCCACAGGATCTGCCATTGACGACGACTTCGCCCGCATCGGGATGTTCCAGCAGACCAGCCAGATGCAGGAGCGTGGATTTGCCGGTGCCTGAAGGTGCCACTAGCGCGACGATCTCACCGCTTCTAAGCTGAAGGTCGGCATTCTTCAAGATGGACAGGCTGGTTTCGCCCTGCCCGTAAGTCCGTTCCACGCCGGAAAGCTGCAACGCTATTTTCTGTGCCATGGTGTGAAGCAGTCCTTATTCGTAACGCAGGGCTTGGACTGGATCGAGCTTGGATGCCCGCCATGCCGGAAAGATCGTTGCCAGGAAAGACAAGGTCAGCGCCATGATGACGACCGTCATGGTTTCGCTCAGCTGCATTTCCGCCGGAAGCTGGCTGAGGAAATAAAGCTGCGGATCGAACAGGACGGTGCCCGAAATCCACGAGAAGAACTGCCGGATCGATTCCACATTGAGACAGACGATGACGCCGAGCCCGACGCCCGCGAAAGTGCCGACGATGCCGATGGCAGCGCCCGTCATGAAGAAGATGCGCATGATGGAGCCTGAGCTTGCGCCCATGGTGCGCAGAATGGCAATATCGCTGCCCTTGTCCTTCACCAGCATGATGAGGCCGGAGATGATGTTGAGCGCCGCCACCAGCACGATCAGCGTCAGGATCATGAACATGACGTTGCGCTCTACCTGAAGCGCGGAGAAGAAGGTCTGGTTCCGCTGTCGCCAGTCGGTGATATAAATCTGCCGCCCGGCTGCCGTCTCCACCAGCGGCCTGATGCCATCAACATTATCCGGGTGGGTGACGAAGAGCTCAATGGACTGAACGATGCCTTCATTGTTGAAATACAGCTGTGCTTCGGACAGCGGCATATAGATCATCGAGGCATCATATTCCGACATGCCGATCTCGAAGACGCCCGAGATCGTGTAGGATTTGACGCGCGGGTTGACGCCCATTGGCGTCACGTCACCTTCCGGTGATATCAGCGTAATCTGGTCGCCCGCCGTCACGCCTAGCTGGGACGCGAGACGCGAGCCGACGAGAACGCCCTGCCCAGACATATAGCCGACGAGATCGCCGACTTTGATGTTACCGGAGACTTCCTTGATCTTTTCAATATCTTCGGTGCGAACACCGCGCACAAGTGCGCCACTGCCCGCACCGCCACGACCCGACGCCAGTGTCTGACCTTCGACCAGCGGCAAAGCCATGGTGACACCGGGAACGGCGGCGAATTTCTTGGCCAGATCGTCATAGTCCTTCAACGGAGAGTCGATGGGCTGAACGATCATATGGCCGTTGATGCCGAGAATGCGGGAAATCAGCTCCGTTCGGAAACCGTTCATGACCGCCATGACGATGATCAGCGTCGCAACGCCGAGCATGATGCCAACGAAGGAGAACCCTGCGATGACGGAAATGAACGCTTCCTTGCGGCGCGAACGCAGGTAGCGCCAGGCCACCATGCGCTCGAAGGCCGAAAATGGCCGGGCGGCTCCACCCTTTACGGAAGAGCCTGCACCGTTATCAGCCTCGGCTTTTGCCATGTCTTCTCCTTATCGGCTTTTCAGCCAAGCACCCTGTTCATTGCCGCTTCGACGGTCACGGTCTCGCGTGCGCCGGTCTTGCGATCCTTGACTTCCACTTCGCCAGCCGCGATGCCGCGCGGACCGACGATGACCTGCACCGGCACGCCGATAAGGTCAGCCGTCGCAAACTTCTGGCCAGCACGGTCGTCCGTATCGTCGTACAGAACATCCTTGCCTGCGTTGGTCAGCGAGTAATACAGCTTTTCACAAGCCGCATCACAGGCAGCGTCACCTGCCTTCATGTTGATGATGACGACATCGAATGGAGCAACCGATTCTGGCCAGATGATTCCGTTCTCGTCATGCGATGCTTCAATGATGGCGGGAACAAGGCGTGTCGGTCCAATGCCATAGGAACCCATGTGGACAAGGTGTTCCTTGCCATCAGGGCCCTGAACTTTCGCGCCCATCGGCTCGGAATATTTCGTGCCGAAATAGAAGATGTGACCGACTTCGATGCCGCGCGCAGACAGACGCTCACCTTCAGGAATAGCGTTGAAAGCGGCTTCATCGTGCATTTCAGACGTGGCAGCGTAATCCGTCGTCCACTCGTTGAAAATGCCCTGCAGACCATCGACGTCATCGAAGTTGGTATCGTCGGAGGGAATGCCGCGATCGAGGAAGCTCTTGTGGCAGAACACTTCCGATTCACCCGTGTCAGCCAGAATGATGAATTCATGGCTGTGGTTGCCGCCAATCGGGCCCGTATCGGCGCGCATGGGAATAGCACGCAGCCCAAGGCGCGAGAAGGTGCGCAGGTAAGCGGTGAACATCTTGTTATAGGAATGGATCGCGTCTTCCTTGGTCAGGTCGAAGGAATAGGCATCCTTCATCAGGAATTCACGCGAGCGCATGGTGCCGAAACGCGGACGAACCTCGTCACGGAACTTGAGCTGAATGTGGTAAAGGTTCAGCGGCAGGGTCTTGTAGGATTTCACATAGGACCGGAAGATGTCCGTGATCATCTCTTCATTCGTCGGACCATAGAGCATCTGGCGATCCTGACGATCCTTGATGCGCAGCATTTCCTTGCCGTAATCATCGTAACGACCGCTTTCCTGCCAAAGCTCAGCCGTCTGAAGCGTCGGCATCAACAGCTCGATGGCGCCGGAGCGATCCTGCTCTTCGCGGATGATCTTGTTGACCTTGTCCATGACGCGCTTGCCGAGCGGCAGCCAGGAATAGATGCCCTGGCTCTGCTGACGGACCATGCCCGCACGCAGCATAAGGCGGTGCGAGACGATTTCCGCTTCCTTGGGATTTTCCTTGAGGATGGGCAAAAAGTAACGGCTGAGACGCATGGGTGTTTCCATTTTGTGACGACGCCTCGCCTATGCGCGGGAATCGCCGGAATAACGGGATAATTGCGCCGTACATAGCGGTTTCCTTATCAGAAGGAAACCCGCAGCACTGCGCGTGTGGGCGCTTCTGCAGCGTTGGCGCAATATGATTCCAAACCGAACATTCACGAAGGCTGAAAAGCCCCTGTTTGCAGCGCGAAACGCTTGCCCGATTTACTTTCATGGCGCTTTTGCGACAATTTTATGAGACAGCTTTCGCCGCTGAACGGTTACAGGAGGAATAATTTTGCCCGGAAAGTGCGACATATCGCATCAAGAGGAATTTTTTGCCGACTGTAACAAAAATGCAAAAAATCTAATGACAAGTTTTCATCTTTGGGCTAGTTTCAGCTTACAAAAGAGGCAGGAAGTTTAAATTCTTGCCGATTTCGCGGTCAGTCTTGGGAGGATGAGATCTTAGGCGCGTTCATTCGCAGCCCCGGCAACGGTTACAGATCACGCGAAACTAAAAAACAAGGCTGAAACGCCTTGTTTTTTTTTGCTTTTTTGAAACATACTCAAAAACACCAAAATTAATTAAGGCGAATTTGCGTCTGTCAAGACGCCGCGTCTCTGTTGGTTGGGGGTATGGCGGTTATACATGACAGCTTGATGACAGAAATCAGTCATAAACCGGGATAATGCGCGGCAGGTCGTCTAGGCTGAAGCCGAAATACCATGTGCTTGTGTACCACACGCCGCAGATTGCGACAGAAACGAGGGTCGTCACCAAAACGATCTGACCGCCCCGGAAGCGCGTCGGCGCGCTCGCCACAGTTCCCAGCGCAACATCCCCGTCTTCAGACTGCGTACGCAGGCCAATCGGCAGGATGATGAACAGCACCGTCCACCAGACGATGAAAAACACGGCAAATGTCGAAAGCCACTGCATGTTATAAACCTCCCGTTTTTTCTGCCATCAATCCAGTGCTTTCCACGGGATCGAAGGCAAATTATCGCAAAAGCACCCGCCTCTAAAGGCAGCCAGAACTCAAATCTGCTCCAGCTCGATCAAAGTCCCGAAGAAATCCTTCGGGTGGAGAAACAGTACCGGCTTGCCGTGCGCGCCGGTCTTCGGTTCGCCGTCACCCAGCACGCGTGCACCTTCTGCCTTCAGGCGATCCCGTGCCACGAGAATATCGGCCACTTCGTAGCAGATGTGGTGCATGCCGCCGGAGGGGTTCTTTTCCAAAAAGGCCGCGATGGGCGAATTATCGCCGAGCGGTTCCAGCAGTTCCACCTTGCTGTTGGGCAGTTCCACGAAAACGACAGTCACACCATGTGCGGGCAGAGCTTGCGGTTGGGAGACGGCGGCACCCAGCGTATCGCGGTAAGTGGCGACTGCCGCAGCCAGATCCGGCACGGCAATCGCGATGTGATTGATACGACCCAGCATGTTTCCCTCCCGAAACGGCTGATGAGACCGATTAAACCTTCGTCACGAACACGGTAACGATGGGCTTCTTGCCCCAAACCTGATTGGCTGTGGCGCGAACCGCACGGCGTACAGATTCACGCACGACGCCTAGGTCCTTGCGGCGCGCGCGCGGAATGCTTTCGACGGCACCCAGCACGGCGTCATAAAGCGTATCTTCCATGGCCTCGCCTTCATCATCGAATTCCGGCAGGCCGAAAGGAACGACATCGGGGTCGCCCACGAAATCGAAGCGGCTGTCCAGCACGACATTGATTGAGACGTGGCCGGCAAAAGACAGCTTGCGGCGGTCGCCAATGCCCATTTCCTCGAAGTCACCGACCAGACGGCCATCCTTGAAAACGCGCCCATGCGGCGCATCATCGATGACTTCCGCCGGACCGGGAGCTAAACGCAGGATATTGCCGTTGCGGACCTTCGGAACCTGCGAAATGCCAGCCTGCTCGGCCAGTTCCTTCTGCGCCACCAGATGCGCGGCTTCGCCGTGCACGGGCACAAGAATCTGCGGCTTCACCCACTCATACATCTGTAGGAGTTCGTTGCGGCGCGGGTGGCCGGAGACGTGAACCAGCGCTTCATTATCGGTGATGATGTGAACGCCCTGCTCGATCAGGCCATTCTTGATATCGAGAATGGCTTTTTCGTTGCCGGGAATGGCGCGCGACGAGAAGACGACCGTGTCGCCAGACGCCAGCGCCACATTGCGCATTTCATCGCGCGAGAGCTTTGCAAGTGCTGCGCGGGATTCGCCCTGCGAGCCGGTGAGGATGACCACCACCTTGTTACGCGGGATATAACCGAATTCGTCTTCGGCCAGAAACGGCTTGATACCTTCCATGATGCCGAGGTCATGCGAAACATTGACGACGCGCTTGAGCGAAGAGCCGAGTAGCAGGACTTCACGGCCCGCACGATCTGCAGCCTGCGCAATCGAGCGAATGCGCCCGACATTGGACGAGAAAGTCGTGATCGCCACACGCCCCTCGGCATTTTCGATGATCTGGCGTAGACCTTCGGACACCTGCTCTTCGGATGGAGAAACACCATCGCGCAGCGCATTGGTGCTGTCGCACATCATGGCCAGCACGCCTTCTTCGCCTATGGCACGGAAGCGGGCCTCGTCAGTCAAAGGCCCAAGCGATGGCGCATGGTCAATCTTCCAGTCGCCGGTGTGGACGACATTGCCGAGCGGCGTGCGGATGACCAGCGACATGGGTTCTGGAATGGAGTGATTGACGCCAATCGCCTCGACCTCGAAGGGGCCGACATTGATGCGGTCACCAGCCTTGAAGGGCGTGATCGGAATTTCAGCGCGCGTGCCCTCATAATTGCGCTTGGCTTCCAGCATGCCAGCGGTGAAGCCGGACGCGTAAACCGGAACGTTGAGCCCGGGCCACAGATCGTTCAGCGCACCATAATGGTCTTCATGCGCGTGGGTGATAATGATAGCCTTGAGGCTGTTGCGCTGCTCCTCGATGAAGCGGATATCCGGCAGCACCAGATCCACGCCCGGCAAGTCCAGCCCTGCAAAGGTCACGCCGCAATCGACCATGATCCATTGGCGTTTGGCAGCAGGGCCATAGCCATAAAGCGCCAGATTCATGCCGATTTCGCCCACGCCACCGAGCGGCAAGAATACGAGTTCGTCTTTTGTTGTCATTCTTTTTCTGTCCAATCATGCTTGCTACCGCGACGCTTGAAACGAGCGGTGACAGCGAATGGCATCGGTTTTCATCATACGCCGACCGCAGCCGATGCGAGGCTGCCGGGACGTCCTGCATTTACCGAGCAGCAGGAATGCTCCAGATCCAAACATCGAACGTCGGCGCGATGTCACGCACCGTGCGGTTCAACCAAAAAACACGTCACCTGCCGCGATGGAGCGCACTGGCCCCTCGTCTTCTTTCAGCAGCAGGAAACCATTATCATCAATTCCGGCAAAACGCCCGCGGATAGACCGATCCGGAAGATTGACCGTAATCGGCTCGCCAATGCCGCAGGCAGCCGCGCGCCACAGGCGCATGACCTCGGCCACGCCCTGCCCCCGGCTCCACAGGCTGAGAATATGCGCAACTTCACGAAACAGATGAGCAAACAGCTCTTCCGGCCCGCAGGCCGCGCCATGTTCGCCAAGCCGCGTAACGGGATAGGCCGGGTTGTCAGGCATATGGGCAATATTGATGCCGATGCCGATGACGAGTGCCGTGCGCCCGTCCGGCAGTGTCTCCGCTTCCATCAAGATGCCGCAGGTCTTCTTGCGTCCGATGAGAATGTCGTTCGGCCATTTGATCTCAAGCGGCGCTCCGCCGGGGGGCAACACGGCACCAATGGCGCGATAGACCGCAAGCGCAAAGGCCAGAGGCAGGGAGCCGATATGCTCCATGGATGCGGGATCGATGAGAAGAAGGGAGGCGTAGAGATTGCCGGGCTCGGACACCCAGGGCCTGCCGCGACGGCCACGACCGCCGGTCTGGCGGGTGGCGGTTACCCAGAGATTGCCGCCATCGCCTGCCCTTGCGCGGGCAAAACATTCCACATTGGTCGATGTTGTCTCGGCCAAAGCTTCGTGCCGGAAGTCATCGACTGACATCCGGCCCGTTTTCAAACGCGTCTCACTCAAAAGAAGGTCTTTGCTGCGACATCAACCGCATTGCCGAGAACACCGCCGAAGAGGATGAAGGCAAGGACAAAGAGACCAGACAAAGCGTAAACGATGCGCAGCTCGCCCGAGGCCTTTTCGAAGCTGCCCTTGGCATCATCGAACCACATAACCTTGACGATGCGCAGGTAGTAGAAAGCACCGACGACTGACGCAATCACACCGATAACGGCCAGCGGATAAAGCTTGGCTTCGATGGCTGCGAGGAAGACATAGTACTTTCCGAAGAAGCCAGCGAGTGGCGGAATGCCTGCGAGCGAGAACATCAGGATCGTCAGCACCAGCGCCATGAAGGGATTGCTGGAGGCAAGGCCTGCCAGATCATCCACGCTTTCAACATTGCCGACTTCCTTGCGACGCATGGCGAGGATGCAGGCGAAGGTGCCGAGCGTCATGCCCATGTAAACGGCCATGTAGAGCAGCACGCCGGAAACGCCAGCCTGCGTGCCGGCAGCCAGACCCACCAGCGCATAACCCATGTGACCGATGGAGGAATAGGCCATCAGACGCTTGATGTTGCGCTGGCCGATGGCCGCGAAGGCACCGAGCAGCATGGAAGCAATGGAGATGAAGACGACGATCTGCTGCCAGTCTGCAAAAACCGGCTGGAAGGCATCGATAACGATACGAACGAAGATCGCCATGGCGCCGATTTTCGGTGCAGCGGCCAGGAATGCCGTGACCGTGGTCGGTGCGCCCTCATAAACATCCGGCGTCCACATATGGAACGGCACGGCGGAAATCTTGAACGCCAGACCGGCCAGCACGAAGACCAGACCGAAGACGAGGCCGAGCGAGCGTGTTTCAGCCGAGAGAACAGCGGCGATTTCATTGAAGCCGGTGTTGCCGGTGAAGCCGTAGACCAACGACATGCCATAGAGCAGCATGCCCGAGGACAGAGCGCCAAGAACGAAATATTTCAGACCGGCTTCCGTGGAACGCAGGCTTTCGCGGTTGATGGCACAAATGACGTAGAGCGCCAGCGACTGAAGCTCGAGCGCCATGTAAAGCGAGATCAGGTTGTTGGCCGAGATCATCAGGAGAATGCCGAGCGTGGCGAGAACCAGCAGCACGGGATATTCGAAACGACCGATGGGCTCGACACGGCTATGGCCAATCGACAGGATCATGGCGACGATGGAGCCGATCAGCGCCAGCACCTTCATGAAGTTGCCGAAGGCATCTGCGACGTAAACGCCGCCAAAGGCCTCGCCCGTTGCAGGCGCGAAGATGATCCACAGACCGACGACGACCAGAAGAGCCATGGCAAGACCCATGACCGTGTTGGTCGACTTGTCCCCGGAGAAGACCCCAATCATGAGCAGCGCCAGAGCGCCGACCGCAAGGATCAGCTCGGGCGTCGCGATGCGCAGACTGGCAAAAAGAATTTCAGCGGTCATGTCCTACGGGTCCTGTCGTCAGTTCAGAGAAAGCGCAACATTCTGCGCTGCCTGCAATGCGGCCGTATAATTATTGATCAAAAGGTCCACCGATGCTGCCGTAGCATCGAAAACCGGTGCCGGATAGACGCCGAAGAAAATCGTCAGCGCTACCAGCGGATAGAGAATGACCTTTTCGCGGGTGGAAAGATCGAGCATGGCTTTGAGGCTTTCCTTTTCCAGCGCACCGAAAATCACGCGGCGATAGAGCCACAGCGCATAGGAGGCGGAAAGGATGACGCCCGTTGCGGCAAACAGCGCAACCCAGGTGTTGGCGCGGAACACACCGATGATCGTCAAGAATTCACCGACGAAGCCGGACGTGCCGGGCAGACCGACATTTGCCATGGTGAAGACCATGAAGGCGACGGCATATTTCGGCATGTTGTTGACGAGACCGCCGTAAGCTGAAATCTCGCGGGTGTGCAGGCGGTCATAGACGACGCCGACGCAAAGGAACAGCGCGCCGGAGACGATGCCGTGCGACAGCATCTGGAAGATCGCACCCTGGACGCCCTGAACATTGGCGGCGAAGATACCCATGGTCACGTAACCCATGTGGGCAACGGACGAATAGGCGATCAGCTTCTTGATGTCGTCCTGCATCATGGCCACCAGTGAGGTGTAGATGATAGCGATGACGGACAGCGTGAAGACGAAGGGCGCAAAATGTTCCGAGGCAAGCGGGAACATGGAGAGCGAGAAGCGGATGAAACCGTAACCGCCGAGCTTCAGCATCACGCCAGCCAGAATGACCGACCCCGCGGTCGGAGCCTGAACGTGCGCATCTGGAAGCCAGGTGTGAACAGGCCACATTGGCATCTTCACAGCAAAGGCCGCAAAGCAGGCAAGCCAGAGCCACGTCTGCATGCCGGCCGGGAAGCCATGCTTCAGAAGCTCGGTCATGTCAGTCGTTCCAGCCTGCCAGTACATAGCCATGATGGCGAGCATGGTCAGAACCGAACCCAGCAACGTGTAGAGGAAGAACTTGTAGGATGCGTAAACGCGATCCTTGCCGCCCCACACGCCGATGATGATGAACATCGGGATCAGCGTCGCTTCGAAGAAGACATAGAAGAGAACCGTATCGAGCGCGACGAACACGCCGACCATGACGACTTCCAGCAGCAGGAAGGCGATCATATATTCCTTGATGCGCTTCTCGATGGAATTCCAGCTTGCGAGAACGCAAAACGGCATCAGGAACGTCGTCAGGATGACGAACAGCATAGAGATGCCGTCCACGCCGAGGTGATAGGCCGCGATATTACCGAACCAGGCGTGCTTTTCCACCATCTGGAAGCCCGGGTTCGAATTGTCGAAACCGATCCAGATGAAGAGCGACAGCACGAAGGTAAAGACCGTCGTCAGCAGCGATACATTGAGGACGTTGCGACGTCCGAACGGACCGTTCGCATTGGTCAGAAGCAGGAGCACCACGCCGACGAGCGGCAGGAAGGTGACCGTTGAAAGAATAGGCCAATCGGTCATCAAAGCGCACTCCCGAGCATCATCCAGGTGACAAGCCCGGCAATACCGATCAGCATCGCAAAGGCATAATGATAGAGGTAACCGGATTGCAGACGAACGACGCGGTTGGTCACATCAGCCACGCGTGCGGCAATACCGTTGGGTCCGTAGTGGTCGATAACCGCAACGTCACCCTTCTTCCACAGGAAGCGGCCAAGCGCCTTTGCGGAACGAACGAAGAGGAAATCGTAGAGTTCGTCGAAATACCACTTGTTGAGCAGGAACTGGTAGAGGCCACGATGGGTCTCGGCCAGGCGCTTCGGCGTCTCAGGCGACTTGATGTAGAAGTACCAAGCGGTGACGAAACCGAGTGCCATGGCGACGAATGGGCTCCACTTGACCCACAATGGAACGTGGTGGAACTCTTCGAGGATTTCGTTGGAGGGCAGCATGAACAGCGCGCCCTTCCAGAATTCCGCATATTCTTCACCGAAGAAATGACCTTCGAACACGACACCGGCGAGCACTGCACCGACTGTCAGCACGAAAAGCGGGATGAGCATGACCATCGGCGATTCATGGACGTGGTGCATGACATCTGCGGAAGCGCGCGGCTTGCCGAAGAAGGTCAGGAACGCCAAACGCCAGGAATAGAAGCTGGTGAAGAGCGCAGCGACGACGAGAAGCACGAAGGCGAAACCGGCGACCGCATTGTGCGAGGCATAGGCGGATTCGATGATCACATCCTTGGAGAAGAAGCCGGCAAAGCCGATCATCGTGCCGGGAATACCAACGCCTGTCAGCGCCAGCGTGCCCACCGTCATCGTCCAGAAGGTGATGGGGATGTGCTTGCGTAGACCGCCCATGTGACGCATGTCCTGCTCGCCATCCACTGCGTGAATGACCGAACCGGCGCAAAGGAACAGCAGCGCCTTGAAGAAGGCGTGCGTGAACAAGTGGAACACGGCAGCACCGTAAGCACCAGCACCGAGCGCCACGAACATGTAACCGAGCTGCGAGCAGGTCGAATAGGCAATGACGCGCTTGATATCGTTCTGAACCAGACCGACCGTGGCAGCAAAGAAAGCCGTGATTGCGCCAATCAGCATGACGAATGTCAGGGCATCCTGCGAAAGTTCAAAGATCGGCGACATGCGCGCAACGAGGAAGACGCCAGCCGTGACCATGGTTGCGGCGTGAATGAGCGCCGACACAGGTGTCGGGCCTTCCATCGCGTCCGGCAGCCATGTGTGCAGCAGGAACTGCGCCGACTTACCCATGGAGCCCATGAACAGCAGCAGGCAAACGCCGGTGATCGCATGGGCCTTGTCCAACTGCATGCCGAACAGGTTGATGACGACATCCGTCGAGGCTGCGCCGTCGGCAGGCAGATAGGTGCCTGCGGCTGCGAAGATGGTTTCGAAATTGACCGAGCCGAACAGCACGAACAGGCCGGAAATGCCGAGGATAAAGCCGAAGTCACCGACGCGGTTGACGATGAAGGCCTTCATGGCGGCGGCAGAGGCGGATGGCTTCTTGTACCAGAAGCCGATCAGCAGATAGGACGCCAGACCAACACCTTCCCAGCCGAAGAACATCTGCAACAGGTTGTCGGATGTGACCAGCATGAGCATGGCGAAGGTGAAGAGCGACAGATAGGCGAAGAAGCGCGGACGATGCGGATCGTGGTGCATGTAGCCGATGGAATACAGGTGCACGAGACAGGACACCGTGTTGACCACGACGAACATGACGGCCGTCAGCGTATCGATACGGAAGGCCCATTCGACATCGATACCACCGGACTGGATCCAGCGCAGCACGGTCACCTTGATGACTTCGCCTGCTTCATGGGTCAGCAGCGCAACATCGATGAAGACGATCCAGGACAGGATCGCGACGACGATCATCAGGCCTGTTGTGACATATTCCGAGGCCTTGGCACCGATGGAGCGGCCGAAAAGGCCAGCGATCAGGAAGCCGATCAGCGGAAGAAAGACGATAGCTTTGTATATCATAGCCTTATCAGCCCTTCATCATATTGACGTCTTCCACGGCAATCGATCCGCGGTTGCGATAGAAGACTACGAGTATTGCAAGACCGATAGCCGCTTCCGCAGCAGCGACGGTCAGAATGAACAATGCGAAGACCTGGCCGACGATATCGTTGAGGAACGACGAGAACGCCACCATGTTGAGGTTGACCGCAAGCAGGATGAGTTCGATCGACATGAGGATGACGATGACGTTCTTACGGTTGAGAAAAATACCGAAGATGCCGATCGTGAAGAGGACCGCGCTGACCGTGAGGTAATGGGAAAGACCGATTTCCATATTCTATGTTCCTTGGATCCGTTCGCCTCAGATGCCCTGACCCGGCTTGACCTTGACCGTAGTCACGGCAGTCTTGGGGTCGCGACCAACCTGCTTGGAGATGTCCTGACGCTTGATATCGGTGCGGTGGCGAAGAGTCAGCACGATGGCGCCGATCATGGCCACCAGCAACACGAGACCGGCCAGCTGGAAGAAGTAGACGTAGTTCGTGTAGAGAACGTCACCGAGTGCT
Source organism: Agrobacterium sp. 20P9.1.2 (assembly GCF_057799395.1). Taxonomy (NCBI): domain Bacteria; kingdom Pseudomonadati; phylum Pseudomonadota; class Alphaproteobacteria; order Hyphomicrobiales; family Rhizobiaceae; genus Agrobacterium; species Agrobacterium sp. 20P9.1.2. The sequence goes on from NZ_JBYOKI010000007.1 coordinate 187,529, forward strand.
GCCGTGTTGGCGCGCTCCAGCGGGTTCGGGATCGGCATGGTGATCGACTTGGCCGCCTGCGGGTTAAGCACGCTGCCACCCACGACGATGATGAGTTCTGCCGCCAGAATGATACCGATCAGCGCACCGATGGGCGCATATTGCAGCACGCCGGAGCGCAGCTCGGCAAAGTCCACATCCAGCATCATGACGACGAAGAGGAACAGCACCGCCACAGCGCCGACATAAACGACCAGCAAGATCATGGCGAGGAATTCAGCGCCCGTCAGCAGGAAGAGAGCGGCTGCGTTGAAAAAGGTCAAAATGAGGAAGAGAACCGAATGAACCGGGTTCTTCGAAGCAATGACCATGAACGCAGACGCCACGGCGACGAAAGCGAAGATGTAAAAGAATACAGCGTGCAGACCCATGTTGGTGCCTTTTTGTCCTCACCGGACACGAGCGACCATAAAGCCGCATGCCCGTTTCGTTCCCGCCAGCGATCACCGACAGGCATTTATTATGTACCCTCCCCGGAGCGGCGCCCCGGAGAAACGAGCCGCATTAACGGTACGGCGCATCCAGTGCGAGGTTGCGAGCGATTTCGCGTTCCCACCGGTCGCCATTATCGAGAAGGCGCTGCTTATCGAAATAAAGTTCTTCGCGCGTTTCCGTCGCGAATTCGAAATTCGGACCTTCGACGATGGCATCGACCGGGCATGCTTCCTGGCAGAAGCCGCAATAAATGCACTTTACCATGTCGATATCGTAACGAACCGTGCGGCGCGTGCCATCGTTGCGGCGTGGGCCAGCTTCAATGGTGATGGCCTGGGCAGGACAGATCGCTTCGCACAGTTTGCAGGCGATGCAGCGTTCTTCCCCGTTGGGATAGCGGCGCAGAGCATGTTCGCCACGGAAGCGCGGGCTGACCGGTCCCTTTTCGAAGGGGTAGTTCACCGTTGCCTTCTGTTTGAAGAAGTGACGCATCGTCAGAAAAATAGCGCCAACGAATTCCTTGAGGAACAGCGAATTGACGGCTTGGGAAAGACTGGCCATCTCAATCTCCAAATCTGCAAGCGAGGACTGCGGACATCTTATGCCCCCGCCGTCAGCTTGAGTACGAATGCAACAATCACAACCATGGCGAGCGACAGCGGCAGGAAGACCTTCCAGCCAAGACGCATCAACTGGTCATAGCGGTAACGCGGGACGAATGCCTTCACCAGACCGAACATGAAGAACACCATGCCACCCTTGAGGATGAACCAGATGATACCCGGCACCCAGTTGAGGAACCATACATCCACGATGGGAAGCCAGCCGCCCAGGAACAGAATGGTCGTCAGGCAGCACATCAGAACGATGGCAGCATATTCACCCAGCATGAACATCATGTACGGGGTGGAGCCATACTCCACCATGTGACCGGCCACAAGTTCCGATTCCGCTTCGGGCAGATCGAACGGTGGACGGTTGGTTTCGGCCAGCGCCGAAATGAAGAAGATGATGAACATCGGGAAGAGCGGCAACCAGTGCCAATCCAGGAACGATGCCGGCAGACCGAGCGACGTGCCGATGCCCGAATGTTGCGCATTGACGATGTCAGTCAGGTTCAGCGAACCGACGCACAGCAGAACGGTGACAATAACGAGGCCAATGGAGACTTCGTAGGACACCATCTGCGCGGCGGAACGAAGCGCGCCGAGGAACGGATACTTCGAGTTCGAAGCCCAGCCACCCATGATGATGCCGTAGACTTCAAGCGACGAGATCGCGAAGATATAGAGAATGCCGACATTGATGTTGGCGACGACCCAGCCCTGATTGAACGGGATCACGGCGTAGGTCGCAAGTGCCAGCGTCACGGCAACCAGCGGCGCCAGCAGGAACACGGCCTTGTTGGCACCGGATGGAATGACCGGCTCTTTCAGAATGAACTTCAAAAGGTCGGCGAAAGACTGGAAGAGGCCAAAGGGACCAACTACGTTGGGACCACGGCGCAGCTGAACAGCCGCCCAGATCTTACGGTCGGCAAGCAGAAGGAAGGCGATCGACACCAGCAACAAAACGAGAAGAAGCAGGGACTGGCCGACAATAATCAGCGCTGGCCAGACATAGCTCCAGAAAAACGATTCCATAGTCCCCTACCCTTACTCTGCCGCAGCCTTGAAATTGTTGCGGGCCAATGCGGAACATTCGGCCATCACGGCGGACGCTCTCGCAATCGGGTTCGTCAAATAAAAGTCCTTAACCGGCGAGGCAAAACCTGCCTTGTTCAGGGTGCCAGCCTTTGTGGCCAGCGTTTCAATCGCTGCTGCGTCGGCGACGGCAATCTCGTCAGCATCGGCAAAATGCGGATGCGCGATATAGAGCTGAGCACGCAGAGCAGACAGCGAGTCGAATGGCAGCTTGTGGCCGAGAACATCCGACAATGCACGCAGGATTGCCCAGTCTTCACGGGCTTCGCCTGGTGCGAAACCGGCGCGATTGCCCATCTGGACGCGACCTTCGGTGTTGACCCAGATACCGGACTTTTCGGTATAGGCCGCACCCGGCAGGATGACGTCGGCATTCATTGCGCCGTTGTCACCATGCGAGCCGATGTAAACCGTGAGCTTCGCGCTCTTTGCAGACAGATCGATTTCGTCAGCGCCGAGCAGGAAGAGAACCTCGGACGATGCAGCGATAGAAGCAGCATTGGCCGACTTGTCTGCCGGAACGAAGCCGATATCCAGACCACCAACGCGGGCAGCAGCCGTGTGCAGAACGGAGAAACCGTTCCATTCGCCAGACACTGCGCCGACAGAAACAGCAAGCTTTGCAGCCGAGCTAAGAACAGCGGCACCATCTTCACGCGACAGAGCGCCCTGACCGACAATGATCATCGGGTTCTTGGCAGCCTTCAGCTTTTCGATGAAGCTGTGCGAACCGGACGCCAGATCGGACAGCGTGTCCGTGCCGGAACCGAGATATTCGTATTCGTAACGCAGCTCGCCCGCTTCACCGATAACAGCGACCGGGAAGCCACCACGGCGCCAGCGCTTGCGAATGCGTGCGTTGAGCACGGAAGCTTCGTAGCGCGGGTTGGAGCCGATGATCAGCAGTGCGTCGGAATGTTCGATGCCCTCGATAGTGGCATTGAACAGGTAGCTGGCGCGACCGAGCGACGGGTCGAGCGCCGTGCCATCCTGGCGGCAATCGACATTGGTCGAACCGAGCGATGCCAGCAGCGACTTTAATGCAAACATTTCTTCGACAGAAGCCAGATCGCCAGCGATAGCGCCGATCTTCTCACCCGAGGTCGAGGCAACGCCAGCCTTGATGGCGGCAAAAGCTTCGCCCCAAGTCGCGGGCTGCAAGCGGCCGTCCTTGCGGACGTAAGGCTTGTCGAGGCGCTGGGTCTTGAGACCATCCCAGATGAAGCGGCTCTTGTCCGAAATCCACTCTTCGTTGATGGCTTCGTTGACACGCGGCATGACGCGCATGACTTCGCGACCACGGGTATCGACGCGGATGGCAGAGCCGAGCGCGTCCATCACGTCGATGGTTTCGGTCTTACCGAGTTCCCAGGGACGGGCGGTGAAAGCGAATGGCTTGGATGTCAGAGCGCCGACCGGGCAGAGGTCAACAACGTTGCCCTGAAGCTCCGATGTCATTGCCTGCTCGAGATAGGTTGTGATCTCGGCGTCTTCGCCGCGACCGATGAGGCCGAGTTCGGAAATGCCAGCGACTTCCGTGGTGAAGCGGACGCAGCGCGTGCAGTGAATGCAGCGGTTCATGACCGTCTTGACGAGCGGGCCGATATATTTGTCTTCCACGGCGCGCTTGTTTTCAGCGTAACGCGAACCGGCGATACCGAAGGCCATGGCCTGGTCCTGCAGGTCGCATTCGCCGCCCTGGTCGCAGATGGGACAATCGAGCGGGTGGTTGATGAGCAGGAATTCCATCACGCCTTCGCGGGCCTTCTTGACCATCGGCGTGTTGGTGAAAACTTCCGGCAATTCGCCGTTCGGGCCGCCGCGAATATCGCGCACACCCATGGCGCAGGATGCAGCAGGCTTGGGCGGTCCGCCCTTCACCTCGATGAGACACATGCGGCAGTTACCCGCGACCGACAAACGCTCGTGAAAACAAAAGCGCGGAACTTCGGCACCAGCCTCCTCGCACGCCTGCAACAGCGTGAAATGATCTGGAACTTCGATCTCTTTACCGTCAACCTTGAGCTTTGTCATGGTCCTGCTACGTCCTGTTGCCTGTCCGTCGCGCATATCAATGCGATCAAGGACAAATCCTGATGGCATCCGGCTTAGACTCAAAAAGTGCCAAATGCTTTAACGATGTAAGGGACCGGTACACCCGATCCCCGCCCCTCGCAACACCCTTGAGGTGTTACTTTGGCCGGTGTTACTCGGCAGCCTCAAGCACAGCGCCATCATCCATGGCCCTGTAGGTATATTGATCGATCCGCTTTTCGATTTCCGGACGGAAATTGCGGATCAGCGCCTGAACCGGCCATGCAGCCGCATCACCCAGCGCACAGATGGTGTGGCCTTCGATCTGCTTGGTCACTTCGAACAGCATATCGATTTCGCGCTTCTGCGCATTGCCCTTGACCATGCGTTCCAGCACACGCCACATCCAGCCCGTGCCTTCACGGCAAGGGGTGCACTGGCCGCAGCTTTCATGCTTGAAGAAGGCCGCGATACGGGCGATGGCCTTGATGACGTCGGTGGACTTGTCCATGACGATCATGCCGCCGGTGCCGAAGGAAGACTTCACTTCGCGCATGCCGTCGAAGTCCATGATGGCGTCCTTCATGTCCTCACCGCGAACGATGGGGCAGGATGCGCCGCCTGGAATGACGCCGAGCAGATTGTCCCAACCGCCGCGAATGCCACCACAGTGACGCTCGATCAGCTCCTTGAAGGACAGACCCAGCGCATCTTCGAAGGTGCACGGACGCTCGACATGGCCCGAAACCATGAACAGCTTGGTGCCGACATTGTTCGGACGACCGATGTAGGAGAACCACGATGCACCGCGACGCAGAATGGTCGGCGCGACGGCGATGGATTCGACGTTGTTGACCGTGGTCGGGCAACCGTAAAGGCCCATATTGGCCGGGAACGGAGGCTTGAGGCGCGGCTGGCCCTTCTTGCCTTCGAGGCTTTCGAGAAGCGCCGTTTCCTCACCGCAGATGTAGGCACCTGCGCCGTGATGAACGTAGATATCGAAATCCCAGCCGTTCTTGTTGTTTGTGCCCAGCAGACCGGCGTCGTAGCATTCGTCGATTGCCGCCTGCAGCGCTTCGCGTTCACGCATATATTCGCCGCGAACATAAATGTAGGCCGTGTGCGCGCCCATGGCGAAACCGGCGATCACGCAGCCTTCGATCAGCGTATGCGGATCATGGCGCAGGATTTCGCGGTCCTTGCAGGTGCCGGGTTCTGATTCGTCGGCATTGACGACGAGATAATGTGGACGACCGTCGCTTTCCTTCGGCATGAAGGACCATTTGAGGCCCGTCGGGAAGCCAGCGCCGCCACGACCACGCAGGCCAGACGCCTTCATCTCATTGATGATCCAGTCCCGGCCTTTTTCGATGATCTGCTTTGTGCCATCCCAATGACCGCGTGCAAGCACACCCTTAAGCGAGGTGTCCTTGAGGCCGTAGAGATTGGTAAAGATACGATCCTGATCTTTTAACATGATTCAACCTCTTACCGCGGCTTCTTGCCGAAGACCTTGATATATTCGGCTTCGCCACCCTTGGCGAGCGCCTCGGCCTGACGGACCCAATCATCGCGATCGATACGGCCCTTGAAATTCAGATAACCGTCGACCCATTCACGCTCTTCTGCGGACCAGCCGGCGACCTGCATATAGGTGAAGATGCCGAGCTCGTTCAGCGTCGCCTCGATCTTCGGACCAACGCCGGAAATCAGCTTCAGGTCATCGGCCTTTTCAGGCCGGTCGACCTTGGCGGGACGGTTCTTGTCCTCTAGCGAAGGCTTGGCCGACGTCTTGACCTCGCCAGAGCCTTCCGCCGCAGCCGCCTTGGCGTTGCCTTCTGATGCCTTCGGATCGGTCACCGGTGTCTTCAGCTTAGCATCCGACTCTGCTGCCGTTGTCTTCGGCTTTGCAGCCTCGGATGGCGCAGGTGCGGGTGCTGCCGCAGGAGCCGCCGTTGCAGGCGTTTCCGCTGGCTTGTCGAGATTGGAGCGATCCGGCTTCGTCTCTTCGGTCAGCGTGGTCAGCGGGCCAATCGGCGCCGAAAGATGACGGTCGATCTGCGGGCCTGGCTTGACGGTATCGCCCTTGCCTGCCTCAAACGTATCGATGATCTCTTCCAGACGCTCCGGCGTCAGGTCCTCATAGGCATCCTTGAAGATGATGACCATCGGCGCGTTGACGCAGGCGCCCTGACATTCGACCTCTTCCCAGGAAAGTGTGCCGCTTTCATTGGGGGTCAGCGGATCGTGGTGGATCTTGTGACGGCAGACATCCATCAGCGCTTCGGAACCGCGCAACATGCAGGGTGTGGTGCCACAGACCTGAATATGCGCCCTGGTGCCAACCGGCTTCAGCTGGAACTGCGTATAGAAGGTCGCCACTTCGAGCACGCGGATATAGGCCATATCCAGCATGTCGGCGATCTTCTCGATACAGGCGCGGGTTACCCAGCCGTCCTGCTCCTGTGCACGCATCAACAGCGGGATGACCGCAGATTGCTGGCGTCCTTCAGGATATTTCTGGATCGTTTTTTCCGCCCAAGCGATGTTGTCCGCGTTGAACGCGAAACCCGTGGGCTGGAACTGATCTTCAGCTAGTCGACGAACGGACATACTTCCTCACGCCCCATCAGTTTAACGACTCGCACCGCGATTTCGTCACCGTGACGAATTCGCAGGCATAGGCCGTTTTGTCTTTTTGCATGAACACAATGAATTTTCCGCCATTGGGAAGCGAGGATTTGATCTCGTATCCTTGTGACAGAAGCTGCTTGACAGTTGATGAACCGCCGCTTGCCTGCGAAGACACACCCTCTTGCGCCGTTTGGGCGAAGAGCGGTGCAGTCGCGGCAAGAAAAGCCGAAGTGGCCAGCGGCAAACGCATCAGCGGTCGACCTCCCCGAACACGATATCCAGAGAGCCAAGAACAGCCGTTACGTCGGCAAGCTGGTGGCCCTTGCAGAGAAAGTCCATCGCAGCCAGATGCGCAAAGCCCGGAGCGCGGATCTTGCAGCGGTAAGGCTTGTTGGAACCGTCAGCGACGACATAGACGCCGAACTCGCCCTTGGGCGCTTCGACGGCTGCGTACACTTCGCCAGCCGGGACGTGATAACCTTCGGTATAAAGCTTGAAATGGTGAATCAGCGCTTCCATTGAGCGCTTCATCTCGCCACGCTTGGGCGGAACGACCTTGCCATCCAGCGACGACACAGCGCCGATGCGATGCTTGCCGGACAGAAGCTCCACGCACTGCTTCATAATCTTCACCGATTCACGCATTTCCTGCATGCGGATCAGGTAACGGTCATAGCAGTCGCCGTTCTTGCCGACGGGAATGTCGAATTCGAGATCGGAATAGCACTCGTAAGGCTGCGCACGGCGCAAGTCCCAGGCAGCGCCCGAACCGCGAACCATGACGCCGGTGAAGCCCCAGGCAAAGGCATCTTCAAGCGATACGACGCCGATGTCGACGTTACGCTGCTTGTAAATGCGGTTGTGGGTCAAAAGACCTTCGATATTGTCGAGAACAGTGATGAACGGATCGCACCACTTGCCGATATCTTCAACCAGTTCCGGCGGCAGATCCTGATGCACGCCGCCCGGACGGAAGTAAGCCGAGTGCATGCGCGCGCCACAGGCACGCTCATAAAACACCATCAGCTTTTCGCGCTCTTCAAAGCCCCAGACCGGCGGCGTCATGGCGCCGACGTCCATGGCCTGCGTCGTGACGTTCATGATATGCGACAGGATACGGCCAATTTCCGAGTAAAGAACGCGGATCAGCTGACCGCGCATCGGAATTTCCAGACCCAGCAGCTTTTCCACGGCCAGCGCGAAAGCATGCTCCTGGTTCATCGGCGCGACATAGTCGAGACGGTCGAAATAAGGAACGGCCTGAAGATAGGTCTTCGTTTCGATCAGCTTTTCCGTACCGCGATGCAGCAGGCCGATATGCGGATCGACGCGCTCGACGATTTCACCGTCGAGTTCGAGAACGAGACGCAACACACCGTGCGCGGAAGGGTGTTCCGGGCCGAAGTTGATCGTAAAATTGCGAACGTTATGTTCAGTCATCAGTGTTGCTCCGCCGACGTAATCATGGCGATGAATTCGGGGCCGGTCATGTTCTTTGTGGCCTGCGCGAACGAATAATTGGTCGGCTTTTCGTCTATGAAGATTTGCGATGCAAATTCGAAGCTGGATGGATTATTGAACGACTGCACCGACACGGCATGATGCGCACCATCTTTGGAGCGCCACATGACCGTGCTGCCGCACGCCTTGCAGAAGCAGCGCTCACCCCATTCAGACGAGGAATAAACGCCGAGATTCTGTTCGTTTTCCACCGAAACGCTTTCGCATTCGACAGCAAGAAACACGCCGCCAGACCAGCGACGGCACATGGAACAATGGCAAGCGCCAACTTCACGGGTGCCTATAGTCGCTTCGAAGCGAACGGCACCGCAAAGACATTGCCCCTGCTCTGTGGCGGCAGCTTCGCTCATTGCTTGGCCTTTTCATCACCCGGAAGAACGTAATCCGTTCCTTCCCAAGGGGAAAGGAAGTCGAAGTTACGGAACTCCTGCTTCAGCTCGACCGGCTCGTAGAGAACGCGCTTCAGCACGTCATCGTAACGCACTTCCACAAAGCCCGTGACCGGGAAATCCTTGCGCAGCGGATGACCTTCGAAACCGTAATCGGTCAGAATGCGACGCAGGTCGGAATGACCCTCGAATGGAATGCCATACATGTCCCAGGCTTCACGCTCGAACCATTCGGCACCGTAAAAAACGGAGGTTGCCGAAGGCACAGCTTCGTCTTCAGCCACCTGAAGCTTGAGTCGAACGCGCAAATTCTGGCGCGGCGACAGCAGGTGATAGACGACATCGAAACGCTTTTCGCGGCTCGGCCAGTCCACACCGCAGATATCGATGATGTTGACGAAACCGCACTGCACGTCGTCACGCAGGAAGGTCAACAGCGCGATGACATTTTCCGGCGTCGTATTCAGCGTCAATTCGCCAAAGGCAATGACGGCCGATTCCAACAGGGAACCGCGCACTTCCTGCACATAGGCCGAGAGATCGTTGAGAGCTGCGCTCATGTATAAGTCCTCTGCCCTTAACGCTCGATCGTACCGGTACGCCGGATTTTCTTCTGCAGCAGAAGCACGCCGTAAAGCAGCGCCTCTGCCGTGGGGGGACAGCCCGGCACGTAGATATCGACAGGAACCACACGGTCGCAACCACGCACGACAGCGTAGGAATAATGGTAATAACCGCCGCCATTGGCACAGGAGCCCATGGAGATGACGTAACGCGGCTCCGGCATCTGGTCATAGACCTTGCGAAGCGCAGGCGCCATCTTGTTGGTCAGCGTACCGGCAACGATCATAACGTCCGACTGGCGCGGTGAGGCGCGCGGTGCAACGCCGAAGCGCTCCATGTCGTAACGTGGGCCGGATGCCTGCATCAGACCTTCAACAGCGCAGCAGGCCAGACCGAACTGCATCCACATCAGAGAACCGGTGCGTGCCCAGGTAATCAGCTCGTCCGTGGACGTTACCAGAAAACCCTTATCTGCAAGCTCGTCGTTGATTTCGGTGAAATAGCCGTCATCGCTGCCGACAGGCTTGCCCGTCGAAGGATCGATGATGCCTTTGGGCTTTGGCGCGACAAGCGTCGTGTCGTTCTGAACTACGCCCATTCCAGTGCCCCCTTCTTCCATTCATAGATAAAGCCGATGGTGAGAACGCCGAGGAACACCATCATGGACCAGAAACCGAACCAGCCGATTTCACCGAAGGACACTGCCCACGGGAAAAGGAAAGCGACTTCAAGGTCGAAGATGATGAAAAGAATCGACACCAGATAAAAGCGAATGTCGAACTTCATGCGCGCGTCGTCGAACGCATTGAAACCGCACTCAAAGGCGGACAGCTTTTCCGGGTCGGGGTTCTTGTAGGCAACGGCGAAAGGCGCAATCAACAGCGCCAGACCGATGACAAGCGCGATACCAATGAAGATTGCGATCGGAATGTAGGAACTGAGGAGTTCAGTCATTGTCTCTTCCTTGCCCGACCGAGCGTCGAGCATACCCCATTGGACACGAGAATCCGCTGGGCCGAAATTATGTTGCAACGCCGCAGTGGTTATCGCAGCGAAGCCCTCTCTGCAAGAGTTTAAGTGCCATTTCAAGTCAATCGTGACTTCAGAGGACCATTATAACGCGAAATCCCCTCGCCTACAGCCATTCAAGATATCTCTAAGCACTTCAAAACTATGGACAATCAAGCGCGTCATAGCGTCGCAGGAATGAGACATAATTTTGAGCAAAAAGTGACAGCAATTCTGCTCTGAAAAGCGTCACAAACATGAGACTTCGAGGCAAGAAATCAACCAAACTGAAACGATACCGAAGCAGTAAGCAGGAGAGCCAAAACACGTCACTTTTTCGGTATGGCGCACATCGGAACAGACTGCTAAAACTTGAGGAAGATATGGGAAATAAAAATGCGTGCGACGCCTTGCGTTGTTAACGCTTGGTCAAAGGAAGGACATTTTACATCTTGAAGGAAGAAGAAAATGGCGCGAGTGACGGGGCTCGAACCCGCGACCTCCGGCGTGACAGGCCGGCACTCTAACCAACTGAGCTACACCCGCGCATTTTATCGGACTGTTGGAAGTCCGTAGATCTCGAGGAAGGAATGGCGCGAGTGACGGGGCTCGAACCCGCGACCTCCGGCGTGACAGGCCGGCACTCTAACCAACTGAGCTACACCCGCACATTCCCTAAAGACTGGCCGAAACCGGTCTTACGAACTCGCCTCGGCTGTTCGTTGAGCGGCTAACTAAGGCGTTCGTGTTGGGGTGTCAAGCAGGTTTCACGACAAAAGAATAAGCTTGAGCATTTTGATTTGACAAACAGGTGAAGAGCCCCGGTTTTCCGGCACTTTTTCCATTTTAGTTTTTTACGCCCAATCCGGCACACTTATCCACAGGTGGCAAAAACGAGGCGCAACCCGCGAATCTTTCACCCCATTCCGACAAGAATGCTGATGGATTCGCTGAGAAATTTTCTTGAGCGCGTTTCGCGACACGTCATTGAACGTAGAGACTGCGCTTTGGCATGCAGACCACAATACGCAAATCAGCGCTTACCCCTCATGCAGGCATCACCGGCTAGCCCCTTTTCACGTCATCCCGAGGCCCTGCTGTGGAAAACTATTATCCCAGCGATCCGGCTTAACCCATGAAAGCGCCAGCTTTCCGGGCTTTCCGCCCACTAAAAGCCCCTCGCCGCTAACCGCCGCTGTCATAAAAATCGAAAAAAACAAAAAAACTTCACAAAAGCTCTTGCGGTTTTTTTCCGATCCGAATAGATCACGGCCACCGACGCGGCGGACACGATCTGCAAGACGCGAAGGGCGATTAGCTCAGTTGGTAGAGCGCCTCGTTTACACCGAGGATGTCGGGAGTTCGAGTCTCTCATCGCCCACCATTCTATCCCAAAATTCTTTATTCCAAAAATTCAAGCTCAATAGCTACGCTTCTGCACGCGTTGTCACGCACAGCATTGCGCGCCGTAGCAAGCAGGAATCGTCTCTCCCAAAACCACCTCAAAAATATCGCGGCAGTTCCTCTTCCAGAATCACATCGTCACCAAACATCGCCAATGCTTTCTGCATCGCAGCGGGGTTGCCTTTGATACGGGCGTAGCGGCCGGTGGTGGAGATTAGGGTGATACCTGGGGTTTGGGCGAGTTTTTGTTGCCAGCCTGCCGGTTGCGGGGCGTCCTGGCGGAAGGTGAGGATGTAGGTTTTTTCTGGATCGGTCATGTTTTCCTCCCGATGCTTCAGAATGGTGGCGGAGCGTTTCGACTCACTCGGCGCAGATGGTGGAGCGGTGCGATGGGTCGCACCGCTCTTTAGCTGGTGTCAGCCGACGCGGCTCAGGCCGTCCCCCTGGTAGGGTTGGGCTAGGCCAATGGACAAAGCGGCGCTTTCCAGTTTCGATCTTGCATATTTGGCGCGGGCCTGGGTTCGTTGCAAGCTTTTGTAGATGGCGTCGCGGGAGAGCATCACGGCAAGTGCGCCCGTGGTGACAGGGGTTGCCATGGAGGTACCAGACATGTCTGCATAGGGTGCGTCTTGCTCTTCTGCCGCAGGAATGGTGGAGATGACGGCGGAGCCACCGGCGGTGACGGCAATCTGCTTTCCGATATTGGCGTAGCTGGGCAGAAAGAGACCGCCGGTGCCATAATGATCGGGCTGCACGGGCCGGGTGAGATTGGCGAGATTGCTGAGCGGATAAGTGCCGGGTCTCGTGACTGCCGATACGGCGACCGAGAGCGGATAGCTGGCAGGCGCAAGCACTGGCTGACCAAAATAGTTCCCCGCCGCACAGATGCACAGAGTTCCGCGGCTATAGGCCGAAAGTACGGCGTCATATTCTATGGCCGACGGATCGCCTCCGAGGCTGAGATTGATGAGGTCGACCTCATGCGCATTGGCCATGGCATCTATGGCGGCGGCGATGTCACCCTGGTTGGCGCCCCTGCCCGGCGCAAAGACGCGCGCCGTAAAGACCTCCGCGCCTGGCGCCAGACCGGCATATTCGCCGCTTTCCACCGGTGGGCGTGCGCCGATAAGACCGGAGACATGAGTTCCATGCCACTGCACATCCACAGTTGCCGCCGCCCCCGGCTGAAAACCGCCGTCGATGAAAGCGCCTGAGGGTACGATGTGGCTGAGATAGGGGTGCGGACCCAATCCCGAATCGATGATACCGACGCGAATACCGGCACCGGCGGAGGAATCCAGAGCGTTGATACCGGCCAGTTGATGCCACCAGCCGAGAGGACCGGTTGCGGGCAGAGCATCGAGATTCAACGTCGTGCCGGATGCGGGATGGATGAGCATGCCCGACCATACGCCGCCATGCGGCGATATCTGCGCCGTGACGGGGTACCATTGCGCCTGATCGAAATGCAGGGTCGCGACGCCGTTGGAATCGGTGATGGCGGTGAGACTACTGGAAGTGGACTGGTCGGGATGGGTCAGTGATGTGAGAGCAAGTTCGACTTGCGCATTGGCAAGTGGAGCGCCGGATGAGGTGACCGTGATGGTGAAAGCCGGAAGGCTGGCGGCGGCGTCATTGGCCGCGTTTGACGTCATCGATGCCAGCGGTGGCGTGCCCCATGGCGCGAGCCGCAGCGCCGCCGGCCAGCGCAGGGCTTCCCGCTCCACGATGGTGTCTGGCGAAAGATCGCTGGTTTTCGCGCGCAGCTCCTCCTCGTCGGCGGTTACGACAAGCACGCGGCGTACATCATCGCGCTCGGCTCCTATATCGCTGACGACATCCATGGAGCCTTCCAGAGAGCGCATCAGACGCTCGCTGAAATTGCCTTTTGCCGAGCGCCGCGCGCGCCCGTCGCGATAGGGCGCCATGCGGTGGGAAATGATGAAGCGTCCAGAGGGCCGTTGCGGCTGATCGGGAGTCTGGTCGGTAGTGCCGGTTGTATCGGAGGTCATCGCTCGTTCTCCTGTATGGCTGATGAAGGGCTGAAAACCCAGCTTTTGCAGTGGGTAGACCGGATTTCAAATGCACGCAAAACGAATGTATATTTCCAAATGCTCGTTATAAATGTATTTTTTATTTGCACAACTTTAAAAAGTGCAATAGGAATTTTCCCGTCAAAGGTGAGTTAGCCATAGTTCAAGCAATTACCGGTGGTTGCTTCCATATCGAACTGCGCTCTCCGGACATGTCACAAAGCCCTTTCAACTGTGAATTCGGGAATTGATCGATGACTATCACCACAGCTTTAGGTTGCCAAACAGCAACGCATACCATCTTGGGCCCGACGGCCTATCTGTACTGCCCGCCAACAACACTTCCGGGCTGCTACACTGCCGTCCAGCTTTGCAACGGCCAGCAGCAGCAGCAGCAGACAATCGTGGGTCCGACCGCTTACTGGCATTGCCCGCACACAAGCATGCCCGGTTGCAACACAGCCGTTTTGAATTGCCAGGGACAACAGGACGGCGGCCAGCAGCAGGGTCCATATGGACCAACCGCCTACCAGTACTGCCCGCCAACAACGCTTCTGGGCTGCCACACTGCCGTCCAACATTGCCATGGCCAGCAGCCTGCGGCACAGCAGCAGGGTCCGGTTGGACCAACCGCCTATCTGCATTGCCCGCCAACAACGCTTTTGGGTTGCCACACCGCCGTTCAGCATTGCCATGGCCAGCAGGCCGGCAGCCAGCAGCAGCAGACAATCGTCGGGCCAACAGCGTACTGGCATTGCCAGCAGACAAGCCTTCCGGGTTGTCACACTGCCGTACAGGGCTGCATTGCACCCACGGTTGTTCCGCCGCAGCCTGCACAGCAGCAGAACGTAACCTTCACGCCGATTTGCCAGATCACCAATGTCACACCGGTCTGCTCCACGGGCATTCCCATCGTCTGCAATGGAGCCGCCGCCGCTCCGCAGGCGCCTGCTCCTCAGCAGCAGCAGAACCTGACATTCACCCCGATCTGCCAGATCACCAACGTCACGCCAGTTTGCTCGACCGGTCTGCCGGTGGTGTGCAGCGGTGCAGCTGCACAAACACAAGGCGCGGTTACGCCAGCAACATCCATCGGATGCGGCACCATCGCCACTGTTTGCAATCCCACCCACATGCATTGCACGGGTCCGCAGGCCAACGATCAGCAGCAGCAGAATGTGACCTTCACGCCGATTTGCCAGATCACTAACATTACGCCGGTTTGCTCCACGGGCATTCCTGTCGTCTGCAACGGCGCTGCCGCCGCTCCGCAGGCGCCTGCACCTCAGCAGCAGCAGAACCTGACATTCACCCCGATCTGCCAGATCACTAACGTCACGCCGATTTGCTCTACGGGCATTCCTATCGTCTGCAACGGTGCTGCCGCCGCTCCGCAGGCACCTGCTCCACAGCAGCAGCAGAACATCACGTTTGCGCCGTTCTGCCAGATCACCAACATCACGCCGGTTTGCTCCACGGGTATTCCCATCGTCTGCAATGGCTAAAGCAGTGGATGTGACGCCGCCGAACCATCGGCCGCGTCACCTTCGCGGCCCTTCGCTGCAACAGCGTCACCACCCAGTGACGTTCACTCTCCCCATCGGCCGCTTGCGGCCGGTGGGACAGTTTTGAAACGGGAGCGGCTTCGCATCCCCGCATATTTTCACACAACCATTTGTCCGGCCTTGGGGGAAACAATGTATCTGACCAGCGGCACGCTCGTGCCTTATCTCATCGACCGCAGCGTGCTTTCAGCCGCGGAGCTTGTCGATGACGATATCACCATTCTGGAAGCGGGCCGTCGCAACCGCAATTTCAAGGTTTTCCGCCGGGATGGTTCTGGCATTTTCGTCAAGCAAGTGCCGGTCATGGCAGCGGAAACCACACAATCGGTGCAGCGCGAGGCCGTGCTATACGCGCTAGCTGACAGCGATGCCGGGCCGCAGGGCCTAAAGACGCTCATGCCGCGCCTTCGCCATTACGATCGCAACCGGCATCTCCTTGCCGTGGACCTGGTACCGAATTCGCAGAGCCTTACCTATTATCAGATGCGGATGGCAGGCGTTGCGGGCGCGGTTGAAGAGATTGCTGCGCAGCTCGGCAATCTGCTGGCCACCTGCCACGCCCAAACGCCGGATGTTCTGGCTGAAACATCGAAACAGGGCGTCTTTCCTGCCAATCCGCCGTGGATTTTGAGTTTCCCGGAAGTCGGTGAAAGCCTCATTCCCAACATGAGCGCGGGCGCGCGCGCCGTTCTGGCCGCCATACGCCAAGAGCCCGGTTTGAAAGAACAGATGACGCGGTTGCGCCGTGAATGGGCTCGCAGCTGCCTGATCCATGGCGATTTGAAATGGGAGAATTTTCTCGTTTCAGAAAGTGATGATGAGAATGGAACCGCCAGGGTTCAGCTGATCGATTGGGAACTGGCCGATCTGGGCGATGCAGCATGGGATGCGGCCTGCGTGCTGGCAAGCTTCATCCAGCCGGTCATCGTCGGGCGCTTTTCCGCACAGGGAGAACCGATGCCACCGGCGACCGCTGATGACATCGCGCGTGCGCAGGCCTGCTGCCGCGCCTTCTGGCGCAACTATACCGCAGCCTTTCCCCTGACCGCCGAACATCAGGCGCTTGCCATGGAGCGCTGCGCACGGTTCGCGGCGGCCCGACTGGTGCTGACTGCCTATGAAATCTCACAGTCCCTGCCCGAAATGCCGCCTTCGGCGCTTCTCGCCATACGCACTGCGG
Source organism: Agrobacterium sp. 20P9.1.2 (assembly GCF_057799395.1). Taxonomy (NCBI): domain Bacteria; kingdom Pseudomonadati; phylum Pseudomonadota; class Alphaproteobacteria; order Hyphomicrobiales; family Rhizobiaceae; genus Agrobacterium; species Agrobacterium sp. 20P9.1.2. The sequence continues at coordinate 204,038 of NZ_JBYOKI010000007.1, forward strand.
CGGGCATCCTCAACGATCCGCGCAGCGCCGTGCGGCAGCTGTTTGCGCTTGAAACCGGAGCTTGATCATGAACGCGATTCCCATGCCCTTCCCTTCAGCAGAAGCAGAGAACAATGCGTCGCCATCGGACATCGAAACCCTGCTAATGCCTGTTCTGGACGCGGTGAAGATCATCAACCTCTCGCGGTTTCAGATCGGCAACCGTCCGGTCACATCTCTTCCCGCCATCGCGGCGTCCGATACGGCGCGTCCGGTGACCAGCCGCCTGTCGGATGCCCTTTGGCCAGCGCTTTACGATGCCGCTTATGCGCGCCCCTTCAGTATCGATTCGCCTGCTCCGCTTGCGAAACCCGACGGCCTCGATCTGCTGGCGCAGCTTCGCGCCACCTTTCCCGAGGGTTCACGGTGGTCCACCAACTGGCAGGTTTACAAGGCCGATGGCAATGGCGCGGCGCATGTCCGCAAGGGCGATTGCTGCCGTCAGGTTCTGCCCGGCGCTTATGCGCTGACCGCCCCCGGCCCGGTGCAGGTGAATACCAACGTTTCCATTCTGCTGCCGCTCGCGTCTTCCCAACAGCAAACCGGCTTCTATCACATCACCGGTCAGGCACCGCATTGCGACCACGACGATGCAGCACTGGCGCGGCTCTATCTCAACACGCGCGCGGCAAGCGTTGTGTCGCTGATGGCGCAGATTGCGGGACTGTTGAATGCCTATGCCGTGCCGTTCCGGGCAAAGACTTTGCTGGAGCCAGCCGCATATGACCGCACGGATAGCACGGTGTTCTACTTCGCCCGCCGCCATCTGACATTCGTGCTGTCACTGCTGCGGGACATGTTCGCCGATGCGGAACCGGATCTCGCATCAGAGGTGCCACTGTTTTCGAAGTTACTGGCCAGCGGGATTGGCGGTGCAGATGACCCCGGTTACGGCATGAGTTTCGGTCAGACGCGCGCCATGCTGATGGCAGATGCCATTGTCAGCGCATGGGCGGATGGCAGCCAGATGGCGCGAATCCGCCTTGACCGGCTTCGGAAACGTTTCGCCGAATCCGGCCTGGCGCTTGACGCACCGCATCTCAGCGCTGGCAACAGCGATATCTACGTAGTCCCCGCCTGAGGAGGTTTAGGAGATGACCCTGATGACAGTACCCAAAGCCGACACCGCGCAAGGCAATGCCCGATTTCTGGAAGCGGCCAGCCGCATAGGCGCGCAATTGTGCCGCGATGCCCTGTGGCACGAAGACCGCTGCACATGGATGGGCTGGGCGATGACCATGGCGGATGGCAGCGTGACAGCCGGGTACCGCACGGCGTCCACCTCACTTTACGATGGCGTTGCCGGGATTGCACTGTTTCTGGGAAGACTTGCAGCCCATGCCCCCTCGCCACGCCTTCTGGCAACTGTCGAAGGCGCGGTTCGGCAGGTGCTGACCCGTCTGCCCGACCTCGACACCCCGCCGCAGCGTAGTTTTTATACCGGCACTCTGGGTGCTGCCTATATGCTGTGCGAGGTTGGCGGTGCGCTGAACCGGCTGGAATGGGTTGAAAAGGGGCTGGCCTTGGCACTGGACCACGCGGCAGATGAATTTGCCGATGAGGCACTGGATGTGATTGCCGGATGCGCCAGCGCTGTTCCCGCCCTTATCCACCTCGGCAAACGCCATGACCGCCCGGAGTTGACGGCGGCAGCGGTTAGCCATGCGGAACGCCTGCTGGCGGCAGGCGTTGTGGATGCGCAGGGTCTGTCATGGCCGTCTCTGATGCCTAAACATCGCAATCTTCTGGGTTACGCCCATGGCGTTTCGGGCATGGCGACGGCATTGCTGGAGGCCCATGCCGTGAGCGGCAATGATGCCCTGCTGCACGGCGCATTGGAGGCATTGCGTTACGAGCGAAGCTGGTTCGATGCCAACAGACAGGGCTGGCCGGATTTTCGTATCGACCACATCACCCCCGGTGCCGGGGCGCTTGCCCCGATGTGCAATTGCACATGGTGCAGCGGCTCATCCGGCATCGGCCTTACACGCCTTCGTTTGATGGAGCTTCTGCCTTCCGACAAACAGGCGCGCGATGAGGTCAACACCGCCTTGCAGGATGCCTCACGCATGCTGACGACGACGACTGTGCCGCAGGATCTCTGCCTGTGCCATGGGCTGGCGGGCATTGCGGATTTTGTATTGTCTGCGGGTGTGCAGTTGAAGCAGGAGGAGATTTCGCGTCACGCGGCGCAGGTGGGCACCTTCATCATCGAGCATTATCTGAACGCGGAGCTGCCTCTTCCCTGTGGCGTGCAGCAGAGGGGGGAAGCGCCGGGCCTGATGCTGGGCATCGCCGGTGTCGGCTATTTCTTCCTGCGTCTGCTGGAAAGGGAAACGCTTCCATCCATGCTGCTTCTAAAGACTTGAGACACCATGTTAACAATTTGAAAACCATGGCGGCGTAAAGTTCCATGGCGTTCGTTTCGGGACAGCGGATTCCATTCGGCATGGCGCCTTACGCTACGTGAGATTCAGCATTTCTCAATAAATTATCCCTCATAATTATTAGTGTCGGCTTCATGATGAAGTCGCGTTTTGATGGGATGAACCATGTTTGCGAACTCAATCGTCACGCTGGCGCTGATTGCGCTGCCAATCTACTTTTTCTTCCGCTGGGTACAATATGACTCGGAGAGACAGGACAAGTAGTCAATCGCAAGCCCGTCCCTCTCCCCTCGCAGCCCTACCAACCGTGGTCAGCCATCTGCCGGATGGCCGAACGTGGTGAATGCACCACCCTGGTAAATATGGGCTGGGTCCTTTGGATCCTCTTTACCGGCTTGAGCAAGTACCTCGGCGCGCCATTTCGCCGAGCTATCCTGCGGCTTCCATCCAAGGAAGGCCGCATGGCTGTTATCCCACCAGCTTTCCTGATTGTTGGACGCGCCGTAGACCACGGCGTTGCCAAGACGCGGCGCTTCGAAACTGCGCGCGCAGAGCGAAACGAAGTCCGCAGCGCTGAGCCATGTCGCCAGCATGCGCGTCGTCTGTGGCTTTGCCGTCAGTGAACCGATCCGCACCGACAGGGTCTCCTGCCCGAACTTGTCGAAATAGAAGCTGGCCATATTTTCCCCAAAGCATTTCGAAACGCCATAAAGGGAATCAGGGCGCACAGCCGAGTTACCATCCAGTTTCTCGTCACGGCGGTGGTAACCGATCGTATGATTGGAACTGGCGAAGACGATTCGCGGCTGGCCATTGTGGCGCGCGGCTTCATAGAGATTATAAACGCCTTCGATATTGCCCTTGAGAATAAGCTCGAACGGCCGCTCCACCGAGATGCCGCCGAGATGGATGATGCCATCCACGCCCGCCACAGCAGCATCGACCTCTGAGCGGTTGGAGAGATCGCATTTCACGAAGGTTTCGTGCGCCGCGAGATCGGTGACCTCGACCATATCGGAGAGCACCACCTTTTCAGCAATGTCTTTCAACAGGGGGCGGATGGCTTTGCCCACACCACCGGCAGCACCGGTTAACAGCAACGTCTTCAGCATGTTTCCTCCACATTTCCATCTGCACACCGCAAACCGACCCGGCTTGTGGTCATACATAAAATCTCTTGTTATCTTATCTCTACGCTACGCTTGCACGGGTTATCAAGAGGCAAGCTTGCAGGGAAATGATTGCATTCAGCCACAAACGCCCCGACACTGCAGCGTACTCACCCTCGCCCAGCCTCAATGATTCCACAGCAATTTCTCCAACTTGTATTATAAGTTCTTGACGAAGATAATATCTCGAATATTATCCGCCTCAACCAACAATTGGAGACACGAATAATGGCTATGGACCCACAGGAACTCAAAGTCGCGCTTGGCGCTGGCCTTCTCTCTTTCCCCGTCACACCTTTTTCCAAGGACGGCGAATTCAACGAGAAGCCTTATCTCGACCACGTCAGCTGGCTGTCCGGTTTCGACGCGACCGTTCTTTTCGCGGCTGGCGGCACTGGTGAGTTCTTCTCGCTCGCCCCGGAAGAGGTCGGCACCGTCGTCAAGGCAGCAAAGTCCGCTGCAGGTTCGGTTCCCATCGTTTCGGGTTGCGGTTACGGCACCAAGATCGCCATCCAGATTGCCCAGAGCGCTGAAAAAGCCGGCGCCGATGGCATTCTGCTACTCCCGCATTACCTGATGGATGCCTCTCAGGCAGGCCTCTATGCCCACATCAAGCAGGTTTGCGATTCTGTCTCCATCGGCGTCATGGTCTATAACCGCGACAACTCCATTCTGACAGCTGAAACGCTGCAGAAGCTGTGCGACGCCTGCCCTAACTTGGTCGGCTTCAAGGATGGTTCCGGCGACATCGGCCTTGTGCGCAAGATCACCGCGACAATCGGCGAACGCCTGACCTATCTCGGCGGCATGCCGACGGCTGAGCTTTTTGCCGATGCCTATCTCGGCGCTGGTGTGACGACCTATTCGTCTGCCGTGTTCAACTTCGTGCCTGCGCTTGCCCAGGACTTCTACAAGGCACTGCGCGCAGGCGACCGGGCAACGACCGACCGTATTCTCATCGACTTCTTCTATCCGTTTATGGATATTCGTAACCGTCAGAAGGGCTACGCCGTTTCCGCCATCAAGGCTGGCGTGCGTCTGATGGGGTTCGATGCCGGTCCGGTGCGCGCACCGCTGACGGATTTGACTGAGGAGGAAGTCGGCATGCTCGAAAAGCTGGTTGGACCTTACAAGCCATGAAAATAGAAGCGGTTCGCACTCATCTGCTCGATTACAAGCTGGGCCACGCCTTCGAAAGCGCGTCCATGCGCTTCGACCGGCGCATCCATTGCCTTGTCGAGATCATATGCGATGATGGCACCGTGGGCTGGGGCGAATGCCTCGGCCCGGCAAAGCCCAATGCAGCCGTGGTGGCCGCGTACGCCCCTCACCTCATCGGCAAAGACCCGCTCGACATCGAGATCATCTGGCATCAGCTTTACAATCTGCTGCGGGATCAGGGCCAACGTGGTCTGACGGTGACGGCGTTGAGCGGTATCGATATCGCGCTTTGGGATATCAAGGGCAAACGCTTCGGCACCTCCATCTCGCGCCTGCTCGGCGGTCGCTTCCGCGAAAGCGTCAAGGCCTATGCCACCGGTTCTTTCCGCAAGGACGGCGTCGATGCGGTCTCGGACGTCGCGGCGGAAGTTGCCGGTTACGCAAGCCAAGGCTTCCACGCGGTCAAGATCAAGATCGGCTTCGATGTGGCGGAAGACATTGCCGTCATCCGTGCCGCGCGTGAGGCTGTTGGCCCCGATGTCCGCATCATGATCGATGCCAACCATGGTTACGATGCGCTGGAGGCCATCGAAGTCGGCAAGGCGCTAGCACCTCTTGGCATCGACTGGTTCGAAGAGCCCGTTGTGCCTGAACAGCTGGATGCCTATCAGGCCGTGCGCGCCGGTCAACCCATTCCCGTTGCGGGTGGCGAAACCTGGCATGGCCGATACGGCATGCGCGCGCCGCTGGAAAGTCGCGCCGTGGATATTCTCCAGCCGGATCTTGCCGGTAGCGGTGGCTTTTCGGAAACCAAACGCATCGTCGATATGGCAACCCTCTATGGCGTCCGCGTTGTCCCCCACGTCTGGGGAACAGGTGTGGCCATCGCCGCCGCCCTGCAATTCATGGCCTACCTGCCGCCGGACCCGGCCAGACGCAACCCGCGCCCACCGATTCTCGAATTCGACCGCACGGAGAACCCCTATCGACAGGCGGTTCTCACCAGCCCGCTGGATCACGTCGACGGCGTGGTGCAGATACCGGATGGCCCAGGACTGGGCATCAAGATCAACCGGGATGCGCTGGAGCGATATGCTTTGAAGGACTAACAGGAGGCCGGGTGGGCAACACCCGGCACCTCACTTTACCTGTTGAAGCGGTCCTCACGCGTTTTCTGACTGTTCAAATGTCTTCTTAAGCCAGATGCAAGCGTGGCCGACCGGAAACCCCTCGATTCGTCCGAAATCCTCATAGCCGATCCGACGGTAAAAATCCGGCGCCTGAAAACTGAACGTAGAGACGTAAGCGCCAACGCATTGACGTTCCAGCGCGGCGTCCTCTGCCTTCGCCATGAGTTTCGCACCGACGCCCTGCCCCCGTGCCTCGGATGAAACCCACAGCCAGTCGATAAAAAGCCAGGCGTAAGTTGAGCGTCCTTTCAGACCGCCGATCAGGCTTCCATTGGCGTCCCGCGCCATAATCCATAAATCCTGCGGATTGTCCGGCCCGGCTTTTGCAAAATTGAATATATCCAGACCTTCATCGATAAGGCGCTGGTCCTGCTCATCGGGCTGGCTTTCTATCTCAATTCGTATTGGCAAATATTCTGTCCCTCAAGCTCTTCTGGTTCAGGTTAACTCTCGTCGTCCAGTTGGTGTGTCGATAAGCGCCCGGTAGAGAATTGAAGCACCGTGAACAATCGCCGGCGGATGATCGATGCCCAGATCGCGATAAAGCGCCTCGATATGCGCGGGATCTGGATGTTCGAGTGTGAGAGAGTGAAGTCGCGCGCCGAGATCGGGTATCGAGGCGATATAGGCTGTGTCTCCCCGATGGTCGATCACCGAGGGAGCGACGCCGTCCAATGGAAGGGCACCATCCTTGGGAATGGCGAAGTCGAAAGTCGGATCATCATCTGGCAGCAAGACCTTTTCGCCCAGAACTGCGCCATGCAGCGCAACGAGACGATCGATCGCATCCGTGTTGGCAACCCACCCCTCGCAAACGACGCCCTTCGGTCCAGTCGGCTCTGACCTTCTCCTGATCGTCCAGACCGAACCAGCGCGGACGATGAGGCGTTTTGCCATCCGGATCGAGAGCCACGATCTCGAGATAGACGGAATTTCCGAGCTGAAGACGATGATTGTGTGTGCCCATGTACTCATGGCGTGTCCCGAAGGGCACGCTGATACTAAGGCAATTTTCGACATGCGAAACCCCTTCGCTCAAGGTCGGGGCGATGACTGTGAGGTGGTCAAGCTTCAGCATCTACGAACTCCAATGCAGCGATTGCAAATGTCACTGATGCTGCAATCGCGGCCAAGATGCTTGCTGAAAATATTTGATGCAATAGAAAAAACGCTCGCAACCTGACGGCTGCGAGCGCTTCAGAATCAATGTTTCAGATACCGAGATGTAAACACCCCGGCCTCTAGCTTGCCGCTTAGTTCGTGCCCTTCAGATCAACCGGGAAGAACAGTGTCTCGCCCGAGGAGTCGTCCACGCCGTCATTGTCCGTTACCGCAAAGGCCTTGCCGGACTTGTCGAAAGTGAAGCCTTCCAGCTTGTCGACGACGTAGCCGTTCGTCTGAGCCTTGAGGTCTGGCAGGAAGTCGTGGACTTCCGTTTTCTTGACGAGCGGCAGTTCGCCGCCGATCTTGCCGGGCTTCAGGTCGGCGATGGCGACGCTGTAGAGCTTCTTGATCTTTGCCTTGTCGCCGATCTGGTTGTCGCGCTCGACGATATAGACATTGTCGCCATGGGCGGTGATTTCGGACAAGCCGACCCAGCCGTCATCTGCCTTATCCAGCGGATAATGCACAGCACCCCACTCCTTGGACTTCAGGTTGTAAGAGACGAGCTTTACCTTGCCCTTTTCAGCCTTGCCCCATTCGCGCTGAACAGCCATCCACAGTGTAGCGTCATCGCCCTTGCCGATCATGGTTACGCCTTCGAAGCCGAAGCGGGTTTCGCCTTCCAGCAGTTCTTTTGGAAGTGCGATTTCGGCCTTGATTTCACCCTTGGCATTGACGTTGTAGAGCGCGTGCGGAACGAGCTTTTCGCTGTTGCCTTCGGATGCGACCCAGAAGCCGCCCTTACCGTCCAGCGTGATGCCTTCCATATCCAGCTTCTGCGCTGCCAGACCGTCACGCTTTACGCGCAGAACGCTGGTGATGACCGCTGGCTTCTTGTTTGCGTCGATGGTGTAGATCGAAGGTTGGTTGCCGTAGACGGAGTCGGAGATCGCGTAGAGAATGCCGTCCTTTTCCGCATCAGCCGTGAGGCCGGACAGAGCGCCCCAACCAATCGGTGCGCCATCGACCGTGGCGGAGGTAAGCTGCGGATAGGCGGCCTGCCCTTCCGAGCGCTCATAGATCATGACATGCGAACGGGCTGCACCATCTTCAACCAGATCGGCTTCGTTGGCGGTGACCAGCAGGTTGCGCGATGGAATGGCGACTGCACCTTCAGGCGAAATCCCCGATGGGAGGATTTGCGTCAGCTGCGGCTCTGCGCCCGTGTCCTTGTAGACGCCAACGACAGATGCGCGTTCGGCCAGAACGAAGAAATACTTGTCGTTGCCGAATGTTGCTGCTTCCAGACCTTCAGGCTCGATGCCCTTGGCCTTGGAGCGCTTTTCAGGATAGTGGCCGATGGCCGCAACAGCATGTTCGAAGGAAGAGCCAGCTTCGTAAAGCAGCTTGCCGGTCTTGTCGAAAATGGTAAAGCTGCGCGAACCGCCCTGCCAGTCGCCTTCATTGGCGATGACGATACGGTCATTGTCCAGCCACTTCACGGCATCCGGCTCGCGCTTGCGGGCGTCCTGGCTGTCGGTGAACTTCAGCTGGCCATCGGTCTTGGTGTCGATGCCCTTCAGATCGACAGTGCCTGCGGAAAAGTGGCTCGTGACCTTGCCGCTTTTGCCATCAACGATGACGATATGGTTGTTTTCCTGAAGCGTCAGGGCAATTTCACCATTGGCATTGATGGAAACGAATTCAGGCTCTGGATCTTCCGGTGAAATTTCAGCAAGACCGGTGACATCGATCTTCTTCAGCGCCGAGCAATCCGGTGCGCCATTCTTGAGACCGATGGTGACGAGGAAGCCGGCAGGCATCTGCGGCAGCGCGCCGTCATTGACCTCTTCATCACGCTCGTTTTCGATGGCGATGGCCACGAAGCTCTTGTCCGGGGAAACCGCAACAGAATCCGGCTGGCCGCCGAGGTCGCAGCTGGCTTCGATCTTGCGGGTGGCGATATCGACTGTCACCAGCTTGCCAGCTGGCTTGACGTAGCTTTCGGACGTGTTGACACCAGCCAGAACCTTGGTGCCGGACACAGCAACCGATGTCGGCTCGCCATCCATCATCAAAGCGCCGAGCGCCTTTGGTGCCTTGGCATCCTTGATGTCGACAAAGCCGATGCCGCCCAGCGGGCTGTCGGAATAGATCAGCGTATTGCCGTCTTCACTAGCCGTGACGATTTCCGCCGACGTGATCGTCTTCTCTTCCTTGTCGGAAGGAAGGTTCAGAGCGACAGGAAACGATGAGATGCGGTTGAAAACCTGCTCGGCGGCGACTGGAAATGCGGCAGAAGCAAAAAGCGCCGCGGTCAGCGCAGCACTCGAAAAACGAAATGTCATGATGTCCCCTTCAGTGCACTGGAAAAATGCATGACTGGGCTTTTGCGACATGGACGTGACAGGGAAATGACAATGAGAAGGTGCTGATAAACAAAAAGCCCGGCTCAAGGCCGGGCTCTCTGCATTTCGATGGCGTCATTTCGCAAAACTGCGCAAAGAGCCAAAATCATTCCTCGTATATCTGAGCACTGTTCGCACGCCGCAGGCGCAAACAGCTCAGGAAAACTTAGGAGTTAACAGCGTCCTTCAGGCCCTTGCCTGCGGAGAACTTTGGAACGTTGCGAGCCGGAATATCGACTTCTGCACCCGTGGATGGGTTACGGCCCTTGGAGGCTTCACGACGGCTTACGGTGAAGCTGCCGAAGCCAGCGAGACGGATGTCGCCACCGGCCTTCAATTCGCTCTGGACGGTTTCGAATACTGCGTCGACGGCAGAAGCGGCATCAGCCTTGGTGAGACCAGCCTTTTCGGCAACTGCAGAAACGAGCTCGTTCTTGTTCATGTTTCCACCCCTTTCAATGGTATGAAACGACTCAAATTGGATCGGCGCAGAATACTTATCTATTCGCGCACCGCCACCCAAAAGCGCTGGAATGGCCTGAAAAACAAGGGGTCTCGCGTTCTTTTCACAAAAAAGGCTGGCATTTCTGCCAGCCTTTCAACGATTTTGTGCTAATTTAGCACCAACGCCGACGATCGCTTATCAATGTGCGATTGTCTGGCTACCGTCATCCACGCCTTCAACAGTTGCAATGACTGGCGTCTCGATGCTGCCATCCCACTCGATGGGCTCAGGCATACGCACCAGCGCATGCTGCAGAACCTCACCCATGCGGGCAACCGGGATGATTTCCATCTCGTTTTTGACGTTGTCAGGGATATCCGCCAAGTCCTTGGCGTTTTCTTCCGGGATCAACACCTTCTTGATACCGCCGCGAAGAGCCGCCAGCAGCTTTTCCTTCAGGCCACCAATCGGCAGGACGCGACCGCGAAGCGTGATTTCGCCCGTCATCGCGACGTTCTTGTCCACGGCAATACCGGTCATGATCGACACGATGGCGGTTGCCATGGCCACACCGGCGGAAGGACCATCCTTCGGTGTCGCACCTTCCGGTACGTGAACGTGAATGTCCGACTTGTCGAAACGTGGAGGCTCGATGCCGAAATCAACCGCGCGCGAGCGGACATAGGATGCCGCTGCCGAAATGGATTCCTTCATCACTTCCTTCAGGTTACCGGTCACGGTCATACGACCCTTGCCCGGCATCAAGACGCCTTCGATCGTCAGAAGCTCGCCGCCCACTTCGGTCCAAGCAAGACCTGTAACGACGCCGACCTGATCTTCACGCTCGGCTTCGCCATGGCGATACCGTGGAACGCCGAGATAGTCCTCAATGTTGGCAGCCGTGACGACAACCGACGTGGACTTGCCCTTGATGATCTCGGTCACGGCCTTACGTGCCAGCTTCATTAATTCACGCTCGAAGTTACGAACGCCGGCTTCACGCGTGTACTGCTGGCTGATGGCCATCAGGGCGTCGTCGCTGACGGAGAATTCCTCCGGGCGCAGCGCATGTTCCTTGATTGCCTTGGGCAGCAGGTGACGCTTGGCGATTTCGCGCTTTTCGTCTTCCGTGTAACCAGCAATACGGATGACTTCCATACGGTCCATCAATGGACCTGGAATGTTCAGCGTATTGGCTGTGGTGACGAACATCACGTCCGACAGGTCATATTCCACTTCGAGATAGTGGTCCATGAATGTGGAGTTCTGTTCCGGATCCAGTACCTCCAGCAGAGCGGACGATGGATCGCCACGGAAATCCTGTCCCATCTTGTCGATTTCATCGAGCAGGAAGAGCGGATTTGCCTTCTTTGCCTTCTTCATCGACTGGACGATCTTGCCCGGCATGGAGCCGATATAGGTACGACGGTGACCACGGATTTCCGCTTCGTCACGAACGCCACCCAGCGCCATGCGGACATATTCACGGCCAGTTGCCTTAGCGATGGACTTCGCAAGCGATGTCTTACCAACGCCTGGCGGACCCACGAGGCACAGGATCGGGCCACGGATTTTCGTCGCACGGGCCTGTACGGCCAGATACTCGACGATGCGTTCCTTGACCTTGTCGAGACCGAAATGGTCCTGCTCGAGAACGGTTTCGGCAGCGTTGAGGTCCGTCTTGATCTTGGACTTCTTGCCCCAAGGCAGACCGATCAGCCAATCCAGATAGTTGCGCACGACGGTTGCTTCCGCAGACATCGGGCTCATCTGGCGCAGCTTCTTCATTTCAGCTTCCGCCTTTTCGCGGGCCTCCTTGGAGAGCTTGGTCTTGGCAACGCGTTCTTCCAGCTCGGCCATCTCGTCACGGCCATCCTCGCCGTCACCGAGTTCCTTCTGGATCGCCTTCATCTGCTCGTTCAGGTAATATTCGCGCTGGGTCTTCTCCATCTGGCGCTTGACGCGCGAGCGGATACGCTTTTCGACCTGAAGAACGGAAATCTCGCCTTCCATGAAGCCGAGCGCCTTTTCAAGACGCTGCTTCACGCTCACCGTTTCCAGCATTTCCTGCTTCTCGGTGATCTTGATGGACAGGTGCGATGCGACAGTATCGGCGAGTTTGGAATAGTCGTCGATCTGACCGGCGGCACCAACCACCTCAGGCGAAATCTTTTTGTTGAGCTTCACATAGCTTTCGAACTCGGACACGACAGAACGCGACAGAGCTTCGATCTCGACCGTATCTTCTTCCGGCTCAGCCAGAAGAACGGCGGTGGCTTCGTAGAAGTCCTCACGACCGGTGTACTCTTCGATCTTGGCGCGGCCCTTGCCTTCGACCAGAACCTTCACGGTACCGTCGGGCAGCTTCAGCAACTGCAGGACATTGGCAACCGTGCCGACGCGGTGAATGGCCGACGTGTCTGGGTCATCATCGCTGGCATTGATCTGGGTCACAAGCATGATCTGCTTGTCGGAGCCCATGACCTCTTCCAGTGCACGAATGGATTTTTCCCGGCCGACGAACAGCGGAACGATCATATGCGGGAAAACGACAATGTCGCGCAGAGGGAGTACGGGATATGTACCGCCAGATGCAGCAGACGTAATGTTCGTCATATCATTTCCTTTCAATGGTCCCCTTGGGAGGGACGCCTGCCGGACTTTCTTTGGGAGTTTCCGGCATATTCTTTGTCGTGACTGAAAGTGGAGTTCGTCACCGTCATTTTCAAGTCACAAGAGCAGATACCCTTCCGCTTGGGTCAGGATAGATCTCGAATACGCAATACGTCACAATACGCGTCACACTTTCCGTCATTCGCCCGCCTCGTGGCGAATCGGAAAAACAGCGAACGTTCAAAAAAACGTCATATCGCGCTGCAAATCACTTCTAAAACTTTATCAGGAAAGCGCAATCCGCTCCAAACGCAAAATCGGATCGCACCGCGATAATGCGACCTTTCCCGTGCATAACACGCAAAAAAGGCCCCCCGGAGGCGAGCCTTTCAATCTTCCGTCAACAGCCGTCCCGCACTTAAGCCGAAACGTTGGCCTTCTCTTCCTGACGATCCGCGTAGATGTAGAGCGGACGGGCAGCACCGCTGACGACTTCGTCAGAGATGACAACCTCGCGAACGCCTTCCAGCGTCGGCAGTTCGAACATGGTGTCGAGCAGGATCTTTTCCATGATCGAACGCAGACCACGCGCACCGGTCTTACGGGTGATTGCCTTGCGGGCAATTTCGCGCAGAGCATCGCCCTGGAATGTCAGTTCGACGTCTTCCATCTCGAACAGGCGCTGATACTGCTTGATCAGAGCGTTCTTCGGCTCCGACAGAATCTGGATCAGCGCATCTTCATCCAAGTCCTCGAGCGTTGCCAGAACTGGCAGACGACCGATGAATTCAGGGATGAGACCGAACTTGACCAGATCTTCCGGCTCCAGTTCACGCAGCACTTCGCCAACACGACGATCGTCTTCCGCCTTTACCGTTGCGCCGAAACCGATGGAGGTCTTTTCGCCACGGGCAGAAATGATCTTGTCGAGGCCTGCGAAGGCACCGCCGCAGATGAACAGGATGTTTGTCGTATCCACCTGCAGGAATTCCTGCTGCGGATGCTTGCGGCCACCCTGCGGAGGAACGGATGCGACCGTGCCTTCCATGATCTTCAGAAGCGCCTGCTGAACGCCCTCGCCCGAGACGTCGCGCGTGATGGACGGGTTGTCCGACTTGCGGGAAATCTTGTCCACTTCGTCGATGTAGACGATGCCGCGCTGGGCGCGTTCAACGTTGTAATCGGCAGACTGGAGCAGCTTGAGGATGATGTTTTCCACATCCTCACCCACGTAACCGGCTTCCGTCAGCGTCGTTGCGTCAGCCATGGTGAAGGGAACGTCGATGATGCGAGCGAGCGTCTGGGCAAGATAGGTCTTGCCGCAACCGGTCGGGCCGACCAGCATGATGTTCGACTTCGCCAGTTCGATGTCGCCGTTCTTGGACGAATTCGCAAGGCGCTTGTAATGGTTGTGAACCGCCACAGACAGAATTTTCTTCGCCTGCTTCTGGCCGATGACATATTCATCGAGAATCTTGATGATGTCCTGCGGGGTGGGAACACCCTCGCGCGACTTCACCATCGAGGTCTTGTTCTCCTCGCGGATGATGTCCATGCACAATTCGACGCATTCATCGCAAATGAATACTGTCGGCCCGGCAATGAGTTTCCGGACTTCGTGCTGGCTCTTGCCGCAGAATGAACAATAGAGTGTATTTTTCGAGTCGCCGCCGTTGCTGCCGCTGACTTTGCTCATATCTCTTTCCTTCCAGCACGCCGCTGGTCCGCAAGGCGGATCGCGGTCAACTTACCGTCTGCGGACAGGTCGCTTCCCATAAGCATCCATGTCCGCTTCGTTCCCGGGGTACTAACCGCATCAGATACGAGACCTGACGAGCGGCGGCAACGAATTCCCCTGCAAACTCCGGGGCAGTGAAGCCTCGGCATTTTGTTTCGTGACCAGTCCCAAACCCAAATGAGGCTTTTGTGGGATTGGCTTCAAGCTATGTCATAAAAATTCAACACAGCCTTAATATCTACTATTAGCGCTTTATTTTTCGGTTTAAACCCCGAATTTCACTTCGGGGCTTCAAACACAAGTCAAAATTTCAGCGCCTCAGCTGGCGGATGCGCCTTCGATTTCCTGACGCGAGGTCAGGATTTTGTCGATGACACCCCAGTTCTTAGCCTCATCCGCATCCATGAAATGGTCACGGTCGAGCGTGTTTTCAACTTCTTCGAGCGTGCGGCCCGTGTGCTTCACGTAGACTTCATTAAGGCGACGCTTCATTTTGATGATGTCGCGCGCATGACGCTCGATATCGGAAGCCTGACCCTGGAAACCGCCCGAAGGCTGGTGAACCATGATGCGGGCATTCGGCGTGCAGAAGCGCATACCCTTTTCACCGGCAGCCAGAAGCAGCGACCCCATGGAGGCAGCCTGACCGACGCAAAGCGTGGACACAGCAGGACGGATGAACTGCATCGTATCGTAAATTGCCATGCCGGCGGTGACGACACCACCCGGGGAATTGATGTAGAGCGCGATTTCCTTTTTCGGGTTTTCCGACTCCAGGAACAGGAGCTGCGCGCAAACGAGCGACGCCATGTGATCTTCCACCGGACCGGTCAGGAAGATGATCCGCTCTTTGAGAAGACGCGAGTAGATGTCGTAGGACCGTTCGCCGCGGTTGGTCTGCTCTACGACCATCGGCACCAGAGCCATGGCGGTATCAACTGGATTTGTCATGTCCGTCCTTTGTCAACTCTTACCCGGTGAGCATACGCACCCGGAATCAATTCTATTCGTCTACTCTCTACATAGAGTGTGATTGCCCGGTTCTTCAAGACTCAGGTGGCGGATATCCTTAATGACGCACCGGCAAATATTCCCTGCCGCCTTACATCTCCGCGCGAAACGGCACCACCGGCATTTTAAAGGCCGTTCCCGTCATCAACTGCGAAACCGGATTTTGGTCAACCAAAGGTTAAACATACGGACATAATCCACTCGCAACCTTTCGTAACGGAAAGTAGAAACCACTTCTTAGCTTTTGATCCAGATAGTGCCGTCGAAACGATTTAGCACCACCACGCGTGGCTGAAAGTCTTACCCGGAATTCATTTTTATATGCGGAAAGAGCGTGCACCCCAAGGGTCCATCGCCAAATCATCCGTGAAACGCCGAGACAGATGGGGTTTGGTCAGTGTTAGACGCCAAAACGGGCATGCTTCTTTGGTCGATGGAGACATTGACTCTCTCAGCAGTTCTCGCGGTGCTGTGGTTGCACCATCCTGCCAAAAAGCATCATTTGTGTTTTTCACTGGGCTTTGGCCTGGTGGGCGTCGGCGCCATTCTGGTCGCACTGCGCGGTTTGATCCCTGATTTCATCTCCATCCAGTTCGGCAACATATCGGCACTGGCGGGTTTCAGCTTCTGGCTGGCAGGGCTTTTGTTGCTGGAAGGCCGAAAGCTCGATGGATGGATTGCCATTCCACCGCTGGTCTGGATCGCCTTCATGTTCGTGCCGCCCGTCCATGACAGCACGAGCGCGCGGATCATTCTCTACCACGTCTGCGCGGGCATAGGTCACCTCATGCTCGCGGGGGTGCTGTTGACGTCGAAAGAATTCATTTCGCGAACCAGAAAATTGCTGGCGACGGTCCTCGTCATCCAGTCCTTTGCCGGCGCGGTCGCGGCTTCTCTCGTCATTCCTTACAATCTGGCGACCGGCCAGATCATCCCACTGACGGCACCGATTGCCGTCGTGGGCGCGTTGGGCTTCACGATTGTGATGATGATCAGCGTCAAGATGTTTATGGAAGACGCAGAGCGTCGCTTGCAGCATCTGGCCATGACAGATCACCTGACGGGGACACTGAACCGTCGCGGCTTGCTACAGGCCTTCGGTGCGCTGAAGGCCCGCCTTTCAGGCACATCGCGGCATATCGGCTTCATCCTGTTCGACATCGATCACTTCAAGAAGATCAACGATGAATATGGCCATCAGTGCGGTGACGATGTGCTGGTCAAGTTTTGCGCGCATGCCAACCTGATTGCAGACGGCAGAGGCGTGGTCATCCGCATGGGCGGCGAGGAATTCGGTTGCTTGATCGAAACCGACGATCCATCGAAGGTCACCATTCTGGCCGAAGCGATCCGCATTCACTTCAGCCGTCTGGAAGTTTTTGCCGATACCAGACAGTTTTCGCCGACGGTCAGCGCCGGGGTCTTTTGTCAAAGTGCGGCAGACGCAGACCTCGATACGATGCTGACAATGTCGGATCGCGCGCTTTACGGCGCCAAGAAAGAGGGCCGCAACCGCACCGTCGTGCGGGAAGGCTCCATCAACATCGTCGTTCCCGCCGATGACCGTGACGAAGACCCTTGCGACAACAATGCCGACCGGCAGGTCGCCGCTCTCAACCGCATCGCTCATATCGCCAATCGATAGGCAGCGGCTTGACCTTTATGCGCTTGCGATCCCATCATGGGCCACGCAGGCAATGGAGGTTTCGTCATGCACGTCAGGTTTTTCACCGGCCTTTTGATATCCGCCGCTCTGGTCGCTGGGTCCGCCAAGGCACAGCAGGCATCGGACACGATTGCACCCGAACGGGCAACGGGCACGCAAACCGCAAGCCGCGTGGAAACGAAAAACTTCATGGTCGCAGCCGCCAATCCACTGGCTGCGGAGGCAGGCCGCAAAGTCATTGCCGAAGGCGGCAATGCCATCGACGCCATGGTGGCCGTGCAGACGGTTCTTGGCCTTGTGGAGCCGCAAAGCTCCGGCCTCGGCGGCGGCAGTTTCCTTGTTTATTACGATGCCGCCTCCAACAAGATGACGACGTTCGATGGACGCGAAACCGCGCCGATGGAAGCGACGCCGAAGCTCTTTCTCGATGACAGTGGCCAGCCGCTGAAGTTCATGGATGCGGTCATCGGTGGCCGCTCCGTCGGCACGCCGGGCACGGTGCGGCTGCTCTCCGATGTGCACAAGAAATACGGAAAAACAGCTTGGGCCGATTTGCTCAAGCCCGCCGAAACGCTGGCCACAGACGGCTTTCAGGTCTCGCCGCGCCTTGCATCGCTGATCGCATCCGAAGGTGAGCGGCTCAAGAAATATGAGGGGCCGCGCAGCTATTTCTACGACGCGTCAGGCGCGCCGCTGAAGGCTGGCACGGTTCTTAAAAATCCGGCCTATGCCCAGACACTCAAAGCCATTGCGACCAAGGGCCCGGATGCGTTCTACAGCGGGCCGATTGCCGAAGCCATCGTCAAGACCGTGCGGGAAGCGACGGGTAATCCGGGTGTTCTCTCGCTGGCCGATCTGGCGAATTACCGCATCAAGGAGCGCGAGCCCGTGTGCGCGAACTATCGTGCGCTGGATATTTGCGGCATGGGACCGCCCTCCTCCGGTGCTGTCGCCATCGGCCAGATGCTGGGCATTCTCGAAAACTTCGACATCAAGGCGCTGGGCCCCGACAATGTGGAAAGCTGGCGGCTGATCGGCGATGCGCAGCGTCTGGCCTTTGCCGACCGCGAACGCTACCTCGCCGACCCGGACTTCACCCCACTGCCCATCAAAGGCTTGTTGGCCAAGACTTATCTCGGCACACGCGCCTCATCACTGGATGGTGACAAGGCGCTGGCTGCGGATGCGGTGAAGGCGGGTGAGCCGGAATGGGATCACGCCCTGCTGTTCGGTCGCGGGCCGACGCTGGAGATGCCATCCACCAGCCATTTCGTGATCGTCGACAGCCAAGGCAATGTTGTTTCCATGACGACGACCATCGAGAGCGGCTTCGGCTCGCGCCTGATGACCAATGGCTTTTTGCTGAACAACGAGCTGACGGATTTCTCCTTCAAGACGCATGACGGAAGCCTGCCGGTGGCCAACCGCGTAGAGCCGGGCAAACGCCCGCGCTCTTCCATGGCCCCGACAATCGTCATGAAGGACGGCAAGCCGCTGCTGGCCATCGGCTCCCCCGGAGGTAGCCAGATCATCGGCTATGTGGCGCAGGCGCTGATCGCCTATATCGACTGGGGCATGCCGGTGGAAAAGATTGTGGCGCAACCGCACCTGATCAACCGTTTTGGTACCTACGATATCGAAGCTGGCACGGATGCGGAAAAGTTCGCTGAGCCGTTGAAAGCCATGGGTTTCGAGGTGAAACCGGGGGAGATGAATTCCGGCCTGCATGCCATCGAAATCACCGGCACCGGCCTCGTCGGCAGCGCCGATCCGCGCCGCGAAGGCGTGGCCGTCGGCGAATAGAATCGCTTCCGTGCCAAGGAGGTTTGCGTTAGAGATCGGGCATGAAAAACGTGCCTGATTTCCTCCGCATCGATGCCCAAAAACGTGTCGTCTCGCTCGACGCCCGCAACCCTGCTTTCTACAGCGACCCCAACGCCGTCTATGCGGCGCTGCATGCGCATTGTCCCACCTTTTACTGGGAGGAGCAGAAGCAATGGTTCTTTACCGGCTATGACCACGTCAACGCACTGCTGCGCGACCGTCGTTTTGGGCGGCAAATCCTGCATGTTGCGACCCGCGAGGAACTGGGCCTGC
Organism: Agrobacterium sp. 20P9.1.2; assembly: GCF_057799395.1. NCBI lineage: Bacteria > Pseudomonadati > Pseudomonadota > Alphaproteobacteria > Hyphomicrobiales > Rhizobiaceae > Agrobacterium > Agrobacterium sp. 20P9.1.2. The sequence continues at coordinate 223,066 of NZ_JBYOKI010000007.1, forward strand.
CGCAGCCGCTTGAGCATGTCAGGCACTTCGATGCGGCGGAGCGCCATTCCCTGCTGGAAATCGAGCCGCCGGAACATACGCGTCTCAGAACACTGGTGAATCGCGCCTTCGTTTCGCGTCATGTCGAAAAGATGAAACCGGAGATCGAGGTACTCGCCAACGGATTAATCGACCGCTTCGAGAAGGACGGCAAAACGGAGTTGCTATCGTCCTTTGCAGACATCATTCCTGTGACGATGATTGCGCGGATGATCGGCATTCCCGAAGAGATGGGGCCGCAACTGCTGAAATGGTCACATGCCTATGTCGGCATGTATATGTTCAAGCGTACCCACGAAGATGAACTGGCCGCTGACATCGCCGCGAAGGAATTTGCGGATTACGTGCGTAGCGTGGTTGCGCAACGCCGTGCGGAGCCGAAAGACGATCTGCTCAGCCACATGATCCATACTGAGCATAAGGGGCAGTATCTCACCGACGACGAGCTGATTTCGACCACCATCGTTCTGCTGAATGCTGGCCACGAAGCGACCGTCCACCAGATCGGCAATTCCGTGCGCGTCATTCTGGAAAGCGGCAGCGACCCTGCTCTGCTGTTTCAGGATGAAAAATCGACCGAGCGCGCGGTGGAGGAAACGCTACGCATCGGCGCGCCGGTGCACATCTTCCAGCGCTGGGCACTGGAGCCGGTCGAAATCGACGGCGTCACTTTCCAGCGCGGCGATAAGGTCAGCCTCATCCTCGCCGCCGCCAATCTCGACTCACAAAAATTCAGCGATCCCCTCACCTTCAAGCCCGACCGCGCCGAAGCCCCCAACCTATCCTTCGGCGCCGGCATCCACTTCTGCATCGGCGCTCCACTGGCACGGCTGGAGCTGAACATCGTGTTGCCACTGCTGTTCAAACGCCTGCCGGGACTGCGAATTGCGGAGCCGCCGACGGTGAAGGACGTGTATCATTTCCATGGGTTAGAGCGGCTGGATTTGGTGTGGTAGTGTTACCCTCTACAACCGCACGACATAATCCTTGCGCGTCGTCTCCACCACTTCCCATGTTCCCTTGAAGCCGGGGCGGATGATCTGGCGGTCGCCTGCCCTGAGGTGGATGGGCCCGCCGCCCTCTTCGGTTAGAATCGAGTGGCCTTCGAGGATGTTGAAATATTCCCACTCGTCATATTCGACCCGCCATTTGCCGGGAGTCGACTGCCATATTCCGGCGTAAATGCCGCCGGTGGCTTCTTCGAGATTCCATGTGGTGAATTTCGGGGTGCCGGAAATCAGCCGATCTGGCGCGGGGGCGCCCTCTTCCGGCTGAACAGTGGCGAGGTCGCCCTCTGACTTGAAATTGAGACTATGTGTCATGGGCGACCTTTCCTTTTGATCAGACCTTGGCGAGCGATTGCTCGAGGTCTGCAATGATATCCTTCACGTCCTCGATACCGATAGACAGTCGTACGACATCCGGGCCTGCACCGGCAGCGGTCTGCTGTTCAGGCGTCAACTGCGCATGGGTGGTCGATGCCGGGTGGATGACGAGGGAGCGGGTATCGCCGATATTGGCGAGATGAGAGAACAACTGCAAACCTTCGACCAGCGCCTTGCCCGCGGCATAGCCACCCTTCACGCCGAAAGTGAAGACCGAGCCCGCGCCCTTGGGTGAATAACGCTGTTGAAGCGCGTGGTTATCGCTGTCTTCGAGGCCTGCATAATGAACCCAGCCGACTTTCGGATGCGCCTTCAGCCATTTTGCCACGGCAAGCGCATTGTCCGAATGGCGCTGGACGCGCAGCGGCAGCGTCTCGATGCCGGTAAGGATGAGGAAAGCGTTGAACGGCGCGATGGATGGGCCGAGATCACGCAGGCCAAGAACGCGTGCGGCAATGGCGAAGGCGAAATTGCCGAAGGTCTGGTGCAGGACAACGCCTGAATATTCCGGGCGCGGTTGGGAGAGCGCCGGATATTTGTCATTTGCAGACCAGTCGAACGTGCCACCATCCACGATGATACCGCCCATGGAATTGCCATGACCGCCGAGGAATTTCGTCAGCGAATGCACGACGATATCGGCACCATGTTCGATGGGTCTCAGCAGATAGGGGCTTGCCATGGTATTATCGACAATCAGCGGCAGGCCATGCTTGTGGGCGACCTCCGCAATCGCGGCGATGTCCACAAAGGTGCCGCCGGGATTGGCAAGGCTTTCGATGAAGATCGCTTTGGTGCGATCATCGATCTGGCTTTCGAAACTGGCTGGATCAGCAGCATCGGCCCAGCGCACCTGCCAATCGAAATTCTTGAACGAGTGGCCGAACTGGTTGATCGAGCCGCCATAAAGCTGACGGGCTGCGATGAAGTTATCGCCTGAGGTGAGCAGCGTGTGGAACACCAGCATCTGCGCCGCGTGGCCGGATGCAACGGCCAAAGCCGCCGTGCCACCTTCAAGCGCAGCGACACGCTCTTCCAGCACCGCCTGCGTGGGGTTCATGATGCGGGTATAGATGTTGCCGAATTCCTTCAGGCCGAACAGGGCTGCCGCATGATCCGAATCGCGAAACGCATAGGCCGTGGTCTGGTAGATCGGCGTTGCGCGCGCTCCGGTGGTCGGGTCAGGCTCGGCACCGGCGTGAATGGCCAAGGTGGAAAAACCCGGATTACTCTCTGACATGTGTCCCTCCAATATTCTTTCTATGCCCTCTTGAGGCTTTGAAGGAGCATAAGGTCTCACCGGCAAATGGTAAGTGCGACTTATGCTAACTATCGCCTTATATTGAGACGCGGATACTCAATTGCAGGGCAACGGTCCATAACCACTTCTATGCCATAGGCCTCCGCCTTTGCCGCCGCATCATCATGCCGTACGGAAAGCTGTCCCCAGATAAACTTCGGGCGCGGTGACAAGAGAATGACCTCCTCGACAATAGCAGGCAGATTTTCCGCCGCGCGAAACACATCGACCATATCGATGGGCTCTGGAATGTCTGCCAGCTTGGCGTAGACCTGCTGTCCCAATATTTCCTTGCCTTCCTGACCGGGATTGACCGGAAACACCGTATATCCCTTGGAAAGAAGAAACTGCATGACACCGTGGCTTGGCCGTGCCGGGTTTGGAGAAGCGCCCAGCAAAGCAATGGTCTTAACCTCCGTCAAAACCCTGCGAATATAGTCTTCCTCATAGGCATCATGGTTCACGGTCATCCTCCCTCGTGGCATTCCAACGGAAATTATTGGGCCTCAGTCATGGCGCATAAAAGTGTTTTCTGAAAGTCGGATGACTTTACGAAAATCAGCACAACTATAATGTTTGCGCTAACTTAATCAGCAATCCGCAATCGTACTTTTTTTGTACCACATCTGTTCACCAGCATTTTAGAAACTACTCATAGTTACATTAGAAAAATATGTTTCATGTTGAAACTGTTTAAACTGAAATGATTGTTTTGGGGAAATACGCCATCGCGAACTTGAAATCATCTGAAACCCGATGATTTTTTCTTCGCGTTTTGATTTCAATCGATTCATTTTCGTACATCTTGCGAAAATATCTTAAAAGCTCTGCCGTTTAGCAGACTCTAAAAAACAATTACTGGTTGTTCCCGATGGCACGTCATAGCACCATCATGCCAACCAAAAGGCATCCTCACGCGGAATATCTTCATCAAACAAGTGCAACCGACGTCCGAAAAGAATAAGCAAGACATCATCGAGATCATTTGCGAGTCGCCCGTGCCAATCGACGTGCTTTTACTGGTTTTGCTGGGCGCTCTTTTGCATGCCAGCTGGAATGCGCTTGTCAAATCCGGAAAGGATAAAGCGCTGGACGCGACCTTGATCGCCGCCGGGGCTGCGGCCTGCTCAATACCCTTTCTGCCTTTTCTGCCACTGCCCGGCGCAGTCGCCCTGCCCTTTCTCATCGTTTCGGCCATCTTGCAGTTCGCCTATTTCCGGCTCGTCGCAGCGGCTTATACGGTTGGCGATATCGGCCTCGTCTATCCCATCATGCGCGGCGTGGCCCCGCTGATCGTTGCCGCCAGCAGCAATATGTTTCTGGGGGAAAGCCTGAGCCCCGCCGCACTTGCTGGCATCGCCGTCATCTCCGCTGGCATTCTGACGCTTGCTTTTGAAGCACGCCATGGCGGCAAACATGCCATCCTGCTGGCCCTTGCCAATGCCGTTGTCATTTCTGGCTACACCTTTGTCGACGGTGTCGGCGCACGTCTTTCCACGAGCGCCATTTCCTATACGCTGTGGATGTCGCTTTTGCCGCCGGTCCTCTTGTTTTCTTGGGCGCTGTATCAGCGCGGATGGACACCCGTTGCCAACCATGTGCGCATCAACTGGTGGCGCGGTCTGGCGGGCGGTGGCGGGTCGATCCTGTCCTACGGGCTGGCGCTGTGGGCAATGACGAAAGCACCCGTTGCCGTGGTCGCCGCCCTGCGCGAAACATCCATTCTTTTCGCCATCGTCATCTCCGTCCTCATCCTCAAGGAAAAGGCCAGTATCTGGCGTTATGTGGCAGGGACAATCATCGCTTTGGGCGTGCTGATCATGCGTCTGGGCTGATTTCGGCAGCATTTTGTGTGGTATCATAAAACCACACTATTAAACCATTGTTTTAAAACGCTAATTTTTACAGATGTTATTTTCACTGCCGTTGACGGGGTTTCCATCACGGATTATAAGCGCGCCAGACAGAATTTCCCCGGAAATGCGGTCATATGGCTGTTCCAGCGCGAACAGCTTCAAGCAACAAGAAACGCCTGCATGCTTTTCGAGGTGTGACAGGTCCTAGAGAAAGTTAAAAGAATGTCTACTTTCGTTCAGAAGCCTGCTGAGGTGGAGAAGAAGTGGATCATCATCGACGCCGAAGGCCTCGTTGTTGGTCGCCTTGCCACCATCGTTGCAACCCGCCTGCGCGGCAAGCACAAAGCAACTTACACACCTCACGTTGACGACGGCGACAACGTCATCATCATCAACGCTGAAAAGTGCGTTTTCACCGGCAAGAAGTACTCCGACAAGAAGTACTACTGGCACACCGGTTATCCGGGCGGCATCAAGGAACGTACGGTTCGCCAGATCATCGAAGGCCGCTTCCCGGAGCGCGTTCTTGAAAAGGCCGTCGAGCGTATGATTCCTCGTGGTCCTCTTGGCCGTCGCCAGATGAAGAACCTTCGCGTTTACGCCGGTTCCAACCATCCGCATGAAGCACAGCAGCCAGTCGTTCTCGAAGTGGCACAGCTGAACAGCAAGAACGTAAGGAGCGCCTGATAATGGCCGATCTTTCCTCCCTGAAAGACCTCGCCCCGGCATCGGAAGCTTCGGCTCCCGTGCACGTCCGCAAGGTTGATACTCTCGGCCGCTCCTACGCGACCGGCAAGCGCAAGAACGCCGTAGCCCGCGTATGGGTCAAGGCTGGTTCCGGCAAGATCATCATCAACGGCCGTGACTTCTCTGCGTATTTCGCACGTCCGGTTCTGCAGATGATCCTGCAGCAGCCGCTCGTTGCAGCTGCTCGCTCTGGTCAGTTCGACATCATCGCAACGGTTGCTGGCGGTGGTCTCTCCGGCCAAGCTGGTGCAGTTCGCCACGGCCTGTCCAAGGCCCTCACCTACTTCGAACCAGGCCTTCGTGGCGTGTTGAAGAAGGGTGGCTTCCTGACCCGCGACAGCCGTGTTGTTGAACGTAAGAAGTACGGTAAGGCCAAGGCTCGCCGTTCGTTCCAGTTCTCCAAGCGCTAATCGCTTCCGGAATACAGAACTCGAAAAGGCGGAGCTTCGGCTCCGCCTTTTTTCGTTTGTGATGCGTGATGATAGATGAGCGGCGCTGAGTATCAGTTAACCTTGACCGCCATGGCGGAAGCCTTCTTAGCCTCTCCCATCGCGCTCATAAGCAAATCTACGACCATCGTCGCGCCAGCCTTGGTGTAATGGCCCCTGTCTGCAATATAGGCCACGCCATTGCGCCCGAAGAAGCACATGCCTTGCTCCACTTGATTGCAGAAGACCTTCTCAGGTAAAATCCGGGTAACGCCATCCGGCATTGCGGCATTCAGCACGGTATAGGCTAGCGTCGTGTTGGCTTTGAAGTCGGCCTCTGAATATCCGAAGTCCGGAGCCACAGCGCCCTTCACGATCCGCCCGGCCATGATCTCGACCACCGGCTTGTCGAAGCGTGGGGTGGGATAGACAACCACGACCCGCTTGCCGCTGACCTCTAATGTCTGGATCGTTTCCCGCAGATTGTTGGCGACCTCTGCCACCGGCATGTTGCCGCGGGAGTACTCCTTGTCATCGATTTGCAGATAGGGAGAGTTGAAGAAATTGACCCAGGACGCAACAAGCACAACGGTGTCTACTCTGCTTTGTGTCAAATAGGCCATTGCGCGCTGATTGAAAGTCTCGCAATTTGAAGCACCCTCATCCCTTGCCGTCACCACGCCGATGATGGGCGCGCAGAAGCCATGCGTCAGCTGTATCATGCCCATGTTCCGAAGCTTCAAAGCATCCAGCAAAGCTGGCGACATGGAAGCCCCGATGGAGTCGCCCCAAACGGCGTATGCCTTTTCGGCATTGGCATCGAACACGCATTTTTCATTCGGTAGCGTTGGAACACCATCCTTGACCTGAAACAGGCATGTGTCGCTCCATGTCGTCTTTTCGATGAAGCTTCGTACATCCGGCGCGAGCCTGAACGGCAATCCCTCTTTGACATCGCCCCATGCGCCGAAACCGACGAGCACCGCAGCGGAAGTCACGGTAAGGGTAACCACTTTGCCTATGCCAGCTTTGCCTCGTCGGAAGGGCTGTTCGATGAACCGCCAGCTCAAGGCAGACAGAGCCAGCACGACGAGAATCAGGCCGCCCATGACCCATTGCGATGGCGGCTCCAGGCTTCTGATCCGCCAGAAGGCAAAGACCGGCTGATGCCACAGATACAGGCTGAAGCTGATACGCCCGATCCAGACCAAGGGCGGGAGAGACAGGACACGACCGGCCCACGTCTTCCCGGAGGCAAAAAGAAGGAATGCGCATGTTCCAAGTACCGGCAGCAAGGCAATAAGCGATGGTACACGCGTCGTCGGATCGAACAGAAACACCGCCGCCAAGACCATGATGACGCCTGCAAGCGCCAGCGGTCCATTCACCCACCGTGTTTTGCCGAAGACCAGAAAGGCGCAGACCGAGCCTGCCAGAATTTCCCATATGCGGGTGGGCAGGAGATAATAATTGGCGGAAGGGAAAAGGCGTGCGCCGAACTCGCTGGTGACGAGGCTTGCCAGTGTCACGGCGAGAACGATTTTGAAGATCGTTCTGATCTTCAGCCGAAACAGAAACAGCAGCGGAAACAGAGCGTAGAACTGCTCCTCGACGCCAAGGCTCCAGGTATGGAGCAACGGTACTTCTGACGAATCCGGCGCGAAATAATCCGTCTTTCGCAGGAAATAGATGTTGGAAAGCGAAAGCGTCGCCATCATCAGGCTTTTGGAAAAAGCCTCATAGGCATCCGGCAACAACCATATCCAGGCCGCAGGCACCGTACAGAGCAGAACGAAGAAGAGAGCGGGCAAAATTCGTCTTGCCCGGCGCTCGTAAAACCCAATCAGCGAAAACCTGCCGCCGTCATATTCTTCAAGAATAACTGTGGTGATCAAATATCCGCTGATGACAAAAAAGACATCGACGCCAATAAAACCGCCGCCAAATGTTGAAAAATTTGCGTGCGCCAGAATGACGCTCAAAACAGCGATGGCGCGAAGACCATCTATTTCAGCCCTATACTTCATAAAAATCCACGATGAATGCAAGCATTTGAAGAAGCACCTAATAAGCGCGTTCAATGGCGTGAATAACAGATAAGCAGCTTATCCCGAACAGTTTAATGCGGTATTGAGGGCAGCGAAGTCCGTTCACATCGGGGTGCTCCATGCCATCAAAATCCATCGATCACGCATTCACCGCCTCCTCGCTGACCTCAGCCGCAACTGACCCCACCCATGCCGGGGCGCTCTCGTTCATGCGCCGGAGATACACCAAGAATCTGGAGGGTGTTGCCACCGCGATCTGGGGCATCCCTTTCGATGCGGCCACCTCCAACCGGCCCGGCGCCCGCTTCGGGCCGCAGGCGATACGGCGTGCATCGGCCATCTTCGACAACGACCCGCAATACCCCTTCGGACGCGATCTGTTCGAGGCAATGCCGACAATCGATTATGGTGACTGCCTGCTGGACTATGGCAACCACTGGCAAACGCCTGAAACCATAGAGACCGAGGCAAGCGCGATACTGGCGAAGGTGGATTATCTGCTGACGCTAGGCGGTGATCATTTCATCACATGGCCGTTGCTGAAAGCCCATGTTGCCAAGCACGGGCCGCTGGCGCTGGTGCAGTTCGATGCGCATCAGGATACATGGTTCGATGATGGCAAGCGCATCGACCACGGCTCCTTCGTGGCACGGGCGGCGCGTGAGGGGCTGATCGACCCAGATCGCTCGATCCAGATCGGCATTCGCACCCACGCACCTGAAGATTTCGGCATCAGGATCGTTTACGGATATGAGGTCGAAGATATGCGCGCGGGTGACATCTCCTCGCTCATCATCAAGCATACCGGCGGCCTTCCCGCCTATCTGACCTTCGATATCGATTGCCTCGACCCCGCCTTCGCACCCGGCACCGGCACGCCCGTTGCTGGTGGGCCGACGAGTGCCAAAGTGCTGTCGATCCTGCGCGGCCTTGGTCAGCTGGATATTCGCGGCTCCGACGTGGTGGAGGTTGCGCCCGCTTACGATCATGCGGATATAACCGCCATTGCCGGGGCAACGGTTGCAATGTATATGCTTGGCCTGCGCGCTGAGCGGCTTGCGAAAGCGGGCCGTCACATTGAATCAGGCGCTTAGCAAAATGATTCCGCATATTCCCGTAAACACTTGAGAATTCAGGACAAGGACATGACAGCGAAAATCTTCATCGATGGCGAACACGGCACCACAGGCTTGCAGATCCGCACCCGCCTTGCCGACCGCCGCGATATCGAACTGCTGTCCATTCCCGAGGCAGAGCGCCGCAATGCGGCCATGCGGGAAGATATGCTCAACAATGCAGACATCTCCATTCTGTGCCTGCCGGATGATGCCTCCAAGGAAGCCGTGACCATGGTGTCCGGCAACAACAAAGTTCGCATTATCGATACCTCGACGGCATACCGCAACCATCAGGACTGGGCCTATGGCTTTGCCGAAATGGACAAGGCGCAGGCCGAGAAGGTGCGTTCCGCCCGTTTCGTCGCCAATCCCGGATGTTACCCCACAGGTGCCATTGGCCTCATCCGCCCGTTGCGCGTCGCTGGCATTCTGCCGGACGGTTATCCGGTCAGCGTAAACGCGGTGTCGGGCTATACGGGCGGCGGCAAGCAGATGATTGCGCAGATGGAAGACCAGAGCCGCGACGACGCGATCAGCGCCAATAATTTTCTCTATGGCCTGACGCTGAAGCACAAGCATGTTCCGGAAATGAAAATCCACGGCCAGCTCGACCGCTCGCCGCTGTTTTCCCCCTCCGTCGGACGCTTCCCGCAGGGCATGATCGTCCAGGTACCGCTGTTCCTCGCCGACCTCAAGGAAGGCACGACCATTGAGACGATCCACGCTGCACTGGTCGAGCATTATGCAGGACAGGACATCGTGCAGGTCGTGTCGCTTGAAGACAGCAAGTCCCTCTCGCGCATCGATGCCGAGGAACTGGCCAATCAGGACACGATGAAGCTCTTCGTCTTCGGCAGCGGCGAACACATCAATCTCGTCGCCGTGCTGGATAATCTCGGCAAGGGCGCATCCGGCGCCGCAGTCCAGAACATGGAACTCATGCTTTCGGCCTGACCGGAAATCTGGCCAAGACAACCATTTCAGATGAACTTGTAAGGCGGTGGAGCATATCCTCCACCTTTCTCTTTGCCGATACAGCCAGCAGCCTCGTTTATCGCGTGAGGCTGGAGAGTGGTGCTGCCGCGATCCTGAAATGGCTCAAACCGCGCGGCATAGGCGAACTGCCCGGCATGGCTTTTCTGGAATAGAAGCAGTCAATAAAGGTGAAAGCCGCCAAGACTGTAAATCCTGGCGGCTTTTGCATGCTTAGAACTTCACAGTGAAGTTGGAGCGAACCCAGACATCCGGGTCTTGCCCCTGTGTCGTCGCATTGACCATGAAGGACGCAGTACCACCGCCGACATCAAATTCGGCGCCAACGCCACCGCGTACCCAGAATTGCTTCAAATCCTGACCCGCAAGGTTGAAGTCGCTGATGCCAATCAGCTCACCACTCGTTGCTGAGGAATGATCCTCGAACTGATAACTGGCTTCCGCCTTGGCCAAAACGCGCACAGTGTCGGTCAGCGGATGAACGAAGTCCGCACCAAGACGGGCGATGGTCGAATGATCCTTCGTCTCATCGTAACTGACCGGGAACGCACCGCCCGTTTCCGTGTAGGCATCAACCGTCGTATGAGCGTAGGAAAGTGCGGCGTAGGGTGTGATATCCGTGTTGCTGATGTTGACCGCATTCAACCAGTCAAAGCGGATTTTTCCACCCCATGTATCGGCGTCTGTATCACCGTTCGAATAGTCGAGCGAACCACCGTTCATGTAGCCACGCTTGGCATCGATGCTGCTGCGACCCCAATAGCCACCAACTGTGAGGTAGACATTTCCACCGATATCGGCGGACATTTCAGGAGAGAGATAGAATCCCCTCTGCTTCACAGAACCGCCGACATCAAGATCTTGGTCCGTATAGGTCCCTCCAACCGCAAGGCGCGCTGTAACACCGTCCGCAATGCCGTATCCAAAGCCGAACTCACCCAGCGCCAGACCGCCGCTGGCCGTGTCGTTATCATCATATCCGCTATCCACTGTCCCCCAGACCGAGCGCTGGCCGACGGACAGAAGATTGCGCATTGGATTACCCTGCGCACCAAACATGATCGTGTTTGCACCGGACACGCTGTTTTGCACGGTTACGTTGTTGGCCGCTGCAACAGTTGGATAGAACGTTGCTTCTTCGATAATTCCGCCGGAACGTGCGACATAGTGAGTGTCTCGATCCGTAGTGCCAATGACGACGCTTCCATCGTCCGAGACGTATCGTGCGTCGGACGTATGATATTCCGTGTTGATACCGGACCCCGCCCATTCGTCTACGGAGATCATTCCGAGTTCCGTCCACCGGAAACCACGAGATTCGTCACCGCCGATAGAGGAGCTTCCAACGATGTACTTACCATCACTGCTGATGCCCGATGCAGAAGAGTAAGCACCACCCAGCGTGCCCAAATCATAGGTGGTACCAACTTCGGTGTCGTTCGAAGAGGCGACGTATCGATACGCGTGCTCTTGAATATCACCGGCAACGTCGATATCGCCGCTTCCGACAAGCACGTCACCTGCCTCGGACATTGCGTTAACGTACATATTTCCGTTCGTCATCATTTCCTGGATCTGAAGCATTCCTCCAGTTCCCGTCCAACGGAAAACCTTATTACTCCACTCACCACTGAGATTAACTTCGCCCTCGCCCGCAGCTACCTTGCCATCTCTGCTGACGAGAGTTGCGGAGGACGACTCGTAATCGAGAGTGTCAATACGCGTGGCATTTTCTTGGCTCGTATCATCCCATACGAACGCATGCCAATTTCCGTCTGCTTCCTGCAAAGAACCGACAACAGCGCTTCCATCTCTACTGATACCGAAGGCTTGGCTGGCCACAAGAGGACCTGCACTGGCAGAATGTGCCGATACGGATTGGAAGTTGCTGCTGCTCGACCACACGAAGGCCCGATTAACGGCACCATCATAATACGTACCGGCGACTTTTCCATCATCAGTCACACCGACAATATTGGCGTAATTACTTGCCGTATCAATAGTTTGAAACACGCCTTGTTGCGTCCGGACGAAACCGAGGAGATTGCCATTATTGTCCCGGTAGGTACCGGCTACGATTTTGCCATCAGGGCTCAATGCGGTAGCTTTGAGATTTGTCTTCTCGCTATCTTGAATATCTATTGAGGTTCCGCTTTTTGTAGCAACCAATCTATACACTTCGACGCCATCAACGTATGTGCGTTCTAGATAAACGCTCCCGTCACGACTTAGGCCAATAAGACTGGGAGTTGCCGAATACGCAGCGCCCGCTCCACTGAATGCCATGGCCAAACCCAGCATTGATACCGGCGCCATAGAAATAAGATGACGTTTGAATTTATTATTTAACATGCTACCCACCTGAAACGCCCCCACTTCAGCTTTTGCCGAAATATTCAGCCAAGTGCACGAATCGCACTTTGCTCAACTTCTGAGTGACATTTACAAGTCAGAGCAACAATAGAACTTAATTTGAAAGCCAAAATAAGTCAGACTTCCCTTTTAAATTGAATATATCCGAATTTTCGGAAAAATTTAATTCAAGCCAGACCCGACATATAAAAAGCGACAGTCGTTTCTTTGGCGTGAGATTGATCTCCTCACACAGGTCTTATCTCTGAATCAACAGGATACTCCCCCACAAACCCGCGCCAGTTCGCAATCGCAAATGCCAGCACCAGCAGCGCCATACCTTGGTGCGCCAACGCGACATGAATATCGACGTGCATCAGCAGCGTGGTAATGCCGAGCCCGGCCTGAATGCAGACCAGCACGAAGAACAGTACGGAGCGGCGCGCGTGGGGAGTATTGGGCAGGGTGCGGGAGAGGTTGACCATATTCCACAGCGTTGCGGCAAACAAGACATAAGCGCCGAGGCGGTGAATGAACTGCACAGTCTTCGGGTTCTCGAAAATGTTGATCCACCAGGGGTTCTGGATGAAGAGATCGCCCGGCACGAGCGAACCATCCATCAGCGGCCAGGTGTTGTAGGAAAGCCCGGCATTGAGGCCCGCCACCAGCGCGCCGAGATAGATCTGGAAAAGACAGAGGCAGGCCAGCAGGGCGGCAAAGCCCCTGCCCCGTTGCTCGTTGGCGGCTTGCGGTGAATGGAGCGACAGGCCGCGCAATATCCACATGCATCCGGCAAAGATCAAGCAGGCAATCGTCAGATGCGTGGCGAGACGGTATTGCGAGACGTCCGTGCGGTTGACGAGGCCGGATGAGACCATCCACCAGCCGACGAAGCCCTGGAAGCCGCCGAGTGAGAGCAGGCCGACCAGCGGCAGTTTCAGGCGCTTTTCGATGCGTCCCGTCAGCCAGAAATAGGCCAGCGGCAGCGCGAAGATCAGGCCGATGGCGCGTGCCAGCAAGCGGTGCGCCCACTCCCACCAGAAGATGGTCTTGAACTCATCGAGCGACATGCCCTTGTTGATTTCCTGATATTGCGGAATGCGCTTGTAGAGCTGGAATTCCTCTTCCCATTCCGCAACGGAAAGCGGTGGAATGGCACCGTGGATCGGCTTCCATTCGGTGATGGACAGGCCGGACTCCGTAAGGCGTGTTGCGCCACCCACCAGCACCAGACAGAAAAGCGTAAACAGCACGACGCGCAGCCAGATGCGCAGCAGGCGGCGGTTCTTTTCCTGTGCTTTCAACGCCGCCACGCGGCGCTGCTCGACAGAGGTTTCAGCCGTAGCCACCGTGTTCGCCTGCATTCTTGACACTCCACAAGTCTTTTAGATGGTTTGCAACAACGCATCGTGCAAAACAAGCCCTCAGACCCCTTCCCCTCGGCATAAAGCTTTGCGGCATTGGGTCGCGCCTGTATAGTGCCCAAACAGATTCAGCGGACGGAACACGGCATGCCCACGCGCCTCAAATCATTCATCGGCACCATCATCATCATATGTCTGGTGGTTGTTTATGCGGTGCTGGCCACGAGCTTCGCCTCTGCCACGCTGGCCACGCAGCCATGGTGGGTGCATCTGGCCTATTTCGTGTTTTCCGGTCTGCTGTGGATTTTGCCTGCCATGCTCATCATCAAATGGATGGCAGGGCCGAAGCGGCAGAAATAATGGTCAGGCAGCGCTGCGGTCGCCGGATAGCGGCTCGCTCATCGTCATGACAGCCGAATAACCCAGTGCGCGCAGCTGGGCGAGCGCGTCGTCGGCCAGCGCATCATCCGCATCCGGCATGGACAGAACGATTTCGGCATCGAGATATTTCAACAGGCGCGTAACGCCTTCTATGTCTGCCGCGCCGAATTCCAGAAGCACCGTATCATAAGTATCCGCAAGCGCGCTGAGCACCATGGTCAGCCGCTCTATGATTCGAACGGCATGTAGCGCCTGCGCGGTGCCCTGCGGCACGATGTGGGCATTCGACAGACGGTCGTGATGGATCGTCTCACCAAAGGCCGTTTCCCCGAACAGAAGATCGGCAACGCCCGGAAGGCCGGGCTCTGGCGACATCAGCCGCGTGGGGCAGCCGGAAACCGTCATATCCACCAGCACGATGGAACGCCCGAGTTCGGCCATGGAACGCGCCAGCATGACGCTTGCGGTCGACCCATCGTCGCCGCTGGGCGAGAGCAAGGCGATGGTTGGCTTTGCGCCGCGCATGGAGAGAAAATCCGCAACGCCATTCACAGAAAGAACGAAGCGCTCTTCTGTCGCTTCATCGAAATCATCTGCATGAGGTGCGTTTTTGGTCACGTCAGTTCTCGATTTTTCTGGTGCACGGCATATCCGTATTACACCCGACTGTATGATCTTCCGGTAACGCAAGCGTTAAGCTTAAAGCGTGGCCAGTTCGAAAACGTACGAAAGCGACAGGTAAAATTCTTTTCTTTACTAAGCATTAACCATAAGGGGCCGATAACTGCCTGAAGAAATGTTTTGGAGCATGATTGCGGATGACGTTCGCTGCCCCACGCTTGATATCCGTCCTGATCGTTGCACTCGCGGCAACGCTCGCGGGCTGTTCGGCGTACAAGCCGGCACCGCGCGCCTTTAACGAGGCAGCGCTGCAACCTTACCGCCTCGATAGCGGCGACCGTCTGCGCGTCAACGTCTTCGATCAGACGGGGCTGACCAATACCTATACCATCGATCAGGCTGGCTACGTTGCCTTCCCGCTCGTGGGACAGGTGGCAGCACGCGGCAAAACCGTCTCGCAGCTGGAATCGGGCATTGCCCAGAAGCTGCGTCAAGGCTTCCTCAAGAACCCGGATGTCACGATCGAGATCGATCGTTACCGGCCAGTCTTCGTCATGGGCGAAGTCGGCAGACCCGGCCAATATTCCTACGTGCCCGGCATGACGGCGCAAAACGCCATTGCCATTGCCGGCGGCTTTACGTCCCGCGCCAACCAGCGCGACGTGGATGTCACCCGAAAAATCAACGCCAATGTGCTGACCGGCAGAATCATCATTTCCGGCCCGATCATCGCAGGCGACACGATCTATGTCCGTGAACGTTTCTTCTAAGCGGCCTCATCACCTCATGGACATGCATCACCTAAGAGGATCTGACGTTTAAAAGTTTGCAGCCTGGAAACGGCGCCGCTGCAAAGGCGCTTTCCATCGGCTCACAGCTGCGGGTAAACTGGTATTGCGTATCCCGCCCCCTTTTCTTTTCACCGCGCCCTGCGATGAAGCCACCGAAACTGATCATATCAGCATCTTTGCAAATTAAAGGTGTATATTCGCCATATGCTGGTGTAAACTGGCGTGGGAGAGGCTTGGAACTCTAAGCGTTTATTAGCATGTTGTTCGTATTCTCCCACTGCACTAGAGGCTGCGGAAAGACAGAATGAGCAACGCTGGAGGCGACACCAACCCGATCGATCTGAATGCTTTGCGCAAAAAGCTGGCTCGCACCAATGAGGATGGCAACGCAAAGAAGAACGAGCCGGCAACGCTCAATCCACTCGCGCTCCAGGTCGCCAATCAGCTTCGCGCGACCAGCCATTCACCCAACATCGTCATCGGACAATTGCGGCTGCTTGAATTCGTGGTGCTGACGGTGGTCGGCATTCTCATCAATGCGCTCGAAGTGCCGGATGCCTTCGGCTCCCGCGTCACCCTTATTGCCATCTGCGTCTGGAACGGCATTTTCTGCTCGATTCTGCTGCAGGCAGCCGATGCTTACCAATTGCCCAATCTGCGCCGCGCCTTCGATACCATGCCGCGGGTGCAGGGTGCGTTGATTGCGTCTTTCGCACTCACCGTCCTCCTCGCTTTGGCATTCCTGCCGACTGACGATCTATCGTGGAAAAATCTTGGCCTCTGGTATGCGGGAAGCGTCGTTTTCCTGCTGATCGAGCGCATCATCGTTGGTTTGATGATCCGCCATTGGGGCCGAAACGGCGTCATGGAAAGGCGCGCGGTCATCGTCGGTGGCGGTCAGGCAGCAAAGGATCTGATCCGCTCGCTCGAACACCACGACAATGACATCCGCATCTGTGGCATTTTCGATGACCGCAAAAGCGCGCGCTCTCCAGAGGTGGTCGCTGGTTATCCCAAGCTCGGCACCTTTGCGGAACTGGTGGAGTTTGCCCGCCTGACCAAGCTGGACATGCTGATCATTTCCATTCCCATGAGCGCGGAAGCGCGCATATTGGAACTCATCCGCCAGCTATGGGTGCTTCCGGTGGATATCCGCATTGCCGCCCACGCCAACAAGCTGCGCTTTCGCCCCCGCTCCTACTCCCACATTGGCAGCGTGCCGATGTTGGATGTGATGGACAAGCCATTGCGTGACTGGGACTCGGTTGCCAAGCGCGCCTTCGATGTCGTCTTCAGCATCATTTGCATTGCGCTTCTGTGGCCCATCATGCTGGGCGCGGCGATTGCAGTGAAAAGCACGTCCAAAGGTCCCATTCTGTTCAAACAGAAACGTCATGGCTTCAATAACGAGACAATCAATGTGTGGAAGTTCCGCTCCATGTATACGGAGATGAGCGACCCGACGGCGAAGAAAGCGGTGACGAAGAACGACCCGCGCGTGACGCCGGTGGGCCGGTTCCTGCGCAAGTCCTCCATCGATGAGCTGCCGCAGCTCTTCAACGTTCTGGCTGGTGATCTCTCTCTTGTCGGGCCGCGCCCGCATGCCGTGCATGCACAGACAGGTGACTTGAAATATACTGAAGTCGTTGAGCATTATTTTGCACGCCATAAGGTCAAGCCCGGCGTAACGGGCTGGGCCCAGATCAACGGCTGGCGCGGCGAAATCGACCACGGCGACAAGATCAAGAACCGCACGGCCCACGATCTTTATTATATCGAGAACTGGTCGCTGATGCTGGATCTGAAAATCCTGATTCTCACGCCCATCCGGCTGCTGAAATCTGAAAACGCCTACTGATAAGCACGGAACTTCTTGCGATTTCATGCGTTTGGCTCCCGCAGATTTACCGATCAGGGGAAACACATGACTCAGACCAACAATCTTTACCTCATCATTGGCGCGCTCATGATCGCCGTCGTAGGCCTTGGCGTCTATGTCTGGCACGAGGAAAGCAAGCCCAAGGGCATCGAAATGAACATCGGTCCCAACGGCGTTTCCGTCCAGGAAAATTGATCTCTCCAGTTTCGCGCAGGTTGAGAAAACTAGACCGGTTTATGTCAGTTTTTTAACACGACAGAAACCGGTCTTTTTATGAGAAAAGATCAGAAAATGCCCGCTTTCGCGTGAAGCGATGGTTACGGCGCCGATGATTGGCGACGAACCGAAAATCAGGATGTGTTCGGCAATGGTCTCTGGACTTGGTTCGCATGTGCAGCTTCTGTCTACCAAACTCGCGCTGAAAGCTATCGAGGAGCAACAAGCGGTTACGCAAGAGCTGCCCGCCCTCGCTCATGCCGACACTATGCAGAGTGACGAATCGTCCGCAAACGATCTCCCGCAGGCGGAACAGCCTTCCACGAAGCCACAGCCGACCCTGTCGATCATCGCAACGACAGCAGAACCTGAAGTCGCCTACATCACATCTGCCGACTTTATGGGACAGTTGAAAGTCTGGCTGACGGAACTCTCGAACGATTCCACCACTGCGGCGCAGGGAAAGGCCATGCTTCAGGCATTGGCATCCCACACCCTCAAAGTGTTCGATCCGGTCGAAGGTATCGTCGTGAAAGCGTGGGATATCGACGCTCTCGAAATACAGGACAAGCACTGCGAAAAAATCACGCCCATCTGCTGGAGCCAATTCCTGAACCAGCACGTCAAGCGCCACGAAGGTGCCTCCTACGCGAAAAACGCAGACGGAAGTTTCATCGACATCACATCCGGTGAAAGCGCGATGTTCGGCCCCGTGGGCAGCAACTATTTCTATTTCACCTGGCGATAAGCCAGGCCAAAAACATGAAACTTTGAGAAATGGGAGACCCGCCGCTGTCCCACCCAGCATATGGCGGGTCTCAACCGTTTACCCCTCCAGTCAGGGCTGAGACACAGAACCACGTTACATAAAATATGGCAAGATCGTGGCGATGATTTTGGATAATAATTATTCACTTTGCCTTTTAAATCATCAAATTACGAGAAACTGCGCCGATCAATATACTTTTCCGAGTGCAGCCGTGAGTTTGCGGAGAGTTTTTTCCAGCGCCGCAATTTTACACTTGCGCATGAACCGCCATCTATATAAACGCCTGTTCTGTGTCGGAGCGTAGCGCAGCCCGGTAGCGCACTTGACTGGGGGTCAAGGGGTCGTGGGTTCGTTATACGGGACCATGACTTTGTTCAGGCACAGGAAGAAAACGTCGTACGGAGTGTAGCGCAGCCCGGTAGCGCACTTGACTGGGGGTCAAGGGGTCGTGGGTTCAAATCCCGCCACTCCGACGTTTTTCAAGGACTTAGCTAGGCCCGTCTCACACGACGGTCAAAAAAAAGCCAGCGAGCCTTTAGCAGGCGCTGGTTTTTCCTCGGCTTTAACCTGGCTGTTATATTTGGGTCGGTTAATCTGTTCAATCTGCGTATTTTCAATAACTTAGCCGGGTGGGAGTGTTCATATAGCACCCTGATTCTGAACAATTTGAACACGCTGCGGTGAGAACCTCGATTTCGGTGCTTATTCAATACTCCAACGGATGGCGAACAACTCCCACTATAATCAGGCTGAAGCTGCGCGCTTCCAAATTGCGCCGTAGCTGCTTCAGCCTGATTGGGCACAACGCAGAAGCTCACCGCAGGTGCTTCCTTACTGTGCCGCGCACTCACCAACTGGATTTTAAATTGGTCTGATTTTGCGTCATTACGGCCTTGATTCGGGGGCTCTTGGTGACCCGTCGCTGGTTTAATCTCACCGATTTCGAATGGCCTGCTGTCGCGCTCTTGCGCAGAATAAGCTGCAGGGCGTGCCACGGGTTGACGAAAGGTGGGTAAGCAACGGACCTTGTGGCGGTTCCGAATTGGCTCACATTAGTCAGACGTTTGTTATCGATATGTTCGTGCAAAGCCTGCCACAATCGCTCCGTGCGATGGCGCACAGGAGGTATCGGGGACATGTTCTAGGCTAGTTTTCGAAGGCCTTCGATGGCGACGTCGTCATGATTGTTAGCTCATGTGTCCGTGTTCACTAGCCTGTAGCGACGGGAGGCGGCTTGACTACCAAAATCCACGGTGTTGTCGATACAATAGCCGACCGATACGTCCCGCGCGGACAGCAGGTCGCGCCCATGACTGTGACAGGGCTGTGCCAATGTTACAACCAATCGTCACGGGTGCGATTCTGCTGGCGGACAGGGCACACAATACCAATGCTATCAGAGCATTTGCAAAACCAAAGCAGGCGTAGGGTCTATATTCGTGCCAAGAGCAATCGGAAGGAAAGTTTCTTTTTGGCAGTGGTTCACAGACATCACAATCTCGTCGAGCGGTTGTCCAGCAAACTCAAACAGTTCAGAGGTAGCCACGCGCTAGGGCAAAGACGTGGAAGTTTTTGGATGCCGTTAAAACCACGTTAGCAAGAATTTGGATCAGATCGTTTTGAGTCTGCACCCCAGATTTAGGCGGTTTTCTGCTCACGACACAAGGGCGTTGTGCCATTTTTGGTTCAGTCCGTTGCTGTCTTGCTGATCCAGCGAACGCCAGCGCCGAATTCATCTGTTTCCTTGGTGATCTCGACGTTAAGGCCCCGCAAAGTGTTTTCCAGTTTCGCGGCAAATGTCTTATTTAGACCCTTGAGAATATCTTGCTCCAATTGAGCTATGAAATTTCGGCTGACACCTGACCGGTGTGCAAGTTTGTCCTGCGACAAATTTGCGAGCCCGCGCGCGCACCGAAACAGTTTACTTCTGAAAGGATCAAATCTTCCAGGGGTGCGCCACCGCAATCCGGCACCATGAATTTCTGACACGTCAAAAAACTCCACACCCTCCCGTTCAAAATACGCTCGTACCAGAAGCGCATTGCGCGGCATCAGAATGTGTTTTCCGGCCTCAAAGCTATGCATAAAATGGCGTGTTAGTTGGCACGATTCCTCGACCTGCTCTTGGGTTAACCCAAGCAAATATCTCGCAGCTCTTAAAAGGTCCACAGAGGCATCCATATTGCCAAAAACGTGGCAATCGAACCAATGTCAACAATATGGATTTTCGTTTCTAAATATGGATTTTTGATTTTAATATTTGATTTTAGATTAAGAATCAGTCTTTGTCGTTCAGGCCATCGCGAATCATACCCTCGTGATCGGTAGGAAATTCGTCGGTCGTGAAGTTGTCGCGATCCATTTTCCACTTCTAACCCTTGGGGCTGAAATGAACGAAAAGCACGGTTATAAGGTCGATGAGTTCATTGATGCTTTGCGGTCAGTCGCAGAAGCCAGGCGAGAACTTGATCAGCTAATTGGGAAAAAGGCTCAACGCGTTTATCGCGGACTCGGTAGAGAGATGCTTGAGAAAAGCCCGCATGAATTCCTTGCTTATTGTGCTCTGGTACGCGTGCTGAAGCGAGAACACGCGTTTCTTTCAAAAAGTGGAGGCGTCCTTGTTGTGCGAGTCCCGGCGCATTGGCCTTTAGAAGAATTTGAGGCTCTTGCG
>NZ_JBYOKI010000008.1:0-167066 GCF_057799395.1 Agrobacterium sp. 20P9.1.2
CATAGCCGCCCACATCAAACACTATAGAATTGGCGTTTAAATCATAATCCAGCCGAAGCGTTTCATCGCCTTTGTCGCGGAACCAGCGTTTGACTTCGAGAGGAAAAACGTCGTCTAAAATCCAAGCCTTATAATATAAACGCACCGTCTTCTTGACTTTTGAATATGTTCTCGAAAGTAAATTCTTACGAGGGTTCTCAAGAGACTGGCGCATTAAATTTATCCTCTTTCACGCATTAGCACTAGGCGATCCTGTGCCAACCTTCTGGCACCAAGTCTCTATCATCACGTTTATCGGAACGAAACCACTGCGCTGGCGCGATAACATGTTTATCTTCACGAGGATTAAGCCACGCACCCCACCAACTGAATGTGCTGTTGGCAATGATATGCGAATGGCAGGCTGCCATTAGATGCATATCCTCTCCATCCCGCCCATCTGCTTGTGGCTCTACGAAAACCATTTCTCCTAAGACCGGCAAATTAAGCCGGGCCCATGCTGGGTCGTCAGAAAAAATAAAGAACGTTGCTCCGTCGACCATCGCCGCCATCTTTGGCATCACGGCTTCATACCATTCGGGTGCACAGGTTCCGTGAACCGCATTGGCCGTAGCGTCAGTGACATAGTCACCTCTCCGTACATGGACGGAGACTGGATGCTTTGCTTCGCGGATGTTTGCTAACGTGATCTGCCTTTCAGCAGTGAAAGGTAGCTTCAAAGCGAAATCTTGACGGATGATATCGGAATATCTGGAAAAATATTTTTCTGTCTGCCAATAGCCTGAAAGGTGTACGGCATTTTTTATCTCCAGTATATTTGGATCAAATAAAAGATTTTTTTCTACAATCGGAGACGCTTTATTTCTGTTTTTTATTGATGTTATTATCTTTCCTAATGCGCCTTTCCCTTTTTTAAACGGGATCTCTTTATCCGAAGCGACCTCATCCGCGATTCTAAATTGATCGAGCTGAAAGGAATGCAATTTATATTCGCGCATATGCGTAAGGTCGAGCTTCAACGGCTGGCCACTCGCTAGCGATAGCGACCGAGCCACAGCGTATTGAAACATCTGATTTCCGAGGCCACCGAGGATGCGTGTTATAATCACTAAGTTTTCTTTCCTACTAAGTTGAAGCCACTGACTGTGAGTTCTTTAAAGGGAAAATAAACCGGGTAAAAGAGATTCCAGACAAATCACTGATAATGTAATCCCTCTGAAACAGGCCAAGCGCTCACTTGTTTTCCACACCACTTGATCAACGAGACCGAAGCTAGTTAGAACGATCTCGCGGACGCGGAGCAGCTAGATCAAGGCCTGGACGGCATGGGCCAATTGCGAAATCAGGAACTAGGCATGTTAGGAATATGAGTAGCTTACAGCGAGAAATATCTAGAATTGGTCGCCAATTGCACTCTGTCTGCGCGCCTTTGATAACAAGGGCAAGATGGCTACACCGCAAAATCTTCCCCACGCATCTGAAACAACATAATCTACCCAACCAACTACTTATTTCTTTGACGTCATACCCACCGCGTTTCGAGAAACTGCACCTCACGCTAAAATCTCTTCTCACTCAGTCAGTAAAATCCGATACCGTCGTTTTATGGATAGCAGAAGCAGACATGGCGTTGCTGCCTCGATCCGTGCTTGAATTGCAGTCGCAGGATTTTCAAATAAAACCCACACGGGATCTCAGGTCCTACAAGAAGATCATACCTGCCCTGACCGACTACCCAGACGCCTTTATCGTTACTGCGGATGATGATTTGTATTATCGCCGCGACTGGCTTGAACAGATGGTCAACGCCCAGCACCAACATCCGGGACACATCATTTGCCACCGAGTTCATAAGATACAGCAATCGGAAGAGATGAAGTGGAAGACCTATGAACACTGGCCAAAAAATTCGCCGTTAGCGGGCAACTCAAAATCTTACTTTCCTACATCTGGTGCGGGTGCGCTCTACCCTCCACGCAGTTTGAGCGATAAAACGAGCAACATTGATGACTTTCTCCGACTAGCACCCCATGCCGACGACGTATGGTTATATTGGATGGCGCGCCTAGCAGAGACGGAGATTTACAATCTCGGAACCAGGGATTTGCTGATTGCATGGCGCGGCTCGCAGTCGTCAACCCTATACAAGATAAATGTGGTTGACTCACAGAATGACACTCAGATAGCTGCCATGGGCAGTCATTTCGGTTACCCACCCCTTGAATAAGAAACAGATCGTATAGTGCTATGAAGTGTTTGGTTGTGAACCTTGATCGTTCTGTCGATCGTCTCCCACATGTGGTGCGGGAGTTTGAAAAAAATGACCTCGCGTTCGAGCGTGTGAGTGCTGTTGATTGGCATGACCTTAAAGAGGTCAATTTGGATGAGCTTACCAAACGGTCCGTCAAATTCAAAAAACTTACTTATCCTGCCATCGCTTGCTTTCTCAGCCATAGAAAATGCTGGCAATTGATCATCGATGGCACGGACGATTATGTGGCAATATTTGAAGATGACGTCATCCTCTCGCCAAAGGCGAAAAAAATTCTCGATGACATAAGTTGGATTCCGGAAGACACCAATATCATCAAAATCGAAACGGAAATGTTTCCGATTTTAACAGGGCGCGAACAACAGAAAATCGACAATGAGCACGACCTGCGGGTTTTAATGGGCCAACATAATGGTACTTGTGGGTACATCATCTCACGAGATTACGCAGGATATCTTCTCTCGATATCAAAAAAACTATACTGCCAAGTCGATATTTTTTTGTTCGATCCAAGAGCAGAGCCCATGCAGAAACACGTGGTTTACCAAATGGTGCCTGCGATTTGCATACAAAAGCAATTTTATGAAAACAAAAAAGATGATTTTGAGAGCACCATTATTGTGAAAGAAAGGCATGTAAAGAGCGACCAAAAGGGGCTTATTCATAAAATATTCCGAGAATTGAAACGTCCTTTATTGAAGAAAATATTCTATTTTTACGACCATTCGCTTCCCCAGTTATCCTATCTCCTAAACAGGAAGAGGATGGAGAGGATCACCGTTGATTTTCAGTGAAACCATTGTTCAAGAACAAATGTCATTCCAAGCTATTCATTTTCAGCTGTAGTGACTGTACGAAGCGCCGCACGTTGATGATATAATAGAGACCTCATCTCATGATCTCAAAAAAGCTTCTCGCAAAGTTCCCAAGTGACGTTGGGCAAAAGCAATACAACCGCACATTTTCACATCGCTTAATGACATGGATGGAAAGCGTGCGTGTTTCACGGCGGGAAAGACGCGATCAAAAGCGGATCGAACTAACAGCCCAAACACCGGTTTCGGCACTGACAAAAGAAGACGTACCACTCGTGGTGGTTAGTCATAATGAAATCAACATTTTATCGAGCTTTCTGGCGCACTATCGCAGACTCGGAGTGACACGTTTTATATTCGTTGATGACGTATCGACAGACGGAACCCGCGAATTCTTGACGAGCAATCCAGATGTCGACCTTTGGACATCGCCGGTTCGTTTTGCCGAAGCGCGACGGGGGCGACAGTGGCGAGAGCAACTGTTTGATATATATGGTAAAAATCGGTGGTATCTTAACCTTGACTCCGATGAGTTTCTTTTTTTCTCGGACAGTGAATCTCACACAGTCCGTGATTTGATCGCTGTTCTGGAAGCGGCAGGTGACAAGCGTCTTGCTGCGCCGATGCTGGATATGTATCGCACACCTTTGACAGAAGAGAGCGGCGCGAACGTTCTACCATGGAAATTTTCGGACCATTTTGATCGAGACGGTTATGAGATGGCCTTGGACAAGCGGGGCATCAGCATTAAAGGTGGCCCCCGTGGACGGAAGTTCAACGAGCGAAATGAATTGGTGAAATACCCTCTGATATATTGGGACGAAGAATGTTTCTTCGGCAGTAGCATCCATCGTCCGCTACCCTATGGTCGCAATTTTCCCAAAATCTGGGGTGCACTTCTGCATCTGAAATTTTTTGTGAACTACAAAGAGAAAATCTCCGAAGCTGTTCAAAACAAACAGCATTACGGCGAATCATCTCACTACGTAAAATTACTCGAAGAAATTCAAAAAAGCGGCTCTCTCGACTTTTACGATGAACACGTCTCGATCAAATTCAAGGGCTCAAAACAACTCGTTGATTTGGGCTTC
Organism: Agrobacterium sp. 20P9.1.2; assembly: GCF_057799395.1. Taxonomy (NCBI): domain Bacteria; kingdom Pseudomonadati; phylum Pseudomonadota; class Alphaproteobacteria; order Hyphomicrobiales; family Rhizobiaceae; genus Agrobacterium; species Agrobacterium sp. 20P9.1.2. The sequence goes on from NZ_JBYOKI010000008.1 coordinate 4,179, forward strand.
ATAACGCCAGTCGATTGGGAATAAGGGGCGAAGACACTCACACCCCAACCAGCCCTGCCCGCTTGACCTGCCGGATCGTCAGCATGGTGCGCACCGTATCCACATGCTCGTCAGCGGTCAGCACTTCGATAACGAAGTCCTGGAACTGGGTCAGGTTTTCGGCCACGCAGTGGAGCAGGAAGTCGCTGTCGCCGGAGACCATCCAGGCTTGGCGCACCAGCGGCCAGCGGTCTGTGGCGGCGGCGAAGGCTTTTAGGTTGGTTTCGGACTGGCGCTTTAGGCCCACCATGCAAAAGGCCACTAGGTCGAAGCCGAGTTTGGGGGCATTCAGCATGGCGTGATAGCCTTCGATGATGCCGGCTTCTTCCAGCTTGCGCACGCGTCGCAGGCAGGGTGGCGCGGAGATACCGACGCGGTCGGCGAGATCGACATTGGTCATTCGCCCGTCGCGTTGCAATTCGCGCAGTATTTTCAGATCGATGGCATCGAGTTCGACGCTGGCCACTATGCTCTTCCTTGATTGAGCTTGAATGCTTCCTTCTACTCTACACGACGGGATTCGCAATAATCCTACGCGACAGCGACACAAAATTACGTGTAGATGCCCTTCTGCCCTGTTGGTAACGCAAGGCTGCCCTTGAATAACGGCACTGGACACTCTTAAATACCGGGCATCGAAGGGGTGTATCGTGATTGCGCTGATATAGTGGCTGCAATATCTGACACCCTTGTTTTGAAAGGAACGTCCCATGTCCGCCCGCCACGCAAAGGTTTTGATCATCGGCTCCGGCCCAGCAGGCTACACCGCCGCGATTTATGCAGCGCGCGCAATGCTCGAGCCGGTTCTGATTGCCGGCATGGAACAGGGCGGTCAGTTGATGATCACCACCGATGTGGAAAACTATCCCGGCTATGCCGATCCCATTCAGGGACCATGGCTGATGGACCAGATGATGAAGCAGGCGACACATGTCGGCGCCGAACTCGTCAATGATCTGGTGACCGAAGTCGAAACCACAACCCGCCCCTTTACCGTCAAGACGGATTCCGGTGCTGTGTGGACGGCTGATACGCTGATCATCGCCACCGGTGCGAAAGCCAAGTGGCTGGGCATCGAGAGCGAGCAGCATTTTCAGGGCTTCGGCGTGTCCGCCTGCGCCACTTGCGATGGCTTCTTCTATCGCAACCGCGATGTCATCGTAGTCGGCGGCGGCAACTCCGCCGTGGAAGAGGCGCTTTATCTCTCCAACATTGCCAAGTCGGTCACGGTTGTGCATCGCCGCGAAAGCTTCCGTTCGGAAAAAATCCTTCAGGAGCGCATTTTCGCGAAGGAGAATGTGAACATTCTCTGGAACAGCGAGATCGCGGAAATCACCGGCACGCCTGCCAAGCCGCCAATGCCGCCTTCCGTCACCGGCGCGAAGATTCGCAACACGAAGACAGGTGAAATCACCGAGATGCCGATCCACGGCGTGTTCGTGGCCATTGGTCATGCGCCAGCGGTGGAACTGTTCAAGGACAAGCTGAAGCTGAAGCCGAATGGCTACATGTGGACGGCACCGGATTCGACTGCGACCAACGTAGAGGGCATCTTTGCAGCAGGCGATGTGACAGACGATAACTACCGCCAGGCCATTACCGCGGCGGGCATGGGCTGTATGGCCGCGCTCGAGGCGGAACGTTTTCTCGCAGCGCAAGCGCCGCTTGCCGTTGCCGCTGAATAAGAAAGGCTAAACACCGCATGCCTATGCCATTGGACTGGGACAAACTGCGCATATTTCATGCGGCCGCCGAAGCTGGCTCGTTCACCCATGCAGCAGACAAGCTTCATTTGTCCCAGTCGGCCATCAGCCGCCAGGTCAGCGCGCTGGAACAGGATGTCGGCGTCAAGCTTTTTCACCGCCACGCGCGCGGCCTGATCCTGACGGAACAGGGCGAGTTGCTGTATCGCACCGCGCATGATGTGCTGCTGAAGCTCGAAACCGTCAAAATGCAACTGACGGAAACGACGGAAAAGCCGAGCGGCAAGCTGCGCGTCACCACCACCGTTGGCCTTGGCCAAGGCTGGCTGACGGACAAGGTTCAGGAGTTCCTTCAGCTTTATCCGGAAATGGCCATTCAGCTCATTCTCGACAATGAAGAGCTTGATGTGAACATGCGCCACGCGGATTGCGCCATCCGCCTGCGCCAGCCGCAGCAATCGGACCTTATTCAGCGCAAGCTGTTCACGGTGCACATGCACGTCTATGCCGCCCCTTCCTATATCAACCGATATGGAGAGCCGCAGTCGATCGAGGATCTGGATAACCACAAGGTCATTTCCTTTGGCGAGCCTGCCCCAAACTATCTCCTGGACGTAAACTGGCTGGAAAATGCCGGACGCTCGTCGGACAACACGCGGCTGGCGCATTTGCAGATCAATAGCCAGACCTCAATCAAGCGTGCCTGCCTTTTGGGAATCGGTATCGCCTGCCTGCCGGACTATATTGTCGGTCGCGACCCCGGCCTCATCCAGCTTTCGCTGCCCGCAGATATTCCCTCATTCGATACCTACTTCTGTTATCCGGATGAATTGAAGAATGCCGCCAAGCTGAAAGTGTTCAGAGACTTCATTGTGGCCAAGGCGCGTAACTGGAATTTCTGATTGGTGTTGCGACATGGCAAGTTGCTGCATTCACGCGGCTTCTTGCCGTTCGTAGTTGTTATCCGTGAGGCATCAAGGTCGCATTTTCGTCAACCGGATTTGCCTTCCCTTTGCCTCGAGCTGATTGCCCCAGCCGAGATGCCGATAAAAACCGGCTGCGCGACTCTCCTCATCCGTCTCCAACCATATTTCCGAATGGTGCTGGAAGAGTTCTTCTTCGGCAGCAAGAACGAGCTTTCTTCCAATGCCCTTGCCTTCGTATGCAGGAAGCACAAAGGCTGCAAAAAGCGAAGCGTCCGCAATATCTATCATTGAAAACGCGACCACCTCGCCGCCCATCAGGGCTACCCATGCACACGGCGAGCGCGCGATCATCTGGCCGATGGAGGCCTCTGTGATCCCCATCTGGGCAAGTCGCTCGACGGAAATGTGGTTCTCGCGGACAGACGTTCTAACGTGAAATAGCGCCGGCACATCGGACTGTTGAGCAAGTCTGATTTCTATTGTCACAGCACCACCTTCGACACGTTGCTAGGGCAGCGTAATAGCACATCGCATCTCGGCTGTTATGACAACCGAAGTCCGAATCTTTGGCACAGCAAACGACAACAACCCGCGCCGAGAAAACTTAAAAATATACCGACTTAACAATAGGTTAGAAGCATATTCCGCGCTTCACCCAGAATCATCATCGCCGCAGATTTGCGAAATAAATATGACAGTGAATAGCAGTGATGCGCCACACGCAGGGCTGGCCTGCACAAAAAAGAGTTGAATGCTGCCCAAGAAAGCATCATATCGCACACAGCTGATGCACACGGCGGCTTTTCCTCCCAGTTCCGCCGCGTCAGCTGTTCCCCTCTGGAGGTTTTTTGACCTTCACACTTATAAGGGCCCTGGAGCAATCCGGTGGCCCTCTTTTTTTACCCGCAATAATTTTCCCGCTACCGCAAGTTAATTAAACGAAACACCCTTGTTCTCAGCCGCTGACATTTCCATATTGAAACTGGTTGTCACCGATGCCTAGCGCATCAGACAGCTGTTCCCCTCTGGAGGTTTGACCTTCAAAACTGTCAGGCCGCGGAGAAATCTAGCGGCCTTTTTTTTGCTTTAAGCCCGGTCGAATAAATCCGCGCCTTGCCCTTGATATCGATGATTGCCGATATAAATATCGGTATGGATAGATATACGGAAGCGACATGAACCACGAAGACGCCCTGAAGGCCATTGCTCATCCCGTGCGCTTGAAATTTCTGGAATGGCTGAAACAGCCGGAGCAGCATTTCAACCAGGCACACCCGTTTTCCATGGGTGTCTGTGCGCATCAGTTCGAGATCAGCGGTCTTTCGCAATCCACCGTCTCCTCCCACCTCGCCGCCTTGCAGACCGCGGGCCTGGTGAGATCGCGAAAGGTCGGGCAATGGAATTTTTACGAGCGTGACGAGGAGAATATTGCCGCGTTCCTCACCTATCTGAACCAGAAGCTTTAAGCGCGCCTCAGGCGCTCTCTATCAACCAGAAGAGAAAGCCATCTCATGACCAAACTGTTCGAACCCGCTCAGGCAGGCGAAATTTCGCTGGCAAACCGCATTGTCATGGCACCGCTGACCCGCAACCGTTCGCCAGGCGCCATTCCCAATAACCTCAACGCCACCTATTACGAACAGCGCGCAAGTGCCGGCCTCATCGTGACCGAGGGCACGCCGGTTTCCCAGCAGGGACAGGGTTATGCGGATGTTCCCGGCCTTTACAAGCAGGAAGCCATTGATGGCTGGAAGGCCGTGACGGAAGGCGTTCACAAGGCAGGCGGCAAGATCGTCGCACAGATCTGGCATGTTGGCCGTATCTCGCACACCTCGCTTCAGCCGCATGGCGGCCAGCCGGTTGCGCCATCGCCCATCAAAGCCAATTCCAAGACCTACATCATCAATGACGATGGCACCGGCGGTTTTGCCGAAACATCCGAGCCGCGCGAACTGGGCTTGGGCGAAATCCCGGTCGTTCTGGAAGATTACCGCACTGGCGCTCGCGCTGCCATCGATGCCGGTTTCGACGGCGTGGAAATTCATGCGGCCAATGGCTATCTGATTGACCAGTTCCTGAAATCAGGCACCAACAAGCGCACGGATGATTACGGCGGCTCCATCGAAAACCGCGCCCGCTTCCTGCTGGAAATCGTTGATACCGTGACGAAGGAAATCGGCGCAGGCCGCACCGGCATTCGTCTTTCCCCGGTTACGCCTGCCAACGATATTTTCGAAGCAGACCCACAGCCTTTGTTCGAATATGTCGTGCGCGAACTCGGCAGCCGGGGCCTTGCCTTCATCCACGTCATCGAAGGCGCTACGGGCGGCCCGCGTGATTTCAAGCAGGGCGACAAACCGTTCGATTACGATGCTCTCAAGGCCGCCTACACCAATGCCGGTGGCAAGGGCCTGTGGATCGCCAACAACGGTTACGACCGTGACAGCGCAATTGCCGCGACCGAAAGCGGCAAGGCCGATGCCATCGCCTTCGGTAAGGCCTTCATCTCCAACCCGGACCTTGTCCGTCGTCTGAAGGAGAATGCCACGCTGAACGAACCGAACCAGCCAACCTTCTATGGTGGCGGCGCTGAAGGTTACACGGACTATCCTGCTCTGGCATAAAGACAAAAAGGCCGCGCACCCCTCCGGGTGCGCGGCTTTTCTTATCGTGATCACACGTGCGATACGGCTCTCGGAATTTCCCGGGTCGCTTCCGGCTCCAGGCATTTCAGCGAAATGAGCGTGGCACGCACGGCCTCATCGATGGGTGTTTGGGGTTCTGCGCCCAGAAAGCGGGTGAGTTTTTTATTGCTCATCCTGATCGGCGTCTTCCAAAGATAGCGCATTTCCATGACTTCCCGAAACATCGGCACGAAGGGCGAAGCCAGCTTCAACAGCCACCATGGCGTCTGCGTGACCGAAATCTTATGCCCGACAACCCGCTCTATCGCAGACGACATGCCGCTTCCATCGGCATCCCAAAATCCGTCCATGTGATAGGTGGCGAACGTTTCAAGTTCGTCAGCACGATCCAGCAACTGACCCATGGTTTCAGCAACGTCAGGCAAATAGGCCCATTGATGGCCGATGCCCGGCGATCCGGGGTTGGAAACCTTGGTGATCTTTTTGCCCGGTGTGACAAGGCCCTGGCTGAACCAGTTGTTGTTCGCATCCGGCCCAAAGAAGTCACCGGCGCGAACGATCAGCACCGGCGTTTCCGGTGTCGCGGCGGCACGCAGACGGCGCTCCATCTCCACGCGGATGCCGCCCTTGCGGGTTACGGCATGTTGCGGACTGTCCTCGGTTGGAGCGGTAAACGCATCCGGCCCGAAATTATAGACTGTTCCCGGCAGAAAAATCCGGGCTCCCACCGCCTTTGCAGCGGCAATGGTGCTATCCAGCATAGGAAGAACCAGTGTCTCCCAGTTTTTGTAACCTGCCGGATTAACCGCGTGCACGATGAGAGAAGCGCCCTCTGCTGCCTTCGCCACATCAGCTGCGTTCATCACATCACCGCGCACCCACTCCTGCGAGGGATTGGCTGAGGTCGGCATATTTCCCCGCACCAGTGCACGCACACGCCAGCCCCGGCGCAGCAGCATATCCATGACATGTCCGCCAATGCCGCCGCGCGCGCCGAGAACCAGTGCCAATGGGTTGATCGTCTCTCTATTGCTGGTCACTGCTAAAACTCCAATCTGAATTGATGGCTGGAGTATGGGCACGATATAAGCTATACGAAATTGTCTAAAACTGTTGAGCAGCTATACGGAAATCAATGATCAGAGAGCGTGAGATCAGCTGGGATTATTATCGCACCTTTCTCAACGTGCTGCGAGACGGATCGCTCTCCGCCGCCGCCCGCGAACTTGGCATTACCCAGCCGACGGTAGGCCGCCATATTGGCGCGCTGGAGGAAAGCATGGGGTTTCAGCTCTTCATCCGCTCGCCCCACGGACTGGTGCCGACGGATGCAGCAATTGCCCTGAAACCCTATGCAGAAAACCTTGCCGCCACCGCCTCTGCCCTCATGCGCGCGGCTTCGGGTGAAGTTGGCAAGATCGAAGGAGCCGTGCGCATCAGCGCGTCCGACGTCATCGGCGTGGAAATCCTTCCGCCAATCATCGCCTCGCTTCAGGAACTGCATCCAAATCTGGAAATCGAGTTGTCGCTTTCCGATACGCTGGAGGATTTGTTGCGCCGGGAAGCCGATATCGCCATCCGCATGACCGAGCCGGTTCAGGACGCCATCGTCATGCGCTACATCGGTAATTTCCGCGTGGGCTTTTATGCCAACAGCGACTACCTCCAGAAAATGGGCACTCCACTGTCCAAAGACGACCTCATCAACCACCGCCTCATCGGCTTTGACCGAAAGACCCCCTTCATAAGGGCCATCTTGCAGCGGATGCGAAAAGACAATCCCAGCATTCCCGACGCCGAAAACATCCCCTTCGCCATCCGCGCCGACAGCAACCTCGCACAGCTGTCCATGATACGGGCCGGTGCAGGTGTCGGCCTATGCCAAGTCGGCCTCGCCAGCCGCGACGCGACCCTCACCCATCTTTTGCCGGAACTAGAAATACCGCTGCATACATGGGTCGCCATGCACGAAAACCTGCGAACCTCGCCCCGCTGCCGCGCCGTCTTCAACGCACTGGTTGATGGGTTGAAAGGGTTTTTGAAAGCGACGGAGCCGTGCGGAGACTCTTAATACACAGCTTACTGCTTAACTTCTAAAAAGCTTAAGCTTACTTAGAACCGAGTGTTTGACCCGCCTAAATCGCTTATGCCAAATAGATTGTAAGGGCTTGTTTGCCCAAGGCGTAAGCTGGCGATAGTGTAAATAAACACTTTGGGCAGGATGGCGGCATCGGACTGAATTGGGTTTGGCGTGAATAAAATGGAGAATTGCCACTCCCGTCAAATCACCCTTACCGTAATCATTCCATTTAGTATCAAGTAGCAGGAAGTTTCCCTCTGTAGCTATGTTCAAGGCATCTTGATCAAAAAATCTCAGTAAATTAGAGCGCTCCTTAATAACCGCCATGCACTTATGGGATAAATCTTTTATTCTCCACATTTCTACATCTACAAGCAACACACCGGAATTCAACGTACGCGTATCAGCAGCTAAATTTAGACGCGTAGAAACCTTTGGCTCCAAGCCTCCCCTTGCAGCCAAAGGAAAATCTTGCATATCGATGGTAAATAGAGGCAAAAGGCTGTTCAAAACGACGATATCAGCGTCGAGATATAATATACGACCGCTCGCTACATCCAACAACTCTGGCAACAGAAGTCGAGCATAGATAGTCCTACTCCAATTACTATTCGTTGGAAAATTGTCAATTTTCGCAATAATGTCCGCTGTTAAATCTATAAATTTAACCTCGGATGGAGATACACAGGAGGCAATTTTTTTTTTAGATTTCTCAGTTACGCCATCGCAAATAACTGCAATTTTTGCTTCTTCTACTTCACCATTCATAACCAAACTTCGCAGCATGACTCCGGCGAGTTCTGCAAAATTATTGTCTATGATTGTTACGATATAAACGTCGGCAATCGACCTGAATGCCTTTTGAAAACCAGAAATCTGCATGCACGCCTCGCACTTTACGATGCGTCATCTATACTTCAAATATCGGGCGTTCAATCTAAAGTTATTTAGGAAGGCCTGCGCCACGAGAAAAATCGGATTGATCCAACACCTCAGCCTCCGGCCTGTCACCGCCCTGGCTGTGTTCCTCATGCCAGCGGCCTGCTTCATCCTGGTAGTTGATTTCCGTGTCTTCGTCGCCAACCTGTTGTTCCGCAGCGGCGATTCGAGCGGCCTGGACGGCGTCGGAATGGGTGGGGAATGCTTCGGAATAGGCGCCGTTCATACGGTAGGCCCAGCCGCCATCATGCTCCACAATCTCATACACCACTTTGGTCATGCACACTTCCTCCTATAGAGTGAAGGAGCGTGGCAACCTTTGCCGCAAACGCGCATTTGAAGGACTAGATTGCGGCATTGTCGCCATGTCCTTGGACGCTACTATCCTACCAAAATGCCCAATGTGCAAATCCCGCATGTTGTCGCAACCTCAGTCAATACAAAGCTCACGATGACGGAAGGGCGAATATGTCAATTGCGACCACGCTGAAACAGGAGCGCATGTTGCTTGCCGCGGTGCCCTGCGCCGTTGCGGCCTATCTTGCCGAACATGCTGTCATGGAACAGGGCAAGGTGCTGTCCTTCGTGGTTGCGGCAGCGCTGATCGGCGTGATCATTCTGGTGTCTATGCGGGTGGCGCATCACGCGGAAATTCTGGCGGCCAAGGTCGGCGATCCCTACGGCACGATGATCCTCACACTTTCCGCCGTTGCCGTGGAAGTGCTTATCCTCGCAATCATCATGCAGGAATCCACCTCGCCAACCCTTGTACGTGACACCATCTACTCCGCCGTGATGATCGACATCAACGGCATTCTCGGCATCGCCGCCCTGCTGGGCGGGCTTCGCCATGGCGAACAGCCCTATAATGACGATTCTGCCCGCACTTATGTGGTGATGATCCTGACCGCCATGGGCATATCCATGATCGTGCCGGAATTCATTCCGGAAGCTAAATGGCACTATTATTCCATTTTCACCATCGGCGCCATGATTGCTCTCTATGCCCTGTTTCTGAAAATGCAGGTTGGGCCGCACAGCTACTTTTTCAGCTACCGCTACCCGCGCACGGAGCGCAAGAAGAGCGCCGCCGAGCAGCAGGCCGAAGCGGCGGAAGAAGAGGATGAAGGCCCGGCATCCTATTCCATCGCTATCATTCTCATCGGCGTCGTCATCATTGGCGCGCTGGCAGAATTCATGTCGGCATTTCTCAGCCACGGGCTGGAAGGCAGCGGCGCGCCCGTTGCGCTGATGGCCGTCGTTGTCGCCACCATCTCCGCCGCACCTGAAATCATGACCGCCATGCGCTCGGCTCTGCGCAACCGCATGCAGTCGGTGGTCAACATCGCCATGGGCGCGTCGCTCTCCACCGTCATTCTCACTGTCCCGGTCATGGAAGCCATCGCGCTCTACACCGGCCAGCCCTTCATCATGGCCATGACACCGGTGCAGACGGTGATGGTCTTCATCACACTCTTCGCAGCAGCGATCAACCTGAATGATGGTGAAACGAATGCCATCGAGGGCATGACGCATTTCATCCTGTTCGCGACATTCGTCATGCTGCTGTTTCTGGGGCTATGAAACAAAAAAAGCCCGGCATCGCTGCCGGGCTTTTTCACAGAACATTCGATGCTTAGCGGCAATTGGCGCAGAAACGCTGAATACGATTGCACGCTTCTTCCAGCAGTTTTTCCGACGTCGCGTAGGAGATGCGGAAATTGGGGCCGAGGCCGAAGGCCGAACCATGGACGACGGCCACGCCTTCCGTTTCCAGAAGCTCGGTCACGAAGTCCTCATCGGTTTCAATGACCTTGCCCGAAGGTGCGGTCTTGCCGATCAAGCCTGCGCAGGATGGATAAACATAGAAGGCGCCTTCCGGCGTCGGGCAATTGATGCCCTTGGCCTGGTTCAGCATAGACACGACGAGATCACGACGGCCTTCAAAGATTTTCTTGTTTTCAGGAATGAAGTCCTGTGTGCCGTTCAGCGCCTCCACAGCTGCCCACTGCGCGATGGATGTCGCGCCGGAGGTCTGCTGACCCTGGATCATGTCCATGGCCTTGATGAGCGAGAGCGGGCCAGCTGCGTAGCCGATACGCCAGCCGGTCATGGCATAGGCCTTGGAAACGCCGTTCATGGTCAGCGTGCGGTCGTAGAGCGAAGGCTCCACTTCCACAGGCGTCACGAACTTGAAGTCGCCATAGGTCAGGTGCTCATACATGTCGTCGGTCAGAACCCAGACATGCGGATGCTTGACCAGAACGTCCGTCAGCGCCTTCAACTCATCATGGCTGTAAGCAGCGCCCGATGGGTTGGACGGCGAGTTAAACAGGAACCACTTGGTCTTCGGCGTGATCGCCTTTTCCAGCGCTTCTGCCGTCAGCTTGAAATTGCCTTCCAGCGTGGTGTGGACGAACACCGGTGTGCCGCCGCAGATCGACACCATTTCCGGGTAGCTGACCCAGTAAGGTGTTGGAATAACCACTTCATCGCCGGGGTTAAGCGTCGCCATGAAGGCGTTGAAAAGAATCTGCTTTCCACCGGTGCCGACAATCGTCTGCTCCGGCTTGTAGTCCAGACCGTTTTCGCGCTTGAGCTTTTCAGCAATCGCCTTGCGAAGTTCGGGAATGCCGGAAATGGGCGTGTATTTCGTTTTGCCGGCGTTAATCGCGGCAATGGCTGCTTCCTTGATATTGTCAGGAGTATCGAAATCCGGCTCGCCTGCGCCAAGGCCAATCACATCGCGACCCTGAGCCTGCAATTCACGGGCTTTCTGGGAAACGGCGATGGTGGCGGACGGCTTTACGCGGGAGAGAATGTCGGCAAGGAAGGCCATTTTTATCGGTCCTATTGAAGTTGACATCGGCAGAAGTTTGCGACGGTCGCCCTCTGCGGCAAGTGGTATGTCGAAAGACGCCCGCTGTTTCAAGAGCAAAAGCCGGCAAAACGTTACCCCCGCAGCAATTACCGCCAAACTATCCCCTTTTGAGCACCGATAGGCGGGAAACGGCGGGGCTTCAGGCTATTTTAACTTTTGCTTAACTGGCGCGTAACTCTTTCCATGCTATGATTGCACGGTTGAAATGATTTTCCGGATAAGACGCCGTGGCACCGAAAAGCATTTTCTCAAATCTTGCGCGCGAAACCGACGGTTCCTGGTCCACGACCTATGCGCCCTTCACCCTCAAATCCGCACTTCAGCCGATTTTCCGACGCGTGTCGGATGGGCGTTTCGATATCGATTCCTTCGAAGGTCTCGTACGACCCTATCAGGGCGCGGACCTAGTGCCGCCGGCGCAGCTCTTCGCGCAGGTGCATCCCGATGATATCGAGGCCATCGACAGCATTTTGCGCACCATCCACATTCTCAATACCGGCGCGCTGGAACGCTCCCGCGCCCGCATCTTCGTTAACTTCCACCCCGGTCTGTTTCGCACACCGGCCAAGATGCGGCAGGAGGTGGAGCGCATGCGCCTGTCTGCACATGAGGCAGGCATGTCACCGGATCGCATCGTCTGCGAAGTCGCAGACAATCAGGGCTCCGAAACACGCCTCGTCGCCGACTTTGCCGAGCATATGCGTGCCATGGGCTTTCGCGTCGCCATTGCCGATTATGGCGCGGGCGATTCCGATATAGAGCGCGTGAAGCTGATCAAGCCTGATTACGTCAAGTTCGAAGCCGCATGGGCACGCCATTTCATGCGCAATTCCGCCGGTGCCGCCCTGTTGCGCGTCATCGTCCAGCAATTCGCCAGCGAAGGCATCGAGCCAATATTCGAAGCGCTGGAGGATGAGCGCGAGATCGAACTCTGCCTCGACCTCGGTGTCTCCCTGATGCAGGGCTATGCGCTGGCACGACCGGAGCTGGCGCCCACCACCTTCAACGAGCGCTTTCCCGAGCTGCTGGGCACCACCCGCCCCGCCCTTTTCAGCGCGCCCCCGCCCCACCCTCCACGCCCTAATGCGGGACCTGAACCGCGCGGCCCAAAGCCCGTGCGAACCTTTGGAAAACGCGGAATTTGACGACTGTTTAACAGCTGTTAACCGCTGCCTTGATATCGCCACAATAAATACGCCGGACTGTCCGAATTCGGTCCACAAGCCGTCCACTTCGAAGCCAATTTTAAAGCATGTCGCGCAAATTTCAGCGGTGCGTTGCAATGCCGACATGCGAGCGAAGTAGACGCGCAAAAATGTGCACAAGGGACCGGAACAATGTTTCTCAATGATCGGAATTCGGCAGACCGGCTGAGAACGCAAAGAATGCTTTTTTCGCTGTGGATGGCAGTGGCCGCACTGGCCGTCGTCATCACCATGGCCGCAGGGCTGACCACCTCCGCCCACGCCGCGCAGGTCGCCTCCCCCGCTGCGGTTGATATGGTGGATCAGATCCACACCTCAGCCATCGCATCCGCCCCCATCTCGAAAGCGTCAGACCGCATCTTCGTCATCGGCCTCGTGGTCGCAGGCTTCGTCACCATGGCCATCGGCGGCGTCATCCTGACGCTGAACAGCATCCGTGAAAGCACGACAAGACATCGCATCGACTAAGCTTGTTGCGTCCAAAGTGACTTATATGGTGCGTCCAAGGACGCCGCTTTAACGGAAGAGGCTAAGCAGGGTCTCAGCACTGGTATTTGCAATTGAAAGCGCTTGAACACCAAGCTGTCGCTGAGACTGCAGAGCGCTCAGTCGACTCGATTCCTCTTCCATATCCGCGTCTACCAGACGGCTTACGCCACTCTGCACCGAGTCCCGCAATGTGCTGACGAAATCCTCCTGAAGGCCGATGCGCATGCTGAAGCTGCCGATTTTCGCCGCGCTGTTCACCATATCACGGTGCACGTAATCAACGACCGAGACCATGTCAGCAATTTCATTTTGAGTTGTTGTTTCAGACAGAGCGATCTCAACCTGTGGCAGAACTTGAGGGCCCATATAGGTGGTGCCGTTTCCACTGCCCTGGATCAGCATATAACCCGTTGAAAGACCCAGATCGTAGGCATAACCATCCGTGGTCAAGATGCCGAATTCGCCGTGGGTCAGCAGTGAATTATCGATCAGCGCTCCAGAGAACGGCCATGATTCCGGATAGGTGACCAGATCAAGCGTCATGGTCTGCACCGAAACAGAATTATCCGCGCCCCGCACGAAGGAACCCACGACCTGTGGATTGCCTATCGCCATGGGATCATCGTCTTCGTTGTAATAAAGCCAGTTCTCTCCATTGAAGCTGGAGCCACTGGCAACTGCGCGAAGCTGATCCTTGAGCTGTGACAGTTCGTCGTTAATCTTCAGTTTGTCTGCGTTTGGTTCAGTCGCCAGCACAAGTTTAGCCTTAAACTCGGAGACGAGTTCGATAGCGGTCTCCATTCCAGCATAAGCCGTGTCTGTTTTCGCCGCTCCAACCCCGATTGCATCCTCGACCGCTGAAAGCGCCCTGTCGTCGGAGCGCATCGTCGTGGCAACCGACCAGTAAGCTGCACCGTCGGACGCCTTTTGGACGCGGTAACCCGTCGAAACGTTAGACTGTGTTTTCTCAAGGTCGGCGTTGATGTTTCGCAGTGTAGAAAGGGCTGCTGTCGCCGATAAATTGGTAAGAATGCTTGTCATTTAGAAAATCCAAATACGTGCAATAAATATGGATAAAATCTTGGATTGCGTCGCTAAACAACATCTTAATAAAACCATTCAAAAAATTGCATATTTCTCGGGATTTATTGAAGAAAAAAGTATATTCTAATTTTTTAGAATAATAATACTTCATTCAATAGCGCTTAGCGAGATATTGCCTCCGTTGAGATCGCGGAGATTCGAACGGAACTCCTCCTTGCCGGGTTTGTGCTTTGCTGTTAGAGCAGCGTCCATTCAGGCACATTGCCAAATCCAGTACATCGACGTTCAAGAAGCTGCGTTCTGCGCGGTCTTTGCATTTGGTGATTCATGACGCGCATACAGGCCAATCTTGTTCTTCTGCTCGCCGCCGCGATCTGGGGCGGTGGCTTTGTTGCGCAGTCGACGGCGATGGATACGATTGGCCCCTTCTGGTTCGTCGGTCTTCGCTTTGCCATTGCCGCGCTGGCCGTGCTGCCCTTCGCCATGATGGAAAGCCGCAAGATGAAGGCCGCCCCTAGCGGCGGAGAAATGAAGGCTTTCGTTCTTGTCGGCCTTGCGCTGTTTCTGGGCGCAACCACACAGCAGGTGGGCCTGCTGACGACGAGTGTCACCAATTCCAGCTTTCTAACTGCGCTCTACGTCATCTTCGTCCCTGTCATCGCAGTCATCATTTATCGTCGCAATCCGCACTGGATTGTCTGGCCCGGCGCGCTGATGATGCTGACCGGTATCTTCCTTCTCTCGGGCGGAGCGATTTCCCGCCTGACGACGGGCGATATGCTGAGCATCACTTGCGCCGTTTTCTGGGCCATCCAGATCACGCTTGCCGGCCGCTTCGTCATGCAAAGCAACAGGCCGCTGACGCTCTCCTGCACGCAGTTTGCGGTTTGCGCCGGGCTCAGCATGCTGATCGGCGTTTTCGTAGAACCGATCAATTACACCGCTATCGCCTCCTCGATCACCGAGATTCTCTATGTCGGGCTGGTGTCATCGGGGCTGGCATTCGTGTTGCAGGTTATCGGGCAGCGTTACACCACTGCGCCGCAGGCGGCGATCTTCCTGTCGTCGGAAGCCTTATTCGGGGCTCTTTTTGCTGCGATCTTTCTACATGAAACAATTCCGACTGCCGGATATGTCGGTTGCGCGATCATTTTTGCCGCGATTTTGCTGGTCGAGCTGATCCCGGAGCTATCGAAACGACGAAATAGCCGTATGATGGCAGACACATAAGCATTTCTGCGCTTTTCTATATTGAGTGAAAATTTACTCTTTTCGCGCGAAAATGAGCGCGAAATTTCATCGCCAGCGATGTTTTCGTTTCACAACTGCGAAAACAGACGAAAAATTCTGCCAGTCCTGACGTAAGCCGCATTTACAGCGGCTGGCGGGCTTTCTGCATGTCTAAAAACTTTCGCTTGCCAATTTTAAATAAACACAGCAATCTGTTGCGGTTCGGGCAAGTTGCGAGCATGGGAAGGCCTATAAAACAAGTGCTCCGGGGATATAAAACTCCGGGCAGCGGGGACAAAATAACGTTGATCAGAACGTCAAAAGCTTTCCACGCGAAGGTCCATTTTCTCAATTATCAAAAACTGCCTGCCGTACGCCCTCACGGGCAAAACTGTAATGCTGCCTGGAGCTGAACACGGGCAGAGCGAAAAGGACCTGATGCATGGCCGAGACTGGCACCGTTAAATTCTTCAATACCGACAAGGGCTTCGGCTTCATCAAGCCAGACAATGGTGGCGCCGATATTTTTGTTCACATCTCTGCCGTACAGGCCTCCGGCCTGTCCGCACTCTCAGAAAACCAGAAAGTGAGCTTCGACACTGAACCGGATCGTCGCGGCAAAGGGCCGAAGGCAGTCAATCTTCAGATTGATGGCTGAACCCTAACGACTTTCTCTTCTAGTTGAAGCCCGGCAGGAATGCCGGGTTTTTTTGGTTTGTGGACCTAACAAAACAGCCGTCTCAGTTCACCGACACGGCTGAACTTCGCCAAAGCCGCCCTATTCTGCAGGCTTGGCCTGCTCACCCGCCGCTGCGCCAGTCTGGTCCGCATAAATTCCCTGCAAATACGGGTTGGTCCGGCGCTCTTCGCCGATGCGGCCGCCGGGACCATGGCCGCAAATGAAGCCGATCTCATCACCCAGTGGCAGAACCTTGTCACGGATGGAGGCTAGAAGCTGTGCATGGTTGCCGCCGGGAAGATCGGTGCGACCGATGGAGCCGGAAAACAGCACGTCGCCGACATGGGCGAAAGCCTGCTCGCGGTTGTAATAGATGACATGGCCAGGCGCATGGCCGGGGCAATGGTAGACTTCGAAGCGGTGCTCGCCGAAGGAGACCGTGTCGCCATCGTTCAACCAGCGATCCGGCAGCACGTTTTGCAGGCCGGTAATGCCGTATTTCTGCGCCTGCGTTTCAATGCGCTCTAGCAGCGGCTTGTCATCCTCATGCGGGCCGATGATCGGCAGTGAAAGTTTTTCCTTCAGCTCCTTGGCGCCGCCCGCATGGTCGAGATGCCCGTGTGTCAGCCAGATTTCCTTCAGCGTAATGCCGTTTTCGGTAACGGTCTGGACAATAACATCCACATCCCCGCCGGGATCGACAATCACGCCTTCCTCGGTGTCTTCATCGAAGAGAATGGTGCAGTTCTGCTGAAATGGCGTCACTGGAATGATGCCTGCCTGTAACTTGCCCATGGTCTCTCCTTTTCACAAAAACAGGGCCTTTCTATAGACCGGCAGATCGGGCCGCACAATAAAACTCCAAGGATTATCGACCGCCTTAAAGTCGTTGAAAGGCCAGAGCTTTGGCTGCTGGAACAGTGCGGCTTAAACTTTAGCAATCACGAAAACGGGAACAGACCTGTAACTCGTGCGTTCTTGGACCAGTCTTCAAAGGAGCGAGACAATGAACAAGAAGCTGAAACTTATGATCGCTGGTGGCGCACTTACGCTGCTTGCTGGATATGCGAATGCGGCAATGGTTGCCACCACGGCCTCCGATATCTCCGTGCGGTCGGGTCCAGGCGAAGATTACCCGGAAGTCGGTCTGGCAACACGCGGCAGTGACGCGGTTCTGGATGGATGTCTGGACGGGAGCGCATGGTGCCGCATTGAGGTGAACGGCCTTCGTGGCTGGGCAAATGCCGATTACCTGAATGTCATGTATGAAGGTGCGCCAGTAATTCTGCATGAACGCCGCGCGGACATCAACGTACCCGTCGTCACTTATGAAAAGACGTCTAGTGTTCAGGCTGAGCCTAACCCAGGCGACCCGAACCTTGGCCGTGTCGGTGAGGTGAACCCACCAGAAAACGTTATCACCTATATCGACAAGCACCCGGCACAAGTCGTTCGCGTCGAAGGTGATGTCGCCATCGGTGAGACCCTTCCCGAAAGCGCGGAACTGGTGACGATCCCTGACTATGAATACAGCTATGTGCGCGTTAACGACCGCCGCGTTCTGGTAGAACCAAGCACACGCCGCATCGTCTACGTTTACGAATAAACCAGACAGATAGAATCGACATGAGAAGAGCGCGGCCAGTCCGCGCTCTTTTTGCGTTTACGACCATGAAAACCGCATAATATCGTTGATGTTCAACCAGCGGCATATTATCGAACGCAACAGAAAATGATTGCGGGCATCCTCCCGGCATCGCGGATTTTCGGATAGTCTGCACAGCGTCGCTCAAGACCGGGTCCGGTTTTGACGCCAAGACGTTCGAAAAACGAGGAGATCCACCGTTTGTAGCCGGTTCAATACAAGGCGGCGCGGTGGCGGTTGATAACGATAAGAAGGAACGACAGTGCCTGCCCAGTCGATGAAAAAGGCCGCCGTCAAACAAACCCCAGCGCTTCCGCATGTCGATGATGGCAAGATCGACTTCGATACGATCGAGGCATTCTTCTTCGCCTATCGGGATTTCGTGTCAGACCCTGACGTCATTCTCTCCAAGTTAGATTATGGCCGGGCACACCACCGCGTGGTCTATTTCGTCTGCCGTCAACCGGGCATGACGGTCGCCGATCTGCTGGACACGTTGCAGATCACCAAGCAGAGCCTTGCGCGGGTGTTGAAGCAGCTGATCGATGACGGCTATATTCGCCAGATGGCCGGGCCGGAAGATCGCCGCCAGCGCAGGCTCTACCCGACATTGACAGGCCGTGAACTGGCGCTGGCGCTGAGCGATCCGCAATCGCGACGTATCGACCGGGCGCTGGAGGCCATGCAGCCGGAAGCCCGCGCCTGCGTGCGGGAATTTCTGGCCCGCATGCGTGACCCGATCACGGACGGCCAAAAAACGGACACGCCCTCGATTGAGGGGAAGGAGTGACCATGCCAAGCGGTGCACCGAAACAGCCACTGGCGGAAGACGACGCCCCTCACCTGCTGATCGTTGATGATGACGCGCGTATCCGCGATCTGCTCCAACGCTTTCTCGGCGACAAGGGTTATCGCATCACTGCCGCTGCCGATGCGGCAGAAGCGCGCCGCAAGATGCTGGGCATCCGTTTCGACCTCCTCATTCTCGATGTGATGATGCCTGGCGAAAACGGCCTGTCGCTGACGCGTTCGCTGAATGAAAACAAATCCGTACCGGTCATCCTTCTCACCGCCCGCTCGGAAGCGGACGCCCGCATTGCAGGACTGGAGGCAGGTGCGGATGATTATCTGCCCAAGCCTTTCGACCCGCGGGAACTGGTGCTGCGCATCAACAACATACTGCGACGCAACGCATCGCCTGATACGCCGAAGATCGAACAGATCATTTTCGGGCCGTATAATTTCTCGGTTCCGCGCAAGGAGTTGCGGCGCGGTGCGGAGGTCATTCGCCTGACGGACCGCGAGCAGGATATCATGCTGCTCTTTGCCCTGCGCGCCGGTGAAACCATTCCGCGCCACGAACTGGTGGATGCGGACGCCGATGTGGGTGAACGGACCATCGACGTGCAGATCAACCGGCTGCGTCGCAAGATCGAAGACGACCCGGCAAATCCGGTTTACTTGCAGACCGTGCGTGGCATCGGATACCGTCTGAGCGTCGACTAAAGCGTGCGCGCAGCGCACGCGGATTGGAATAGGCGGAAAAATGGCTAGCCTTGATTTCCTCAACGCCGCAAGAAACAGCGGGCCTGCCCGCGCCTGGCGCTTTTCCATGCGCTGGCTTCGCCACTGGCTGCCGACTGGCCTCTACACGCGCTCGCTGCTCATCATCATTCTGCCGATGGTGCTGCTGCAGGTCGTCGTTGCCGCCGTCTTCATGGAACGCCACTGGCAGATGGTAACGGAGCGGCTTTCCGCAGCCGTGACCCGCGATATCGCAGCCGTCATCCAATTGCTGGAAACCGACCCGGAAGAGGACGATTATCAGCGCGTCATCCGCATCGCCCGCGAGCGTCTTGACCTCAGCATCTATATAGAGCCGAAAACGCCGTTGCCGGAGCCCCGCGCCCAGCCGTTGTTCTCCATCCTCGACACCATTTTGTCCGACCAGATTCAGCAGCAGATCGGCAAGCCATTCTGGCTGGATACGTTCGGCAATGGCGCGCTGGTGGAAATCCGCATCCAACTGGCCGACAAGACGCTACGCGTTTTCACCCGTCGCAGCCAGGCCTATGCCTCCAACACCCATATCTTCCTGGTCTGGATGGGCGGCGCGTCGCTGGTGCTGCTTGGGATATCCATTCTCTTTTTGCGCGGTCAGATCAGACCCATTCTGGCGCTGGCGAAGGCGGCGGAAAGCTTCGGGCGCGGCCAGAAGATAACCGCCTATTCGCCGCGAGGAGCCGATGAGGTCCGCCGTGCCGGTCTCGCCTTCATTCTGATGCGGGAACGCATAGAGCGGCAGATGGAACAGCGCACTGCCATGCTGAACGGTGTCAGCCACGATCTTCGCACCATCCTCACCCGCTTCAAGCTTCAACTGGCGCTAGCGGGCGACAATCCGGATCTGGAAGGGCTGGACAAGGACGTGGACGACATGCAGTCCATGCTGGAGGCCTATCTCGCCTTTGCGCGTGATGATGCCGAAGAAAGCGTCGGAACGCTGGAACTCACCCCGCTGTTCGACCGCTTCTCCAGCGATTTCCAAATGTGCGGCAAAAGCTTCAGTTACAAGCTGAACGGCGTCACTGAGCTTTCGGTACGGCCCAACGCTTTCGCACGCCTGATCGGCAATCTGGCCGCCAATGCCCATCGCTATGCCAACACACTCAATGTGGAAGCACATCAGGCGCCACGCTCGATCATGCTGACATTCGATGACGATGGCCCGGGCATACCCGAGCAATCGCGCGAAGACGTGTTCAAACCGTTCTACCGTCTGGACGAAGCACGCAACCTCAACGCCTCCGGCACCGGGCTAGGTCTCTCCATTGTCCGCGATATTGCCCGAAGCCACGGCGGCGATGTGACGCTGGATGACAGCCCGTTGGGCGGCTTGCGTGTGGTCGTGAAAATCCCGGCATAACGGGCGGCAGTGCGCTTAGACAATTCGCGTCAGCACATCTTCTCGCCGTTGGGAACGGCCTGTTCAACGGAGGCGAGAACGATGGCACCGTCCTTGTCGGCAAAGCCGAGCGTTAGGACTTCTGAGCGGAACGGACCGATCTGGCGGGGCGGAAAGTTGACGACAGCAAGCACCTGCCGTCCGACCAGCGTTTCCAGCGTATAATGCACGGTGATCTGGGCGGAGGATTTTTTGATACCGATCTCGGGGCCAAAATCGATCTTGATCTTGAATGCGGGCTTTCGCGCTTCTGGAAAAGGTTCGGCCTCGATGATGGTGCCGACACGAATATCGACCTTTTCGAAATCGGCGTAGCTGATTTCTTCGCTCATCATCCAGTCTCCTTACGCACAGCATCGGACGGCCACACCCTCACGGGTCGGCACTCTTCTTAGACAGCCAGTTCTTCCGCACGCTTTTTCGCGGCGGCTATCGCCTTGTCGAACAGCGGCTGCATGCCCTCGTCTGCCATCAGAACGGATAACGCCGCTGCGGTGGTGCCGCCGGGCGAGGTCACGTTCTTGCGGAGGCGCGAGGCCTCTTCGGGGGACTGGTGAAGCAATTCACCAGCCCCCGCGACGGTTTCCCGAGCAAGACGCATGGCGAGGTCCGCCGGCAGACCGGCTTTACGGCCTGCCTCCGCCATGCACTCCACGAGATAAAACACGTAAGCCGGACCGCTGCCGGAAACGGCGGTCACGGCATCGATATCCGCTTCCGTTGCCACCCATTCCACCGGGCCGCTGACTTTCAAGAGGGTTTCCACCAGCAAGCGCTGCTGCTCGGTGACGGCTTCGTTCGCATAAGCACCCGTCACGCCGCGCCCAACCATGGCGGGCGTATTCGGCATGGCACGAATGGCAGCGGATTTGCCGAGAAGGGCCTCGATGCCGGAGAGCGTTTTGCCCGCCGCAATCGAAACGACCACGGTCCGCGGCCCAACTATGGGCTTTAACGGCGGCAGCACGGCATCCATCATTTGTGGCTTGATGGCCAGAAACAGGATGCCGGCTGTCTTATCCGTCGGCGCTTGCGTCAGATGCGTCGCACCGGATTCGCGGATCAGGCCCATCATCGCATCGGAGGGGCCGGGATCGACAACGATGATCGAAGATCCCGTGACACCCTTTTTCAACCAGCCCGAAAGCAGAGCGCCGCCCATATTGCCGGCGCCGATGAGAACGAGTGGACCCGATGCGAGCGATACCATGACTTTAGGCTTCTCCAACCGTTTCGAACAAGGCGGCTTCCATGGCAGCCTTGGCTTCCATACCGGACCAGACGACGAACTGGAATGCCTGGAAATACTGCTCGCAGGCTTCGAGCGCACTGGACAGAAGAACCTCGACCTGCTGGTTCGTTGGTTCTGCACCGCCCGCCAGCAACAGAGACTGGCGGAAGATGATGACGTCTTCCTGACGCCACAGATCGAAGTGACCCATCAGTGTCTGGCCATTGACCTGCGCCAGCAGACGGATGACTTCGTTGACCCTGTGATCGGCAATCTTGATATCGAAAGCGCAGGCAAGATGCAGCGCCTCGAACTGTTCCATCCATGAAAACGAAACATGATAATCCGCCCAACGGCCTTCGACCGTCATGGCAATTTCATCTTCGCCGGAGCGTTCGAACGACCAGTCGTTGGACGCGGCAACGAACTCGATCATATCGACCGGGTTGGAGTGACGCTCGACTTCAAATTCCATTAGGCTCATACGGCACCTTCTCAGCCGGAAATGAATGCTTTGTCTCGCACGCAAAAGGCACAAAAACGCACACACAAATGCCGGGTTACAACAGTTTGGGATGATGCCCGACGCCGCCAGAATAACGCAGTTAACCTGTCTGGAGCTTACCGAGTTCGTTACGAATCATCATTTAAAATCAGTGTATAACGAGCGAGTCCGCGCGCCACCCCCAGCTTGGGGATTTTGCAATCAGAACTGTGTATATCTCCTCGTACAAAACCTCAGTTGTGAGTCATAACTGACTCTGCCAATTGCGTTTTTCGCGTGTTTCCACAGACGTTAAAAAAAACTGAATGAAATCGCTTGCTTACCCCTGCCGAATCCCCACTGCGGCGCAAACTGCTTCGAAATGACACAGAAATGAAAAATGCCGGACCTTGGGGAAGGCCCGGCATCAGAATCAAAGGGGTTGTTTGCGCTTTACGAAGCGGTCGCGGAGAGCTTTGCTTCCAGCGCATCGAGGCGCGCACGCAGCGCATCGTTTTCATCGCGGGCCTGAATGGCCATTTCGCGCACGGCTTCGAATTCCTCGCGCTTGACCAGATCGAGGCTGTTCAGCCACCGCTCCGCCTGCGCGTGAAATGCCTGCTCCACTTCCTTGCGCATGCCTTGGGCTGCGCCCGCCGCATCCGTCATCAGCTTTGCGAATTCATCGAAAATACGGTTGGTTCCTGTCGTACTCATGGGGCGATGTCCTCGTCAGTATCTGGAAAGGCCGCTCGCCCTTCCGGTCCATATCTTTCAGGTAGGCACTCGCTTGCGACGTTGCAAGCAAAATAAGGAACCACCCCTCACAGCCACTCAGTTTAACGCTGTCACGATGGTGCCGAAGAATCGCCTTGACCGCACCCTTTTCAGTCGCCATTTTCCCGCTCCGGGAAAAGAATGATTGAGATATCCGTTTCTTGAAGTGAGCCCTCTGAAGTTCCTTGCCCTCAACGCAATGACAATGGAATACGCGATTTGTTTGGACCCCTCGCCCAGTTTTCGATCATGCCGTTCCCGAACATCGATCCGGTGGCATTCAACCTGGGCCCGCTGCCCATCCATTGGTACGGCATCGCCTATGTCTTCGGCATCATGCTGGGCTGGTATTATGCCCGCACGTTGAGCCTTGCCGACCGCTTATGGCCACATGAGAAATCGCCCGTAACACCCGTGCATCTCGATGATTTCATCGTCTGGGCAGCCGCAGGCATCGTGCTGGGCGGGCGCATTGGCTATATCCTGTTTTACGATATGGGTGCCGTGGTCGAAAACCCGATCCGCGCCTTGCAGATCTGGAATGGCGGCATGTCGTTCCATGGCGGACTGATCGGCACGACGCTGGCGATGATCCTGTTTGCCCGCCGCAACGGCATTCCGGTCTGGAGCATGTTCGACATCATCGCCGCCGTTGCCCCGCTCGGCCTGTTCTTCGGCCGCATCGCCAATTTCATCAATGGTGAATTGTGGGGCCGCTTGACAGATGTGCCTTGGGCGGTGGTTTTCCCGACGGGCGGTCCTTTTGCGCGCCATCCCAGCCAGCTTTATGAGGCAGGTCTCGAAGGCATCGTATTGCTGATCGTGCTTGCCATTCTTATCTATGGGTACAAGGCGCTGAAAAGTCCCGGCACCGTGACGGGCGTTTTTGTGTGCGGCTATGCGCTTTCCAGAATCTTCGTGGAGTTCTTCCGCGAGCCGGATGCGCAGATCGGCTATCTTGCAGGAAATTGGCTGACCATGGGCATGGTACTCTCGACGCCCATGTTCCTTCTCGGCGTTTGGGCCGTTCTACGCGCGCGCCGCGCAGTGGCAACAGAGACAACCGGATAACACATCATGCCGACACCGCTCGCACGCCGCATCAAATCGCTGATCCGTCTCAACGGCCCGATGAGCGTGACCGACTTCTTCTCGCTGTGCCTGGCAGACCCGGAGCACGGCTATTACAAGACCCGTCAGCCCTTTGGCCGCACGGGCGACTTCGTGACCGCGCCGGAAGTCAGCCAGCTGTTCGGTGAAATGCTTGGCGTCTTCATCGTTCACGCGTGGCAGCGCCACGGTACACTCGCCAATGCCCGTCTGGTGGAGATCGGCCCCGGTCGCGGCACGATGATGGCGGATATGTTGCGGGTGATCCAGCGCATCGCCCCGCCGCTCTACGAGACTATGAGCGTACATCTGGTGGAAACCAGCCCGCGACTGACCGAGACACAGCAAAAGACGCTTGCCAGCCATGGGACCAAAATTTCCTGGCATGAAAGCTTCGAGGATGTTCCGCCCGGCTTCCTGCTGATTGCTGCCAATGAACTCTTCGACGCCATTCCCATCCGCCAGTTCGTCAAGACACCACAGGGTTTTCGCGAACGCGTCGTGGCGCTGGATGCGGAGGACGAACTCGTCTTCACTACGGGCCTAGCCAGCGTCGATCCCGACCTTCTGCCGCCTTTCCCCGAGCGTCAACCAATCGGTGCGATCTTCGAATATTCCCCTGCCCGCGAAGCCGTGATGGCGGCGATTGCGCAGAAACTGAAAATTCAGGGAGGTACGGCTCTCATCATCGATTATGGCCACATCGTTTCCGGCTTCGGCGATACGTTGCAGGCGCTGCGCATGCACGAGTTCGACCCGGTTCTGGCGCATCCCGGCGAAGCGGATTTGACCAGCCATGTGGATTTCGAAAGCCTCGTCAAAACCGCTGAAAGCAACGGCATTCACATCAACGGCTGCCTGCCGCAGGGCGACTTTTTGTATGGCTTGGGCTTGAGGGAACGCGCACAAGCACTGGCCGCGAACGCAACGCCGGACCAGACGCTGGAGATTGCCGAAGCCGTCAACCGGCTGGCGGGTGAAGGCGTGGGCAAGATGGGCGAGCTTTTCAAGGTGCTGGCCGTCTCCAGCGCGCCCGTGCATCTGCTGCCGTTCCGCGCACTGGATTGACAGCGACACCGGCCTTAGGCCAACATCGCGCCAATTCGAAGCAGTAACAAACTGCCGC
This sequence comes from Agrobacterium sp. 20P9.1.2, assembly GCF_057799395.1. Lineage (NCBI taxonomy): Bacteria > Pseudomonadati > Pseudomonadota > Alphaproteobacteria > Hyphomicrobiales > Rhizobiaceae > Agrobacterium > Agrobacterium sp. 20P9.1.2. The sequence goes on from NZ_JBYOKI010000008.1 coordinate 29,377, forward strand.
CTGCATCCCATGTGATGCGCTTCACCGGAAACACTCGCTCGCGAATATTTGTTTCAAATCAGCGACATCGCCAAGGATTGACACCGTAATGCAGGACGAAACTCTGCCGCTTCCCCTTCAAAGCCCGCTACTCGCCTCCGCCACCGGCAAACATATCCGCCACGGTTTCTTCACGCGTCATGGCGGTGTCTCGGAAGGCATTTATCGTGGGCTCAATGTTGGTCTGGGCTCTCAGGATGAGCGCGACGCGGTTCTCGAAAACAGAAAACGCGTGGCGCAATGGTTTGATTTGCCGTTGGAAAAACTCGCAACCGTCCATCAAGTCCATTCACCCGACGTCGTCGTGGTGGATGGCACCTATGAAGGCGACCGCCCGCAGGCCGATGCCATGGTGACGGCAACGCCGGGCGTCGTCATCGGCGTGCTGAGCGCCGATTGCGGGCCAATCCTGTTTGCGGATGCGCAGGCGGGCGTGGTGGGTGCTGCCCATGCAGGCTGGAAGGGTGCAGTCTCCGGCGTTCTGGAAAACACCATCGAAGCCATGATCGCACTCGGTGCAAAGCGCGAGCGGATCGTCGCAGCGCTCGGCCCGTCCATCTGCCAGGAAAATTACGAGGTCGGGCCGGAGCGCGTGGAAAGCCTCAAAGACATGAACCCCGCCCATGCGGATTATTTCTCGCCATCGCCGAATGCGGGTCATGCCTTTTTCGACCTCAAGCAACTGACCGTGGACCGCCTGATCGCCGCTGGCGTGCAGGCAGAAAACCTCGGGCTCTGCACCTATCCCGATGATGACCGCTTTTATTCTTTCCGTCGGACGACACATCGTTCGGAACCGGATTACGGGCGGCAGATTTCAGCAATAGCAATTCTGGAGAACTAATATGGCCTTGCACTTCGACACTGCCGAATTCGAGGCACGCCGCATCCGCCTGATGGACAAGATGGCGGAAGAAAAGCTGGATGCCATGCTGCTGTTTGCGCAGGAGAGCATGTACTGGCTGACGGGCTATGACACGTTCGGCTACTGCTTTTTCCAGACGCTGATCGTTAAGGCCGATGGCACCATGACGCTTCTGACGCGCTCTGCCGATCTGCGTCAGGCCCGCCAGACCTCCATCATCGAAGACATCGTCATCTGGGTGGACCGACTGAATGCCGACCCGACCCTCGATCTCAAGAACCTTTTGAGCGAGATGGACCTGCTGGGCTGCCGCATCGGTATCGAATTCGACACTCATGGCATGACCGGGCGCGTCGCTCGTCTTCTCGACAACCAATTGGCTAGCTTCGGCCAGATCATCGACGCATCCAGCCTCGTCAGCACGCTGCGCCTCGTCAAAAGCCCTGCCGAAGTGGCCTATGCCAAGCGTGCGGGTGAACTGGCGGATGACGCATTGGATGCAGCGCTGAAGATCGTGGCACCCGGTGCCGATGAGGCGAACATCCTCGCTGCCATGCAGGGCGCTGTCTTTGCAGGCGGCGGTGACTATCCCGCCAATGAATTCATAATCGGCTCCGGCCCGGATGCGCTGCTCTGCCGTTACAAGGCCGGTCGCCGCAAGCTGGATGCAAAGGATCAGCTCACGCTTGAATGGGCTGGCGTCAGCGCGCACTATCATGCCGCCATGATGCGGACCATCGTCATTGGCGAGCCGGAGTTTCGACAGAAAGAACTTTATAATGCCTGTGCAGAAAACATCCGCGCCATCGAAGAGGTTCTTCGCCCCGGCAACACGTTTGGAGACGTCTTCGACGTTCACGCCCGCATCATGGATGAGCGCGGCCTGACGCGTCACCGTCTCAATGCCTGCGGTTATTCGCTCGGCGCGCGCTTCTCGCCGTCCTGGATGGAGCATCAGATGTTCTATGCGAGCAATACGCAGGAAATCCTGCCGAATATGACGCTCTTCGTCCACATGATCATCATGGACAGTGACTCAGGCATCGCCATGACGCTGGGCCAGACCTATCTGACCACCGAAGGCGCCCCGGAATCGCTCTCGCGCCACAGCCTGGATTTGCTGACGGTTTAATCTCGATTTGACTCCCAGCGAAGTCGAACCGTACATTGCGCCAAAATGACGGTTCGGCGGGAGACATCATGAAGGGACATCTGGCATGCGGCGGCTAGGGTTGGTTATTGCAATCCCAAGCCTTGCCCTCACCCTATCGGCCTGCAACACGACGGATACGCTGACGCCGCTGGTCGATGTCGGCCATGGCAACACGCAATCGACGCCGGTCAATCAGGGCGATCTTGACCAGATGGCCGCAGCAGCTGATCGGTCTCCATCAGGCGTGTCCTCGCAGGTCCCGGCCTACGCACCGCAAAACACCCGGCAGGCTCAGGCGCAAGCACTGACAAGCGGCGCACAATACGGCCAGCCTGTCGCCCCGCAGCAGACAGCGCCTGCACAGCATCAGACCCAGACGGCATCCCTGCCCTCTGCTTCCGCCGCTGGCACCATCCGGTTTCTACCCATCATCGGTGCACCCGTTCAGGCCGTGACGCCTTTATCGCGCCAGCTGGGTGCGGAAGCGCGGGCGAAAGGCCTGACCATCCGGCCCTCCACGGACACATCGGCTGAGAACATTCTGAAGGGCTATCTTTCCGCCTTTGCCGATGGCGGTAACGTGACCGTGGTCTATGTGTGGGATGTTCTGGACGCCAATGGCGCGCGGCTGCATCGTCTTCAGGGGCAAGAAACCGTGCCTGCCCGTGGTAGCGATCCATGGGCGGCGGTCACTGATACCACTATGCAGAAAATCGCCGCGAAGACTCTGAACGATTATCAGTCATGGCGACAGGCCGGACATGGATAATCAACTTTAAATAGTGGGAAACTTTTTTAGCAGTGGCCAAGTCACAAAGTTTTCACGAAAATCACGGGTAACTCCCTCTGACCTCTTGCATTCACGGGCAACACCGCTATTAAGGCGCCCATGGCAAAACGGCGTGTCCGACACCCTTTGGGTCGGGTATTCCTCCCCGTTGAACGACGCACAGACCCCAGGGAATGTTCTCTGTCGGGTCTCAAGCGATGGCATGGAAACAGGCGGCAACAATGAAGGTTTTCGCAGGCAATTCGAACCGGCATCTGGCCGAAGCGATCTGCAAGTATCTGAATGTCCCTCTTGGAAATGCCACTGTAAAGCGGTTTGCGGACCAGGAAATATTCGTCGAAATTTCTGAAAACGTGCGCGGCGAAGACGTTTTCGTCGTTCAGTCCACGTCTTTCCCGGCAAACGACCACCTGATGGAACTGCTGATCATGATCGACGCCATGCGTCGCTCATCGGCAAAGCGCATCACAGCGGTTCTTCCCTATTTCGGCTACGCCCGCCAGGACCGTAAGGCCGGCCCCCGCACACCGATTTCCGCAAAGCTCGTCGCCAATCTCATCACCGAAGCCGGTGCCGATCGCGTTCTGACGCTCGACCTGCATGCGGGCCAGATTCAAGGCTTTTTCGATATTCCAACCGACAACCTCTTTGCAGCGCCCATTCTGGCGCGCGACGTGAAGGAACATTACGACACCAAAAATGTCATGGTCGTTTCGCCTGACGTTGGCGGCGTGGTGCGCGCCCGTTCGCTCGCCAAGCGTCTGGACTGTCTGCTGGCCATCGTCGACAAACGTCGCGACCGTCCCGGTGAATCCGAAGTCATGAACGTCATCGGTGACGTGACCGGCAAGGACTGCCTGCTGATCGACGACATCGTCGATTCCGGAGGCACGCTCTGCAATGCGGCTGAAGCATTGCTCAAAAACGGCGCAACCAGCGTCACCGCCTATATCACCCACGGTGTTCTCTCCGGTGGAGCCGTCGCCCGCGTGGCCTCATCCAAGCTGCGCGAACTCGTCATCACCGACAGCATTCAGCCAACAACAGCCGTGCAATCCGCGCACAACATCCGCGTCATCACCACGGCCACCCTGCTCGGCGAAGCAATCAACCGTACATCGATGGAACAGTCGGTTTCAGGCCTGTTCGACTAAGGCAACCGGCACTGACGCAGGTCTTATGAATTTGGGGCGGTACCGTTTACACGGTACCGCTCGAATTCGATGTGCCCACGCTATTTTCGGTGGAGCGGCGACCGTTATCATTCGCAATGAGACCTCTGGCAACCGCCACAGCTTTACGGCCGCGCACCGTTGCCTTGCGTCCCCACATAAAAGCATCCCGCAAAAGCCTGTGACAGTCGTGACAGACCGCTGAGAGCGTGAAGACCTCCCGATGCTGACCGATGCCGAGCAGGCGATAGAGAAACAGCGTCGTCAGCGCTGCAAAAAGAACGGACATCACGACGTCGCTTAGGAAGTGACGGCCCGCCGCCATTCTCAACAGACCCATGTTGACGATGAGAAAGCTTGCGGTGCTGGCGCAGATGATCTTTCGGAGACGTGAAAGCTGCGGCCAGATCAACACGCAGAGCGGCAACACGAAACACGCCATCATCGCGGCCTCGCCGGAGGAAAAGGAACAATTCGAAACGCATTGATCCGACCATTGGAAGGGCGGCGTGAATGTCTGGGAACCGCCGAACTCCATGACGCCATTGGGCCGCGCCCGTCCCAGATGCGTCTTCAGCGTCATGTTCACCAAAATTCCGGCGCACAGAAACATGGGCGACCAGAGAAACGCCCAGACACGCCACCCTGTTTTCTGTTCTGAAGCCAGTATCAGATTGCCAACGAAAACAAGGAAGGTGATGACGACGATCGTTCCGGTGGCATGGCGCAAGATGTTCCGCCACATTGGAAAAGGTTTCTCCACCCCGATCCAGGCACCATGGCCGTTCTTGAAGAAAAATTCGGCGACGTAGAGGTCTACGAACGGGAACACAGCAAAGAAGATGACGGCGCACAATGTGACGATCATCAGCCAGACGGTTATGCGCATGTGAAGGAGATCAGGTTGCATTGTCGGAATTCCTATGCGTTTAACCAGCAAGCGCTGAAGGGTTGCTTTAGCCCAAAGCCAATATTGCGCTGCGCCCGCGAAACGATCCGCGCGATTGAACGACGGGCCATAACGCGCCCTGCCTCGATGGTAAGATGGAGGAGAGAACGACCCGCATCGCAATGAGTTGGCAGGTCGTGGCTCTTCGCTTTTGAAAATTCGGCTTCGCAATATGTCATGAAGGCAACCTGCCCCCGCTGGTCGCGTAAAATACTATAAATAAAGTGGCGCATATCGCCCCACCGCTTGATGAACGGTAACGATATGCGCCAAACAGGTTACAGTTTTAAGTCGGATCGCGTGATCCACTGTGAGGGATTTTCAGGGCCTCCCGGAAGCTCATGAGAACCTCCGGGAGTAGACCGGCGGCAGGTACCGCCGGCTCCGGGGAGAAAAGTGACAGCCCTTAGAAGAAGCCAAGCTTGTTGGGGCTGTAGGAGACCAGCAGGTTCTTCGTCTGCTGATAGTGGTCGAGCATCATCTTGTGGGTCTCGCGACCGATACCCGACTGCTTGTAACCGCCGAAAGCGGCACCGGCTGGATAGGCATGATAGCAATTGGTCCAAACGCGACCGGCTTCGATGCCGCGCCCTGCCCGGTAAGCCGTGTTGGTATCGCGGCTCCACACACCGGCACCGAGGCCGTAGACTGTGTCATTGGCGATTTCGATTGCCTCTTCCACTGTCTTGAAGGTGGTAACGGAGACAACGGGGCCGAAGATTTCCTCCTGGAACACCCGCATCTTGTTGTTGCCTTCGAACACCGTCGGCTGGATGTAGAAACCGTCCTTCAGATTGCCGGAGAGCGATTTCTTGTCGCCGCCGGTCAGCACTTTCGCGCCTTCCTTTTTGCCGATTTCAAGATAGCTCATGATCTTGTCGAACTGTTCCTGTGAGGCCTGAGCGCCGATCATGGTTCCGGCGTTCAGTGGATCGTCCTGGCTGATGGCCTCAACGCGCTTGATGGCTTTTTCCATGAAGCGGTCATAGATGGATTCATGCACCAGCGCGCGGGATGGGCATGTGCAGACTTCGCCCTGATTGAGCGCGAACATCGCAAAGCCTTCGAGCGCCTTGTCGAGGAAAGCGTCATCCTCGTTCATCACGTCGGCAAAGAAGATGTTCGGCGACTTGCCGCCCAGTTCCAGCGTGATGTTGGTGACGTTATCGGCAGCATAACGCATGATTTCCTTGCCGACCGATGTGGAGCCGGTAAAGGCGATCTTGGCGATGCGGTTGCTCTGCGCCAGCGGCTTGCCCGCTTCGGTGCCCAGACCATTGACGATGTTGACCACGCCGGGCGGCAGCAGATCTTCGATCAGCTCCATGACCAGAAGAATGGATGCGGGCGTCTGTTCCGCAGGCTTCAGCACCACGCAGTTGCCTGCGGCCAGCGCCGGAGCCAGCTTCCATGTCGCCATAAGGATAGGGAAGTTCCAGGGAATGATCTGGCCGACGACGCCCAGCGGCTCATGGAAGTGATAGGCGACCGTGTCATTGTCGATCTGGGCAATCGAGCCTTCCTGCGCACGAATGCAACCGGCAAAATAGCGGAAGTGATCGATGGCGAGCGGGATATCGGCATTGGTGGTTTCGCGTAGCGGCTTGCCATTGTCCCATGTCTCAGCGCGTGCGATCAGCTCGAGATTGTCTTCGATACGCTGGGCGATTTTGAGCAGAATGTTGGAGCGTTCTGTCGCACTTGTGCGGCCCCATGCGGCGCGCGCCTTGTGGGCGGCATCCAGAGCGAATTCAATGTCGCTGGCGTCGGAACGCGGCACTTCGCAAATCTTGTGACCCGTCACCGGAGACAGGTTGTCCATATAGCGACCAGACTTCGGCTCCACCCACTGGCCGCCAATGTAGTTTCCATATTTCAGCTTGAACGGCGTTTCACCGGCCTTGTGCTGGACCTGAATGTTCATGAGTTCATCCTCCCTGATGACAGGCGGCCCTTATCTGACCGCGTGAGAGGAAGGTGGGCGCAGAATTGCGCGTTTCATAGGGTCGAGGGGATATTCCGCACTGCACAGTGTTTCACTTCTGCGACAGCGCAATCCATCAATGCACCATAAACGCGATCAGTGAACCGCAAGCTTCTTCATCTTGCGATGCAGAGTCGCGCGGCTGATGCCGAGCAGGGAGGCGGCCTGGGTGATATTGCCATTGGCACGGGAAAGAACGCGGCGAAGGGCTGCCCGTTCTGCCTCGGCAAGCTCGGCACCCCGGTCATGGCGATCTTCCCTCAGCGCGTCCGATGCAGGAATGCCAGCAGCCAGATTCGCATCATCCAGCCGCAACGCAAGCCTTGCCGCGCGTGTCGCTCCTAAGATGATATCGTCCTGATCCACTGCTAAAAGTGAAAGGGCGGTCGCGTTGCCGGATGGCAGCATGAGAATGCGTGCGCCGGGGAAAGCCCGCCGGAAAAGATTGCCCTCGATGCGCTGCGCGGCATCGCGTACCGCCTGCGTCAGCATGGAGAAGGTAAACTCGTTGACGTCATCGCGGCAGGTGGAGATGTCCAGCGCCCCCGTCACTTGGCCCCTATGATCACGAATGGGAGCGGTGGTGCAGCACAGGCTGATATTGGATGAGAAGAAGTGCTGGTCGCGGTAGATGGTAACGGAACGCTCATCGGCGAGAGCCGTGCCGATGCCGTTGGTGCCCACGCTCGCCTCGCTCCACACCGCACCGGACCACAGGCCAAGCTGGCGGAAATCCTGATCGTCGGTCGCAGCACCGCGCCGTTCCAACGCCACGCCATCGGCGTCCGTCAAAAGCAGGCAGCACCCGGCCTTGCCAACTGCTGTGAAAATCCGGTCCAACTCATCAGCGCTTTCCGCAATCAGCCCGGCAGAGATTTCCCGCGCACGCCGAAATTCGGCATCGGCCAGAAAGATCGGCTTGCTGCTTTTTTCCGGTGCCAGATGGTGCATCGTCATGCAGCGCCGCCAGGACGCAATGATAGGCGAGCTGGCCGCAGCCGAGGGCTGACTGGCGCTTTGATACACATGCTCCGCATGTGCCGTGCCGATGGACATATACTCCTCCCGATTTTTTCGGGATGGTGCGCCGGAAGTGCCGCTCTTTCAATGAAAAAAAGCGTTATGCGTGCGGATCTCGCTCAGCTTGCCAGTGGAAGGCCCGCTTTTTCGACGATTTTGTCGATGTCAGGCACAAAATTCACGATAGCATCGATGGTGGCCGCTGGCCCCGGACGACCGAAATAATATCCCTGCACATGCTGGCAGCCTTCGCGGCGCAGAAACTCCATATGTGCCTGCGTTTCCACGCCTTCCGCCAAAACCGGAATGTCGAGACTGTTGGCAAGGATGAGCGTAGAGCGGACGATGGCCTGAGACTGGATGCTGGTTCCCAGGCCTTCCACGAAGCCCCGGTCGATCTTGATCTTGTCAAAGGGGAAGCTCTGCAAAGTCGATAGCGACGAGTAGCCCGTGCCGTAGTCATCCATGGCGATGCGCACGCCGAGCGACTTCAGCCGGCGGATCGTCACCAGCGCATGGCGGTGGTCGGCGATGATGCCGCTTTCGGTGATTTCCAGTTCCAACCGGCTGGGTTCCAGACCGCTTTCCTTAAGAATGCGCTGCACCTTCTGTACGAAATCGGAATCAGACAGCTGCAAGGGCGCGACGTTGACGGCAACGCTCAGCGGGTTTCTCCAGCGCACGGCGTGCAAGCATGCCTCGCGCAGCACCCATTCACCCATTTCGATGATAAAGCCGGTCTGTTCTGCAATCGGAATAAATTCGACAGGCGAAATCATGCCACGTTCCGGGTGGTTCCAGCGCAGCAACACCTCGAAGCCTACGATTGCGCCGCTGCTGGTATCGTTCTGCTGCTGGAAATAAAGCTCGAATGCACCATTGCTCAGCCCGGAGCGCATGCTGACCGCAAGGGCGTTGCGAGCGCGCGAGGCTTCATCCATGGACTTGTCGTAAAAGCAGATCGTGCCGGTCACGTCGCTCTTGGCGCGGTACATGGCCACATCCGCCTGAGAGATCAGCGTATCGACATTCTTCGTGTGCGAGTTGCCGATGGCAATGCCGATGCTGGCGCCGACCGACAGAACCGTTTCTTTCCACTCGATGGGCTTCAAAACTTCGGCCAGAAGACGGTTGGCGAATGCCAGGCCATCCGCACGCGAATAATAACGGTGCAGCACCGCCACAAATTCATCGCCACCCACGCGCGCCACGAATTCGCCCGGCTGTAGAACGGAACTCATGCGGTCTGCCAGAGAGCGCAGAACCGCATCCCCTGCCCCGTGGCCGTGGACGTCGTTGATTTCCTTGAAACGGTCGAGATCGAAAGAGAGAAGCGCAATGCGCGCCGTAGGGTCAGCGCTGCGCTTCAATAAAGCCTGTAAATGCTCCTGAAACGCGGCACGGTTGGGAATGCCGGTCAGGGCATCATGCAGCGACAAATGGCGATAGCGCGCAACGGCCTGCAAACTGGTTTCAGAATCAATGACATAGGTGGAGAAGCCGAAGGCCAGAAGCACGAAAGTGATGATGATTGCGCTACCACCCATAAGAGCTGGCGACATCAAGGACGGGGCAATCACGAAGGACGGATCGAAGGCGACCGAAAAGGCGGCCATTGCAGTGTAATGCGTGGAAGCAATGGCCAGCACCAGAAAGGTCATGCCGCTATATTTGCAGAACCAGTTGACCGGCCGTACGATGCGGTTTGTGGCCAGCATGCCAAAAACAGCGCCAAAGACCATGGACGCAACGACGTAATATTGATCCCAGACCAGTGAGCCCTGAACAGCATAGGCTGCCATGCCGGTGTAATGCATGCTGGCAATGCCAAGACCGACGACCAGACCGCCGCCCTCCGCCAGCGCCGTTTGGCCGCCATAAGTGGAAATGGCCAGTCCGGCCATGGTCGCGATGACGGCAATGATGAAGGACAGACCGGTGAAGGCTGGCAGGAAGCCAACATTGCCGGGTGCCTGATATCCCAGCATCGCCACGAAATGCGTGGTCCAGATGGTGGTGCCACCAATCATGCCCGCCAGAAACAGCCAGTTGACGCGCTGGATGGAAGTTGACTGCCGCGCACGGGAAAACAGGCGCATGGTCAGGAAGCTGCCCAGAACGCAGATGGTGACTGCGGCTAATGTATAGCGAACGTCGTGGTCTACAGCGAGGCAGGTCAGAATTTGATACATTAACATCACGAATCTGTTGAATTGTTGCAGAGCATAATGATGATGGGTTTTTACTGCGTTTATCGATATAGATAAGCAAAGATTAAAATGCTCTCCTCAAAATGGTGCCGCCTCCACGCAGTTAAAGTAGGAGATGAGCGGGAGAGCTTTGTGTCATGCGGATGACGAAGGCTTGCCTTTGCCCCCTCTTTATACTATAGCGCCCGCATCCGTGTAGACACCCTTGGAGGCAACGCGGGCGAGACGGCTGTCAAACGCCTTCTCCAGTTTGCTCCGGTACGCCGGAATGAACTCTCCAGACAACCTAAAAGGATTATGCCATGAGCAAAGAATCGTATGAGCTCAAGGCCGAGGCGCGCGAACGAGTTGGTAAGGGGTCCTCTCGTGAACTTCGTCGCAACGGTTTGATTCCTGCTGTCATCTATGGTGACAAGCAAGCCCCAATTTCTATCGCGATTTCGACCAACGAAGTCACCAAGCGCGTCCAGGCTGGCGGTTTCATGACCACTGTCGCGACGATCGACGTCGATGGCAAGAAGTACAAGGTTCTGCCAAAGGACTACCAGCGCGATCCAGTCCGCGATTTCATGGTACACGTAGACTTCCTGCGCGTATCCGGCAATTCGCAGGTTACGGTCGAAATCCCGGTCCACTTCATCAATGAAGACAAGTCCGAGATCAAGAAGGGTGGCGTTCTCAACATCGTTCGTCACACTGTCGAAGCTCACGTTCCTGCAAACGACATTCCTGAAGCGATCACCGTTGACCTCGACGGCGTCAAGATCGGCGACAGCATCCACATCTCGAATGTGAAGCTGCCAAAGAACGTATCGCCAGTCATCACTGACCGCGACTTCACAATTGCAACCATCGTGCCACCAACGGTCGCGGTTGTTGACGAAGCAGAAGCTCCGGCAGAAGACGCTTCCGAAGAATAATACCGGCGCTACGGCGCTGTATTCTTCTTTTTATTCAATGCCTCGCATCGCAAGATGCGGGGCATTTTTTTATGCCTTATTACAATGTTGAGAAATTGTATTGTTCGCCAATGAAATTCTTCAGCAACGATTAAGCATTTCCGGAAACGTTCAATCAAAACTTTAGGTTTATAAATCACACATTAGCACGTTCGGGGTTACGCATGATCCCACCGAAAATCTAAATCTCGTAAGTATTTGAGAACGAGACTTTTTATCGCGCAGACTGAGATTGCGCGGCAAGGGTTTGAAGGGCAAGGGGCGGTAGTAAAGGCATATGACCCATTCCGTAGAAAGTCGCTTCGTTGCGATCGTTTCCGGCGCACTTTTCGCGTTGGTCGCACCGCTCTTCACCATTCTCCTGATGCTCTCCCACCATGAATCCGTTGCCAACCAGCGAGACCGCCTTGAAATTCTGCTCGTCGCCAACTCGCAGGCGCTCGGTCGCCCGCTTTGGGATCTGGACGACGAGAGCATCAACCAGATCACCGGCACGCTGGTTGCAGACCCCGCCGTCTATATGGTCAAGGTGCGCGATACGTTCGGCCATCTGGATGTGACTCAGACGGCAGGTGCTAGTGCCTCCGACGACACGTCATCCATCACCCGTGACATCACCTACAAGAACCTCGATGGCGAGACGAAGGTTGGCACCATTACAGTGTTCTTCCAGAATGTCGGCCTCTTCACCTCGCTCAGCAATCTCGAACTGGCCTTCATTTCGATTTTCGTTCTGGCTATTCTGACCATCTTCGCCGCCGCCATCATCGGCAATCGCCTGATGATCATGAAGCCTCTGCTGCGGCTGACTGCGGCCATCGAGGCGACACGACGGCTGGGCTCTCGCCACCATGTAGACTGGCGCTCGAAAGACGAGATGGGCCGTCTGGCGCAGAGCTTCAACGAGATGCAAATCCAGCTGGATAACGAAGAGCAGGAAATCAAGAAAGCGCATCAACGCACCACGGAAATCTATAACCGCACGCCAGCCATGCTCTTCTCGCTCGATCCGACAGACCGTATCGCCGCCGTCAGCGATTACTGGGTAGAAGCCACGGGTTATCAGCGCGCCGAAGTTCTGGGGCTCGGTTTCGCCGATCTCATTTATGCTGAGGACCGCGCCCGCTTCGTGCTGCGCAGACACAATGAATCCACCACGCATGGCATGGCCGGAAGCTCGGAACTGACAATCCGTTTTCAATGCGGTGATGGCCGTCTGATGGACGTTCTGATTGCGGAAAAGGCCTTGAGCGTCGGTGATGGCCAGCGCCGCTCCGAAGGTCTGAGCGTCATGACCGATGTGACGGAGCTTCGCCGCTCCGAACAGCTCAACCGTCTGCAAGCCATCTCCGACCATCTGACCGGCCTGTTCAATCGCCAGGGTTTCGAAGCCATTCTGGACGAGAAAATTCTGGAAGCAGACGACAACCGCACGGAACTGGCATGCCTTTTCATCGATCTGGACCGCTTCAAGATCATCAACGACAATCTCGGTCACGCCGCCGGTGACGCCGTTCTCAAGGCCTTCGTCGAGCGGTTGGAGACTTTGCTGTCGCCGCAGGACAGCGCATCGCGCCTTGGCGGTGATGAATTCGCAGTATTGCTCACCGGCCCGATGACACAACAGCGGGCAACCCGCATTTGCGACGAAATTTGCGCGATCTTCGATACACCGTTCAACGCTTTCGGCCACAGCGTACGCCTCAGCGCAAGTATCGGTCTGGCGCTCTACCCGACCCACGCCAAGACGGCTGCCGAACTTCTGCAAAACTCCGATATGGCGATGTATAGCAGGAAGCGCGCTGGCAAGAACGGCGCGCAGATGTTCGACCCCGCCATCATGAACGAGGCGCGCGAGCGTGCGGAGATCGAACAGGATATCGAGCAGGCTCTGGATGGAAACTGGCTGGAAGCCCATTTCCAGCCGATCAAGAAATTGGCCAGCGGCGAGACGGTTGGTTTCGAGGCCCTGATGCGCCTCAACCACCCGCGCAAAGGCATTCTCCCGCCCGCCGCCATTATCGCGGTTGCGGAAGAAAACGGCACGATTGGCCGCATCGGCAACACTATTCTGGAACGTTCTGTCCAGAATCTGGCCACCCTCTCCAAGCTGCCGGGACTGGAAAACGCCTATGTCGCGGTGAATTTCTCCGCCATGCAGTTCGAACCTGGCCTGCCGACCCGGATTGCCGGGCTCCTATACCGCCACGACATCGTGCCCAGCCGACTGGTGATCGAGATAACCGAGGCCGTGCTGATGCACGACGACCCGCAAATTCGCGCCGTCCTCGACGCCATCCGGCATCTGGGTTGCCGCATTGCACTGGATGATTTCGGCACCGGCTATTCGTCGCTCAGCTATCTCAACCGTTTCCCGGTCGATATCGTCAAGATCGACCAGTCCTTTACGCGCTCGATCGGTGATAACATCACGGAAATCAGCCAGAGAAGCCGCATGCTGGTGGAGGGGATCAGCGCGATCTCTCACAAGATGAACTGCGTGGTGATTGCCGAAGGCATTGAGTCCCGCGAGCAGGAATCCATGCTCAAAGAGATCGGCGTCGATTGCGGCCAGGGCTATCTCTTCGCCAGACCGCAGCCGATCAGCGCCTACATCGCCGCTTTCGAGCAGCAGAACAGTCAGATCGTTGCGAAGGTTGGGACATAACTGCATCGGGGAGGATGAAGTCAATGTGGCGAAACATTTTGACATGGATGGTCTTTTCCATCGCTCTACCGGCCTCCGCCGAACATCTGACCATTTCTACCGAGGAATACCCGCCCTATAATTCCCGTGGCGCCGATGGGCAGCCGACTGGCGTCTATATGGACCAGCTAAAAATCATATTCGAACGCACGGGCGTGGACTACGACGCCACCATCCTGCCTTGGGCGCGCGCCATAGCATTGGCGGAAACCGAGCCGATGCATTGCGTCGTTGCCGCCGCCCGCACACCGCAGCGTGAAAATCTCTTCAAATGGGTCTCGCCCGTCCACACCGACCGCAACATCCTCGTTGCGCTGAAGGAGCGGCATCTGGACATCAAAAACATTGATGATGCCAAAGCCTATACGATTGGAACGCAGCGAAACGACTATACGGAAGCGCTTTTGAAGTCGAAGGGATTTCCGCGCGTTGATCTGAGCGCCGATTTCGACAAGACGCTTTCAAAACTGGCGGCTGGACGCATAGACATGATGCCGATGTCGGAAAGCGTTTTGAAAAACCTGGTGCCGGGTCAATTCGTGGAAGTGATGGTTCTGGCGTGGCAGAACCTCGGCATGGCCTGCAATCTTTCCGTTCCCGACAGCCTGATCGGGAAGATGCAAGCTGCACTGGACGACTTGATCAAGGATGGTACCCAGCGGCGCATCTATGAAAAATACGGCCTCGTCATCCACCAATAGCTGCCTTGCCGGTGACAAAAACGTTGACACCCGCCGGTTTTTTCGGTGGTGAAGGACAATTGTCAAATCGAACCCAAGCGGACACGTCCATGATCATCATTGCAGGCCTTGGCAATCCCGGCACGCAATATGCCGCTAACCGGCACAATATCGGCTTCATGGCGGTGGATGCCCTGCAACGCCTGCCCTCCTTTTCGCCGTGGTCGAAAAAGTTTAAGGCCGAGATTTCCGAGGGCGAGATCGCGGGCGAAAAGGTGCTTCTGATGAAGCCTTTGACCTTCATGAACCTGTCCGGCGAATCCGTCGGTGAGGCCATGCGCTTCTACCAGGTGAAAACCAGCGATGTCATCGCCATTCACGATGAACTCGATCTCGCGCCCGGCCGCGCCCGCATCAAGATAGGCGGCGGCCATGGCGGACATAACGGCCTCAAATCCATCGACGCCCATTGCGGCAAGGACTATCGCCGCCTGCGGCTCGGCATTGGTCACCCCGGCGACAAGGAACGTGTACACGGCCATGTGCTGGGCGATTTCGCCAAGTCCGACAAGGTCTGGCTGGAGCCGCTGCTCGATGCCATCGCTGACAATGCCGACATGCTGGTCAAAGGCGAAGACTCGCAGCTGATGAACAAGCTGGCGCTAGCCGTTGGCGTGAAAAGCGAAATAGAAAAAGAGGCAAAGCCCGCCAAACCGGCAGCGAAGTCGCACATCCACCAAGCCCGCAATTCCGCTCAGCCCAAAAAGTTGCCGGAAACCGGCCCGATGGCGGAAATGCTGAAACGCATGTTCGGCAAGAAGGACTGACAATTCCGCCAGCAGTCTCGATGCGGCTTGAAACTTTGCGCCGCATCCCCATTTCACGCTGATGAAAACATCCGACGCCCCTTCCCGATCCGCATCCGAGCAGCAGAAAACCCTTGCACATGGATGAAACCGCGCAGCATCACACCATGGCAGCGGCGCTGAAGCGGCTGGCCGAAGACTTGCCTGAAAAGGTGACGCTGGCGGGCCTGCTGGAAAAGCTGGGCGATAAGGCGATTGCCTTCGTTCTGTTGGTGTTTGCCATCCCCGCAATCATTCCCACGCCCGGCATTCCTGCAGGCATGATCTTTGGAACGGCACTGGCCATTTTGTCGCTCCAGATCATGTTTGGTTCCCGGAAGCTGATGCTACCGGGTTTTCTCGGTCGCCTATCCGTCTCTCGTTCACTGATCGAAATTACGGCTGAGAAGGCTGCGCCGCGGCTGGCGAAGCTGGAGGGCTTGTTGCGGCCACGCGGCCATGTTCTGGCGGAACATCTCGGCCCCATCAGCATTGGCATCGTTATTTTCCTGATGGCGGTTTTGATCGCGCTGCCTATTCCCTTCGGCAACATGCTTCCGGGCCTCGCCGTTCTGGCCATCGCGCTTGGGCTGGCTCAGAAGGATGATATGGCAGTGCTGACCGGGCTTGGACTTGCCGTACTCTCCGTTCTCACCAGCGGCGCCATCATCTATGGCGGCTGGGCGCTAATCTCCGGCTGGTTCGGCTGGGACCAACCGGCCATATGAGCCATGTCTTTTGCGGGAATCCTTGTCGTTTCCGGCAACAAGGCTTGACCTTGCCCTGCCCATTCCGCAAAAGGCTGGCAACGGAATTTTTGAGATAGAGACAGGTTCGAGCCATGGGCTTCAAATGCGGTATCGTCGGTCTGCCCAATGTCGGCAAGTCCACACTTTTCAACGCGCTGACGAAAACGGCAGCGGCGCAGGCGGCAAACTATCCCTTCTGCACCATTGAGCCCAACACCGGCGAAGTGGCCGTGCCCGACCCGCGCATGAAAGGGCTGGCCGATATTGCCGGTTCCAAGGAAATCATCCCCACCCGCATCTCCTTCGTGGATATCGCCGGTCTGGTACGCGGAGCCTCCAAGGGTGAAGGTCTGGGCAACAAGTTCCTCGCCAACATTCGCGAAGTCGATGCCGTCGTGCACGTCCTTCGCTGCTTTGAAGATGATGACATCACCCATGTCGAAGGTCGCATCAACCCGGTCGGCGATGCCGATACGATTGAAACGGAACTGATGCTGGCCGACCTCGAAAGCCTTGAGCGTCGCGTTGAGCAGACCCGCAAGCGCGCCTCGTCCAAGGACAAGGATTCGCTGGCGCAGCTTCCCGTCATGGAAGCGGTGATCAAGCTGCTGAACGAGGGCAAGCCTGCCCGCCTGCTGCTGAAGACGCTGGCTGCTGACGAGATCGAAGTGCTGAAGGGCCTCAACCTTCTGACCTCGCATCCGGTTCTTTACGTCTGCAACGTGGCGGAAGCCGACGCTGTCGATGGCAATGAGCACACCAAGGCCGTTGCCGAAATGGCAAAGACGCAGGGCGCGGAATGCGTCATCATCTCCGCCGCCATCGAATCCGAAGTCGCGCAGCTTCCTGAGGAAGAATCCAAGGAATTCCTGTCGGCTCTCGGTCTTGAAGAAGCCGGTCTCGACCGCCTGATCCGCGCCGGTTACCACCTGCTCGACCTCATCACCTACTTCACCGTTGGCCCTAAGGAAACGCGCGCATGGACCATCGTGCGCGGCACAAAGGCTCCGGGCGCTGCCGGCGTGATCCACACGGATTTTGAACGCGGCTTCATCCGCGCCTTCACCATCGCCTATGACGACTACGTCACCTTCAAGGGTGAAGTCGGCGCCAAGGAAGCGGGCAAGGGCCGTGACGAAGGCAAGGAATATGTCGTGCATGACGGCGACGTCATTCACTTCCGCTTCAACACCTGAAGCGTTTCCTCTTTGGATGGGAATGCTCTAAGCCAGCCCAGCGACAAAACCGGCCCGCACCTTGTCGCGGGCCTTTTGTTTTCATCACGATTTTTGCGCGGGTCATCAATAATTTTACCTTTACGTAAAAGGCAAAGTTACGGTAGGTTTTGCTTATAAAACTGCGGAGGAGGAGTTCGCCGGTGACATATGCTTTTGAGGATTTCACGCCCGGGCGTCAGTTCCCGCTGGGGCCGAAACTGGTGACGGCGGAAGAAATCATCGGATTTGCCTCCGAATTCGACCCCCAGCCGATGCATCTTTCCGAAGAAGCAGGCAAGGCCAGCATTCTCGGCGGCCTCGCCGCCTCCGGCTGGCACACATGCGGCATGCTGATGCGTATGACGGTGGACAGCTATATCAGTGGCTCGCCCTCTCAGGCGGGGCTGGGTGTGGATGTCGTGGAGTGGAAGAAGCCGGTTCTCGCCGGCGATACACTAAGCGGCACAACGACGGTTATCGAGCAGCGCGTATCGAAAACGCGGCCCGGCATGGGCGTGGTCAAGCTGCGCCATGAATTGCAAAACCAGCGCGGCGACCTCGTCTGCGTGGTCGAGCTAAACGCCATGCTGGCCACCGCAACGGCAGGAGCGAGCGCATGAAGTTCATCGAGCTTTATCCAAGTAACGTCCGGCTCGAACTCGGCACCGTGCATTTTTCCGCAGAATCCATCATTCGCTACGCGGAAAAATTCGATCCGCAACCCTTTCATCTGGATGCGGAAGCGGCGAAGAACTCGGTCTTCGAAGGCCTCTGCGCCTCCGGCTGGCAAACCAGCGCCTCATGGATGAAGTGTTTTCTGAGCTATTGGACCACCGAGGCAAAACGCCTGATATCCGAAGGCATAGAGCCACCCAAACTCGGCCCCTCGCCCGGTATCCGCAATCTCAAATGGCTGCGCCCGGTCTATGCCGGCGACGACGTCACCTATTTCACCACGCTGACCGCATCCCGACCGCTGGCCTCACGCCCTGGCATGCTGATGAACACCACGCTCAACGAAGGCGTCAATCAACACGGCGAGATGGTGGTGCGATTTGAGAGCAATGTGCTGGAGTTTGAGTAACGGGCAGATCAACTGCCCGCAATCTCTGGCTTCCACAAAGGCAACCCGGTAGCGTCTGCCACTGCGGCATCCGCCGTATAGACGGGTAGCCCCGCCTGCTGCATGTGTTTCAGCGCCTCCAGATCGGGGCCGCTATGTTTGCGGTGCAGGTTTTCGGCATTATAGATATGTCCGGTCGAGGCTGGGTTGATACCAGCGATGACGACGCGCTTCGCTCCGCTTTGCAGCGCAAGCATGACCGCGATGACACCGTTTGAATATTTCGATTCCGGGCTGACCTCGAAATTCAACTTGCCGGTCATGGCGCGGACGAGTGCGACACGGCTGAAGCGATCGACGATCGACAATCTATCATAGCCGTAATTGATACGGGTCAGCCCCGCTTTCAGCCGCGCAAGATCGTGCCGCCAAAGCAGCAGATAAAGGCTGCCGGTGCTCTCGCCATTCAGCACGCGGCGCACTTCCTGTGCGTTCTTGTACTTCCCCTCGATCTGGTGAAACATCATCAGCGTGATGTCGGGCTTTTCAACGCCCCAACCCTTCGCAACGATCTGCGAGGCATTCACGGATATGACGAGGTAGCTTTCATCAAAATCAAAGGGCTTGGACGAGACAGGGGCTGAGCCAACGACCACGACATTGCGGCCGTTGATGGTGTCATCGCTCCAGGCTCTTGGACGCAACCAGGCATATTTCAAAAATCGAAACAGCCATGTTTTGAATTCCATGAGCTTTTGCAATGAAAAGACCCCTGCCAGATGCAACAATCAGTGCCCGGAAAACTCGACCAGCGTGCGCACTTCCACACCCAGATCCTCCAGCTTCTTGCGCCCGCCCAAATCCGGGAGATCGATGACGAAGCAGGCTGAGACGATGTCTGCCCCCATCTGGCGCAGCAGTTTCACCGCACCTTCCGCGGTTCCACCGGTTGCGATCAAATCATCCACCAGAATGACCTTCTCGCCTGGCTGCACGGCGTCCACATGCATTTCCATCTCATCGACACCGTATTCCAGGCTGTAAGCCACGCGCACAGTGGTGTGCGGCAGCTTGCCCTTCTTGCGGATTGGCACGAAACCGGCGGAAAGCTGGTGCGCGACAGCGCCGCCTAGAATAAAGCCACGCGCTTCCATGCCAGCAATCTTGTCGATTTTCGTACCAGCATAGGGCTGCACCAACTCATCCACCGCCCGGCGAAAGGCACGCGGATTGCCCAGCAGCGTGGTGATATCACGAAAGATAATCCCCGGCTTCGGATAGTCGGGAATGGAACGAATGGCGGCAGCAAGCTCCGAAGCGATAACGGTCATGGAATTTCCGATTTAGAAAGTGACAGAATAATTTCGCCGCACACTATCAACTTGGCTCGTCCGGACAAACAGAAAAGACCATTTAAAGAGAACGAAAACGCCCGCGGCCTCCATGATTGACACCCCCCCTACACCCCCTGTAGAATTTGGCTGCCTGCAGGAGAAGAACGATGGCATTTCAGGTTCAGATCACAGATGTCGCTATCTGGTTCAAGCACATAGACGGCGACAAGCTTCGAGACCGCCTTCGTGGGCTGAGCGACAACGAGCATATCAATCTCGAAGCCGATGGCGTCGTCGGTGGGTGGGTGCGGATGAAAACGGGTCGTGATGGTCGTCCTACCGAAGCAATTCGCCCGGAAGGGCAGATGAAGACGGTATGGAGCAACTGGTACCGAAAGCGCAAAGGAGAACGTATTCCGCTGCGTGAGGTCAAGCTTGAAGACGATTACCTCGTCAACATTTCCAGCCTTTTCCCAGAGTGGGAGAGCAAGGAAGACGAGGAAGCATTTCGTGATCTGTGAGCGCTATACGACGATTGTCGTGCCCTTTCCCTTCGCCGATGTTCCCGTCATCAAGCGTCGCCCGACGGTGGTGATATCAGGTCAAAATTTTAACAGAGAGAACGCTTCCACCCTTGTGGCCATGATTACGACGGCGAAAGCATCATCGTGGCCGAGTGACGTTGTTCTTGGCGATCTCGATGCAGCAGGCTTGCCCCAGACATGCCTCGTGAGATGGCGCTTCGCAACCATTCCCAATGAACTCATTCTGAGGAGGCTGGGAACACTCGGCTCACTCGATCAAATGGCCTGTGAGCGCGAACTGGCGAAAATTCTTCTATAAAGCAAAAAGGCGGCCTTTCGGCCGCCTTTAGTTTCGTCTCAAAGTTCAGTGTTCTTTTCTGGAATATACGGACTTCTTCGTCAGATAGATCAGTGCCGTGAAGATCAAAAGAAACACGATGACCATGAAGCCAGTGCGCTTGCGTTCTTCCATGTGCGGTTCTGCCGCCCACATGAGGAAGGCCGCGATGTCATGGGAATATTGCTCCACGGTCTGTGGCGCACCGTCATCATAGGTCACCTGATCGGCGCTGATGGGCGGGGCCATTTTGAGGGCGGAGGCGCTGGCGAAGTATGGGTTGAAGTGTGTACCTTCGGCAACTTCAACGCCCTCGGGTGCGTCCTGATAACCGTTGAGCAGCGCGTGGATGTAATCCGGCCCGCCTTCCTGATATCCACCGACGATCGGGATCATGTCGACGAGGAATGTCGGGAAGCCGCGTTCGACGCCACGGGCTTTCGCCAGCAGCGACATATCAGGTGGTGCCGCACCGCCGTTGGAGGCAGCCGCTGCTTCATGGTTCGGGTAGGGCGATGGGAAATGGTCTGAGGGCACAGCCTTGCGGGTGTACATCTCGCCATCCGCATTCGGACCATCCTGCACTTCATATTCGGCAGCGAAGGCTTTGACCTGATCTTCCGAGTAACCCAGATCTTCCAGCGTACGGAACGATACGAGGCTCATCGAGTGGCAGGCGGAACAGACTTCCTTGTAGACTTTCAATCCACGCTGAAGCTGGCCCTTGTCGTATTTTCCGAAGGGCCCTGCAAAGGACCATTTTTCTTCATGCGGCTTGAGGATGGGGAAGTGCCCGCCCGCAATTGCATGTTCGGTCAGTTCCTTGAGGTCATGCCCCTCTTCTGCGGCGAAACCCGCAGAAGAAAAACCACTCATGGCAGCGATAAGCGCGATGCTCGTTACAAGCTTTTTCATTGTAAGCGTCCTTCTCTCGCACTTATATCTTGACGGCAGCCGCGGGGGCGGCAGCGGTCTTGCCGTTCTTTTCCAGAACGGCCTCGGTGATCGAATTCGGAATACGCCTTGGCGTTTCAAACAGGCCGAGAAGTGGCATGATGATAATGAAAAAGCCGAAGTAGTAGATCGTGCCGAACAGAGCCATCTGCGTGTAGAGGTCCGAAGGCTGACGCGAACCCAGCCAGCCGAGCATGATGCAGTCGACCACGAAGATCCAGAAGAACAGCTTGTACCAGGGACGATAGACAGCCGAGCGAACCTTGGATGTGTCCAGCCATGGCAGGAAGAACAGCACAACAATGGCACCGAACATCACCAGAACGCCGCCCAGCTTGGAGTCGATTGGGCCGATGTTGAAGGTGATGGCACGCAGCATGGCGTAGAATGGCAGGAAGTACCATTCCGGCACGATATGCGCCGGTGTCTTCAGCGGGTCCGCCATGATGTAGTTGTCTGGGTGGCCGAGGAAGTTCGGCATGTAGAAGACGAACCAGGCATAGCCGAGCAGGAAGACGGAAACGCCGAGCGCATCCTTCAACGTTGCGTAAGGCGTAAACGGAACCGTGTCCGTCTTCGTCTTGACTTCAACCCCGGTCGGGTTGGTCTGGCCTGTTACGTGCAGCGCCCAGATGTGCAGAATAACGACCCCTGCGATCATGAAGGGCAGAAGGTAATGCAGCGCAAAGAAGCGGTTCAGCGTTGGCTGATCAACGGCAAAGCCACCGAGCAGGAACTGCTGGATCCACTCACCCACGCCCGGAAAGGCGGTGAAGAAGCCGGTAATAACCGTCGCACCCCAGAAGGACATCTGACCCCAGGGCAAAACGTAACCCATGAAACCGGTAGCCATCATCAGAAGGAAGATGACGCAGCCGAGAATCCAGAGGATTTCACGCGGTGCCTTGTAGGAGCCGTAATAGAGACCACGGGCAATGTGCAGGTAGACGGCGATGAAGAAGAAGGACGCACCGTTGGCATGCATGTAGCGCAGCAGCCAGCCGTGGTTCACATCGCGCATGATCTTTTCAACGGAGTTGAAGGCAACCGTCGTTTCAGCGGCATAATGCATGGCCAGCACGACGCCGGTCAGGATCTGCACGATCAGCATGACGGCGAGCATGGCGCCGAAGGTGTAGGCATAGTTCAGGTTGCGCGGCACCGGATAGGCTATGAAACTGTCATAGACCATGCGCGGCAGCGGCAGGCGGGAGTCGACCCATCTTTCGATACCGGTCGAGGGCTGGTAACTGGAATGACCACTCATTTCAAATGTCCCCTTATCCGATCTTGATCACGGTATCGGATGTGAATGCGAAGGTCGGAATATGCAGGTTTTCCGGCGCCGGGCCTTTGCGAATGCGGCCCGCCGTATCGTAGTGCGAGCCATGGCAGGGACAGAACCACCCGCCGAAATCGCCGGCTTGACCCAGCGGAACACAACCAAGATGCGTGCAGGAACCGATCATGACGATCCAGTTTTCCTTGCCCTGCCCTGCGGAACGATCAACATCGGTCGCCTGTGCGGCGGCATCGAGGTTGGCGTTGCGCGCGACGGGATCTTTCAGATCGGTCAGCGCAACAGCGTTGGCTTCGTCGATCTCTTTTTGCGTGCGGTTACGAATGAAGATCGGCTTGCCGCGCCATTTGACAGTCAGGGACATGCCCGGCTCGACGCTGGCGACATTCACTTCAATGGATGCAAGCGCCAGGGTGGACGCATCGGGACGCATCTGGTCGATGAAGGGCCAGGCCACGGCAGCAGCGCCGACAGCACCCGCCATACCAGTCACAAGATAAAGAAAATCGCGACGGGTCGGTTCACCCGAGGCGTCATGGTCATTTACGTGCTCGCTCACCGCTACACCATCCTCTGCGCTAATTTTGTTGAAAGTCGCATGAGTCCTCCAGCTATGTTTTGATCCAGGACAAACTCGATCCCCCTTGCCCTGGTCAGTGCGCGACGATAAATCGCGCCTATTCTGCTTGATCGCAAAATATGGCGGACCTTGGCAAGAGGAAAGCACACAAAGCTGCCGTAATTCTGACTTGCCGGGCTATTTTTCTCCGCCTTTTCCGGCTCTGCTGTCCATCCTGCAACATTGTGCACCCAAATCGCGCATGCTAATCAGAATCAGGGAGAGCCGATCAGCGGGGTTTTGATTTTGAAAGCTAGGCTCACCTGTGGCGGGTCCTTTGCGCTCGCACTTGCGCTTCTTCTTATAAGTATCCGATATGTCGGTGATTTCTGGCTGCTGGCCTTCGTCAACAGCTTTCAGCTGCATATTGCCGTTCTCGCGGCATTTGGCGCGCTTTTATGCCTTCTGGTCCTTCGATCCCGCATCTTCATCGTGCTTCTGGCCTGGGCTTTCATGCTGGGCGCGCATGCGCTGTATATGCACCAGGAGTTCGTGACGGACGCCTATGCGCCCGCAGGCGCAAAATCTTTCCGGCTTTTGTCCTTCAACGTACTGAGGGAGAACCCGGGCAACGCCGAATCAATTGCCGATACGATTTTGGCATCCAATGCCGACGTGGCCTATGTGATGGAGGCCGACGCAGTAGCGACCGCCCTGCCCCGTTTAAGCCAGACCTACCCCTACCGCATCGGCTGCGGCGTGGGCACGCAAAACTGCGACCTGCTGATTCTTTCCAAACGCCCGTTGGAGAACGCCCGCAACGGCAGTTTGAGCTATGTCAGCCGCGAGCGCTTCGCCATGGCGATGATCGACATTGATGGCATCAAGCTCACGTTGGCGGCAGCGCATCTGGCAAAACCCTATTTCGATGACTATCACCGCAACGAGCTGAGCCGCATCCGCTCCGCGATCTCCTCGGTCACAGGCCCGCTCATTCTCGGTGGTGATTTCAATTCTGCCAGCATTGCGCCTGACATGAGGGAATTCCTGCTGGCGACGGATCTGAAGAAGGCGCAGTGGGAACCGGCCACATGGCCCATCGACGCCGGGCCGTTCGGCATCGCCATCGACCACATCTTCGCCCGCAAACCGGCAACCCTGATGAAACTGGAGCGCCTGCCGGACAATCACGGCTCCAACCATTACGGACTGGTGGCGGATTTCGCTATTGCTGGGTCTTAAACCGTAGGAACCGTCTCGTCGGCATCGAGAAAACCGCCCGATTGACGCGCCCAGAGTTCGGAATAAAGCCCGCCGCTATTCACAAGCTGCGTGTGGGTGCCCTGCTCCACGATGCGCCCTGCATCCATGATGATAAGCCGGTCCAGCGCGGCGATGGTGGACAGGCGATGCGCGATGGCCAGAACGGTCTTGCCGTGCATCAACTCATCCAGATTGCTCTGGATGGCCGCTTCCACCTCGGAATCGAGAGCCGAGGTCGCTTCATCCAGCACCAATATCGGTGCATCCTTCAGCATGACACGGGCAATGGCGATGCGCTGGCGCTGACCGCCGGAAAGCTTGACGCCACGCTCGCCCACATGGGCTTCCAAGCCTTTGCGCCCACGCTGGTCTTCAAGACGTTCGATGAAATCATCCGCCTTGGCGCGGCGTATGGCGGCGAGCAACTGCTCTTCGCTGGCATCCATCCGCCCGAACATGATGTTATCGCGAATGGACCGGTGCAGCAGCGAGGTATCCTGCGTCACCATGCCGATATGGGCGCGCAAGGTTTCCTGACTGACCCGGGCGATATCCTGCCCATCGATCAGAATACGGCCCTGCTCGACATCGTAGAAACGCAGCAGCAGATTGACGAGCGTGGACTTGCCGGCCCCCGACCGGCCTACGATACCGACCTTTTCTCCCGGCGCGATATCGAGGCTGAGACTGTCGATGACGCCTTTGCTGCGGCCATAATGGAAGCTGACATTCTCGTAGCGAATGCTTGGTTTGGCCACGACTAAATCCGGCGCATTCGGAACATCGACAAGACCGACGGGCTGCGAAATCAGCTCGGCTGCGTTCTGCACCGTGCCGAAATTGCGCATGATGCCGTTGAACTGCGTCATCAGGCGGCCCAGCAGAAAATTCAGCCGCAGCACCAAGGCCAGCGTAAAGGCCACCGCGCCGGAGCTGATCTTGCCAGAGAGCCAGAGATCGATGCAGAGCGCCGCCATCGAGGTGATCATGATGCCAGACAGGAGCGCCATGGACGCGCGCACGCCGGTAATGAAGCGTGTGAACATCATGGTGGTGTTCTGGAAAATATCGAAGCCCTGGCGCATGTAACGGTCATTGGCGTCGTCACGCCCAAACAGTCTCAGCGTCTGAATGTTGCTGTAGGCATCCACCATACGGCCCGACAACATGGAGGCGGCTTCCGCCGTTTCGCGCGAATGTTTGCGGATGCGCGGCACGAAATAACGCGCCAACATGGAGAATATGCCGACCCAGACAAGTACGACCATGGCCAGACGCCAGTCCAGCCCACCGATCAAAAGCAGCATCGAGACAGAATAGATGCCGACAAACCACACGCTTTCCATCAGCGACGTCACCAGATCACCCGCCGCCTGCCCGCCCGACCAGACCTTGGTGACGATGCGACCGGAAAAATCGTTCTGGAAAAAGGTCAACGATTGCCGCGCCACATGCATATAGGATTGCCAGCGCACGAGATTGTAAAAGCCGGGCGTAATGATCTGCTGATCGACCAGCGCCGTGACCATGGTCACGAGAAAGCGCACGACCGCGATGAGGAACAGCATGCCGATCAGTTCATAACCGTGCCCGGCAATCAGCCCCGCCCAGCCCTCGCCCGGTTTGACGGTGGACAGAATATCAACCAACCGCCCGACAAACCAGAACAACGCCGCCTCAATGGCCGCTGTCAGGCCACCCAGAATGAGCATGGCAAAAAACGGCGTCTTGGCCTGCCTAAGATAGAACCAGATGAAAGCAAAAGTATCTTCCGGCGGACGCAGATCGTCCTTGCGGGCGAAGGGCTTGATCCAGTTCTCGAAAAAGCGAAAAATACGGGTGATGACCATGGTTTTGATATAGGCGGAATCGGGGCATGGGCAAAGCGGGAGTGAGATTATATTTTGGTAATGAGGTGGGATAATGCGCCTGAAACCGTCGCTCGCTCAAATGGATCGCTGACGCCGCGACATACTCTTTCGTCATCCTCGGGCTTGTCCCGAGGATCCACTCACGTATCCAAAATTGCGACGTAGCAGATGCTCGGGACAAGCCCGAGCATGACAAAAAAACATCTACCGAGAGGCCGAAGCCTACTCTCCCGCCGCCTTCATACCCTGCTCCTCATCCGCAATGAACCCACCTGACTGGCGCAGCCACAGGTCGGCATAGATACCGCCCTCCTCCACCAACTCCTGATGCGTGCCAGCCTCGACGATCTTGCCCATGTCGAGAATGATCAGGCGGTCCATTTCCGTCAGGGTGGAGAGACGGTGAGCAATCGCGATGACGGTTTTACCTTCCATCAGCGCAAACAGGTTTTCCTGAATGGCCGCTTCCACTTCGGAGTCGAGCGCCGAGGTCGCCTCATCGAGGATTAGGATCGGCGCGTCCTTCAGGAACACGCGCGCAATCGCGATACGCTGGCGCTGGCCGCCGGAAAGCTTCACGCCGCGTTCGCCCACTTGCGCATCCAGACCCTGGCGGCCGTGCATATCGACAAGTGTTTCGATGAAGTCCCAGGCATTGGCACGTTTTGCCGCCGCGATGATCTCTTCGTCGGATGCGCCGGGATGGCCATAGGCGATGTTTTCGCGAATGGTCCGGTGCAGCAGCGAGGTATCCTGCGTAACAACGCCGATCAGCGAGCGCAGGCTATCCTGCGACACGTTGGAAATGTCCTGTCCGTCGATGAGAATCTTGCCGGACTCCAGATCGTAGAAACGCAGCAAGAGGTTCATCAACGTCGTCTTGCCCGCGCCCGAGCGACCGACCAGACCGACCTTTTCGCCCGGCTTGATATCCAGCGACAGGCCTTCGATCACACCCTTGTTCTTGCCATAGTGGAAGCGAATGTCGTCGAAACGGATTTCGCCCTTATGCGCGGAAAGTGCAGGTGCGTTGGCGGCATCCACGATGTCGTGCGGTTTGGACATCATGTTCATACCGTCATAGACCGTGCCGATGTTTTCAAACAGCGACGTGACTTCCCACATGATCCACTGCGACATGCCATTGACGCGCATGGACAGGCCAATAGCCACCGCCACGGAACCAACCGAGACCGACCCCATCATCCAGAAATACAGACCGAGTGATGTGGTCGAGAACATCACCAGCGCATTGTTGATATCGATGGCGATGTTGAAGGCCGAGATGCGGCGCATCTGCCGGTGAACGGTGTTCAGAAACACATTCATGCCTTCGCGCGCATAGACTTCTTCGCGGCCCGCATGGGAAAACAGCTTGATGGTAGCGATGTTGGTGTAGCTGTCCACGATCCGGCCCGTCATCAGCGAGCGCGCATCTGCCTGCTCACTGGCCAGACGACCGAGCTTGGGCACGAAATAGGTCAGGATCGCGATATAAACCACCAGCCAGAAGACGAGTGGCAGGGCCAAGCGCCAGTCCGCCGCAGCCACCATGAACAGCATGGAGCCGACGAAACTGATGGCGTAGACGAAAACGTCGATGACCTTCAGCGCCACTTCGCGGATGGACAACGCGGTCTGCATGACCTTGGTGGAGACGCGGCCTGCGAACTCGTTGGCGAAAAACGTCATGGAATGGCGCAGCAGGAAGCGGTGCATGTGCCAGCGGGCAATCATGCCGAAGTTTCCAGCCAACGTCTGGTGCATGGTCATGGTGTGGATGGAGCCCATCAACGGCAGGGCAACCAGCACGATGGAGGCCATGACGACAAGACGCCAGCCCTCGTCCTGCAGGAAGGTTTCCCGGTTGGCAGACGACAGCCAGTCCACGATATTGCCAAGGAACTGATAGAGCATCACTTCGGCAACCGCGATGCCCATGGACATCAGGCCCAGCAGCAGCAACCAGGGTGCCGCAGGCCGGATATAATGCCACATGAACGGCAGCAGCTTGGCTGGCGGCACGACGGGCGTGGATGCGGGAAATGGATCGAGACGTTTTTCAAACCAGCCGAACATGGCCTAGCTCCGGACAGACATATCCCGAAAAAACGGCGCGGGGCAAAAAAAGCTCCCAAAGCCAGCACGGGAAGAAAATGGAATATGGCCACAACAGCCACATGACGAATCTAAAACAAGGAAATTGCGGGTGAACCGCGAGAAACACCTAGGCCTGTAAAGGCACTACAATGGCCGGGAGGCGATATAGAACGAGCTTATTCATCTGAACCTCCGTGGCTGGTGTTGAAAGATGCGCCCTTGTAGCTCAAAAAATATGCATTGACCAGCACCAAACCGCCTCAAACCTCGCAAAACAGGCCGTAACACGCGAGTGTGTCTGCGTGACAACAGCCCCGGTTGTGCAGCTTGCTTGTTTCCACATTCTCCGTCGTGATAAGTCCCGGCGCAGTGCCACGCGAAAGACCATGCCATGCCCGATATCAGGATCGCTCTCTACCAACCGGATATTCCCGGCAATACCGGCACCATTCTGCGCCTCGCCGCCTGCCTCGGCATCGGCGTTGACATCATCGAACCGGCTGGGTTCGACATTTCCGACCGCAATCTGAAACGGGCCGGAATGGATTATCTCACCACCGCCTCGCTCACCCGCCACGTTAACTGGGAGCGGTTCGAGGAATGGCGCGCCTCCACCGGACGCAGGCTGATTCTTGCCTCCACCAAGGCCGCCCTGCCCTATGTGGATGTCGCCTACCGTGCCGATGACATTCTGCTTTTCGGGCGCGAAAGCGCTGGGGTGCCTGACCATGTGCATGACAAGGCCGATGAGCGGCTGATCATTCCGATGATGGAGGGCCAACGCTCCATCAATGTCGCCATGTCGGCGGCGATGGTTGCCGGAGAGGCCTTGCGCCAGACGGCGTGGGCGTAAAGCCGGCCATCGCCATTGCGCTTCAAAATGTCGTAATCAGCCCTGTACGACGCGGTATTTCAGGCCTATATTTATTAGCCAACTAAAGATTCTTGCCCCCGAAAACTTTCCGCGCAGCATGTCGTCCGAAAGCGAAACGGTTTCGGGCAAGGCAATGGGAACACAATAAAAATACTGACGGAAGGAGGGCGATCAAGCATGCAATCCACCATCATTATCGTCAATCTGCTGGGCGCTGTGGCGCTGCTGCTGTTCGGCCTCGCACAGGTGAAGGATGGCGTCACGCGCGCCTTCGGCGTCAAACTCAGAACAGTGCTGGCCACCGGCACCAAGAGCGGCCCGCGCTCACTGCTATCAGGCTTTCTCGCCACCATCGCCCTGCAAAGTTCGACTGCGACGGCATTGACCGTCGCTTCCTTCGCAGAGCGTGATCTCATCCGCCCTAGGATGGCGCAGGTCGTGCTGCTCGGCGCCAATATCGGCACTGCCGTCACCGCCTGGATTTTTGCAACCGGCGTCGCGTGGCTGTCTCCCCTGCTCATCCTTACCGGCCTGATTGTGCGCAAAGGCACCTCCAGCGCGCGTCAGGGCAGCGGCACGGCATTGGTCGGTGTCGGCCTTATGCTGCTGTCTCTGCATCTGCTCAGCGCCGCGACGGAGCCAATGCGCGATTCTCCGGCACTCGGCGCGTTTATCGGCTTGCTGGATGACGCATGGCCCGTCGCCCTGCTTCTTTCGGCAGCGTTGGCCTTCATCTCATCTTCCAGCTTGGCTGTCGTAGTCCTCATCCTGTCGCTGGCATCAGCCGACATTCTGTCCACCGGTCTCATCATCGTGCTGATTCTGGGCGCCAATCTCGGCGGCGCGATCCCGCCGGTGGTTGCAACTCTCTCATCACCTGCATCGGCTCGCCGCATCACTATCGGCAATCTCGTGGTGAGGACGGTGGGCTGCGCTATTGCCCTGCCGCTTGTCGGTTACGGAACAGAGTTGCTCCAGATGCTTCCGTTGTCGCAGGCCATGCTGCCGGTGGATGCGCATCTCATCTTCAATCTGGCTCTCGCCACCATCGCATGGCCCTTCTCTGCCCTGATTTCGGACATGATGGCAAAGATCGTGCCTGATGATCCGCAACCAGACGAAGGCCCGCATTTTCTCGATGCCGATGCGCTCGACACGCCGGTCGTGGCGCTGGCCAATGCGACACGCGAAGTTCTTGTCGTTGGCGATACCATCGAGCGCATGCTGATCCGCGCCGAAAACGCCTTCAAGCACAATGATCTCGCTCCGCTTGCCGAAATCATCGCGCTCGAAAAGAAGGTCGATACGCGCCAGCAGGATGTGAAGATTTATCTCTCCCAGCTGGGCCGCAAGGGACTGGATGAGCATGATGCTCGCCGATCCATCACCATCATCGATTACGCCATCAATCTTGAGCATATCGGCGATATCGTTGAGAAGGGACTGGCCGAACAAATCCGCAAGAAGATTTCCAACGGCTTCAAATTCTCCGATGAAGGCTATGACGAGCTGAAGACGCTGTTCGATATGACCATCGAAAATCTGCGCGCCGCCCAGAGCATTTTCGTCACCGGCGATTTCGACCTCGCCCGCCGCCTGATGGAAATCAAGATCGATATCAGACGGCTGGAAAAACAGTCGTCAGGCCGACATCTGGAGCGCCTGCGCGATGGCCTGATGCAGAGCCTGCAAACCAGCTCTTTGCATCTTGATATGCTGCGCGACCTCAAGCGCATCAACGCCCACATCGTTTCCGTCGCCCACCCCATTCTCGATCAGGGCGGCGTGCTGGGAGAAAGTCGCCTGCGCGCGGCGGACAAACGGATTTGACGGGCTCATCCTTCGCTTAGGAATATCCTGCCTCACTCTGATGCCGCACGGTCAGGACCACGACCATATCCCCATCGAAACGGTAGAGAGCGACATAGCCGCTTTCACCGAACGGGATCAGTAACTCTCGAAATTCCGGTGACATTTTATCGGCAGGTCGCCCTATGGCGGGGTGAGCCGCCAAAATCCGCGTCTGCTCCCGGATGGTTTTAAGGGCGCGGGATGCCGCATCCGGGTTCTTGGGCGCAAGAAAACGATAGCAGCGCTGAACGGCACGCAGCGCCTCCGGCGTCCATATCAGTTGTGGCATTCAGGCGGTTCCACATCCTTCCCGGCTTCAAGCTCAGCAAGCCAGTCATCCGCCTCACCTTGCTTTATATGCAGGCCATTTTCCTGATAGGCAGACCATGCGGCCAAAGCCTCTTGCCGGAACGACTCACGCTTTTCTTCCCGCTCGACATATTGAGCGATTGCTTCGCGCATCAGATAATGGGTGGAACGATGCTGTGTTTCGGCCAGCTTTCGCATCCGGGCGTGGACATCCGGGTCGAGCTTTACCGCAACGGGATGGGGTCCAGGCATGAGAGATCCTCAGGTATAAAAAGGTAATACCCGACTATCGTGCCGCAACACCTTTGTGTCAACATCGCCACCCCGGCGCAATTCAGTTTTGTGTCTCTGCCGCGTGGCTGATAAACCGGGCGGGACGCAACGATTCGACTTGAAGGACATCGGATATGGAACGGCCAGATTTGCCGAAAGGCTTGCCCGACGACATCGAGGACAAGAAGGCGCTGGCCAAGGCATGGTTCGAAAGCCTGCGCGACACTATCGTCAGCGCCTTCGAAGCCATCGAAGACGAGTTGCAGGGTCCGCTTTCCGACCAGCCGCCCGGCCGTTTCATACAAAAGGACTGGCAGCGTGACGGCGGCGAAGGCGGTGGCGGCAAGATGTCGATGATGGAAGGCCGCGTCTTCGAAAAGGTCGGCGTCCACACATCCACCGTCCATGGCGAATTTTCGCCGGAATTTCGCGGCCAGATTCCCGGCGCGGAAGAAGACCCGCGCTTCTGGGCATCCGGCATTTCGCTGATTGCCCACCCTGTGAACCCCAATGTTCCTGCCGTGCATATGAACACGCGCATGGTCGTCACCTCCAGCCACTGGTTTGGCGGCGGGGCGGACCTGACGCCGGTTCTCGACCGACGCCGCACGCAGGATGACAATGACAGCCTCATCTTCCACCGCGTCTTTGAAATTACCTGCAATCGCCACGCGGTGGCCGATTATCCGCGCTACAAGCAATGGTGCGACGAATATTTTCATCTTAAGCACCGCAATGAATCGCGCGGCATCGGCGGCATCTTTTTCGACTGGCTGCACCCGGATGAGGAAAAAGGCGACTGGAACGCCAATTTCGCCTTCGTGCAGGATGTCGGGCGCGCCTTCAATCTGGTCTATCCGAAGATCGTGCGCAGCAACTTCAACCAGCCCTGGACGGAAGAGGATCGCGACGAACAGCTGATCCGCCGCGGACGCTACGTGGAGTTCAACCTGCTCTATGACCGCGGCACGATTTTCGGCTTGAAGACGGGCGGCAATGTGGATTCGATTCTGTCATCACTTCCGCCGGTGGTGCGCTGGCCGTAAGATTTGGGCGGCTGGCCTCGCTTCAATTTTTCGAGTTGAAGCACGGGCTCTAAAAAATCACGAAAAGTTTGATCTTTGTTAGTCTTTTCGGAGCAGATTTTAGAAAATTAGCTCTTATGAAAAGACATCTCTGGTGATAGGCTCCATTCCGTTGATGACTGGAGGAGCTATCGTCATGATTACTTCGAACAGCATGCCCATATCTGCGGTTGGTAATGATCCATCCCGCGCCATACCCACACCTGAATTGATCGATCGTCTGGCAGCGGAAATGCGCGCGACGGGAGATCGCGAATTGCCCCATTCCTTTTACGTCGAGCAGGTCAAGCGTAAGCTTGCCAATGAAGCTGCCGCCAATGACGACCGGGTGGAGCTGACGAATGTACCAGCTGCCGCCACATCTTCCGTTTTCCATTGCTGGGCAATGCCTGAAAAGGTCTGAAACGGAACCTTCTATCTCTCCTACCCGTTTGTTGGTGAGCAGGGGCAAAGCCTTTCAATCGAAAGGTCTGCCCCGGCATTTCACAGAGGGAGGCATATGATGAGACTGTTTGAATGTGGAACCCTGGTGCCGGGTTGTGAATGGCACACACGTGCTGACGAGGACGCAGAAGTCGTGCGCCGCACGGTGGATCATCTTCGTCAGGAACACGGCGAAACCGTCATCCGCGAAAACATGGTCGAGAACATCAAGACCCGCATTCGCGATGAAAGCACCATTCAGGCCTGATTGTTGAGGGCCTTTTCCAGCCGGGCGGTCAAAGCTGCCCGGTCGAGTGAGAAGTTGAACTCGATCCACTTCTCCTCAAGCTCGCTTAAAATCACACCCACCCTCGGACCAGGTGCAACACCGGCTGCCAGCACGTCGGCACCGGTCAGCGGAAAGCTAGGGCGCTGGAATTTCTGAGCGCGCTCCAGCAAGGTCGAGAAGCGCGCAATCTTCTGCATCGCCGCCTCGCCTGCAGAGACGTCGGCCCGAGCCGCCGCAAGCGCCAGCTTCAGCCGCAAGACAACGCCTTCCACACCCTGCCGATACAGCAGACGGTCAAAAGCCGCATCAGTCATCGTTGGATCGACGTTAGGTGAAGTTGCCCATTGCTTCAGGCGTTTGCCTTCCGCGTTCGACATACGCAGCCGGGACGTCATCGCATCCACCCGCTCCGCATCCGTCGGCACAATGGCGGCAAGCCGCACCAACGCATCCGGCTTCCAGCCCAGTGCCTGCTCTGCCGCCACCAGACCATGGATAGCATCGATGCCCCACTTCTCCGTTTCCGGCAGAACCTGCGTGAGGACGCCGGACTGGCGCATCCATAAAAGCGCTCGTGAGGGATCGTCTGCGGCCAGCAGCTTCTTCATTTCGCTCCAGACGCGCTCTGCCGAGAGCGTCGAAATCTTGTCCTTGGCGCGTGCACTCGCGCGCAGCCCATCGGCATCGGGCCGACCCGAACCGTAATAGGCGAAAAAGCGGAAGAAGCGCAGAATGCGAAGGTAGTCCTCTGATATGCGCTGGTCTGCATCACCGATGAAACGGACATTGCGCTTCTCGATATCCGGCAGGCCGCCGATCAAGTCGATCACATCGCCAGAAGCATCGGCGTAGAGAGCGTTGATGGTCAGGTCACGCCGCTGCGCATCTTCTGTCCAGTCAGTGCCGAAAGCCACTTGCGCATGGCGGCCGTCGGTTTCCACGTCGCGACGCAGCGTGGTGACCTCGAAGCCTTCACCATCCAGCACCAGCGTTACCGTGCCGTGTTCGATGCCCGTTGGTACGGCCTTGATACCAGCATCCTTGGCGCGCTCAACCACATCCTGCGGCGGCAGCGTGGTTGCCATGTCGATATCGCCCACGGGCATACCCATCAGCGCGTTGCGTACGGCACCGCCCACGATGCGGCCTTCACCGCCATCGGCATTCAAAAGCGCCAAAATCCGCTGAAGACTAGGTTTTGAAAACCAGTCCTGTCCGGCAATGTTGCTCATGAATAGAACCTTTCGTAAATGCTGCGCATGATGCCCGCCGTAATGCCCCAAATGTAACGCTCGCCATAGGGCATTTCGTAGAAAAACCGCTCCTTCCCCTGAAAGATGCGGCTACCGCGCTTGTGATTTTTCGGGTTCATCAGAAATGACAGCGGCACCTCGAAGACCTCGTCCACTTCAGTCGGGTTGAGGGTAAGATCGAAGCCGGGTTTGACCACTGACAGCACCGATTTGATACGGAAGCCCGTGCCGGAAATATAATCCGGCAAGCGCCCCACCGTCTCGACATAAGAACGGGATAGGCCGATTTCCTCTTCCGTCTCACGAAGAGCCGCATCCTCAGGCGAGCGATCTTCCTTGTCGATACCGCCGCCGGGAAAGGAAATCTGGCCGGAATGCTTGCGAAGTGTCGACGTGCGCTGTGTGAAAATGACCCGCGCCTCATCGCCATAATCCACAACCGGCACCAGCACGGCGGCATCTTTCAGGCGAACGCCCTCGCCCGTCAGCCGCACACCGGGGTTGAGAACATGGTCGCCATGATCAGCGTCCTCCCGCTCGGCCACGCCCTCGCCATCCGAAAGCACGCGACGCCGGAAATCGACGGCGGAAAACGTCATTACATCAGAAGTCATCGGGAAAGCGCATCCAGTTCATCGGCAGGCATCACAGGAAAAATCTCGCCGCCAGAGCGCACAGCAAACATGTCTTTTCCATCGATTTCTATCACTTCACCCAGTTCCACCAGATCATACATCACCGCCCGCGAGACAAGGGCCTCAAGCCGTCCGCGCACCAGAAGATAGGGCTTCAACTCCTTGTTTTCTCCCCTGATTTCGAAACGCAGCGGATGCTCTGCACCGACTTCCACCACATCACCCACATTCGTGCGGAAGGTCAGAAGCGGTGCGTCGTCTTTTTCGCCCACATTCATCTCCACAGCAATGAAAGGCGCGTCCACCACGCGGATGCCGACTTTTTCCACAGGTGTTACGAGGTAGGTCTTGCCGTCCTCATCCCTTCGCAAAACGGTGGAAAACAGCCGCACAAGCGGGGCGCGGCCGATGGGCGTGCCCATGTAGAACCATGTGCCATCGGCTCGGATTTCCATATCCAGATCGCCGCAAAAGGGCGGGTTCCAGCGCTCGACGGGGGCCGGCCCACGGCTTTTATCGCCCGTCTGCTCGGCTGCGTGGGAAATCATCGCGGCAAGCCCTGCTGCATCTTTCGCCGAATTTATCGTCTCAACCGCCATATTCGAGCCCTGCTTTGTCACCTATTGAAGTCTCTGACATGGGTAACGAGATAGTCATTCAAAGGATGCTTGTCAGCGGGCCAGATGGCAATAAGCTATAGGCAGCGCCAAATGCGTCCTGTATGCGAGTGATGACCGGTAACGAGACGATGCGCGTCTTTAGTTTGAGGAGAGCGATATGGGCATGATGAATACCAGCGAAACCCTCGACGAAAAGGCGATCATTGCCGCTGCCGAAAAGGCGCTGTCGGATATCGCGGCTGTCAGGGCGGAAGTTTCCAAGGTCATCTTCGGGCAGGAAAAGGTGGTGCAGAACACGCTTCTCGCCATTCTGTCCGGCGGCCATGCGCTGCTGATCGGTGTTCCCGGTCTTGCCAAGACAAAGCTCGTCACCACGCTCGGCACAGTCCTCGGGCTCGATGCCAACCGCATCCAGTTTACGCCGGACCTGATGCCATCCGATATTCTCGGCTCCGAAGTCATGGATCAGGATGAAAGCGGTCGCCGCTCGTTCCGCTTCATCAAGGGACCGATTTTCGGCCAGCTGCTGATGGCGGATGAAATCAACCGTGCTTCCCCACGTACCCAGTCCGCCCTTTTGCAGGCCATGCAGGAATATCACATTACCGTCGCTGGCCAGCGTTTCGACCTACCGAAGCCCTTCCACGTTCTGGCCACCCAGAACCCGCTGGAGCAGGAAGGCACCTATCCGCTGCCGGAAGCACAGCTCGACCGCTTCCTGCTTCAGGTCGATGTCGATTACCCCGACCTTGCTGCAGAACGTCAAATCCTGCTCGACACGACAGGTACGGCATCAGGCGAGGCCCGCCGCATGATCGAAGGCGACCGCCTCGTTGAAATCCAGACGCTTATTCGCCAGATGCCGGTCAGCGACAAGGTGGTGGATGCCATTCTGGCGCTGGTACGCTCCGCCCGCCCCGGCCATGGCAACAAACTGACCGACAAGAACGTTGCATGGGGACCAGGACCGCGTGCCGGCCAGTCTCTGATGCTGACGGCCCGTGCGCGCGCACTATACGAAGGCCGTCTCGCACCATCGCTGGACGATATCTACGCGCTGGCAGAGCCTGTTCTGGAACACCGCATGGCGCTGACATTTGCAGCGCGTGCGGAAGGCATGTCGGTTCGCGACGTTATTGCGGGCCTTGTGGAGCAGGCCAGGAACTGACCGTTCAGGGGTCGGATTTTAAGGAGTGCATGTGGCATCCATCGGCCAGATCGTAGAGCAGACGCCCGGCAGTGACGTGCTTGCACGTGCGCGCCAGCGTGCCGCTCTGGTGCCAGATTGCATGGTCGAGGCAAAGCGCATTGCCAACACCGTGACAGCAGGCTGGCATGGCCGCCGCAAACGCGGCATCGGCGAAAATTTCTGGCAGTTCCGCCCCTACGCGGATGGCGAAAGCCTGTCGCGCATCGACTGGCGCCGCTCTGCCCGCGATGATCATACCTACGTCCGCGACCGGGAATGGGAAGCCGCCCACACCATCTGGCTCTGGGCCGATCTCTCGCCCTCGATGATGTTCAAATCCACGCTCGGTTCCGTTTCCAAGGAAAGCCGTGCGCTGGTGCTGATGCTGGCGCTGGCGGAAATTCTCGCCCGCTCCGGCGAACGCATCGGCTGCCCCGGCATCATGGAACCCGTGTCCGCCCGCAACGCCGCCGAGCGACTGGCCACCGCCATCATGCACGCGCCTGCTACCACCGGCCTGCCGGATACGTCGATGATCCGTGGCTCCAGCGATATCGTGCTGATCGGCGATTTCTTGGATGACGCGACGACCGTGATGGAGCGTCTGTCTCCGCTGGCCCGCCGCGGCCTGCGTGGCCATGTGGTGGAAATTGCAGACCCCGCCGAAGAGGTCTTTCCTTACAGTGGTCGCACCGAGTTTTCCGACCCGGAGACCGGTGAAAAGCTGACGTCTGGCCGCGCCGAAACCATTCGCGATGATTACACCCGCGCCTATCTGGCACGGCGGGATGCCATGTCCTCATCGCTGCGTCGTCTGGGCTGGAATTTCGTCTTCCATCGCACCGACTATCTGGCATCCGAAGCGCTGGTTACCATGCATATGTATCTCTCCGGCGCGCCGGTGGGTGGCAAGAACGGAGGCAGGACATGAGCGCCCTGCCCTTCGTTTTCACCAGCCCCTTTATTCTGTTCGGCCTTCTGGCGCTGCCCGCCATCTGGTGGCTGCTGCGGCTGACACCGCCGCGCCCGAAAGCGGAAGTGTTTCCGCCACTTCGCATTCTGGCAACGGTACTGAAGCGCGAAGAAACGCCCTCCAAAAGCCCTTGGTGGCTGACGCTGCTGCGCATGCTGCTGGCCGCCGCCGTTATTTTCGCGCTGGCCGATCCCGTCATCAACCCGCGCAACAACACGCTGGCAGGCAGCGGCCCGCTGGTGCTGATCGTGGACAATGGCTGGGCCGCAGCACCGGATTGGGACCGCCGCGTGCGCACCGCCGAGGCCCTCATTGGTGATGCCGAGCGGGCTGAACGCCCTGTGGCGATCGCCTTCACCGCAGACCGCGACCACGATGCAGAGCCCGGCA
Source organism: Agrobacterium sp. 20P9.1.2 (assembly GCF_057799395.1). Taxonomy (NCBI): domain Bacteria; kingdom Pseudomonadati; phylum Pseudomonadota; class Alphaproteobacteria; order Hyphomicrobiales; family Rhizobiaceae; genus Agrobacterium; species Agrobacterium sp. 20P9.1.2. The sequence continues at coordinate 68,185 of NZ_JBYOKI010000008.1, forward strand.
CGACGGCGGCAGCGCTGGAAAAGCTCGCCGCCGCCAAGCCGCAGCCTCTGGTGCCGGACCGCGTGCGCACCGCAGAAGCCGTCATCGAAGCCATGAACGGCGCAGCACCCGGCACGCTCGCCTATATTACCGACGGTGTTGCCACACCGGATGACCGCGCCGCGCTGAGCAACCTCGCCACCATGCAGGCTGCCGAGTTTCGTGTGGTGGAAGGCGATGGACAGGCCATTGCCGCCATTACCGGCGCTGAAAACGGTGCCGAAACCATGACGGTGAAACTGTCGCGGCTGGAGACCGGCGGCCCCGCCAATCTCACCATCAATGCACAGGACAGCCAGGGACGCGTGCTGGCCAGCGATAGCGCCACATTCGCGCCGGGTGCTGCCGAAACCACCGCCGTGTTGAGCGCGCCTTTCGAACTTCGCAACGACTTTGCCCGCCTGTCCATAGACCGGCTGTCCACCGCAGGCTCCGTTCATCTACTGGATGACGGTTTCCGCCGTCGTCGCGTGGCGCTGCTGGCAGGCGAAACCGGCAATGATTTCCAGCCGCTGCTGCAGCCGCTGTTCTATATCAGCCGTGCGCTTCAGCCCTACGTCGATCTGGTGCCGCAGCGTCAAGCAGACCTCGCCGTCGCCATCCCCGAACTGCTGCAATCCAACCCGTCCGTCATCGTCATGGCCGATATCGGGCGTCTGCCGCAGGAGACCTATGCGCCTATCGAGCGCTGGCTGTCGCGCGGCGGCACGCTCATCCGTTTCGCCGGGCCACGCCTTGCCGCTGCGCCTGCCGATGACCCGCTTGTGCCTGTGACCCTGCGTCAGGGCGAGCGCGCGCTGGGCGGTGCGCTGTCATGGGCGGAGCCTCAACCGTTGGCCGATTTCCCGAATTTTGGCCCTTTCGCTGGCATGCCGAAGGCAGATGGCATCCACATCAAACGGCAGGTTCTGGCCGAGCCGACGCCTGATCTGGCCGAGCGCACATGGGCAAGCCTTGCCGATGGCACACCGCTGGTCACCACCCGCAATGTGGATGCGGGCCGCATCGTTCTCTTCCATGTGAGCGCCGAAGCCAGTTGGTCGGATTTGCCGATCTCGGGCCACTTTGTGGAAATGCTGCGCCGTATCGTTCAGCTGTCGCAGGTCGGCGGTTCCTCGGCTTCTGCCAATGCGCCCGCCGCAGCGCTGCCGCCCTACCGTCTGCTCACCGCCACCGGTTCGCTATCGCCAGAAATCGGCACCGCGCGCCCGCTGGAGGTCAAGCCCGGCCAGCAGCCCCGCGCCAGCTTCGATAATCCGCCCGGCCTTTACGGCACGGAATCCGGTTTCGTCGCACTCAACCTGCTGCCGCCGGACGCGACGTTGCGCCCCATCGACGCCTCCCTCGCTGGAACGGCGACCACCCGTGAAGGTCTGGTTGGCGAAGCTGCCAAATCGTTGCGCCCAGCCCTCTTCATTGCGGCTCTTTTGATGCTCTTTGCCGATACGCTCATCGTTCTCTTCATGCACGGCGTCTTCTCGCGCCTGCCCCGCGCCCGCTCATCCGCCGCCGCCATCCTGCTGGCATTCGCGGCGGGTCTCACGGTCTTCTCGCCTGATGCCGCGCGCGCCGACGACCCGAAACCGGGCGACGAGGCCATTTTCGAGCGACTGGACACGACCCATCTGGCCTATGTCCGCACCGGCGAAGACGATGTTGACCGTATTTCCGAACAGGGTTTGCAGGGACTTTCAGAATTTCTGACATGGCGCACAACGCTGGAACCCGGCCAACCGGTGGCGTTGGATATCTCCAAGGATGAGTTGTCTTTCTACCCCATCATCTACTGGCCGATTTCCGCCACCGCCCCCATGCCGTCGACAGCCGCCATCTCCCGCATCGATGCCTATATGCGCGCGGGCGGTACGGTGCTGTTCGATACGCGCGACCAGTTTTCCTCGCTGGATGGTGGCGGCAACACCAGCCCCAACGGTCAGCGCCTTCAGGAAATCCTCGCCAATGTCGATATTCCGCCGCTGGAGCCCGTGCCGAAGGACCACGTCATCACGCGCTCCTTCTATTTGCTAAACAACTTTCCCGGTCGCTACAATGGCAGCCCGCTCTGGGTTGAATCGCGGCAGGATGCTGCAAAGACCACCTCGGGCATCTCGTCCTCCGGCGATGGCGTGTCGCCCATCCTGATCACCGGCAACGACTTCGCGGGCGCCTGGGCCATCGATGCCAATGGCGCACCCGTGCTGCCAACCGTGCCGCCGGATGAGGTGCAGCGCGAACATGCCTTCCGCACCGGCGTCAACATCATGATGTATATGCTCACCGGCAACTACAAGGCCGATCAAGTGCATGTGCCCGATATCCTCCAGCGGTTGGGGCAATGACATGACACTGACCTTTGCGCCCTTCCTGCCGTGGATCGTGATCGGCATTCTCGCCACCGCCGCCTTCGTACTGGCCATCATCGGCCTGTGGCGCGGCGTGCGCGGTGCATGGCTGCGTGGTTTGGCGCTGGCAGCACTTCTGCTGGCCATTTCCAACCCGCTTCTGACCAATGAGGAGCGCGATCCGCTTTCCACCATCGTCCCTGTTATCGTTGACCGCTCGCAGAGCCAGGATGTGCAGCAGCGCCCGGAACAGACGGATCAGGCACTGGCCACCCTTCGTGAACGCCTCGCCCGCTTCCCGCGCATCGAACCACGCATCGTGGAAGTCCAGAACGACCCCAACAGCGATGCTCCAGCCACTAATCTCTTCTCTTCGCTGGTCGCAGCTGTGTCTGATGTATCTCCGTCACGCGTTGGCAGTGCGATTTTCCTCAGTGATGGCCAGATCCATGACATCCCTAATGTTACGCCGAACATCGAACAGACGCTTGGCTTCAAGGCCCCAATCCATGGCCTGATCACCGGGCGGGCGGAAGAATTCGACCGGCGCATTGAAGTGGTGCGCGCGCCGCGCTTCGGCATCGTCAACGAGCAGCAGGAGCTGACGCTCCGCGTCTTCGATGACGGTCGCGCCCAAGGTGGTCAAGCGGAAGTCACGGTGAAGATGAATGGCGAAGAGATCGCCACGCTCGAAGCCACGCCCGGCCAGCCCCTGCCCTTCAGCTTCAAGGTTCCGCGCGGCGGCAACAATGTCATGGAATTTTCGGTGGCCGAGCTTCCCGGTGAAGTCACCACCAGCAACAACCGCGCCGTCCACGTCATCGAAGGCATCCGCCAGAACCTGCGTGTACTTCTTGTCTCAGGCGAGCCACATGCCGGTGAGCGCGCCTGGCGCAACCTGCTGAAATCCGACACCTCGGTCGATCTCGTCCACTTCACCATTCTGCGCCCGCCGGAAAAGCAGGACGGTACACCGATCAACGAGTTATCGTTGATTGCTTTCCCGACGCGTGAACTGTTTGTCGAGAAGATCGAGGATTTCGACCTCATCATCTTCGACCGCTACCAGCATCGCGGCGTGCTACCGATCCTCTATTATGATTACATCGCCCAATATGTCGAAAAGGGTGGCGCGCTTCTGATCGCTGCCGGTCCCGAACATGCAGGGCAGGATTCCATCGCCATGACGCCGCTTGCCTCGGTGCTGCCAGCGCAGCCCACCGGCGAAATGCATCAGTCGGCCTTCTACCCTCGCCTGTCGGAAGCGGGCAAGAAGCACCCGGTCACACGCGGTCTGGAAGGCTCCGGCGAAGAGCCGCCGCAGTGGGGCCGCTGGTTCCGCACGGTCGGTGTGGAACAACCGCAGGGCCAGACCGTGATGCTGGGCGATGGTCAGGACCCGCTGCTGGTGCTGAACCGCCAGGGCGAAGGTCGCGTCGCCATGCTGCTGTCCGATCAGGGTTGGCTCTGGGCACGCGGCTTTGAAGGCGGCGGCCCGCATGTCGGCCTATACCGCCGCATCGCCCATTGGCTGATGAAAGAGCCCGAGCTTGAAGAAGAGGCGCTGACCGCCCGCGCTAATGGCCGCACGCTGGAAATCACCCGCCAGACCATCGGCGACAATCCCGGCAATGCCACGGTGAAATTCCCCACCGGCAAGACCGAGACGATGGCCTTTACGCAAACCGAGCCCGGTCTTTACAAGATCGAACGCCGCATGGATGAAACCGGCCTTTACGAAATTACCAATGGCGATTTCACCACGCTGGTCCATGTCGGTGCCGTCGATGCCCCCGAATTCAAGGCGATGATCTCCACCACAGAGGCTTTGAAGCCGATTGTCGATGCCACGAAGGGCAGCATTCACCGCGTCGTCAACGACAATGGCAGAGTCGTGCTGCCGGATATCCTTCCCGTGCGCGGCGATGTGCGCGTGGCCGATAATGACCGCATGCTCATTCGCCTGACGGATGAAACCGTATTGAAGGGCGTCAACACCCTACCGCTCTTCGCAGGCTTCGCGGGTCTCGCCGCCCTGCTGATGGCATTTTCTGCGCTCTGGTGGCGTGAAGGACGGTAATGGAGCAGCGCATTACCATCAGCCAGGAAGGCGACAAGGACAGCGAAGCAGCCATTCTGTCGGCTCTCAAAGACTACAACATCAACCGCTTCGGCCCCAGCGACTGGCAGGAACTCGTTATCTCCCTGCGTGATGACGAGGGCACCGTCACCGGCGGCCTCTGCGGCCACACTGCGCGCGGCTGGCTCTACACGCGGCTGCTCTTCATCCCCGAAACTCTGCGCGGCCAAGGCCTCGGCCCCAAGCTGCTTTCCATGGCGGAAGAGGAAGCCCGCAAACGCGGCTGCATCGGCGCATACATCGATACGATGAACCCGGATGCGCTGGCGCTCTACCAGAAATGTGGATATGAAATCTTCGGCCAGATCGAGAATTTCAGCGGTGCAGAGTCGCTGACATATTTGAAGAAGTCACTTAAATAAAACGCAAAAATCTACCGCCTTGGCAGATCGTAACGCGAGATCGAGACATTGAAATCTTGGTTCACGGATATCACCAGAACCTGATTCCAGAGTTCGCTTCCATTCAATTCCTCGATAACAAGTGACATCAGTGCCTTTTGCAGTTCGAGGCTCATAATTCCAGCAGAGGTATTGAACGCAACGAGCCCGACGTGAATATCTTCTCGATTGTAAAGCGGCAGAAAATCTACCGTATTATGCGTGACGAGAATATATCCCTGATCAACAGCAATCCGTCCAACGACGTGGTCTTTGGCACCGGACATACCGAGCCATAAAACACACGTCGATTGATGAAAACCCGAACCATGAGCAATCTTCACCAGTTCAGGGCTCAGACATTCATCGATCAGAAACTTCACGATTTGACCGGGGGTATGTCGAGCTTGAGGGTTCGAACAGTTTTAGCCTCACCATTCCGCCACTCCGGCTTGGCAACGGGGCGTCCGCGTTTTGGGTAGGCGAGAGCATAATCCGCAGCTGCGTTCAATTTCTCGAGCGAGAGTTGGGGAAACGCCGCAATGATTGCCTCACGCGTGTCACCGCTCGTCAACATTTCCGTGACGTCGTAAATGGGTATGCGCGTGCCCACGAACACAGGCTGGCCACCCATAACATCAAATTGGATCGACACGGCGTCCCTCGCACGTTCCAGCCTGTTTAGACCTGCTTCGACATCTGCCAGAATTGGGCGAATATCGACCTGAAGCGGTGCATCTTCCACGATCGCTTGGTTTTTGTCAGACAAGGCTTTAGCGATGATGCGTTGCCGCGCCGCCGGTGTAAGCGTTGAAGCTGTGAGATAGGCCAACCGCAACCCTATAAGACCAGCCATAGATATGGAACGCGTTCGTCCCTTGGATTTCGCATAATTGCGCAACAATCCAGCGTCGATAATTCTGTTGACGTGCTTAAGCGGAACACCCGTCACTGACGAGGCTTCGCTTGCGCTAAGACTTTCTCCGATGGCGAGCAACATAGATAAACCTTCCAAAGAACTGGAAAGATTATAGCGCAAGTACCGCCGGAACGCCAACAGTCAAATCAGAGGCGAAATTTCTACGCGCTTGCTTTGAGTGGCTCGTCGTAGACGCCGTATTCAACCGCACTCAGACATGTAGGAGCCTCACACTGCCGCCAGCCGATCTTGCCCTTCAGCCGCTCATGCGTATCAGCCGCCAGCGGCACGACAAGCACGCGGTTCATATCGACAGGACCGGGGAAATCCAGCGCCGCATAGGCCACCTTCTCGAAACCCAGCGGCATGTAATATGGCGGGTCACCGATCAGAATGACGGCTTCGGAGCCCTTGCGTTTGGCGGCGGCGATGGCGATGCGGACCAGTTCACGGCCGATGCCCATGTTCTTATGCGATGGCCGCACGGCCAGAGGGCCGAGCATGTGGCCCTTCACGTCGCCCGCCAGAACCGGTGTCATGCGAACGGAAGCAATCGTCTCGCCGTCGTCGGCACAGATATAGGAAATCGAACGGTCGTGCGGTCCCTGCTCGCGGATGCGGGCGGCGGCGCGGGTGTGCCGACCGGGGCCGAAAGCTTCTGCATTGATGAGTTCGATAACGGCGTCATGAGACGCGTCTTCGGTGAGGTAGACCAGTTCGTGCTTGGACATGGAGAGACCGGAACGTTAAATACGGATAGGGCGATGTGACGGCTGCGCCGGTTAAGGCGTTCGAAGCGTCAGCGTCGTCGGAGCATCCGTGTTGCGGTCATAAAGCAGAATTCCCTCAGAATTGTGATAAACGCGGATATCAGGAAAATTCCGACCCGTCCAGAACAAATCCAGAGCTTGGCCATTCAATAATGTGAGTGTGATACGAACGCACTGTTCACTGCCTTTTGGGTTCACTTCCCGCAAAGCCATGGCTTACAGTGTGCGCAGCAACATGAAGGAGAACGCGCGATGGGTATGCTGGTTGAGGGTGTCTGGAAAGACGTCTGGTACGACACCAAGGAAACCAAAGGCCATTTCAAACGCAGCGCCTCGCAGTTCCGCAACTGGATCACCGCAGATGGGCAAGCCGGTCCCTCTGGCAAGGCTGGTTTCAAGGCCGAGAGAGACCGCTACCATCTCTATGTTTCATTGGCCTGTCCCTGGGCGCATCGCACGCTGATCTTCCGCAAGCTGAAGAAGTTGGAAGACCTTATTTCCGTTTCGGTGGTCGATCCGCTGATGCTGGAAAATGGCTGGGAGTTCAAACCGGCGGATGAGCGTACCCCAGGTGCCACGGAAGACCATCTCTTCGGCTCCTCGGCAATGTGGCAGGTCTATACCAAGGCAGATCCAACCTATTCCGGCCGCGTGACCGTGCCTGTGCTGTGGGACAAGCAGCAGAACACCATCGTCTCGAATGAATCCGCAGAGATCATCCGCATGTTCAACAGCGCCTTTAATGCGCTGACGGGATCGCAGGATGATTATTACCCAGAGCCGCTGCGTGCCGAGATCGATGAGCTCAATGATCTCATCTACGACACCGTCAATAACGGCGTCTACAAGGCCGGCTTTGCCACCACGCAGGAAGCCTATGCGGAAGCCGCTACCAAGGTTTTCGAAACTTTGGACCTGCTGGAAGCACGTCTTGAAGACAAACGCTTTCTGTTGGGCGCCCAACAGACGGAGGCGGACTGGCGGCTGTTCACTACGCTTGTCAGGTTCGACCCTGTGTATGTCGGCCATTTCAAATGCAACATTCGGCGCATTCATGACTATCCGAACCTGACCGGCTATCTGCGCGATCTGTACCAAACATCAGGCATTCCCGAGACGGTCGATATGCGCCACATCAAGGACCATTATTACCGCAGCCACAAGACCATCAACCCCACCGGCATCGTGCCCATCGGCCCGGAGCTTGAGCTGGACAGGGCGCATGACCGCGAAAGGCTGGGCTAAGGCCTACCAGTAATCATCCGGCGGCGTTTCGCCCGCCAGTTCTGCGAGGCGGCGGCGGGTGGCACCCGTCGTCCTCTCGGGCAGAGCATCCAGCGGAAAGAAGCCGCTTTCGCTGATTTCGCGGTCGGGCACCTTCGTCGCGGTCTGCGTTACGTCAAGCCGGTAGAACAGCACATGGTCGCGGTCACTGGTGCGGTTGTTGAAATAGACATGGAGAAGCTGTGGCGTAGACGTGGCGACAAGGTTGCCCTCCTCGCGGATTTCCTTGTGCAGGGCCTGCAAGCCGGTCTCGCCGCGCTCTACCCCGCCGCCCGGCATATGCCAGCCTGCAACATAGGTGTGCCGCACCAGAAACACCCGCCCCTGCGCATCAAAACAGGCGGCACGCACGCCCAGCGTCATCCCCCGGCGGACAAAGAAAAAGACATGGAGAACGCGCTTTGCAACATTCCGAAATAAATCCCGGAACCGTTGCCCGCTGACATGGTTTTCACCCAACGCTCAACTCTCCTTTATCTCATTGAAAAACAGGGGTTTTGGGTTGGACGCTCAAGATTTCATACGTTATGGCTGGATGCATGTTCAAACTCGCCCATATTTCCGATATCCACCTTGGCCCGCTGCCAAAGCTGACCTTTCGTGAACTTGCCTCCAAGCGCATTCTTGGCTTTGTGAACTGGCGCCTCAACCGCCGCAAGCATCTTTTCAGCGATACGCTGGAAAAGGTGGTGGACGACATGGAAAGCAAAGCGCCCGACCATGTTGCCATCACCGGCGATCTCGTCAATCTTGCGACAGGCATCGAGATTCGTGCCGCCGCCGACTGGCTGGAGGAAATTGGCGATCCGCTGAAGGTTTCGGTCGTTCCCGGCAATCACGATGCCTATGTTCCCGGCGCGCATGACAAGGCCATGGCCGCCTGGTATCCCTTCGTGCGTGGTGATGGCGACCCGGAAAACTGGGACGAAGACCGCAAGATTTTCCCCTATATGCGGGTGCGCGGGCCGGTGGCCATGATTGGTTGTTCCACATCCATCGCAACCCCGCCCTTTTCCGCAACCGGTTATTTCGGGCGCAGACAGGCCCGCGCCACGGCAGAGCTGTTGAAGAAAGCGGGCGAACAGGGGTTGTTTCGCGTAGTCATGATCCACCACCCCCCCATCAGGGGTGCCGCTGCCACCCACAAACGCATGATCGGCATTCGCCGCTTCGCCGCAGCCATCGGCACGGGCGGCGCAGAACTCGTGCTCCACGGCCATACCCACCTCAATACCGTCTACTGGTTGAACACCCATCGCGGGCGTGACCACACGCCAGTGGTCGGTATCGCTTCGACAAGCCAGGGTCCCGGCGGCAAGAAGCCCCGCGCCGGGTATAATTTGTTCCACATAGACGGCGGCCCCGGCACATGGAACGTGACTTGCGAACGCTTCAGCCTCAATGAAAAAGGCACCGGCGTTGAGCTGGAAGACGTGCGGGTTTTTTACAATAACGGCCGCCCGCTCGGCTTCAGCAATCCTGTGGAACAAGGCGAGGAAGAGTGAAGCTTCGATCGCCCGCAGATCACCCTAAATCCAGAGGTCGTTCTGTGCGGTGCGATCCCCGCCTTCACGGCCGGTATTGAGAACGCCGCGTGGCTCTATCAACAGGAGATGAACCTCACGTTCCGCAGAGGGTTTATGCTCCACGCCCTTGGGAACGACGAACATTTCGCCTTGCCCTATCAATACCGAACCATCGCGAAAATCGATACGTAGCTGGCCGTTCTGGATAATGAAGGTCTCATCCGTTTCGGGGTGATCGTGCCAGATGAAATCCCCTTCGATGCGAACGATCTTGAACTGATAATCATTCATTTCGGCCATGACACGCGGCTGCCAGAAATCTGTTATTTTTGAAAGTTTGTCTGAAAAATTGATTGGCTGATATTGTTTTTCCATCGTCTGATGCTCCATTGTCGAATAGGAGCAATCTAAGTGTTTTCGCGTCGGGAATATTGAACGATCGTGCAGCTTAGCTTTGCCTCAGCGTCGTTCTGCGCCATTGGGCGGGCGTCATACCGAATGTGTCGCGGAAATGCCGGGTCAGGTGCGCCTGATCGGCAAATCCAGCATCCAACGCGACTTGAACGAGAGATTGCCCCTTAACCATCAGTGCCTTGGCGTGGTCTAGACGGCGAAGCGTCAAATAGCGGTATGGGCTGGTGCCAAATACCATCCTGAAATCACGAGACAGCTTCCAACGATCGCGACCGGTGAGCGCCTCCAGATGCTGGAGTGAAGTCACCTTCCCTTCTGAATGTCGAAGATAATCGCGTGCCGTATCGACCGCCCGGTAATCAGGCATTGAAATTTTGCGCCATCGCGTTTTGGCGGCGGCAGCTTTCAGCGCTTCGGCAATGTCGAACACCGCATCGTCATATTGCAAGGTTTCCATCGGTTCGCACATACGGCCAATCATACGGTCGATTGCCGAGAGCAACCGCGGGTCGCTCGAAACTCCCTCTGGAATGAAGGGCAGTTCATGACCATATCCCAGCGCTTTTTGAACAAGCAGCGGGCTGAGATAGATCATCCTGTAATGGAAGCCATCTTCCGTGCCAGCCTGCCCGTCATGCAATTCATCGGGATGCAGAACGATGGCGGTGCCGGGGACACCGACGCTGGATTGGCCGCGATAATGGAAGCGCTGCACACCGGAAATGGTGCGACCGATGGCATAGGTATCATGCCGGTGCGGCTGGTATGCTGGCCCTGAGAAAAACGCCTCGATCCGCTCGCAACCCTCCATGCCGGAAGCGAGATTGATCCAGCCCGACGCGGCACCTGCCGACAAATCGGCGACGACTCCCATTCCCGACTGCAAAGGAAACGCTCCAGATATCAAGAGAATAAGCAAGATGATTCCAGGTGAGGATGGAGCATACTCTGCCCCATCCTCACCCTGCTTCAATCCAATTGTTACTTCGCCGCCCGCTCGTCCAAAACCCGGTTGGCTGCAGACACGATAGCTTCCAGCGAAGCAGCCACGATGTTGGTATTGATACCCGCACCAAACAGCTTTCCGCCGGGATGCTCCATCTCGACATAGGCGATGGCCGAGGCGTTGGAGCCGTGTTGCAGCGAGTGTTCGGAATAATCATTCACCGACAGATCGATGCCGAGATAGGTGGACAGCGCGTTGATGAAGCCATCGATGGGGCCGGTGCCCTTGCCTTCGATGCGCTTGATCTCGCCCTTGTCGGTAATTTCTGCCGCAACCACCCTCACACCCCTGAAGTCACCAGCCGGATAGGTGTGGTGATCAACGAATTTGATGCGGGCATTCGGCTGCGTCACATATTGCTCGATGAAGCGGTCGTGGATGCGCTTGGCGGGCAGTTCCACGCCTTCTTCATCGGTAATGCGCTGGATTTCTTCGCGGAATTCGACTTGCAAGTTGCGCGGCAGGTTCAAGCCGTAATCCTGCTGGAGAATATAGGCGATGCCGCCCTTGCCGGACTGCGAGTTGATGCGAATGATCGCCTCGTAGGAACGACCGACATCCTTCGGGTCGATGGGCAGATAAGGCACTTCCCACACCGGATGGTTAGCGACCTTAATCGCCTTCATGCCCTTGTTGATCGCATCCTGATGTGAACCGGAAAAGGCCGTGTAGACCAGTTCACCCACATAAGGGTGGCGCTCGGGGATCGTCATCTCGTTGGAATATTCATAGACCGACTTGATGCGCTCAATATCGCGGCAGTTGAGTTCGGGATCGACGCCCTGCGTGTACATGTTCAACGCCAGCGTCACCACATCGACGTTGCCCGTGCGCTCGCCATTGCCGAACAGCGTGCCCTCCACGCGGTCCGCGCCCGCCATCAGGCCCAACTCCGTGGCCGCAATGCCGGTGCCACGGTCATTGTGCGGATGCAGCGAAATGATAACGTTTTCGCGGTTGTCGATGTTGCGGCACATCCATTCGATCTGGTCGGCATAGATGTTCGGCGTTGCCATCTCAACGGTGGAAGGCAGGTTGAGGATCAGCTTATTGTCCGCCGTCGGCTTCACGACCTCGACCACGGCGTTGCAGATTTCCAGCGCCACTTCCAGCTCCGTGCCGGTAAAGCTTTCCGGCGAATATTCGAAGCGATAACCGCCACCGGCCTTGGCCGCCATATCGGTGATCATCTTGGCCGCATCGACCGCAATCTGCTTGATGCCCGGCACATCCTTGCCGAACACGACGCGACGCTGCAATTCAGAGGTGGAATTGTAGAAATGGATGATCGGGTTCTTCGCGCCTTCCAGCGATTCGAAAGTACGCGTGATCAGTTCTGGACGGCACTGAACCAGCACCTGCAAGGAAACGTCTTCCGGCACGCCGCCCTGCTCCACACACCAACGTGCGAAGTCGAAATCCGTCTGTGAAGCCGAAGGAAAACCGATTTCTATTTCCTTGAAGCCCATTTCCAGCAACAGCTTGAACATGCGCGCCTTGCGGTCATGCCCCATGGGGTTGACCAGAGACTGGTTGCCATCACGCAAATCGACCGAACACCAGATCGGTGCCTTGTCGATGGTTTTCGATGGCCAGGTGCGGTCCTTGATGTCGATGACAGGGTATGGGCGATACTTCACGTTCGCGTCCGGCATGCCCTTGGAAATCTGAGAGGTCTTGGCGTCCATAATCTTGCTCCTTCCACGCATCGCGGCTGAAAAAGCCCCGTGCTAATGCGCGCCCAGACGGGCCTTAAATCCAGTATAAAGTGAGATTTCGAGTTGAGGAGCATTGGCACCAGCGGGCTTTCGGCCGCCGGGCGCTCCTCACTGGACCCGGCAACCGCGTGTAAGGTCGAGGCTAAGAAGCGAGAGTGCGCCGCATGGGCAAGCCTTCGCAGAAATCTGCGCGGTCATACCAAAAATGGTTGCGGTGCGAATGGTCATAGCGAATCTTATAAGCGGCGAAATTTTTCGTTGCAAGCCAAGACGTTCACTCGTTGTCAATTTTCTTGCTCTTGCCATTATTTCTAAAAGTTGAAAACATTATAGTCCAGAAAGCCTTCAAGACGCCGATCCATTCTGCGCCTCTAATAAGAGATGGCACATCACTAGGTGATTTGTCGTCATTGTTGGGAGATTTCACTACATTGTTTCTCCTCTATCCAATCATGAGCTTATACGGCTGGCGACCACACGCTGCAAAGCCATCATCAGCCCTCCGCCAACCAGCCCCCAGAACGCTCCGGAAATACCGCCAAACGACAGACCCGATGCGGTGATGAGGAAGGTTATGGCGGCGGCTTCGCGGGTTTCGGGGTCTTTGAAGGCGGCGACCGCTGAGCCGGAGAACGCTCCGACGAGAGCTAGACCTGCAACGGCCTGAATCAGAATAGGCGGTGCGAGCGCCACGAAGGCCGTGACCGCGCCGGCTAGGAGTCCGAAAATCACATAACCTACGCCACTGACGATGACTGCCCAGTAACGGCGCTTGGGGTCTGGATGGGCATCTTCGCCTGCGCACATGGCGGCAGTAATGGCGGCGAGGTTGACGGCATGGCCGCCGAAGGGCGCGGCGAGCAGCGAGAACAGACCGGTCGTGGCAAACAACTGCCCGGGCTGCGGATCGTAATTATTGACCTTGAGAACGGCGATACCGGGAATATTCTGCGAGGCCATGGTGACGATGAACAGAGGCAGCGCGATGGAAATCAGCGCTTGCAGGTTGAACACCGGCATGACGAATTCCATCGGCGGAACAAGCGACTGCGCGACGCTATCCAGAGCCCCTGCGGGAATATCGACACCGAAGATCATTACCAGCACAAAGGCGGCAAGCGCTGCGGGCACGGCAAACAAGCGCTTGAACGCGCCAACGACGATCCATGCCAGAATGATCGGCAGGCCGAGCAACGGGTTGAAGCCTATGGCTTTGATGGGTGCGAAACACAGGCCGATGATGACGCCTGATAACATGGCGTTGGCCAGCGGCGTGGGAATGGAGGCAACCGCACGCCCGAGCGGTTTGAACAGGCCTGCGATGATAATCAGCACCGCGCAGATGATGAACGCGCCCACCGCTGCTGGAAAACCACCCTCGATCACCCCTGTCGCGGCCAAAAGCGCGCCACCCGGCGTAGACCATGCAATACTGATGGGGAGCCGCGTCATGGCGGAGAGAAGGATGGCGCAAAGGCCGACGGAAACGGACAGTGCCATCAGCCCGGATGCCGCCTCGAAATCTGTCGCACCTACGCCCTTCAAGCCTTGCAGCACCACGGCAAAGGAGCTGGCAAAGCCGACGAAGGCCGTCAGCAGGCCCATGAACAGGCTTTGGAGGGAGAATTCTTTTAGCATGGCTGGGCTCTGGAAAAGAGAAATAGCAATCATCACTCCAGATCAAAAAACACTCTCGCTGGCAAGGTTGCTTTCTTCGGCGAAGGTACTCGCGCCTGACTTGTGCACGGTCCGCACCCTGCCCTGTTGTTCTCGCCATCCCGCCCGTGTAAACCCGCAGCATCAAAACAGCGAGATAACAGATGCTTCCTTGGATAGAACTGGACCGTGCGGCCATTCCCGGTGATGGCACCGAACTGCGCCTAAAGCAGCGCGGCCAGGAATTTTCCATCATGCTGGGTTCAAACGAGTTGATGAACAGTCGCTTGAGTGGCTCGGAAGAAGCCTTGGCGACGCTCTCCTGCGAACGCATTGCGGGCCGCGCAAACCAGAGCCTGCTCATCGGTGGACTTGGCATGGGTTTCACTCTGCGCGCAGCTCTCGGCGCCCTGCCTTCGGATGCCCGTGTCACGGTGGCGGAACTGGTGCCAGCGGTGGTGGAATGGGCACGCGGACCAATGGCTGATCTGCACAAGGGAACGCTGGACGATGTCCGCGTCGATATTCATGTCGGCGATGTCGGTGCGCTCATCCGCTCGAAGAAAGCGGCCTATGACGCCATTCTGCTGGATGTCGATAATGGCCCGGACGGCCTGTCGCGGCCTTCCAATGACAGTCTTTATGATCGAGAAGGTCTCGAAGCCGCCAGAGCAGCCTTGCGCCCGAAAGGCGTCCTCGCAGTCTGGTCTTCAGGCCCGGATGCCGCCTTCACCCGTCGTTTGCGGCAGGCCGGTTTTGCGACAGACGAGGTCAGTGTCCGCGCCAATGGCAAGCGCGGCGGCGCGCGCCATACGCTTTGGCTAGCAGCCAAAGCTTAACGCCGCGACGTAGAGCGCTCCCCAAGAGCATCCAGCGCATCGGCATTATCCCTGCCCCAGGCATAAAGCATTTCGACCGGTTCGATGAATCGTTCTCCCAGCGGCGTCAGCCTGTATTCCACAGCGGGCGGTCTGGTCGCATGCACGTGGCGTGTTATCAGCCCTGTCCGCTCCATTTCCTTCAAGGTTTGCGTCAGCATTTTCTTGGAAATGCCCGGCAGGCTGCGTTCCAGCACGCCGGTGCGGGCGGCGCCATCATGCAGCTTATGCAGCGCATGCAGGATCATGCTCGTCCATTTGGTCGAGAACAATTCGAGCACCCGTCTTGGCGCACAGTCCTCACGCCATTCGGCCTCATTGCTTCCCGGTTTCATCGTGGTCACCCTTTGGTATCCATGTCCCCAATCCGTGCCGTCTACACGATGGCGCGCAGGATGCCTAATTATAGCTCTTACAAAATGGAGTTTGAGCATGGTTAAAACGGCATTGGTGGTGGGCGCAAGCGGGATCGTCGGCAGCGCGACGGCAAATCTTTTGTTGGAAAAAGGTTGGCAGGTCTATGGCCTCTCCCGCAAACCGGGCCAGCAGGAAAGCATCATTCCTGTCGCCGCCGATTTGCAGAATGCGGCTGAAACGGCAAAGGCGCTGACGGATGTTCGCCCCGACGCCGTGTTCATCACCACATGGGCGCGACAGGACAGCGAGGCGGAAAACATCCGCGTCAATTCCGCCATGGTCCGCAATCTGCTGGATGGCCTCAGCCTTGGCAAATCCACCCGCCATGTGGCGCTGGTCACCGGCCTCAAGCACTACCTCGGCCCCTTCGAGGCCTATGGCAAGGGCAAGCTGCCGCAGACGCCGTTCCGCGAAGAGCAAGGCCGTCTCGATATCGAGAACTTCTATTACGCGCAGGAAGACGAAGTTTTTGCCGCCGCCAAGCGGGATGGCTTCTCGTGGAGCGTCCACCGCCCGCACACCGTCATCGGTCAGGCTGTCGGCAATGCCATGAACATGGGCACGACGCTGGCGGTCTACGCCACCATCTGCCGCGAGACAGGTCGCCCCTTCCGCTTCCCCGGCTCTGCCGCGCAGTGGAACGGTTTGACAGACATGACGGATGCCAATCTCTTGGCCAAGCAATTGCTCTGGGCAGCGGAAGCGCCGGATGCAAAGAACGAAGCCTTCAACGTCGTCAATGGCGATGTCTTCCGCTGGAGCTGGATGTGGAGCCGCATCGCGGACTGGTTCGGCATTGAGGCCGCACCCTTCGACGGAACCGTCATTCCGCTTGAACAGCAGATGGAAGATGATGCTGATATCTGGAGCAAGATCGCAGCGCGCGAAAATCTGGCCGAGCCAGACCTTACCCGCCTCGCCTCCCCATGGCACACCGATGCAGATCTGGGTCGCCCCATCGAAGTCGTCACCGACATGAGCAAAAGCCGCCGTCTGGGTTTCAAGGAGTACCAGCCGACGGATGACGCGTTCTTTGCGTTATTCGAGACGCTACGAAAGAACCGCCTCATACCTTGAGGCGAATGATCCTAGCCACCACCACCAAAACCGCATTGGTCTCCGCCAATGCGGTTTTTCGTTTGACGCTCACTGACCACCAAGACATAAACGCTAGATAGAAAAAATTGAATTAGGTTGCAGAAGCCATCGCGGCACCTTGGCCCCATCAGGCTGGCGGTGAAAAGGAGACTTCGTGCGTATACTCTTCGTCAATCCACCCTATATCTCGCTCACATCCCGCGGCGTTGGCCACCAGATACCCTTCGGTCTTCTCTGTGTTGCCGGTCCGTTGATCGATGCTGGTCATGAGTGCCGCCTGATCGATGCGGAACGCCACCACATGAAGGCTGATGAGATCGAGGCAGCCATTGCAGCCTTCAAACCGGACATGGTGATGACAGGCCATGCCGGTTCCACCCCTGCCCACCCCGCCTGTATTCTGGTTCTCAATGCCGCCAAACGTGTCTGCCCCCGGGCGCTCACTGTCTATGGCGGCGTTTACCCAACCTATCACGCCGCCGCCATCATGGCGGATGAGCCATCGGTGGACATCATCATCAAGGGTGAAGGCGAAGCCACCGCACTGGTGCTGGCACAGGCCTTGGTGCAAGGCCAGTCACTCAGCACCGTCCCGGGTATTTTCCACCGCATTGATGGCGCCGCTGTT
The DNA here is from genome assembly GCF_057799395.1 of Agrobacterium sp. 20P9.1.2. Taxonomy (NCBI): domain Bacteria; kingdom Pseudomonadati; phylum Pseudomonadota; class Alphaproteobacteria; order Hyphomicrobiales; family Rhizobiaceae; genus Agrobacterium; species Agrobacterium sp. 20P9.1.2. The sequence continues at coordinate 85,400 of NZ_JBYOKI010000008.1, forward strand.
GAAACCAGAACCGCCGCCACAATCAAGGACCTGAACGAATGGCGGATCGGCTGGGAGTTGATCGAAGACTGGGACCTCTATCAATGCTTCGGCCTTGGTCGCGCAGCCATCGTTCAGTTTTCGCGTGGCTGTCCGCACCGGTGCAATTATTGCGGCCAGTATCAGTTCTGGAGCCGCTGGCGATATCGCTCACCCTCGGCGGTCGCTGCCGAAATTGCCTGGCTGCATCGCACCCACGGCGTTTGTTTCGTTGATCTGGCCGACGAAAACCCCACCTCCTCCAAGCGCTTGTGGCGAGAGTTCCTGGAAGCGCTGGTCGAAGAAAACGTGCCCGTTCGGCTGTTTGCGACGATCCGCGCAACCGATATCGTGCGGGATGCCGATCTGCTGCCCTTGATGAAAAAGGCTGGCATGATCTGCGTGCTAATGGGCATCGAGACGACCGACCCGACCACGCTTGCGGCCATCCGCAAAGGATCTACCACCCGTGAAGACCAGCAAGCGGTCACGTTGCTACGCCAACATGGTATTTTGTCCATGCTTGGGCATATCGTCGGCTTCGAGGAAGAGCGGCTTGTCGATTACATCAGAGCGCTGCGTCAGATCAGCCTCTACGACCCGGATTTGCTGAACGCCATGTATCTGACCCCGCACAGCTGGTCCGACTGGACGGCAGAAAATGGTGAGCGTCGCGTTATCGAGACGGACCGCAGCAAATGGGACTACCGACACCAGTTGCTGTCATCCCGCCACCTGTCACCGGGCATGATCTTTGCCATGGTAAAGTTGCTGGAAGTTGCGGTGCACTGTCGGCCACGCGCGCTGTTGCGCATCCTGTTTCATCGTGACCGGGAACTGCGCAAACATATGCGCTGGAGCTTCCGTTTCAGCTTCCGCGTCTGGCGGGCGGAGATTGCGGAATTCATCCGCCAGCCGCCACCCAAGAGAGGCCGGATGTCGCTGGCTGAGTGGTTCGGCAAGGTGCCAGTTTCACCAAAGCCTGCAATGGGCGCGCATGACACGCATATTGGCGGCCCTGTTGTTGAAGCGGCAACGAAGAAGATGCACGTCGGCACGCAGTAAAATCAAAAAACCGCGCTGACCTTCGCCGGCGCGGTTTTTCCAATGAGCTATATTCGCTTAGATTTCGGCTTGCGATGTGATGACGCGCGAAGCAAGGCCATAGGCCACAGCTTCTTCGGCACCCAACCAGTAATCGCGGTCGATGTCCTTGGCGATCTTTTCTTCCGACTGGCCAGTGGCAACCGAGAAGATCTTGATCAGGCGCTTGTTCATCTTGATGATTTCGCGTGCCTGGATTTCGATGTCGGACGCCATGCCGCGGGTGCCGCCGGATGGTTGATGCAACAGGAAGCGGGTGTTTGGCAGGCAGATACGACGTTCCCTAGGCACAGATACGTAGATCAGCGCGCCAGCGGAAGCGACCCAGCCCGTGCCGATGATCCATACCTTCGGCTTGATGAACTTGATCATGTCATGGATGCTGTCGCCGGATTCGACGTGACCGCCGGGCGAATTGACGTAGACGCGAATGTCTTCATCGCTGGCAGCGGCAAGTGCCACGAGCTGCGTGCAAACCTTCTGCGCCAGTTCCTGCGTGATGCCGCCATAGATGAAGATCGAACGCGACTTGAAAAGATTCGCTTCCGTTTCCTTGCCGATCGGCAGTTCCTTGCTCTTGTCGTCTTCGTCTTCGTTCATTTGGCGGTCTCCAACGTAATTCATTACCTACCGGACATAGTGTGATTTGTTTCGTAAAACAATGAGTGAAAAAGGCAAGGCACGGAACTGCTTAATAAACAGGGCACCGGCAAATGACGCATGGACAGGCTCTTCATGACTACGATATCGATAACTGCGCGGCCCAGCGGGCGACCCAAGCGCTCCTGAGCCGCACATGTAAAAATTTCGAGAGGGAACGATGTTCAAAAGACTTTCACTCGCCGCAGCAACGCTTGGCCTCACCGCACTGCCTGCCTTTGCCCACCTGAACCCGGAAGAACACGGCTCCTTCATGGCGGGTTTTTCGCATCCGCTGTTCGGCGCAGACCACATCCTCGTTATGGTCGCGGTCGGCATCTGGGCCGCGCAGATTGCAGCGTCGAAGGATAATAAGAACGCGCTGTTCATCGTTCCCGCTGCTTTCGTCGCCACGATGGCCGTTGGCTTCCTGCTGGCGCTTGGCGGCATCGAGCTGCCCTTCGTGGAACCGGCCATTCTGGCCTCCGTCATCGCACTCGGCTTGCTGGTGGCCATGGCAACGCGCGTTCCGGTGAGCGTCGCTGCCGCCATCGTTGGCGTCTTCGCACTGTTTCATGGCCATGCCCATGGTGGCGAGTTGGGCAGCGCGGGCGCGCTTCAGTTCGGCGTCGGCTTCGTGATTGCAACGGCGCTTCTGCATGTCGCTGGTATTGCGCTGGGACTGGGTATTGCAAAGCTGGGAACTTTCGCTGCCCGCGTCGTCGGCGGGCTGACGGCGCTGGCCGGTCTTTCGCTGGTTTTCGGCGGTTAAAGACAGGCTTTTAACCTTACAAAAATGTAAGAAAATTCCGGCTTTCAAAAGCCGGAATTGAACCCTAACTCCTTGGTGTGCGTTTCTCGACACGCCAAGGAGGCTACCGATGTCACCAGAAGAAACCCAACTGCTCAAATCCCTGTTCGACAGGGTCAAATCCGCATCCTCCACGCCGCGCGATGCGGAAGCGGAAACGCTCATCACCCAGGCCGTGCGTGATCAGCCCGCCTCACCCTATTACCTCGCTCAAGCCGTTATCGTGCAGGAAAAGGGGCTGGAAGCGGCAGCGGCGCATATCCGCCAGCTGGAAGAACGCATTCACCAGCTCGAAAGCGGTAACACCGCCCCGCAACAGGCGCAGCAAGGCGGCTTCCTGAGCTCGATTTTCGGCGGCAGCCAGCAGCAGGCACCAGCTCCCGCCCCCGCTCCAACCTATCGCAATGATACATCGGGCCAAACACAGGGGCCATGGGGCCGCGCACCCGATGCGCCGCAAGCCAGTGGACCTTGGAACAACCAGCAACCATCGGCGTTCGGACGCCCAAGCGGTAGCGGCGGCTTTTTGCAAGGCGCACTTGGGGCTGCGGCGGGTGTGGCGGGCGGCATGTTGCTGGCCAATTCGCTAAGCGGCATTTTCTCCAACCACGTCGCTTCGACTGGCTGGGGTTCCCCGTTTGGCGGTGCGGGCGGCGCTAACGCGCCTGTAGAGGAGACTGTCATCAACAATTACTATGGCGATGACGACAAGCCGCAGCAGGATGCCACCGACAACAACGACAATCTGCAGCAGGCAGATTATGACGACAGCAATGACGATGCGGATTTCGATTCAGGCGATGGCGACAGCGTCGCCTGAATTGATGTGTGATGGGGGTCAGCCGCGGCCACGATAGGTCGCGACGCCCTGTTCCGGCAACCATACACCCTCGGGTGGTGCGCCAGTCTGCCAGAATACATCGATGGGAATGCCGCCGCGCGGATACCAGTATGCACCGATGCGGAGCCATTTTGGCTGGAGCAAATCGACCAGACGCTTGGCGATATAGACCGAGCAATCCTCGTGAAACGCACCGTGGTTGCGGAAGGCATGCAGGAACAGCTTCAGCGACTTGGATTCCACCAGAAACTCACCGGGAATATAGTCGATAACGATATGGGCGAAATCCGGCTGGCCGGTCATGGGGCATAGCGACGTGAATTCCGGTGCGGTGAAGCGCACGACATAATCCGTACCGGCATTGCCGTTCGGCACTTTTTCCAGAACAGCCTTTTCCGGGCTTTCGGGGGCTGCGACTTGCGCGCCCAGTTGCGACAGGCCGGAAACATCCGTGACTGACATGGTTCAAACTCCTGTTTCTTGAAACTCGACCCGAACGCCATGCGCCTGTTCACTTTCAGGCTCCACATGAATGGCAAGCACGGCACCGGGTATGGCCTCTCTTATGGCATCTTCCAGCCGGTCGCAAATATCATGTGCCGCCCCCACGGACAAAGCTGCGGGAACAACCACATGGAAATCGATAAAGGCGACCGCCCCTGCCCTGCGGGTCTTCAGATCATGCACGCCAAGAATTCCGGCGGAATTCTCCGCAATCGCTTGTCTGATCGCCTCGTCCTCTTCCGGCTCCACGGCACGGTCCATAAGGCCTCCGAGCGAGTGCATGATGACTTTCGAGCCCTGAAACAGGATGTTGATAGCAACGACGATGGCGAGAATGGGGTCGAGGATCGCATAACCGGTGACAATTGCCAGCACGAGGCCGATCAAAACGCCGCCCGATGTGACAACATCCGACATGATGTGTTGCCCATCCGCCAAAAGTGCTGGCGACGACTGCTTCTTTCCGACGCGGATCAGCACCGTCGCCCAGATACCGTTGAGAATGCCCGCGAACGCATTGATGGCAAGACCAAGCGCTGGCGCTTCCGGCAGATGCGGCGCCATAAGGCCACCCCACGCTTCCTTGACGATCAGCAACGCGGCAACGACGATCAGCACGCCCTCCACCACGGCAGAGAGATATTCCGCCTTATGGTGGCCGAACTGGTGATCGTCATCGGCAGGCTTTTGCGCATAACGAATGACGAAATAGGCAATGAAGGCTGCGACAACATTGACGGTGGATTCCAGACCATCGGACAGCAGCGCGACCGAGCCCGTGACCCACCAAGCCAGCAACTTGAGCCCCAGCACCGTGATGGAAAAAGGGATGCCCCAGAAAGCGAGCTTTCTGACGAGAGCGTTACCCTGACTGTTCATGACCTGCCCCGTGCGGTTGAGAATGAATTGCAGAAATGGACCCCAAAACGCATGAACCGCCCGCACGGAGGTTCCGTGCGGGCGGTTCATATGTGCGGCTTCTATGATTTAAAGTGGGCGTGAGGTCAAGGGTTTTCCGCCCCGTTCTGCTCGCAGAAACGGATGCGGTTTCCAAATGGATCTGTGACCTCCATCTGAAGCCCCCAAGGCAGTTTTTCGACGCCCGGCTTCATGAATGTGTAGTCCTTGACTGCAAGTTCACGCTGAAAGGATTCAACATTCGCTGTATTGACGAAAGTGTTCGAACCGGGCGTCGCATCGCCATGATGCCCGCTGAGATGAATGACCAGTCCGGCACGTGATACCTGCATGTAGAGCGGAAAGTTCTCACCAAACCGATGCTCCCAATCCACAGAGAAGCCGAGGAACTCGACATAGAACTCTCGCGCCTTGGCCTCATCGAAGATACGCAGGATGGGACACACGCGGGTGAAGTGGGGCTGGTTCGACATATTTAGTTCCCGTGGACTATTAAGTTAGACCCTGCTCAACAGCAGCTTGATACCCGCAAAGCCGAAGAACATCGCAAGCGTTACTTCGATAGACCGCTTGGCCTTTTGATAGATACGGATGGCTGGTGCGGTGGAAAACAGCAGCGCGTAGCCGCAGAAGATGATGAGACCCAGCATGGCGCAGCCGCCGATAATGGCTGCGAGAGTGGCAGGGCCCGCACCGGGCTTGAGCCCGAGCGACATGATGGCGAGCCAGCCGAGAACGGCCTTGGGATTGGTGAGGTGAAGCAGCAGACCACGGCGATACAGCTTTGGGTAATCCGGCCTGCTATTTACGACGTCGCCGGCTTGCGCCTGCGGTGCCTTGGCAAAGGCCGAGCGAGCGGATTTGTAGGCCAGATAGAGCAGGTAGAGACCGCCGGCGATCTTGATAATGAAAAGGGCGTTGGCAAATGTCGCAAGCACGGCAGACAAGCCCGTCGCCGCGACAGCAGCCCAGCAGAGCGAGCCTGTCATGACACCGAGCGCGAGAATGATGGCAGGCGCCCTGCCCTGGCGCATGGCTATACCCATGATGGTCATGTTGCTGGGACCGGGGCTAGCCACCGCGATAATGTAGGCGACGTAAACCAGTAGAAGCTGATGGAAATCGATCATCGGAGCCAAGCCCTAAAATACCATTGTCAAACCCATCAGATACTTGCAGCCGCTTGAATGGCTTTGTCAATTCCCGGACCACGCAAGCAGATCAGGGATTTGGCATATCGTTATGCAGACGCAACGACGCTGTCAAAAGCGGTGGCAATGGCGTCCACCACCCAGTGCGCAGGCCCGCATGTCGCAGGGCCGCAGCCGTCCATGTGTTGCAGCCAAGAAGCGCATTGAAATATCCGACGCCTTCGAAAAACGCATCATCCCTGCCATAGGACTGGCCGAGCAGCGGGACTGGTTTGCCCTGTGGCTGGGCAAAGCTGCCGAGAATGAACGCCAGCAGTTTTTCATGATCCGCGTCGGAGAGGTTGAGCGCGGTGACACCCGCATCCACAAGCGGAATATCCCCGGCAAGCGCGACATGCATGACCGACTGGTCGAGCGTGACGCCCTTGAACAGCGGAAGCGGCTTCAGATCGGCCCATGTCGGTGTCTGCGTGTAAAACGCGCGTCCACCCCAGCCGAAAATAAGATAACGGACACCGGGATTATCGATTTCCAGACTGCCTTCGCGCAGAAAGCCAAACCGCGCCAAAAGCTCTGCATCGACAGGCAGGGCGATATCGGTGTGGATGGGGTTGCTGAGGATGAGAACGCTATGAGGCGTGGTGTCAGCGACGCCGGATTTTTCGCCGAAGATCGGTCTTGGCAGCAAGGTACCCGCAGCGACGCAGACTAAGACCAGCGCCAGCAGAATGCATAGATGTTTGAAGAACTTCACTCTGCATCACCCGCGCGGCTGAAGGGAGGCGGCGGCGTTTCATAACGCCGCCGGTCGTGCTTATCCGCTCAGGCGGCCTTGACCTTTGCCTTGCGCACCAGATGCGTGACCACATTTTCGATCATCCGCATACCGGCATCGCCACCCAGCGTCATGATCGATTCCGGGTGGAATTGCACGGCGGCGACAGGTTCCTTGCTGTGCTCGATACCCATGATCGTGCCGTCTTCGCTTTCCGCCGTGATGATGAATTCGCGGGGAAGCGTGGCCGGATCGGCGAAGATGGAGTGGTAACGACCGACCGTGACTTCCTTGCCGAGACCGGAGAAGACGAGGCCGGGTTCCAGCACGCGGATGCGCGATGGTTTGCCGTGCATGGGAATGGCAAGCTGGCGAAGCTCGCCACCATAGGCTTCCGCCAGTGCCTGAAGGCCGAGGCAGACGCCGAAGATCGGCAGATCGCGCGACCGGGCGGCCTTGATCGTTGCCTTGCAATCGAAGTCACTGGGGTTGCCGGGGCCGGGAGACAGAACGACGAGGTCCGGCTGGAAGCGGTCGAATATCTCGGCGGCAACCGGCGAACGCACGGTGGACACGGTCGCCCCGGTCTGACGGAAGTAGTTGGCCAGCGTGTGCACGAAGCTATCTTCGTGGTCCACCAGCAGGATTTTGACGCCGGCCCCCACCTTCGCCGCATCACGCTTGGTAGCGGCGGAGTTTTGGGACTTTGCATCGCGAATGGCGGAAATCATGGCGGATGCCTTCAATTCGGTTTCGGCTTCTTCTTCCTGCGGGTTGGAATCATTGAGCAAGGTTGCCCCTGCCCGCACCTCGGCAATGCCATCCTTGATCCGGATAGTGCGCAGTGTCAGACCCGTATTCATATCGCCGTTGAAGCCAACCATGCCGATGGCGCCGCCATACCATGCACGCGGGCTCTTCTCATGGCCTTCGATGAAGCGCATGGCCCACAGCTTCGGCGCACCTGTTACCGTCACAGCCCATGCGTGGGACAGGAAGCCATCAAACGCATCCATATCGTCACGCAGACGGCCTTCGATATGGTCCACCGTGTGAATGAGGCGCGAATACATTTCGATCTGGCGGCGGCCGATGACCTTGACCGAGCCGGGTTCGCAAACGCGGCTCTTGTCGTTGCGGTCCACATCCGAACACATGGTCAGTTCGGACTCGTCCTTCTTGGAATTCAGTAGCTTGAGAATCTGTTCGCTATCGGCAATCGGGTCATCGCCACGCTTGATGGTGCCTGATATCGGGCAGGTCTCGATGCGGCGACCGGAGACGCGCACAAACATTTCCGGCGATGCGCCGACCAGATATTCCTGATGGCCAAGATTGATGAAGAAGGAATAGGGCGACGGGTTGATGGCCTTTAGGCGGCGCGAAATGGCCGATGGATTGCTGTCGCAACGCTCCATGAATTTCTGGCCGGGCACGACTTCGAACAAATCGCCACGGCGGAAGCTTTCCTTGGCCTTGGTCACCAGCTCCGAATATTCGCCGGGGTGATGATCACCGCGCGGCGGAATGGTATCGGTCGTCTTGAAGGGTTCCGGCGCAATCTCTTCCGCCTTGCCATGGGTGGTTACGCCGTCCTTTTCGAAATCGTAGCGGTCGATCCACGCTTTTGCGGAGTAATGGTCCACCACCAGAATTTCATCCGGCAGAAAGAGAACCATATCGCGCTGATCTTCCGGACGCTGAAGCGACAGCTTGATGGCATCGAACTGGAAGGCCAGATCATATCCGAAAGCACCGAACAGACCGATGGCCGCATCGGCGCTGGAATAGAACAGATCAACGATGGCGCGCAGTGCCGTAAACACCGTCGGGATTTTCGAGCGTTCTTCCTCGGTAAAGACGCGATCTGGCTCGTTGACGATGAGGTCCAGACGGCGGGCCGTGCTTTCGCCCAGCGTCAGATCCGGCGTGGCTTTCAGCTTTTCGGTGATGAAATCCAGCAGCACTTCGCCACGGCCATTGTAGGCTTCGATCCACATGGTGCGGCCAAAACAGGAAATGCCGAGCGGTGGATCGATGATGGCCGTGTCCCACCGGGTGTAGCGACCGGGATATTCGTAATTAGACGAAAAGACCGCGCCACGGCGCTCATCCAACCCTTCGACATAGCTGTCGATGGCGCTGGCATAATCGGCGGCACGGCGCTGGCGCGACACTTTGATGCCGCCCTTGGTCTCGTAAATTTCCGCCCCGTCATCCTGAATGATCGTTACCATTTCTTCGCACTTCCCGTTTCTGCCTGATAACATTCTGCCCGATGACAGGCGGCATAATAACAAAAAAGCCGCCTGAGATTTCGGGCGGCTTGGACTTAGTCTAAGGACATGGGTGCTCAAGGCCGCGTAAAGCTGCCCCACCACCAGATAACAATGTTCTTAGCCATGTTGTTCATGGCGCAAATTGTTAGCTCCAACGGCGTGCGATGGCAAGCGGATTTGCATGGAGGTTTGAACCGAAAGCGGGCTGAGACGTTCTGGCTCTGCCGCAACAGGGGAGCGACCGGTCACATGCTTCAACGTCTTATCATCCTCGCAGCCAGCGCGCTGCTGATCGCCGCTGCCCAACCACCACAGGATGTCCCCGTTCCACAACCCAAACCGCAGCAGGAGGATGCCGCGCCCACACCTGCGCCTGAGGAAAAGAAAAAGGACGAGAAACCGGCCCACCCCCCCGCTGAAAACACCGTGCCCAAGCCGGAGGAAAAACCGGAACCGGCCAAGAAGCCGGATGAGCCGAAGAAAGAAGAAGAACAGAAACCCGAGGAGCCGCCACGGGAGCCCGTAAAGGCGGAAAACCCGGAAGAACTGAAAGCCTGCCTTACAGAGCTGAAGGAACTGGGCGCTGAGTTCAAGGAACTACCGCCAATCCCCGGCGAGGAAGAAGGCTGCGGCATCGCCTCACCTCTCGAGCTCACCACCGTCATTCCCGGCATCAAGCTGGAACCCGAGGGTACGATGCGCTGTGAAGCGGCTCTAGCGTTGGCGCACTGGGCAAAAAATGTGGTCGTGCCGACCGCCAAAATCGCCCTGCCCGACAAAAACGTCACCGCCTTCGGCAACGCCTCAACCTATGTCTGCCGCAACCGCAACAGCGCCGAAACCGGCAAGATTTCCGAACACGCCAAAGGCAGCGCAGTCGATATCGCCACACTCACCTTCGACAGGGGCGAACCACTGGTCATGAAGCCGCGCACCGAAGACGGCACCATGGAAGGCGCCTTCCAACGCACCATCACCACCGCCGCCTGCTTCTTCTTCCGCACCGTCCTCTCCCCCGGCAGCGACGCCACCCACCAGGACCATCTGCATCTGGATGTGCTGGAGAGGAAGGGTGGGTATTTGTATTGTCGGTAAATGCAAAAGGCGGAGCGTGAGCCCCGCCTTTTGTGTTGGTCGATTTGACAATCAGAACCTCTGCGTCAAAGAGATCTTAAAGCTACGGCCGGGCTCTGAGTAGAAATCAACGGGTTGGTTTGCGGTTGAAACAGATGTCGGATTTACATCGCGGACACCTACGGCGTTCCAGTATTTACGATCAAAGATGTTGTAGACACCCGCTTGAATACGCAGGCCCTTGGTCTGTTCAGGCTCCCACCATGCCGTCAGATTTGCGATGCCATAGCCAGGTGCATCGAAAGTTGTAGACTTATGGTCATCACGCATTCCGGAAGAAAAGATGCCGGTCAGCTCCGTGCCCCAAGCCTCGGCGGCGTAGCCGAAACCAACAATAGACTTGAATGGCGCCACGGTGCGGATCAGCTCATTGTTGTCCGTGTCTTTACCGTAAGCATAAGCAAGCGAACCGTGCGCAAAGAAACCATTAGCAAATTCCTTGCGGACCTTGGCTTCGACACCTGATATCTCGACATTGGCCCGGTTGCGGTACGTGAACAAGCTTCCAAATGGGCTTCCCGAGCCGGGAACGCCCGGAGTTGGAGGTGTTGGGAACAGACTGGTGGTCGTCTGATACTGCTCGATAAAGTTCTTGTATTTGTTATGAAACACCGCAATTCGGCCAGTCAGGTCGACGTTGTCGTAGTTTGCACCGATTTCGAAGCCGTTGCTGGTCTCTGCTTCCAGATCAGGGTTACCGACGACCGCGTATCCGCGCGAAATACTTGGGAAGCTTAGGTAAAGTTCGTTCACCGTTGGCGCGCGATAGGCCATTGACCACTGAGCGAAGAGCTGAACTTCCGGCGTCAAATCATAGCTGGCCATCAGCTTTGGTGAGAAACGGGAACCATCTCGATCAGAAGGAAGACCCAACGTCGCATAGGATGAATGCGTTGTAAGGTCTCCAGAAGGTTCATAGTCGAAATAGTCGAAGCGAATGCCGGGTGTGAGGCGGAAGCCCGTGGCACCGAATGCGATTTCATCCTCTGCATAAAGTCCCAAGCGACGACCATCGACCTCTGGAATATCGGCAGACGATGCAGCGGAGGATGCACCCGTGACGGACATGAACCATTCCTTGAAGTCAAAGGTGGAGACGTCACCACCGATACGCACTGTATGATTGAGGTTGGATGTCTCGAATGTCGATACGAGCCCACCCGTTAGACCGAAAGTGCTTTCCCGCATCGAGTCGTCACGGGCGATAGGTGCGTTGGACAGCTGCAAGCCGCCAGAACCGGATTCCTTCGACAAGGCCTGCCAATAAGCCGTTAAGCGGGCTGAATCGATGAGCGTGTCCGCAGATGGTGCTTCGAATTGGTAATCGAGCGACACTCTTTCGCGCAATGTATCGTCGTAGCCGGAATAGGCGCCCGGCAAGTATGTTCCATGCAACGTCTTGAGATCGGTATCGCTGTTCAGCTGGAACCGTTCAGCGGTGATGCCGATGCGATGACCACCTTCAAGGTCCTGACGGATTTTGAACATCAGGTTGTTCTGGTCATAGTCACCCGGATTAGGTGTTGTGCGATTGACGCCCAGGACGTCAGCCGATCCCTTGTTGTCTGTCTCATGTCCGCGCTTGTAAGCACCCTGAAACAACACAGAGGTGTTTTCGATCTTGCGTGAGACAGCAACCGCACCGCCGACGCTTTTGTCTTCGCTGTCATAGGTCAGTTTGGCAACGCCACCCCAATCACGACCTTCGCCAATCAAATCCTCCGGCTCCAAAGTCCTGAGGACCAGAGCGCCAGCCAACGCACCTGAGCCAAGACGGCTAGAATCGGCACCGCGAACGACATCGACAGTCGAAAGCGCGGAGAAATCAAAGCTCGACGCGCCACTGCTCATTGTTGATGTCGCTTGGCCCGCCCGGGCAAAGTTCTCAAAGAATGGCACGGGAATGTCATCCACCAAGGTGACGACACGAGAACCGCCCAAGCCACGAACGAATAGCCCGCCAGCCTTGCCTGGCTTCGGATCGACATAATCCACGCCCGGTTCTGTCGTATTTCCGAGGTCGCCGAGGTTGGAAATTTCCTTTTTCCGAATTTCTTCGGCTGTTGTTTGGGTTGCAAGCGGAGTATCGGAGACTGCACCACCTGCCTTGATACGCTTGCCCTTAACGACGATCCGCTCCAACACCGTAGTACCGTTAGCGCCATCACCAGACTGGTTTGCGTCCTGCGCGTATGTCACTGAATTCGCGGCAAGAAGCGTCATTGCCGTGCAGACAAGCAAAGCGGATTTGGAACGCCCAATAGTCATCATTACCCCCTGAATTCGAGCGCACGAAAGCGGGCGGCAACTTGCGTTGCCGTCGCGATATGGCTCGATAACTGCCCTGAATTTTTACGGTCCCACCGTGAGCCGAGAATTAGGAAACATGAGTTTCTGTGTCAACTAATAAAACATGATTCTATCATTCATATTTTGCAGTCACCCGATATGTTGCGGAAATGTGACAAGCCGAATTCAGCCAAAATGCTGCATTGCAGCAACATATTGATCGTCACATAGAACGACCGCTCTCGCGCGAGTTACGGGCTGCCGAAAATCATATTTTTCTAATCTATTAATTCGCAGGGAAAGGTCGGGCCAAACACTTGAAGCGTCAGGCTCCACCGACTAGATCAACCCCGAAACGTTAAAAAATCGCGGCCACATTGATCCGGAAAACGCCATGAAATCCCTTGAGTTGCTCGTAGAGAGAATCATCCTGTCCAGCCGCTGGCTTCTGGTGGTGTTTTATCTTGGTCTTGTTGCGGCACTGGCGGTTTATGCATTGTCCTTCGGGTTCAAATTCTTGAAAATCGCCGAAAACGTCTTCGTTTATACAGATGCCGAGATGATTTTGGCCATGTTGGCGCTGATCGATGCCGCGCTGGTGGCGAGTTTGATCGTTATGGTTATGATTTCCGGTTACGAGAATTTCGTCAGCCGGTTCGATGAGGGAGAGGACAAGGTTTCGTTTTTGGGCAAGCTCGATTCCGGCAGCCTGAAGATCAAGGTGGCGTCCTCCATTGTCGCCATCTCGTCCATTCACCTGCTGCAAATCTTCCTTAATGCCAGCCAGTACAGCGATAGTCAGCTGATGTGGTTCACCATTATCCATCTGGCCTTCGTCGTTTCTGCCGTCATGCTGGGCTTTCTGGAGAAGCTGATGGCAAAGCCAAAGGCTGCGGCGGATACCTCCGATATCTAAGGCTGATTCCATCGCGGTATCGGCAAAATTGCCTGCCGCGCATGCCCAAGTAAAAAACTGTCCAAAAGTCGCGGTGACGGGTTACCTTCACAAGCATTTGAATTAAAACAGTTAAAGCCAAAGTTATAAAACGGGAACCACGCCTGAAATTAAAAGTGGATTTTCAAGACAATTCGTATATTTGTTACCGTTAACATATCAACGTTTCTCGAACGAAAACGCTCATGATCACACTCGAACGGCAGTCGCTACTGAGTAAGGACATTTCGGCAGCGGAAAGCCGTCCTCGGTGGCTGCACGTCTTGCAGGGTGTTGCGAAGGAGTTCGGCTACGCGCATGTCAGTCTGATGCGACTTCCTCGGCCAGAGGAAGACCTTTTGTCATCCACGCTGGTGGAAACGACACTGCCGATCCGTTTCATTCGCGAATTCGATCAGATGCGCCTGATGCGACATTGTCCCCTTCTGCCGAAGTTCGAACATTCGCTGATGCCGCAACGGTGGTCTTTGAAAGAACTCGATGCGGAACAGACCGGCATGGACTCTATCGTCACCGTGCTGAAACAGTTCGGCATTCACAACGGGCTGCTCATTCCCACGAATTCGCTGAATGGCGACCGACATGTGATGCGGTTCGATGGTCATTGCGATCATCCATCCCAGGTTATCCTCAACGAACTCGGCATGATCGCCCTGCACGCTTTCGATGTTTATGAGCGCATGCGCCGGGCCGAGATGGTTACCCCGCGGGCGCTGACAAAGCGCGAACTCGAAGTCATACGCTGGACCTCCCAGGGCAAGACATCCGCAGAGATCGGCCAGATCCTGTCTCTGTCAGACCACACGATCAACGCCTATCTGAACAATGCGATCCGCAAGCTGGACTGCGTCAACCGCACGCAGCTGGTTGCCAAGTCCATTCGTCTAAAGCTGATCAGCTGACGCTTCGCTCCACGAAGCGCCAGCCGAAGCAAGATTACCGATCCAGCACGGATCGCAGCTCGACAAGGTTCGAGCGCACTCTCAGCACATAAAAGCCCATTGTCGCCAGATGCGATGGCATGATCCATCCGCTCTCATCACCATTGGAGATGACGAAGGGCTGAATGCGCAGCGCTGCACGCGTCTGTAACAGCGTGTCGTTCCACAGGCTGGTCAGGTTACGCTCGCGAATGACCTGTGAGAAATCGGCACCGGCAGCAGAGAGAATGCCGTAATAGCCATAGAGCTGGCCGTAGGCGAACCAGAAACGGTCGTCGGCACGCGTATCGAACCAGCCGCCATTGTAGTTTTCCGAACGCTCGCGAAGAATGGCAGAGGTGCCGCCGATGTCGTTGGCGATACGATCGACAAACTGAATGAGGTTGTCGGCGCGCCCGTCAAAGACGGAGTTGCACTGCGACAGGCTGGTGTTGAACTTGCGCAGGCTTTCCGCCGCTGAGCGATAATAGCTGGGGCTCGGCGTTTTGGGGCCAAACGGGTTCAGGCCGAAATACCAGGAATATTCATCGAACTGCAGATTGCCACGGGCGCTTTGCAGGTTGTTATCGACGCCGGATGTGCCGCGAACGCGACCGAGCGAATCGACCAGTTCGACGGAGGTACGACGCACGGCCTGATTGACGCCACGCTGGAAGGACGCCTTGTTATCCAGAAACGGCGTGTTGTCCCAATCCATTCCGAACAGCCCAAGCCGGTAAAGCAGCATGGACGATATCCAGGCGTTCTGGTCGACATTGAAATCGATCAGGCCAGCGGCAACATCGACGATGGCTGAGCTCTGGCAGCTTTTGGCAGCGACAACGGCGGGCGTGGCCTGCGTGGAGGTCGCTGCCGGTGTCTGGGCCGGCAGTTCCTGGCCCGCGCCCAATGTGCGCTCCGAGAATTTGTAAGTGTTGACGTAGTCAGGATTGAAATTCGTCCAGACCTGCGTTTGCCAAACGAAATAGCCATAAAGCCCGACGAGGAGGACGAGTGCGGCAGCAATCGGTATCTTGATCACGCCGTTGCGGTTTCCATACCAGCCGTGGGCGGCGCGGAAGGGCCAGAACAGCCATGCGATCACGAGAGAGGCACCTCTTCCAAGCGCTGCGAAAATGCGCTTGAAAAACGCGATTACCGGATCGAGCATCGTTCAACTCTCCTGAGCGCATCGGCCTGAAAATCCTCAAAGATTTTCAAAAAGCACAATGCCTGACTTCACCAAGCCGGAGCGACTATTGCGTATCCTAACGACAAGCGACGCTCCAGTGCGACCAATATTGCGATCCGAACTGCGGGATCGGCTGTCACTCACATATGGTGCCGTGTTGCACGATACAACGGAGGGCGTGATGTTTTTCCCGCAAGGGTTTCGTCAGGCACCATTTGCAGCAGGTCGCCCGCCGCGCCGCAGAAGGGCCTCATCGACACGTTTCTTGCGTTTTTCGATGTCCTGCATGGTCACGGCACCCTGCGCATGCAGCAGCAGCAATTCCCGGAATGCGCTCAGAGGCAATGGAGTTTCTTCACCGTCAACAATCGCTCGACGCGGCTCGGCCTCAGCCAGAAGCGGCTCCAGCGCGCCGAAAACCGCATCATAAAGCTGAAGGCAGCGTTCAGCCTCGATGTTCAGCGCATTGAGTAGCAGGGTGTGGAGCGAAATCTCGTCATTCAGCAGGTCGATGAGATCGCCAAAGAGAACGGCCTGACGGTCGAGAATGTCATGTTGCTGCCCCAGCTTTTTGCGCTCCGCCAACACGACATCGCGTTGCGTCGTCGCTTCTGCCTCATCCGCCTTCAACTGGCTCAGTCGGGTCTCATCGCTCGCATCGGTGATTTTCCGCTGCAAGGTGGCAAGCGAAGCAGCGAGTGCCTTGTCACGCTGACGGGCGTCATCCATGAGTGAGACGACCTTACGGCGCGCTTCCATGCTGGCCTCCAGCTTCGGCTCGCAGGCGGACACCAAAGGGGCGGCATCGTCCTTACGCGTCTGAAGTACGGCGTGAACGGCGGCGGCCTCCAGCAGAATGACTTTCAGCCGCTCCGCGATTGCCAGCTTCTTCAAGCGCACGGCTTTGAATGAGCCTGCAGCGCGCCTTGTGAAAAATGCGGTGATCTTCTCGCGGCGCGTGACGTCATCCACCCTATCGAAATCCGCATAGGCGGCGTCGGTTCGTGCTGCAAAGCCTTTGATCAATGTCAAAAGCTCAGCCTCAAGCGCGGTCTTGGCGCTGCGAAGCTCTGCCAGTTGCGCGGTTTCCATCTCAAAAGTCGCTTCGGACGCGGTATCGGGCAGCACGGCAATGGATGCGGCAAGCTGCGCCGACAGCTCCTGCACCTTTCGCGCATCGGCTTTCGCCGTTTCGATTTGACTGTCAAAAGATGGCAATCGTGCCATGAAGGATCGTCTCCCGAATCGCTGATCGGCAAAAAGGCCGCTCATATAAATATGCGCAGCCTTTTCTCAATGCGGGAGTGGAAAAACAGGCGCGTTTAAAGATTGAGCTTGGCGATCTCGGCGTCCAGCTTGTCGCGCGCCTTTTTCGCCAGCTTGCCGGTTTTCACCGCTTCTAGATTGGCCGGCGCCTCACCCACCACGACCAGCGCCACCATGCCCATGCCAACATGCGGGGTGCATTTGAAGACATAGGCGCCTTCTTTTTCCACCGTCACCTTCAAAGGCTCATTCATCTTGCCTTTGTATTCTTCCACGCCATCGGGAATGAGGCCTTTGACGGCAGCGGCATCATGGCCCTTATCCACCGGAACGAAGGTGATGACATCGCCCACATTGGCTTTGACCGCGGCAGGCTCAAACACCATGGCCTGCCCGTCCGAGCCCTTGTTCAGCATCTTGATTTCGATGTCTGCGGCCAGCGCCGGGAAGGTGAAGAAGCCGGCCACCGCAGCGCCGGTCAAAAGGCGAAGGACGTTATTGTTCATCATGAGACTTACTCCTGAGCGAAACCGCAATGGCGGTCTTTCCGCATCAGGTCCTACAGCGTCATGCCGCTGGCTTCTTTGACCAAAATCAAATGTGCCAAGCTGTCGCAGATAGCTGCAAGAGCAGTCGTTTCCCCTTATTGCCCTTTGATGGTTTCCATCCAATGGCGACGGCAGTAGGAGACGTATTTCTCATTGCCGCCGACATCGATTTGCGCGCCTTCCGTAACGACCTTTCCGTCATGATCGAAACGCGCCACCATGGAGGCCTTGCGTCCGCAGTGGCAGATGGTGCGGATTTCCCGCAACTCATCGGCAATGGCCAGAAGCTCCTTGGACGCGGGAAACAGCTTGCCCTGAAAATCGGTGCGCAGGCCATAGGTCATGACGGGAATACCAAGCGTGTCGGCAATGCTGGCCAGTTGCCAGACGTGATGCTCCGACAGGAAGTTGGCCTCATCGATAAAGACGCAGGCGACCGGCTCTTCGCCGTGCAGCCGCTGTACTTCGGAGAAAATGTCTGTGGTGTCGTCAAACACCAGTGCATCCGAGGACAGGCCGATGCGCGAGGCCACCTTGCCGACACCGGCACGATTATCGAAGGCCGCAGTAAAAATCAGGGTGCGCATGCCGCGTTCCTGATAGTTATAGGACGCCTGCAGCAGCATGGTGGATTTGCCAGCATTCATTGTCGAATAATTGAAATAGAGCTTGGCCATCATGTCCTCCGGGTCGTGTGTTGCAGGCCTTTTGCAGGCTTGACCGTGCCAAGGGCAAGAGCGGGATGGCAAAAACCACAGCTTTCACGACCGGCGCATTTTAAGTGCACTGCACAATTTTCTGCATAGTGTCGCAAACTGCACCGCAATCCACGCAAATGCACATGAGTTGATTGTGCGGCGAAGATATTGATAATGGTTAGGGAACTTAAAAAAACAGGGAGTAAGCAATGCTTGCAAAAAATCACCGCTGTCTGGCCCTCGCCGCAGCAGTTTCTGCAATGGCACTCTTCACCACTGCCGCTTCTGCCGCAGAACCCGCCAGCTGCGGAACGGTCCGCTTCTCGGATGTCGGCTGGACCGATATCACAGCCACCACGGCAACCGCTTCCGTCATTCTCAAAAGCCTCGGCTACCAGACGGACGTCAAAATTCTCTCCGTTCCGGTCACCTACACCTCCCTGAAAAACAAGGATATCGACGTTTTCCTCGGCAACTGGATGCCGACCATGGAAGGCGATATCAAAGCCTACCGCGACGATAAATCCGTGGAAACGGTGCGCGAGAACCTGACGGGCGCGAAATATACGCTGGCCACCAACAGCAAGGGTGCCGAACTCGGCATCAAGGATTTCAAGGACATCGCAGCCCACAGCGATAAGCTGGGCGGCAAGATTTATGGCATCGAGCCCGGCAATGACGGCAACCGCCTCATTCTGGGCATGGTGGACAAGGACACGTTCGGCCTCAAGAGCTTCGAAGTGGTCGAATCTTCCGAACAAGGCATGCTGGCACAGGTGGCCCGCGCCGAAAAATCCGGCGATCCCATCGTCTTCCTCGGCTGGGAACCCCACCCGATGAACTCCAACTTCAAGCTGACCTATTTGACCGGCGGCGATGACGTTTTCGGCCCGAACCTTGGCGGCGCGACGATCTACACCAATGTCCGCGCCGGTTATTTGCAGGAATGCGCCAATGTCGGCACCTTCCTGAAAAACCTACAATTCACCCTGCCCATGGAAAACGAAATCATGGGTAAAATCCTCAATGACGGCATGGAAGGCGAAGCTGCGGCAACGGATTGGCTGAAGGCCAACCCTTCCGTCATCGAGCCATGGCTTGCAGGCGTGAAGACCAAGGACGGCAGCGAAGACGCTCTCGCCGCTGCCAAGAAGAATATCGGTCTCTAGCCGTCGCATCTCAGTGCATTGAACCCGTCTTCCGGCCCAAACGCGGTCGGAAGACGATCACGACACCGTTCACGAAAGGTTTGCTCTTACCGTGGAATGGCTCAGCGCTTCTCAAAATCGTTTGCCGATCGGTCGATATGCCAAGGAGGCAGTCGATTGGTTGACCGGAAATCTTTCTTTTTTCTTTGATTGGTTATCCTTCATTTTCGAAAGCGTCATCGACGCTTTTCTCTATGTTCTACAGGCACCCCATCCGCTTATCATCGTTGCCATCCTGACTGCGCTTTCCGCATGGATGCGTCGCTCCATTGGCATGCCGCTGTTTACAGCACTCGGATTGCTGCTCATCATCAATCTGGGATACTGGAAAGCGACCACCGAAACGCTGGCGCTGGTCATTGCCGCCAGTGCCGTTTGCATGATCGTCGGCGTTCCGCTCGGCATTCTGGCGGCACGGCGCAAATGGGTCTATGCCTTCATGCGCCCCGCGCTCGACCTCATGCAGACCATCCCGACATTCGTCTATCTCATTCCAGCGCTTGTGCTTTTCGGGCTTGGCATGGTGCCGGGGCTGATTGCAACGGTCATCTTCGCCCTACCCGCGCCGATCCGCCTGACGCGGCTGGGCATTATCTCCACCCCGCCTGCGCTGGTGGAAGCCGCCGTTGCCTTTGGTGCAACACCCGGTCAGGTGCTGCGTAAGGTGGAACTTCCTTTCGCCACACCGCAGATCATGGCGGGGTTGACCCAGACCATCATGCTGTCGCTGTCGATGGTCGTCATTTCCGCACTGGTCGGTGCCAACGGCCTTGGCGTGCCTGTTGTGCGTGCGCTCAACACCGTCAATATCGCCATGGGCTTCGAGGCTGGGCTGTGCATCGTGATTGTGGCGATCATACTCGACCGTCTGTTCCGCCTGCCCGGTTCGGAGGATGAGGCATGAGTGACGCGATCATATTTGAAAATGTCGATATCATCTTCGGCGATAACCCCTCTCAGGCCCTGCCGCTGCTGGATGCGGGCAGAACCAGAGCCGAGATCAACAAGCAGACCGGCCTTGTGCTGGGTGTGGCCAATGCTTCGCTGACGGTGAAAGAAGGCGAAATCCTCGTTCTGATGGGCCTGTCCGGCTCGGGCAAATCCACGCTTCTGCGCGCGGTCAACCGTCTGGCACCCGTTGTGCGCGGCAATGTCAGCGTCAAGACGTCATCGGGCTATATAGACCCGTACAAGACATCAACCAAGGCGCTGCGGGATTTGCGCACCCACACGGTATCCATGGTCTTCCAGCAGTTCGGCCTGCTGCCATGGCGCAATGTGGCCGACAATGTCGGCTTCGGTCTGGAACTGTCCGGCATGCGGGAAGCCGAGCGCAAGAAGCGCGTGGCGGAACAGCTGGAACTCGTCAATCTGTCGGATTGGGCCACCCGCAAGGTGGGCGAACTCTCCGGCGGCATGCAGCAGCGTGTGGGTCTGGCCCGCGCCTTTGCAACCGGCGCACCCATCCTGTTGATGGACGAGCCCTTCTCAGCACTGGACCCACTGATCCGCAGCCGCCTTCAGGATGAGTTGCTGGAGTTCCAAAGCCGGTTAAAGAAGACCATCCTGTTCGTCAGCCATGATCTGGACGAGGCCTTCCGCATCGGCAACCGCATTGCCATGATGGATGGCGGCCACATCATCCAGTGCGGCACACCGCAGGAAATCGTCAAAGCCCCGTCCAACCAGTATGTCGCGGACTTCGTGCAAAACATGAACCCGATTTCCATGCTGACGGCGGCCGACGTAATGCAGCCGGGCGTAACCGCGCAGAATGCCGGTCTTTCCGTATCCGGCACAGCACGACCAACCGCCCCGCTGGTCGATATTCTCGACGCCATGGCAAAGCAGCCCGGCGCCATCGGCATTGTCGATAATGGTGCGGTTGTAGGCACCGTGTCTGCGGACGATATCGTTCGCGGACTGACGCGGCACAGAAGACGATAAGTCTCATCTGCGGCGTTGCCCGGCAGCGCCGCAGATTAATCCGCTAGACTCGGCCGCGGTCCAAAAACAGCAATCGACCACAACGAAAAATTGTCCGCGAGCGCTCGAGGTCGACAGAATCTGTCAGACTGCATTCCAACTTGCTAATTGCCGAAGTGCGAAATTTAGGAGCTTGGACGGAAAAAGTGAAAATAATTCACGGACATAATCATTTTAGCAAAAAGAAAATGAATTACCTTCATTTCCACACAACCGGGAATATTCGTTTACGGAAATTCGCGACGAACTCTAAAGAAAGAACATTCGACTATTTTTGTGCACACACACACGGAAACACACGAATTTCATACATTGCTAATAAAGAGTAGGCTGTACCTTAGATTTAGGTATATACAACGATCTTACCGAATTGATACACTTAGGCCATATAACATTTAGTTTTGCGATTGAGACAGTCCGGGGCGGGCTTCACTCAGGAGAAGTGAGAATATGAATAAAGAATCTCTTTCAGAACAGTCCAACGCAGCCGCAGGGCTTCTTTCCGCAATGGCAAACCCAAAGCGGTTGATGATCCTTTGCAGTCTCGTTGAAGGTGAAGTGCCAGTTGGCGTTCTCGCAACGCAGGTCGGCCTCAGCCAGTCCGCTCTCTCCCAGCACCTGTCCAAACTGCGTGCACAGCGACTGGTCAAGACACGCCGCGACGCGCAGACAATCTACTATTCCAGCACCTCGGAATCGGTCAAAAAAATCCTGGCGACGCTGGAAGCGATTTACTGCGCTCCCGCAACCGCCAATGCCGAAAAGACCGCTGCTTAAGCAGCCGTATGACATCAAAGATCGGAAGTTTCATTAAAGCTTCCGACGCCCGTTGAAATCTGTTGAGCGCCATGAGTTCCATCGAACGCGTGGCGCTTTTTGCTGCCGTCATGCGGCGGGTAGCATCTGCGCCTTGAGATTGGTGGCAGCCCTCGCGTAACCGCCCTCCCCGCCATCAACGAAGTGCATATGATCCTTGGACAGCGGTGACGGTACGATGCAGGTGACCAGCGCCGTATCCTGCTCATGCAGGCCGTAATAGCAGATGCCTTCGCGGGCAGCGCCTTCCAGCCGGGATTTGATCCGTTTCAGACGCTCAGGGTCAACATCAATGGTCATTTTCAGCCCGTCATCGAATTTGCGGAAGTCCGTATTGCTGGCGACCGAGCGTTTGTATTGCACCGGATCGAACCGCCCGACCGGCTTGCGCAAGCCGTAGAGCACCGCAATCAGCGCGGTCTGAAACAGCACCCACGCAGCCTTCCGCAATTGCGAAATTCTGTCACGGTAGGCGGAAAGCGCGCGCGCTTCGAGCACCAGCCCCTCGCGGATGAAGCCAAGCGGTGGCCCATCGACGGGAATCGGATGCCCGCCGCGCCCGTCCTCACTGGCAAGTGCCACGATCTCCGAGACGATCTCGCGAAAGGCCAGCGCATCGCCCGCCGGGCCGGGCAAGGCGATGATCGAAACCACTTTGCCGTGGGTCGTCTCGATCGGGTTCCAGCGGCAGGACAGCCCGGTCAGATCGGGGCGCTCGCCGCGACCAGCGGCTTCGACCAGATAGAGCCCCTGCTTCATCTGCTCATCGGCCCAGTGGTTGCCACCACCGGAAAACATGGCGTAAGACACGTCGTCGCTGGCTTGAAACCGCGCCACGCTCACATCCAGCCCATTTTCGCGAATGGCGGAAAGCGGCACGATGGCTGCCCGCAGCTTCAGACCAATGTCGTCGGCCACCCAGCTTTGTACCTTCGACAAAGCCTCCCGCGCCGCCTCGACCTGCGACGGTGGAATGGCAACGGCTGCACCATCGCCGCCAAAGATGAAGGGCAGATCATGGCGACCCAACGCGTTGAGAATGCCGGAAATGACACCGGCCCCGGCCATGTTGACGGCCTTGTATCGCCCAGCATCGATGGCACCGGTGGAATCGATGATGTCAGCCAGGGCCAGCGCCCAGCCATCCGGCAGGGCACGATAGAGCGTCGGGTCCGCAACATCCTCAAAATGCAGGAAGACCGGCAGTTCTTTCAGAAATTCGTCGTCAGTCGATGTCATGACGGCACTATCCTCCTCAACACGACGAAAAGCCAGATGCCATATGGATTGACGGTGAGTTGAGGCCTTTGCGCCCGCCCTCACAGAGGATTTACGCCATTCCACCCGTTTTGGATCAAACATGGCTTGCGGAATCGCGTCTGGCGGGTATGACGGGAACAGGATGTCGGAAATCAAATATGAAACGACACCTCGTCGTCCGGAGGAACGGTTGATCTGCGCCGCATCGAGCGCCCGGCCTCCCGCCGAAATACCGGGGACGACCCAACCCAAGGAGAGACTGCAATGAAATTCAAGATTTTATCGGGCCTGACGCTCGCCGCTTCCGTTGCTTTCGCACCGCTGGCCCATGCAGAGATCGTCATCGGCCTCATCGCGCCGCTGACAGGTCCGGTTGCCGCCTATGGCGATCAGGTCAAGAACGGCGCACAGACCGCCGTTGACGTCATCAACAAGAATGGCGGCATTCTGGGCGAGCAGGTCGTTTTGAAGCTTGCTGATGATGGTGGCGAGCCCAAGCAGGGCGTTTCCGCCGCCAACCAGCTGGTTGCCGAAGGCATTCGTTTCGTGGTCGGCCCCGTCACCTCGGGCGTTGCAATTCCTGCGTCTGACGTTTTCGCCGAAAACGGCATCCTGATGGTCACCCCAACGGCGACCGCGCCTGACCTCACGAACCGCGAACTGTGGAACGTGCTGCGCACCTGCGGTCGTGACGACCAGCAGGCCGAAGTGGCTGCCAAGCTGGTTCTGGCGCAGCTCAAGGACCGCCGCATCGCTGTCATTCACGACAAGGGTGCCTATGGCAAAGGCCTGGCGGATTCCTTCAAGAAGACGCTCAACGATGGCGGCGTGACCGAAGTGTTCTACGATGCCCTGACGCCGGGTGAAAAAGATCTGAGCGCGCTGACGACCCGTCTGAAGTCAGAAAATGTCGACGTTGTTTATTTCGGCGGCTACCACCCTGAAGCCGGTCTGCTGGTTCGCCAGTTGAAAGACGCCGGTGCCAAGGCAACGGTTATCGGCGGCGACGGCCTGTCCAACTCTGAATTCTGGAGCATCGGCGGCAATGCAGCAGCGGGTACCATCTTCACCAACGCTGCCGACGCCACCAAGAGCGCCGACTCCAAAGCCGCAGCAGACGCGCTGAAGGCCGCCAACATTCCCGCAGAAGCCTTCACGCTGAACGCCTATGCAGCCGTTGAAGTGCTGAAAGCCGGTATCGAAAAGGCTGGCAGCGCAGAAGACTCCGAAGCCGTTGCAAAGGCCCTCAAGTCCGGCGAGCCGGTTGCAACTGCCATTGGCAAGCTGACCTACGGCGAAACAGGCGATCTGACATCGCAGGCATTCGCACTTTACAAGTGGGAAGACGGCAAGATCGTTTCTGCCGAGTAATCCACCACGGATAGAATTGAGATGACCGGGTGCGACCTTCGCGCCCGGTTTTATTTTTACAAGCTGGACAAGCCCTCCGCTGGTCTGGCTTACTCTGCCGCAACGGCAGAATCGCAATGAGGTGAAGCATGGTATCGGCACTCGAGCGCAGGATCGACCAGGGAACGGGCCGCGAGAAGGCCGACATCGTGCTGAAGGGCGGTCGCTTTTTCGACCTCGTTACAGGCGAACTTGTCGCATCCGACATCGCGATCTGCGGCGATACCATCATCGGCACTTGCGAGGATTATGAGGGCGTCGAGGTCATCGACATCACCGGCAAGATCGTCGTTCCCGGTTTCATCGATACGCATCTGCACATCGAATCCTCGCTTGTCACGCCGCATGAGTTCGACCGCTGCGTTCTACCCTATGGCGTAACAACGGCGATCTGCGATCCGCATGAGATTGCCAACGTGCTCGGCACGGAAGGTATTCAGTTCTTTCTGGATTCCTCGCTGGAAACCATCATGGACATTCGCGTGCAGTTGTCCTCCTGCGTACCAGCCACGCATCTGGAAACGTCAGGTGCCGATCTGCCCATCGAAAAGCTGCTGCCGTTTCGCAATCATCCCAAGGTCATCGGCCTTGCCGAGTTCATGAATTTCCCTGGCGTTATCCACAAAGACCCGATCTGCATGGCCAAGCTCGAAGCGTTTCAGGGCCAGCATATCGATGGCCACGCACCGTTGCTGTCCGGCACGGCGCTGAATGGTTATCTCTCCGCCGGTATTCGCACCGAGCATGAATGCACGACCGCCAGGGAAGCGCTGGAGAAAATCCGCAAGGGCATGCACATTCTGGTGCGCGAAGGCTCTGTGTCCAAAGACCTGCATTCGCTGATGCCGATCATCACCGAGCGCCTGTCGCCCTATCTTGCGCTCTGTACCGATGACCGCAACCCGCTAGACATCGCCGAACAGGGGCACCTTGATTACATGATCCGCACGGCCATCGCCAATGGCGTGGAGCCGCTGGCCATCTACCGCGCCGCCTCCATTTCGGCTGCCAAAGCCTTCGGGCTGCGGGATCGCGGACTCGTCGCCCCCGGCTGGCGGGCCGATCTTGTCGTGATCGACACTTTGCAGAACTGCAAGGCGAGCATGGTGTTTTCCGGCGGGCGCAGGGTCACAGACGATCTGTTCGCCACCCGCAAACCCGTTGCACCCGTTGGTCTCTACAGCGTCAAGGCGCGTCCCGTTCAGGCGTCGCATTTCGGCGTTCCCGTTACCGAAGGCGAAACGCCTGTCATCGGTGTCATGCCCGGCAAGATCATCACCGAACATCGGCGTTACACACTTCCCTCGGATGGCAACCAGACGAGCGTCGATCTGGACAACGACATCATCAAGGTCGCCGTCATCGAGCGTCACGGCAAGAACGGCAACCACGCCAACGGCTTCGTGCAGGGCTTTGGTCTGAAGAAGGGCGCGATTGCCTCCACAGTCGGGCATGATAGCCACAATATCTGCGTCGTGGGTGTCAGTGAAGACGACATGGCTCAGGCCGCAAACCGGCTCGGCGAAATCAAAGGCGGGTTCGTGGTCGTGGAAGACGGCAAGGTGACGGGTGAAATCGCCCTGCCCGTGGCAGGCCTGATGAGCCTTGAGCCCTATGAGACCGTGCGCGATACGCTGCATGATCTACGCAAGGCGGCCTATGCGCTCGGGACCACGCTGGAAGAACCCTTCCTGCAGGTGGCCTTCCTGCCGCTGCCGGTCATCCCGCATCTGAAGATTTCAGACATGGGCATGGTGGATGTGGACCGTTTTGCGCTGATCAGCTCGACCCAGGCGTCATTCTAAGTGACATTCCAAATATAAAAACATACTCATATTAAATTAAGACAGTTACGTTAAACAACTAGTTCTGGGAGACGCAGTATCACTGCCGGAGCATCTTGTGGTCGTAACGAGGATTGATAAGTCGCAATTGAAGGTTGGCATGTTTGTCGAGGCACTCGAAGGCGCCTGGCAGGACAATCCAAAACTCGGCAGGCGTTTTACGGTCAGGTCCGGCCAGGAAATCGACATCATCCTCAACAGCAATATCAGCGCTGTCTTCATCAATACCGCGCTTGGCCGTGATATTTCCAGCTCCTATCATCCGTCCGGCTGTCGCAACATCACCACGGCAACCAAGCAGGATAAATTCGAAACGGCCCGGAAAATCCACGGCCACGCTGCGGAAGCCCGCTCGCTGATCGAAGATGTCTGCCTGGGCCGAACCATTACGATGGAAGCCTTTACGCCGCTGGTCAGCGATGTGGCGCGCACGATGGAGGAAAACCCTTCCCTTTACATCGGCATGTCGCGTCTGCGCTTTCGTGATAGCGCGACCTTCGTCCATTCCCTTGCCGTTGCCGCCCTTTTGCTCCACTTCGGTCGGTCCATGCACATGGATGACGAAACCATCGAGCACCTCTGCATGGCAGGTATCCTGCACGATATCGGCAAGCTGACCATTCCAAAGCAGGTTCTGCAAAAGCAGGGACCGTTGAATGCCGCAGAGCGCAAGCTCATCGAACAGCACCCCGAACGGGGTTACGAGTTGCTGTCTACGCATTTGAGCATGCCCAAACTGGTTCTCGATATCTGTCGGTCCCACCACGAAAGGCTGGACGGCAAGGGATATCCCGACAGGCTGGGCGCTGAGCAAATCAGCGTCGAAGTGCGGATGAGCACCATCTGCGACGTCTTCGACGCCCTGACCTCCACCCGACCCTACAAAAAGGGCTGGTCGTCACAACAGGCGCTGAGCTGGATGATGTGCCGCGAAGACCAGTTCGACAAAACCCTGCTCTGGCAATTCATTCTGAGCCTAGACCCTGAGATGACGAAGGGGATTTTGTAACGCAGGGCTTGCTCACGCAAGCTTCCCGCAGAACACATCCAGCGCATCCAGCTTTACCGTACCGGCATCGAACAGCGGTGCGAAGCCCGGCATGCTCAGCACTTCATTGACCTTCAAATCCTTGGGGATCAGAAAATCCACCGGTTCTCGCGTCAGATTGAAGACGAAGAGCAGGGTTTCGGTGCCCTTGTGGCGGGTGAAGGCCAGCAAATCCTGCTGGGTGTCCAGAAACACCATGTCGCCATCACGCAGGGCTGCGTGGTTGCGGCGGAAGGCCAGCACGGCCTTGTAATGGTTCAGCACCGAGTCCGGCTTGCGCTCCTGCCCGTCTGCCGCCAGCATGGCGTGGGCGTAAGGCACCGGCAGCCAGGGCTTTTCGGCGGTGGTGAATCCTGCATTGGAGTTGCCGGTTTCCCACACCATCGGCGTGCGGCATCCATCGCGGCCCTTGAAGGCAGGCCAGAAGCGGATGCCGTATGGATCGCGCAAATCCTCAAAGGCCAATTCAGCCTCCGTCAGCGCCAGTTCCTCGCCCTGATAAAGGCAGATGGAGCCGCGAAGCGTGGCCAGCACGCTGAAAGCAAGCTTGGCGACGCGCGTCTGTTCTTCACTGTTTTCGGCAAAGCGGCTGAGATGACGCACCACATCATGGTTGGAAAAGGCCCAGCAGACCCAGCCATCCGTAACGGCTTTCTGAAACCCGGCCACCGCACCGCGAATATGGCCTGCGGAAAAATCCCCGCCCAGAAGGTCGAAGGTATAGCACATGTTGAGCTTGTCACCATCTGCCGTATAGGCGGCGACGGTTTTTAGCGAGCGGGCTCCATCGCCCACCTCGCCCACCGTCATGCGGCCCTGATATTCATCCAGCAGCCCGCGAAAACGCTGGAGGAAGGCAATGTTTTCCACCTGCGTCTTGTCGTGAATGTGGCTCTGCATACCGTAGGGATTGACGTCAGGCGCATCCAGACCCGCGTCGTCGCTGTCTGGCTCATGCGGCGGGTTATCGCGCAGCAGCTTGTCATGGAAATAATAGTTCACCGTATCGAGGCGGAAACCATCGACGCCACGGTCGAGCCAGAAGCGCACCGTTTCCAGCAGCGCATCCTGAACCTCGGTGTTGTGGAAGTTCAAATCCGGCTGCGAGGCGAGGAAATTGTGCATGTAATATTGCTTGCGCACGCCATCCCATTCCCAGGCAGGCCCGCCGAAGACGGAGAGCCAGTTGGTCGGTGCGGTACCGTCCGGCTTCGGGTCTGCCCAGACATACCAGTCTGCCTTGGAATTGGTGCGGCTGGCGCGGCTATCCTTGAACCAGGGATGCTGGTCTGACGTGTGCGAGATAACCTGATCGATGATGATCTTCAGCCCCAGCCGGTGGGCCTCGGCAATCACCGCATCGAAATCCGCCAGCGTGCCGAACAGCGGATCGACATTGCAATAATCGGACACATCATAACCCATATCCGCCATGGGCGAGGTGAAGAATGGCGAAAGCCAGATGCCATCGACGCCAAGCGAGGAAATATAGGGCAAGCGTTTCGTGATGCCGGGCAGATCGCCATAACCATCGCCCGTCGTATCCTGAAACGAGCGAGGATAGACCTGATAGATTACCGCCCCCCTCCACCAGTCTCCATGTTCTACGACGTTCGGGGTGGAGGCGTTGGGGTCCGACATGGGCAATCTCCAGTGATTTTGTGCAGAGCATATAAAGCCCATCTCAATTCGTAAACGGCAATCACGTTCCATTTCGTAACCGCGACACTCATATGATGACTTGCACTTGCCAGCACGCGCCAAGCATCGTAATGCCGGAACGTCAATTTTCGGGAGGCAATTGCAGTGGGCGGACGGTTTCTTTCTATCGGCGAATGCATGGTGGAACTCTCGCAGGCGGGAGATGGCCTGCTGCGCAAAGGCTTTGCCGGAGATACGCTGAACACCGCATGGTACGCCCGCGCCTGCCTGCCCGCCGAGTGGACGGTGGACTACTTCACCGCACTGGGAGACGATCCGCTCTCCGCCGAAATGCTGGCCTTCATCGGTGAATCGGGCATCGAAACCGCCAATGTAGCGCGCATCAAGGGCGGCACACCCGGCCTTTATCTCATCAACCTCAAGGACGGCGAGCGCACATTCAGCTACTGGCGCAGCACATCCGCCGCCCGCCAGCTTGCCACTGATGCAGATCATCTGCGCGGCACGATAGAGGCCGCGGACCTTATCTATTTCTCCGGCATCACCCTCGCCATTCTGGCGACGCCTCATGCGGTCAATACATTTCTGTCCGAACTGCGCCGCGCGAAAGCGTCTGGAAAACAGGTCGTGTTCGATCCCAACATCCGCCCGCGCCTGTGGGCTGACAAGCAGACCATGCTGAACACAATTTCAGATGGTGCGCGCGCGGCAACGCTGGTCATGCCAAGCTTCGATGACGAGGCCGGTAATTTCGGCGATGCGGATGTCGAGGCCACCATTGCGCGCTACCGCGGGCTGGGCGTTGCCAATGTCGTCGTGAAAGACGGCGCGAAGGGTGCGACGCTGGATTTCGAAGGCCAGCGCAGCCATGCGCCCGCCGTTCAGGCCGTGTCGGTAGTCGATACGACCAGCGCAGGCGACAGTTTCAACGGTGCATTCCTCTCCAGACTCGTCACGGGCAGCACGCCGCAGGACGCCGCCATTTTCGCAGCCAAGGCTGCCGCTACCGTCATCGGCCACCATGGCGCGTTGATAAAGCCGGAGCTTTTGCCCAAGAGCTGAAACCGTCGCTGACATGAAGCTGTAACACGCCTGTCGCATACACGCGAAGGCCCGGCAACAACCGGGATTCGCAAGCGCGGGGGTCGGCACGGCATGACCAGAATAACCATCGTCACAGATGCATGGCATCCGCAGGTCAACGGTGTCGTGCGGTCCATCGAAAACACCAATGCAGAACTGGAGCGCATGGGCGTCGAAGTTTGCATGGTCACGCCGCAGAACTTCCACTCTGTCCCCTGCCCGACCTACCCGGAAATCCGCCTCTCCGTTGCCGGTTATCGCCGCGTGTCGCGCGCCATCGAAAAAAGCCAACCATCCTATGTGCATATTGCCACGGAAGGCCCACTCGGCTTCATGGCACGGCGCTGGTGTATCAAGCACGGCATGCGCTTTTCCACCAGCTATCACACCCGTTTTCCGGAATATGTGGCGGCGCGCTTTCCCATTCCCGAGAGCTGGCTCTATGCCTTCGTGCGCTGGTTCCACAATGGCGGCAGCGCCTGCATGGTGGCAACGCCGAGCCTTGAGACGGAGCTCGATGCACGCGGCGTCAAGAACCTCAGACGCTGGAGCCGTGGCATCGATGCCGGCCTGTTTCACCCACGCGAGAAACTGGCGGAACCCTTCGACCTGCCGCGCCCGATTTTCATGACGGTCGGTCGCGTTTCCGTCGAAAAGAACCTGCCGGAATTTCTCGACCTCGATCTGCCGGGCTCGAAAGTCGTGGTCGGCGATGGCCCTGCCCGCGCCGAGCTTCAGGAAAAATACCCCGACGTTCTCTTCACCGGCGTCAAAACCGGCGAGGAACTGGCCGCCGCCTATGCGCAGGCCGATGTCTTCGTGTTCCCGTCCAAGACCGACACCTTCGGCAACACTATCCTCGAAGCGCTGGCAAGCGGCGTTCCCGTTGCGGCTTTTCCCGTGACCGGCCCTCTCGACATTCTGGGCGCGCATCCCAATGCAGGGCAGCTGAACTCCGACCTGCAAACGGCCTGCCTCAATGCGCTGCATTGCTCACCGGATGCCGCTCTTGCGCTGTCCCGCACCTATTCCTGGGAAAAGGCATCACGCCAGTTTCTGGACAATGTCACGTCCGCGGCCAGCAGTGGATTGCCGGAATTTGCCCATCCTCGGAGAACGGGTGATGGAAATATCGCGAATTTCAATGCTTTTTGGAGATAGGCCTGTGGACGAAAGCGGGCAAGGCTGTCACAAGACGCGTCGGGATGCGACTGCCGCTATCTATAGAGCGGGGTCGGGCTGCTGATTGACGTCAGGCGGCTGCCGCGAGATTACGCTGGCCGTCCTTTTTCATCACCGTCACATCACCACGCGCCTGTCAGGGCATTGCCAGACAGCGGAATGATTCTGGATTCTTTCGACTGATCCGAAACGGAAATCGAACTCTGCATCTGCTTCGGCGACTTGCGGAACCAGCCAGCCGCAATCGAGGCCAGATCGCCGATCATGGCCTGCTTGCGCCAATCGGCAAAGCGGCGGGCGGTCGCTTCCGGCTCGGATTTATAAAAGAAATCACCGGATTGGTTCAAATCGTTGATGGACGGCGCCATCGATGACAGCGGTCGCTGAAACATCTTTGCGGGAACGGCAAGTTCAGCCGCGGCCTGCGAAAAGGCAGGCGCCATGAAGTCGATGGCCCATCCATCCGCCTCCACCCAGCAGTGAAAATTCTCACCCGCACCGGTGACGTGCCCATCGTCGCGATGATCCGCAAACAGAATGCGTTTGCCATCGAGATTATAGGCCGCAAGCCCACCCTTGGGCTTCGCCTTCACCTTGTAATGATGCTCCAGAATGAACGCACCGAATGTGCTGAAATACATGCTGGCCGTAGTAGGGTCGGCATTCTCGTTGATCAGCAGGCTGTTGATGACGCGGTAGATGCGATGATAATCGGTCTGCTTGATCAGCATAGTGTTTTACCTGAGAATGTAACGGTTCAATGCGACATCTGTCGAAAAAATGGGTCGGTGCGACCATGTTACCATTGAGAGCAATCCCTCTCGGGCGTGGCCCGAGCATCTAACGAACCCCAACACCCAATGTGGTTAGATCCTCGGGTCAAGCCCGAGGATGACGTTGAGTGTGGCGACAAGTCACTTAGAAACGGCCAAAATCACCGCTTCTTCTTGGCCTTGTGCTCAAACGGATTATCCGAGCCACGATAATGCACGCGGATCGGAACGCCCGGCATGTCGAAATCCTTGCGCAGATTGTTGACCAGATAGCGCGTGTAGGATTCCGGAATAGCTTCCGGACGCGTGCAGGAAATCATGAAGGCAGGTGGGCGGGCCTTGACCTGCGTCATGTATTTCAGGCGCAAACGACGACCGGAGACAGCCGGTGGCGGATGCTGGGTGACCTGCGCATCCAGCCATTTGTTGAGCTTGGCGGTGGAAATGCGGCGGTTCCAGATCTTGTCCGTATCGATGATATTCTGCATCAACCGGTCGAGGCCGTAGCCTGTGTGGCCAGACATGGGCACGGCGCGAATACCGCGCGCCTGTGGCAACAGCCGCTCGGTCTTTTCACGCAGATCGGCCAGAAACGCCTGCGGGTCTTCGACCAGATCCCACTTGTTGAAGGCCAGCACTGCGGCGCGGCCTTCACGAATGACGAGATCGACCAGCTGCAAATCCTGCTTTTCGAACGGAATGGTCGAATCGAACACGATGACCACGGTTTCGGCAAAGCGGATGGAGCGCAGCGAATCCGCGACCGAGAGCTTTTCCAGCTTCTCCGTCACGCGGGCCTTGCGCCGCATGCCTGCCGTATCGAACATCTTGATGGTGCGGCCACGCCAGTCCCATTCGACCGAGATACTGTCTCGGGTAATGCCTGCTTCCGGGCCGGTCAGCAGGCGTTCTTCGCCGAGATAGCGGTTGATGAGCGTGGATTTGCCAGCATTCGGGCGACCGATGATCGCAACGCGCAGCGGCTTGGTCTCATCGTAAACCGGCTCTTCTTCGTCCTCGTCTTCCTCGCCATCGAGGTCGCCGTGGCGCAGCACGACATCGGTTTCAGCCTCGTCGAAATCGTCTTCTGGCGGAAACGCCACATCTTCGCCAATGGCGGCAACGATGGCATCGCGAAGGTCGATCATGCCCTGGCCGTGCTCGGCAGAAATCGGGCACGGTTCACCGAGGCCCAGCGTATAGGCATCGTAAAAGCCGCCATCGGAGCCACGCGCTTCCGATTTGTTGGCCACCAGCACCACAGGCTTGCCACGACGGCGCAGCATTTCGCCCAGCGTCTGGTCAGCAGGCGTAAGGCCGAATTTGGCATCCACCACGAACAGGGTCAGATCGGCCTCTTCGATGGCCTCCTCCGTCTGCGCCCACATGCGGCCTTGAAGCGTGTCCGGCCCGGATTGCTCCAGACCGGCTGTGTCGATGATGGTAAAGCGCAAATCCACCAGCTTCGCGTCGCCGGGGCGGCGGTCGCGGGTCACGCCCGGCGTATCGTCCACAAGCGCCAGCTTCTTGCCAACCAGACGGTTGAACAGCGTGGACTTGCCGACATTGGGACGCCCGACTATGGCGACGGTGAAACTCATGGAAAACCCTAACCTGAACTATGGCGCGAACTCAGAGCCTCAGACTCTTATGCTGCCTTGCCGGATGCGGCAATATTATCGAGCATGATCTGTGCGCGGCTGGTGACGTTGCGCGGTGCCTGCACATCAGCGGTGATCTGCTCGAACCACTGCTTGGCCTTGACGAAATCACCTGCCTTGTAAGCGGAAAGACCAAGAGCCTCGCGCGCAGAATTGCGCATGGCCTGACCTTCGCCTGTCAGCACTTCTGCCTGCGCGGACACCTGCTCGTAAGTGCCGTTATCCACCAGCAGCCATGCAGCGCGGACTTTGGCAGTATCGCGGAAGACCTGCGGCGCGCTGGTGTCGTTACCGATGGCGGTGAAGGCAGCAATGGCGCCAGCGGCGTCACCCTTCTGCGCCAGAAGCGTGGCAGAGCGGAACTTGGCCAGAACCGGATAAGAGCCATGACCCGCCGTTTCCAGATCGGAAAACGCCTTCAGCGCTTCATCGTTCTTGCCTTCCTGCGCGAGCTTCAGCGCGCTCGCAAACTGGTCGCCGGAAGCGGAAGCGCGGGTGGTGTTCCAGTATTCATAGATACCGGCACCCGCAGCACTCAGCACGATCAGCACAGCGGCTCCGATGACGACAATGCCGTACCGTCCCCAGAAATTGCTCATCTGCTCCGAGCGGATCTGCTCGTTTACTTCGCGGATGAAGGTATCATTCTCGTTCGCCATCGAATTCTCCATATACCCGCACCGAACTATTGCTACTCGTTCGGTCTGCGGACACGCCAAAGCCCTTTGTCGCGACCAGCAAAAAGGCCAACCACGATCATTGGTCGGCCTTCTAGCCTATTTTCCCTTATATGTAAGGGGAAAAGTCACTTTCTTACATTGCGATAGGCTGAACACCGATCAACCATTCGTGCAGCTTCCAGATGAAAGCGGCCCACAACACGACGCCCAGCACGACGGAAATGATATCGTAACGCGCCGAGACGAAGGGACGCGTCACCACCTCGCCTGCCCGCGCCCGCCGCTTCAGCAGAATGCGCATGACAACGCCCCATGCGAGAAACGAGGCGAATAGAATGACCGAAGACGTCTCTCCATTGGCCAGAAGATGCGAAAACGCCCAGATTTTCAGGGCAAGGATCAAAGGATGTTTGGTTTTTGCAACGATGTGTCCAGCGGGCAAGCAGCTTGCCACAAGACAGATCATGGCAAACAGCATCAAGGTCACCGCAATATGGCTCATCCAGATGGGCGGATAATACAGCATGCCCGTGACCTGCCGCGCCTGACCAAAGGCATAGGCCACAAGCAGGATGACGATGATGCTGACCACCGAATAGACGCCCTTGAAAGGCCCTTCACCCAGCCGCGAAATCATACCGGCGCGGAAACCCGGCGCGATGAACCGAAGCGAATGGGTCACGAAGAACAGCAGAAGACAGATCAAAAGCAGCAGCATGGATGGCCCCTTGTGCGAATGCGGAAATGAGATGCTACTGAATTATGGCCAATGAACCAAAATTGCCAGACAAATCAAAGCTTCGCCTTATTGCCGCTTCAAAAGAGCCCTGCCTTCCAAACATATGTGGTCAATAATGCTTCGTTCTTTTGCTGTTTTGAGTTTATCCCTTTCCGTTGCCCTGCCTGCTTTTGCGCAGACAGCCGAAAAGCCAAAACAATTGGTGATGGTCTCCTTCGACGGTGCGGGCGACAACTCGTTGTGGGAGCGCAGCCGTGCCACCGCCAAGGAAGTGGGCGCGCATTTCACCTATTTCCTTGCCTGCACTTTGGTTATGGATCGCAAGACCAGCGCCAAAAGCTATCAGGGTCCGGGCCAGAAGGCTGGTCGCTCCAATGTCGGCTTCGGCCAGTCCATCGAGGAAGTGGAAGCGCGCCTTCGCAACATCTGGGCTGCCAAGCAGGAAGGCAACGAAATCGCCAACCACACCTGCGGTCATTTTGATGGCGGCAGCTGGACGGCGGAGCAATGGGACGCCGAATTCACCACCTTCACCAGCACGCTGGAAAATGCCTGGCAGATGATCGGCAAGAAGGATGAGGAACCGCAGGGCTGGCGCGACATGGTCAAGGGCATCAACGGCTTTCGCGCACCCTATCTTTCTCAGGGCGATGCGCTGACCGCGGCGCAGAAGAAACACGGCTTCGTCTATGATGCGACCAGCATAACCAAGGGCCCGGCCTGGCCCATCAAGAGAGACGGCATCGAGCATTTCGGCCTGCCGCTCATTCCCGAAGGCCCCAACAACAAAGCCATCATCGCGATGGATTATAACCTCTTCGTGCGCCATTCCATGGCCATCGAAAACAGGGAAAAATCAGCCGAATTCGAAGAGCGCGCTTACCAAGCTTTCCGCGCCGCCTTCGACAAGCAATATGACGGCGAACGCGTTCCCCTCCAGCTCGGCTTCCACTTCGTCAAAATGAACGGTGGTGCTTATTGGAACGCATTTGAGCGACTGCTGCGTGAAGTCTGCAAGAAAGAGGATGTGGCTTGCGTGACGTATGCGCAGGCTATGCCGATGATAGAGGCGCGTCGGGTGCAGAAGTCCGAAGGGTAATGGCCTCATCCAATCTCAAAAGAAAAAGGGTGGCACTTGGCCACCCTTTTTTGTGTCACGTCGGCTTGTTGGCAGCCATCTCGCCGCTTTCGGCTTCGCGCTTAAGATAGCGCTGGTCGATCTCCGGCAGCGGCTTGTCATCGATAGCGGCTTCGAAGGCTTTCAAACGTTTGTAGATCGAGAGCAGCTCAACGATGGTCGTCCATGAGTTGATGAGGTACTGGAACGACCCGCGCACCTGATCGAAGACGTTGCCGATCTGCGTGAAGACACCGAGTGTGACCTTACCGGCCGCAATGGAAGGGATCAGCACGATGAGGCTGTAGAGATTGTCCGCCTGAAGATAGAAAATACGTGCGACGTTGAAGTACATATAGTGGAAGTAAAGACGGAAGTAGTTCTTCCGGACGTTTGAAAAAAGCTCAGCTACCGTTACAGGCCGGGCGCGTTCCTCATGGTCTTCGCCGTAAACCAGTTCTTTTCGATAGGCCGCCTCGACGCGCTGGTTACGGAACTCCAAGCCCGGAAGCTTGATGCCGACAAGGGCAAGAAAGCCGGTACCGAACAGCGACCAGACAATGGCCGCCCACACCAGAGCGTGGGGGATTTCACCAACGATCGGAAGTTCGGTAATGGTTTCAGAGAAGGTGAACAGGACGGGCAAGAACGCGATGAGCGTCATGATGGCCCGCACCAAACCGACGCCCAAGCCTTCGACCGTACTGGAAAACCGCATAGTATCTTCCTGAACACGCTGGGAGGCACCTTCGATGTGGCGCAAGCGATCCCAGTTGGCCATGTAAAATTCGTTCATCGCTGTACGCCAGCGGAAGATATAGTGGCTGACGAAAAAGAGGTTCAGCACGCCGACGGTAATGGCGAAGAACAGAATGCCCGTTACCCCGACAAGTCCCATATAGAGTTGTTCTGCTGTAACCGGGGCAGTCTTAGCCAAAGCCTGTTGAACAAGGTCGTAATAAGGACCGTACCAAGCATTCATGGCCACACTGACCTGAACGGAAAAGTAGGTTGCAAAGACGATCAGCGCAGAACCCAGAATAGACCAGTTCTTCCATCTGTGCGGGCTGTATACGAACCAGAAAGCTGAAAACAAGGCAACGGCAACAGTGTAGTATATATAAAACCACAAGAATGGCGGTGACCAGAAAACGGACACCCCAATGACAGGCTGCTCTCCCTGCGGCAACGCTGGCAATCCTATGGAATTCCCCCAGTCTCGTGCGCCGGAGTACCACAGGCCTATCATGAGCAATGTCCAGATTACGGCCGACGTGAAAAACAGTTTGGGTTTTGGGAAGAAGGAATGAAACACGTTTCGAACTCTCGCGAGTTGGGAGGTCAGCCATTATTGGCAAAGCAGTTTTATGGGAAACTAGGCCAGAAATTTGTGCGCAGCAATGAGACAAACGCTAACTTACCAAGATGTAAGACAGCGCACTCGCTTAACCCTCAGATATTTCGTCAATGCGGGCGTCGTAGCACCGGCAGCATCAGCACAATACTGCAGATGAGAACCATGACCGCAAGAAGCGTCGGTGCGGTAAAGTTGCCGGTTGCCTGCGCCACCCAGCCAGCCACAAGCGGCCCGATGATCTGCCCTGTACCGAAAGCGGCGGTCATGAAGGCGAAGGCGCGGCGCGGGCTTTCGGCGGAAAACTCCCGCCCCAGCTGGAGCCCGTAAGCGGTGATGACCATGAAGGTAAGGCCCAGAAGCAGGCCGCCGACGAGAACGCCGATCACAGGCGGCAATGTGACCGAGGCCAGTACGCCGATTGCTTCGATGGCAAGCGCAAACACAAAGGCACGTTTCAGGCCGATGCTGCGCAAAACGGGCTTCCAGACGAAGAGCGAAACGGCGGCGGCGCAGCCTGTGACGAACCACGCGAGAAACTCGACAACCGCGCCCGCCGCAGCCATGCGGGCAATGGTCACGATAAACGTCGCGGTAATGACATAGCCGAAACCGAACAAGCCGTAAGCGAGTGTCACCAACGCCAGCTTCATGTGCCAACGAATGGGCGGCTCGGCTTTTGTTTCAGCGGTGCGTGGCGGTCCATCGGGCAGCACCCGCCAGACGAAGACGAAGGACAGCAGGGTAAAGACGCCGCCTGCGATCCACTCTTCCCGCCACGATGCGCTGCCAGCCTCGAAGACGACCCCGATCAAAAACACCAGAAGAGAGGAAAGAGCGATACCGGCACCGACGCCACCGAAATGCAGGGATTGCACATGGTCTTTTCCCGCCTTTGCCGCATGACCGATGATGATCTGCGAGGTGAAGATCATCGTCAGTGCACTGACGACACCTGAGAGGAAACGAATGACCGTGAAGGCCTCGACAGAACTGAACGCCGCCATGGCAAACAGCAGGATAGCCGTAGAGAAAAGGCCGGACAGCGCAATCAGACGCTCCCGCCCCGCGCCCCAGGAATAGGCTGCCAGAATGGCACCGGCCAGATAACCGGCGAAGTTTCCCGCTGCGATGATGCCCGCCTGCCCCGCCGTCAACGGCACATCCGCCATCATGCCGGGCAGGATCGGCGTAAAGGAAAAACGCCCGAAGCCCATGGCAGATGCCATGGCAAGCGCACCACCAAGGCCAAGCGCAAGGGCATGGCTGGCAGACATGTGTTGACTGGAGTTCATGATCTGCTTATTCCAGTCTGCCGCAGGCGCGACAATCGACTAATTTTGATCGCAGCGATAACTGGGCCTGATCGATCAATCGGCAAGTGTAAGGATTAGGGGGCCGTTCTTGGTTGCCACCACCGTATGTTCGAACTGCACGGTCGGCGCGCTGGGGTCGCTGAACAGCGTCCACGGATCATCGTCACCATCTTCCGCCCAATAGGCACCCATGGAGAGGAACGGCTCGACGGTAAACACCATGCCTTCGGTCATGATGCGGGTTTCGTCCTTATCCGGCCATGTGGCAAGCTCGGTCGGCTCCTCGTGCAAGGAACGGCCTATGCCGTGGCTGGCGAGGTTGGTGATCAGCGTATAGCGGTTCTTCTTGGCAAATGCGCCGATGGCATTACCGATATCGGCCAGCGGACGACCGGACTTGATCTGCTGAAGGCCAGTCCACATTGCGCGCTTGCCATCGCGGCACAGGCGCTCGATCTCTTTTTTGACGGGCGGAACGGCGAAAGACGAGCCGGTGTCGCCAAAGAACCCATCCTTGACCGCCGACACGTCGATATTGACGAGATCGCCCGCCTTGATGATGCGGGGGCCGGGAATGCCGTGGGCGACCTCTTCATTGACGCTGATGCAGGTTGCGCCCGGAAACTGATAGCAGAATTCCGGCGCAGATTGCGCGCCATTGTCTTCCAGCACCTTTCGGCCAATGCCGTCCAGTTCCAGCGTGGTGATGCCCGGTTCCAGCGCATCGCCCATGGTCTGCATCGCCAATGCGCAGATGCGACCGATATCCTTGAGCTTTGCGAGTTCTTCTTCGGTGGAGATAACCATTGTCGTTCCATGCTCGCGGCACCACAGAGCGAGGAGTGCCGCCTGTTCGTTCAGGCCGTGGCTTTCGCCCTATCGGCATTGCCAGTCAATTCTTTTCTGACGATCGGCGCGACTTTGGTGCCGTAAAGCTCGATGCCGCGCATGATCTGCTCATGCGGCATCAGGCCGATGGCCATCTGCAACAAGAAGCGATCATTCCTGAAAACGCCATGCGCCTTGATGATCTTTTCCGCCACCAGTTCCGGCTCGCCAAGGAAGAGATTACCTTCGGCACTGCGCGCCACATCATAATGAGCGCGGTTGGTGGGACCCCAGCCGCGCTCGCGGCCGATGCGGTTCATGACGTCCGCCTGCGGACCGTAGAACTGGTCGGCAGCCTTGTCCGTCGTATCGGCAATGAAGCCGTGAACATTGATGCTGGTTTTCTGCTTCGTCACATCCTGCCCTGCACGGCGCGCGGCCTCGCGATAGAGATCAAACAGCGGCGCAAAACGGCGATATTCACCACCGATGATGGCCAGCGCAACGGGCAGGCCCATGGCACCGGCGCGCGCGACGGATTGCGGCGTGCCGCCAACAGCAATCCAGACCGGCATATGCTCCTGCAAGGGGCGAGGGTAAACGCCGCGACCATTGATCGGTGGATGTTTGGTGCCCGACCACGTGACGATTTCTTTCTCGCGAAGCGCCAGCAGCAGGTCCAGCTTCTCGCTGAAAAGCTCATCGTAATCTTCGAGATTATAGCCAAACAGCGGATAGGATTCGATGAAGGAGCCGCGCCCGGCCATGATTTCCGCACGACCATTGGACAAAAGATCGACCGTCGCAAACTGCTGGAACACACGGATGGGGTCATCCGAACTCAGTACGGAAACCGCGCTCGTCAACCGGATGTTTTTGGTTTTCACGGCAGCGGCGGCCAGAACGGTGGAGGGTGACGATACCGCGTAATCTGGGCGATGGTGCTCGCCAAGGCCGAACACATCCAGCCCCACCTGATCGGCTAGCTCGATTTCTTCCAGCAGGTCTTTCAGCCGACGCGCGCCTTCCGGCCCCTTGCCATTTGGTGCGTTCGGATCGACATCCGCAAATGTGTATAGACCAAGTTCCATGCCAAGCCCTCAATGGTGTTAGTTGAGAGATAGGGATGCAACAGGGCCGTGGCAAACCCAAAATCTGGAAGAAACGCTTCTAGAAAATAGATGGGATGACATGAGGGCTGTCATCCAGCATCCGGCTCGTGACCACGCAGGATCAAAGCCGTTGCAGCAACGCATCCATCTGCTCCGCCGCCGCATTCCACCCTTCTTCAAAACCCATGTCCTCATGGGTCTGCTTGTCGTCGGCAGTCCAGTGCAGGGCGCGGGCTACATATTTGGTTGCACCGTTTCCGGCATCCTCGAAGGTCACATAGCCGGTCATGAATGGCCGGTCGCCCGGGACCCAGCCTTCGCGAAACGCATCGGTAAACACCAGACGCCTGTTGTTGACGACATCCAGAAACACGCCGAGGTTCTCGTAGATCTCGCCCGTCGGCGCATGCATGGTGGTGTTGAAGGCTCCGCCGGGCCGCAGATCTATGACGGCCTGCGAGGTCTGGTAGGGCAGCGGCGCCCACCACTGGATCAGCAATTCAGGATCGGCCCAGACCCGGAAAACCTTTTCCGGCGGGGCGTTTATAATGCGGCTTAGCGACAATTCATGCTCTGCGATCTTCGGCATCGGCTGTCCCTCTCCCCATGAAGCGCGGACACCATACAATATTTAAGCATGTTCGATAAGAGCCGGAAAACAACGCACTTTTGGCGTTTGAAGTCGGTTTATTTGACCACAACCGCCGAGCGTGGACCGCCGACTGGCTGGCGCGAGGCCAAACGCATTTCGTATCGCGCAATGCCGCAGACAAGACCAAGATAGGCCCAATAATACATCAGCGTAATCGTCGGCGACGATATCCAGAACAGAAAGACGGCGTAGGCGCCAGCTCGCAAAAGCGGATGTGGGCAGCGCCAGATAATGCGGAAAATGGCGAGGAGGAAGGCACCGAGAAACAGCAATCCCATGAGGCCCAGTTCCGACAATGTCTCGGCATAGACATTGTTGGGAATTCCCTTGTCCTTTTCCACCGCAAAATCGTTGCGGGTGAAATCCCAGCGCGTGCGACCCGGCACACCAAAACCATATTGCGAGATACCCACCCCGATGACGACATTGTTCTGAAACATGCCCAAGGCTTCCAGCGCGGTCGCGGTGCGGTCACTGATGGAAGAGTTTTCGCTATCGTCGGAAATCTTGTCCAGAACGAAGGTGTCGAGCAACGGTGCCCCGACGAGCAGTAGCGGTAAGGCCAACAACAGGACCTTGATCTTCGACATGGCATTTTTGCTGGTCAGCATCCAGTACAGACCGGCCACCGCCAGACCCAGCAATGCCGTGGTCGAGAAGGTCAAGAGCGCCGCCGTCAGCAGCAGGCAGGCCCGCAATCTGTAGTGCCTGTAGCACGCCAGCAGAAAGGACAGAATGAAAAACGGACCTGCATAATTGCCTTCCAGAAAGGTCGCAGCGCGATAAAGGCGCATGCCCGCGAGGTCGATCATTTGCGGGTTGTCGGGCATGCCGGGTAGATTTGGCAGAGACATTCCAGCCAACGTCATCAGGAACAGTGCGAAATGCACACTGGCGGCAAGAAGCGCCCCAATAATCCATAGATCGACAGCAAGCTTCGGCTTGAAATAGGCGGCATAGGCCACGAGGTTCAGGCCCAGCACACAGATCAGCAGATAGGCGGCTTTCGTCAGCCCGTCGATCTCGGGCGACCAGCGCGCCAGATGCGAGAAGTTGCCGACATTGTCCAGAATTCTGAGATTGATGGTGAGCGCGATCACGCAATAAAATGTCAGCAAAATTCCGAAAATCAGCACCGGCACGTCGAAGACGTGGATGCGCAACATGAGAACAGCGGTCAAACCCCAGACGATGATGGCGATTTCGAAGATTTTCAGAGGGAATACGAAATTGACCGTAAACAGCTGCATGAAGGGCAGCGTCAGGATCAAAACGAAGGCGGCCCAAGGCACCGCACCGTTGAAACCAGCCTTTGCGGCCACCAGCGGCGGGGCGTAATGCGGCGATGATTGCGCGATATTGCTCATGCCGCCAGACCCTTTCTTGCCGATACAGAAAGGAGATCGGCTCTCAAAAGCACGCCAGCCATCATCAGTATGAAGCCGGAGAGACCACCCACGAAAGCGATGGTGTTGTGAGGCGGGCCCGCTCTGCGCAGGGGATAAGCGGCGGCGTCGATCACGCGCGGCTGCTCCTGCGCCGAACCGGCCTGCTCGGAAAGCTGGCGGGTTCTCAATAGGAACTCTTCGTAGACGGCACGGTTGGAGGCAAGCGTTCGCTCCAGCTCGCGCAACGTCACCATCGTGGTGTCATTCTCGTTCAGCTGTCCCTTCAGCTTGTCCAGCTGCGCGCTCAGCAAGGTATTCTGGTTTCTCAGTGTGCGAACATTCTGCACGGCGGCATTGGCGTGGTTGCGCAGCTCGCCATCGAGGATTTCAGCAATGGCGCGGCTGCGTTCCTGCGCCTGCTGGTAATCTGGATGGCGCCTGCCGACAGAGGCCGCCAGCACGTTCAGCTCCGCCC
Source organism: Agrobacterium sp. 20P9.1.2 (assembly GCF_057799395.1). NCBI lineage: Bacteria > Pseudomonadati > Pseudomonadota > Alphaproteobacteria > Hyphomicrobiales > Rhizobiaceae > Agrobacterium > Agrobacterium sp. 20P9.1.2. The sequence goes on from NZ_JBYOKI010000008.1 coordinate 129,036, forward strand.
TGCTCTGCTCATAGCGGGTCCGTAGCTGGACGATTGCCTGGCTGAGACTGGTATCCGGTATGGATGGCCGATAATCAGGGTTTTTCCGCGCCTTATCCAGCTCGGCTGCAATGGCCTGCTGCTCGGCAATCTGGCCTGCCAGATCGGATATCTGATTGTTGAGTTCGGTGACCTGCCCGGCAATATCGGACTGTCCATCGATCAAAGCAATGTTGTGTTTCGTACGATAATCATTGACCGCGCGGTCGGCGGCTTCGACGGCGGCCTTGAGGCTCTGCAACTGCTCGGCCAGACTGTTGCCCGTGCGTCGAAAGACATCCGCGGAGCTTTGCTGGCGCTCTCTAAAGTAGATATCGGGTATCCGGTTGGCGATGCGCATGGCCCGTTCCGGCTGCGTATCGGTGACCTTGACTTCGATGATGTAGCTGTCGCCGATACGCTTGAGCTTAACGGCATCACGCAGCTTTTCGACCGCTAGCTGGGTTTTGCGCGCTTTGTCGGGATAATAAGGCGAGGCCGCACCGAAATCCGGGTCATCGTAAAGCTTTTCACTCTCCACCACCTGTCCCAGCACGAGATCGGAGGCGATGACGCCCTGTTGGCTGACCACATACCAGTCGACAGAGCGCTGCTGCTCCGGCTTTTGCAGATCGGTGGCGAAAATGCGCTGACCATCCGGGTCGAGCAGAATCTGCGTGTAGATGAAGTAGTAGTTGGGCATGAGAAATGAAGATGCGTAAGGCAAGCCAGCGCAGAGCAAGGTGACGAGGAAAATCAGCAGTTTTCTGCGCCACAGGGCTGCTGCGACATCGGCAAGCCCTATCAAGCCGCTATAAGCGGGCTGATCATAGACGGGGCTGTTTTCGGCTGCTCTCGACATCTAGACAGCGCTGAAAGTGGTGCGCGACGGTGTGACATCACGTCTGTGCATTAGCGGAAAATGAGAAAGACGATCCGTCACCAGCGCAGCAAATCTACCCAACATCGCCTGGTTACCAGCCTTTTGTCTTCAGCGTTGCCTGAACGCGATTTCGCGAATACCAGCCGACCATCCTCACACCGGGTGAGCCTCAATCGGGACCGAAACGACACTCCTGTCGATTTTATTCAATTGCCGAATTTACGACTTAACTCATTAAGAAATGGTGTTGCACCGCTGCGCGCCGGGACCGACACGCAGCCTTGGTGGTGCGGATATCAGACTTTGCTCAGCGTTCGCTGCACAGCGTTCTTCCAACCCTTGATCTTGCGTTCGCGGGTTTCATCGTCCATCTGCGGCTCGAAGCGCTGGTCGCGCGACCATGCCTGCGAAAACGCCTTCATATCCGGCCACACGCCCGCCTTACTGCCCGCAAGCCATGCCGCGCCCAGAGCCGTGGTTTCCAGAATGACCGGGCGGTCCACCGGCGCATCAATGAGGTCGGACAGGCGCTGCATCGTCCAGTCAGACGCCACCATGCCGCCATCCACACGCAGAACCGTGTCGCCATTGGCGTTTTTCCAGTCCTTGTGCATGGCGTCCAGCAGGTCGCCCGTCTGGTAGCAGACGGCTTCGAGTGCCGCGCGCGCAAACTCCGCCGGACCTGTGCCGCGCGTCAGCCCGAACATCGCCCCGCGTGCATCCGCGTCCCAAAAGGGCGCGCCGAGGCCAACGAAAGCCGGTACCAGATAAACATCCTGCGTAGGATCTGCCTTTTCGGCCAGCGCGCCGGTTTCCGATGCCGAACCGATGACCTTCAGCCCGTCGCGCAGCCACTGCACGGCAGCACCCGCGACGAAGATGGAGCCTTCGAGCGCATAGATCGTCTTGCCATCCAGCCGGTAGGCAATGGTCGTCAACAGCCGGTTTTTGGAACGAACCATGTCTTCGCCGGTGTTGAGAAGCGCAAAGCAGCCGGTGCCGTAGGTGGACTTCAGCATGCCGGGTTCGAAACAGGCTTGCCCGATGACGGCAGCGTGCTGATCTCCCGCGACGCCGAGAATGGGGATCGGCGCGCCGAACAGTTCTTCATCCGCAACGCCGAATTCGGCAGCGCAATCCAGCACCTCGGGAAGAACCGACGCTGGCACGTCGAGAATTTCGAGAAGCTGCTTGTCCCAGACATTCTTTTCGATGTTGAACATCAGCGTGCGAGACGCATTCGTGGCGTCAGTTACAAATGACTTGCCGCCCGTCAGCCGCCAGATCAGGAACGTATCGACCGTGCCGAAGCAAAGTTCACCCTTTTCGGCACGCTTGCGTGCACCCTTGATCTTGGAGAGAAGCCAGGACAGCTTGGTGCCGGAAAAATACGGGTCGAGCAGAAGGCCGGTTTTCTTGACGAAGGCTTTTTCGTGACCGTCTTTTTTCAGCTTTTCGCACAGCTTGGCGGTGCGCCGGTCCTGCCAGACAATGGCATTGTGCAGCGGCTTGCCGGTGTCGCGTTCCCACAACAGCGTGGTTTCGCGCTGGTTGGTAATGCCGATGGCCGAGATGTCGGAGGCTTTCAGCTTGGCTTTTTCCAAGGCCTGCTTGATGGACCAGATGACGCTTTCCCAGATTTCTTCAGGGTCATGCTCCACCCAGCCTGAGTCTGGAAAAATCTGGCGGAACTCCTTTTGTCCCGTTCCTGCCACCTGCATGGAGCCATCGAAAACAATGGCACGCGTCGATGTCGTGCCTTGGTCGATGGCGAGAATATAGCCGCCCATTCATGCCTCCCGGAATTCAATGTCGCGCAACACAATATGAGCAGCCCGTAAAGTCAAGCCACGGCAAGTGCGCGCTGTTGTGAAATCCGATTGCCAGTTCCCCCGGTTTAAGCATAACCTGATGTAAAGCGTTGCAACGTTGGGTAAAAAGGGGGACGCATGCATCGGACTGTTATAGTAACCGGCTCTACCAGCGGTATTGGTCTGGCCATCGCGCAGGCATTCGCGAATGATGGCTGCAACGTCATGCTGAACGGTTTCGGCGACGAGCACGAAATCGAGGACACACGCCTTTTGATGGAGGCCGAAAGCGGCACGCGTGTTCTCTACCACCCGGCGGATATGACCAAGCCGGATGAGATTGCCGATCTGGTCAAAACCACCCACGAGAAAATGGGTGCGGTGGATATTCTGGTCAACAATGCCGGTGTGCAGCATGTCGCCCCGGTGGAGGAGTTTCCGCCGGAGAAATGGGACCAGATCATCGCCATCAATCTGACCAGTTCTTTCCACACCATGCGAGCTGTCATTCCGCTGATGAAGGCGGCGGGAAAAGGTCGCATCATCAACATCGCCTCGGCCCACGGGCTGGTCGCCTCGCCGTTTAAATCTGCCTATGTGGCGGCAAAACATGGTATTATCGGCCTGACGAAATCCGCAGCGCTGGAGCTTGCCGAAACCGGAATTACCGTCAACGCCATCTGCCCCGGCTATGTGCTGACCTCTCTGGTGGAAAAACAGATACCCGATACGGCCAAGGCACGCGGCATCAGCGAGGACGAGGTGAAGAACGATGTTCTCCTGCGGCTGCAAGCAACGAAGGAATTCGTAAAGGTCGAGGACATCGCGGCAACCGCGATCTTCCTGGCCAGTGATGCGGCCAAGCAGATCACCGGCACGCATATTTCCATCGATGGTGGCTGGACCGCCCAATAATCAAAACGCATACGAAGGCACGGCATGAAAGACGCAATCAGCTTCATCCTCAATAACGAGACCGTTTCTCTTAGGGATTTCGGCCCAACGGAAACGCTGCTCGATTATCTAAGGCTGCAAAAACGATTGACCGGCACCAAGGAAGGCTGCGCCGAAGGCGACTGCGGCGCCTGCACCGTACTGGTCGGGCGGCTGATGGATGGCTCGCTGCGCTATGAAACCGTCAATGCTTGCATCCGCTTCATGGGCTCACTGCACGGCACCCACATCGTCACCATCGAGCATCTGGCTGGCAAGGATGGCGTGCTGCATCCGGTTCAACAGGCGATGGTGGATTATCACGGCTCGCAATGCGGCTTCTGCACGCCCGGCTTTGTCATGTCGCTTTATGGCCTCTGGCTGACGAGCAACAAGCCATCGCGCGCCGATATCGAAAAAGCCCTGCAGGGCAATCTCTGTCGCTGCACCGGTTACGAGCCGATCATCCGCGCGGCTGAAAGCGTGACGGCTGCCAAGCCCAGCACCCTGTTTGACCCGATAGAGCGCGACCGCGCCAGCATCATGTCCCGCCTCTGGGCCATCCCGCTCAACGAGACGATTACCGTCACCAAGGATGACTGTCGCTCGATCATTCCGGGCAACCTGCCGGAATTCGCAGCCGCCTACGCTGCCGAGCCAAAGGCGACCATCGTTGCTGGCTCCACCGATGTCGGCCTGTGGGTGACAAAGCAGATGCGGGCGCTGAACCCGGTCATCTTCATCAATCACCTGAGCGAGCTGCAATCCATCTCCGTCGAAAACAACGGAATTTCGATAGGCGCTGGCGTAACTTACAGCCACGCCTTCACCGTTCTCGCAAAGCACATTCCGCCCTTCGCCCGCCTGATCGACCGAATCGGCGGCCAGCAGGTGCGAAATATGGGCACCATCGGCGGCAACATCGCCAACGGCTCTCCCATCGGCGATACGCCACCCTCTCTAATCGCACTCGGCGCAACGCTGACCCTTCGCTCCGCATCCGGCAGCCGCACCATGCCGCTCGAAAAATACTTCATCGACTATGGCAAACAAGACCGTTTCTCCGGCGAGTTTGTGGAGAAGATTTTCGTGCCGATCCCGGCTGACGATGTGCATTACGCGGTCTACAAGATTTCCAAACGCCGCGATGAGGACATCTCCGCACTCTGCGCCGCCTATCATTTGAAGCTGGATGGGGCAGGCAATGTGGAGGATATCTGCATCGCCTTCGGCGGCATGGCGGCAACGCCGAAGCGTGCTGCAAAGCTGGAACAGGTTCTGATGGGCCAGCCATGGACCATGGAAACCATCGAAGCGGCCCGCGATGCAATCGATGAGGATTTCCAGCCGCTGACGGACTGGCGCGCGACGGCGGAGTACCGGATACTGACGGCGAAGAACCTGCTGACACGGTTCTTTCTTGAGACATCCGGCGAGCGCCAGGAATTGCAGCGGTTCGAGGAGATGGCGTGATGATGAAAAACGGCCAATCCGCTCTCCCCCTCATTCCTGTGCTTGTCACAGGAATCCAGTTCGCCCAAGTCTTTGGGCGAGAAAGAGTCATTCACGGCGCAGACGCGCCGTGGCTGGATTCCTGTGACGAGCACAGGAATGAGGGAGAGGTTTGTTCTACCTTTCAAACAGAAAGGGAGGCCTGAGCCATGGACACCAACACATTCGAGCGCACCAAAACCGCTGTCGATGGCAAGATGCACGCATCGTTGCGGCATGATTCAGCGCACAAGCATGTCACCGGAAGTGCCGAATATATCGATGATATTCCCGAACCGGCGGGTATGATCCACGGTGCCATCGGCATGGCGGATCGCGCCCACGCCGAAATCATCGCTATGGACTTGTCTGAGGTCGAGGCAACGTCCGGCGTTCTCTGGGTGATGACGGGCAAAGATGTGCCCGGCGAAAACGATGTCTCATCCGGCGGTCGTCACGACGAGCCGCTGCTGGCGGAAAAGCTGGTGGAGTTTCACGGTCAGCCGATCTTTGCCGTGTTTGCCGAAACCCGCGACATTGCCCGCAAGGCAGCGCGCAAGGCGAAGATCACCTACAACGACCTGCCGCATTGGAGCGATATCGACGGCGCCACGGAAAACGGCGAACCGCTCGTCACCCCCGGCATGACGCTTCAGCGTGGCGAAGCCGAGCTGGAAATGGACGTCGCCCCGCGCCGCCTGACCGGCACGATGCGCATTGGCGGGCAGGAACATTTCTATCTCGAAGGCCACATCGCCATGGCGGTGCCGGGCGAAGACGATGACGTGACGGTGTGGAGTTCCACCCAGCACCCCAGCGAAATCCAGCATATCGTCAGTCACATTCTGCAGGTGCCATCTAATGCCGTCACCGTGCAGGTGCGGCGCATGGGTGGTGGCTTCGGCGGCAAGGAAACGCAGGGCAACCAGTTTGCGGCGCTTTGCGCCATCGCCGCCAAGAAGCTGAAACGCGCCGTCAAAATCCGCCCCGACCGCGATGAGGACATGACCGCCACCGGCAAGCGCCACGATTTCCGCGTCGATTATGAGGTGGGTTTCGATGACGAAGGCCGCATTCACGCGGTGGACGCCACCTATGCCGCCCGCTGCGGTTTCTCCTCAGACCTTTCAGGCCCAGTCACCGACCGCGCGCTGTTCCATGCGGATTCCAGCTATTTCTATCCGCATGTAAAACTGCAATCGAAGCCCTTGAAAACGCACACGGTTTCCAACACTGCCTTCCGTGGCTTCGGCGGCCCGCAGGGCATGCTGGGGGCGGAACGCTTTATCGAGGAAATCGCCTATGCGGTGGGCAAAGACCCGCTGGAAATCCGCAAGCTGAACTTTTACGGCCAGGAGGGCTCGGGCCGCACGACCACCCCCTACCATCAGGAAGTCGAAGAAAACATCATCGCCCGCATCGTCGAAGAACTGGAAACCTCCAGCGACTATCAGGCGCGGCGACAGGCGATCATCGAGTTCAACAGTACCAGCCCTATCATCCGCAAAGGTATTGCGCTGACGCCGGTGAAGTTCGGCATCTCCTTCACCATGACCGCCTTCAATCAGGCCGGCGCGCTGGTGCATGTCTATAATGATGGCTCCATTCACCTCAACCATGGCGGCACGGAGATGGGCCAGGGCCTTTACACCAAGGTCGCGCAGGTCATCGCCGATGCGTTTCAGGTGGATATCGACCGCGTCAAGATCACCGCGACCACCACGGGCAAGGTGCCCAACACATCCGCCACCGCTGCCTCTTCCGGCACGGACTTGAACGGCATGGCCGCCTATGATGCTGCCCGCCAGATCAAGGAGCGGCTGGTCAAATTCGCGATGGAAAAATGGAATGTAGGCGAGGACGAAGTCACGTTTCTACCAAACCGCATTCGCGTGGGAACGGAAGAAATCGGCTTTAACGACTTCATCAAACAGGCCTATTTCGCCCGCGTCCAGCTTTCCGCCGCAGGCTTTTACAAGACGCCGAAAATCCACTGGGACCGGGCCGCAGGCAAAGGTACGCCGTTCTATTACTTCGCCTATGGCGCATCCGTCTCGGAGGTCTCCATCGATACACTGACCGGCGAATATATGATGGAGCGCACCGACATTCTCCACGATGTCGGCAAATCGTTGAACCCGGCCATCGATATCGGCCAGGTCGAAGGCGGCTTCATTCAGGGCATGGGCTGGCTGACGACAGAAGAATTGTGGTGGGATGCGAAGGGCCGCCTTCGCACCCACGCCCCCTCAACCTACAAAATCCCGCTGGCCTCCGACCGCCCGAAAATCTTTGACGTGAAGCTGGCGGAATGGGCTGAAAATGCCGAGCCCACCATTGGCCGCTCCAAGGCCGTAGGTGAGCCGCCGTTCATGCTGGCGATTTCGGTCCTGGAAGCGCTATCGATGGCCGTGGCCAGCGTTGCGGATTACAAGGTCTGCCCAAGGCTGGACGCGCCAGCGACGCCTGAGAGGGTGTTGATGGCGGTGGAGCGGTTGAGGAAGGTGTGAGGTGATGAGGCAAGCCTTGAGTTTGCGGCAAAACCCCCTCTGGCCTGCCGGCCATCTCCCCCACAAGGGGGGAGAAACCGTGGGGCGAGGTCTTCCTCTCAATCACCAAGCGCTTGAGGGATGGAGACAGCGCGGCATATCTTCTCCCCCCTTGTGGGGGAGAAGGCCGGCAGGCCAGAGGGGGCTCGCGGGCTCCGAGGCCAACGCCCATGCCTGACACCCCCATCTCCGCTTTTCTCGACGAATCAATGCCCTCCATCCTCATCGAAATCAGCTCCGTCAAAGGCTCCGCCCCGCGCGAAGCCGGAACTTTCATGCTCGTGTCAAACACCGACATCTGGCAAACCATCGGCGGCGGGCAGTTTGAATATATGGCCATCGACCACGCCCGCGCCATGCTGGCGTGCAAGACAGTCATCGACACCATGGACATCCCACTCGGCCCGGAAATCGGCCAATGCTGCGGCGGGCGCACATTGCTGACATTCACCAAGGTCACGCCCGCAATCGCCGAAGGGCTGAAGCAGCGACTGGCGCAAGAGCACCAATCCCAACCCGCCGTCTTCATTTTCGGCGCTGGTCATGTGGGCAAGGCTCTGGCGCAGGCATTGGCCCTCCTCCCCCTCTCCATCACCGTCATCGAAACGCGGCGTGAGGAACTGGCGGGCCTACCTGAAACCGTGTCATCCCACCTCACCGCCATGCCCGAAGCAATGTTGAAAGCCGTTCCAGTCGGTGGCACGGTCATCGTAGTCACCCACGATCACGCGCTGGATTTCCTGATCGCCAGGGAAGCGCTCGCCCGCGACGATCTGGCCTATGTCGGTATGATCGGCTCCAAAACCAAACGCGCCACCTTCGCGCATTGGCTGGAGCGCGAAGGCGTGCCAGCGTCCGCGCTGGAGCGACTGGTGCTGCCCATCGGCGGCAATGTCGTCAAAGACAAACGTCCCGTCGTCATAGCGACCTTGGTAGCATCCGAAGTGCTTCACGCAATTCATCGCTTTGCCGCTCTCGCCCCGGCCCGATCTGATCGCGACCATCCAGCAGGCCAAGATCACGCTTGATGTGGTCTTGCATTTCGTCTTCCTGAGACGGACTCAGTTGGACCGATTTCCGGGAAAACCAGTCCAAAATCCAGGCGCGCGCAAATAGCCGTGGCCAGACGCTGAAAGCGGCTGTACGCATATCATTTCTCCAAAGTTCTTTTGATGCTATGGAGAAGGAATGCTCCTGTTTTCATGGAAAAACCAATGAAACTTCTGATCAAATGGATAAAGAGAACTTATCCATGAAGCTATCCCGCAACGTTCCCTTGAATGCCATGCGCGTGCTGGAAAGTGCCGCCCGTCACCTCAGTTTCACAAAGGCGGGCGAAGAGCTTGGCATGACGCAGACGGCAGTGAGCTACCAGATCAAATTGCTGGAAGACTTCGTTGGCGCACCGCTGTTCCTGCGCAAGCCACGGCAGGTGGCGCTGACCCAGACGGGTGAATTACTTGCAGGCCGCGCGACGCAAGCCTTTGGCATTCTGGCAACGGCATTGGAAGAGGCGCGCAACAGGACGGCAGATGTTCTCATCATCTCATGTACCACGACGTTTGCCCATCAATGGCTGGCCAAACGCCTGGGCGTGTTTCAGGCACGCCACCCCAAAATCTCGTTGCAACTGTGTCTGTCCAACGAGATCGTGGATTTCGCCCATACCAATGTCGATATCGGCATTCGCTGGGGCAAAGGCAACTGGCCGGGCGTCATTGGTCGGCGCATCATGCGACTGGATTTCGCACCCGTCGTCAGCCCGAAGCTGGCCGCGACCATCGGCGGTTTGAAGCATCCGGCCGATATTCTAAAACTGCCCATTGTCAGCCCCAATGACCGCTGGTGGAAACACTGGTTTGCGGAAGCGGGCGTGACGGAAACCGATCTCGACAGCCGAACCGGTAGCGATTTCGGCATCCAGAATCTGGAAGCGCAGGCAGCGATTGCGGGTCATGGCGTCGCCATCGTCAATCCCGTGCACTTCGCTGAAGACATCGCCTCCGGTCGCCTGCTTCAACCCTTCGACTTGGTCTGCAACGACGGGCATGACTACTGGATCGTCTATCAGGAGGGCCGCCGCAATGTCGCAAAGATCAAAGCTTTCAGTGAATGGATGGAGGAGGAGTTTCCGACGGAGACGTGAAGGCCACTGTTTACCCTCAACAAATCTGTCGGTTTCGCAGGTTCCCTCTTTTCTGACGGTCGAATTTCTCGCACAGTGCGGTGCAACGTCAGGGGAACATAATGTACGAATATGCCATTGCGTGGGAATGGATGGCCTTTGCCGTCCGCTGGGTGCACGTCATCACCGCCATTGCCTGGATTGGCTCGTCCTTCTATTTCATCGCGCTCGATCTAGGGCTGGTGAAGCGCCCGAACATGCCGCCGGGTGTTTATGGCGAAGAGTGGCAGGTGCATGGCGGCGGTTTCTACCATGTGCAGAAATATCTGGTCGCGCCAGCTTCGATGCCGGACCATCTGACATGGTTCAAATGGGAAAGCTATGCCACTTGGCTCTCCGGCTTCGCCATGCTGTGTGTCGTCTATTATGGCGGCGCGGATCTGTTTCTCATCGATCATTCCGTACTGGAACTGACGCAGTTTCAAGCCATCTGTCTGTCGCTGGCGTCACTCGCCATCGGCTGGGTGTTTTACGATTTGCTGTGCAAATCACCCATCGGCAACAACACCTGGGGCCTGATGGCCGTGCTCTACATTGCACTGGTGGCGATGGCATGGGGCTATACGCAAATCTTCACCGGTCGCGCCGCCTTCCTGCATCTGGGCGCGTTTACCGCCACCATCATGTCGGCCAATGTCTTCATGATCATCATCCCCAATCAGAAGATCGTCGTCGCAGACCTTATCGCAGGTCGCACGCCGGACCCGAAATATGGCCGCATCGCCAAGCAGCGCTCACTGCACAACAACTACCTGACGCTGCCCGTCATCTTCTTCATGCTGTCGAACCATTACCCGCTGGCCTTCGCGACGCAGTTCAACTGGCTCATCGCAGCCCTCGTATTCCTGATGGGCGTCACCATACGCCACTGGTTCAACACCACCCACGCCCGCAAGGGCAGACCCACATGGACGTGGCTGGTCACAGCGCTGATCTTCATCGTCATCATGTGGCTTTCCACCGTGCCGAAAGTGCTGACCGGCGAGCAGGAACAAAAAGCAGCCAAACTTTCGCCCACCCAGCAGCTTTTCGCAGCAGACGTGCATTTCGCCTCGGCGCGGGACGTGGTGCAGAGCCGCTGTTCCATGTGCCATGCGGTAGAGCCAGTCTGGGAGGGTGTTCCCTTCACGCCGAAATCGGTCAAACTGGAAACGGATGCGCAAATTGCCTTCCATGCGCGGGAAATCTATTTACAGGCAGGCCGCAGCCATGCGATGCCCCCCGGCAATATCACGGCGATCACGCCGCAAGAACGCAAGGTGCTGACCGCATGGTATGAGAGCGCCGTGTCCCAAGGAAAAACGGAATGAGCATGCTTCTGCTGCGCGGACGACTTCTAAGCTTCAATCGCGCGCCGCACTCCATCGATGATACGGCCAGTTACCTCTATATCGAAGACGGCGGTCTGCTGCTGGAAAACGGCAAGATCAGCGCCATCGGCGACTACGCGGATATCCGTGCCCAAGCACCCGAAGATGTCGAGGAAACGGATCACCGCCCTCACCTCATCGTACCGGGCCTGATCGATTTGCATATGCATTTCCCGCAGATGCAGGTCATAGGCTCCTACGCCGCGAACCTGCTGGAATGGTTGAACACCTATACGTTCCCGGAGGAATGCCGCTTCGTGGAAAGCGCGCATGCCCAGCGCATCGCCACCCATTTCTATGACGAACTGATCCGCCATGGCACCACGACGGCTGCGGCCTATTGCTCCGTGCACAAAACATCCGCCGACGCTTTCTTTGCCGAAGCCATGAAGCGCAATATGCTGATGGTGGGCGGCAAGGTCATGATGGACCGCAACGCGCCGCAAGGCCTGCTGGACACGCCCGAACTCGGTTACGATGAAACCCGCCAAGTCATTGCAGACTGGCACGGCAAAGGCCGCAACCACGCCGCCATTACACCCCGCTTCGCCATCACCTCGACACCGAAGCAGATGGAAGCAGCGCAGGCTCTGGCGCAGGAATTTCCCGATCTCTTCATCCAGACGCATCTCTCCGAAAATCTGGACGAGATCAAATACACCTGCGAACTCTATCCTGATGCCATCGATTACACGGATATCTATGTCCGTTACGGCCTGATGGGCAAAAAGACCCTGCTCGGCCACGCCATCCACCTGTCGGATCGTGAGGCCGATGTTCTCTCGGAAACCGGCGCAGTGGCCGTACACTGCCCCACGTCCAACCTCTTCATCGGCTCCGGCCTGTTCCCGATGAAAAAGCTACAACGGCGTGAAAAGCCTGTTCGTATCGCCGTGGCGACCGACATCGGCGGCGGATCGAGCTACTCCATGCTGCGCACCATGGACGAAGCCTACAAAATTCAGCAACTGCTGGGAGAACGTTTAAACCCGCTGGAAAGCTGGCACCTGATGACCCGCGGCAATGCCGAAGCTCTATCCATGGTTGACCGCATCGGCACGCTGGATGCGGGTACGGATGCGGATATTACTGTGCTAAATGCAGCATCCACACCGGCAATGGCACTCAAAATGGAAGTAGTGAACAGCTTGACGGAAGAGCTGTTTCTTATGCTGACCATGGGCGATGATCGCACTGTGGTTGAAACCTATATTGCCGGCGAACCTAAGAAAAACATACTATAAGTTGCCGACATAGCGAAAACTATTTCAAAAAAACCCGGAAAATGAAATTTAATTATATTTAAACTATAACTAACTAAGCATATAGGCGACAGAGCATAGATCAGGTTGCCATGATGGCGCGCACCATCTGTCATTCTTCACATCTACGCCGAATCCCCTGCAGCAGAGTCTTTTCGCTCGACTGGTTCCCAGTCGCCATGCTCCCTGCTTCGTGTTCGCGACTTCAAAATCGAACCGCGAGGAAATATGTCATTTCTTAAAAATGCGAGCATTCGCACGAAAATTCTTACCTTAATCCTCCCCCTTTGCGTGGTGGGCTTGAGTGCCACAGCCTTCGTATCAAACCGGTACAAGGAAGCGGATACGAGCTACTCAGATTTCATCTCCAATGACGCAGGTGCAAGCGTGGAGATGTCGCGTGTCAACCGAAATGTCGTGGCCACAGCCTATGCGGCCTATCAAATCCTGACATATCGCCAGGAAGATGCAGCCATGAAAACGGCTGTGGATTTTTACAACGATAGCAAAAGCAAGCTCTTCCAACGCCTTCAGCACACGAAGGAACTTCTTCCGCGCGAAAGTGCTGCGATTGATAAAATCATCGAGAGAAGCAAGGACGTTGTGGCACTGACCGACCAGGCCGTGCAGTTGGGACAGGCAGACAAGGACGAGCCTGCAAGAGCGGCTCTGGCAAAAGCAGACACTTTGATCCTGCCTTTGACGACAGATAATGCAACGTTTCTGGATCAGATACTGAAAGCGGTAGCGGCAAGAAGCGACGAGCTGACAGACCAGACGAACTCCACCATTTTCACTTCCTTGATGGTCGTCGGCATCACATTCGCCCTCGGCATCATCGCCTCTCTCATCGTTGCTGCCAAGGGCATTACGACGCCTATCGCATCCTTGCGCGAACGCATGATTTCGCTGGCCCAGGGTCAGACGGCTGCACCTGTTGAAGGTCAGGATCGTAAGGACGAAGTCGGCCAGATGGCAAAGGCCGTTTCCGTCTTCCGCGACAATGCTCTTGAAAAAATTCGGATGGAAAAAGAAGCTGACGCCAATCGCAGCCTTTCCGAACAGGAACGCGTCGAGCGTGAGGCCCAGAAGGCAAAAGACGCTGCCGACACGCAGTTCGCTGTCGATCAGCTTGCCAAGGGTCTCGACCGTCTTGCAGATGGTGACGTCGCCTATCGCATCGAAACGCCTTTCGTTGCTCATCTCGATACGCTGCGCAACAACTTCAACGGCTCGGTCGCCAATCTGAATGACGCGCTGCATGCCGTCGGCCAGAATGCCCGTGGTATCGATGCCGGTGCCAACGAAATCCGCTCCGCCGCTGACGATCTGTCCAAGCGCACGGAGCAGCAGGCTGCATCTGTTGAAGAAACAGCCGCCGCTCTGGAAGAAATCACCACCACGGTGAAGGACAGCAGCAACCGCGCTGAAGAAGTCGGCCATCTGGTTGCCAAGGCCCGTGATGGCGCAGAAAAGTCAGGCGCAGTCGTGCGTCAGGCCGTGACCGCCATGAACGAGATCGAACGCTCGTCCGGCGAAATCACCAACATCATCTCCGTCATCGATGAAATCGCCTTCCAGACCAATCTTCTGGCCCTGAATGCAGGCGTTGAAGCCGCCCGCGCCGGTGAAGCCGGTAAGGGCTTTGCGGTTGTCGCACAGGAAGTGCGTGAACTGGCACAGCGTTCGGCAAAGGCTGCAAAGGAAATCAAGGCGCTGATCACCACCTCCGGCGAACATGTGCGCTCGGGCGTCAATCTGGTCGGTGAAACCGGTCGTGCACTGGAAGTGATCGTCACGGAAGTTCAGGAAATCAACCGCCACATCAATGCCATCGTGGAATCCTCCCGTGAGCAGTCGGTTGGCCTTCAGGAAATCAACACCGCCGTCAACACGATGGATCAGGGCACGCAGCAGAATGCCGCCATGGTCGAGCAATCGACAGCAGCCAGCCACAGCCTTGCCAAGGAAGCGGCATCTCTCAACCAGCTGCTATCGCGCTTCAATCTTGGCAATGGCGCAGGCGCAAGCCGCTCTGCCCCAGCGTCCGCACCCGTCCGCTCGGCCTCTGCCGCATCCAGACCGGCACCATCTCCGGCTCGTGCACTGGGCCGTAAGATCGCCGGTGCCTTCGGTGGTGGTTCCGCCGCAGCGGTTGCACAAGATAGCTGGGAAGAGTTCTGATCGATCTTAAGATCGTAAAGTTCAAAGACTGCGGGTGGCTCTGTCGCCCGCAGTCTTTTTTTGTCTCGGCCTTGCTCGAAGATTTTTCTAAAATAAGGCCGGGTTGACCGAAATTTTGAATAACACTCGGCTTCTAAATCATGATATTGGCGATGAACATTCAGATGTGAAAGATCAATTCATGGCCAAAACGCTTACCATTGCTGATCTCAAGAAACAGGCGAAACGCCGCGTTCCGAAGATGTTTTTCGACTACGCCGACAGTGGCGCATGGACCGAAAGCACCTATCGCGCCAACGAGGATGATTTTGCCAAGATCAAGCTGCGGCAGCGTGTGCTGGTGGATATGACCAATCGTTCGCTGGCGACGGAGATGATCGGTGAGAAGGTGTCGATGCCTGTTGCGCTCTCCCCCACCGGTCTTACCGGCATGCAGCATGCGGATGGCGAGATGCTGGCGGCCAAGGCAGCGGAAGAATTCGGCGTTCCCTTTACGCTATCGACCATGAGCATTTGCTCCATTGAAGATGTCGCCTCCGTCACTTCCCGCCCCTTCTGGTTTCAGCTTTACGTGATGAAGGACCGTGACTTCGTCAACAATCTGATCGACCGCGCCAAAGCGGCGAAATGCTCGGCGCTGGTGCTGACGCTGGACCTTCAGATTCTCGGTCAACGGCATAAGGATCTGCGCAATGGGCTTTCTGCCCCGCCGAAATTCACGCCCAAGCATATCTGGCAGATGGCGACGCGCCCGCAATGGTGCCTCGATATGTTGCGCACGAAGCGCCGCAGCTTCGGCAACATCGTCGGCCACGCCAAGAACGTCTCCGACCTGTCGTCGCTTTCCTCATGGACGGCGGAACAGTTTGATCCGCGCCTCTCATGGAAAGACGTGGAATGGATCAAGGAACGCTGGGGCGGCAAGCTGATCCTCAAGGGTATTCTGGATGAGGAAGATGCCATCGCCGCCGCCGGTACCGGTGCGGACGCCATCATCGTTTCAAACCATGGTGGACGCCAGTTGGACGGCGCGCTGTCTTCCATCGAAATCCTGCCGAAGATTGTCGATGCTGTTGGCGACAAGATCGAAATCCACCTGGATGGCGGTATTCGTTCCGGTCAGGACGTGCTGAAAGCCATCGCGCTCGGCGCCAAAGGCACCTATATCGGCCGCCCTTTCCTCTACGGTCTCGGCGCGGGCGGCAAGCAGGGCGTGACCACCGCGCTGGAAATCATCCGCAAGGAAATGGACATCACCATGGCCTTGTGCGGCAAGCGTTTGCTGACCGAGGTGGATCGCAGCATTCTGGTGCGCTGAGGGCCAAGCGGCCTCTAGAGCGCTTCCTTGTTAAATGGAAACGCTCTAGTGCCCCACGGTCTTCGAAAACAGGTTCACGACCACGACGCCCGCGATAATCAGCCCAAGGCCGATCATCGCGGCGAGGTCCAGCGTCTGGCGGAAGAAGATATAACCCACTGCTGAAATCAGCACGATGCCAAGTCCGCTCCAGATCGCGTAGGCCACGCCGACGGGGATGGTGCGCAGGGTAATCGACAGCAGATAAAAGGCCGCACCGTAAAAGACGGCCATCAGAAGCGTCGGTAACCACCGGGTAAATTGTTGGGATTGCTGCAAGAATGACGTGCCGATGACTTCGCAGACAATGGCTGCGACAAGTGCCGCATAGGTCAAGGTGACGCCGTTCATGTGTCATGTTCCTTTTGCGCAGCTTTGAGAAGCTGCTTGTGAAGTGCCGATCTGTTGCCGCCGGCATGGCCCTTTTCGCTGACCAGATCCGCAAGCCAGAGACCGTCGATTGCGAGCCGGACAAGCTCGAGATTAAGGTGATCATCCGTCTTTTTGTGGCGGGTCAGGCGAACGCTGAACCAGCTTTCCCATAGCTGCCGCAACGATGGTTCGCTGATGAGCGCAACTGATATGGCTGACCACTGCGCGTAGGATTCACGGCCCCGATCGTCAAAAAATGCGTTTACATAGGCCCGCGTGAAGCATCCATAGTCCTCACAATCCTGTGAGATCAGGGCATCGATATCCTCATCCAGCTTGGCCAAAAGGTCGCCAAGCACGGCTTCAAGCAAAGCCTGCTTGGACGCGAAATGGTGAAACAGCCCACCCTTCGTCACACCGGCAGCGGAGGCAACGGCCTGAACAGAGACAGCCGAAAACCCCTGCTCTGCCGCAAGTCTGGCAGTGCAATCCATCAAATTCCGGCGCACGACATCAGGCTGCTTTTTACGTTCGGTCAACATATCCATGATCAGATACATACCGGACGGTCGGTTTCTTTTCAAGAAAATAACCCGCCACCAATGGGGGTCGATTTTCATACTTAATTAAGGATGAAAGCGGCCTTTAAAGTTTGAATGGTTTTGTTGCCGGAAAGTTTCAGTCATCTTGGCAGCGGCAAATGGACGGATAAGGGGTAAAACATGTTGGGAACGATCAGACGGGGCATGGCCGGAGCGTGGGTATTTGCTTTGGCCTTCCTCTGTGCGGTCCTTTCCCTGCACGCGTCTCCGGCGCAGGCGGGTTATGCGCATTTCGTGATGGATGCCAACACGGGGAAAGTGCTGGATTCCGAGAATGCCGACACGAAAAACTACCCGGCTTCGCTGACAAAAATGATGACGCTTTATCTCGTTTTCGAAGCCCTACATGACGGTCGCCTGAGCTGGAACCAGCGCATCACCATGTCCAAGCGTGGTGCGGCGGTCATTCCTTCCAAGCTTTGGGTCAGAGCGGGTACCACCTTCACGGTTCGCGAAGCCGTCTATGGCATGATCGTCAAATCCGCCAATGACATGGCCGAGGGCATGGGCGATCATTTGGGTGGCTCGCAGGCCGGGTTTGCGCAGATGATGACCCGCAAGGCCCGCCAGTTGGGCATGACGAGCACCGTTTTCCGCAACGCCTCCGGCCTGCCTAACAAGGCGCAGGTCACCACGGCCCGTGACATGGCCAAGCTCGGCCTAGCCCTTCAACGGGATTATCCCAAGGAATACAAACTCTTTGCTACTAGGTCCTTCAAGTTCCGTGGCAAGACGATCAGCGGCCACAACAGGCTTCTCAGCCGCTATCAGGGCGTGGATGGCATCAAGACCGGTTACACCAACGCCTCCGGCTTCAACCTCGTCAGCGCCGTCAACCACAATGGCCGCAGCGTCGTCGGTGTCGTACTGGGCGGCAAGACCTCCCGCAGTCGCGACAATCAGATGGTCGCTCTGCTGGACAGGACACTGCCCAAGGCATCCAGAGGCCGCGGCAGCCAGCAGCTGATTGCCAGCGCCAGCACCAGCCGCACATTCGATGTCGCCCCCGCCAGCGTGCCTTTGCCCATGTTTGCCGAGCGCAAAGACCCCGTCGCCATGCAGATCGCTTCCGCCCACAACGTCATGCCGGATATGATCAAGACCTCGGCTGTTCCCGCCACCAATTCCGAACGCAGCGCATGGGAAGTGCAGATCGCCGCAGCGGACAGCCAGACAGCAGCACTTTCGCTTTTGAAAAACGCGCGCCCCGCCATCTCATCCAGCTACGCCAGCATCGCGCCCTACACCGAAGCGGTTCGAAGCGGCGCCGCAACGCTCTACCGCGCGCGATTCACCGGTTTCGACAGCCAGGCAGCCGCCCTCTCCGCCTGCAAGGATTTGAAGGCACAGTCCTATTCCTGCGTGGTCATGTCGAGCGAAGGATAAGCCGGGATCAGCCCAGCCAACCGGTTGCGATGGCCTTGCCGAGACCCGGCATGCCATTGGCACGGGCGAGTTCTCCCATTGCGCTGCTGTCATAACGCACCTGCCGGAAATAGACCTGCCAGCCCTGTGGCGTTTCTTCCAGAACCGCGTAGCTGGCAAGCGGATGACCGGCTTCGACCTTATGGTAGAAAGGTTCGTCATCCTTCCAGCCCGGGCAACCGACACTGCCGGGATTGACGATCAATCGACCGTCCGACAGTTGGACTGTGCGGGCAATATGCGTGTGGCCGCACAGCCTGAGCGGTTGCTCAATACCATCAGCGAGCGCCTCGATTTCCGCCAAAGGTCGTTGATGCAGAACGCTTTCTGGAGACAGCTTCTCCAGCCAATATTCCAGGTCGTCCTTGGGCGATCCGTGGCAACAATAGGCCACATCCTTGAACACCAGATCGAAGGGCAGATTCTGCAACCAATCGAAATGGTCGGAGGACAGCTGCATATGTGCTGGTTTTTCCCAATCACCCATGACTTCGAACGGACGGTCGATCAGGGCGCGGTCATGATTGCCGCGAACGGTGGGGATGTTGCGCCCCACCAGAACATCAGCCGTGCGACCGGCCTCTAGCGGACCGCTGAAACAATCACCGAGATTGACGATATCAGGAATACCCAGCCTCTCGATATCCTTGAGCACGGCGTCCAGTGCCGCGTAATTTCCATGGATATCGGCAATGGCAGCAAAGATCATCGGGGTCAGCTTCCGCGGTAAGTAGAATAGCTATAGGGCGAGAGAAGCAGGGGAACGTGGTAGTGTCCGCTCTCGTCGGCTATGCCGAAACGAATGGGTATGATGTCAAGAAAGGCAGGTTCCGGCAGAACCAGACCTTTGGTTCTCAGATAATCGCCCGCATGGAACACAAGCTCATACTGCCCCGCCCGAAAATCCGTGCCGATCAGCAACGGCCCGCCATCGACACGACCATCGCTGTTGGTTTCCACCGTCTTGAGCTTCTCACGGCTGTCGCCCTCAAGCCGGTAAAGATCGATCTTCAATCCCTGCGCAGGCGTGCCATGAGCTGCATCGAGAACATGGGTGGTAAGACCGGTCATGGCGTGGGCTCCGAAATGAAATACGGCTGATCGAAGAAGAACTCTTCCAGATTGTTGCCCGGCCCATCCCGATCCACAACCAGAAAATCACTGGTGGAGCCGATGGCCATCAGGGGATGGTGCCAGACATTGCGGTGATAATTCACACCCTGATCGGCGCGGGACAGAAATACCTTCGGCTTCCCCGGCCTGCCCTGCTCATCCTCTGATACAACGACGAGAAACGGCTTGCCGGAAAGCGGCGTAAAGCTCTGGCTCCCCAGCGGGTGGCGCTCCATCATATCAACAGTGTAAGGGAACTGTCGCGCCCTGCCCCGAAACAGGTTCATCACGACACGCGCGCCTTCACCCGTCACATCCGGTGAGCCAAGCGCATGATACCGCTCGGTATTGCCGCCATTGATGATCCGCATGCTGGCAGGATCTGCCTCGAGAACATCGCCAAAGGGCGCGAATGCCTGTTGGGTCAAAGACAGGATTTCAAGAAATTCAGTCAAAATTCATTCACCTTGGGCACGCCAGTTTTTAAGAGCATTCAGGCTCTCTAAAAGTTCCGGGATAGTAATTTGCGTTGTTTCCCAGATAATTTCGAGATCCAGCCCAAAGTATCCGTGCGCCACACGATTGCGGAGCCCTCGAATTGAATTCCATGGGAAATCAGGGTGGTCAGTGACAAAGTCGGGATAGGACTCCATCAAGCGAACAGTCGCTTCGCCGATGACAATAAGGCACATTCCAATTGCATGCTGGGTTTTTAAATCTGAAAGAAAGTCATCTTTCTGCATACCTGCGACGAAATCAACAGCAGCATTGCCCGCTCGCTTCATGTCCGCGAGGTGATCCAGACGGCGATCTAAACTCATATTGGCTTAGCCTCTGACAAGACTCTC
This sequence comes from Agrobacterium sp. 20P9.1.2, assembly GCF_057799395.1. Lineage (NCBI taxonomy): Bacteria > Pseudomonadati > Pseudomonadota > Alphaproteobacteria > Hyphomicrobiales > Rhizobiaceae > Agrobacterium > Agrobacterium sp. 20P9.1.2. The sequence continues at coordinate 149,439 of NZ_JBYOKI010000008.1, forward strand.
ACCTTTACACGTTCAGGAAAATCACCGGGTGTGAGAAGGTGAATTCTTGTGCCCAGCATCATCTGCTCAAGCGCGTCTTGCAGTCCGCCTAGGCTGAGAAGCGTAGAGCCCGGCAGCGCATCGACCAAAATATCCAGATCGCTATCGGGCCGATCCTCGCCGCGCGCCACGGAGCCGAACACACGGGGATTGGCCGCGTTGAAGCGTTTTGTTGCTTCGCGGATCGCTTCCCTGTTCTTTTCCAGCACCTCTGATGGTCTCATGGCTTGTCTCCTGAACCACAATATAGAGTGCTGCCCGTGATGTGGAAAGCAGATTGCTGGCGCATGCGTTTCATCAGCTTTCCGGCAGCAAGGCGGATAGTCGCAGCCCGGCAATCTTTTCCACCTGCGCCGTTGCAGTAGTGAATTCGTCTTCCGCATTGTTATCGATGCGGGTCTCGAAGGCGCGCAGAATATCGTCCTTGGTCAGGCCTTTGACGGCAATGATGAAGGGAAAGCCGTTCTTCTCGACATAGGCGGCATTGAGTTGCGTAAACCGCGCATGCTCTTCCGGCGAAAGACGGTCTAGCCCTGCTCCTGCCTGCTCCTTGCGGCTGTCTTCGGTCAGGCCTCCGGCAATGGCAAGCTTGCCCGCAAGATCAGGGTGAGCGCGCAGCACGCCCAGCCTTTCCTCATGCGAGGCGGCGCGAAACTGGGTGCAGAGCGCCGCATGGACATTGCCTGCCGTCAACGGTTCAGTCACGTCGCCAGCATCATAGGCACGTTCCGCAATAAAAGGGGAATGCTCGAACACCCCGCCAAAACGGCTGATGAAATCCGACCTGTCCACCATCACAGCGTCTCCGGCTTGTGATGCTCATGCCAATGGCGAGCGATCTCAATGCGTTGCGGTATCCAGACCTTTTCGTGGCCGAGCACGTATTCGATGAAACGGCGAAGTGCCGCCGCGCGACCGGGACGCCCGACGAGGCGGCAGTGGAGGCCGACGCTCATCATCTTGGCAGAACCTTCGGCACCTTCCTGATACAGCACGTCGAAGGCGTCTTTCAGATAGGTGAAGAACTGGTCGCCGGAATTGAAGCCCTGCGGCGTGGCAAAGCGCATGTCGTTGGTTTCGAGCGTGTAGGGAATGATCAGGAACGGATCGTTTTTCAAGCCTTTCACCCAATACGGCAGATCATCGGCATAAGAATCCGAAGAATAGAGGAAACCACCTTCCTCCATGATGAGCCGCAATGTATTGTCAGAAGGCTTGCCCTGATACATGCCGTAGGGGCGCTCGCCGGTGAGTTCCGTGTGCAGGCGCACGGCTTCCAGCACATGCTTGCGCTCTTCTTCCTCTGAAAAATCCTTATACTCCAGCCAGCGATAGCCGTGGCTGGCGATTTCCCAACCGGCTTCCTTCATCGCCGCCACCGCGTCCGGGTTGCGGGCCATGGCGGCGGTGACGCCATAGACAGTCGTTGTCACGCCAAGGTCGGTGAACATGCGCCACAGCCGCCAGAAACCGGCTCGCGAGCCATATTCGTAAATCGATTCCATATTGAGATTGCGCTGCCCCGGCCAGGGCTGCGCGCCGACGATTTCCGACAGCAGCGACTCGGACGCTTTGTCGCTATCGAGAATGCTGCTTTCGCCGCCCTCTTCGTAATTAATGACGAATTGCACCGCAATTCTGGCATCGCCAGGCCATTTCGGATCAGGGGTATTGCGACCGTAACCGATCAGGTTGCGGGGATAGTCAGCGGAAATCATCAAATCACCTTCACGCAAATTTCGTGAACGGTAGCATCGCAGACCGGAAAGTCGAGAGCATTTTCTTGGCGATACTTATGCAATCTTGCGGGCAGAGACGCGCCCCATCGGGTGCAGCGAATGGACGCGGAACGGAGCGCCCGGCTCATCTTCCACGAAAAGCGCGAGGTTGGAGAAATCGACCTGACGCTCCAGCAAAGGCTCGAACACGCCACGCACCGCCCGCTCCACACGCGGACAATCTGCTGGCATCACACCGCCCGTCAGCATCATCTGAAAACGGAACTCGTCCATGACATATGGGTGGCCCCACCGGTGCAGATTGGTCAGTTGCGTGGCCGAAAGACGATCCGGGTCGGCACGGTCGATATCCGCATCGGACAGGGGCGCGCGGTAACGATCAAACTCCTGCACCACACTTGCGGCCAGAAAATTCAGCGTTTCCGATTGCCAGGACGGCACCAGACCGTAGACATTGCCGAGTTTGGCGATTTCCAGCGGTGGCAAAGTGAAAGGCTGATGCGTGCCTGCAAAATGCATCAGGGCACGCAGCAGTGCCGCCTCACTGACATCATCCATTAAGCGGAACGGAGCCTTGATCGCGCCGTGGAAACCATACCGGCGCGGCAGCGCGGTGTGGTAGGAAATTTCCTGCATGCCGAGGCTGGTCACCGCAGGCGGCTCCACGCTCTGGCCGGAATAGACGTCACGACCCAGCCAGGCCGCAGCGACATGCGTCAGCGGATCGTTCGGGGAAGGCGTAAAATGAATGGCATACCGCATGCGTCGTCACCTCGCCGTCCTCGAACGGATTTCATCAGCCATAATGCATAAGCCAAGCTGTTAGGTGATTTGCATGACAGATTAACGACGCGTAAACGCTGTCGAATCAAATCTTTTGGTTGAAAACACGAATGTGATCTTCAAACGTAAAACTGGTGGGCACCTGCATGGGCTTGCCCAGCACCGCATCCAAGGCGGCATCGGCCAGACGATGCGCGAGGCCAAAACTGACCTTGAAACCGCCCGTATGTGCAATGACGCGCGGGTGCTCTGGATGCGCGCCCACCATCGGGTCGCGACCGATTGCCTTGGGGCGCAGCCCGGCCCAGCGCTCGATCACCTCGGCATCTTCAAGCGACGGCACGATCTGCCTTGCCTGCGCAATCAAGGTTTCCAGCCGCTCATCCGTCGTGAAGGCATCGTCGAATTCCTCTTCGCTGGTGCTGCCAATGGCAACGGTACCGTCCTCATGCGGCACGACGTAGAGACCATTCAAGAACACTACCGGCATCGACGGATCGACATGGGCTTGCAGCAATGCCGCCTGCCCTTTCACCGGCTGACCCAACCTTACGCCTGAAGACAACTTAAACGCGTCTCCAAGCAGTGGGAAAGAATCATGTCCCGCAGAGACCATGGCATGCCCGAAGTGGATGCTCTTGCCATTGGCCAAAGTGGCCGTGCCATTGGGGTCCAAAGCCGTAACGCCGCAGTTCTCGATGAGGCGCACATGTCTGGACCGTCGCAAATAATCTTCCAGCGTCGCCACGAAAGCCCGCGGAGAGACCTTGGCGGCAAAGGTGTCATAAACGAAACCCGCCTCGCCCGCTGCGGCATCCACCCAGCCATCGACGGGTGGCGCATCCAGCACATGCCAATGGAATTGATGACCGTTCCTGCTCCAGTTGGACAGTGCGTCGCTTTGATGGCGCTCCGCAATGGTCCGCAAATGCGGCTTTGGCAGGGGAATGATACGGCCACAGCGTCTATAACCCGCCGAAAGGCCGGTTTCGGCTTCCACGGCTGCAATTTCGGCTTCGAGGCTCAGCAGGGCATCGAACTGAAACTGCTTTTTATCCGACCAGCGATCCGGCATATGCGACATCAGCGCGCCCATAAGCCCGCCGCTGGCGCCGCTACCGACTTTGCCCGCATCCACCAGCAGCGTGTCGATGCCCAGGCGCTCCGCCTTCACTGCAGCCCAAAGGCCCATGATACCGCCGCCGATGATTAACAACGACACGCTGCATGGCAAAGATGATTGACCTGTCTGATCGGGAAGACTATCGGCTTTGACCATGACACACCTCGATAACAGTGGGCCGCAACGAGCCGGTTCAAACATGCTGGATTGGCGAGAGGGCGATATGCCCTATTCGCTGGCCTTTGGCGACCATTTTTATTGCCAAACCGATGGCCGACAGGAATGTAGTCACGTTTCGCTCGCCGGCAACGGCTTGCCGGAGCGCTGGGAAACTGCCCAGGGAACGTTCCGCATTGGGGAGCTTGGCTTCGGCACGGCGCTGAACCTGTGCGAGACATGGCGGCAGTGGAAGCTCTCAAGGCCCGCCGATGCGCAGCTGCATTTCGTGTCCTTCGAGCTTTACCCGATGACCGCCCAAGAGCTGGACCGTGCACTGTCCCACTGGCCGCAACTGGATGCCGAGCGCAAAGCCTTCGTCGCACAATGGCCGTCAGACCCGGAAGGCTGGATCGACATCACTCTGGACGAGCAGACGCGACTGACCGTCTTTTGCGGTGATGCCATGCGAGGGATCGGCCAAAGCACTGACATATTCGACGCCTGGTATCTCGATGGCTTTGCGCCAGCCAAGAACCCCGAGATGTGGTCGCTGGAGATTATGTCAGCGGTGTTTGAGAAGACTGCTCCTGGTGGAACCTTCGGCACATTTGCGGCGGCCGGTTTCGTGCGGCGCAATCTGGGTGCCGCGGGCTTTACCGTAGAGCGCAGACCGGGTTTTGCCGGAAAGCGCGAAATGCTCTGCGGTAAGAAACCTGCTCTCTAAGTCAAAACGAAAAACGCCCGGATTTTCATCCGGGCGCTCACTATTAAAGTTGGGCTAAATCAGCCGCGCTTGCGACCACCACCGGCTTTGCCAGCAGGACGACCCTGACCGGCAGGAGAAAAGGAGCCTGCCTTGCGAGCCGGACGACCCTGACCGCCGCGATGATTGCGGTTGCCAGCTGGCTTGCCCGGTGCAGCATCTGCCTTCGGGCGCTTGAAGTCGGACGTGACTTCAAGATCGTTGTCGCGCTCAACCGGTGCGAATTCGCCAGCGCGCTGGCCACGGAAATCGCCATTGCGACGTCCACCATCACGATGACCACCTTCGCGATGCCCACCTTCACGGGGGCCACGTGCCGGACGGTCGCCATGGGCACGCTCGCCACCCTGACGACGCGGGCCGTTCGCGCTACCGCGATTGCCACCATTGCCGCCACGGTTGTTGTTGCCGCGCGATGGGCTTGCCAGACCTTCAGGACGTTCGCCGGAGAGGACCGGAATTTCGATCTTCATCAGCTTTTCGATGTCGTGCAGCAGACGGGTTTCGTCCGGTGCGCAGAAGGCGATGGCGATGCCATCACGACCCGCACGCGCCGTACGACCGATGCGGTGCACGTAAGCGTCGGCCACTTCCGGCAGATCGTAGTTGAAGACGTGGGTTACGGCAGGAATGTCGATGCCGCGGGCAGCAACGTCGGTTGCCACCAGAACCTTGACTTCGCCGTCCTTAAAGCCCTTGAGAGCGCGCTCGCGCTGACCCTGGCTCTTGTTGCCGTGGATCGACGCAACCTTGAAGCCGATATGCTCCAGATACTTGGACAGCTTTTCAGCGCCATGCTTGGTGCGCAGGAACACGATTGCGCGGCCATCCGGGTTGTCGTTGAGCGACTTCTTGAGAAGCTCGGTCTTGTCGTTCTTGCCAGCAACGAAGTGAACATATTGCTCAACCTTGTCGGCGGCCTTGCCCGGAGGCGTAACCTGAACGGTGACCGGGTTGGTCAGATAGCTGCCTGCGAGATCAGAAATTGCCTTCGGCATGGTGGCCGAAAACAGCAGCGTCTGGCGACCAGCAGGCACCATTTTGGAAATCTTGCGCAGGTCGTGAATAAAGCCGAGATCCAGCATCTGGTCTGCTTCATCGAGAACCAGATAGGTGACCTTGGACAGCGAAATCGCGTTGCGTGAAATCAGATCGAGCAGACGGCCAGGCGTGGCAACCAGAATATCGGTGCCTTTTTCCAGCTGAAGCTGCTGCTTGTTGATGGACGCGCCACCAACGACCTGATTGATCTTGAGATGCGTCTTGCGCACAAAACCACGAAGGCTTTCGCCGATCTGGTTTACCAGCTCGCGCGTTGGCGCAAGGATAAGTGTGCGGGTGGTGCGGTTTGCCGGACGGTCGGGCTGCTTCAGAAGCATTTCGATGATCGGCAGGCCGAATGCGGCGGTTTTGCCGGTGCCGGTCTGTGCGAGACCGATGATATCGCGGCCTTCCAGAAGAAGCGGGATCGCTTTTTCCTGAATAGGGGTCGGCGTGGTGTAACCAAGCTGGGTGACGCCGGCCACGATTTTTTCGGAGAGGCCGAGTTCGCTAAAACTGGTCAATAGTATACCTTTCGGGGCGCCAAAACGCTCGAACCCGGATCAGCCCTGCTGTCCGGTTGTCTTGGCGTCAAGAACCCCGCGTGAATTGGGAACTTGTGGGTTGGAATGACTTTCTGCGCTTCAGTGCGGCGAATACGCCGTCTCCTGTATCCTGCGCTTTTCCTTCATGCGTCGGGTCTTTTTCGTTGACGCTGCAGCTCACGCGGCTGCCGAGGGTGAAAGCTTGGAGTGGGATGTGGTCTTTTTATCAAGGAAAGTCAAGCGAATGTTTCAAAAAGCATGCCGCCGACCCTGCGGCAATTCGGCTATAGCGACATGCCACGCATCGCGAAAATCTTAACGATCGATGAAAAACTACAGTTAACAACTTCTAATAATAGCGCGGGACAGATAGCCAACTTCATCAATCTACAATAGATTCTCTGACATGTTCGCTCGCAGTTGAGCGCTGATTCTATTGGTGTCACGGACGGCTACGGAGAATGATTTGATTAGTGGGGGCGGATTGCTTGAAAAAGCATGTGAGGGCGTATTAACGCTTACTCTGCCCGCCTGCATTAAAGACAGTCAGTTGCGATATGTCTGCGTCAACTCCGCCTATGCCCGCTTCAACGGTCGCCCCGCAGCAGATTTCTACCAGAAAACCACGCAGGAACTCTTCGGCAATGCCAAGGATGTGGGGCGCGAAGACAAGGAGCGTCGCTGCCTCGTCTTTGCAACGGAAGAAGTCACTGCAAGCACCGATCAGCACGCCAGCCAGACACATGCCGTCAAATGCGAACGTTTTGAATCGGAAAACGGCGATCTGTTTCTGTTTGAAATATTCGAGACGATGCCGTCTTTCGACATGGAACGCGCCATCGCCCAGAATGAACCGCTGATCGGCAGCAGCCTTCTCGATCTTCTGGATGTCGGCGTGGCGGTTTACGATCCGGACGACAGGCTGATCTACTCCAACGCCCGTTTGGAAAATCTGTATCGCGAACTAAACCTCGACTGGAAGCCGGGGCTTGAACTCAACGCCATCGTCACGGCATTCCATGATCGCTACGTCAAATCGGGCCTGCTGCAAGAGGAAGGCGCTGCCAACAGGCTGGATTGGGTGGAGCAGAGGCTGCAGGCCACCCGCACGCCCTATTCCGAATTCATGCAGGAAATGAGCGACGGTCGCTGGATCCGCTTCATCAACAAGCGACTTGAAAACGGCCTGCTCGTTGCGCTTCGCATCGACGTGACCGATGCCAAGACGCAAGAAATGCTGGTGGAGAAGCACACACGCGAGAACTGGCTGTTCCGCGAAGCGCTGGAACGCCTGCCGGTTGCCGTCTTCATGCTGGATAGCAAACGCCGCCTCACCTACGCAAACGCTTCTTATGAGACATTGTGGGGCGAGCCTCGGGAGAAATATTACGGACTGACGGAAGAGGAAATCTTCCTGCACGAAGGCGAAGGCTTCCGGCAGGAAAATGTCCACATTCTGGAAACGGGCGAAGAGCTGCAAAAGACGCAGGAGATCGTCCTCAACAACGGCACCACCGTGCCCACCATCATCAGGATTGGCCGCATCGTCACCCCTGCTGAGGAACCCTATCTGGTCGGCTCTGTTACCGATACGACCACGTTGATGCAGGGACAGCAGGAACTGCTGGCAGCCCGCAATGAGGCGGAGAAACTCCACGCCGAAGTCGAATCCCTCCTGCAATCCATGCCAGTAGGCGTGATGCTGCTGGGACCGGATCTGACGATTGAATATGCCAACAGCCGCTTTTACGACCTGTGGGAAGTAACCGAGAAGATCGACCTCGTCGGAAAGTCCTACCGCACCTATCTGCAACTGGGCTACGAATGCGGCAAGTACGAATTTGGCGGCATGACGCTCGAGGAGGCCTATCTCGATCGCGTCGAGCGGCTAAACCGGATCGATGGCAACACATCGCGTGAGATTTCCAGCAAGTCGGGCCGATTCATCATCCTGTCAGAACGCCGCATTGCTGGCGGCAAGATCCTCATCACCTTCTCCGATAGCACCGCGGTGCGCGTGCGCGACGAGGAAATCAGCGCCGCCCGGCAGGAATTGCAGCGCGTTGGCGAATATATGCAGGATGCGACGCGCGTCATGGCGCAGGGGCTCGCACTGGTGCAGGACGGCAAGATCATCATGTCCAATGACGCCTTGTCGCGTATGTTCGATGTGCCGCCGCAATTGCTGGTCGCAGGTGTCAGCTGGCTGCCATTCTTTGCCTATTGTGCAGACCGCGGCGATTTCGGAACCGAAGAGCAGACGATATCGACCCGCACGCAATGGCTGGACAATGTTGCCGCCGCCAAGCCGTTCTCATGGCTGATCCATGTGGACGGCAAACGCTGGCTCAATGTGGAATCCACGATCGGTGCCGGCAATTACTGGCTCGTCATCGTCACCGATATTACCGAAATGAAGCAGCGCGAGGCTGAGCTTGAAGGCCTGCTGGCGCGGGCGGAAGCCGCAGACCGGGCAAAATCCGAGTTTCTGGCCAATATGAGCCACGAAATCAGAACGCCAATGAATGGTGTTCTCGGCATGGCGGAACTGCTAGCAAAATCCAGTCTGGATACGCGGCAGCGGACATTTACCGACGTCATCGTCAAATCCGGCAATGCGCTGCTGACGATCATCAACGATATTCTGGATTTCTCCAAGATCGATGCTGGACAGATGGCATTGCGCTCCACGCCTTTCGATGCGGTAGAAGCAGTGGAAGACGTGGCCTCCCTTCTGTCGTCGCAGGCGCTGGAAAAGAACATCGAACTCATCGTCCGCGTCGATCCGACCTTGCGCAATCTGGTCAGCGGCGATGCCGGTCGTTTCCGGCAGATCGCAACCAACCTCATCGGTAACGCCATCAAGTTTACCGAAATGGGGCATGTCCTCATTGAGCTTTCAGCCGAGGCCATAGAGGACAGCGAAGTCATTCTGACATTGCGGGTGGAAGACACCGGCATAGGCATCGCGCCGCACCAGCTGGACCGCATTTTCGAAAAATTCAGTCAGGCAGACACCTCCTCCACGCGCAGGCACGAAGGCACAGGCCTTGGCCTTGCGATTACGGTGGGGCTGGCCGGGCTTTTCGGCGGCAAGGTGGATGTGGAAAGCACACTCGGTCAAGGCTCAGCGTTCACGGTCAGCCTGCCTCTGCGCATTGTTGGGACCCGCTCCGAGCAGACGGTTTCCCCCATCGATACCAGAAAAGTGAGCGTCCTCGTCATCGACGACAATGCCGTGAACCGGCAGATACTGACCGAACAGCTGACAAGCTGGGGCGTGGACAGCTATGCCGCAGATAGCGGCCCGGCGGGCATTGCCGTTCTGGAAGAAGCCGCGAAGATCGGCTTTGACATCGATGCGGTCATTCTTGATTACCACATGCCTGATATGGACGGTATGCAGGTGGCACGGCAGTTGCGGGGCAACCCGCGCCTCAGTGCCACGCCGATCATTTTCCTGACCTCGATGGATGCGGTCAATGACCGGGGCGGGTCGGCGGACATCAACTTCGACGCCCACTTGATGAAGCCTGTGCGCGCACGTCTGCTTCGCAAGACGCTGACGGATGTGGTGCGTACATCAAGGGCAAAACGCGGATGGCAACAGCAACAGGCGGCCAGCGCGCCGAGACAGGTCAGTCCTGAACAGAGCCAAAAGCCCGTGGCGAAAGTCAGCACCCCGGTTGCCGCAAGCCGCGTTTCGTCTCTGGATGTGCTGATTGCCGAGGACAACGACGTCAACCAGATCGTTTTCACCCAGATTCTCCAGCAGACCGGCCTCACCTTCCGGATCGTGGACAATGGAAAACAGGCGGTTCAGGCGTGGCGCACGGATAATCCGGCGATCATTTTGATGGATGTCTCCATGCCTGTCATGAACGGGCATCAGGCCACGCAGGCCATTCGCGCTGAGGAAGACAATGCCATGAACGTCGCGCGCGTTCCGATCATCGGCGTGACCGCTCATGCGCAGGAGAGCGACCGCGATCTCTGCCTTGCCGTGGGCATGGATGATTATCTGTCAAAGCCCATCAGCCCGGAACTGCTTCAGGCAAAAATCGACAAATGGCTGATGCGTCAGACGGCAAAACACGGCGAGCTGAAGTCCAACTGAAAACGCCGCATGGAATGTCCACGCGGCGTTTCGAAATGTTGTCGTATCAGATACGGCAGTGATTAACGGCGGCTATTGTCGACCGAGAATGCACCGGGGCCAGCAGCAACCAGATACAGGAAGATGAAGCAGAACAGGATGGCGGCATCGCCACCGTTCAGCGCTGGGAAGACGCTCTTCGGTGCATGCGCCATGAAATAGGCAACCGCCATCTGTCCAGACAGAAGGAAGGCGACCGGGCGTGTGAAGAGACCGATGAGAATGAGCACGCCGCCAATCAGTTCAAGCAGTGCAGCAACCAGCAACAGCGGTGGAAGCGAACCTTCCATCTGCGCTGCGGGGAAGCCGAACAGCTTCTGCGTACCGTGTTCGATGAACAGCAGCGCAGCGACGATTCGCAGAACAGCCAGAAACTGGGGCTGATATCGCGACAGTTTATCAAAAAATGCCATGTGTCTTATCCTCATAAGCAGGTTCGCGCTATCGCTGCCAAAACCCGACTGAAAAATACATCTATTCGATATTGGGTTACACGTTTCCGAGGCAAAAACAACTCGCGCGCTTGCAGGTCCGATACCCGAAATATGGGGTAACAAAAAGGTGCCTGTAGAGCCTGCTTGCAGCAGGCCACAGCGCGAGAAACCAGTGGTTGTCTGGCTGGATATGATCGAAGCGTCAGGCCGTCATCAGCACGGCAGGCTGCGTTACGGGATTGAATGGCTCAAAGGTGATGTCGACGCCTTTTACGGTAGCGACCGTATTGGCCGGAATGATATCCCACTTCTCTCCACCCGTGCCAAAAGGTTCGGATGCAATGGCAATCCCCTCACCCATGTTGCGCCAATAAAGTGTCGGCGGGCGGGCATCGCTGGACCAGCGGAAGGCGTGCAAGGTGTCGCCATCGGCATGGATGGCACTGAAACGAACGGGCTCATCGACACCGGAGCGTTCCACGACGTCCAGACACATCTGCAAGGTTTTCTTTAGGGCACCGACAGGATCGCGGTCGAGACCGAAACCGGCAGCAATCAGAAAGATCGCCTCGCTATCGCCATTGCCGGCGCGCGAACAATAGACTTCATCGGGAATATGGGCCTCGATGGCGCGCTTGACCTTTTCATAACCGCCAATCTGGCCATTGTGCATGAAAAGGTGCTTGCCAAAGCCGAACGGATGGCAATTGGCCATGGATACGCCGCCGGTGGTGGCGGAACGCACGTGAGCCAGAAACATCCCCGACCGCAACTGATGGCAAAGCGATGTCAGATTGCGGTCAGACCATGCGGGCAGGATGCCGCGATAAATGCCGGGCTCGCCCCGCTCGCCATACCAGCCAATGCCGCATCCATCGCCATTGACCACCGTCTTTGCCTCCCTCGCCGCCAGCGACTGGCTGATCAGCGAACTTTCCGGCTCGATCAGAAGACTGTCGAGCCAGACGGGAGAGCCAGTATAGGCGAGGAAACGACACATGTTGGCACCGTGGCAAGGTTGCGATCCGGCTCTCAAAGCGCCGGATCAAGGCGTTTCTAAGATCATTATGCCTGCAGAACCACCACGCGGGCACCGACCGGCACGCGTTCATAAAGATCGACAATGTCGTGGTTCAGCATGCGAATGCAGCCGCTGGACATGGCATGACCGATGGACTGCGGCTGGTTGGTGCCGTGCAGACGGAACATGGTGTCGTTGCCGTTGCGATAGAGATACATGGCGCGAGCGCCCAGCGGATTGTTCGGGCCTCCCGGCATGCCACCGGCATATTTCAGGTTCTTGTGTGGCTCGCGACGAATCATATTTGGCGTTGGCGTCCAGCTTGGCCATTCGGCCTTGCGGCCAACATAGGCATCGCCGCGCAACGCCAGACCCTGACGACCGACGCCGACGCCGTAACGCATGGCCTGACCATTGCCCAGGATGTAATAGAGACGGCGAGCAGGCGTATCGACAATGACAGTGCCCGCTGGATGCGTTGTCGTGTATGCCACCTGCTGGCGACGGAGTTCCGGATCAATCTTGTCGAGCGGCATGGCCTTCAGCGGAAACTTCTCATCCGGAATGGCTGCGTAGTTATGTCGTTGCTGGGCGAAATTAGTGCTGGCGCAACCAGCAAGAAGAAGCGGCAATCCGAACAGGACACCACGGCGCGAAATAGACATATTACCCCCGGTCGATGAATCTCTCTGTTAACAAGGAGTAGAATTTTATGGTTAACAAACCTCTAACCGCGCGCGGCCACAATTAACGAAGTATTGCGATTGCGGCGGCCAAGGCTTTCCAAACGAGCATTGACAGTTTGGCGAAAATTTAAGCAAACTCTTTCTTGCAACCTATGGAAATCCGCCAGCCGATCAGGGCCGGAGATGAAACCTTTCCACCTCTGCCGCATTTTCGTGCTGCCGGAGCTGAAACTGCTTATTTTATGTATGTTTAGCGGGGGCGAAGGGACCAAAAAATCTGGATTGAGACTGCGCATGCTTCTTGCATTGCGATCAGCGTTGTATTCAAATGGGCAAAAATGGGGAACCTAAAGTTGGCATTTGACGAAATGATAAATGCGGACTCATCGCCGCGAAGCCCATACGAAAACTATAATGAGTGGTACAGCCGTCAGGACAGATCGCATCTGATCCAGAAATCTCGGGACGCTGAAAATATCTTCCGAAAGACCGGTATTACATTCGCCGTTTATGGCCATGCCGACAGCGCCGAAAAGCTGATCCCCTTCGATATCATTCCCCGCATCATATCCGGTCGTGAATGGCGCAAGCTGGCCCAAGGCATCGAACAGCGCGTGCTGGCACTCAACGCGTTTCTGGACGATATCTACCACAAGCAGGAAATCATCCGCGCCGGGCGCATTCCGCGCGAACTGATCGAGCGCAACGAGGCCTTCCTGCCGGAGATGATCGGCTTCAAGCCGCCGGGCGGCGTCTATACGCACATCGTCGGCACGGATATCGTTCGAACAGGCGAAGACCAGTTCTATGTGCTGGAGGACAATGCCCGCACACCTTCCGGTGTCAGCTACATGCTGGAAAACCGCGAAACCATGATGCAGATGTTCCCGGAACTGTTCCATGAGAACAAGGTGCAGCGGGTCGAAGATTACCCTTATCAACTGCGTCAATCACTAGCGTCGCTGGCACCTCCGGGCTGCAAGGGCAAGCCGCGCGTCGCGGTTCTGACACCTGGCATTTTCAATTCTGCCTATTATGAGCATTCCTATCTGGCCGACATGATGGGTGTTGAGCTCGTCGAAGGCTCGGACCTGCGCGTCATGGACGGCAAGGTCAAGATGCGCACGACGCGCGGTTATGAAGCCATCGATGTGCTGTATCGCCGCGTGGATGACGACTTCCTCGATCCCCTCACCTTCCGGCCAGACTCGGCACTCGGTGTTCCCGGCATCATGGATGTCTACCGCGCTGGCAACATTACCATCGCCAATGCACCGGGCACGGGTATTTCCGACGACAAGGCCATCTATTCCTACATGCCTGAAATCGTTGAATTCTATACGGGCCGCAAACCGCTTCTCGAAAACGTGCCGACATGGCGCTGCTCCGAGCCGGACAGTCTGAAATATGTTCTGGACAATCTGGCCGATCTGGTCGTGAAGGAGGTTCACGGCTCTGGCGGTTACGGAATGCTGGTCGGCCCGACTGCCTCCAAGAAAGAGCGCGCTCTGTTTGCGGACAAGCTTCGTTCGCGACCCTCGAACTATATTGCACAGCCTACGCTTTCGCTTTCCACAGTGCCTATCATGGTGAAAAACGGCATCGCGCCGCGCCACGTCGATCTTCGCCCCTATGTTCTGGTCTCGGACAAGGTAAAGATCATTCCCGGCGGGCTGACGCGCGTTGCGCTCAAGCAGGGTTCACTGGTGGTGAATTCCAGCCAGGGCGGCGGCACCAAGGACACTTGGGTACTGGAGGACTAAGCCATGCTGGGAAGAACGGCGAACGGACTCTACTGGATGTTCCGCTACATCGAACGTGCGGAAAACATTGCCCGACTGGTGGATGCGGGCATGCGCGTCTCACTCACCCGCAGCGGCAGTGCCGACGAAGACTGGGACGGCGTGCTGCAAAGTGCAGGCGCGCGGGAGGAGTTCCTCCAGACCCATGAGAAGGTGACCTCTGCCGACGCTATCGACTACATGCTGCGCGACAAGGCCAACCCCTCCAGCGTAATGTCCTGTATCGAATTCGGTAGAAACAATGCCCGCATGGTCCGCACCGCACTGACGCGTGAAACATGGGAAGCGACGAACGAATTCTGGATTGAACTGAAGAATCTTCTTGGCCGCAAAGTAAAAGCCGCAGAATTACCGCAAGTCATCGATGTCATTAAACACAGAGCCGGGCTGGTGCGCGGCGCGTTTCATGGATCCATGCTGCGTAACGATCTCTACAACTTCTCGCGCATCGGTACGTTTATCGAGCGTGCGGACAATACCGCGCGTATTCTGGATGTGAAATATTACGTGCTTCTGCCAGCCGCCGCGCAGGTGGGATCATCGCTGGACAATGCGCAGTGGGAATCCATTCTGCGCTCCGTTTCGGCACACCGTTCTTATGGCTGGGTCTATGATGCGGAGTACAAGCCGGCGAATATTGCAGACTTCTTGATCTTGAACGGAAGAATGCCGCGTTCTCTTGCCTATTGTTACGAAAAGATCGTCAGCAATCTCGGTTATCTGGCCGAGGACTACGACGAGCGACACAAGGCGCATGATACGGCGGAAGCCATTCAGGCGACGTTGCAGAAAACCACGATAAACCGAGTGATGGACCAGGGCCTGCACGAGTTCCTCGAGCTTTTCGTCAACAGGAACGCGCAGCTGGGACAAGAAATCACGGATGGCTACCGCTTCTATCAGTAAGCGGAGTTAAGACGGGGACATGGAATGCGTTTGAAGATCAACCACACGACCGAGTATCTCTACGATGAGCCGGTTCCCTATTCCCTGCAACGCTTGCGGCTGACACCTGCGACCGGGCCGACGCAGACGGTGATGAACTGGGACGTCACTGTCGATGGCGCGACGCTGGAAGTGCGCTATGACGACCACTTCGGCAACCGTGTGGAACTGGTGGAAACCGAAGGACCGCGCAGCGCCGTGAAGGTCATCGCGCGCGGCGAAGTCGAAACCATCGACAAGGCCGGCGTCTTCGGCCCTCACATCGGCAACGCACCGCTCTGGCTTTTCATGCGCGAAACGCCGCTGACCAAGCCAGGCAAGCTTATTCGCGAACTGGCACGGCAGGCAACCGGTGACACACCGCTAGAACGGCTGCACGAGTTGATGGCCCTCGTCCATCTCGAAGTGGAATATGAGACCGGATCGACCGGCACGGAAACCACGGCGGAACAGGCGCTGGAAGCCAGGAAAGGCGTCTGTCAGGACCACACCCACATCTTCATCTCTGCCGCCCGCCACATGGGCCTGCCCGCCCGCTATGTCTCCGGCTATCTGATGATGGAAGACGTCGCCGAACAAATTGCCACGCACGCATGGGCCGAAGCCCATGTTCCCGGCCTCGGCTGGGTTGGTTTCGATGCCGCCAACAAGCTCTGCCCGGATGAACGCTACGTCCGCATCGCCAGCGGCCTCAGCTACCGTGATTGCGCCCCCGTCTCCGGCATGCGCGTCGGTCTTTCAGGTGAAAGCCTGACAGTATCCGTCACAGTGGAACAATCTCAGAGCCAGTCACAGAGTTGATCTGGCCACTATTATAGCAATATCGAGATCTACACCTAAAAATTGCAGTGCATTCTACATGCGCTGATCGTCTATTTGCGCCTTAACTTCGCGCCGATACTTTTATTTCCGAGCGTCCGGCAGTTACTTATCTTTCAGGTAGCTTATATGTCATATTTGTGAAATATACTCTACCTGTATATACCAATACGCGACATGCACGACAGACACTTCCATTACTCACAATCCCAGATGATTTTTATTTCAGGAATCCAGACGAAAACGTGCAAAAGCCAAAAAAAGTCACCACCTTTACGATTGGCGCTGTTTTTTATTTTGATTTCAAATAAAGGAAATTTCTCATACTAATAGTCGAAGAGAGTGATTCGAACTTCCTTCATATCGGGGCAGATACTTATCCACTTTAAGAACTTGCAACGGTTTTAGACTCAGGGTTAACTTTGACAACACATGATCTGGCCACACGCGTTAACCAATTTTTTACGTATCGTAGACGATATTGACGGCGGTCATGTGAAGTCCGCGTGGGCGCTCCGTATTCTGGTGCGACACGTTTACTGAAAGCCAAGTTGAAAAACGAAGCTCTAATGTCCAAATGGCGTAGGGATCAGAACGAGATCAGAGTTCTGTACGCATGATGCCCTTCCGATGCGCCGGCTCACACGAGCCATGTTCTGCTTAATCTTGCTATTGTCCAGAACGGACACTCAGTCGTTCGACGTTACGTCGATCGGGGGAGACACTTTGCCAATTCGCGCAAGAGCGCATCCGGGGTATCGGATGCGGCCCTGAGGCTGCGCCGCGTGGAATTGGTTGGGTGTGTGGCGCTTTGGCCAGTTATCAACGGGGGCACGTGTCCATGACTTCTATTATCTCTTCGCTTTCCATCAAGCAGATTACCAATCTTTCGACCACCACCATCGCCAGCCTGAAGACAGACGATGTTGCAGCTCTTACCAGCAAGCAAATCGGCGCCCTTAGCTCAACCCAGATTAAGGCGTTTACCCCAGAAGCATTCGGCGCATTTGAAAGCGACGATATTGGCGCAATAACCGTCAACGCCATTGTTGGCCTCAGCGTCGATCAGCTCACGGCAATCACCTCGAACCAGATCAGCGGCCTTTCCACCGGTCAAATTGCAAAATTGGATAGCGACCAATTTACGGCATTGTCTGCCGACAGCCTTGGAGCACTTTCTTCTGCGCAGACCCGTGCGTTGACCGCAGCGCAGGTCGGAACTTTCGATGCAGAAGATCTTAAGAAATTCACTTCGGATGAAATTGCTGCCATCAGCACGAAAGCATTGACCGGCCTGACGAGCGAAGCGCTCAACGGGCTCGACACGGCCACAATTCGCGCCTTCAGCTCGGCACAGGTGGCTTCGCTCGGTACTGAACAGATCAAAAACATCAACAAGGACCAGTTTGCACTGCTGGGAACCAACCAGATTGCTGCTCTCACCTCGAAACAGCTGCAAGCCGTTGCATCCGATACACTGACCGCGCTGACGACAGATCAGGTTCATGCTCTTAGCAACAAGCAGCTGGCAGGCCTGGACACCGCTCAGTTGAATGCTTTCTCTGCAGACAGC
>NZ_JBYOKI010000009.1:0-163351 GCF_057799395.1 Agrobacterium sp. 20P9.1.2
GGCTGGTATCCGGATGGATCGCCCTGCCGTCCCACACGATCTGCGCTGGCGGTTTGCCGTTCACGAGGCTGGGCATGCCATCGTTCATCATGTCCTGAAGCTTGGACCGATCCATGGTATCAACATCGATACCGCAAACGGGGGGTACAGCCAGCTTGGCTTCACAGCTTCCGGCAGCGATACGCTTGGCTATCTCGAGGATATGCTGGCCATGCTGATGGCCGGGCGGGCCGCCGAGCAGATCGTCGTCGGCAGCGTGTCATCAGGGTCGGGCGGGAGTGATGACAGCGATCTCGCCCGCGCCACCAAGCTCGCGCTTGCCATGGAGAGGACGTTGGGTTTTGCCGCAGTTCATCCGCTGTTGTATCGCCATGACGTCGACCAGGCATCCGTGCTCGACGGAAATCCGGATCTTGCCGCACGGTCCATGCGCGGTTGGAGACGGCGCTGGCCAAGGCACAGGAAATCCTTCAGCAGAACAGAGGCGCCCTTGATGCGCTTGTTGAAGAGGTGTTCGATATGCAATCGCTTAGTGGAGAAGATATTCGCCGCATTATCAAAATAATAGGAAAATGATAATTGCCGAGTAATAGGATATCGACAGCAGGTATTTATCAATGTTCTGGCGATCAACTACGAAACCGTAGCTTGTGACGAAAAAGCTCTCCCTTAGCGGCCGGCTCATAAGCTAGCTACGAGACTTACGATCTTACGAAGTTGCTCACATGAGTGCTGCTGCGAACAATCTGGGACGCGGCGTCAGAAATGATTTGTCGTGATAGCGTATTGTCCGTTCGCCGGTCCGGACGGGCTCTGTCGAACGATCCCACTTTACCTTCGCCTGCGCCCCATTGTAAATCAACTGTGAACTGGTTCATCTCGAAGACCTTGCCTCGACGACACTATTAAAGATATTCGCTCATCCAACCACGAACTGACGATCGCTTGCGACGTTTTGCACAGCTGCCGACGACGCGCCGCTAGCCGTCTGGGCGCTGTCATCCAACGGCTTCTGTATCCTTGCCTAGCTCACTTCAGAGAAATTTTGTCATTCTCGACTTTCTGCAGTCTGGCAGCTTTAAGTTTTTTGGTTTTATCTTTGTCATCCCTAATTCGCTTCTCCTCCATATTCGAAACGGTCAATTTAACTGTGTCGAAATCTTTTTTTGGGGTAAGCTTCGCCAGCTTTTGGGGCTTTTGGTCGCTCATGTTCAGCACCTTATCTCCAGAGGAGTTTATCGCTCAGCACGTTAGCACATCTTGGGTAGCTTATGAGCTAGGATTTATAAATGCTCGATTCCATAGCCATCCAAAACGATCTTCAAAATCCCGATCGATTCGGCAGATCTTGATTGATTAACTTTTGACTAAGCGTAGGCGCCTTTGAGGTGACTTGCACGACTACAGGTCAATATTGCCGCCGAACCGTATGCCGCATTTCCCCATAACATCGCCACGGCCGATGCGGGATTAAGCTCTACTGGAAGTCACCAATCATACCGCTCTTCTTAGCGTGTCAGATAGCAGATGAAGCCCGAGCGATCTTCAGCTAGTGGACCTTTCGTCAATCCACGGGGTGACTCAAATTCCTCGCCCAGAATAGCGATGCTTGGTAAGGAAATCATCCTCGCTGCTCTCAAACGTCGTCCAAGCCTCTGAAGATACTAACGCGCTGCCCGTCAAAGATCAGATAGAAGCATTCGTAGATAGTCCCCATAGTCATTCTTACCGTGCCTTTTTCCGAGGACCTCAAGCTGACCTGCATCAATAAATCCTTGGCGGTAGGCCACCTCTTCTGGGCAATTGATTTTTATACCCTGCCGTTTCTGAAGCGTTGCCACAAAATCACCAGCCTCCAAAAGGCTATCTGGGGTTCCGGTATCGAGCCAAGCATAGCCGCGCCCCATCTGTTCGACGCTCAGCTTGCCGCGTTCGAGATAAGTACGGTTGACGTCGGTGATTTCCAGCTCTCCGCGTGGTGACGGGTTGAGATTAGATGCAATATCAATGACGTCTTTGTCATAGAAATATAGTCCCGTAACCGCCCAGTGTGACCGTGGCATAAGCGGTTTCTCCTCTATCGAGATCGCCTTCATCGACTTGTCGAACTCGACCACGCCGTACCGGCCTGGATCCTGGACATGGTAAGCGAATATCGTTGCGCCACTTGGCCGCGATGCAGCGGTCTTGAACAGGTCAGAGATGCCATGTCCGTAGAAGATGTTGTCGCCGAGGATAAGGCAGGAGGGATGAGAGCCAACAAAGTCAGCACCAATGACGTAGGCTTGCGCAAGCCCATCGGGCGAGGGTTGCTCAGAATAGGACAGTGAAATCCCCCAGGTGGAACCATCACCCAACAGGCGCTGGAAGCTTGGCAAGTCATGCGGCGTCGAAATGATGAGAATGTCGCGAATACCTGCCAGCATCAGCGTGGACAATGGGTAGTAGATCATCGGTTTATCGTAGATAGGAATAAGCTGCTTCGACGTGACAAGCGTTATAGGGTGCAGCCGCGTTCCACTCCCGCCAGCGAGAATAATGCCCTTCATACGGTTGCTCCTCAATATGCTTGCGGCATTATGCCAAGGTGAGCCGACGAACCACTTCGGATGTTGCGCTTTGCCAGTCCCGCAGAGATACGCCGTGCTCTGCAGAGAGCTTTCTGCAGTCCAAGCGCGAATTTTTTGGCCGTTTTGCCGGCGTCGGATATTCGACTGTGGTGATCATGTGAACCTTTGCCGTTGGCCCATTGCCCCTACCGGATGCAGCGAATATTTCCGTCGCAAACTCCGCCCAGCTGGCGTCGCCCGTTGCGGTCATATGGAACACACCCCGCAGGCGTGGATCGTCGGAAGTCAGAAGGTTTTCGGCGACCTGGAATACTGCTTCGGCAATGTCGAGAGCAGATGTCGGATTACCGATTTGATCAGCGACGACGTACAGATCAGTGTGCGTCTCAGCCAGACGCAGCATGTTCCGAAGAAAATTCTTGCCAAATGGGCTGTACACCCACGCAGTCCTGAGGATTGCGTAATCGGCACCTGAAGCTATCAGCAGGTGCTCGCCCTCAAGCTTCGAGCGACCGTATACACTGAGCGGATTGACGGTATCACGCTCATTGTATGCAGAAGCTTTGTCTCCATCGAATACGTAATCGGTCGAGAGATGCACAACTGGAATGCCGAGGGTCTTTGCAATTCTGCCAATCTCCCCAATCGCTGTCGCATTGATGGTGAATGCGATTGCCTGGTTCGTCTCTGCCTGATCGACGGCAGTGTAGGCGGCGGCAGAAATGATCAAGTCCGGTCTGGAGTGCAGGATGGCAGCTTCGATCGACGCAATTCGGTTGAGATCCAGAACCGGTCTACCCAAAGCCATGACTTCGATCTGCGCGTGGCTAGATCCACGATCGAGGAGGGAGCGAACAACTTGGCCTTCCCGACCCGTGACGAGATACCGGCGGACCATCACTTGCTGCCAGAGGCAGAGAGGAGCCCGAGCCGGTTGCCGTTATAGCCTTCACGAAGCGGCGCCCACCACCATTCGTTCTGCAGATACCATTTCACGGTCTTTTCGATGCCGGTGTCGAAATTTTCCGTGGCCTTCCAGCCGAGTTCAGTCTCCAGCTTGGTCGCGTCGATGGCGTAGCGCGCGTCGTGGCCCGGTCGGTCTGTTACGTAAGAGATCAGGCTCTGGTGTTTGTTTGGCTTCGGAGCCAACCCGTCCATGATGGTACACACATTCTGCACGACATCGATATTGCGACGTTCGTTACGCCCGCCGACATTGTAGGTTTCTCCGAGGCGTCCACGTTCGGCGATAAGATCGAGCGCGCGTGCGTGGTCTTCGACATAGAGCCAATCGCGAATGTTCATACCAATGCCATAGACCGGCAGAACCTTCCCTTCCAAAGCATTCAGGATGATCAGTGGAATGAGCTTTTCTGGAAAATGGTACGGGCCATAATTGTTCGAGCAGTTGGAAACCACGATCGGCATGTCGTAGGTGCGGGCCCACGCTTTTGCCAAGTGGTCTGATGCTGCCTTTGACGCAGAGTAGGGAGATGACGGATCATAGGGCGTTTCTTCCGTGAAAAGGCCATCGTCACCCAGTGATCCATAAACCTCGTCGGTCGAAACATGCAGGTAGCGAAACGCAGCCTTGCGAGCTGACGGCAATCGATCCCAGTAAAATCGCGCCGCCTCGAGAAGGACGAAGGAACCGATGACATTTGTTTCGACGAAATCGCGTGCGCCGGTGATTGAGCGATCAACATGGCTTTCAGCGGCAAGGTGCATAACGCGATCCGGCTGGAAGCTTTCGAAGGCGTCCTGCATGGCTGCTCGGCCGCAAATGTCGGCCTTGAGGAACCGATGTAGCGGATTGTCTTCTATCGCTGACAGCGACGCAAGGTTACCGGCATAGGTAAGCTTGTCGATGGTTAGGACCTCATACCCCTTGACGGTGATAAGATGACGAACGACCGCAGAACCAATAAAGCCAGCACCGCCTGTAACAATGACGCGCATCCTCAATCTCCAGCCAAAACAGGTTCGTAGGTGAGGGCAGCTAGAAGGTCCGCGAGTTTCGGCTGGACCTTATCCTTTGCAGAAAGATAAGCCGCATCGGCAGCTATGGGCCATTCGATCTCAAGTTGAGGATCGCTCCACAACAGGCCCCGGTCATGCTTTGCGCTGTAGTAGTCGGTGACCTTGTAGGAAATGACGCTGTTTGGCTCCAAGGTGCAAAAGCCGTGCGCGAACCCCGGCGGCATCCACAACTGGTGGCCATTTTCAGCCGTCAACTCGGTCTTTACGTGTTGACCAAAGGTTGGGGAGCCCCTGCGGATGTCGACGGCGACGTCGAGGATCGCGCCTGCAACACAACACACAAGTTTCCCTTGCGCTCGAGGTTCCAGCTGAAAGTGCAGCCCGCGAACCGTACCGACTTGCGCAGATAGTGATTGGTTGTCTTGGACAAAAGCTGCAGGACAAACATTTTCGTTGAAAATATCTGTTCGGAATGTTTCTGAGAAATAGCCTCGGTCGTCGCTAATTCTATTCGGAATTAGCAGAACCACACCTTTTATTGGCATTTCAAGAAATCGCATATTGGATCCTAACGATGAACATATTTGATAGTATTCCGATCTATTCTTTCGCTTGCGGTCTCCTTGTCGGTTTGGTGAGATGCCCCAGATCATGCATGTTTCAGATAATTGTCTGCGAATGAGTAGGCGAGCTTCATGATTGTGAAGGTTGGGTTTGCGCTGCCTGCAGTTGGAAAGACTGACGCGCTGACAATGGAAACATTTGGCACGGCATGACAGCGCAGGTTCGGCCCCACAATTGAGTCCGCAGGGTTGGTCCCCATTCGTGTCGTCCCGGACGGGTGAGCGCAGGCTTCGGATTTGGCGATGATCGAGCCAGCGGGGTCTTGGACCAAGTCGTTCAACATCAGCGGGCTTTTCTGATCCAGGGCCGCTGATTTCCAGTAATCTGCCAATCGGGCTACAGCGATCCGGAAAGTACGCTCCTCACTGGGCATTGGCTGCCATTCGATCTGAGCCTTTGGCATGCCAAGACGATCGAGTGCAGGCGACAGAGAAATGTGATTCTTCCATTCCGGCAGTTGTTCTGCGCAGATCATAACTTTGAAGTTGACGTCCTTAGGCACGAAAAGCTGCTTTCGGACCGCTCTCCAATAAGCCGCTTGCGCGACCAGCCCGGCATTCTTGGAGATCGTTACCAATTCGCGCAGGTCGAGTTGACGACGCTGCAGGTTTTTCGCCACCCGCCGGAGAGCGGCAAGCGGGCTGTTGGCTACATCCATGGCAATGTAGGCAAACGCACTGGAAACGCCGCCTTGCGTCTGAGCGGTCTGCCCAAGATCCAGATGAAGATCCCGCCTTGTGGAATTAACGTACCGATAGGCGAACAGACGATTGGTCATCACCGCATCGTATCGCCCGATAGTCGCAACCTCGACCTTCAGATGGTCTTGAAAATATCGGCCAATCACGCTCGGCTTGGCAAACATTTTCTCGTTTGCGCAACGGTCCATCAAAAGCATCAGTTTCGTGGTCTCGATTGTCCCTGCAGTAAAAACAAATCGGCCAGCTTTCACCGTCAATGATTTACCGGCAAAATTTCGGGCGGTGATTTCGCGTAAAAATCCAGAGTCGCGATCCAGATCAAAGTCACAAACCGTGGCTTCGAGCCATATTTCAATGTTAGAATTTTTCGACAATTCTCGTCTCAAGACGTGAGCGAGATTACAATTTCTCAAACTGGGACATTTGGCCCAGCGGGTCTCCAGATGTCCGTTCCCGAGCAAAGACAGGGCCCCACGAGAATTTGTTTCTGGAAGTTTGTCGAAGGAACCGTTTGCAACGCCGAAAAGCTTTTCAATTTCCTCTCCATAGCAATCCAGACCGGCCATATCGAGCGGCCATGCCGGCATTCCGATATGGTCGCGTCTGGCCGTATCATGGCTGCTTATGGGAATGAGCCTTCCACCCCAGCGACTTGAAGATCCACCGAGGCCCCGGAAACGACCATCCAGTTCTCTGGTGTAACGCCCATCGATATCTTCAACAGCGTTTAAGTCGTGAATCTCAGGATCGAATTTGTCCTTACCGCTTTCGATGACGATAACCTTTCGACCTGCTTTTGCTATCCGGTTCGCGATGAGAAGCCCGGCAATTCCAGCACCGATCACGCACAGTTCTGCCGAAATAGTCATGGATGGATGATCGATCTGCGGCAGGTGAAAAATTGTCATGACAAATTCTGCATCCGGAATTCACGGATGTAAAATTGTACTAATTATCAAAGGCTTGTACCTTTGCGGGATTTCACGTTGATCGGTCCGTCCTTGTGTCTGACCAGGGTCAACCATTCGGCTTAGATATCGCAATTTAGGCGTAGGTGTTCCCAAAACGAATTGACTTCCGTCTTGGTTCAAGGCTCGCGAAGAGCAGTGTCCAAACCCTTAATGATTGGGTAGAGGACATAGGACATAATGGAGCGATGGCCGACCTTGATTTCGGCGGATACTGTCATTCCTGGAACCAGTGCCAACCGCTGATTTTGCGTCTTGAGTTCCACATCAGTCAACATAACGCGCGCTCGGAAGAAGGGTGTGGATGATTTTCCGGCACTTATTTCCTGCTGTGTAGGCGTAAATGTATCCCTGCTAATGACTCTGACGACACCTGAAGCAGTTCCAAATTTTTGGAAGGGAAAAGCATCGAACTTGACGCGTACGGCTTTATCCACGGTGACACGCGCGATGTCGATGGTGCTCACAGAGACCTCAGCCTCCAGCGGAACATTGAGTGGAACCAACGTCACGATGGGCTCAGCTTCCCTTACAACGGAACCTTCCGATCTCTGGGCGAGATCGAGGACGACAGCGTCTGCTGGTGCCTTGAGAGTAACCATGGTGCGGCGCAAATCCATTTTTTTCAACTCCTCGGCAGCAGCATCACGCTGATCCCGAAGTTGGATTAATTGCTCCAAGAGCCCACGACGCAGTTCCTCAATGAAAGCTTGCTTCTCTGCCGTTAGCTTCAGCACGGCATGCCGTGCTTCTATGCCCCGGCTGCGCACGGCCGACAGCGTAACGCTGACATCCAGGCGGGCTTCTTTTGCATCAAGAAATACAATGAGCGATCCTGCCTCATTTTGAAAAAGGTTCTCACGGGCCGCTTCGATCTGCGTGAGTGTGTCGAGGCGGCTTGCAAGGATAACGGCTTGGTCGTCGCTTGATGACACTGTCGCCATCTGGCCGGCAATCTGCTGATCGAAGTTTTGGAATTGCGCACGGGAAAACGCACTGCGCTGCTGAAACAAGGCACTTTGGAGCTGCTGGTCCGAAGATGCATTCGCCATCGCCGGATAATCATCACCTGCCACTTCCGCCTCGATCCGTTTAACCTGAGCATCGTACGCACTGAATTTGAGACGTTGCTGGTCGACGTCTGCCTGGCTGAATGTCGGGTCCAATGTTGCAAGCTGCTGGCCCGCCCTGACAACATCACCGACCGAGACGTCGAGAGTCCTTATGATCGAAGTCTCCAGAGGTTGGACGACCATCGTCGGTTGGGTGGTGATTAATTTTCCGGTTGCGATGACCACTTCGTCCACCTGCGACACGCAGGCCCACACGAGCGCAATCGCGATCATGGTCGATAGCGTGTAGAGTGTCACCCTGGCGACGAGTGGTGGGGGACGTTCCTCCAGTTCGACGGCGTCCGACTGAAAATCGGCAATCACCGCCGGGAGTTGTCGGAGCCGACGCGGAGTTGTCTCTGAGGCTTTGGTAAGATCATTCTTCCGCTGGGATGACGATCGGTTTGTCATGCGACTTGCCGCATCTGCTGAGCCCAAAGATGACGATACGTCACGCATCTCGCGACAAGCTGATCGTGCGTGCCGATATCGGAAACCTTGCCCTGATCCATGACGAGAATCGCATCTGCATCGATCAGGGTCGAAAGCCGGTGTGAAACGATGACGACCGTGCGCCCCGCAGCGATCTTGCTCAGATTTTGTCGCAGGATCGCCTCACTGTCGGGATCCAGCGCACTGGTCGCTTCGTCGAGAATCAGCAGCGTGGGATCGGTTATCAACGCGCGGGCGATGGCCAGCCGCTGCCGCTGTCCACCGGAAAGGTTGGAAGCGTTCTCCTCCAGCAGCGTGTCGAAACCGCGAGGCAGCCGCTCGATGAACTCCTCGGCTCCAGCCGCCTGGGCGGCTGCGGCAACTTCTTCGATCGTTGCGGCAGGCATCGTTGCCGCGATATTGTCGCGCACTGTTCCGCGAAACAGGAAATTGTCCTGCAGGACAACGCCGATGTTGGTGCGCAGGTGGACAAGATCGATTTCGCGGCTGTCATAACCATCGACGCGGATAATGCCTTGCTGGTTCTGGTACAAACCCTGAATGAGACGGGTCACCGTTGTCTTTCCTGACCCGCTTTTTCCGACTATCCCGAAAACCGAGCCAGCCGGGATTTCGAATGAGATACCATCGAGTGCCGGGGAACCGTCGGGCCCGTAACGAAACAATACTTTGTCAAATTCTATCCGCCCTTTCAGGGCCGGCCTGATACCCCTGCTGCGTCCGGACTGTTCGGGGCGTTGGTTCATCACCTCACCGAGCATGCGAACGGAGAGAGCAACCTCCTGATATTCATGCACCATGGTGACAATCTGCATGAGCGGACCCGAGACGCGGCCGGCCAGCATGTTGAACGCCACGAGCGCCCCGATCGTCATCGTGTTGTCGAATACGGCAAGTGCGCCGATCCCGATAACCGTAACGCTCGTCAGCTTCTCCAGCAGGCCGGTTACGGATTGTGCTGCGGCTGAAATCTTGTCGACGCGAAAGCGAACAGAAATCGATCGCGCGGACTGATCGTCCCATACCTTTCGCTGCCTGGGTTCGAGTGCGAGCGATTTTACAGTGCGCATTCCGTGGACGGTCTCGACCAGAAGCGCCTGACGCTCTCCTTCAGCCTGGTAAAGCGCTTGGAGCCGCCGCTGGAAGGGTCCGACCAGAGCCGTAATCACAATGCCGACCAGAACGGTGAAACCCAGAACGACTAAGGTCAATGTGACACTGTAAAGGAGGAGAACAGGTATGAATACGAACAGGGACAGGGCATCCAGAAGCGTCAGAAACAATCGGCCGGTCAGAAATTCCCGAATTCGCCCGGTCTGCTGCATATGTTTGACGAGCACTCCCGCGGACGCTTGCTCGAACAGGGCGATCGGCAGGGACAGAAGATGTCCAAATGTCCGCGTTGCGACCCTGATATCGATCCTGTTCGTTGCGTAGAGAAGGATGTAGCGCCGCAGGAAGGTGAAAATCGCATCGAAAACCAGCGCGATGGCGATGCCCACGGTCAGCACCACCAGCGTGGCATAGCTTTGGTGGACGAGAACTTTGTCGATGACGAGCTGAAAGAATATCGGGGTCGCGAGACCAAGGCCGTAGAGAATAACGGCGGCCATTCCGACATCCCGAAAGAGACTGCGCTGACGAATGATGTCCGGCACGAACCAGCGAAATCCGAATGGCTGGTCTTCCTCGGTCATACGGTAGTCGCGCTTTATCAGTATCACGGTTCCGCACCAGCTCTTGGTAAACTGGCTTTCGGACAAAACCATCTGTTCCGGCCGTTCCGCCAGCGGGTCCAGAACGCTGATTATGTCATTTCCTTCAAGTGTCGACCCGCCAGTGATGACGATCCAGTTGCCGTTTTCTAGTTCGGCCAGAACGGGGTAGGCCTCACCCAGTCCGATCAGCGACTTCCAACTGAGGTGATGGCTGCGAGCACGCAGACCGGCATCCTTTGCCATCCGAAGAAGCTGACGTGTCGTGACCCGAGTTTCGCCAACGTCGTAATCGTGCAGCAATCGCTCGGGTGACAGGTCCACGCCATGGTGGCGGCCGACGAGAGCAAGGCAATGCAGATTTGTGTGAAGAGCCAGGGTCATATTCAGCGGAGACCATCGAATATTCGCGTTCAGTTGAAGTTTGGCGAAGAATTCAGCTGCGTGTGATCGACTGGATCGCCGTCTGTTCTGTGCGGTTTTGGTAGTGGAGGATTTCGGTGCACGGCGCCCGCTTCGATCAGGCCACCCAGTGCCTTCTGCATCAGATCTACAGCATTGGCGAAGGCTTCCACCGGCATGATGATCCGCTGGCGAAAAGTGGGAGACGGATTTCCATCGCTGTCCCGTACGGTGGCTGACAGGGACATGAGGTCGAGCCGTACAATCGAAGCCGTGACGGTAATCTCGCCAATTCCATCGCAATATAGTTCGTCGGTCATTCCAGTCTCCACTGCGTAAGAGAAGTCATCTAGTGAGGTGCATCGGCGTGTTGCCATGAGGGGAGTGGATCAGGCAGATCATGCCAGCGGTCAGGTTCAAAGCAATCCTCCGAGCCGATGAGACAGGCGTCGAGGTTCAGCCGGATTTCATTTTCGGGGAGGTCTACTCCGATGAAAACAATCTCCTGCCTACGGTCACCCCAGGTCCCGCTCCAGGATCGCTGAAGCATTTCATGAAATTGTGGGTAGGCAGGCCAATGGGCCTTCGGCGCCGCCGCCCACCACATGCCCTTCGTTTCAGTGCGGCGCTGTGTGCCTGCGATCGACAGAAGTCCTATTAAGTCTGGGCGCGTGGCCACCCAGAAGTAGCCCTTGGCACGCAGAAGACCTGCCCATTCGGCCTGTAGGAAGGCCGAAATCTTGGACGGGTCGAATGGACGGCGTGCCCTGTAGACGAAACTTGTGATTCCGAATTCTATCGTTTCCGGGACGTGGTCTTGCCAGCCAAACAACTCTTTGTGCCAGAGAGGATGGCGCGCCGCCTTAACCTCGTTGAACAGCCCGGTGTTCAAAATCCCAGCAAGCGGGATGTTTCCGAAGTCAGCTTCGATGATGCGCGCGTCCGGGTTGAGCGCTGCAATGACCAGTCTGATGGCGTGGCGGGTCCGCGTATCCACGTCTGAAATCTTGTTGATCACCACAACATCGCAGAACTCGATCTGCTCGACCAACAGGTCGATCAGCGTTCGGGCATCGGTCCCGTCGCGCGCGGCTCCCCGGTCGCTGAGCAGATCACAACTGGAGTAGTCTGCGAGAAGGTTCTCCGCATCCACGACGGTTACGATCGTGTCCAGTCGTGCGACGTCGCTGAGGGCGGCACCCATGGCGTCTCTAAAAGAAAAGGTGGCCGCAATCGGCAAAGGTTCGGCAATACCGGTGCCTTCGATCAAAAGATAGTCGAAGCGACCTTCGCCAGCGAGCCTGCGAACTTCGCTGAGCAGGTCATCGCGAAGGGTACAGCAAATGCAGCCGTTGGTGAGTTCCACCAGCGTCTCTTCCGTGTTGGACAGGCTGCTGCCGCCATCACGGATAAGATTGGCGTCGATGTTGATCGCGCCCATGTCGTTGACGATTACCGCGGCCCGCAAACCTTCCCGGTTTCGAAGGATATGGTTGAGTATCGTCGTCTTTCCGGAGCCAAGGAACCCCGTAAGCACCGTCACTGGCAACCGTGCAGGAAACATGGTGACCCCTTTTCGCTAGGCGGCAAGCTGTGGGCGGAATGCGATATCCACGTAGTAGTTCGTGCTGTTGAAGGTGCTTGTCGGGAAGAGCCCGCTCGAACCATAGGCGTAGACCCCGTTACCGCCGCTCAATGCGGAGGATTTGGCATGCAGACTTCCGTTGTCGACAGAACTGAGGAAAAAGTTGCTCGTCGCGGAGTAGTTGCCGTTTGTGCTGTAGGAAACGACATAGGACGTGTTTGCCGATATCGCCACGTCCGTCGACAGATTGACTGTTTGCCAGCCACTGCCGCTTTCGTTGGTGAAGCTGGCGCTGGCAAGCAAGGTGCCTGTCGAAGACCAGAGATATCCCGTGTGCGGACCGACGTTGTCGCTCCCTTTGTAGAATTGGATACCGGATATCCAACCGGCCGTATCAGCCGAAAATTTCATTCCAAGATTGACTGGCGAGTTGTCAGCTACGGAGATGATCGTCGGCGTCTCACTGGGGAGAAAAAGGGTGGAGACATTGCCTTTCTGGGCCACTGTCAACGAAACCTGCGCTGAGGCCGTTCCGCCGTGCCCATCTGAAACTGCGTAAGAAAACCCCGCAGCGCCTGAATAGCCTGCATTGGCAGCGAAGGTCACCGTGTTCAAACTGGCGTCGAATGTGGCTATGCCGTTGGTCGCATTGCTGACCGATGTAACAGCGATGGTATCGCCGTCTGGATCGTTGTCATTGGCGATCAAGCTAGAAGCTGAGATCGTGAGGGGCGACGCGGCGACAGCCAGAAAGCCGCTGTCGGATACCGCGACCGGTGCCCTGTTCTGCGAGGCATTCTGGTAAAGGACGTCCACCCAATAATTGGTCGAGTTGTAGGTAGCCGTCGGAAACAGAGATGAAGCCCCGTATGCATAGACACCGTTCCCGGCAGCTGTGGCGCTGGATGGTGCAGTCAGTACACCGTTCGAATGGCTTGTAGAGAAATAGTTCGGTGTCGCAGAATAGTTGCCATTTGAGTGATAGCTGGCAACATATGTCGAGCCTGCCGAGATACTGATCGGCTGGGTAAAAGTGGCGGTTTGCCACCCGCTAGCTGTTTCTGCCGAAAATGTCAGCGTGCCAAGAAGCGTGCCTGTGCTGGACCATAGAGACCCGGTGTGCGTGCCGGTGTCCTGAGCGCTCTTGTAGTAGCGCAGCCCGCTGATTTCGCCTCTTGTCGAGGTCGTGAACTTCATTCCAAGTTCGACCGAGCCGGGATCAATCACGCCGGATGCGGGAGGGGTGTCCAGCGCCGTGAACACGCCCGTAGCCGTGGATGGGGGAGCGACCGTCATCGAAACACTTGCAGAAGAGGTGCCGCCGCGTCCATCCGATATCGTGTAGGAAAAGCTTGCCGCGCCCTGATAACCTGCGGTCGGAGTGAAGTTGAACGTCTGCGACTGTGCATTGAAGACGACGGCGCCGTTGGTTGCGCCATTTGCAGCGATGACCGAAAGTGCATCGCCGTCAGGGTCGGTATCGTTTGCAAGCACGAATGCCGCCGGGATCGCCATCATCGTGTTCTGAACAATGGAAATGCCGCTGTCGTTGTGCGCAACCGGTACCGCATTGGTCGTCGATGGTTCGAACGCCACGTCGACCCAGTAGTTGGCGCCATTATAACTTTTGTCAGGAAACAGACTGGCGGAGGTTCCATATGCATACACGCCTGCCTCCGCTGACGCGCGCAGAACGCCGTTTGCATAGGAAGACGTGAAGTATCCATCGGTCGACGAATAGTACCCGCCGCTGTGATAGGAAGCGACATAGGTCACACCAGCCGAAATCTGAACGGGGTTGGCGAACGTCACTGTCTGCCAGCCGCTGATCGATTCACTTGTGGATAGGGCGGTTGCAAGACGTGTCCCGTCGGCCGACCAAAGGCTGACATTGTGGTCCCCGATATTGTATTGGCCCTTGTAGAAGCGGATAGCAGTCACAGAACCCGCAGTGGTTGTCTGGAAACGTGTGCCCAATTCCACGCTTTCCCGGTCGAGGGTCGTCGCGGTGACCGGAACTGCCGACCTGGTCCACAGGCCAGAAGTCGATGGCAGGACGACGTTCACCTGCTTGCCGGTGGAAGGCGTTTCGAGATTGACGCTGTCATCGACCGCGCGTGACAGGATCGTATAGCTGCCGCTGGCTTGCACGACCCAGTTGAAGCTCCAGTTCTCGCGTCCGGTCGCCTTGAACCAACGCTGGCCGCCGTCCGTGGAGACCTCCACGCCGGCGATGATCCCCCCGCCGAGATCCTGTGCCGTTCCGGTGATCGATACATGTTGGCCCTCGACGAAGCTGGTTCCCAGACCGGGAGTGATGGTCGATGTCGGCTTGATGTGATCGGGAGATGCCGTCGCCAGAACCAGGCTCGCATCCAGTGTCGTGGGCTGTATTCCCATGTCCGCGAACATGTTGATCATGGCTTGCTGGACATTCGGATCGGCGGGCGTCGCTGCGCCCTCATGGGCAGTACTCAAACCCCATGACCAGAACACGGTGCCGGCCCCGAATACGAGTGCGCCGCTCTCGGCGCGATACATGGTAAGGCTATGGGTGGCCACAGCGGCGCCCACGCTTGTGCCATAGTCGCGCAGATAGGTATCGACCGAGATGCTAGAAAGCGAGAGATTGATCAGGCCATCCGGACGAAAACCGTTTTCGACATCGGAATCCCATTCATAGCCCAAAAGATTTTCTGTCAGCTGGTAGGTCTGGCCAAGGGCCAGTTCCGCAACGTCCGTGTTGCGCCAGAACCGGAGATTCGAATAATCGTAAGGTATCGAAATGGCATCCTGACGATAGCTGTCGACCGTGAACATCGTTCCTGTCAAAGAATTTTCAGGCTCTTGTCCGGCATCGGCATAACGCGGATCACGCCAAGTTCCCGTGCCGATTGGACTGGGATCTACGCTGGTTCCCCAGGTTTCCTTGTAACAGACCATCGTACGGTAGGCTGTGCCGTTGCCGTCGATGCTGTTCTCCCAGCGCACCTTCCAGTAGCATTCGTTACCGCTCCAGAAAGCCAGGTTGACCCCTGCATCGCGGGCGGCCTCGACATTGGTTCGTTGTTCTGCAGACCAGTACTCGTCGTGGCCGACCGACAGGAACGCCTGATGATTGAGAAGCTGGCTGCCGCTTCGCGCAGAGTCCACCCCGGAAATATACGAGACGTCATAGCCATTCTGCTCAAGCCACTGGATGGCCGAACTTTCGGCTCCGAAAATGAAGTCGTGTGTGCCGCCGATGGGGCTGGTGTTGGTGATGATGGGTCGATTGTAGCTGACGGCGGAAGCGCGACCGATGGCGGTCAGACCGCAACTGCAATTTGGCGGCATGTAGCCGATCATATCGGCTGGATCCACAGGAACCTGACCGTAATAAAGGCTAGCTCCGCCCCACGCATTATAAGCCTGCCAGGTCGTATCGGAAGTCTGGAAGACAATGTCGCTGGCAGCCGCGTCATCGCGCACGATAAAGGGTACGATGCTTTCGCCACTTATGCCGTCTTCGCGGACGAGCTTGGCGAAGTAGACACCCGACACGGCGTCCGAGGGTATTGCCCAGCTCGCCGAAACAGACCAATTGCCGCAATCGATCAGCCCCAGTGACATGTCGACGATGGGATGTGGCTGTATCTGCGCGGTCGTCAGGTTCTGTTCGATTGTGGCTACCTTTCGGGCGCCATCTCCATCGTAATAACCCATGCGGTAAATGTCTAACCGGTAGTGGGCGCTGTCGGTCGCTATCTTGAAATCAATCGTCTGTCCTATATTGCGGCTGATGTCCGTGGCGAAGCCTTGAATATTGCCCGTACCGTCACCGGTTATGCCCCATTCGCTCTCCGGGTTGCCCTGCTTCAGGTTTTCGACTGCGATCTTGTTGAGTGGCAAGGCAGACGCTGTAGTTGGCTGATCAGATGGCGAAATGGTCACCGCGTTATCCTTTCACGTTTTGAGGGACCTGATGGTGGCATGACTATTTTTAGTGATGCATTTCGCAGGCGAAACGCTTGCCGATAGAGCGTGTCTGAAGCCGAAGAGATCATCTTGCCGCATTTTTCGCGGGAATGGATCATAGCCTTTTGATGATGCCCTACTCCCGGCCTCAGCCAATGTGAGGGGTTGCGTCGGTGTTAGAAAACTCACCGGGCATTTGCAAACGGTCAGCAGTTCAGTGCCACGCTCCCCTGGTGTCGTAGACCACCTTGCCGCCAAGACGCGTGTGCTTGATTGTCTTGAATGCCTCATGCTCGACCAAGAGAACGACGATGTCGGCCCGCTCCACGGCTTGATGGGCGCTTTCGAGGTGCAGATTGGCGAAGTTACCCAAAAGTTTTGGCAGAGTGCTGACATATGGATCGGATACCAGGATGGATAGGTCTGGCATGGACTGAGCAATCAGACTGACGACTTCGATAGCGGGACTTTCTCTGATGTCATCGACATTCGCCTTGAAAGTCAGCCCAAGGCAGGCGACCGTCGGCGATTTGAAGCGCTTCGCCTTTTCGACAACCTGACCTGCGACATGGTGCGGTCTGTGATCATTCACTTCGCGGGCTGTGCGGATCAGCCGCGAAAGTTCGGGTGCCGCGGAGACGATGAACCATGGATCGACCGGAATACAATGGCCGCCAACACCCGGTCCTGGATTTAGAACGTTGACCCGAGGATGTCTGTTGGCCAGGCGGATCACCTCCCATACATCTATGTGCAGCGACTCGCTGATCAGGGAAATCTCATTCGAGAACGCAATGTTGACGTCGCGGTAGGCGTTTTCGACCAGCTTTGCCATCTCGGCGCTCGCTGCGTCAGTCAGGAGGATTTCACCCTGTGCAAATAGCCGGTAGATGGACGCGGCCTTTTCTGCGCATTGTGGCGTCAGACCGCCGACGACGCGATCATTCGTGATCATTTCAATCATGATGCGTCCGGGAAGGACGCGCTCGGGGCAGTGTGCAAAAAACAGGTCTGCCCGGTTTTCGCCATCGACGGGAGTCTTCAGGTCCGGCCTAAGGTCCGCGATCCACTTTCTAATGCGTTCCGTCGTGCCAGGAGGGCAGGTGGATTCGAGAATGACAATGTTTCCCGGCCTCAGCATCGGCGCGATTTGGCTGGCCGCTGCTTCCACACACGAAAGGTCAGCGGATTTATCGCTGTTGAAGGGTGTTGGCACGGCGATGATGAAGGCATCGGCTTCGGGCATTTCCGTGGTCACGCTGAGACGTCCCATGGCAACCGCGCCGCTGACACCAACAGCGAGGTCCGGTTCGACAAAAGGTGCCTCACCGCGCGACAGCGCTGCAACTGTGGCGGGGTTGATATCGACCCCTATAACGTCGATGCCACGCGTTGCAATTGCTACGGCTGTGGGAAGCCCGATGTAGCCCATACCGACAATAGCCACCCGACCCTTGAATATCTCACTCATCGACACCCCCGTGCGGCTGTGTGGTCGGTAACCGACGCGCAAGTCGCTCACCCGTACGCCGGACATGCGTGCTGAAAGCGCTGGATGGATGAAGCATCTCGACCAATGTAAGACCGATAAAGGCGAAGTTCGTTGTCAAATAACGCCAAGCCAGGCGCCGCGGCTCCTGCAAAAGTCGGTACGCCCATTCCATTCCGGCCCTTTGCCACGCAACAGGCGCCCTCGCTGTTAAACCTGCAATGATATCGAAAGAGCCGCCGACGCCATGTAGGACCGGCACATTAAGAGTGGAGCCGTAAGTCGCGAGAAAAATCTCTTTCTTTGGAGAGGTGATCCCTAGGAACAGCATATCGGCTTGTGATGACCGGATGTCCCCGGCGATCTTGCTGGCCTCGTCAGCCGAGTAGAAGCCGTGATGCCGATAAACGATCTTTAGGTTGGGGTATCGTTTCGACACGATAAGGTCGACTTCCTTGACCACTTCGGGCGTAGCTCCGAGCAAGGCAATCGAAAGCGAATGCCGATGAGCGAGTTGGAGAAGACGTTCGAAAACGTCTATTCCGGCAACGCGCTCGGGAAGTGGCCTGCGTAGCAGCCTGCTTGCCCAGACAACGGACTGACCGTCAGCTAGGAGAAGATCACACTCGATCATGGAGTCGCGGAGGATCTTGTTCCTGCGCAGCTTAACCACCTTTGCAGCGTTGAGAACGCCGAGCAGGAGACGTTTACGTGTTGTCACGGCTGTGTGGCAACGGGCGATCACATCGTCCATGCGAACCGCATCAACGTGAAGGCCGAAAAGAAGTTGGCGTTTGGCAATCATCTCATGTTCCTCCTGAATGTCCGGTGTTTTCGGCATATGTGCAAGAAAGCGCGGCGACGGTGCCTCCCGAAAGCCACGCGTAGAGGAGCCAACCCAGTTCATAGGGTCGGCATTCGTAGTCGATTGCGCAGGGCGGAAAGATTGCATCAAGCCCGGGAATTCGAAGTCCGGGCGATGCTGCGGTCGTAATCGCGGACAGCCATCTGACAGTCTTACCTGGCTCCCTGCGGGCGACCTTCCGCCAGATCACCCCGATCTCGCGATCTATGAGAGGCTCCGTCTGCTCGGGGTGGGCCTCAAGCCAATTCAGTCCTTTGGTGATGGCGTCGGAATGATCCGTGCCACCGGCGTCCTTGAGATCCAGTAGAACCATAGGGGCCATACCGTGCTGGTGGACGCTGTAGACGGGGTAGCCTTCAACCACTTGCCCATTGCGCGTATCATAGTGCCACCACCATTGACCCGCCGGTCCCTGGAGTGCGCAAATCTTCTCCGCACAAGCTTCTGCAGCAGCAAGAGCTTGGCGGTCTCCCTTCGCCACGTACAGCCTCGAAAGCGCCTGAATGGGATAGACCTGGTCGGCAAAGCAGCCGACATGTGCTCGAAATCGTCTGTTGGATTTTGCAGAGATCGTATGCGGGAAAACGCCGTGGGATGACTGACCCACCAATAGCCGTTTCGTAGCCAGCGAGACAACGTCTTGCGTGTCGCCATATCGCGCCGCTGCCAGACCTGCGGTAAGTGCCCATGCGCAGCTGACTGTTTCAATAGGTGCGTTTGACGCCAAATATTGGCCGAGAGTGTCGAATAGTCGCCGGGCGTAGAAGCCTCCAACCTCCGCTGCTGCCCAGGCGGCAAGCGTTATCGCTCCCAGATCATCGGACTTCTCAGCACGCTCGACACAGACGCGGGCCAGTTCGGCAGCCGTTTTGCCGCCCAGCGTTTTCATCTGAACAACTTCCGGGACCAAGCCTATGCCGAGCGCTACTATTGCGGTGTAGCGCAGATTGTCGCCCTCGAGTTCAGCTGTGGATGGATGCCCCTTGGTACGGGCCCTCAACGTATGGCCGAAAGCGCCGTTCCGGTGCATTTGCGGCAGGCCTGTCAATGCGAGTGTGACAAGCTTATCGACCTTGTCCTGAGGGTGCAGAGCTGATGTCGAAAGCAACCTGCGCCTATCATGAGAACAAACGTCATCCTGCTCGTGATCCAAATGAACCGATAAGGTTGCGCCGTGGGAGACATCGTATCGATCTGGACTGAATTGTTGCTCGATCGGCATGAGTGCTCCTGGCGGATCGTCCTTCCCAGGGAAGGCGATAGAATTAAGTTGAGAAAAGCGGCTATGGAATGAGCTTTATGTTAGGAGAAACGCAGTAATGCGCCAGCACACTAAAAGGCTTAGTGAGCATCCAGAATGGCTCAGCAGGGCGTGCCGCGGGTGCATCTAATGGATAGTTTGTACTTTGGACATCCGCTCTTCGGCTTAGCGCACCGCATGAGGGTAATGTTCTCTACTTCTCACGACCGGCTTTCAGAACCACATGCTTTGGCGCAAGGGTAATGATGTCTGCGTAACGCAGACGTCGGCCATAAGGAGACGAAGACGTGGATGCATCCTCAATGCAAGCGCCGCAATCTGATCGCGAACCGAGCGACGATAGGACGGCGCTTGCCATTGTCATCGTTACCTATAACAGCGCAGAAGTTCTTCCGGGCCTGCTGGATTCGCTTGAAAGCGGCCTTGAGGGTGTTGTGCGCAGTAAGGTAATTGTCGTCGACAACAGGTCGCAAGACCGGTCCGTCGAGATTGCGCAGGCACACTCATCGGTAGACCGGGTCATTCAAACTGGCCGCAATGCTGGCTATGCTGCTGGTGTCAATGCGGCCACCGCCGAGATTTCCACGTCGATGCATCTTCTTGTTCTCAATCCGGACATCCGGCTCGCCCCCGGATGCCTCGGCATCCTTCTCAAAGGGCTTGGCTCTTTGAAAAACGCTGGCGTCGTCGTTCCCCGGATGCGGAACCAGCAGCATCTGGTATCGAAATCTGTCCGGCGGGAACCATCCATTACAACGGCCTGGTCCGAAGCGCTTCTTGGCGGCTCCCGCGCCGCTCGCATGGGGCTCGGAGAAATGGTTGAAGATCCCGTGCTCTATCAAAAAGGAGGTAAAATTGAATGGGCTACCGGTGCCATCCTGCTCATATCCGCAGGTGCCCGCAAAAAGGTCGGCGATTGGGATGAGAGTTTTTTTCTCTACAGCGAGGAAGTCGACTACCTCCGAAGAACCCGTGAAGCTGGATTTGCTATCTTCTACGTTCCGCAGTCGGAGGTCGTTCATATCGGTGGAGATTACCGCAGCAGCAATTTTCTCACAAATCTGACCATGGCCAATCGTATAAAATACTATCGGCGACACCACGGCATCGTCAGTACCACTCTATTTCAAGCGGCTCTTGTCGCCGGTGAATGCATCCGTCTTCTTTCGAGACGGCCGCGCACATCTGCGCTCGCCGCTGCATTGGGCATGTGGAACGGCCAGAATGTTGCCGGGCCATGATGATGGTCCCAACCGGCGCGACAGCATTTTTATTGTACGCATTCCAGGTAAGCGGGATGCCCTTGCCTGTCGGGGCAACAGGCGTGGAAGCAACTGCTGCTTTTCCTGATGACAGCAATACCGGGGTGAAAGCGGGAACGGTGCTGCAGAAATACCGCGGCACGCTTCATATCAAGACTCCCAATGCCGTTGTCAGCAATATGGAAATTACAGGCGATATCGTGGTCGACGCTCCGAATGTGACAGTCAGCAACACAAGGCTGATTTCCGACACACCATGGCATGCTTTAAGGGTCATGGATGCGGCCAGCGGTTTCACACTCGTTGATAGTGAAATCGATGGTCGGGGTCGCACTAATAACGCTGTTTTTGGCTTCGGAACATTCCTGCGCAACAACCTACATGATGCCGAAAATGGCATGACCATCGGGGGACCATCTCGCGTTCAAGGCAATTACATTCATTGCCTGCGGAGCACCAACACTGATCCGCACTACGACGGTATCCAGATGACCGGTGGAACGAATGTCGAAATCAGCGGCAACACCATTATCAATGGTCATTCGCAGACATCAGCCGTCGGTATAGGCAACACGTTCGGGGTTCTTTCGGATATCACAATCACCAACAATCGCTTGCTCGGTGGAGGCTATACGGTCCAGGTCGATGGCCGCAAGGGCGGTGGCGCCCTCGACAGCGCTTCGATCAGGATTACCGGCAACCAGATCGGAGGCGGTCGCTGGGGTGATTTCGCGATTTGGGACAGCAAACCTATCGTATCGGGAAACATCAACAAGGGAACGGATGCGATAGAGGAGGTCCAGTCATGCCGCCGACCGTAAAATTTCTCTATGCGGCAAACCCGTGCGCCTGATCATCCATTTCTT
The DNA here is from genome assembly GCF_057799395.1 of Agrobacterium sp. 20P9.1.2. Lineage (NCBI taxonomy): Bacteria > Pseudomonadati > Pseudomonadota > Alphaproteobacteria > Hyphomicrobiales > Rhizobiaceae > Agrobacterium > Agrobacterium sp. 20P9.1.2. Next base: position 21,811 of record NZ_JBYOKI010000009.1, read on the forward strand.
GATAGATAGGCCCAGAACCGAACTCTGCTGGCCGTTCACCGATTCCGAAAAAATGATCGATCGCCTGCACCGCGCGTTGCGCGGCCTTTCCGTCGCCGTAGGGGTTTATGGCGCGGGCCATGGCCTCATAGGCTATCGGATTGACAAGAAGGTTCGAAACTTCCTCGACAATGCGGCTTTCATCTGTTCCGATAAGCCGAACGGTACCCGCCGAGACGGCTTCGGGTCGTTCCGTCGTGTCACGCATAACAAGCACGGGTTTTCCGAACGTTGGCGCTTCCTCTTGGACACCACCGCTATCGGTCAGGACAATCGAGCAGTTCCGCATAGCATTGATAAAATCACAGTAAACGAGCGGTTCGGTGATGAGAATATTGTTCAGGCCAGCAAGCGGAGGCAGCAGAACGGAGCGTACGGCGGGATTGAGGTGGGCGGGAAGCACAAACGATACATCTGGAAACATGACCGCCAATCGTGCGATTGCGCGTGCAGTCTGCGCCATAGGCTCACCCCAGGACTCCCGTCGATGGACGGTAATCAAGACACTTCGCCCATTCATGATGCGCTCGAGATTCAGGTTCTCAAGAGGGCGATTTTTTCCTGATACATGCAGCAATGCGTCGATGACCGTGTTTCCGGTGACGACGATATCTTGCGCGCTCACACCCTCCTTCAACAAATTATCGCGGGAGGTCCTAGTCGGAGCAAGGTGAAGCGCTGCCAATTGCGTCGTCAGGCGGCGGTTGATTTCCTCGGGAAACGGGTTATGGCGATTGCCTGTGCGAAGGCCCGCTTCGAGGTGGAGGAGTGGAACTTTGCGATAGAAAGCTGCCAGCGCGCCGGCAAAACACGTCGAGGTGTCACCTTGGACAATGAGCGCATCCGGCTTTTCTAGGGCAATTATTTTCGAGACACCATCGAGAACCCTACCTGTAATCTGTTCGAGACTTTGTGATGCAGTAATGATGTCGAGATCGTAGCTCGGGCGGATACCAAACATGCTGTTGACCTGATCGAGCATCTCGCGGTGCTGACCTGTCACCGCAACGATCGGAATGCAATGCAGCGATTGGGTGAGAGCATCAACGAGCGGCGCCATTTTGATGGCTTCAGGACGTGTGCCGTAGACAACGAGAATCTTGCGCAACGTGAATTCCTTCCGGTGACCAGCGGGGCGATGAAGTCGAGAGTTGTCTTGTCTTCAGGTTTCGTCGCGGCGCATTAGCCCACGTCGAAAAGGCACTTGTTCAAAACCACGCCAAGCAGGTTTGTTCGCTCCGATAGATGCCGCTCGCAGCGGTCGATCTCGTCGAACGTGCTGTGTTCAGCGGCTGCGACCAAAAGGGCGCAATCAACATTCGGCAGGAATGCTGTCACGTCATCGCCTCCCAACATCTTCGGCATGTCATAGATGATGACGTCTGGCGCCAGCTTTAACTTCATCTCCTTGAGAACCCGGGCGGTTTCTGAACTTTGAAGAAGCTCTGCCGAAAACTCGGCGGTTTTGCTCGTTGTTCCTATCGCCAGGTTTTCGCCAAAACGGACAAATGCTTGCTCCAACGAACTGCTGCCGCAAAGGAAATCTTGAATCGAGAAAGGCGCACTGACGCCGAGGAACTGCTCGAAGCCAGGCGTTTTCATATTGAAATCAATCAAGACCGTGCGGCAATCAAGTTGATGAGAAAGACTAAACGCAAGGTTCAGCGCGACGGTCGTCTTGCCGCAAAGCGGAGTGGGGGAGGTTATTGCAATCGACGTCCACTCGTTCTTTTTAAGGGTCTGTAGGGTCTTCGTTCGCATCATATCGAATGTCGTGTGCGTAGGATCGGAACGGTGCAGAGTCACGATGTGGCTACGCTCAAGCCGATCCCTGTCAACGTCGACGACCTCGAGATCTTTCCAGGTGTGGTCGAGCGATAAACTCGAGGACGAGTGTACAGCTTGCTGAGCCGTTTTCTCCGTGCTTCTAAACCAAAGGGGATCTCCTAGCTGTCGGGGAAAATGATCCATGGCCAAATTCTTCCTTGATTGAAGCGCTGTTTCGGGTGTGGCGTATGCCACTGAGATCAATGGGTCGAAAATCAAGGTGATTTTTCTCCTAGCCGGTGTAAGGCCGCCGTCGGCGGTTTGATGGCGGTCTGCCCGACGACAGAAAGACGGTAAGGTGCTTGAGGAGAGCAGCAGCCCTATCAACCAATCTTGCGCGGCGTCGTGCGGGTTTCATGTCCGGGACGATGGCGAAAGGTTCATATTGAAGCAGGCGCACCAACTCGGCCGGGCTTCTAACCTTCTTGTTCAGCAATTCGAGAAGGACAACTAAGGCCAGTCCGAGCACCAATCCAGCCGCTCCACCAATAGCAAGAATCCGCGTGCGTTTCGGGCTGAGACGAGTTTCAGGCGGGATTGCTGCCTCTAGCAAAGAGAAACGTCCGCCGTCCGCCCGCATTTCGATCTGCTCGCCGATAGAAGCTTCCGCACGACGTGCAGTGGCGGCATTGTACTGGACCTGCAGGCTTTCCCGGTTGCGGGTCAGGGAATTGAGCGCCGTTTCCGTAGCTGGCGTATTCGCGATCGAGCTTGTCATCTCGTCCATCTTCATTGCAGTGTCCCGCTTTTCGACGTCAATCGTCGCGAGCCGATTGTCGATGTCGGAAAGCTGAAGGTTTAGACCCATCCGGCCGCCCTGTGCTGCTTCTCGTCGTTCGCCTTTTTGATTGCCTGTCGTTGGCATGTCCACGATGCTGCGTTCGATATCGGCAACACGTGCCCGTAGCGCGACGATGTTCGGGCTGGTTTCCGAAAATAGCGCGAGTTGTTCCGCAGAGGCCCGCTTCAGACTGGCAAGGGTCTGCTGTTCCGATGTTAGCGGGGTCGAGCCTTGCTGTAGATCCCCATCAGAATAGCCTGCAACCAAGTTACCGCGGCGAGTTCGAAGGTCGGCTTCGTCTCGTTCCAGCGAGATCAGTCTGTCCTGCAATGCACTCTGTTGACTGCGACGAAAATCGAGACTTTCCGGAAGTGAGTTGCGGTTCTCGGTTTTGAATTTCAGGATATCCGCCTCAAGACGGTTCAGCTCTGAAACCAGCCGAGAAACGTCCTGATTGAAAAACTGGAAGGTATTTCCAGCCCGGTCCGTTCGCTGCCGTTGATTGCTTCCTAGGATCATCGTGGCGAGCTGGTTGGCAATCTTTGCAGCTAGTTCCGGCTTGGCAGCCAGAAATGAAACACTGAAAACCATCGTGCCTCCGCCGCCTTGATCGCCGAGAGATACTTGGTCAAACACAATGCGCGAGCGCATCTCCCGCACAACGTCTTCGCCATAGCGGTTCATTTTGAAGCCCGGTTCGTCGCCAAGCTTGCTTGCCAATTCCAGAAGGTTATCGCGTGACGTAATCTGCTGCTGGATGATCTGCAACTGCTCGACGGCCCCCACCGGAACCGTTGATCGTGCCATTTCTGCTGGTATCTGAGGCGCCTCGACAAGTATCCTGGCGCTTGAGCTGTAAACGGATGGAAGTAAGTACGCTACAGCTATTGCGACGCACAAGCACACGAAGACTATACCTGCCACGTATCTCAGTCGTCTTAGGAGAATGTTCCAGTAAAAATAGAAGTCGATATTCAGCATGAGCGGATATCTCTTTGTTGAGGTCGCGATACGGATCCCAACTCACACTCGGACATGTCATGATGTAATGGAAGTTGTTACATTTGCATCCGTGATACGCATCATGTCTTAGTGGGTCATCCCTTCGGTTGACGCGCGCGCTGTATGGCAAACCGGAAGTCACCGGCATATGTCTATTTTGCAAGTCACGGAGCGGTTGGTTCAGCGAATATGACCCACGTCATCAAAAGTGTGCCGCCAACGATATCTGCCCCAGTCTCTCTGCCTCGAAAGCGGTAGCTAGGCTGGCTACATCGAAGGTCGGGCCATCCGAATGCTTAATATTCGGTTAATGTTTCAGCCTTGGCGCAGCCATATAGCCATCTTACCGGGCTGTCCCCGGCAGTTCATCCTGGCTTCGCTGATGCCTGCAAATCACTTCATATGGCGGCAGCACCCAGGCTTCCGTGACATTTGGGAGGCCTAATGGAAACTCCTTCTGAGAAGCCTGTTCAATGCCATCTCCTTTCCAGTTAAGTGTGATAGTGCCGCACTTGAATGAGCCTGACGACCTTCGCCGTTGCCTCGCAGCTCTCGTGTCGCAACGTACGCATCAGATATCCTTCGAGATCGTTGTCGTGGACAACGGATCCAGGGTTATGCCGCATGACGTATGTGCCGGCATCGATGACCTCAGGCTCTTACGCGAACCCATTCCTGGACCAGGTCCTGCGCGCAACTTGGGTGCTCGGACAGCAAACGCAGAATTATTGGCATTCATTGACGCCGATTGCGTCGCGCAGCCGGGCTGGGTTGCCGCTATCGTCGAGAGGATGGCATGCCACGGACGAACCGCTTTCGGCGGCGGTGACATTCAGATTCGACCTGCAAATGCACTGCGGCTGACAGCAATCGAGTGCTACGAGAGCATCTACGCCTATAACGCACGTGCCTATGTGGAGCACCACGGATTTGCGGCGACGGGCAACATGGCTGTCTGGAAGCAGATTTTCCAGACCAACGGCCCGTTCGGCGGAATTGCGATCATGGAAGATACCGACTGGGGTCAAAGAGCTACTCGAGCGGGGTACAAAGCGGTTTTTCTGCCTGAGGCGAAGGTGGTGACGCCCTCCTGCGCTGCATTCGCAGAACTTGCGCGCAGATGGGACCGTCACATCGCTCACGAATTCAGTGAAACGACCGCGGGTGGCTCGGGCGCAATGATCAAGTGGCTTTTGCGGGCTGGCGCCATCGCAGCATCTCCGATTGCGGAAAGCATCAAGATACTTGGCACCGATCGTGTTCGAGGAGCACGTAACCGTTGGCTCGCTTTTTCCTGTCTGACGCGCGTTCGGCTTTACCGGGCGTGGAGGATGCTTTGTGTCGCGTTAGAGGGAGACGCGAGTGGTCTCGTCAATAACTGGAACCGCAAGGAGCCTTAACCGGGCGTTCAGTCACGCCCGCCGCGACCGTCACTGCGTCGATCAGTCTTACATGCCGTCTCGTTCACAAAGCAGGAGAACCATCGTGGTGAGTAGCGCGACCAATCACGCCGTCTATATTGAAGATGATTTTCCTGACGAACTGTATGATTACATTTCCATAAACTATTACCTCTTGGCCAAAAGGCTCATGGATCTGTTGTTGACCATGGTGTTCGCGGTGCCAGCGCTCATTATCATCGCGCTATGTGCGGTGATGATCAAACGAGATGGTGGGCCAGCATTCTTTTCGCAACCTCGCGTCGGCAAGGGCGGCGTAGTTTATCATCTTTGGAAACTTAGATCGATGGTGCCTGATGCGGATCGTTTGCTAGAAGAGCATCTTGCCCGGACACCTGCTGCTCGCAAAGAGTGGGAAACGATGCAAAAGCTGCAAAGAGACCCGCGTATCACCTGGCTGGGGCGATATTTGCGCAAATACTCGTTGGACGAGTTGCCTCAACTATTCAACGTTTTCGTAGGGGACATGAGCGTTGTAGGACCGCGACCGATGCTGCCTCAACAGCGGGCGCATTACCCAGACACAGCCTATTTCGACTTGCGTCCAGGTCTGACAGGTCTTTGGCAAATAAGCGAGCGTAATGGATGTACATTCGTCGAGCGTGCGAAGTATGATAGCCGTTATTCAGCTTTCATTTCATTGAGCATGGACTTGTGGATCATCTGGAGAACGCCCTTTGTCGTGTTGAGTGGAACCGGGCTTTGACCTCGACATGCTGGATTAGATGCCATTTTGATCAGGCCTGTATCTGCAAGCCCTTATTGGGTGGCGGCATTATCAAAGCAAAAAATTCGACTCTGCCGAAGCAACCTCTATTCATCATCCAGGTCGGACTGGTTAACCGTTACGGGGGAAAAGTCCTTTAGCTTATAGGCAACTTCCGTGCGGTTCGTCGCCTTTAGTTTTTTCATGATATTACGAATGTGAACTTTGACCGTGCTCTCACGAAGTTTTAGTTCGAATGCAATGATCTTGTTGGCCTTGCCGCGACGTAGTGCTTCCACCACTTCGACTTGGCGTTCGGTGAACAAGCCATCCAGCGGACGGGCAACGGGACTTCCGGCCTCCGCTTGCTGCATCGCTAAGATGCTGCTGGCTGGTACGAAGATTCCTCCTGCAATCGAAAGCGCTACCGCCTCGATGCATACATCTATGTTGACGGACGAGGGGATGTAACCTTTCGCTCCGCATTCCAGTGCGCTGAGGACATCATGCAGATCAGCGCTGTCAGCAAGCACGATAATTGGCGCTTTCAGCGTGGAGCAGAGCTTTCTTACCTCGCTCATGACGTCAGGATCGCTTGCTTTCTTGCCGCCGAGATTTAGCAATATGGCAGCAACGGGCGGATAACTCGCCTGGCTTGCTTCCCATTCGACTATGGATGCGAATGATAGGATTTCAAAATCCTTGTTCTGCACAGCTATACAGTAAGCGAGACATTGCCTGTCTAAAGCGCGGTCATCCAATATCAACAAGGATCTGCCATGCGGTATATCATCAGCTCGACGATCTTGCCCGCCGCTGGCAATGGGGTGGTAATCTGACCGAGGATTGCCCTCGCCATCGTCATCTGCTGGCAGCTTCATTAGTCAACCTCCTCTAATTTACGTGTAGGCCGCCGCAGGATGCGAATTCGACAATACTTTGGAAGTTAAAGGAGAAAACTTATCGCTTATTTGTTGCTATCCAACATTCAGTTCAAAGACATAAAGCTAATCCAATATTTAATGAGTATCAGATAATTTATATAAACGTAAAATAATATTTTATTTTATTTTTTATTGCAATATTTAGGTTTTGGCTTCTTTAACTCTTTGTGCAGAGCCAGCGCAGTTCCGATGCAGAGTTGTTCGTGTCAACGAAGTTTGGCAGATATGACGTTCGTTCGACGTATCTGATATGGGTGGATCCTTCTGTTCCGCTCCACTTTCGTGTGATCAACGACTGGTGGGCCAACTCTTTGATCAGATTTGCGTTTTGTGCGTGGGACAATTGCCGTCGATTGGGTGCCCATTTGCGGTACGTCCAGTATCCAGAGACCTGCGGCCAACAGGAAGATAAAAAGGACATAAGTTGCATTCCAGAAATGCACCGTCCACCCCACCAGAAAGAAGCTGTACATAGTGATCATGTAGCCGGTTCTATACTGCACCAACTTATCATCGCGACTTTTGGATAGACCAATGGTCACGACCGGCAGCAAAAATATCAGCAGCATCAATATTGCGGCCGGTATTCCATACTGGACGGCATGGACCAGCCAAAACATATCTATGCTATTCGGCATCCAACTTGGACGGTCCCATCTGTTAAATCCGACACCGAAGAACGGGTGGTTAAGCGCGGACTGCGATCCAAATGTCCAGATCAGAATGCGGTGATAAGCAGAATCAACGTCAAAAGAAAAATTGGTGAGAAAAATGTTCGGGACGGATCGATTGGCCGCAATTGAAATGAGAATCCATAGGGTCGATAAGCCCGTGCCTAACAGCCACCATCGATGCTCGTACCGTCGTAACACCCAATTCCACAATAACAACAGGCCCTGAGCTGCAAGGGCGGTGATTGGACCTGCAGAGAGACTGAGAAACGCGGTAGCCGCCACGAGCCCGGTTCGGAGCCAACGTTTGCCAGCTTTTTCGCCGTAGCCGAGTGTGAGATGCACCATCGCCATGATGCTTCCGCAGACCACGCCAAACAAAATGGGATGCTCGAGCACGGCTTGTACCCTTCGCAAACCCCAACGCATCTCATTTTCGGCAATCGGAGGTATGGGAAGGAAGGTGGATAGAGCCTCAAGCAGAAGGTTGCGGTTGGTCACGGCTTCCGAAATTGCGATGGGGAATAAAATCATCACGATAATGAACAAAAGCCGAATTGCTTCCCGGAAGTCATCCGCACTGCGAATAAAGCATCGCGCAACGAAGTAAGCGCCGGCGGTTTCGACAAATTGTGTCCCTGCCTGCGTGATGCTGCCCTCAAACCCGTGATTGACGATCAGGCTTACAGCGCACCAGAAACAATATAGCAGCACGGTAATGTCGGCCGCACGGATCGGGCCTGCCCGTCCAGTGATCCAGCGAAAAAGACAGGGTAAAACCATAATTACTAAGACGAGCCGATAGGGTGGGACGGCGACGGAACCGAGGTGCCACGTCCATGGCAGAAACAGGGATATCAGAAGAATACGGGCTGGCCAGGCTAATCCTGTCCTTTGGGTTTGCGCGCTATTTCTGATAGTCCCGCGCAACGGTCTTGACACGCCTTGACCAACCAAAGTTTCGTTCACGACATTGCCCCTTCAAAAGACAAGCGGGTGCATGCTTTTCGGATCCGCGTGCAAACGGCTTCAATCCATGTGTCTAGTCTGCCTTCGCAGACCAAACAGCGCGCACGAGTGTCCTAAGGCTCCCAATCAACCGGCCAATACTAAGATTACAGGTGTGAGGGGTAGGGAGGTAGACTGTCTTCCGCCGTACGCCAGACGGCCAACTCACGTCTCAAATAGTTCGTTTGGATGCCTCTAGTCCGCCAAAAGCCGTAGTCGCGTCGTGTGCTACTCCGATTTTGCAATGGTCAGTCCTCAAGTGCGGAGTCCGATTGGCTTTTTTCGGGAGATGCCTTGCTTCTGCGCCACAGGGTTTTGAGGTTGCGGACCCACAGCGACTTACTCGCCAATCCGCGCGCCTGATTGTTGACGACAGAAAAAAGCGAGTGGGTCATCATCAAAAAGAAAGGCAGCGGGCGTGCCGCAGTCAGCAGTATTTCGCGTTCGAGACGAATATCTATCCCAAAAGCAGCCTTGTATTCAGCCTCGCCCTGGCCGAAGTCTAGGCGCGTTATCTCCGGCTCGCGGCACAAATCCTCTATCATACCAAGCATTGTGAATCGCCCCACGGAATCCTTCGCAAAATCCGGATCGAAGCCAGGGGTGTTGACGTAAAACGTGTTTCGATATGCGAAGCCGGTCCAGAACGCCACCGGCTGGTCTTTCAGATAGAGTATCCATGTTCGGTGCCAGCCCTTGCGTAGGCCAAGCCTGATGAGTGCCATTTCGATCGGACTGCCTGAAAATCCAACACCTAGCCCCCCCTGATAGGAACTCGATGCGATTTTCTGCATGTCGCGGCAGAGTTCCGAGAGCTCTTTAGGTCGGCTGAAACGGCGTAGTTGCAGATTGTTTGTGAAGCTTTTCTTCAATGCACGATCGTGCCAGCGTAGTTTCTTGCGGGTCTTTGACGAGCGGTTATCAAGAAATTCGTCGTAGGAACCGGGAATGTCCGCCACCCATCTATGAGACGCGGGCTGGCCACAGCTTCGCATTAGGAGGGGAGTAGATGCCACAGCCGCAGCATACCGGTCACTGCCGACATCGATGTTACGCATGTGGACGATATCTGCTGTGCCTTTTTTCAACGCCTGGCGAAGGCAGTAAAAAGCAAGGTCCTCGTCTTCCCGATTCCGGGTTCCCAGAATGCCATCGAACGAGACGATCAGCGCGCGCAGCGATATGCGGCCTAGCACGCTATAGCCAAGCTTTAGCGGCATCGATACCGTTTGCAGGCGGGCGATGACCATAAGATCTGGCGCGTTGGGGCGTCGAATAAGCATCACATGCGGCATGATCTGGTGGTCACTGCCAACGACGGTCATGAAGTAGTCGATTTCCGCATCTATGTCGGTAATCGCAAATGCGCTCCAAATGTTCCTAAGCGCCTCAACCTCAGTCAAGCTCGTCGCGACACTGACCGTAACCGCATTTAGGGAATTCGAGACCTTTTGCGTTGCAGAACCACTATGCAAGAAAGATACCTCCGGTGTGGCCAATGGCCTGTCTGCGTCTTCGCGACAACGTAGTGCTCAGTAAACGGTTTTGATTTTCGTGCGTGCCACCAATTCTGAAGAATGAACGTTCGGCGCCAGCTTGGAGGCTTTCACCACAGTCCGACGTCCGTGCTTGAAGATTTTCCTTACGAAAGCCCAGCTCATTAAGCCGATGTGCGGGGGATGATCGATCAGGGCAGCGAGAAGAAACGTCATAGCGCTTCTTCGCTTTCCTACGTTGAACAAATAACTTCCAACATCCATCAGCATGATGGATCGCTGCTTCCTTCTGACAGACAGCGCATCCCTGTTGTGCCTGAGGATACGCATCAACCCGATCATTTGCTTTCGTCGGTTCATCGATATGCTGTCTTGGGAAATGAACCCCAGGACAACCGGCTCGATGTCTTCGTAAATTGTGGTGAACTTGGCGAGCTGGATGGCAAAGCCCCAGTCTTCATTGGCTCTGGCGCAGCTATCGAACCACTTCACCGTGGGAAAGCAGCTTTTGCGAAACAGGGCGTTCTGGAGGCTTATACGGTTTTCCGTAAGAAGATGGCCAAGTTGATCCTCGTCGATGCGCAATCGTCCCTCTGGACGAGGCGCATAGGCCACACGCCCCGGGCCGAAATTCCAATCGTCGTCACGGCCGTAAAGGATCTTTGCCCCGACAACCACGCCGATGTGGCTGGGCATGGTTGAAAACAATGCGAGCTGCTTCTGAAGCTTTCCCGGTAACCACAAGTCGTCGCTGTCCTGGAAAGCGATATAGTCGCCGCTTGCGTGCTCCAGTCCCGTGTTGCGAGCCGCCGCGGCACCACCGTTTTGCTGGCGCTTCACATATTTTACCCGACTGTCGCTAATGCCGCAGACAATGCTCTCCACGTCCTCCGTTGACCCGTCATCAACGACGATCAACTCTAGGTCGGAATAAGACTGAGTCATAACGCTGTTTATCGCTGCGAGCAGAGTGGCGCCTCGGTTATAGGTTGGCAGTATGACGGATATCGTCATGCCGGTGATGTCCAGGCACGATCCAGCATCTTGTCAGGCGGCCAGTCCCCACACCGCGCCGCATTGAGAAGGTTCAGTTGAACTCGTCGCTTCTGCCGTTTACGAAGGGGATTGTGATTATCGATCTCGACCATGAGAGACATTCGCGCTGACCTGAAAGCTTCGGAAGGACGTCTCATCGGGGGGGTGCTGAGGATTTGGTGGTAGATCGCGAGCTGCAAAGCGTTGGCGCGCTCTACGCTGAAGCGCTCTGTAACGATCCGACGACCATAGCGAGCAAGTTCTAGCCGTAGATCCGGTTCGCGGAAAAGAGCGTGGATCTGCTCCGCGAGGCGTTCAGGACCGGCCTGCGCATCTCCTCTTCCATAAAACCCCTGTTTTAGAAACAGGTCATAGCTCTCCGGCTCGAATATCTCCGAGAAGCCTTCCTCGCCCTGGACGATGAGGGGTATCCCCATGGCGAGCGCTCGCAGAGCAGAACTTCCCATGCCGACAACAAGATCAGCGGCGGCATATGCCGACCGCGGATCCAAATCCTGGCCAGCAAGACGCACAATTTCCCTACCGTGCCGACTATTGACCGCCGCTGCTCTGGCTTCCAAGGCATCGCGGGCAGGGCCATCGCCGACCAGTATAAGCCTTAACCGGCATGAACGAGAGAGCTTGTCGACGGCATCTATAGCGCGAACAAGAGCATCCAGTTTCAAGTCGATAGCTAGCCGCGATACACTCACGATGAGAAATTCGTTCGGCGATACCGCATGCTTGCGACGGAATGCCGATCCATCGATATCTGGATTGTCGCGGACAACGTCGATAGGTGGCTCAATCACCCACACGCCATTTTTTTGCCTTTTGCGCGCCTCGATAGCCAGATTTTGAGTTCCCATGATCAACGGAACGGAAGCAGGTATGTTGGGCATGACCTCCATGCTAAGCACCGTGCACACAATCGGTACGTTCAGCAGAAGAGAGGCACCATAATAGGCGTCAAGGCAGCTCGGCCATTCATATGTGTGAATGAGATCGATGCGATGTCTCCGGGCAATCGCAGTCAATTGTGCAATACGCGAAGGTGCAGGCCGATACTTGAGAGTGTGCGCCGGAATAAACCGAAGTCCGCGTTCGGCGATATAGTCAACGAGAGGTCCGGGAACCCCGTAGACGATCACGTCATGCCCGGCAGCAGCGGCTGCCGCAGCTAGGTCGATAGCATTGATCTGACTTCCACCGATTGACAGCTCGTGCGGATAAACGAGGAGACGCATGTGTTTAACTCTCCGCTTCCTTGAGCTAGGTGCGAACCGGTCGGTTATTCCCGCCTGTCGAACACTTTCGAGAGCTTTGCGCGTCAGTCGAGATAAGCACAAGCTCGCCCTTTGAAGGATATAAGAGGATGAACTTCCCGAGCGCCCGGTAATTGGGCGTATGCGGTCGAGCAGGTTGCTGCGGCAATACTCCTTTTGATCGAGTAACAGCCTATTTATGTCAGCTTTACGCTGTTGGAAAAAAGTCGTTCTTCTTGGGTTGCGCCACCGCCTGAGCTCCGATGAGGGACAGAGTGCGGTTCGCGAGAGCCCCCGGATGTCGGGGCGTCATTAAACCTCGCACCACAGGGCCTTCAAGCATGATTGCATCAAGCGTTACCTTTGGCCACGACGTGGTGATCCATCATCCTGATCTTGTGAACCTTTATGGCTGCAGCATCGGCGACGGAACCCGCATCGGGACTTTCGTTGAAATCCAGAAGAACGCGGTCGTCGGGCGCAATTGCAAGATTTCCAGTCATTCTTTCATCTGTGAAGGCGTCACCATCGAAGACGGGGTCTTTATCGGGCACGGGGTCATGTTCACCAATGACTTGCATCCCCAAGCCGTGGGGTCTGACGGTCTGTCACTCTCTGACGGCGACTGGACCGTTGTTCCGACCTTGGTGCGTAGGGGGGTGTCGATTGGCAGCAATGCTACCATTTTGCCCGGCTTGACGATCGGTGCAGAGGCCTGTGTTGGCGCTGGCGCTGTCGTTACGCGCGACGTTCCCAACGGGGCGACAGTCGTCGGTGTCCCAGCCGTGATCATCGGCTTTCGCCACACTGCGGAAAATCAAATATCGTCGAGTAGGAGCGTGTGATGATTGGCATCGCTGTCGTGGGATACGGCTATTGGGGCCCCAATCTGGTGCGCAACATCGTCGGACTGGAGGGTCTTCAACTGCTCTATGTCTGTGACTTGCAAAAAGCCCGGCTTTCCAACGTGAAACTGCGGTATCCGACGGTTGAAGTCACGGATGATTTCGAAGATATCCTTCGAGATCCGCGGGTCCATGCTGTTGCCATAGCAACGCCTGTGTCGTCGCATTTTATGCTGGCGATCAAGGCCATGATGGCGGGTAAGCACGTTTTCGTCGAAAAGCCGATGGCGGCGTCCAGCGAGGAAGCTCGCCGGATGGTGGATGAGGCAGCACGCCGTAATCTGATCCTGGCTGTTGACCATACATTCATCCATACCGGCGCTGTGAAGAAGATGCGCGACATCGTGTCCAGCGGCTTCGGCGACATCTACTATTACGATTCTGTCCGGGTTAATCTGGGCCTTTTCCAGCATGACGTGAGTGTCGTATGGGATCTGGCCGTTCATGATCTGGCGATTATGGATTACGTCCTGCCGGAGAAGCCCATAGCCGTTTCGGGCACAGGAGTTTGCCACATTGCAGGGCAGCCCGAGAATATCGCTTACCTCACGCTCTTCTTTGAAAGCAAACTGATCGCCCACATTCACGTCAACTGGCTTGCTCCCGTCAAGATCAGACGCACGCTGATCGGCGGCAGCAATAAGATGATTGTCTATGACGATCTGGAGCCAAGCGAGAAGATCAAGATCTACGACAAAGGCATCACCATAAGCGACAATCCCGCCAGCGAGAACGAGCCTGGATACAAGCATCTGGTTGGCTACAGGATTGGCGACATGCACGCACCACAACTCGATATGGGGGAGGCGCTGGGCAGTGAGCTGCGTGAATTCATTCGATGTGTAGAAAACAATATTCAACCGACTGCCGACGGCCAGGCCGGTTTGCGCGTGGTCCAAATTCTTGAGGCTGCTGCGCGATCGATTGCGCAGCAAGGCCGTGTCATCGAACTGGAAAAGACAAGGTTGATCGCATGATACCCTTTCTTGATCTGAAAGCCCAATATACCTCGATCAAAAACGAGGTCGATGCCGCAGTACTGGGAGTTTTGGCGTCGGCGCAATATGTGCTGGGCGAAGAGGTCGCCCGGTTCGAACAGGAATTCGCCAGCTATTGCAGGGTCGAACACGCGATTGCGGTCAATACGGGCACGAGCGCGTTGCATCTGGCTCTGCTGGCGGCCGGCGTCGGACCAGGCGACGAGGTCATCACGGTTCCCTTCACCTTCGTCGCGACCGTTTCGGCAATCTGCTACACCGGAGCGACACCGGTTTTTGTCGATATCGAGCCGACGACCTTCACCATGGATCCGGCAAAACTGGAGGCTGCGATTACGCCTCGAACAAAAGCGATCATGCCGGTTCATCTCTACGGCCAGATGGCCGATATGGATCCGATCATGGAGATTGCCGAGCTTTACGGAATCGCGGTCATCGAGGATGCATGTCAGGCCCATGGTGCGGGATACAAGGGCCAGCGTGCCGGCAGCATAGGTATGGCGGGCTGCTTCAGCTTTTATCCTGGAAAGAATCTTGGTGCCTGCGGCGAAGCCGGCATGATCGTCACCAACAATGCGGCCGAGGCGCAGGCAATGCGCATGATGCGCGATTGGGGGCAATCGCGCCGTTACGAGCATCTGGTCAAAGGCTTCAACTATCGAATGGATGCCATCCAAGGTGCCGTCCTTCGGGTCAAGCTGCGACATCTGGATGCCTGGACGGACGCTCGCCGCGCCCACGCCGCACGTTATTCGGAGTTGTTGCGTGGCCTTGAAACGGCACTAACGCCGGTAGAAGCTGCGGGACGTCGTCATGTCTATCACATTTACGCCGTCCGTTGCCGTGATCGCGAGAACCTTCATCGCAGCTTGACCGAAGCGGGCATACAGGCCGGTTTTCACTATCCGATCCCCGTTCATCTACAGGCTGCACACCAGGATCTAGGCCATCGAGTAGGCGACTTTCCTTTCGCCGAGGAAGCGTCGCGTACGCTGTTGTCTTTACCGATCTATCCAGAAATGACAGCCGAACAGATAGGCCAGGTCGCTGCCGTCATGGAGCAAGATGTCTATGCCAGCTGAAAGCCTGCCCACCGTCAGAACTGTTCAGGCCGTTCACGGTCTGAGTAAAGCCCATGCGGATTCCGATTTCCATCTGGCATTATCCGCCGAGATGAAAGCGGTATACGGGGATGCAGGCCTGCTCGAACTTTATGGACGGTTTTGCTGCGGCGATGGCTTCGTCGATTCCGTCATGCGCAAGGTTATCTGGCAGGCGGTGGCCCGGAGCTGCGGAGCCGGTCTGAAAGTTGAAAGCGGTGCAGGGTTCAAGCATCTCGAAACATTCGAGATCGGCAACGGTGTCTTCGTCGGCGCACAATCTTTCATCCAGGGCCGCTACGACGGGACCTGCATTATCGGCAATAATGTATGGATCGGGCCGCAGGTATTCATAGACGCAAGGTCACTCAGTATCGAGGAATCGGTCGGTATTGGCCCAGGTACAAAAATTCTCGGTTCGAGCCACACTGCCCAACCGATGGATGTTCCGATTATCGAAACGGATCTCCAGATCAAACCGGTCCTCATCGGTGCCTGGGCGGATATCGGGACCAATGCGACGATTCTTCCGGGCGTGACGATCGGCGACGGGGCGATCGTCGGCGCTGGTGCGGTTGTCGCCGAGGACGTGGCACCATTCTCCGTGGTTGCAGGCGTTCCCGCAAAATTCATTCGGTGGCGCCAAAGCGCCGATCAGCCGACTTTGCCGAAAGCAGGGAAGCAATGAAAAACAAGAGAGTTCTGATTACGGGCGGTGCCGGCTTGGTCGGATCGCATATCGCAGACCTGGTTGCCCTCGAACAACCTCTCGAGATCGTCATACTTGACAATTTCGTGCGTGGACGCCGTAGCAATCTTGCACAGGCCGTTGCCGCCGCTCCTGTTACCATCGTCGAAGGTGACATCCGCGACCGCGCACTGGTGGCGTCGTGTTGCGAGGGCGTTGATATTGTCTTCCATCAGGCGGCAATCCGCATCACGCAATGCGCAGAAGAGCCTCGCCTTGCGTTTGAAGTCCTAGCGGAGGGGACATTCAATGTCCTTGAGGCGTCTGTGAAGGCGGGCGTTAAGAAGGTGATAGCGGCTTCCTCGGCGTCCGTCCTGGGGCTCGCGGATGAGTTCCCGACGACCGAGGATCATCACCCCTACAACAACAGAACCCTCTACGGCGCTACAAAGGCGTTCAACGAAGGCATGCTGCGCAGCTTTGCCGAAATGTACGACCTCAATTACATTTCCTTGCGATATTTCAACGTCTATGGCCCGCGCATGGATATTTTTGGGGCCTATACAGAGGTCCTTATCCGCTGGATGGAACGGATTTCTGCTGGGCTGCCGCCCATCATCCAAGGTGATGGCAGTCAGACCATGGATTTCGTGCATATTCGCGATATTGCGCGCGCAAACTTGCTGGCCGCACAATCGACGATCACCGACAGAGTTTTCAACGTCGCCAGCGGCACGGAAACAAGTCTTCTGCAATTGGCGCAGATGCTGCTGACAATCATGAACTCTTCGCTGGAGCCGCAACATGTCGCCGCGCGCAAGGTCAACGCAGTGACGCGCAGATTGGCGGATGTCCGCCGAGCAGACCTTGAACTCGGATTCCGTACACAGATAAGCCTTGAGAGCGGATTGCGCGATCTGGTGAACTGGTGGACAGCATCACAGGTCCCCCACAGCGGAGAAGCTGCGGCATGAGCACCGAGATGTTGCAGATTCCCGTCGCCAAACCGCTGCTCGATGAACAGGAGGTCGAGGCTGTCCGCCGGGTCATTCTGTCCGGGTGGGTCACGCAGGGTCCTGAAGTCAGCGCCTTCGAACGGGAGTTTGCGGCGTTCGTCGGCGCCGATCATGCGTGCGCGGTATCCAATTGTACGACTGCGCTCCATCTGGCACTGAAAGCCGTCGGTATCGGCGTTGGCGATGAAGTCATCACCGTCAGCCATTCGTTTATCGCAACTGCCAACGCGATACGCTACTGTGGTGCAGTTCCGGTTTTCATCGACATCGAGGCGGATGGGTTCAACATGAATCCGGACCTCATTCTATCGGCAGTCACACCCAGGACGAAAGCGATCCTCTGCGTGCATCAGTTGGGCATGCCATGCGACCTTTCGGCAATCGTGGCGATTGCTCGCGACCTTGGTATTCCCGTCATCGAGGATGCAGCCTGCGCAACGGGTAGCGAGTTATTGTGGGACGACGAGTGGCAGATGATCGGAAAGCCGCACGGCGACATTGCCTGTTTTTCGTTCCACCCGCGCAAGGTTATGACCACCGGTGACGGTGGGATGCTAACGACAGCCAACTCAGAGTACGATCGCAAATTCAGGCTTTGGCGCCAGCACGGCATGGATGTGACGGATGCTGTGCGGCATGGCGCAAATCGGGTCATCTTCGAAGGTTATCCCGAAATCGGTTTCAATTATCGTATGACCGACCTTCAGGCAGCAGTTGGCCGGGTGCAGCTGTCGCGCATGCCATCGATTATTGCCGGACGCCGCGCGCTTGCCTCTCGGTACAGCGAATTGCTTTGCGACATGGGCTGGCTGGAAACACCGCAGGAACCCGTGTTTGCACGAAGCAATTGGCAAAGTTACTGCGTCAAACTAGGGGGCGGGGTCGATCAGATGCACACGATGCAGGAACTGCTGGATAAGGGAATTTCCACGCGTCGCGGTATCATGAACATTCATCTCGAGCCTTGCTACTCGGACCCTGCGATACGGCGCGTCTCTGGTAGTCTCGCACTGAGCGTAGCGGCCCAGACGCGGTCGATCATCCTGCCGCTGTTTGCGCAGATGCAGGCTGGGCATGTGGATTTTATCGCGAAGTCGCTTGGCGATTTGAAAGAAGAAGTAAACCGCTTGCAGGAAATGGCGATATGAGAGTTGGAATTCTAAACTTTGGCGCCTTCAGACGGTTTTCAAAACCCATCTGCGAATTTTTGTTGGAAGCATCTCTTCCGGTAGTAGGCGGATCAGCCTGCTGACGGAATGCAGGCTACCTCCCAAGACAGTTACAGACCCCAGAACCGTCGCTTGCCATAAAGGCAACCACATCGTCGCGGCGAAGATCAGACTCGACAGTCCGAAAAACAAGGCGCCGGTCTTGCAGTTTTCGCTAGACCAACGAAACCCGGTCAATCTTCTCACGATCAGAAATATTGCAAGCGTGTGCCAGACATAGAGGCCGCAAAACGCAACCGCCGCACCGACGATGCCGAAGTATTCGACCAGTAGATAAGCGAGGCCGATGTGAACAAGTGTCGCAGCGACCTCGGTCCAGAAAAAGATCGCCTGCGCCCCTTTGGCCAGCACGATATACCCCATCGGCCACGACACTATACGAAGAAGCATTCCGATGCAGATCCATCGCAAGAGATCGGATGCAGCGTGAAATTCCGGAGAGTAAAACAGCCACATGACCAAGGGGGCGAATGTCAAAGTTGCAAGCACCCCTGGACCGGCCAGCAGCATGCTTACCTGGGCTTGTTCGTTGACGAGCTTGTTGCACGCATTGTGGTCCGCCGAGATTGCCGTTAGCCGAGGATAGAAATCCGTTCCCATGGCTTGCAGGATGAAACCTGAATACAGACTTCCGAGGGCCCAGGCAGCCTGATACAATCCGGCACTCAGGACGCCACCAGCCTGCAGGACAATCAAGCGCACGACATAGGCACTCACCAACGTCAACAGGCCGCTTATCATGAACACGAAGCCCAACCTGACAAGCGGCTTGAGATCCTGGCCGAAATGCGAAAATGACATGGTTGGTGCGTTTCCGGCCAGCCTGCGGCTGAACCACCATGATGAAAGCAGCATAGCAGCAGATGAAGCGACCAGAGCCGGCACAATTCCCCCGGTATTGAAATAGAAGATCATCGGAATGGTGATGGCGGTAGTAAAAAAGGCCGTGACGATATTGACCTGCGCCAATAGAGATATCTTCCGCAAACCCTGCAACAACGCTGTCTGACCAGCGGATGCCAGCC
Source organism: Agrobacterium sp. 20P9.1.2 (assembly GCF_057799395.1). Taxonomy (NCBI): domain Bacteria; kingdom Pseudomonadati; phylum Pseudomonadota; class Alphaproteobacteria; order Hyphomicrobiales; family Rhizobiaceae; genus Agrobacterium; species Agrobacterium sp. 20P9.1.2. The sequence goes on from NZ_JBYOKI010000009.1 coordinate 41,006, forward strand.
GGAAAAAGATCGCAGCCGATAATAAGCCGATACTAAGCGATTGTTGATGGTCGCCGAAGGTGAAGTAACCAATAGGAAATGAAAGCGCCGCGAGGAGCGCTGCCCCAATCAATCCCAGCAAGGTTGACGTTCTCTTCAAGATAAAAGCGGTACGGGCTATCTTGTCTCGATCTCCTGTTCCGACCGCCTCGGCAATCTGACGCACACCACTGGCCTGCACACCCAGACCTGCGACGGCTTGCGTCATGTCGGCAATCGAGTTGAATATCCCGATCAATCCAATGCCCTCGGGTCCCAACAGCACTGCCATTGCCTTAGTCCTAAGGATTGCGAAAACCATTGTGATGGCAGATGAGCCGCCGATCAGCGCTGTCGATCGGAGAATTTCGACATAGCCCGTCTTTTCCGGCTGAAGCTCGTTCATCGTTTGCAAGCCTGTTCTTCGGCGTTTTTGCGATTTTTCCGCGCCATCTGGATTTTAGATGTCTAATTCTGGCTGGACGTCTTCATCAACGAACTCACATCGTTTTTGGAAGGCTTGGGAGCGCCCCTGCTGACGTTTACAACGTCTCCCGGTTGAAGGGTCGTGTTCGTCGTCGCCACATCCTCGCGGACTTCGTTATTTTCACGGCGCACGACGGTGAAAATCAGTTTATCGTCATCCTCGTCCGACGCATGGCTTTGGGACAGAATGTCGAGCAACAGAGTCTGCGTGAGATCGCGTTTGAGTTTGAGCTGATCCTGGTTCGCTTTTTCCGCCTGTAACTCGGTAGCGACTTCTGTGCGCTGCTTGTCATACAGTCCGTCAAGGCTGCGTGTCGTCTCCGCGATGCCCTGACGTGCCCGCATGATGGACGTATCCAGATCTAGCCGGTCCGAAAAATAACTTCGCAACAAGCGCTCCAGATCTGACTGGCGAGCCGGAACCACGATACCCCGATCAACAAGGCCCTTGATCTTTCCAAGCTGCATTTGAAGGGATGAAACGTCTTCGTCGGTGCTGATGACTTTCTTTTCGAGGGTCTGTATCTCCGAACCGAGCAATCCGCGCAGTTCGGCGTAGGATTTCGACTGGCGATCGAGTTCGTTCATGCGGGCGACGTGCAAAATCTTTTCGTGCTCAAACACCATGGCAGCCGCTGTGGGATCGCTCTGCAAATTCGGATCGAAAACCATATCTTTGGATCCCGAAATTTCGGCCTCAAGACGCACTATTCTTACGTCACTTCTGAGAAGCGAGTTTGCGATTTCCTTCAACTGCCCGGCATATCCCAGTCTGTCCTGCGATGTCGGCGGAGCACCAACGGGTCTGAAAACTCCTCCACTCAAGGCCAGAGCCTGAAGAACCGTCAGACCATCCCGAAATTTGTACTCTCCTGGACTTGCTACATCTCCAACGACGTATACAGGCGGCCTGTCGATAATCTCTACAGTCGCCAGCGGTGTCTCGACGAGGCCAATCTTCGATTTCAGTTTTTCCGCGATTTGCGCTGCCAGGCCGTCATTGTCCAGCCCAGCGACCTGTAGAAGGCCGATCACCGGGAGTGAAACCGTTCCGGCGTCGGAGATCAGAAAGTCGCCTCCTATAGGGTCCCATCTTTCGTAAGCACCCTTTGTTGGCATCCACTGGACGATTGTCACGCGAATTTTCGTTTGCGGCGAAAACGGAAAAGTTTCTGCTCTTACGACGGTGCCGGTAATCGACACCAGAAATAATGCAGACGTCAGGAAACCGCCAATCGTTTTCAGGATACCACCACGCTGTCGTGACGCTCTATTCAAAATCATTACTCCGGCAAACAGCGGGCTCTCCGGAGGCCGCACGTCAAATGTCAATTTGCTTTAATGAGCGAAAATGAGAAGAGGATCAGATGGTACTTGGCATCATCATTAAAGGTTATAGTAAGACGAGCGACATACCCAAAGACAAAAATGGATGTTAGTCTCTACACTCTTATTGGTTGTTATAAATGATAAGCGTGTGAAATACACAAATAGCATCACATTTTTTCATTGATTAAGTAGCTTACTACTAAAGGATGCTTTCCAATTTATGGCTGCACAATCAAAATGATTGATTAAATATTAATAAAATGTAATATTTTGTAAGTGATTTTTTGTGAATCTGCTCTTTGAAATTTTTCTAGGGAAGGCGCTACGATGGCCTTAAACGCAGTAGTGAACGGAAGGGATATCCCTATTGATCCCTCTTATCAATATTCTCTAGGAGCGATGTCGACAACGGACCGAGATTACGATCAACGGACACTGCTCATTATTGATGTTCGGTTGCTTTCACGACAATGCTTGTCCTATTCGATTTCCACTCACAAGAAGGACATCAACGTCGTTAGCTTTGCATCTATTGCGGACTGGCAGGGCAGGCGAGCTGAGTTTCCGGTGCCCGATGCGATCTTGATGAGTATTGGCAGCCGAAACCTCACTATACCGGCTGTCGCCACCGAAATTCGGTCGGTATGCTCAGAGATTGACCTGCCTATCATTCTGCTTGCCGATGCGGATGAGTTTTCCCAAATCGTCAACGCACTTGAATGTGGTGTGAAAGGTTACATCCCGTCTTCGGTAAGCCTCGATGTGTGTGTGGAAGCGATATCGCTTACTATGGCCGGCGGGATGTTCGTTCCAGTTGGCAGCATTCCCATGATGCGCTCGTCAATCGAAAAGCCGTCTACGTGCCGGTTGTCGGATTTTTTCACGGATCGTCAACTAGAGGTCGTTGAAGCTCTTCGCCGTGGAAAAGCGAACAAAATCATAGCTTTTGAACTAGATATGCAGGAGAGCACAGTCAAAGTGCATGTCCGTAATATCATGAAAAAAGTAAGGGCCTCGAATAGAACCGAGGTCGCGTTCAAGATCATGGAATTGATGCCTCCACTTTCTGAAACCAGACAACGTGTGAGCTGAAAACTCATACTTTACAGCTTCCAGAACCGGATAGGCTTCGCGAGACAAGTTCAGAATTGTGGCGGGTTTGGCTGCACGACATGCGGGTATTCAGTGGACAGTTGAAGCAGGTTATTGCCCTTCATTCACGCGCAAAATTTCAACTTCCAAGTATCTCGCGCGGACATTGGTCGAATTCGCTGGCGCATCGACTTTAAAGGGGCCATGGTCGGTTATCGACTTATTGGAAGCTGGTGATTTTCCCTCTTTCAGTCACATCTTGCGTGGTTCCGAGCGATAAGTGCTGCACATGCCGAAACACCATCTCTCGACGCCGCCTGTCAATCGCAGAAAACTCCTCCGGCTAAGCCACAGGACAGAGTCTAATGCCACGATACTTTTTTCATACCATGGACGGCCGAGCCGCCATAGACGATACAGGCCTTCTATTTGATAACGTGAAACAGGCGCAGCAGGAGGCGATGCGGGGTGCCAGTGAAATGCTTGTCGATCCCGAGATGGGTCTTTGGCTAGGCAATCGCTGGATCATGGTAGTTGCAGATGAAAATGGCTATGTGCTTTTCAACGTAAGAATTTCAGTGGAACAAACAATTCGCTCGTTTCCTGTCCCTAAATATTGACTGGCGACATCTGAGTGAGCTGAATTATAGCGACTGACCGTAAGCGCGATCTACATCTGCTGTGTTTCAGCGATACAACAGCTCCATCAAGACCTGTGGTTAGAGTCGGGCGACGGAACTTGTGAAGGATCGTCGCCAGTGACGCTCTTTTTCCGTGGAACCAGGGTCGTCAGCTTCGATTTGCAGAGTTCGTTTACTTCGAAAATTTATCTCGTGTATTTATTGCATTGTTTGGAAATTCGTTTTCCAACCAATTTGTTGTCTTGCCGCACCGTTCGCGTTGATTTTTATAGGTCGCCGACGAGACGCCTGTATTCTTTCTCAGCAGGCCCATAGGTGCCGCTTGCAAAGCTCTCAAGACCCTGACGATTCAATATAGTTATCTGATTTCTTTCCGCCGAGATCAGATGTTGCCCCTCTAGCACGTGTAATGCTGTGGTGATGCTCTGACGTCTTACGGCCAGGACGTCTGAAATGAAAGCATGCGTTAGGCTAATCTCTCCTTTGTCGAACCTATCGTGGCACATCAAAAGCCAACGCGCGAGGCGTTGCTCTATGTTGTCGGTGGCGTTAGACAATGCCGTGAAGGACGTCTGAACAGACATTGCTTGAGCAAATCGTAAAAGGAACGAGCGAAGATTGAAACTTTCCTCCATTGCATGGGAAAGATGCACGCTCTGAATCCTGTAGCCGTCTCCAGAAACCTGTATAAAGCTCGAGTAAGGAGCAGTGGGATCGTGCATGATGAGCGAGGTAGGAAACATTCCTTCCCGGCCTACAATAGCGATCTCTGCCTTTCGACCGCCGCTCACCTCTGCAACTACAGACGCTATGCCTCGCTCGAAAAAATAGCAGTAATTGGCAAATTTTCCCGGTGACGAAAGCGCATAAAGTCTCGGAAGTTCCAACTTTTCCAAATGTGGCGCAAGTCGATCAAAATCGGCGGAATCTAATGCGGAAAGAAGTCTGTTGTGGACGGTCGATTGTTGTAAAATGCTCATACTCTTAACCTCAGTGAGGGCAAGAGCAATGATTATCTCCTAGCCGTTCGCGCCATGAAGTTGCGAACGATTGGTCGTTCTAGGCTATTGGCGTGGCAGATGTATGGCCGCCGTAGAGATCGGCAGGCAAGAGCGTAGAAATTAATGTCCGAAATCGGACTGTCATGTTTGTTCTTCAATTCGTATGAAGGGAGCGACATATTCAGCAACGCAGATTATCACGCGAGATTAGCACAACTATAATTACGATTTTTTCCTGAAAATAATATTATGGAACTGCTGTTTACGGCCCGTTCTCGTTGTGTTTTACCGCAAAGATTATATTATTAGAAATATCTAATAAAAAGAGCCTTCGCTTAAGCGATAGCTAGGCAAGCATTTTAAAATTAGCTCGAAATAGAAATTATGTCCGATATAGGACAAATTGGAAGCGGATCCGAATGCTGTGACGGTACATCCCTGTAAAGGAAGCGAGGTCGCTTACAAACACCGTTCGCGAGTCGATGACGAACGGGTCATGCCGGTGAACGTACTGCCTTGAAATTGTTGACATTTTTTCGACTCGCGCTGATCATTCCCGTGAACTTCATCTCGCATAGCCGACAACTGTTATCATTACGCTTTTGGACTTCAAGGATCGATTCTAATTAGACGATGTCGAACTCAGCTCAAATTGACTTCCAGGATTTCGGACCTGCCATTACGAGACGCACCGTTTTTTAGCTGTTAAGTTCGGGCCTTGCGTCCCTCAACAAGCACAGGACATGGACGATGTTTACTCACGTAATGATTGGCAGCGATGATCTGGAGAGATCGAAAGCCTTCTACGACGCCACCTTCTCTGCCCTTGGCGGCGGGCCAGGTGAAATCGATGCCAGAGGGAGGCTTGTCTACATACATGACGGAAGCCGCCTAATGGTAACAACGCCGATTGATGGGAAACCAGCGACGGTTGCCAACGGCGGAACGATCGGTCTTGTCGCTCCAAGCCCGGAGCATGTAAAAGCATGGCACGACGCCGGGACAAGCCACGGAGGAAAGTCGATCGAGACACCGCCGTCAGAGCGTCCGAACGGCTCATTTGTCGCCTATCTCCGCGATCCGGATGGAAACAAGCTAACCGCGCGCACGCTACCGTCGGCTTGAGTTGGCCATGCACGGCAAGGTTTCGTTATAGATGCAGACTGTCTGGAGAAACGGATGCCGAAGCGTCGTGAGAAGTCGGACTTGCCTACTAAGATCTGTCCGGTCTGTAGCAGGCCGTTCTCATGGAGAAAGAAGTGGGAGAAGACCTGGGAAAACGTGAAGTTTTGCTCCCAACGATGTCGAGAGACGAAAGTAAGATCGTGAGGCTATTGAGCCGTCGTTAGATCGGGCACAGATGTAACTGCTCGATATGTGAGGATTAGAAATGGCCGAAGATGCAGGCGTGATAGCTGTGGACCACACGGGATTCTCGGTCGCCTCGTTGGAGGAGGCGATCCAGTTCTGGACTGAGGCGATGGGTTTCGACCTTGCTCGCCAGGGAGAGATGGGTGGAGAGTTCCTACGGGAGGCCACGGGGGTTGACGATCCGCGCTGCCGAATGGCGCTGGTGACAGCTCCAAATGGCTACCCTATCGAGCTTCTCGAATATTCGACAGGCCGTATGCTGGGGGAGACACCTCGGAGCGCGGGTGCGATCGGCGCCGCGCACATCGCCTTCACGGTTACGGATATCCGCACGGCGATCGCGCGGGTTGAGAGGGCGGGGTGGGCGGTGAAGGGTTCGCCGCAGCCGATACCGGCTGGACCCCGACGCGGAACGATGGTCGCGTACATCTCCGGCCCGGATGCTATCACCATAGAGCTTATGCAGCCGCCTGTTCAACATTCTCGCGTCGTCTAACGCTCCGTTCGCCCGGGAAAGCTGAACCTTTGTAGGTCTTGGTGCATGGACCAAGCGCCGAAGGTCGTCTGAAAACTGCGAAGTTCATGGCAGGATTTGGCCGATACCGTTGAAAAAGTCGGCGTTGCTGTCATTGCGAAGTTCTGATTCACTCTTTCTACGGATTTAGGAGGATGTGCCGATGATGGGCGAGCGGACGGTAGCGCAGGAAGCGCTGTTTTACGGGTTCAGCATGGAGCGTCACGTCCCAGCGAGCCATCTTCTGCGGTCTATAGACCGCTTCGTCGATCTGTCTGGTCTTAGGTCTCACTTGCGCCCTTTCTACAGCGAGATCGGGCGGCCCTCGATTGATCCGGAACTGATGATCCGCATGCTGATCGTTGGTTACTGCTTCGGCATCCGTTCGGAGCGTCGACTGTGTGAGGAAGTGCATCTGAACCTTGCTTATCGCTGGTTCTGCAGGCTAGGCCTTGAAGGCGATGTCCCGGATCACTCGACTTTCTCCAAGAATCGGCATGGTCGTTTTCGGGATAGCGATCTGCTGCGCGAACTGTTCGAGACGACAGTGAGGCGCTGCATTGAAGAAGGCCTTGTCGGCGGCGAAGGCTTTGCCGTCGATGCGAGTCTGATCAAGGCGGATGCCAACAAGCAACGGTCAGTGGAAGGATCGGAAGCGGTCGACTGGAAAGCCATGGCCGAGACCCGCCGCTCGGTTCAGGAATATCTCGACACGCTGGATGACGCGGCTTGGGGGGCGGCTAGCGAAGCAAAGCCGAAGTTCGTATCGAGGTCGGACCCAGCGGCTCAATGGACCGGAGCGATGAAAGGCCACGCCTTCTTTGCTTATGCTACCAACTATTTGATCGATTTGGACAATGCCGTCATCGTTGATGTCGAGGCGAGCCGCGCGATCCGGCAGGCGGAGGTCGGCGCGGCACGCACCATGATTGACCGTACTCAGGATAGCTTCGGTCTCTATCCGGAACGCTTGGCCGCTGACACCGCCTATGGTTCGGCAGAGATGTTGGGCTGGCTCGTCCACGAGCGCGGGATAGAGCCGCATATTCCAGTCTTCGACAAGTCCGAGCGGCGTGATGGTACATTCCAGCGTGCCGACTTTGCTTACGACCACAAGCGTGATCTCTACACCTGCCCTGGCGGCAAGGAGTTACGCTCTCGGCAGATCACCTACAAAAGCGAACGTCCGCTCGTGGATGAAGATGGCATGGTACGTTATCGCGCCAGCAAACTCGACTGCGATGCCTGCGCCTTAAAACCTCGATGCTGCCCGAACGCCCCGGCGCGCAAGATACCACGCTCCATCCATGAAGGCGCTCGCGACATGGCGCGCGATATCGTCAAGACCGAAGCCTATGTTACGTCGAGGCATCAGAGGAAAAAGGTAGAGATGCTTTTTGCCCACCTCAAACGCATCCTCAGACTGGATCGCCTGCGATTACGTGGACCGAACGGAGCGCGTGATGAGTTCCACCTCGCAGCCGCAGCCCAAAACCTCCGGAAACTCGCAAAACTGATCCCGTCAACAACGCCAAAACCGGCGTGAAGGGAAATACATCTCAGCATGTCCCAACGATGAAAGCGTCGGAGCAAGATCAGCATGCGCCTTTTTCAACGGTATCCGCCAATTGCGGTCATCAGAATTCGACACTGCGAAGCCATTTTTCGATGGCCGCCGCAAGCGAGGCTGGCGCTTCTAATGGGATCATATGGCCGGTTTTATCGAGGATGGTGAATTCCGAACCGTCAATTCCGTGGTGGAGTTCTTCTAGTTCCGTTCGGGTTCGGAGCTTATCGTCCTCGCCAGCAATAACGAGGCATGGGCATTTGATTCCTGCAAGTGAGGCTCGTTCGTCGTGGCGGTCGATCAAGGATTGTCGACGGAAGACTTCGCCTCCCAGCCGTTGAGCCATCGACTTGATACGATCAATCAAGTCCACTCGTTCAGTATTTTCCGGATGCAGGGATGACGCCACCGCAGTCGTGCTGAGCCCTTTGAAGGATGAGCCATTGGTTTGCCCGGTGATCGCCGCTTTTCGTTGCCGCTGTAGATCAGTGTCACCTCTTGCTGAAGTCGCAACCAGCACAAGAGCGCTTACCCGGTTTGGTGCTTGGCGCACGATCTCACGAGCCACGTAGCCTCCCATCGAGAATCCGACGAGAACGAAAGTCTCTGGGGCCTCTGCTAGCGCTCGCTGAGCCTTATCATGAATTGAGGTATCCCTCGAAAGATCGGCGTACGCAATCGGGTGAAAGTCCGCCAAGCCCGGCATCGAGCATGAAGCCCGGGACTAGAAGCATAGACATAATTTTCCTCGGCCCCATCCATATCCTTTGGCGATGTAACGGTATTAGCCGCGATGAACCCGATTGGCTACCGATGAGATACCCGGGTGCTGAGACCACGTCCGCTTTGGGCCAAATGCGCAATCCCCTATATGCACTGGAAATCACTAGGGAATTTGAAGCTTCTTTGGCACGAAGCGGTTAGTCGTGTGGCTTAGACAGTAAGCCAGTGGCAAAACCGCATTTCAACGCGAGATCAGTGCTTGACAACTATTTGCTCACTAGGCGGAAATTTTAGTGGTGAGAGGATGACGCGCTAACCCTACTATTTCGTAGACAGTTACAAGGAGACGAATGGCGGGCATTGAATTGCAGGAATAATAAATCGTTTGCGCATCTCTTCGAGTGCTAACAAGTTGGGCGCGGCGGAGTTTTCCAAGATGCTGAGACAACGCAGATTGGCTGAGGTCAACCATCTCGGCTAACTGCCCAACCGCCACTTCTTTCTGGCTTATTATGTCAAGGATATGCAGTCGTTTTGCGTTTGCCATTGCTGACAACATACCAGCAAAATCTGTCACCGCACCGTCTTCGAAAACTGTTGTTTTCATATGTGGTCACCTTTTTGGGCGAAGCGCGGTTTATTGACGTAAAATACGGACATCATGAGCGCGTGGCGCTGCTACGCTAGTACGACTATTGATTACAGTGGCACCTTTGGCACGCTTATGCAATGCAAACCAGATGAAGTATGTCCGATAACGGACGCAACCACTACGTCGGGAGCGCTTACGCATGATCGCATATTCAATATTCGCTTAAAGACTTCGTTCTCACGGTACGAGCTCACGTAGCGAGGCAATGACAAAGTCCGATTGATAGGGTTTGGGTATGAACCTTTCTCCAATACTGAGAGGTTGGCTTTGAAGATGATGATGTCCGGAGGTGATAATAATTTTTATCGGTGGCCACCTATCTCTTACAAATGCAGCGAGTTTGAGCCCATTAATATCTCCAGGCATATCGATATCGGTAAAAAGCGCGCGTATGGATGGGTTGAGTGCCAAAAGAACAATCGCTTCAGTCGCGTTCGCAGCTTCAAATACCTCGAAGCCTTCTTCTTCCAAGTTTTCAACGATGGCAAAACGAATGAGTGCTTCGTCCTCAACTACTAGGACGCCAATTCGGTCTTTGGGCACGAAGGCCTCGTTTCGGTGAGAGGTAGCTGCTATCTGATGGCAGAAATAATATTTGTCCGCTATCGGACATAATTCATTTGTCTCACTTAGGTTCCAAAAAATGCTGGATGCGCTTAACCTTGCCTCTAAGTTTCATCTAGTTTTGAGCTCAATCTTGTGGTTTTTTGCGGTGGTCCATAGTTTTAAGGCCAGCGCGAGTTTAAAGTGTCGGGGGTTAAGCATTGTGCCGATGAACCCTTGTGAGCGAAATAGGCACCCTGTTGACGATCGCGCTGTGTGCCGGAACTCGTATCGTCTTTAAGCCAATCCTCCATTTTTCCCGTGCGCCGTTGAGGCTCTTAAACCATCGGGCGTTTAGGCATTCGCGCATTCGTTGCCGGATGAGGACAAGATTTTACAAGTTTCTGTGCGATCAGGCCCCCGCAACCAATCTTTCCCAAAACCACCGAGATAATCAAAACGAACGGCGCACTAAACGGCAGATTAGCCCTCGAACGCGGAACATAGTGCCGTGGATGGGCCATCATTGAACGACTAGCCAAATGATGTCCCTTGTCTAAACAACGAAGCTACCTCAACTTCGCCTTCAAAGACGCATCCGGAAAACAGGTTGGGGCCATTCCATTCCTAGACTGCCAATCCCCAAGCGACCGGCGCGTCTTGAAAAAGGCGACGGCAAGAGCTTTTAAGGTAGGTTCTGGCTTGTGGCTATGACGGCGAGGTTGCAGCTGAAGGCAATACTGGCACCATCGCTAGCCGTCAGTCGCGGGGTGAGAACGACACTGCTGAGGACGACCGGATCGGACGCATGTAGCGGTACGGTCTCGTGGCTATTGCTGCTAGTCAGGAGCCGGATGGTCGCGAGGTTTTCAACAACATCCGTTACGGCGTCTTCGTCACCTTCAAGGCACATAATGAATATGCCCGTTCCTGCTTCAAGCAAGATGGCCTGTTGACGGACCCCTCAGGCTGGCATGCGTCGATGTGGCGTCCGTTTCACATTTATCGGTCTGGAAACCTCGATCAGCGTGCTGTCCGCGGTATTGCGCGATGAGCCGACAGGTTCCTCCAAGGAATTTCGCGGTGACGCAGTGGCGACTGCGAAGAAGGACAGCCGGGCGAAATGCTGGATGGCGAGGGTGGCTACGCCGTGTGGGCGAATGCCATCCCGGCAGCGCGCAGTCTATACATCAAGGCGCTGCCCTTTGGTCTTGCGCACAATGTGAAACTCAAACGCCCGATCAAGAAGGACCAGATTGTATCGATCGACGATGTGGACATCGTCAAGAATCTTGATGTAGTCAACCTGCGTCGTGAAATGGAAGACCGTTTCCGCCCAGCCAAGGTTGCTGCGCAATGAGTGATATGGGTGCCATGAATAAACAAGCTTTTGTCGTGATTGCGGAATTCAAGGTCAAGCCAGGCAAGCTGGACGCTTTTCTGGCGGCTGCTCGTGACGATGCTAAGCACTCGGTGGAGGGCGAAGCGGGTTGTCACCAGTTCGACGTGATATGCCCCAAAGGCTCTGACGATACCGTTATCTTCTACGAGGTATACGAAAGCCGCGCGGACTTCCAAACGCATCTCGAAACGCCCCACCTAGCGCGTTTCCGCGACGCCTTCCCACCGCTTATCGTTGAAGAGCGACCGGTGCGGCTTTCAGCAAGACAATACCTCTGACCGCAAGGACAAACCTGTGATCGATACCGTGTCTAATGTCGCTGTTATCGGAACCGGTGTTATGGGAGGTTCTCCAGCCTTGCCTGTTCCCTCCGCCTCCAAACACGGGGCGGTTCGCCAGCGCGGCTGAGGAAGAAGCGGGAGAAGTAGGCTGGGTCCGCAAAGCCCAGATGGGCGGCGATTTCGCTGACGGGTGCTGCTGAAAACAGCAATTGGGCCTTGGATTCCTCCATCAGCTTTTCCGCGATCAGGTCGTGCGCCGTGCATCCCAGTGCAGAGCGGACGACGCGATTGAGGTGGGTCAGCGACACGTCGAGCGACTGAGCATAGAAGGCGACCGGTTTGTGGGTCCGGAAATGCTGCTGGATCAGCGCGCGAAGCGCTTCTATGCGACGTGCCTTGTCTGAGGGGACCTGTTGGTTTGCAGTCTGTGCGGAGGACATCCGCGTCAGGAGTTGTAAGGTCGATGAGATATAGGCGGCCAGAAGATTTCCGCGGCCAGGGTGACGATTGTCGAACTCGTCTGCGAGCCGTGTCAGCGTTTGTGCCACATAGGCCGCGTCTGCTTGAGCGATGTCCAGTTGGGTTACTTGCGGTGTTAGAAACAGCCCACCGCGTTCGACCGGCGCGTGGCCGAGATGCGTATTGAGGATCGTCAGAACGATGCCTTTCACGTCGCGCGAAAAGCGAAAGCCGTGATTGAAACCGGTTGGTACACTGACGACGGATGACGGGGGAATCGGCACAATCCGGTCGTCGAGCACGGCGTCGCCGGATCCGCTTTCGAGGTACAATATCTGAAAGAAGGAGTCATGTCGGTGAAGCCGGATTTCCCAGGCATGTCGGCTGCTCCGAGACTCAATCGTTTCGCAATGCACCCAGAAATCAGGCTCTTTACGCGGATTCTCGCCGTAGAGCATATAGGTGGGCACGGATTGCATCGGGAATTTTCTCCAGCCTGAATGTTCAGATAGTGCAAGTATGCGGCTGAAATGTCCATTGCGGATTGGGGTGAAGTTCATCACACTTGCACCATCAACTGCGATCGGGAGGAAAGCATTGAGAACCCAGGTTGCCATCATTGGCTCAGGACCATCCGGTCTGCTGCTCGGTCAACTTTTGACCGACGCTGGCATCGATAACGTTATCCTTGATCGCGCATCCAAAGAGTACATTCTCGGCCGGGTTCGCGCAGGCGTGCTGGAAGAGGGCACCGTTGAGCTTCTCGAACAGGCAAAAGCCGGTGCGCGCATGCATGCGGAAGGGCTTCCGCATAACGGGTTCTCGCTGGCATTTGATGGTCGCGACCACCGTATCGATCTGGCTGGACTGACCGGTGGCAAGCGCGTGATGGTCTACGGCCAAACCGAGGTGACCCGAGACCTGATGGAGTGTCGCGAAGCCAGCGGGGCGATGACGGTCTACGAAGCGTCCAACGTCCAGCTGCAAGATTTCTACACCAGTTCGCCCTTCGTAACTTATGAGAAGGAGGGCACGACGCACCGGATCGATTGCGACTTCATTGCGGGCTGCGACGGTTTTCACGGTGCCAGCCGCAAGTCGGTGCCGCCGGATGCGATCAAGATATTCGAAAAGATCTATCCCTTCGGCTGGCTGGGTATTCTTGCTGATGTCGCGCCGGTGAGCCACGAACTGGTCTATGCAAACCACCCACGCGGCTTTGCGCTCTGCTCTATGCGCTCGGAAACGCGCAGCCGCTATTATCTTCAATGTTCGCTGGACGAAAAGCTTGAAGATTGGAGCGACGACCGGTTCTGGGACGAGTTGAGGCGCCGCCTTCCGGCCCACCATGCACAAGCGCTGCTAACTGCGCCATCTTTCGAAAAATCGATTGCGCCGCTACGCTCTTTCGTTGCCGAGCCGATGCGATTCGGCAGGCTATTTCTCGTGGGAGATGCGGCCCATATCGTTCCGCCCACCGGCGCGAAGGGTCTCAACCTCGCAGCCAGCGATGTGCACTATCTCTTCAGCGGGCTGCGGGAGCATTACAAGGATCGCTCGGATGCCGGTCTTGATGCCTATTCGGAAAAGGCGCTTGCCCGCGTCTGGAAAGCAGTGCGTTTTTCTTGGTGGATGACCAGTATCATGCACCGCTTTCCCGACACCGGAGACTTCGGTCAGAAGATACAGGAAGCTGAGCTCGATTATCTCACCCATTCGCCAGCGGCTTCGACGGCGCTCGCGGAAAATTATGTGGGTCTGCCATACTGATGAAATGCCGAAAGGGTGTTTATCTCGCGACATGCGTTTAAGACTATAAGTTGAAACGGTGCAAAGCCTGGGAGGTGCGCACCAAAAAGGGAGGACTAGACCATGAGGAAAACCATTCTCGCCGCCATCGCGGCGCTCGCACTGAGCAGCACGGCTTATGCCGACGTCATCAAGGTTGGTGTCGTGGGCCCGTTTTCGGGTCCGTTCGCATTGCAGGGCAAAAACTTCAAGGCAGGCATCGATGCCTATATGGCGATCCATGGCAACAAGGTCGGCGATGACACGATAGAGATCATCTATCGCGATGTACCGCAGGCCGATCCAGCCCAGTCCAAGGCGCTCGGACAAGAATTGGTCGTCAAGGAAAAGGTGCAGTATCTGGCCGGGTTCTACTTCACCCCGGATGCCATGGCGGTGACGCCGATCCTGAAGCAGGCAAAGGTGCCTATGGTCATCATGAATGCCGCGACCTCAGCGATTATGAAGACCAGCCCGCTGGTCGTGCGCACGTCGTTCACTACCTGGCAAACATCGACCCCGATTGCGACGGTGGCCTTCGAGGCTGGCGTTAAGAAGATGATCTCGGTGGTCAGTGACTACGGTCCGGGCGTCGATGCTGAAAATGCCTTCAAGGCGGCCTTCGTGAAGGCAGGGGGCGAAGTGGTGCAGTCGATCCGCATGCCGCTGACCACCAATGATTTCAGCCCCATCATGCAGCGTATCAAGGATTCAGGCGCAGATGGCGTCTTTGCCTTCCTTCCGTCCGGCCCGACCACGCTCGGCTTCGTCAAGGCCTATAATGACAACGGCCTGAAGGCGGCTGGCGTGAAGTTTTTTGCACCTGGAGACCTGACGCAGGAATCCGATCTTCCGGCGCTGGGCGATGCCGCGCTCGGCATCCAGACCACGTTCCACTATGCGGTTTCGCATGATTCGCCGGAAAACAAGGCATTCGTGGAAGCGGCCACCAAGGCAATCGGCAACAAGGCGGAACTTTCCTTCCCGGCAGTCGGCGCGTTCGACGGCATGCACGTCATCTACAAAATGATCGAGGCGACCGGTGGCAAGCAGGACGCGGAAAAGGCTGTCGATGCCGTCAAGGGCCTGTCGTGGACCAGCCCGCGCGGACCGGTGTCGATCGATCCGGAAAGCCGGCACATCACGCAGAACATCTATCTTCGCGAAGTCGTAAAGGCTGATGACGGCACCTATATCAACAAGGAAATCCGTACCTTCGAAAATCATGGCGATCCAGGCCTCGCGGCTGCGAAATAAGCCTCAAGAAGAACCTCGAAACATCGGTGGGTCTATGACCCGCCGATTTGAGCAGGATATTCCATGCAGACAGTCTTCAGCATAGCCATCGATGCCCTTGCCTATGGCATGGTGCTTTTCGTCATTTCAATCGGCCTTTCGGTGACGATGGGGTTGATGCGCGTCGTCAATCTGGCGCATGGCGCCTTTGCCATGATCGGCGGCTACATCGCATCCTACGTCGCCCGCGACCTTGGGCTGGGTTATTCGGTTGCCGTGATGGCGGCTGTCGTGCTGACGATCATCATCGCCATTCCGATTGAGCGGTTCCTCTATCGGCGCATCTACGGAGCGCCCGAACTGACGCAGGTTCTGATGACCATCGGCATAACCTTCTGCGTCATCGGTATCGCGAATTACGTGATGGGGCCGACGCTGAAGACCATCCCGTTGGCAGGCCCGCTGCAAGGCGCTGCCGATCTCGGCTTCCGCAGCATTTCCGTCCACCGCCTCTTTGCCATCGTTTGCGGTCTCGTCGTGGCGCTCGGTCTTTGGTTTGCAATCGAAAGGACGAGTTTTGGCGTCAAGGTACGGGCGTCAGTGGATGACGCCGCGATGGCTGCCGCGCTCGGCGTTCGTACCGAAGTCATCTACGCGATCAGCTTTGCCATTGCGGTTGGTCTCGCCGCATTCGGCGGTGTCGTCGGCGCGGAGCTCCTGCCGGTCGAGCCCTATTACGCGCTTCGCTACATGGTGACGTTTCTCGTCGTTGTCTCAGTCGGTGGTGCGGGGTCCATTCCGGGCGCACTTGCGGCCTGTCTGCTGCTCGGCGCAATCGATACGACCGGACGCTATCTGATGCCGGAATTCGGTGAATTCTTCTTCTACCTCGCGGTGATCGCGATCATCTGCGTGTTTCCGCGCGGCCTTGCCGGAAGAGCGAAATGAAGGAGACCGTGGAAATGACCTCCAAGGCGCAACGCGACATCTCTTCCGGCGCAGAACCGCGCAGCGCGCTTTTCCGCGACCTCATCGGTATCGCCGTGATCGTGGTTGCCGCCGTGATCGGCTATCTGCTGTTCCCGGATAATCTGGCGCTGCTGACGCGCATCCTCGCGATTGCTTTTCTCGTGCTGGCGCTTGATCTCGTCACCGGATATTGCGGCGTCGCAACCCTTGGCCATGCCGCGCTGTTCGGGGCAGGTGCCTATGCCGCGGGCATTCTTTCGGCCCATTACGGCATTAATGATCCGCTGCTGATGACACTGGCGGGTCTCGTCGGCGGTGCGGTTTCCGGCCTGCTTTGCAGTGTGATCATGCTGCGTGCTCATGGATTGCCGCAGCTCGTTCTGTCGATTGCGCTCATCCACCTTTTTCACGAGCTAGCGAACAAAATGTCCTCCTGGACCGGCGGCAGCGATGGGCTTGCAGGCATCGCGCCGGACCCGGTCTTCGGCATCTTCGAGTTCGACCTCTATGGCCAGACGGCCTATGTTTTCGGCGTCGTTCTGCTGTTGACCGTGTTCGTTTTCCTGAGGATCCTCGTTCGTTCGCCTTTCGGCATGCTGAGCCGGGGCGTTCGGCAGGATACGCTGCGCATTCGCGCCATGGGGGCGTCGCCCAGTTCCGTGCTGGTCAGGATGTATGTCATCTCAGGCTCGGTCGCAGGCCTCGGCGGGGCATTGAACGCCATCTCCACGCAGGTCGTCGCGCTGGATACGTTGTCCTTTACCCAGTCTGCCGAGGCGTTGGTCATGCTGGTGCTGGGCGGAACCGGCTCCCTGTTCGGTGCCTTAACGGGAACGCTGATCTTCATGCTATTTGAAGACTATGTTTCGGCTGCCAATCCCTTCCACTGGCTGACGATGGTCGGCGCATTGCTGATCGCCGTCGTCCTGTTCGCTCCGAAAGGGATTTATGGAACGGCTGCCGATTACATTTCGCGGCGTAGGGAGGCGAAGCGATGAGCGCGGTTTTCGAAGTCGACAATCTTAAAAAGACGTTTGGTGGTCTGACTGTCACCGACAATGTTTCTCTGTCGCTGATGCCGGGCGACCGCGTCGCCCTCATCGGGCCGAACGGTGCGGGCAAGACCACCTTCGTCAACCTCGTCACCGGCAATCTCCAGCCCAATTCCGGAGACGTGCGCCTCAATGGAGAGACCGTCACGAAAATCGGCGCTGCGGGCCGTGTCAGGCGTGGTCTCGTGCGCTCTTTTCAAGTCACCCGGCTTTTTCAGGATATGACGCCTGCCGAACATGTGGCGCTGGCAATGCTGCAACGGGATGGCCGTGCCACCCGCCTTTTCGGCAATTTTCTGACGATGCCCGACGTCATGGCCGAAGTTACAGCGCTGCTCGGAAAGCTCGGTCTGGCTGAACTTGCGCATCGCAGGGTCAGCGAGATTGCCTATGGCCAGCAGCGCCTGCTGGAACTTGCCATGGCGCTGGCGCTTAAGCCGAAGGTGCTGCTTCTGGACGAACCGGCGGCGGGCGTGCCGCAAAGCGATACCGGGCTTATCGAAAACGCCCTCGCCAACCTGCCCGCCGATCTCGCGGTGCTGATGATCGAGCATGACATGGATCTGGTCTTCCGTTTTGCAAAGCGTGTGATCGTTCTGGCGGCGGGCGCCGTTATCTTCGATGGCTTGCCCGCCGATGTCACCAAGGATGCCCGCGTGCGGGAAGCTTATCTGGGGAGCTATGCCGATGCCAGCCAAGTCGCTTGAGGTCGAAAACCTATCCGCCGGATATGGCCAGACGAAGGTGCTGGAAGACGTTACTTTCTCGGTGCCAGCCTGCCAGCGCCTTGCCGTGCTTGGCCGAAACGGTATGGGCAAGACGACCTTGCTCGCCACGCTCGCGGGTCAGACCAAACGCTACGAAGGACGCATCCGCCTGGGTGACACGGACATAACGAGCGTGGCAAGCGCTTCGCGCGCCCATGCCGGCCTCGGTTATGTGCCGCAGGCCCGCTGCGTGTTTCCAACGCTAACGGTGGAGGAAAACCTGTTTGTCGGTCTGAAAGGGCGGCCGAAATCGGCACTGGAAGAAGCCTATCAGATGTTTCCGCGTCTTAAGGAACGGCGTCGCAACCTTGGCAATCAATTGTCCGGCGGCGAACAGCAGATGCTGTCCACCGCCCGCTCCATCCTTGGCCGCCCGTCGGTTCTACTGCTGGACGAACCGCTAGAAGGGCTGGCCCCGGTGATCTGCGAGGAACTGATGCTGGCCTTCGCCGATCTCGCCAAGACCGGCGACATGACGATCCTTCTGGTCGAACAACGCATCCAGAGCGCGCTGGACTTCGCCGAGCAGGTCATCATTCTCGAACGCGGCAGACTGGCCTGGAGCGGAACGCCACAGGCCCTTGCCGCCGACCATGCCACAATTGAACGCCTTCTCGGCGTCGGCGGCCTTTTGAGCGAAGAGGCTTAAGGTTTAGGACAACGCTGTCAGCCTAGGTGGTGACTTGCCTGAACCATCGAGCTTTTGCTGGAAACCTGTTCTCTGTTCCGCATGAGGTGCGGCATTTTTTTCAAAGCATGCTGCATGAAAACCGCTGCTATTTTCTCTGCGCTGTGTTGCTCCAGCATGTCTTCATGATCACAGTTGAGTTCATGTCGGTGCACGTCTCCAATCGTATGTGGCAGCCAAGCTTCAACGCGATAATTGAGAATTTTGTGAAGGGTTTTGGCGGTTGCTGGCTTGGCGCTGAAAAACTGTATATCGGCATTGATCCTGCCAGGAGCGAAGCGCTGGGCGATATCCAGATGGTGCAGGATGACCTCGCGCAGCCGTTCCATGAACGCCGGGTCTTCTCGCAAAATCTCTTTGAAAAAGACATTCTCCCGTAGCCCGTATTGTTGAGCAAGAAAGTCGCCGAGAGCCGAGAACGCTGGTCGGTCTCCGATGATGTTCTCATCGAAACCGAGGAAGCCCAAGGCTGCTTTTGCCAGGACCGTTTCGTCGTTGAATGCCGCACCCGAGGGGGGCATGAAGGGATAGGAGTCGAGGAGAGCGAGAAAGGCGACATCATCACCTTTTTGCTCCAACTGTCTGGAAAGCTCGTGGGCAACCAGTCCCCCGAAAGACCAACCGATGATATTGTAGGGTCCGTCAGGCTGAATCTCGCGAATCCGGCTAAGATAGTTCTGCGCCATCTCCTCGATCGATGCCGGTGGTCCTACGTTGTTCAGGCCGTCCGCCTGAAAAGCGAAAATAGGAATATCCTCGTGGATATATTTGGCCAGAGACGTGAAAGCCCAACCCAGACCCATGACAGGGTGTATGCAAAACAATGGCGAATGATTTCCTTTTGCTCGAATGGGCAAAAGGGGAGTTATGGACGCCTTCTGCTTTCTTGGACCATCGAGATGTTTTGCAAAACTGGCAATAGTTGGCGTATCCACAAAGCTAGACCATGCGATGTCGCCATCAATCGTGCGGCTGAGAGCCGACATCATCGACGCCGCTGCAAGAGAATCCCCTCCCAGCTGGAAAAAATCATCATGAATGCTGACGGCTTCTAGATCGAGGACATCACACCACAACTTCGCCAATAAGGCTTCTGTGGCAGTGCTGGGTTCAACATGGTCTTTTGAGACTCGCTCCTGCGGTGCCGGCAGAGCATTTCTGTCGATCTTTCCATTGGTGTTCCAGGGGAAGATCTTTCATAACGACATAGATGGCCGGGATCATATGTGACGGCAGAGTTCCGGCCAGACGGTTCGCCAGATGCGCAGTATCGATTGTGGCGCCGGTGGGGCGTCAGATAGGCCACCAACTGTTTGCGTTGGCCCTGGTCTTCCCGCAGCACCACCACTGTCTGGTGCACAGAACCGGTCGACATGATCGCGGCTTCGATCTCGCCCGGTTCGACCCGGAAACCGCGGATTTTAATCTGGTGGTCGTTGCGACCAAAATATTCAAGTACGCCATCGGGGCGCCATCGCGCCAGATCGCCGGTACGATACATGCGACCCTCACCCTTCTTGAATGGGTTCGGGATAAAACGTTCGGCCGTCAGCTCCGGCTTGTTGAGATAGCCTTTCGCAACGCCTGCACCGCCGATGTAAAGTTCTCCGGCGCTGCCGGGAGGAACAGGCTGATGCAATTTATCCAGAACATAAAGCTCGGTATTGCGGATCGGCCTGCCGATGGGCACGCTGTCCAGATCGGAACCGCTGAGCGGCATGCAGGCGGACCAGACCGTCGTTTCGGTGGGGCCATACAGATTGATGACCGGGTGTCCCAGTTTTTCCATCAAACGGGCGAGGTCGGGTGGCAACGCTTCACCACCCACCAGAGGGCGCAGCCCTTTCAACTCTGCCGCATATTCACTCAAGAGCATGCGCCACAAGGAAGGCGTTGCCTGCATCAAAGAGACAGCGTTGTCTTTGATGACGCGGTAAAGGGCAGCAGGGTCCCTTACCACGCAACGTGTGGTGATGACCGTTGTCGCTCCCACGGTTAGCGGCAGGAAAAGCTCAAGTGCGGAAATGTCGAATGCAATCGTGGTGACCGCAACGATCCGGTCTTCCGGTTTTAGGGCCAGCAACTCCTGCATGGCTTGAAGGAAATTGAGCAACGAAGCGTGGGCAATCTCAACACCTTTCGGGCGTCCGGTGGAGCCGGAGGTAAAAATGACATAAGCGGTGTCCTGCGGTTCAGGACTGTCAAAAAATGCGTCGCCTGAAACATTTGCGGGCTCCTCGTCCAGCAGAACGACCGGTGCCGTCAGGACAGGAAGCGAAACGCGAGCGGCGCTCGTAGACAGGACGATGCTCGGCATTGCGTCTTCCAGGATTGTCGATAGACGTTCGCGCGGATCGGACGGATCAAGTGGCAGATAGGCCGCGCCTGTTTTGGCAACCGCGAGAAGCGCGACTACCATTTGTTCGCTTCGCGGCATTGCTATGGCCACGAGATTGCCTCGCCCAATGCCCAGACCTCGCAATACTGCCGCCCACATGTCCGACGCCCTGTTCAGCGCCTCGTAGGTCAGTTCCCGGTCTTCGAAAATGACGGCCTTTGCATGCGGCTGCCGCTCAACCTGTTGGCTGAACAGGTCGAGCCAAGTGGCATTTTCGACAGGTTTGCTGGTGTCGTTCCAGTCATGCAGAACACGTTCGCGTTCGTCCGCCAGCAGCAGCGAGATATTGCAGACAGACTGAGCAGGGTTGGCAAGTATAGTGCGAATGAGGTGAAGGAACCGCTCCTTGTGCTCTTCCAGTTCCGCTAAAGTGTAAAGGGCGGGGTTTGCGTCGAAATCGATCTGCAGATCACCTCCATCGCCACGATCATAAGCAAAAATCGTGAAATCGGTCATGGTGCCGTTGGAGAGATTGTGCGCTGCGGCAGCGTGTCCATCAAATCTCAGGTCGTAGTCAAAAGGTTCGATGTTGACGCCCAGACGTGCGATCTGCTCATCCTGGCTGGTGAAATTAAGATCGCGCCGCATGTCCTCATAGCGATATCTTTGATAACGCAACGCGCGCATCATTTGACTGGAGGATTGTTTGACCAGATCCTGCCAGGAAAGCTCCGGCGTGATCTTGAACCGAAGAGGAACGGCGTTGGCCACCAATCCCAGGTATCCGACGCACTGCGCTGCTGATGCGGCCTGTGACCATTGTCACCATGGTCAGATCGTAGCAATCGGTGGCCCGAGCGTAATAAGCGGCCACCGTTGCTATCAATGCTTGTGGCAGGCTTGCCCCGAGCTGTTTCGCTTCCTGTTGCAGTCGTTTAACGTCGTCGCGTCCAAGCGTGGTTCTTAGCCGCAGCAGACCGCCAGAGGGAACCTCGCTGCGCTGCGCCAGCGTAACAGGTGGAGAAATGCCTTTCATCTGCTCAAGCCAATAGGCTCGGTCGCGTTCAAAATGGAAGGAGTGGCGATAGCTTTCTTCGCTTTGCAGTAGCTCTTGAAGCGACCCAAAGTCATATGCGCCTGGATCTTCGCCTCGTTTCAGCGACGTGTAAATCTCAGCCTGACGGCGTGCGAGAAGTCCACCGGAAAAGCCATCGAAAAGAATGTGGTGAACCCTGTGGTACCAAATCCAGTGGTCGTCTCTGATCTTGATCAAGGCGCTTGACCAGAGGTCGTCCTGCTCCAAATCGAGCTGGCGTTGCATCTCCGAACGCATCCAGTCGTATGCTTTTTCCAATGCCGCGTGGTCGGTGCTGAAATCGATTACCTCGAAATCTCTTCCCACATAAGGGGTGATAATCTGGCGAGGCTTGCCGTCGATCTCCGTGATCCGTAGACGCGTCGCGTCGATCTCTTGGGATAAGCGCTGCAGGGCATCGCAAAAAACATGCGGGCACACGGGTCCGGAGATTTCCATGGCTTCTGCCAGCACGAAACTTAAGTCCGGCGGGGATAATTTTTCTTTTACCCACATGCCTGTCTGTGCGACTGAAAGAGGATACGACTTAGAATGCCCGTCCATCGAATGATCCTTCATAAATCGAGTAGGCAAAAGAGTTCGGTCATATGTCCACGCGCACAGAATCGCATTGCGCTTTCACGCATGCTGCCGTGCCGAAGAATTCAGATGGTTCATAGCTCACAGAGGGAGCGCATTGGGCACCAGCTCGTTTGCTGCAGTGCAAGGTATCGAGTTTATGTTATTTTACAAGTTCAAGATGCATATTTAAAATAAACCATTTAAAGTTTATGATTGACATGTATGTTTCAGGACTTACCTGAGGATATATAAGTCGATAAAATAATTATCGAATTGAAAAACGAGTTTTCGAACTACATAAATAACTGATACTGAAAGGGTTGTCATATTAATGCCATTTAAGGGGGCATATTTTTATATTATAAATTTTTACGGGTAATTTTGCGGCGCCAGATTTTGAACGCCGTTGATGCCGCGCTAAGAACCTGGAACACCAAGTGGGGCGTTTGAAAGGCCGCTTTTCTTATGGTTTCCGAGATGGCGAGCGGCGGCATCCCCGTTGCCCTAGGCTAAATGCAGCGCGCATCCATGTCTCTTGCCGAGCTCTTCAGGCCGAATTCCTGTCGCATGCGCGGAAGTATGGACGCTCGTGTCTAAGTCGGGCCAGGTGTTTGAGGCGTGGAATTTCCACGCCCCTTTTTTGGTTTTCAAATTTCCACAACGCATCCCAGACGCTGAAGGGACGCATCCACCCAGGCGTGGTCGCTGCCCCTTCAGGGCACTTTGGTCATGTCGCGATCCATCCCCTTGTCGAGTTCATGGGTTTCATGTGGCTGTTCAGATTGTGCTGCGGCTGCGGCTGACGCGGCGAAGGGAGCGAGAAGCGCGAGGAGTGTCATAGTCCGGCGGTCGGTATCGATCATGGTTTTCTTCCAAAATGGGTTGAGGCGTGAAAAAGGCGCGATGAAATCAGCTTTTGAGGCGTTCCGCAGCGCGGAGGGCAGCCGCCTTGGCGTCATCCATCACGGGCTTGCGTATCTTGAGGAATGAGTTGGTGATTTCTGGCCCAGCTTTTTCAGGGCTGCCGGCGTCGAACGGCGGGTGGGGATCGTATTCGATTATGAGCTGGATCCGCTTGGCTGTTTCGTCGCCGCGAAGCCGGGCGACGATCGAGAGGCCGAAGTCTAGCCCGGCTGTGGACCCGCCGCCCGTGATGATGTTGCCATCCTCCACGACACGGTCATGTAGCGGTATCGCCCCGAATGTCGGCAGGATATCGCGGACGTTCCAAAGCGTCGCGGCCCGCTTGCCCTGAAGCAGTCCGGCAGCGCCCAGGACGAGTGTCCCCGTGCAGACTGCGGTGACGTATTTCGCACCCGCTGCCATCTCCCTGACGAAGGCGAGCGTTTCGGCATCCTCCATCAGTTCAGTTGAACCGGCGAGGCCACCCGGAATGAAGAAGACGTCCACGTTGCGCGGGCAGTCCTTGAAGGTCGTGGTGGCGGTGACTGGAATGCCGACATCCGTGGAAAGAGGTGTTTGGTCTTTCCAGACGAGATGAACCTTTCCTCTCGTCATGTTGAACACCGTCATCGGACCGATGAGATCGAGAAGGATCATCTTCGGATGGACCAGCATCGCGAAGACCGGTCCGCTGTCAGGAGACTGCGCTCCTGTCGCGGCGGCTGCATCGGTGAGGAAAAGGCCGGCTCCGGTCGCGGCCATAAGAAGATTGAACTCTCTGCGGTTCATGATTGTATCCTTTTTAAATTGAGAATGCTTTGGGGACGGGTCCGCCCACGGCGGAGCGGCCAAGTTCAAAGAAGCGCGCTTGGGATCGTTTTCAGGGCTTGGTCCGGGCCGGCGCCGTAGCGTATCGCTGTGGTGCCCCGCGCAGATGCAACGAGAGCACGATCCGCGCATGCGGACGCAGTTGTTCCGTTCGACATGGAATGAACTCCGGCAACGTGCCGGAAGATGTTTCGCCACAGGCGAAGCAACCGGCACAGACTGAAATCGCCACTGATCTCAGCGGTAATTATGCAGTCAGGCCGGATGGAGGTCCGCGAGGCGAGGTATTAGGGGAGAAGAGCTGACGGTAGAACGCTTCCTTACGGATCGGTGTGAAACGTTCAGCCTCGCGAAGGATTTGCAGCCCGAGTTCATCGGCGGGAGTAGGCAGGAGTACCGAAGCCGTCAAACGGCATGCTTCACAACCCGATCCGATGGCGTGCTGGCCGTGGGTGCCCTTACCGTCTTCCGATGGGAGGCAGAGAACCGGGGTAGTTCCGTCCGGAAGGACATATTGTGCGATTTCGTTAAGGGGAATTTGGCTGTTAGCCAGCATCAGTGGCTTATGGGCAAAGCCTACCAACAGCAAAGCAAGCGCGCATATGATGCGCACGATGCGTTGCTCAGCTAAGTCCAATCGCCTGATCATTGATCCCCACAGTGCCTATCGTGACACATTTCGGACACTATCTGCCGTTCTCAAACGGAGCATGCGGCATTTTGGACAACTTTGTTTTTCATCAAGCTAAGCTGAAGCGACAGCGCTGCTACTTCTTCCAAGACGAGGTTGGACTTGACGTCATCGGTTTGATCGAGACAAGAAAATCCAATCGTCGCATGATCATGGGACGATTTTGATCAGCCTGGTTATCGACAAGGGGTATGGGACTGTTCCGCTGTCACGGGCAGGCCACGACCAAAATCCGGGCATCCTCTTCACCGGCAGAGGTGTAGATATGGCCCATGCCGCTATCCAGATAGGCGCTTTCCCCGGCTGAAAGTGTGACGGGAGCGTGGTGTTCGGTGTAGATCGTCAGTTGCCCTGACATGACAAGCACGAATTCCTGGCCGGGATGACGAATATAGTCGTCAAAGGACATTTTGCTGTGGGCTTTTACGACACCTGTCATCGGTGTCATGGCCTTCTGCCAGACTTCCGGGAACAGGATTTCATAGGAGTATTCCTCGGTTTCCTGTGGCTGAAACTCGCCGATACGGGCTACGGCGAGGCTATTCTTCTGGAAGCTGTCTCCCTCACGGCCAAAAAGAGCCGCTAGCTCCATTCCAAGCCCTGCCGCCAGACTGCTCAGGCGGTCATAGGTGAGTGCCATCAGTCCGCGCTCGACTTTCGACAGCGTCGATATGGCAAGGCCGGTCAGTTCCGACATTTCCGCAAGCGTGAGGTTCCGGTCACTGCGCATTTCACGCAGACGGCGCCCGAACTCCATTCGCTGCTCTTCGGCGCTTTGTGCCGTTCCGTTCGTATCGATGATGTTCATTCCCAAACATTACCAACTGGTGGTAAGAAATGAAATGTTTTCGTATCGGAAAAAAGTATTTTCCAATACGAAAAATCGTGCTAGATATTTTCTCGCACAAATAGCTCACCTTGTTTTCACCTGGCCACAAGACACCTGCTTGAGGAATGCTGGACTATGACCGAAATTGAGCATTCAACCGAGTTTTGGCCTCTCGCCCAACCCTTCCACATCGCGACCCATACGATCACGGGCATCGAGACGGTTCATGTCACGGTCTCGCGTGATGGAGTGAAGGGGTGCGGCGAAGGCGTGATCCCCATCGTCTTCGATGTGACTCTGGATGACACCGTGAATGCGTTGGTTTCGGCAAAACGCGCTGTCGACGCTGGTGAAGATGTGCTCTCCGTTTGCAATGCACTGCCCGCGGGGCCTGCTCGCAATGCACTGGATTGCGCGATCTGGGATATGAAAGCCAAGGCATCAGGCGCCAGCATCTGGAGTCTGGCGGGGCTCGCCTCGGGTCCAGACGCGCTTGATGTTGGATCAACAATCGGTATCGGCTCTCTGAATGATATGGCGCAGGCTGCTTTGCGCTCGCAACACCGAGTGCTGAAAATCAAGCTCAACACCGAACAGGTGATCGAGCGCGTTACATCTGTGCGCAATGCGCGACCCGATGCGAAGCTGATTGTGGATGCAAACCAAAGCTGGACTGTCGAGTTGCTTCAGGCTCACCTCGATGAATTGTCGAGACTGGGCGTGCAGATGATAGAGCAGCCGCTGCCGGTGAACGGAGACGATGGTCTTGGCGGCATTCGCTCGGCTATCCCGATTTTTGCGGATGAATCCTGCCACACCACGGCAGATATTCAAAGGGTGGCGGCGCTTTATCAGGGCGTCAATATCAAGCTGGACAAGACCGGCGGTCTGACCGAGGCGCTGGCGCTGGCCGCTGCGGCGCGCCAATCCGGTCTCGGCGTGATGGTTGGATGCATGGCGGGAACCTCCCTTTCCATGGCTCCGGCCTACGTCATTGCCAGCCTTTCCGACTGGATCGATCTCGATGGCCCGCTGCTGCTGGCCTCGGACCGGCCATTCCCCATGACCTATCGCGACGGAAAAATTTCTCAATTCTCCACGGCTTTGTGGGGCTAATTTCAAGGAAAACCAAAATGATTTCTATCGAAGCGCCCTATCTGGTTTATCTTGGCGATACGCCACGGGCTGATTTTGCAAAAACCGGCGCTGGCCTGCATTACTGGCGGCCTGAGCGTTGCCTGGCGCAGCTGCGGGAGCCGAATTGCGCTGCTGATCTGGGTTTGCCGGATATGACAATCGCCGAAGCGGTTGCTGCAGGGGCAAAAACTCTGGTGATCGGGACTTCGCCTCCGGGTGGGGCCGTACCGGAAAATTGGGTGAAGACCCTGGTTGAGGCTGTGAACAGCGGGCTTGATATCGCCTCTGGCATGCATGAGCCTCTGCATCACATTACGGAACTGGCCGAGGCAGCCAAGGCCAACGGTCGAAGCCTTCATGACGTGCGCCGCTTAGGCGGGCCGCACCCCATTGCCAATGGCGCTCCCCGGTCGGGCCGGCGTGTTCTGACCGTCGGAACGGATTGTGCTGTGGGCAAGAAATACACGGCTCTGGCCATTCACCGGGAGATGGCAACACGCGAGATCAAGGCAACATTTCGCGCAACGGGGCAGACGGGTGTGCTGATTGACGGCCATGGTTTCGCAATCGATGCAATCATTGCAGACTTTCTGGCTGGCGCGGTCGAAACGCTCACGCCTGCGGCTGCCGCAGATCATTGGGATATCGTCGAGGGGCAGGGGTCGCTGATCCACCCCGCTTATGCGGGCGTATCGCTTGGCCTGCTGCATGGTTCGCAGCCGGACTCCTTCGTCGTCTGCCATGATGCGGGGCGCGAGGAGCTTGCAGGTTTCCCCGGACATAAGACGGGATCTATTGCGGAAATCATCTCGCTGACCACCTTGCTTGGAAGCAAAACGGCCCCTTCTATTCGCTGCGTCGGGATCAGCATCAATACATCCCGGCTTGGCGAGGCGGAAGCGAAGGCTTTACTTGCCGAGACAGCCGCCGCTCACGGCCTTCCAGCATGTGATCCGGTTCGCTTCGGGGTTGGCGATATCGTGGACTACATGGTTTCCGCCTGAATTGATGCGCGCATGCGCACAGGCGTTTGGCTCTTCCTTGAAAGGTAAGAATTGTATGGTCGAGAAAGTCTATGATCCGGGTACAGAGGGCGCAAAGATGTCGTTTGCGGACGCAATGTCCTATGGCGATTACCTCCATCTCGATGGAATTCTCGGTCAGCAACACCCGCTCAGCCAAGCCCATGACGAGATGCTGTTTATCATCCAGCACCAGACCAGCGAACTCTGGATGAAGCTTGCTATCCATGAGATGGACGCTGCCCGGCGCGCGCTGAAGGCCGGAGATACCTCCAACATGTTCAAGATGCTGGCCCGCGTGTCGCGCATTTTCGAACAGCTGAACAGCGCATGGGACGTTTTGCGCACCATGACGCCTGCCGATTACACCAAGTTTCGCGCAGCGCTCGGCCCGTCCTCCGGGTTTCAGTCCTACCAGAACCGGATGATCGAATATATTCTCGGCAACAGAAACCCCAACCTGCTCAAGCCGCACGAACATCGACCCCAGATTCATCAAATGCTGGTGGATGAGCTTGATCGACCCAGTTTTTACGACGAGGTCATTACGCTTCTGTTCCGCACGGTCGATGGCACGGACGAGCATGTGCCGCCACCTCAATTGCGGTCGCCCCATGCCGCAGTTCCCGAAATTCAGGCGCGCTGGAAGACGGTTTACGAAAATATCGATCAATACTGGATGATGTACGAGCTTGGAGAAAAGCTGGTGGACATCGAGGATTATTTCCGCCGCTGGCGCTTCAACCACGTCACCACCGTGGAGCGCGTGATTGGTTTCAAACGCGGCACCGGCGGCACGGCTGGGGTCGAATATTTGCGAAAAATGTTGGGCGTCGAATTGTTTCCTGAACTTTGGCACCTGCGCGGAGAATTGTGATTATGACGATGAACACGGTTTTGAGAAAAGAGCTTTTCAATCTGCCTGATGGCGTCATCTATCTCGATGGCAATTCGCTGGGTCCTTTGCCAGCCAGTGCTTTGGCAAGAGCCACCAAGACGATTGGCGAAGAGTGGGGGCAGGAACTGATCCGCGCATGGAACAGTGCTGGCTGGATGTCCCTTCCCCAGCGGGTAGGCGACAAGATTGCACGAATGATCGGTGCTCCAGCGGGTTCCGTTACGACAGGCGATACGTTGTCCCTTAAGGTCTATCAGGCGGTTGCGGCAGCGCTGAAAATGCGGCCAGATCGTAAGGTGATCCTGTCGGATAGTGGCAATTTCCCCTCGGACCTTTATATGGTCGGCGGATTGATCGATACGATTTCCAGCGGTCACCGTCTTCTCACCCCATCTCCCGATCAGGTTGCCGACCACATTGATGAGACGGTTGCGGTGGTGATGTTGACGCAGGTCGATTATCGCACGGGACGACTGCACGACATGCACGCCATTACGCGCAAGGCGCAGGAAGCCGGCGCGGTGGTCATATGGGATCTGGCCCATAGCGCGGGTGCCGTGCCACTTGATCTGACCGGTTGCGGTGCGGAATTTGCGGTGGGCTGCTCATACAAATATCTGAACGGCGGCCCCGGCGCGCCAGCCTTTATTTATGTCCGTCCAGATGTGATCGAGAGCATCGAGCCTGCTCTGGCCGGATGGATGGGGCATGATGCGCCCTTCGGTATGGAACTGGCCTATCGCCCCGCCATGTCAATCGAGAGGCTGCGGGTCGGGACACCGGCCATCGTGCAACTGTCGATTCTGGATGAGGCCCTCGAGGTATGGAAGGGCGTAGAAATGAGCGACGTTAGAAAAGCCTCCGTCATGCTCAGCGAAATGTTCATTGCAGGTGTCGAGTCGCGATGCCCAGACCTCAAGCTGGCGTCACCCAGACAAAGCGATACCAGGGGATCGCAGGTCTCCTTTGCTTTCGAGCATGGCTACGCCGCCATTCAGGCACTGATCGACCACGGCGTCATCGGTGATTTCCGCGCGCCCGATATCATGCGCTTCGGCTTCTGCCCTCTCTATATTGGCGAAGACGATGTCACCAACGCAGTCGAGATCGTGGCAAAGGTGATCAATGACGGCCTCTGGGACGACCCGAAATACAAAAAGAAACTGGCGGTGACATGAGCCTTCGTCAAAACGATGGGTTCTGCAACGACGTGCAGGAGGCTGTCAGGGCTTTTGCCGCCTCGATAGTCATCTCCGTGAGGGCCTCTTCGCGTTTTGCCAGTTCCTGCAGGGGCAGGATCAGGCAGATGGCACCGATGCAGTGTCCCTTCCTGTTGTTCACGGGGGCAGCGACGCAACCGATGTAGGGGTCGACCAGGCCGCGCGCGATCCAGAAGCCGGTTTCGCGGGCAAGGCCGATCTCATGGCTGAGAATGTCCAGTGAGGTCGGCTGGCCCGATGGGGTCGAAAAATCCTCTGACGGAATGAAGCGGGCCAGATCGTCACGGGAAACATTTTGCAGGAGGAAGCGCGCTGACGCAGTCCAGGGAAGGGGCATACGCGTGCCCTCCGATGCACCACGATATGTGTGGCCACGCCCGGACCGGGAGACGAGGATCAGTTGCTTCCAGTCCTGAAGCACATCCAGTTCGACGAGTTCGCCTGTGGCTTCAGAGAGCTTTTTGACCACATCCTTTGCCTCGCGCAGCAGGGGCGTACTTTTATCATAGGCAAAGCCTAGCAAACCGCATCTGCGACCGGGAACGATCAGGCCATCGGGCTCGATCTGATCAAGGTAGCCGCGGGTGAGCAGAGTGTCGATGACGCTGTAGATCGTGGTGCGTGGCGCGCCGAGGATTGCCGCTATGGCGTTGCGCGTAATCGGTTTTTCCTGCTGCATCATCACGTCGAGTACGTCCAGCAACCTGTCGGTTCCCTTAGCTCTGATATTCATACCAATCCTCCTATTGACAGACGGAATATTTGAAACCTAAAATGCCTTATAACGATATCATGTTCCTTGTAAAGGACATGAACAAAAAAGGGGAATGCCAAAATGCATGTGAGACCCAAAGTTATCCTGTCAAAAACAAAAGCTGCCGTTGGGGCAATCTTCGTCCTGACGATGCTGATGCAAAACACTCAGGCCGCTGATCTCAATCTCGCCATGAGTTCTCCGGCGACCTCGATGGACCCGCAATTTCACAACGCAAACCAGAATGTCGCGGTCCTGCGCAATATCTTCGAAACGTTGACAATCATGGATTCGGACAGCCGGATCACCCCCGGTCTCGCCGAATCCTGGACGAAGATTGAAGATTCGACGTGGGAGTTCAAACTTCGGAAGGCGAAGTTTCATGATGGTAGCGAGTTTACGGCGGAAGACGTCGTTTGGTCGCTGAAGCGTCCAAGCACCATCGAGAACAGCCCTTCGAGCTACACGATCTACACTCGTTCCATCATTCGCACGGAGATCGTATACGAGCACACCGTCCGCCTGATCACCGCGACGCCCTATCCGCTGCTGCCAGCGGATCTCGTCTCGATTTTCATGTTGAGCAAAAAGGCAAGCGATGGCGTGAAGTCGGAGCAGTTCAATTCTCCGAAATATGTCGTCGGAACCGGCCCCTACAAATTCGTCAGCTACACGCCTGATGACCGTGTCGTCACGACGCGCTTTGACGATTACTGGGGCGGAAAGCCCAAATGGGACAATGTCACGCTACGTTTCATGCCCAATGACGGCAGCCGCATGACGGCGCTGCTATCAGGCGATGTCAACGCCATCGAAAACGTTCCGACGCCCGATATTCCGAAGTTGAAGGCGAACCCGGATTTTGTCTTTGCATCGAAAAAATCCAACCGCATGGTGTTCCTGTTTCTCGACAGCGGTCGCGACACGACACCGGGCGTGAAGGCAATTGATGGAAAGCCGCTCGCGAGCAACCCTTTCAAGGACATTCGTGTGCGCAAGGCGATCAATATGGCGATCGACCGCAAGGCCATCAACGACCGCCTGATGATGGGACTTGCCTACCCCACCAACAACATGGCCACCGACCAGATGATGGGTTACGACCCGGAACTCGAAAAAGTGCCATTCGACCCGGCTGCCGCCAAAAAATTGCTGGCAGAGGCCGGTTATCCTGATGGATTTCGTCTGACGCTCGGAACACCCAACAACCGCCTGATCAATGACGAACGCGTTGCCCAGGGCATCGCCCAGATGCTGACCCGCATCGGGATTCGCACCGATGTGGATGCGGGTCCGTTCGCTTCGGTCAACACCCGTGGCAACAAGGGCGAATATTCATCCGTGATGATGGCCTGGGGTGTCCAGACATCCGAAGCCTCCACCGGAATTCGCATGCTGGTGGCCTGTCCGGACAAGCAACGGGGCTGGGGCGTTGGCAATTGGGGGCATTACTGCAACCCCAAGCTCAACGAGCAGCTCGTTGCCTTGACATCGGAAATGGACGACCAGAAACGCAACGACATGCTCAAGGCTGCGGTCCACACGGTCATCGACGACATGGCCATCGTGCCGCTCTACTTCCAGGGTTCGACCTGGGCTGCGCGCAAGGATGTGGAGATCATTCCGCGCATGGATGAGCGCACCTCCGCTGCGATGTTCATACCCAAGACGTAGATGCTAGCGCGGGCGTGCTTGCGTGAAGCACGCCCTTTTCCCTTGCGTCACCTGACGCCGCAACGCGATTGGTCATATCCATGTTAGCCTTCCTGATACGACGGATAGGGCAGGGTATTCTTGTTCTATTCACCATGGCAGTTCTGGTCTTCCTGGCAATCTTCGCGCTGGGAAACCCGGTCGATGTGCTGGCCAGCCCCGATGCCGACCAGGCCGAGCGAGCCGCACTCGCCGCCCGGTTCGGTCTGGATCAACCCTTGCCGGTACAGTTCACTTCCTTCATTTCCAACGCTCTCAAGGGTGATCTCGGCAGTTCCTTTACCTACGGAAAGCCCGCCCTCGCGGTTATCGTGGAAAGACTGCCTGCCACTCTGGAACTGGCTGTCGTTGCCCTCATTCTCTCGGTCTGTATCGGCGTGCCGCTGGGTGTCATTGCCGGCATGAAGCCGAAATCGGTGGCGGGACGGGCGATCATGTCCACCTCGATCCTCGGCTTCTCGCTGCCCAATTTCTGGATCGGGCTGATGCTCATCCTGTTCTTCTCGGTCTATCTGGGCTGGCTTCCTTCGGGTGGTCGCGGCCCGACCGAAAGCTTCCTTGGCCTGCAGCTTTCGCTGGGGTCGTGGGAGGGCATACGGCACCTCATCCTACCGGCCATGACCTTGGCGCTCTATAAATCCTCGCTTGTCGTGCGGCTATGCGAAGCCGGGACGCGTGAGGTTATGACCCAGGAATATATCCGTTTTGCGCGCGCCAAAGGCATCTCTCAATTCCGCATCATTCGTCTGCATCTGCTGAAAAACATGATGATCCCGGTCATCACCATACTGGGCATGGAGTTCGGCGCGATGATTGCGTTCACGGTCGTCATCGAAACGGTCTTCTCCTATCCGGGCATGGGCAAGTTGCTGATCGAATCCATCAACCGCCTCGACCGTCCGGTGGTGGTTGCCTATCTGATGGTCACGACCGTCATATTCGTCGTCATCAACCTCGTCGTCGATCTCCTTTACGTCGCGCTTGACCCCCGGGTCAGGCTGGGCGGTGGAAACTCATGAAAAGGGATATGATTATGACAATCAGCGAAAATGCCCCTACTGCCGCTCCTGTTCACAAAGGCGAACGCCTGCTGGTTCGGCAAGCCCGCGATCTGGTGTCTAGCCCGGAAGCGGCCATTGGATTGATATTTTTTGGGCTACTTGCTCTCGCGGCCATCTTTGCCGCCTGGATTGCACCGCAAAATCCCTATGATCTGATGCAGCTCGATATCATGGACAATATGCTGCCTCCGGGTTCGCAGCTTTCCAGCGGTGTCACGGCATGGCTCGGCACCGATGATCAGGGCCGTGATCTCTTGTCTGCTATTATCTATGGTATGCGGATTTCACTCGGCGTTGGTATTTCGGCGGTTGCGATAGCCAGTGTCATCGGCGCGTGTATCGGCGTTCTCTCGGCCTATATCGGTGGCCGCTTCGATGCTCTGGTCATGCGTATCGTCGATCTTCAGCTGTCGTTCCCATCCATCCTGATAGCGCTTGTTCTGCTGTCCGTCTTCGGTCGCGGAGTGGACAAGGTCGTGCTGTCGCTGGTGGCGGTGCAATGGGCCTATTATGCCCGCACCGTGCGCGGCTCCGCTCTGGTGGAAAAGAACAAGGACTATATCGCCGCCGCGCGCGGTCTGGAAATTCCCCAGTCCCGTATCCTGCTGCGGCACATGCTTCCCAATTGTATTCCACCGCTGATCGTCGTTTCCACGGTTCAGATTGCCCATGCCATCACGCTGGAATCGACATTGTCCTTTCTGGGCGTGGGCGTGCCGGTGACGCAGCCTTCGCTGGGGATGCTCATTGCCTCCGGTTATGATTTCCTACTGTCAGGCAATTACTGGGTCTCCACCTATCCCGGCATCGCGCTCGTCGTCATCGTCATCGCGATCAATCTGGTCGGTGATCGGCTGCGCGTGGTTCTTAACCCGAGGTTTTTAGGCTGATGGGTGATCTTGTTTCGACACAACCGGCGCTCAGCGTCGAAAATCTCAATGTTTCCTTCAAAACCCGCAAAGGCAGGGTCAGCGCCGTCACGGATGTGAGCTTTTACGTCAACCCAGGCGAGGTTCTCGGTGTCGTCGGCGAATCCGGCTCCGGCAAATCCGTGACAGGTCTTGCCCTGATGGGCCTCATCGATCCTCCTGGTGTCGTCTCAGCCAAAGGCATCAAACTTGATGGCGAGAATATTGCCGCTCTCCCGGATCGGGAATTCAGAAGGCTTCGCGGCAATCGCATTGCCATGATCTTTCAGGATCCCATCTCGACGCTGAACCCGGTTTTGCGCATCGATACGCAGATCATCGAAGCCATCAGTGCACATGAGCGCCTGTCGGCCAAAGCATCAAGAGCCAAGGCGATTGAGGCCCTGAAAGCCGTCGGCATCCCATCACCGGAATCGCGGTTGGAAGCCTATCCACATCAGTTCTC
Source organism: Agrobacterium sp. 20P9.1.2 (assembly GCF_057799395.1). Classification (NCBI taxonomy): domain Bacteria; kingdom Pseudomonadati; phylum Pseudomonadota; class Alphaproteobacteria; order Hyphomicrobiales; family Rhizobiaceae; genus Agrobacterium; species Agrobacterium sp. 20P9.1.2. The sequence continues at coordinate 76,010 of NZ_JBYOKI010000009.1, forward strand.
CGGCGGCATGCGCCAGCGCGTGGCAATCGCCATTGCGCTTCTGCATCGCCCCTCGGTGTTGATTGCGGATGAGCCGACGACAGCACTCGATGTCACGATACAGGCGCAGATTCTTGCGGAGGTCCAAAAGCTTGCTGCCCAGAGCAACACGGCGCTGGTGTGGATTACCCATGACCTCTCGGTCGTGGCCGGTCTGGCTGATCGAATAGCGGTTATGTATGCGGGACGTATCGTCGAGAGCGGCACTGTATCGGACATTCTGGTCAATCCTGCCCACCATTACACCGCAGGCTTGATTGCGTCTGTGCCAAGCCGCAATCGTCGGGGGCAGCCGCTTGCACAGATACCCGGAACGACACCCAATCTCGGCAATATGCCGGGCGGTTGCGCCTTCCACCCCCGTTGCGCGGCAAGCACAACGGTCTGTGCCAGCACATTGCCGGTTTCATCGAACGCAGGCGGCCATTTCGTTCGCTGTCATCACCCGAGATAGAAGAGAGGTGGACCAAGCCATGCAGCAACCAATTCTCACACTGGACGGTCTGTCCCGGCAGTTTCGCGGCACGCCCGATCTTGCGCAGCGAATATCCGATTTCATCATGCGAACATCCTCGGAAGTGGTGGTGCGCGCGGTAGACGATCTCAATCTGGACATCCAACGGGGAGAAATCATCGGGCTGGTCGGCGAATCCGGCTGCGGAAAATCGACATTGGCGCGGATCGTGTCTGGCATTCTGCCGCCGTCTCAAGGTCGCATCATTCTCGATGGACGCGATGTCGCCACCATGAGCGAGGCCGAGCGAAAGCGAGCCAGCCTGTCGATCCAGATGGTCTTTCAGGATGCGACGGCCGCACTCAATCCGCGTAAGCGCGTCGTCGATCTGATCGGCGAGGCGGCGGTCGTGCATGGGATCATCCCCGCCCGTGATCTCGTTTCCTATGTCAGCGGCGTGATGGAACTGGTCGGGCTCGATCCCGCCAGCCGCGATCTTTACCCGCACCAGTTCTCAGGCGGTCAGCGCGCCAGAATTGGCATTGCACGCGCGCTTGCCGTCAAGCCACGCGTTCTGGTGTGCGACGAGTCGACCGCAGCGCTCGACGTTTCCATTCAGGCGCAAATTCTCAATCTCTTTTCGAAATTGAAGCGTGAACTCGATCTGACCTATATTTTCGTCAGCCACGACCTGGGCATGATCGAAAATTTCTGCGACCGCATAGCGGTCATGTATCTGGGCCGGATTGTCGAACTGGCCGATACCGAGCAACTGTTTGCCGATCCCCGCCACCCCTATACGCGCGCCCTTCTTCAGGAAATTCCGACCCTTGAGCCGCGCAAACGACAGTTTACCGCCATTCAGGGCGAACTACCGTCACCACTTGAGCCACCTTCGGGATGCCACTTCCACCCGCGCTGTCCCGTTGCAGCACTAATCTGTTCTCAGGAAAGACCGGCCTTGCTCGACAGTGGACCGATGCGGTTATCGGCTTGCCACTTCCGGAATGAGTTACAGGCGAGGGAGCGGACAAGTGCGATGTGACGAAGGTCCGGCAGCCCGTTCCAGCGGCTCGAAAGCATCCGACGTCGATGTGATTGTCCTTGGTGCGGGTATCGTTGGCATATCCACGGCCCTGTACCTCCAGATGCGTGGCCTTCGCGTGGCGATCATCGACCGTCAGGAGCCGGGAAAAGCGACCAGCTATGGCAATGCCAGTTTCATCGAAACATCTGCACTGTTGCCGCATCCTTTCCCCAAGGGCATCGCGAACCTTTTACGTCTAGCTTTCAATCGCTCAACCGCCGTCAGAACCGACTATCGATTTCTGCCCAAAATTCTCCCTTGGCTTTTCGCCTACAAACGGGCGTCCTCTGCCGGAAATCTCGCCAAAATCGCTTCGCCGTTCAGACGCCTGAGTGGGGCTTCCCTTGCGGAGCATCGACTGTTGATCGAAAAAGCCGGTGCATCCGACCTTCTGAATGAAGATGGCTGGCTGGAACTGTGTCGCACCGAACGGGACCTGCACGAGGCCGACCGTGCTGCGGACGCGGCGAGAGATCACGGCATAAACGCACGAAAGATCGATGGCAGCGCGCTTTCGCGACTTGAGCCGGCGTTAAAGACGCGGTTTGCGGGCGCCATTCATTGGCTCGATACTGCCCGCATCGTTGATCCTGGCGGCCTGATGACCAGACTCTATGGCCTTTTCATCGCTCAGCAAGGTGTCTTTCAAAAAGGCGATGCCCTTGGACTTCGATGTGTTGACGGTGTGTGGGAGGTTCCCGCCTCGGACGGTATATTGCGAGCGCCCAAAGTGGTGGTGGCGCTGGGGCCATGGTCTGTGGATCTGGTTCACAAGCAGGGCTATCGCATGCCCTTCATCGCCAAGCGCGGGTATCACCAGCATTTTCAAAATACCCCGCCACCCCTGCGGCGCGCCATTTATGTGCGTGACCGGCACTGCCTTATCGTGCCGATGGTGCAGGGTGTGCGGGTGATGACGGGCGTGGAACTTGCTCCGCGGGACGCATTGCCTACGCCCTCCCAACTGGAAAAAATGATTGATTGTGCCCATGAGACGCTGGCGCTGGGCGAGTGTCTGGAGGCGCAGCCATGGCTAGGCGCGCGACCCTGCATGGCAGATATGCTGCCTGTCATCGGCGCGGCACCACGTCACGAAGGCCTGTGGTTCGGTTTTGGGCATGGGCATTACGGCTTTACCCAAGGCCCGGTCACCGGGCGGTTGCTCGCGGAACTCATGAGCGGAGAGCAGCCATTTTTACCTGTTGAACCCTATTCGCCAGCCCGCTTTGAACGAAAAACAGTGACTCGGGAGAGCATACCAGCATGACAAAACAACCTCATTTCGACGGATCCCCCTGCGATCTCGATGCCACCACTGCGCGCCGGCTGATAGGGCAAAAGGCCTTGTCGCCGGTGGAATTGGTGCAGAGCTGCATCGAGCGCATCGAAGCAGTCGATCACGCCGTCAATGCCGTGGTGACGCGCGATTTCGACAAGGCGCTTTCAACGGCGCGCAGAATGGAGGAGGAGGTGATGAGCGGCGCGCCGCTCGGCCCCCTTCACGGCCTTCCCGTCGGGATCAAGGATACGGCGGAAACCGGCGGGCTGAGGACGACCTTTGGCAGCGTGGTCTTTCGCGATCATATGCCTCAAAAGGATGAAGGCTTCGTGGCGCGGTTGCGGGACGCAGGTAGCGTTGTGATCGGTAAAACCAATGTGCCGGAATGGGCAGCCGGCGGAAACACCCGCAATCCGGTGTTTGGCGCAACCGGAAACCCGTTCGATACAACGAAAACCGCTGCCGGTTCGTCCGGCGGATCGGCCGCTGCCCTCGCGTGTGGAATGATGCCTCTTGCATCCGGCTCTGATACGGGAGGCTCGTTGCGCAACCCCGCCGCCTATTGCGGCATCGTTGGCTTTCGCCCCACGCCCGGCCTGATACCGAGTGAAAAGCGCGGAACGGCGTGGCTTCAGGTTTCCACCCTCGGTCCCATGGCGCGGACCGTTCAGGACACGGCGCTGATGCTTTCGGTGATGGCCGGACGGGATGGACGTGACCCGCTGTCGCCCGTTTGGGAGGACACGCCCTATTCCAGCGCGGATTGGGCAGGCGGGCCCCCGGCTGTTGATCTTTCTCAGCTCAAGGTGGCCGTCACAACCGACTTCGGATTTGCGCCGGTTGAAACTGCCATTGCCGGGGCGCTCAAGGACAAGGTCGCCCGCTTTTCTGATCTTTTCGGCTCTGTCACCGAAGCGACGCCGGATTGCAACGGCGCGGATGACATATTTGCCGTGTTGCGCGCGGTTGCGGCTCTCAGCATGTTCGAGAAAATGATTGAAAAGCACGGCGATCAGATCGGACCGAATATTCATGCCAATGTTGCCGAGGGACTTGGCTATAGCGCTAGCGATGTCAGCCGGGCGCTGAACGAGCAGACGGCCTATCACCGCCGCTGGCACGCATTCTCTGGAGATTACGATATCCTTCTGGCACCCGCCGTCACCGTCTCGCCGCGCTCCTGGCGGGAGCTATACCCGCGTGAAATCGAGGGACGGGCGACACGAAGCTATTACCATTGGCTGGCCTGCGCCTATGCCACGACAATCGCCGGATGCCCGGCACTGTCGCTGCCTGTCGGGGTCGATCATCACGGCATGCCGTTCGGATTGCAGATCATAGCTCGCAGAGGCGCCGACAGGTTCCTGCTCGGTGTTGCACATGCACTGGAATGCGCGCTGGTGGGCGATCCGCTGACGGCACGCCCTCTACCGAACCTTGACGCCCTAACAAACGCTTCGCCGCTGAACCTGTCCAAGGGCTTTTACAGCTGGGATTGAGCGTTAAACGATCCGTTCACGGGTCTGCTGACGCAGACTTCGTGACGAACCTTTAGGCTTTTGGCCTGCGCTAGAGCAGCTTACTGAATGTCCAGCAAGCGCTCCAGATATCGGCGCTCGACCTCTCCGGGCGGGTTGTTACCGAGCTTTTCGCGGATGGCTTCGAGAATCTCGCGGGCGCGCTGGACATCAATTTCATCCGGCACGCGGACCTGATTGTCGCCGAAATCCGGGCCGCTGCTTTCGCGCGGGCGACCAAGCGGATCGCGGCCGTTCTGGCCGCCTTGGCCCATCATGCCTTCCTGACCCTGACCGGGTTGCTGGCCCTGCTGCCGCATGGCCTGCATGATCTGGCCCATCATGTCCTGTGCGCCCTGACGAAGTGCATTAAGGGCATTGCCCTGACCTTCGACGGCCTGTTCGCCCTGACTTTGACCGAGCGCCTGGCCAGCGCCCTTCATTTCCTGCTCGGCCTTGCCGAAATTCTGGCCGGGCTCCATGCCGAGATCGCGCAGGCCTTTTTGCAGATCGCCGAGTTGCTTTCCAAGGCCATCCTGTTGCTGGCGCAGGTTTTTCAGTGCCTCGCGCAGCTGCTCTGCTGTCATCTGGTCGGTCGGGTTCTGACCCTGACCATTCTGGTTTTGACCGTTCTGCCCTTGCTGCTGCTGGTCCTGCTGACCCGGTTGCTGGCTGTTCTGGCCCATCTGCGGATCGCCGCCTTCTTCACCCTGCTGTGGGTCGCCGCGCTGCATGCGGTCACGAAGGGCCTGGTCCAGCTTGAAAGTTTCATTCATCAGCTTTTGTTGCTGCTGCATGATCTCACCCAGCTTGTCGATTTGCTGGCGCAACTGGCTGTTTTGCTGCTGCTGTTGTCCCTGTTGGCCACGCTGGGGTCGTCCGGCCTGAAGATTGTTCATCATGCGCTGCAATTGCGAAAGCATTTCCTGCGCGGCATCGCGGTTGCCGGAGCGCGCTAGGTTCTCGATCTGGTTCATCATGTTTTCCAGATCGCGCTGCCGCAGCACATTTTGTGCTTGCTGATTCATATTAGCTTGCGGTGCGTTCTGCATGCGCTGGGCGAGCTCTTTCATGAAATCGTTCATCGCTTCACGAAGTTCCTGCATCAGCTTGGCGACTTCTTCGTCGGGCGCCTTGCGCTCCAGCGCATCCGAGAGCGCGTTCTGCGCGTCGCGCAGCCGCTGTTCGGCCTGAGAGAGATCACCATCTTCGATGCCGAGTGCAATTTGCCACAGGTAATCTGCGGTGTCCTTGAGCATCTCTTCATTGTAGGCGAGCTTCATGCGCGTCTGTGCAGATTGCAGCAGAAGGTAATGGGTTTTGTTGGGAATGGTCTCTTCAGGACGCAGCCCAACAGCCTCGTTATAGGCGATTGCCTTGGGCATCTGGCGGGTGTCGAGTGAGAAAATCTGGCGCTGTTCGACAATGGCTCCGGCCAGCGGTTCGGAGAAATTGCGTCCGGGCAGGATCATTTCCTGAGAGGGGCTGCGACCAGTTTGGCCAGCACCATCTGTGGCAACCAGCGTAATGCGCACCCGTTTGCCCGCCATGGGATGTTCGGTCAGGTTCCGGCTGGTCACGCCTTTCATGTCACGCGGGTTCTGGCGTGGCAGATCCAGCTTGAATTCCGGTGGCGGATAAAGCGGTGTCGCGCCCTCGGCCACGCCGATGGGCTCGATCACGGCGTGGGCTTCGCGGATGCCATAGTCATCCTTGGCAGTGAAGCCGATTTCCAGCGCACCGTTGACTGCCCGACGTGGCAGATTGTCGAAGGCAATCGTTGGCGCTTTATCAGGGATGACGTTGAACTGCCATTGCTGGCCATTGGCTTCAATGGTGCCGCTTTCCTTTATTTCCATCGCGAAGGTTCGCGGTGCAAGCGGTGTCTCGGTCGTCTCCGCCACTTTCGCAGCGTCCTGTGCACCCGGCTTCTCAGCGCCTTCGGGTGTCAGTTTTTGCAGCTGACCGGCCTCTTGCGGCTCGAAGGTGACCTCTTCATTGCCTTCGCCACCCGTCATGCGGATGGTGAGTTTGGACGATTGCGGCAGAGAGACGGCCTCATGTCCAGCTGCATTGTTGCCGGTGAGAAAGATCGGAGCGCGACCGGTATAGGACGGCGGCGTGACCCAGGCGTCGAGACGAATATCCGGGTTTGCCGGTCCGCTGGACGGGCGGTTGCGGAACGCATCGGCAATATCGCCCGCGCCATTCGAAAAGGAAAAGCCGAAGGCGGCGACAAGAATGAGGGCCGGGATGGCGCGTAGCGCACTGCGGTCGTGGCTGGCGATGTCCGGCTGCGGCAGGCCGGCATCCAGCGCTGCAATCCGTTCGGCCATGCGCAACTGGTGTTCTTTCCACAGCGCGCGCGCGAAAGGCGTTTCAAAAGCGGGCTCATCCTCCTGCACGCCAACGGGTTGGTGCGGAAGGCCGTTACGGGTTTCCAAAAGGCGTGAAGCCTCATCTTTCGTCGGCCATCTTAACCGCGCGATGGGCAGCAAAGCGGTGATGAAGAAAAAGATGAGCAGAAAGACAATACCAAGGCGCAGGAAATCCGGCATCTGCCGGAAAAGGCCAAACCAGGCAAGGGAGACAAATACCGCAGCGAGTGAAAGGGGCAGCAGGGTTTTGGGCGCAAGGCGCTCGGCAAAGAGAACGAGCTTGGCGAAAAAGCGCTTGCCCGCCACGCGGCGTGCAAGGTCCGGCCTGTTTTCGAAAGCGCCTTTTCCGCCCTGCCTGGATGTGGTCATCAATCCGTTCTCCCGGTTCTGGCCACCCGATTTCGCCATTCCCAAACAGCGATTGAACTCAGTGCAACGGAAATGAAGATAACACTCTTTATGGCGAAGACGAGGGCAAGCCTGCGCTCACCCCCATTTTTCAGACCTATTCGCTCAATTGTGATCGTTCAAAACTCAATCGAGCCAGGTGGGGACCGAGTCAAGCGCAATCAGCTCCTCATAGGTGCCACGCGGGCGGATGACGTGGAACTGGTCACCTTTCACCAGGACTTCCGGTACGAGAAGGCGCGAATTGTACGTTCCGGCCTGCACGGCACCATAGGCTCCGGCGGAGCTGACGGCGATCAGGTCACCCGGTTGGGGCGCTGCCATTTCACGGTCCAGTGCCAGATAATCGCCGGTTTCGCAGACCGGGCCAACGACGTCTGCCTTGATGCGCGGGGCGTCAGTGGTTGATTGCACGACCGGGCGAATAGCGTGGTAGGCCTCATACAGCGTCGGGCGAATGAGATCGTTCATCGCCGCGTCCACGATCACGAAGGTCTTGTCGCCACCATCCTTCACATAGATGACTTCCGTCACCAAAATTCCGGCGTTGCCGACGATTAGACGGCCCGGTTCTGTGATGATCTTGCAGTTGAGGCTCTGCAGCTCGTTCTTGACGATATAGGCATAGGCATCCGGCAAGGGCGGCGGATTGTTGTCTTCGCGGTAGGGAATGCCCAGCCCGCCGCCAATATCGACATGGCTGATCGTGTGGCCATCTCCGCGCAGGGCTTCGACAAGCTCGCGCAGCAGCCGGAAGGCATCCTCGAAGGGCTGCAATTCGGTGATCTGGCTACCGATATGCATGTCGATGCCGCTGACCTGAATTCCGGGCAGAGTGGCGGCGTGGCTATAGACGGCGCGTGCCCGCTCATAGGAAATGCCGAACTTGTTTTCCTTCTTGCCGGTGGAAATCTTGGCATGGGTGCCTGCATCCACATCCGGATTGATGCGGAAGGACACATGGGCCTTCCTACCCGCCTTCACGGCGCGAAGGTTGAGAACTTCCAGTTCCGGTTCGGACTCGATGTTGAAGCAGTAGATACCCGCTTCCAGCGCAAAATCCATTTCGGCAACGGTCTTGCCTACGCCGGAAAACATGATGCGGCTTGCGGGGACGCCCGCTGCCAGCGCGCGGCGCAACTCACCACCGGAAACGACATCGATGCCGGCGCCGAGCTTTGCCAGTGTTTTCAAAACGGCCTGGTTGGAATTGGCCTTCATCGCATAGCAGACCATGGAGTCTACATCGGCAAAAGCTTCTGAAAAGACCTTGTAATGTCGCTCCAGCGTCGCTGTAGAATAGACGTAGAACGGCGTTCCAACGGACTTTGCGATTTCAGGCACGGGGACGTTTTCGGCGTGAAGCACGCCGTCGATATAGTGAAAATGGTTCACAGCGCTGGACCTTAAAGGAGCTTATCGAGAATGAAAGGCCGCTCCGGCGTCGGCTGCACCTTGCCATTGGTCGAGCGGATATTGCGCTGCTCTTTCGGCGTGCTCGGCGGATCGATGTCGCCTTTGCGGCCACAGCCTGAAAGAGCAAGGCTAACGGCAAGCGCCACGCCGACGGGAACAATGAAGGTACGCAAGGTTTTTGAAAGCATGGGCCTGTCCAAAGGAAATCTCTGCATTCCTGATAACGAAAAACAGGGCGCTTGTGCACCCTGTTTCTTGTGATGTTCGTCGAACGCTGGATTGATTAGTTTTTACCGCGCCACCAGGCGATCTGCTTGCGCACTTCAGACGGGGCGGTGCCGCCGAAGCTGGTGCGGCTGGCAACCGATGCCTCGACCGACAGAACATCGAAGATGCCTGCCGTGATGGCTGGGTTGATGGCTTGCAACTCTTCCAGAGAGAGATCGGCGAGGTCGCAGCCCTTTTTTTCAGCCAACGCAACGGCATGGCCGGTGGCATGGTGGGCATCGCGGAAGGGCAGGCCCGCTTCACGCACCAGCCAGTCGGCCAGATCGGTGGCCGTGGAATAGCCGGAACCGGCAGCGGCGCGCATCTTGTCGGCGCGCACTTCCAGATCACGCACCATGCCGGTCATGGCAGCAATGGCCAGTTCCAGGCTTTCGGCGGAATCGAAGACCTGTTCCTTGTCTTCCTGCATATCTTTGGAATAGGCGAGGGGCAGACCCTTCATGATGGTCAGAAGTGCGATCAGCGAACCGTTGATACGGCCCGTCTTGGCGCGCACCAGTTCTGCCGCATCCGGGTTTTTCTTCTGCGGCATGATGGAAGAGCCGGTCGAAAACGCGTCGGACAGGCGGATAAAACCGAATTGCGGTGTCGACCAGATGACGATTTCTTCTGCCAGACGCGAAAGATGCGTGGCGCAGATAGAGGCAATCGACAGAAACTCCAGCGCAAAGTCACGGTCGGAGACCGTATCGATGGAGTTGCGGGTCGGCTCGCGGAAGCCCAGCGCATTGGCGGTCATGTGACGGTCGATGGGATAACCGGTGCCTGCAAGTGCCGCAGCCCCAATCGGGCTTTCATCCATATGCTCGATAGCGTGGCGAACGCGCGCGCGGTCGCGCCCGAACATCTCAACATAGGCCATGCAGTGATGACCGAAGGTCACCGGCTGCGCGGTCTGGAGATGGGTGAAGCCCGGCATGACGGTGTCGGCGTGCTCTTCGGCGCGGTCGAGGAACGCTGCGATCAGGGCTGTCAGCATGCCCTCGGTTTTCTGAAGCTCTTCCTTCACCCAGAGGCGAAAATCGAGTGCTACTTGGTCATTGCGCGAACGGGCCGTGTGCAGGCGACCGGCGGCGGGGCCGATGAGATTGGCCAGGCGAGCCTCGATATTCATGTGAATATCTTCAAGCTTGCGGGAGAACTCGAAGGTTCCGGCTTCGATTTCTGACAGGATCGTGTTCAGGCCGTGAATGATCTTGTCTTTATCTTCATCCGAAATAATGGATTTTGCGGCCAGCATGGTGGCATGCGCTATTGAGCCGCGGATGTCCTGCGCATAAAGCTTCTTGTCGAAGCCGATGGAGGCATTTATCTCTTCCATGATGGCCGAAGGACCGGAAGCGAAACGTCCGCCCCACATCTGGTTGGAGGATTTTTGTTCGATGCCGTCAGCCATTCTTTGCCTGCCCTGGAGTATTCAATGACAGAAAAAAAGCCGCTCAGGCTTCCTTCCGCCAGACTTGTTGCAATTGCCGCTATCGCCGGTGTCGTCTGCGGCGCGGGTGTTGTGGCGTTCAGGCTTATTGGGTCTGAGGGTCAGGTTCAAGGGGCAGCAGTGGCGCAAGCCGGTTTATGTGAGGGGGCTGCCAAGCGTATCGCCTCCCTCAAGCCACTTCTGAGGGGTCAGGTTGCCGCCATGTCGGCCAGCGAACGACCGCGGGTCATTCCACTGTCATTCAAGGGCGCTGATGGTGCTGCGATGACCGAAACCGACTTCAAGGGCAAGACGGTGCTGCTCAATCTCTGGGCCACATGGTGCGTGCCATGCCGTGAGGAGATGCCAGCGCTCAATGCCCTCGAAAAGGAAAAGGGCGCTGACAACTTCGAAGTCGTGACCGTCAATATCGATACGGGCGACGACGCGAAGCCGAAAAGCTTCATGAGCGAATACGGGATCGATTCCCTCAAGCTCTACCGCGACAGTTCCATGGGCGTATTCAACGTGCTGAAAAAGGAAGGGCTTGCTTTCGGCCTTCCCGCGACGCTGTTGATCGATGACCAGGGCTGCCTAATGGCTTCCATGAATGGCCCGGCGGCCTGGGACAGCCAGGACGCCAAAACACTCGTAGAATTTGCGAAAGCAAAGTGAGCCGAGGATTTACCGCGTCGGGACGGGTGTTTCGCCGCGGTAATCATAGAAGCCACGGCCGGATTTGCGGCCAAGCCAACCGGCTTCGACATATTTGACCAGAAGCGGGCAGGGGCGATATTTGCTGTCTGCCAGACCATCATGCAGAACCTGCATGATCGACAGGCAGGTGTCGAGACCGATGAAGTCGGCCAGTTGCAATGGGCCCATGGGATGGTTCGCGCCGAGTTTCATGGCGGTGTCGATGGCCTCAACCGAACCCACACCTTCATAAAGCGTATAGATCGCCTCGTTGATCATCGGCAGAAGAATGCGGTTGACGATGAAGGCCGGGAAGTCTTCGGCAACCGTAATCGCCTTGTCCAGCGTGCGGACATATTCCTTGGCGCTTTCAAAGGTCGGTTCGTCGGTAGCGATACCGCGCACCAGTTCCACCAGCTTCATGACCGGCACCGGGTTCATGAAATGGATGCCCATGAACTGTTCCGGGCGGTCTGTTGCCGAAGCAAGGCGGGTGATGGAGAGCGAAGACGTGTTGGTGGCGAGAAGCGCTTCTGGTTTTAGAACCGGGCAGACTTGCGCGTAAATCTTGCGCTTGGTTTCCTCGTGCTCGGTCGCGGCCTCGATCACCAGATCCATTGCGGCGAGATCGTTGATATCCGAGGAGCCGCCTATGCGCGACAGTGCCGCCTTGCGATCATCATCGGCCATTTTGCCATTGCTGACCTGCCGGGCAAGGTTACCGTTGATGGTGGCAAGACCGGCTTCGATGCGATCCTTCGCGAGGTCGTAGATATGAACCTTGTAGCCCGCCAGTGCAGACACATGCGCAATGCCGCAGCCCATCTGACCGGCTCCAATGATACCGATGTTCTTGATTGGGGCGGCCATGATGTGTTTCTCCTGTGGGATGTGCTTGGTGCGCGTCATATTGCGCGGGATGTTACGCATATTACCGTAAAACAAAAGCGGCGCGTTTAGAAAAACGCGCCGCTTTCATGATTGTTATGATCAAAGCGCTTTTTCGAGCTCTGGCAGGGCGTCGAACAGATCAGCCACGAGGCCGTAATCCGCAACCTGGAAGATCGGTGCTTCCTCATCTTTGTTGATGGCGACGATGACCTTCGAGTCCTTCATGCCAGCCAGATGCTGGATAGCGCCGGAAATGCCTGCCGCGATGTAAAGCTGCGGAGCAACGACCTTGCCGGTCTGACCGACCTGCCAATCGTTGGGAGCATAACCGGCATCGACTGCCGCACGCGATGCGCCAACGGCTGCACCCAGCTTGTCCGCGACAGGAAGCAGGACTTCTTTGAACTTTTCCGAAGAACCGAGCGCGCGACCACCGGAGATGATGATCTTGGCAGACGTCAGCTCCGGGCGGTCGGAGGATGCAAGAGCGTCCGAAACGAAGGACGAGACTGCCGGGTTTTCAGCAGCAGCGACGGTTTCAACGGAAGCCGAACCGCCAGCCTGTGCCGGAGCAAAGGTCGAGGTGCGAACGGTGATGACCTTTTTCGCGTCGCTGGCCTGTACGGTCTGGATGGCGTTACCCGCATAGATCGGGCGCTTGAACGTATCGGCGGAGATGACTTCGATGATTTCGGAAATCTGCGCCACATCCAGAAGTGCTGCCACGCGGGGCAGGACGTTCTTGGCGGATGCCGTGGCTGGCGCGATGATGACGTCATAGGAAGCGCTGAGCGAAACAAGCAATGCCGCGAGCGGTTCTGCCAGCTGGTTGGCATAGGATGCGTCGTCGGCCAGCAAGACCTTGGAAACGCCGGACAGCTTGGCGGCTTCGTCAGCAGCAGCCTTGGCGTTGGAACCGGCGACCAGCACGGTCACATCGCCGCCAATCTGTGTTGCCGCCGTCAGTGTCTTTGCCGTCTGGTCGGAAAGGGTTGCGTTGTCGTGTTCTGCCAGAAGAAGAATGGCCATGGTAAAATCTCCCTATCCGAATTCTTAAAGGACGCCGTCGGCCTTGAGCTTCGATACGAGCTCGGCCACCGAACCAACCTTGACGCCAGCCTTGCGGCCTGCGGGCTCCTCGGTCTTCAGGACCTTGAGGCGAGGTGCGATATCGACGCCGAAATCGGCAGGCGTCTTCTTGTCGAGCGGCTTCTTCTTTGCCTTCATGATGTTTGGCAAAGACGCATAGCGCGGTTCGTTGAGGCGAAGGTCGGTGGTGACGACGGCGGGAAGTTTCAGTTCCACCTTCTGCAAACCGGCATCCACTTCTCGGGTTACGGCAACCTTGCCGTCCGAAGGCTCGACCTTGGAGGCGAATGTGCCTTGTCCCCAGCCCAGAAGCGCTGCCAGCATCTGGCCGGTCTGGTTGCTGTCGTCATCGATGGCCTGTTTGCCGACGATGACAAGGCCCGGAGCTTCGGCTTCAACGACGCCCTTCAAAAGCTTGGCGACGGCCAGCGGCTCGACGGCTTCATCGGTCTCGATCAGGATGGCGCGGTCTGCACCCATGGCCAGTGCCGTGCGGAGCGTTTCTTCCGCCTTGGCAGGACCGATGGAAACGACGACGACTTCCTCCGCCTTGCCAGATTCCTTCAGGCGAAGGGCTTCTTCGACGGAAATCTCATCGAAGGGGTTCATCGACATCTTGACGTTGGCAAGCTCAACGCCTGAACCATCCGCCTTGACGCGAATCTTGACGTTGTAGTCCACCACACGCTTCACAGGGACGAGGATTTTCATCGATAACCTTCCTTCAACTCCTGACCGCAAAGCGAGACGCCGAACGGTCCTCCAGATAATCAAGTTGCGACATGGATACGCATTTTTCCCGCAATTTCAACGGAGCAATGCTCATGATCTCATGCACGTTGCGGATATCTTACGTTAACGTGAACGTAAATATCAATCCTTGTGACAATCTTCATCGAATACCATCGAAAGGCCGTTCCGTTTGCGACACGACAGGCTTGTGGGCCCTGATTTTTATGTTCGACGGCGCGCGGCGTCACTATGGAGCGGTCAAACAGCGGCACGCCCTTACTTCGCAGAAACAGCACGAGGATCGCACCTGCAATAATGCCGCCCACATGCGCGCCCCAGGAGACGCGCTCCTGAAACCCGAAGGCGAACATGAAGAATTGCTGCCCAACCCATAGCGCCAGTGGAATGAAGGCGGGCAGGGGAATGGGAATGCGCATGAAGACGAGGATCCACACCCGCACCTTGGGATGCAGCAGCAGATAGGCTGCGACCACACCCGACACCGCACCGGATGCGCCGATAAGCGGGGCTTCCGATGCAGGCTCGACAAGGCCGTGGAAGAGTGCGCCTGCGATCGCGCAGGCTATGTAAAACAGCAGGAAGCGCAGATGGCCGAATGCGTCCTCGACATTATCGCCAAACACCCAAAGGAAGACCATGTTGGAGGCAAGGTGCCAGAAATTCAGATGTAGGAACGCATAGGTCAAAACGGTCGCATCATCGGGCACGATTTGCAGCGCGGGCTCTAGGTAAGCATAGTCGAAGACGACTGCGGGAATGAAGCCGAGACCAAGGGCCGCGGCATTGGCGGCCTCATTGCTGGCAAAAGCGCCCGTCAGCAGCCAGACGAGAACATTGAGACCGATCAGCGACAGGGTCACATATTGCAGCTTGATGTGCTTGAGCGAATTCGCATCGTGCAATGGAATGAACATGCGAAAACGCCCTTGCTTGACCTAGCGGTTCTGACCGGGAACCCAGAGAATATCGGGCATGTCCGATTTCGTCGCATCATTGGCAAAGCGGGCCGCGACAAACAGGAAGTCGGATAGACGGTTGATATACTTCAGCGCTGCGCTGCTCACCACTTCGCCCTCCATCTGCGCCAGCTCCACCATTTGCCGCTCTGCGCGGCGTGACACGGTGCGGGCAAGATGCAGATAGGCGGCGGCGGGCGTTCCGCCCGGTAGGACGAAGGATTTCAGCGGTGAAAGACCGGCGTTCAATGCGTCGATCTCGTTTTCCAGCCGCGTGACCTGCGCTTCAACGATCCGCAATGGCTCGTAGGAGAGCGCCTCGCCCGTGTCAGGCGTTGCCAAGTCGGCACCGAGGTCGAAAAGGTCGTTTTGCACGCGAAACAGCATCGCATCGAGTTCAGCAAGGCCCGATGTGTGCAGCCGGGCAACGCCGATGGCGGAATTCGTCTCGTCAACCGTTCCATAGCTTTCCACGCGCAGATCATGCTTGGTCCGTCGTGGTCCGGATACGAGAGCGGTCGTGCCATCATCGCCGGTGCGGGTGTAAATCTTGTTCAGCTTGACCATGTTTGCTCTCGCCCCTTATCGCCCGCCGCCCGTCAGCCACAGGGTCAGCATGATGAGGATGATGGCGATGGCCTGCAGCAGAAGCCGCAGTTGCATCAACTTGTTGGATTTGTTGGCATCCGTGCCTTTGAGCATGTTGAACAGCCCGCGTATCAGCACAAGCACCACCAGACCCATGACGATGGCTGCAAGAACCATGGTGAAACTCGACATGCTCTACCCTCCCGAAATGCCGTGACCTTGAATGCGTTGTAGCTGATTGGGATGTTAAAGCGCTAGTCGAACTTGCGCAGCAATCGGTAAAACAAATCGGCGGGCAAAAGCCGTTTCAAAATCATCGCCTGTTTGGCTGGGGTGGTGATGACGTAGTGGGTTTTTGGACGCCGCGCCGTCAAGGCATGCTTCAATTCCCTGTAAACGGCATCTGGACCAAGCTTGTGCTTGTTTTTAGGCCCGCTGCCATCCAACCGCGCAAGCTGGCGCTTATAGTCTTGCGCATGCGCGGAATTCTCGAGGTCGATATTGCCCTTGATATGCGCCAGTGCAGTTGCGGTAAATTTCGAGGCGATGGGGCCGGGCTCGATGAGGCTGACGTGAATGCCACTGCCCTGAAGCTCCATGCGCAGCGTAACGCCCAGCCCTTCGAGAGCGAATTTCGACGCCGTGTAGGCACCGCGGTAGCGGTAAGGCACGAGACCGAGAATGGATGAACAATGGACGATGCGCCCGTGTCTCTGCCTGCGCATAAACGGAATGATGCGGCATGTCAGATCGTGCCAGCCAAAGACATTGGTTTCGAACTGCTGGCGCAGAACATCGACGGATAAGTCCTCCACCGCGCCGGGCTGACCATAGGCACCATTGTTGAAGAGCGCGTCGATGCGCCCACCGGTTCTTGCCGCGACCTCATCCACCAGGACGGCGATGGTTTCCGGCTGGGTGTAATCCATCAGCAGCGTCTCGATGCCGCTGCGTTCCAGCGCAATCATGTCTTCCGTGCGTCGCACCGTGGCAAACACTCGCCAGCCATCCTTGTGAAGCGCTTCGGCACAATGAGCGCCGATGCCGGAGGAGCAGCCGGTGATGATGATGGCCGGTTTTTCGGACATGGAATAGGTTTCCTCGGGCAGGACGTGTTATGAAAAATGCCTAGAAAAGCGTAGGGTGAATTTCAGTAGTGCACAATTCTTCTTTTCAAGTGGAACCGGCGCGTGGTCTCATGCGCTGTATAAGCATGACTGACTTCCCATATCTCGCCATGGGTTACAAATGAAATGCCGATTGAGGAGGTGACATGGTTGCCGCGTTGGACATTGTCCGAAAAGTCGCCTTCGATGCCTATTTTCACTTTGCCGAGGATGACGGCTGGGCGATGGCGAGCCATGTCGCGCTTTCCATTCTTCTGGCCTTGTTTCCGTTTCTGATTTTCGGAACGGCGCTGGCTGGTTTTTTAGGGGCTGACCAGTTTGCCGAAACCGCCGTCCATATCATCTTCGACACATGGCCAGCCGCCATTGCAGCACCGCTTGCCGCGCAGGTGCAACAGGTGCTGACCATTCCGCGTGGTGGACTGCTGACGATTTCGGTTCTCGCCGCCGCCTATTTCGCCTCCAACGGTGTGGAAGCGCTGAGAATATCTCTCAACCGTGCCTACCGGGTCAGTGAAACGCGATGGTGGTACGTGACCCGCCTGCTCAGCCTGTTTTATGTGGTCATCGCGGTGACCACCTTTGCTGCTATCAGCATCGTTCTCGTTGCTGTGCCGGTGGCGCTGTCCTTTGCGGAAACGCGCTTTCCCTTGTTGAAAGATGTTCTGGTCACGGTCTCCAATCTCGGCCTTTACGGCACGATCATCGTTCTGGCCGTCGGCCTTTCAGCCGCGCATTTGTGGCTTCCCGCCGGACGCCGCCGCATATGGGATGTTCTGCCGGGCATTATTCTGACGCTGATCTTCTGGGTCATCGGTGCGGCGATCTTTGCCTATTATCTGGCGACCTTCGCCAATTATGCGGCGACCTATGCCGGTCTTGCCTCGGTTATGATCGTACTCGTCTTTCTCTATATGGTGGGCGTCATCTTCATGCTGGGGGCCGAGGTGAATGCGGCGCTGATGAAATATCGCATCAGGCATGTCATCAAGGCAGGCATTCACAATGGCAGCCTGAGAGAAGCGCTAGATGCCGAGGAGGCTGCGGATATCTGACGGTGTGTGGCCCTGCTGGCGCAAAGCCTGAAGGCCCGTGCTGCTGATGCTTTTGGAGAGTTTCCGACCCTCCTCGTCCAACACCAGCTGGTGGTGATGGTATTCCGGAACCGGCAGTTTCAGCAGATGCTGGAGCAATCGATGGACTGATGTCGCGGCAAACAGATCCATGCCCCGCACGACATTGGTTATACCCTGCAAGGCATCATCCAGCACAACGGACAGATGATAGCTGGACGGTGCATCGGACCGGGACAGGATGACGTCTCCCCACGCTGCCGGATCGGCCTTGATGATTGCCCTCTCGCCGCTGCCGGTCTCACCCCATTCCAGAGAATGCCAAAGGTGGGGGATGGCCTTGTCCATATCCAGCCGCCAGGCGTGCTGGATATTTGACGAAAGCAGCGCTGCGACTTCCTCTGCGGGCCTTTGCTTGTCGAGCGGTGGATAGAGCGCCGCGCCATCAGGGTCGCGTGGCCAGATCTGTCCGTTGGACTCGTAGTTTCTGACGAAAGCTTTCGTCTCGCTACGGCTCATGAAGGACGGATAGGCCAGTCCCATCCCGATCAACGTCTCCAGCCCTTGACGATAATCCGCAAAATGGTCGGATTGCTTGCGCACGGGCTCTTCCCATAAAAGGTCGAGCCACCTGAGGTCTTCGTAAATTCCCTGCTCGAGTTCCGGCGTGCAACGCGTGAGATCGATATCTTCGATGCGCAGAAGAAAACGTCCGTCCACCGCTTTCGCCATGTCATGATTGAGCATGGCGGAGAGCGCATGGCCCAGATGCAGCCGGCCATTGGGGCTCGGTGCAAAACGAAAAACCGGCTTTTGACCTGAAAGCGAAGACATGGTTTCTTCTGCCACGGTTTCCGGTGCTTCGCCAAGACGAAGTCATGCGTGTTGGGGTGCGGTGGTCAAAATCATTCGAAATGCTGCTGACATCGAGGAAGGACTGAAAGCCCTTGTCCTCACAGACCCGCGGCTGGAGCGCGTCGCCGAGAGGGCAGGGCCGCTGCCGTTACGGCTAAGCGAGCCCGGTTTCGCGGGGCTTGCCCATATCATCGTATCGCAGGTCGTGTCCCGCGCCAGCGCCGATGCCATCTGGCGACGACTGCTTGATGAGATGGGCGAGGTGACGGCGCGGAATTATCTGGCCGTAACCTCTGTGGACGTACCGCGCTTTGGCCTTTCCCGTGCCAAAGCGC
This sequence comes from Agrobacterium sp. 20P9.1.2, assembly GCF_057799395.1. NCBI lineage: Bacteria > Pseudomonadati > Pseudomonadota > Alphaproteobacteria > Hyphomicrobiales > Rhizobiaceae > Agrobacterium > Agrobacterium sp. 20P9.1.2. The sequence continues at coordinate 94,653 of NZ_JBYOKI010000009.1, forward strand.
GAACCCTGCACGGCGTTGCCGCCGCTATCGTCGAGGGCGGGCTTGATCTCGAATCTGTGAACCTGCTGGATGATGTGAGCGCATTCTCCGCGTTGACCGCGCTGAAGGGCGTCGGTCCATGGACGGCGCAGGTCTATTTGATGTTTTGTGGCAAGCACGCGGACATTTTTCCATCCGGCGATGTAGCGCTACAGGCAGCCGTGGCCAATGCGTTTGGCATGGACACCCGCCCGAGTGCCAAACAACTGGCAGAAATGGCGGTGTTCTGGTCGCCGTGGCGGTCTGTCGCGGCCCGGCTTTTCTGGGCCTATTATGCGTCCATGACGCGGCGCGATGTCTTGCCGATTGCCTGAAATAAGCCTTTCTTTCAGCGCTTCATTTATAGGCTTCACAATCCTGTAACAACAGACCTAATATACAAGTGCAGATGCCGAATCGATCAGGAGACGCCCTTGACGATTGCAGTTTCACCACAGGCCCTGCCCGCGCTCGTTCTGAACGCAGACTACAGGCCGCTGAGTTATTATCCCTTGTCGTTGTGGTCCTGGCAGGACGCGATCAAGGCCGTATTTCTTGACCGTGTGAACATCATTGCAGAATATGATCACGCGGTATGTTCGCCCAGTTTTTCCATGCGGCTGCCGAGTGTCGTAAGCCTGAAGACCTATGTGCAGCCGACGCGAAATCCCGCCTTCACACGCTTCAACGTGTTTCTGCGTGACAAGTTCGAGTGCCAATATTGCGGTTCGAAAGACGATCTGACTTTCGATCACGTCATTCCGCGTGCTCATGGCGGTGAAACGACGTGGTTGAACGTTGTCGCGGCCTGCTCACCCTGCAATCTGAAGAAAGGCAGCAAGCTGCCGAAGATTGCAGGCATGTTCCCGCACCAGAAGCCTTATCAGCCGACGGTGCAGGATTTGCATAATAATGGCCGTTCTTTCCCACCCAACTATCTGCACGAAAGCTGGATGGATTATCTCTACTGGGATACCGAATTGCAGCCTTGATCGGCTCAGGCGCTCTTGCGGGTCGTACCGAAAAACGCGATGCCCGCAAGAACGATACTTGCAATCACGTTCCAGCCCGCGAAAGACAGGCCGAGAACGCGCAGTGCGGCGTCGTTGCAGGATGGCGGCTTGATGGCATTGAGGTCGTTCAGCAGGCTACCGGCATTGGTCGTAACCGATGGGGCACCCGTCGAGCAGGTGATCGGACCCGGCCAGAAACCCCATTCCACCCCCGAATGATACACGCCAAGGCCAGCACCGATCAGCATGGCGATACCGATCAGAACAAGCGCAGACCTTGTCAGCCACACCGGCAGCTTGAACAGGCTGGCGGCAATGGCAAGAATGCCAACCGGAATGGCATAATAATAAGGGTCTCGCTGCAAAAGGCAGAGTGCACAGGGGGTGTAACCACCAATGTGCTGGAAGCCTAGCGCCGATCCCACGGTGAAGATCATTCCCACCGTAACCAAAATGGCCGACATGCTACGGTTCTTCTCTGCAGAGGCTGCACTTTCCATGGTCTGTCCTTACATTCGACGCAAGATTTGAAACAAGTGATTGGGTAAAAAACAAGGCGGGCTGCAGACATTATTAAAGTCCGCCCAATGCCTCTAATCCAGTCTCAAGCCGCTTGCAAATCCTTCATCGAATGCCGTGATACCGCTTCTGAGCAAAGTTTCGTGAATTCGAGATTTTCGCAAAAATCTGTTGACCTCACATACCCGGTTCGTATAGTCCGCCGCATACCAAGGAATGAGATTCCAAAGTTGCCCCTTTGGCGGAATTGGTAGACGCGCCTGACTCAAAATCAGGTTCCGAGAGGAGTGCTGGTTCGATTCCGGCAAGGGGCACCATCAGCTTTTCAGCACCACAGAAATCATTGCGATGTTAAGCTGTTTTTGCCCCATTCGTTGGCATAGCTTTCGTACGTTCTGGACAGATGTTCCTGTCAGCATTCCCGACTTGTCTAAAGCACGGTGAAAGCCAGTGCTAACGTCAAGCCAAACGGCGGGAAAAATAATCCACAAATTCCATAGAAAAAGAACAGGCGGTCTTTCTATCAAGCGAGACATTGGTAGTCTGTGTGGCATGATATTCATCAAAAATCGGAAAGGGGCCGCTTGATGATCACGACATGTAGCACCAGGCGCGGCCTTTAAACGAAGCGGCCGCAGCGGATTGAGTAGCGGGCTACATTGGTCCCACCGTTTCATTCCAGCGGCATAGCGACAGTTTCATCCCAACTTCAAAACAGGCGTGGTTCGCTCGGCACAACTTGTCCCGCGAAGGAGCAACTGTGCGCTCAGCTCTCCCAAGCCGCCTGTGATCACAGCAACGCGAAAACGCATTCATATTCAGGAAACATACATGACCGACCGTTCTTCTCTGCTTTCTCTTTCCCGCCGTCGCCTGTTGATTACGACAGCAGTCGCGGCCGCAGCGGCTTTGGTTTCTCCGGCTGGTTTCAATCCTGCCCTTGCCACCGAAACTCCGCGCGATGGTGGCGACATCACCTTTTTGATCGACTCTCTCGGCGATACCTGGATACCCAACAACAGTGCGATCTCAAGCTTTCAGGGCCATATTTGGGGTCATGTGGCTGACAAACTGGTTTACGTCGATGCCGAGGGCAAGGTCAGCCCGTGGCTGGCGGAGCGCTGGGAGCAGAACGACAAGGCTACCGAATTTACGCTTCATTTGAAGAGCGGCGTGACCTTCTCTGATGGCACGCCGCTGGATGCTGCTGCCGTCGTTGCTAATCTCGATATTTGGTATGCCGGGCGCAAGAAGGAAGGCATAAACCCCATCGGCCTCTTCCCGAAAACCTATGAGCGCGCCGAGGCCGGCGATTCAGCAACGGTAAAGGTGTTCTTCAAGGCGCCGACACTTGGGTTTATTCCGACGCTCGGTTATCACGGTTCGATCCTGATCTCCCCGAAAACCATTGCGCAGCCGGCAACCGAACAGGCCGATCTCAGCAAGACTTCCGGCAGCGGACCCTATGTGGTCGAATCCTGGAAAGAGGGTGACCATGTCACTCTGACAAAGCGCAAGGACTATAATTGGGGTCCGCTGGCTGTCGGCCACACCGGCCCGGCCTTCCTCGATTCCATCACCTACAAGCTGGTTGTTGAACCATCACTGCGGGTGGCCTCTGTCCAGTCCGAACAGGCAGACGTTGCCTATAACGCGTCTCCTCAGGAACTGAAGTCGCTAAAAGAAGAAGGGTTTACCGTTGCCACGCCGCGTTACCTCGGTTTCGTCAACGGCTGGGCGGTCAATACCAAACATGCCCCTTATGATGATGTGAAGGTGCGTCAGGCGCTGCAGGCGGGTATCAACCGTCAAGAAATCATCGACACCGTCTATACGTCGGACTGGAAGCTGGCGACCTCCTTCATCCAGAGCAATGTGCCCGGCGCTTCCGACCAGAGTGCACTTTTGGCCTATGATCCGGCCAAGGCAGAGAAGCTTCTGGACGAGGCCGGTTGGGTCAAGGGTGCCGGTGGCATCCGCGCGAAGGACGGCAAGCCGCTTGTGCTGACGATCCACTCCAACCCCTATCTGGCCACATCACGCTCGGTCGATGAGTTGATTGCCCAGCAGCTTGGAAAGCTCGGCTGGAAGGTCGAAATCCGTGCTTATGACGTGGTGACATTTGGTGAAAAGGTGAAATTCGGCGGTGCTGCCGTTCCCGCCTATGAGGTGACGCGCAGCTTCATCGATGCCGGAACGGTCGCAAGCATTCTGACCAACGCCAACAATGGCGAGAACTGGTTTGCTCTCGATGACCGTGACGCGACGCTGAACGGATTGCGCGACAAGATCGCCGCTGCCGGATCGCTGGATGAGAGAACACCGCTGCTCGGCGAATTGCAGCATTACGTTTTGGAACAGGGATATTTCATCCCGCGCACGCAGATCGTCCAGCGCATCTATGTGCAATCACCCAAGCTCAAGGGCGAGGTCTATAACGGCGTCGCTTATGCCAGCTACTACACGGCTTTCCTTGCAGACTAAGACGTTTTGAAACCCTTCCATGTGAAAGGAGTGCCGGTGTGAGCAACAGCTATCTGACCTATGCCGCAAAGCGGCTTGGCCAAGCGGTGATCGTCATCTTGCTGGCCTATGTCCTGACATTCGTGGTCGTCAGCATTTTGCCCGGCGATCCGATAACCAGCGTGCTGCGCAACCCGCAGAACGGGTTTACCGAAGAGCAGATTGCGGAAATCATAGCGGCTCAAGGGCTGGACCGACCGGTGCTGGTGCAGCTCTGGTCTTCCCTTTCCGGCTTTCTGACCGGGGATCTCGGTCTTTCGATGCGCTCCAGCCGTCCAGTGGTGACCTTGATTGCGGAGGTCTTGCCATCGACGCTCATTCTTGCCTCCGCAGGCCTTGCGGTTGCACTGATACTGGCAATTGCGGTGGCCTATGGGACGCAATTCGTGCCCAAACGCTACGGCCAGGGGCTGCTGCGAGGCTTCCCTTCGCTGTTCCTCTCGGTGCCGAATTTCGTGATCGGTCTGGCCTTGATCCATATTTTCGGCTTTCAGATAGGCCTCTTCCGCGTCATCAATCCTGATAGCTTCTGGGCCACCCTGTTTGCGGCGATTGCGCTTGGCATTCCGGTTTCCGCACAGATCGCAGAGGTGCTGATTGCCAACCTAGACCGGGAGGCGGAGCAGGAATATGCGACGGTTGCCCGCAGCCGTGGCATCGGGCGCACGCGCCTGTTTGCAAAACACCTGCTCAAACCCGCCTCACTGCCGATTGTCACCGTCATCGCACTGACCATCGGCGAATTGCTCGGCGGCTCGCTGATTACCGAGACGGTGTATGGCCGCACCGGCATTGGTAGTCTAGTGCAGCGCGCGGTCAGCACGCAGGATTTGCCGGTCTTGCAGGCTGTGGTGTCGCTGGGCGCGGTGGTGTTCGTTCTCGTCAACCTCATTGCTGACCTTCTTTATCCGCTGCTCGATCCACGCGTCAAAATCCTGGGCGGGCAGAAGCGCAGCCCGACCACTGCTGACGAAACCTCCATCAGTGCAATCAAGGCGGTGACACCATGAGCCTCGTCTATAGCTCACCTTCGTCGGGCGTAGAGCAATCCGGCTGGAAAGCTGCACTTCGGATGCCGCCTATCGTGGCAATCTCCTTAGCCATCGTTGTGCTCGTTATCGCCTGGTCGATAGCGCCCGGCCTGTTCACCAGCCACAGTCCTTTTGTCGGCGTTCCCGCTGACAAGCTGCTCGGCCCCAACCTTGAGCATTGGTTTGGCACCGATCATCTGGGACGCGATCTCTACACCCGCGTTGTCTATGGGACCGCTTCTTCCGTCACGAGCGCGCTGGTCGCCGTCGTCATCGGGGTTGTTACTGGAGGGCTGATCGGCCTGATGGCTGGCTTCCTCGGCGGCTGGGTCGATGTCGTCCTTGCGCGCTTTGTCGATGTGCTCTTAGCCATCCCGAAATTTTTGCTCGCGGTCATCGTCGTCACCGCCATCGGTTTCGAAACGATCAATGCTGCCATCGCCACCGGCGTATCGGCAGTCGCGATCTTCGCGCGTGTTTCCCGCGCCGAGGTCATCAAGACGCGGCAGGCGACCTTTGTGGAAGCTTCGTTTCTGGCGGGTGGCTCGCGCTGGTACATTCTTTGGCGTCACATTCTGCCGAATGCGTCTCGCTCGATTTTGCCGCTCGCGGTGCTGCAATTCGGCGAATCCATTCTCATTATCGCCAGCCTCGCTTTCCTCGGCTACGGCGATCCGCCACCCGCCTCGGATTGGGGCCTGCTGATCTCTATCGGCAAGGATTACCTGAAATGGCCGTGGCTTGTTTACGCACCCGCATTCGTCACGATCTTGACCGTCCTCTCAGTGAATAGGATCAGCCGATGGCTTCGCAAAACAGACTGACCCCCACACTCGTTCACAGCAACGCTTTGCCCCCAGTGGCCAAGCAGGCCAGTCCTATTCTCAAAGTCGATGGATTGTCCGTCGCATACGGCAAACAGACGGTCGTTCGGGATGTGGGCTTTAATCTGGAGCGGGGCAAAAGCCTTGCGCTGATTGGGGAGTCGGGCTCCGGTAAATCCACCATTGCCCGCGCCGTGCTGCGGCTCTTGCCCGCTGGCGGGCAGGCAAGCGGACATGTGCAGTTCGATGGCCGCGATTTGCTGGCTCTGCCGGAGAGGCAGTTCCGGCCCTTGCGTGGTCGAACCATTGGCTTTGTTCCGCAAGATCCGGGCAATGCGCTCAACCCGGTTCGCACAATCGGCGCGCAGGCGATGGAAGCAGCGGATCTGACGGATGAGCCGGATGCGGCCATCCGCAAGGCCCTCATTCTCGATATATTCGCGCAGGTTGGCCTCGACAATCCGCAGCGGGTCTATGATTCCTACCCGCATCAGCTCTCCGGCGGCATGCTTCAGCGCGTGTTGATCGGCCTTGCGGTGCTGCCGCGCCCGGCACTTCTGGTGGCGGATGAGCCGACATCGGCGCTGGATGTGACGATCCAGAAACGCATTCTCGATCTTCTGTCGCGCTTGCAGCACGATCTGAACATCAGCCTCCTGCTCATTACCCACGATCTAGCCATTGCCGCAGAGCGGGCCGATCAGCTGGTGGTTCTGAAAGACGGCACGGTACAGGAGGCGGGCAACACGCGGGCCGTCTTCTCCTCGCCCAACTCGGCCTATTCGAAAAAGCTGCACTCGGATGTTCCTGCGCTCAATCCAGATCGATACGCCCGGCTGCGCGATCCCGGTCTTCGGCTCGTCAGCGGTGGCGCCGAAAAGCCCAGCAAGATCGAGGTCACGGATGTCTCGAAGACCTTCACGGTCGATGGCAAGACAACGACCGCCGTGGACAACATCTCCTTCAGCGTCGCGCCGGGAACGACCCATGCGCTGGTGGGCGAATCCGGCTCCGGCAAGACAACGACGATCCGCTTGCTGCTGGGCCTAGAGCAGCCGGATAGCGGCGAGATTACTGTTGCGGGAGAGCGTGTTTCCGGCCGGTCGCGAGAGTCCCTGCGCGAGGTGTGGCGACATCTTCAACTGGTCTATCAGAATCCGTTCACGTCGCTGGACCCGACATGGACGGTGGAGCAGCTGGTACGAGAACCTCTGGGCCGCTTCAAAATCGGCACGAAACAGGAGCGCACTGAGCAGGTGCGGGAAGCGCTGGCGAATGTTGGGCTGGGCGCGCATTTGCTCGCCCGCAAGCCGGGGGCGCTTTCCGGTGGCCAGCGTCAACGCGTTGCGATTGCGCGTGCGCTGGTCCTCAAGCCGGATGTCATCGTGCTCGATGAGCCGACTTCCGCCCTCGATGTTAGCGTTCAGGCAGAAATTGTCGAGGTTCTGCTTTCGTTGCAGGCCAAGCTTGGTCTGACCTATGTCTTCGTGTCCCACGATCTGGCGCTCGTGCGGCAGCTTGCTCACACCGTCTCGGTCATGCAGCGCGGCAGCATCGTGGAACACGGACTGGTTCGTGACATCTTCGACAATCCGCGCCATGCCTATACCGCGACCCTGCTGGAATCCATCCCCTCCGGCATCCATGCGCCGTCCGAAGTGCCGCAAGCCGCTGTGCGGCGCGTTGCTCGCAAGGAACAGATCGCATGACCATCGCCCTATCAAGCCCAACACTAGCGGCTTCATTTCGTTCAAAGCATCGCCTGGGTTTCAACACGAGAGTGTCGTTCAGCGATGACGCCGGCCCGGCGCAGGGGCTGAAAGACGGGATCAGGCTTTTCGTGGAGGCGGAACGGCTGGGCTACCAATCCGGCTGGGCCTATCAACGGCACTTTGACCATTATCTATCATCACCGCTTCCGTTCTTTGCCGCAGTGGGCCAGCATACGAGTTCGATCACGCTGGGCTCTGCCGTCATTCCCATGCGGTATCAGGACCCGATCCTGCTGGCCGAAGCGGCGGGAACCACGGATTTGCTGATCGGCAGGCGGCTGGAACTGGCTATTTCGACCGGCGCCAACGGCGCTTTCGATGCCGTTTTCGGCACCGTTGATACCGATGCGCGAACGGAAGCAAAGCGGCGGCAGGCACGTTTTCTGGCGGCGATTGCAGGTGAGGTTCTTCACACCGTTACCGAGGCTGGCCAAGGCGCGCCGCAGGGTGCAGAATTGCGGGTCACGCCGCACAGCCCCACGCTTCGATCCCGCATTCGGCAGGGCTCTGCCAGCGTCGGTTCGGCCATACAGGCGGCAGAGCTCGGTATCGGTCTGATTTCCGGCACCGTTCAGCACGATCAGGAAGAGGGCGAGACATTCGGGCAATATCAGGCCCGCATTATCGAAACCTACCGGACGACGTGGCGCAAGATATGGGGGACGGAGCCGCCGCCGGTTGCCGTGGCCGCCTCGATCCTCGTCGGCACCACCTCCGAATTGCGTGACAAATACGCGGCCTATGATCTGGAGCGTCGCACCAAGGGCATCGCGGCGTCCCGCCCCAAAGGCGCGCTCGAACCACCCGGCCAACCCAAAGGCGCACAAATTTCCCCCGTATTTCAGGGTGCGCCGGATCAGGTCATCGAAGCGGTTTATAACGATCCCGGCCTTGCCGCTGCCGATGAAATCGTGCTGTTCCTGCCGCCTGCTTTCGGGCTTGAAGAGAATTTGCGGTTGCTGACCGATCTCTCCGAAACGGTAGTCCCAGCCTTCGGATGGTCACCGGGTCCATCACGCCAATAACCTTCACCCGTGATTGAGACGAGAAAGCTCTGCCTGCAAAGGCGGAGCTAAAGGTCATTTCGTGCGTCGCTGCACGCTGAATCGATGGAACTATCGACCCTTACTCCTGTTACCTCTGCATAAGGAGATATGACATGGATAAGAAGACCTCAAAAACAGGGCCAGAACAGGATGCAAAAGGTCAGTATGCACCCTCTCAGGCGGATGGAAAAAGCTCTGGCGTCGCCAGCGCCAAGCCGACGGTCATAACCGGATCAGAAGACGCGACGGAACATCGCGATCCTCCGGGCAAGAAAAAATCTGACAAGAATTGGGATGTCAATTTTGACGATAAGGCTAACGATAAGTCCTGAGTTGACTGGACCATGCCTGCAGTCTTTTCAGTAGATCTCCAGTTGAATCGTCGTCACAGCCGTTCTGCTAAGGCTGAGTTAATTCCCTCTAATAAATATATTTATAATATGTATTTTGTTTTTGCCGTTCGGGCGTTTGCAGCAAGTGCCTTTGCAAAATCCGAGCGGTGACTGCGGTTCGCGGAGCTTTTTCTAAATTCTCTAGGGGCGGGAGTCCTATGATGCCAAGAGAACCCCTGATTGGCGCCAAAAGCCAACATCCTCTAGGTTTTTAGTCCGAAGCAATCATGTGAATTTGCTATAGCAAGAACCCCCAAAACATATATTAGCATATAAATTCCTTGTATCATCTTATCACTTGCGCTAACTCATCATGTGAGTTTGGGCTGATGCTGTCCGTGCGTTGCCCTGGGAGAAACTTGGGAGGCGTGAATGCATAGGAAGTCTTTAAAGGCGTTGCTGCTTGGCTGCGCTGTCATGTGTGCGGGTGTCGGTTCGGCGCAGTCTCAAACCATCAGCGTATGGTCCAGACAAACGGATGAATCGCTCAGCGTTTTGAAAGCGCTGACGGATGCGTTCACCGCAGACACTGGCATCAAGGTCGAGACATTCAATACCGGCATTGATTTCGAGCAGCGGCTTGCGCGCGCTGCCGCCGGTCGCACGCTGCCGGATATCGTGTTGAACGATACGACGGCAATGGGCCAGATGCGGCAGATGGGTATTCTCGAAACCATTGATCCCGCCAAGATCGCAGGCAGTCAGGATGTTTCGCCCTCCGCCTGGGATGGCGCCAAGGCGAATGATGGCAAGACATATTCGGTGCCGTTTTCGGCGCAGTCCTTTGCCATGTTCATCCGCAAGGACTGGCGCGAAAAGCTGAATATGCCGCAGCCCAAGACGTGGGATGATGTGCGCAAGCTGGCCGAAGCCTTTACCAACAAAGACCCTGACGGCAATGGCAAGGCCGATACTTTCGGCATGGCTATCCCGGGATCGACTACCCGCGGCTACGCAAGCTGGTTCATGAGCAGCTTCATCTGGCAGGCGGGTGGCGATTACGTCAAACAGGCCCCGGATGGTTTCATTCCAACGCTGAATACGCCGCAGGTTGCTGAGGCGCTGACCTATGTGCGCGGTATGATCTGCGACAAGCTCGCTCAGCCGGGTGCCATCAATGCAACGACTGGCGATACGCTGCCGACCTTCCGCTCCGGCCAGACCGGTATCTTCATTTCGGGTCCGTATCATATTCCGCAACTCGACGCCGAGCCCGGCAAGGATGTTGTCGAGGTGGTGATGATGCCTGCCGGTCCCGGCGGTATCGCCTCTCTGTCCGAAGGTACCAGCGCCTATCTGTTGAAGAGCGTCAAGGATGTTGATGCCGCCAACAAATTCCTTTCCTTCCTGATTTCACCGAAAGGTCAGGAAATCGCCATGGCGCAGGGGTCTGGCAAGACGCCGATCGTTCGCTTGCCCGTTAACACCAAGGTTGACGTCAATGCGGTTCGCAATGACCCGCGCTGGATGGTCTTCAAGGAAACCTTCGATAAATACGGCCACTATATGCCAGCCGTTCCAAACTGGACGGCGATCCGCACCGTTACCGGTGAAGGCTTCAACCGTATTCTGGCGCAGTGCGATGCCGATGTGGCGAAGGAACTGGAAGCCCTGAATACCCAGGTTGCGACAGAATTGAGCGGGCAGAACGCCCTTTCCGCTTCCAAGCAATAATGGCTCCCTTGCGTCTCTGCACATGCAGAGGCGCAAAGGCTAAGCCTTGTCTTTTGAGGTGAACATGTCCGCCACACCACAGACATCAGCCGTTGGAACAGTTGCTCGTCCAACCGGTGCCAAGCGCCGGCGCTCCCGGAAACGTCTTGGCGCAACATTGACGCCATGGCTGTTTCTGGCGCCCGCGCTGATCATTTTCACATGGTTCAAGTTCTACCCGATGGTATCGGGCTTCTCCATGTCCTTCTACGACGTGCAGTTCTACTCGGATAGCAAATGGGTGGGCCTGGATAATTTCTACAGGGCATTCAACGACCTTGCCCTGCGTGCGGCCGTCATCCACACCACGATCTACGTCATCGTGGCAACGCTGTCGGCCTCGTTCATCGCTTTCTTCATGGCTTTGGCACTCGAGGGGCCTGCACGGCACCTCAGTATCATCCGCACCGCGGTTTTTCTGCCTGCCATCACCAGCGTGGCCATCATTGCCGAAATCTGGCGCATATTGTTCAATTCCGCCGACTACGGATTGGTCAACTCGCTGATCGGCTTCTTCGGCATCGCCCCGCAAGGCTTTCTCAGCGATCCGAACCAGGCACTCTGGGTTCTGATCCTCATGAGCGTCTGGAAAAGCGCGCCCTATGACATGGTCATCTTCGTTGCCGGTCTCGTGGGTGTGAACCGGGAGCTTTACGATGCAGCCAGTGTGGATGGCGCGAGTGTCTGGCGCAAGCTGTGGCATGTGACACTGCCGGGCATCATTCCGTCGATATCGGTGGTGTTGATGCTGTCCTTTATTCGCGGGTTCCGCGTGTTTGCCGAAGTCTACGCGACGACGGGCGGTGGTCCGGCCGGCTCGACCTCCACCATCATGACGCACATCTACAAGGTGGGGTTCGAGGAGCTGAATTACGGCTATGCGTCTGCCGTCTCGCTGATGCTGCTGGTGTTCACGGTTCTGCTGACACTGCTGCACATGACCATCAAATCCAGACTTACCCGTTGATGAGGCGATAGATGAAAACTCCCCTCTGGCTCACCGTGATCCGGTATGTTCTCTACGCGGTCTTGCTCATTGTCTTCGTGGGTCCGTTCTGGGGCGCGCTTGTAACGGCGTTCAGCGGCGTCAGCCTGAAGCCGGGCGAATTGACGCTGATCCCGCACAGCCCGACGCTTGAGAATTTCCGCATCGCCATCTTCGATATGAAGGTTTGGCGTTACCTCACCAATTCGGTCATCGTCGTCATTGTCGGCACGGCTTTGCAGGTCACCGTCAGTGCGCTGGCCGCCTATGCGCTTGCCCGCAAGAAATTCCGGGGTGCGGCTGTCGTCAGCCTGCTCATTCTGTGCACGCTCATGCTGCCCGAAGAGGTCATCGCCATTCCACTCTATCTGGTGATGCAGAAGGAACTGCCTATTATCAATGTCTCCATCTACAACACCTATCTGGCGATGATCCTGCCGGTCGTTGGCTGGGCGTTCTCGATATTCATGCTGACGGAGTTCATGCGGGCCATTCCGCTCGAACTCGAAGAAGCCGCGCGCATCGATGGTGCGAGTGAGTGGCAGATTTTCTACCGTGTCATTCTTCCTCTGGTCCGGCCAGCGCTGGGCACCGTTCTGATCTTCGGCTTTATCATGATCTGGGATCAGTATTTGTTGCCGCTGATCGTGGTCAACGACAAGGAGTTGATGACGTTGCCGGTCGCGCTCGGGTCTCTGCGAGTGGACGATACGATCACGCCAAACATTCTCGTGGCAGCAACGCTCGTGGCTATGGCGCCCAGCGTCATCGTCTACCTCCTGCTCCAGCGCCAATTCAATCGCGGCATCATGGCAGGCGCAGTCAAAGGCTAATTGCGCCCTGTGCGCCACATTATTTTAGGAGGAAAACATGGGTGCAGTTTCACTCAGGAACGTTTCCAAGTCGTTCGGTGCGGTTGATGTCATCAAGGATGTTTCGATAGACATCGAAGACGGCGAGTTCTGCGTTTTGATCGGGCCAAGCGGTTCTGGAAAATCTACCCTGCTGCGCATTATCGCGGGGCTGGAAGAGGCGAGCGATGGCACGATCCAGATCGGTCAGCGAGACGTGACCGACCTCGAGCCGAAGGAACGCGATATCGCCATGGTGTTCCAGAGCTATGCGCTTTATCCGCAAATGACAGTGCGTGAAAATATGAGTTTCGCGCTGCGTCTGGCGAAACGTCCCAAGGATGAGATCAAGCAGAAGATCGATGAGGTGGCGCAAATGCTCGACCTCGGCAAATTGCTGGATCGTCTGCCGAAGGAACTCTCCGGCGGTCAGCGCCAGCGCGTTGCCATGGGACGTGCCATTGTGCGCAACCCTGCGGTCTTCCTCTTCGATGAGCCCTTGTCCAACCTCGATGCAAAGCTGCGCAGCCAGGTGCGCGGCGAAATCCGCGATCTTCACCACAAGTGGAACACGACGTCGGTTTACGTGACCCATGATCAGGTGGAAGCCATGACCATGGGACAGAAGATCGTTGTTCTGCGCGACGGTCGGGTGGAGCAGGCGGGAACGCCGCTCGAGCTTTACGATCTTCCGAACAGTGTTTTCGTCGCTAGCTTCATCGGTTCGCCAGCAATCAATCTGGTGAAGGCCAAAGTCAGCACTGACGCGACGAGCCTGCTGTTGCAGGATGGCAAGAGCCAGTTGCCGATGCCGGGACGTTACCCGAATGCGGCAGGACGACAGGTCGTGGTTGGCGTGCGGCCGGAATATTTGGAAATCGTGCCGCGTGACAGCGCGGGCGCGTTACCAGCCACCGTGCATGCCGTGGAAACAACGGGCTCGGATACGACAGTCATTTGCGACAGCCCCGTCGGCCAAATCCTCGTTTCCTCCAAAAGCCGCAGTTCTCTGCATCTTGGCGAAGAGGTCGCCCTGAAGATTGCTGATGAAAAAGCCTTGCTTTTCGATGGTGAGACGGAGCAGCGTCTGGTGCCTGCATCCTAGCTTTTTAAAGGCACAAACGCATGAAGCGGAATGTGACGATATGACAAGACAAGGCGCATCTGTTTACGTGGCTGAAAGGGTTGCCCAACCCGGCTGCACCGTGGGTGAAACGCCTGTCTGGGAGCCTGAACATGGGCGCGTGACATGGGTCGATTCACCCGGTGCCAGCCTTCACAGAATGACCTACCCGGCTGGCGTGATGGAGCGGTTCGATCTCCCGCTCAAGGTCGGAGCTCTTGCCCTGCATCTCGGCGGCGGGTTTATCGCCTCCACGGAACGTGGTTTTGCCAAACTCGATGTCATCGATGGCAAGGTGATGATCGACGCAGGCGCAGGACCGGAACTCAAGTCCGGTTGGCGCATGAATGATGGGGCCTGTGATAGACAGGGCCGTTTCTGGTCTGGCTCGATGGCACCGGACACATCCGCGCCGGGTGCATTCGGCACACTTTTCAGCATCGGTACTGGTGGCGAGGTTCTGGACAGGGGCGGCAGCTTCCGTACCCAGAACGGCCTTGCCTGGAGCCCGGACGGGCTTTCCATGTATGTCTCGGATTCGAACACGCTCAATCCCTATGTCATGGTCCATGATTTCGATCCCGCCTCGGGGCAATTCCAGAATGGGCGGCTGTTTGCGGATCGGGCAAGATTGGGCGGGCGTCCCGATGGCGCGGCGATGGATGTCGATGGCTGCTACTGGATTGCGGCGAGCGATAGTGGCCGCGTGTTACGCATGACGCCGGATGGGCGCATCGATGCCGAAATCCATGTCGATGTGCCGAACCCGACGAATATCTGCTTCATCGGAGCGGATTTAAGAACCGCTTTTATCACCACACTCAAGGCGAATGGCACAGGACCGGGCGGAGACGTTTACGTGGTTCAGCTTCCCTTTCAGGGCCTGGCAGAACCGCGCTACGATCCCGGGTCTTTCGACCCTTAAGGCGCTGACGTTCGACTGATTCATGAATTCCAAACGGAGCAATGCAGATGTATCTCGGAACACAAATCCCCGCCCGCCATGACGATGACTACAGGGTGATGAAGCAGCTGGGCGTCAACAATATCTCGGCAACGCCGCCGGGTGATTGGCGCAGCTGGGATCGACCGACGCTCGAAGCCTTCCGCGAGAAGATCGAGAGTTTTGGGCTGATCCTCGATATGACGCAGCTGCCGATGCCATCCACGCGCGTCGACCGCGATGTTCCATGCAAGGACATCATGCTGGCAGGGCCGGAACGCGACAGCCAGATCGACGGCATTTGCCGCCTGATTGAAAATTGCGCCGCCGCTGGCATTCCATCCGTGCGCTACAATTTCAACTATATCGGCATTCCGCGCACACCGATGGAGCCGGGCAGGGGTGGCTATATGGCGGAAGCCTTCCGGCTGGATCTGGCCAACCCCGATGAGCCGACCCCGCAGGGCATTGGCTCAATCGATGAAGATACGATCTGGGAGCGTGTGGATTATTTTCTGGAGCGGGTCGTGCCCGTTGCCGAAGCCGCCAATATCCGCCTTGCCTGCCATCCGCATGATCCCGCAACGCCGCCCGGTTACATGGGCGTGACGCGCGTTCTGGGCTCTGTCGAAGGCATGAAGCGCTTTGTCAGCATGCATGAGAGCCCGGTCCACGGCCTGAATTTCTGCATCGGCACGCTGGGTGAGATGGTCGAGGATGTGTCTGAAGTGCCCGCCATCACCCGCTGGTTCGGTGAGCGTGGCAAGATCATGAACATTCATTACCGCAACATCGTCGGCAAACGCTATTCCTTCCGCGAAAGCTTCCCCGAAGATGGCGATATCGACATGCCGGCGGTTATCGATGCGCTGCGTGACACGGGTTACAAATACATGGTCATGCCGGACCACGCGCCGACGCTGTCGGGCGATAACCAGCAGCAGGTCGCATTTGCCTTCTGCTACGGCTATATCGCTGCGCTTTTGCAGACCCGTTGCTGATTTCAATGGCGGCCCGGTCGAAACGGGTCGCCTCCAAATCCTTTTCAGATAAGCAGGTTGGAACCATGCCTTTCTCCCCCACCATTCGCATTGCGCCTCAGACAGAAGAGATCACCGGAAAGCTTCAAGCGCTTTTCGATACGCATGAGGGACTTCTGCATGTTGTGCTGGAGCCCGGTCTCCATCGCTGCGGCGGTCTGCGCCTGCGCTCCAATCTCACGATCGAGATATTGGAGGGAGCGGAGCTGCATTTTGTTCCGAGTTACGATGCCTATGCGCAAACCACTGTCGCAATCGTTGCGGAGGAGAGCGACCGGGCGATGATGACGGCAGTTAGGGCGGACAACATTGCGCTAATTGGAGGTGGGCGGATTTTTTGCGCTGGCTCGACGCGTTATACTCATGGCGATGATGGTGACATGGGCACACTGGTCGCATCGCGCTATCGCCCGCGTATTCTGGTGCTGGATGGTTGCAAGGACATCCGCATCGAAGGGCTGCGGATCGACGATTCGCCCATGTGGACCATGCATTTTGCGGGTTGCGAGAACATTCAGGTCAAGGGCGTTGCCGTCGATAACGATCGGCGTATGCCCAACACGGATGGTATCGTGATCGACGGCTGCCGCAATGTCGAGATTTTCGACAGCGTATTCCGCACTGCCGATGATGGCATCGTGCTGAAGACGACGCGTCGCGAAGATGGATCGCTGACCGGGCCGTGTGAGAATATCAACATCCGCAATTGCATCGTCGAAAGCCGCTCCTGTGCGCTGAAACTGGGTACGGAAAGCTTTTCGCCATTCCGCAATATTTCCTTCGAGGATGTTCACATCGAAAAGTCCAATCGCGGCCTCGGTATCTTCTCGCGCGATGGCGGCTTGGTGGAGGGCATTCGCTTCGTGCGCATTTCCGTTGATTGCCACGAGACGCCGGCTGGCTTCTGGGGCTCTGGCGAAGCGATCACAATCACGGTTCTCGACCGGCGACCGGAAGAGTTTCCGGCGGGCACGGTCAGCGACGTTCTGATCGAGGATGTCACCGGCGTCATGGAAGGTGCGATCAACATGGTCTCGGAACATGAGGGCGGCATTTCCGATATCACCTTGCGGCGCATTTCGCTCGACCAAAAAGCCGGTCCTTTGAAAACCGGCCTGTGCTATGATATCCGCCCGACGATTGAAGACCGTTTTGATCGCTTCCCCATCGGAGACAAAAGCGCTGGCCGCGTCAATGCCTGGCGTTTTGGACCTGATGGCAGAATTATCGGCCTCATCGACTACCCGAACGGCATCCCCGGAATTTTCACCAAAGGGGTGTCCGATCTCATCGTGGAAGACATCGAGATCACCAGACCCGATCCGCTGCCGGAGAACTGGAATGCGCAGGTTGTGATGGTAACGGCAGCCTCCGCTTAAAATCGCGGAGGCTCGCTTTCTTCACTGGCGTGCGATCTGCCCTGCCAGCTTGAACGGGCTTGCAACAGCAGCACCGGCGGCGTCAAAGACGAATGCGCCGATATTGTTGCCATTGCTGCGCATTTTGGCATCGGCCTTGCTGAGATCGCCCGCAAATTTTGCGAGCGAAGCATAGCGGTCATGCCCCAGCCCGTCTGACGATTGCAGTGAGGAAATGTCGATCACCGTCAGGTGCTCGGCTTTCGCTGTTTTCTGGATGATGGGGTCGTGTATGTCGAGAAGCCCCACCCGCGGGCGCTCGCCGCCAACAAAGCCCGAGATGCTGAGCGCGTTATCGTCTTTCGATACCAGCAAGGTGATCGGATTGGGGATGCGACCAATGTCCTTGAGCTGCGACTGGAAGACATCGACGTCGATATCAGGCGCGGCAAGGATGATCTGAAGCTTTGCCAGCACGTCGTCGCGTCCCTGAAGCTTCAGCTGCCGGGCGACTTCCATGGATAGAAAACCGCCCATGCTGTGGCCGAACACGACGACCCGCTTGACCTTGGGCGATTTCGTCAGTGCCGTCAAAAGTGCATCCAGTTCCGTGCGGGAATATAAAACCGCATCCTTATCCGCCACATATCCCGTGACGCTGGCTGATGAGGGCCACGAGAACATGATGGGCGGGCTGATCGTCTTGGCATCCGCTGCCATCTGCGCCGTGCGAAACAGAGCCTCCTGATAGGAGTAATTATAGCCATGGACGAAGACGGCAACCGTGCCATCGAAATTGGCCGCACGCGTTGCTGCCAGCACCAGCCCGTCCTTCGACAGGTTTTCGCGTCCCGTCACCACAAATTGGCGCTTCGGGTCGGGCTGCTTTGCCGGATAGGTGATGGCCGCGCCTTTTCTGTCCGGCGGGATCGAAAACACGAACCGGTCGTAGTGAACTGCCGCCGCCCAGCGATTGCCGAAGGAGTTGTCTTTGCTCTGGTGATCGCGGTTGGTGACAGCCAGAACGCCGATGGTCTGAGCCGTGTCGTTCTTCAGCGCAACGGGCTTGAGGACGTCGGCCTCGGGACGGGACGCGCAGCCGGAAAGGGCAAGTCCAATGGCGGCGATGGCGAGGGCAGAGCGCATGGTCCGGTCACCGCAGAAGGAAAAAAGAAACATTATACGTGTCGCTTTATAAATTAAGGGCGGGATGGGAGGGCGCGTTTCGCACCCTCCCTCATATCAATCAGGCCGTTGCTGTCTCGTGGTTCGGTTCAGCGTCGTCTTCACGCGGAATTCTAAACCAGGCGACATAGAGAGCTGGCAAGAACAGAAGCGTAAGAACCGTACCGACCACAATGCCGCCCATCATTGCATAGGCCATTGGTCCCCAGAAAACTTCCCGGGAGATGGGGATCAAGGCAAGGGTGGCTGCCGCAGCCGTCAGCATAATGGGCCGCATACGATGCTCCGTGGCCTCGATCACCGCGCGCCAGGGCGATACGCCCTCGGTTCTGAGATGCTCGATTTGAACCACGAGGATGACCGAGTTTCGGATCAGAATGCCGATGAGAGCGAGGACACCGAGAATGGCGACGAAGCCCATGGGAGCATTGCTGAGGAGAAGCGCCGCGACGACACCGATCAGAGCAAGTGGTGCAACAGCGAAGACGAGGAACAATCTGCTGAAGCTTTGCAGCTGAAGCATCAGAATTGTCGCCATTGCCAGCAGCATCATCGGTGCAACAGCTGCAATTGGCCCCTGTGCATCCGCACTGGATTCAACCGAGCCACCGATTTCCACCTTGTAGCCAGCGGGAAGCGATGCCGTGAACTTTGCCACTTCCGGCTTCAACTCCTCGACAATCGTCGCCGGTTGCGTCGAGCCGATGACGGCGGCCTTGACCGTAATCGTCGGGATACGATCACGGCGTCCGATCATGGGCTGCTCGAGTTCGTAACGGAACTTGGCGACCGCAGAAAGCGGAACCGATTTTCCATTCGAACCCGCCAGCTGCAGGTTCTTCAGCGTTTCGATAGAACCACGCTCGACATCTTCGGCGCGACCAATGACGTCGATGAGATAGATATCGTCCCTGATCTGGGTGCTGGACGTACCCTCAACGATGTCATTCAGCAGGGTCGCGATATCCTGAGAAGAAACGCCAAGCTGCCGCGCTTTGTCCTGCAACACATCCACCTTCACGACGCGTGATGGCTCGTTCCAGTCATAGGTCATGTTGGTTAACAGCGGATTGGCATTGACGATGGTTCCGAACTGCTGGGCAAACTGACGCACTTTCTGCACGTCTGGACCGCTGACGCGATACTGCACAGGCTTACCCACCGGTGGGCCGATATCGAGGAGTTTGACGAAGGCATCAGTGCCGGGGAAGGTCTGTGTGAGGTAGGCCTGAAGTTCGCGCTGAAGGCGGTTTCTTGCCTCCAGATCCTTGGCCACGATGACATTCTGGCCAAACCAGCTGGCTGGGCTTTGAACGTCATAGGACAGAATGAAGCGAGGCGCGCCTTCACCAACATAGGTCGACCAATGGTCGATGTCCTTATTGCCGACGAGCTTGTCCTTTTCGAACTGCGCCATCTGCTTGTTGGTCTCGGCAATGGTGCTGTTCTGCGGCAGGCTCCAGTCCACGATGAGTTCGACGCGGTCAGATGCCGGGAAGAACTGCTGTTGCACAAGACCCAGTCCACCCAGAGACAGGGCGAAAATAACGACCGTTGTGGCAATCGTAATCCACCGCCACCGCATGGCAAGGCGCAGCAGCCACGCAAAACCTTTGGCCGTGCGGCTCTTCTGCTCATGATGCGATTTCATCGTTTTTGGCAGGATGACCACGCCCAGGAGAGGCGTGAAGACCACGGCCACGATCCACGACACGACGAGCGACACTGCAATGACGACGAAGAGCGTGAAAGTGAACTCACCAGCCGCACTGCTGTTGAGGCCAATCGGGATAAAGCCTGCGACGGTGACGAGCGTGCCCGTCAGCATCGGAAAGGCAGTCGAGGTATAGACGTAGGTCGCAGCCTTTCGCAGGCTGTCTCCCACTTCCAGCCTCGAGACCATCATTTCAACCGCAATCATGGCATCATCCACAAGAAGGCCGAGTGCGATGATGAGTGCGCCGAGTGAAATGCGCTGGAGCGATATGCCCGTATACTCCATGAAAACGAAGGTAATGGCCAGAACGAGCGGAATGGAGATTGCAACGACCAGACCCGCCCTTACACCCAGGCTGATGAAGCTGATGGCAAGAACGATGACGATGGCTTCGAACAAGGCGGTCGTGAACCCGGACACCGCCTCTTCAACCACCGCCGGCTGATCGGACACGCGTTCCACGGTTACACCAATTGGCAGGTCTGCAACGACACGCTTCATCTCGGCATCGAGATTTTCACCGAATGTCAGCAGGTTCGCACCGGGCGTCATGCCGATGGCCAGACCGATTGCCGGTTGCCCCTTGAAGCGGAATAGGGAAGACGGCGGATCGACATATCCGCGCTTGATGGTCGCGACATCCGTGAGTGGGAAATAGCGGTCATTAACCCGAAGGTTGATCGACTTCAGGCTTTCCTCAGATGAAAATGCCCCGCCCACTCTCAGCGCAATACGCTCAGGACCGGCATCCACGAAGCCGGATTGGGTCACCGAGTTCTGTGCCTGAAGCGTGTCGATAATGCTTTGGCGATCAAGCCCCAGAGCCGCAATCTTGCGCGTTGAAAACTCGAGATAGACGACCTCATCCTGTTCGCCGATGATATCGATCTTACCAGCGTCCGGTACGGTCAGCAGCTTTGCGCGGGCGTCTTCCACCAGATCACGCAATTGCCGCTGAGACACGCCATCCGAGGTAAAGGCGTAGATGTTGCCGTAAACATCACCGAATGTGTCGTTGAACGAGGGTCCAAGCACACCGCTTGGCAGATCGCCCTTGATGTCGTTGACCATGTTGCGGACGCGGATCCAGTTGCCGGCAACGTCCTTCGCCTTGGTCGTGGGAAGAAGTTCGACATAGATCGTCGTCTGGCCCGCCTTGGTTTCACTGCGGGTGTAATCGAGCGCGTCCAGCTCCTCGAGCTTCTTCTCGATTCTGTCGGTGACCTGTTTCGTGACCTCTTCGGCAGAGGCACCGGGCCACTGCGCGTTGATGATCATCGTTTTGATTGTAAAGGACGGATCTTCTTCACGCCCGAGATTGAGGTAGGAAAATGTACCCGCCAGAATAAAGACGATCATGAAGTACCAGACGAGCGAACGGTGCTCGAGCGCCCAGTCGGAAAGATTGAACGATTTCACTGGGTAGTCTCCTGATCTATGCGAACGGCCTGGCCGTCTTTGAGTTGGTTGACACCCGCGACCGCGATGCGGTCACCCGGGTTGACGCCATTGGCAATCACCACCAGGCCGCCAATCGTCGAGCCTTCGTCGATGGTGACGTCTCGCGACGAAACCTTGCCTGCCTTGTCATCCACGACCCAGACAGAGGTTTTCGAGCCTTCTTTTTTGATTGCCGATGCCGGAAGGCGGATAACGGGATGCGAGGTGGTCGCGGCGCTTGCGGTGATGACTGCACCAAGGCGTAGCGCCTCCGGCGGATCGATCAGCGTCAGTTTCGTTCTGCGGGTACGTGTCGCGTCATCGGCCTCAGGCGCGACTTCGCGAACGAGCCCCTTGGCGCGGATATCCGGGTCAAGTTGCAGTGAGACGTTGAATTCCGAACCCTGCTTCAAAAGCGCGCCTCCGGCTTCCGGCACGTCGATCACGGCATCCCGTTCTTCCGGCCGCGCAACGGTCACGACGCTTTGGCCTGCGGAAACGACCTGGCCGACTTCAGCGGAGGTGGTGGTGACGACACCATCGAACTCTGCCCGCAGCTGCGAGTAACCCAGCTGTTCCTCGGCCTTGTCTAGGTTGGCCTTCGCCTTGTTCAGATTGGCCTCGGCGGTAACGCGTTCCTGCTGGGCGGTTTCGAATGTCGATTTCGCCGCAGACTGCCGTTCGAACAGCGTCTGCTGGCGTTGTTCGTTGGTAACTGCGTTGGCAAGTTGCGCCTGTGCATTGGACACATCAGACTGCGAACTTCTGACCGCAAGCTCCAGGGCGAGCGGGTCTATTGCGGCAAGAACGTCGCCCTTTTTGACGATATCCCCAACCTGCACATTGCGGGCGACGATTTGCCCGAGAACTCGAAACCCGAATTCTGTTTCTATGCGTGCGTTGACTGTTCCGGGCAAAGTCAACGTTGCCTCGGGCATGAGTTCAGCTACCACAGATAGCACGGGCCGCGGCTTTTCCGCAGCGGTTTCCTCCTGCTTCTGGCAGGAAACAAGAAAGGTCGTGGCCAGCATCAGCGCCATAACGGTCTTGTAAGATTTCATTGAGCCGCTCCTTCGTATGCCACGACTTCGCCAGCGGTGAGGAATTTGGTGCCATCGACAACGACAGTTTCACCTTCGGACAGGCCGGAGTGGACTGAAAAACGCTCATTGACGTAGTTGCCAACTTCGATTTTGCGCAGTGATACCGAGCTACTCTTTGGATCGATGATCCATACGGCTGGCTGGTCGGAAACCGACGCCATGGCAGACCAAGGCAGTTGAATGGTATCGACAGGCTTGTAATGAGCAGTTGCGACAACTGCACTTCCAAGCCGAACCGCCGCTGCCGCATCAAGTGAAAGCTTCACGCGGATCGTGCCCTTCGTGGTGTCGAGTGTCGGTGAAATTTCGCGCACCGTTGCCTTGATTGGATCACCACCAGAAAGCATTTTGACGAACACATCGTCCTGAAGCTCGCCTCCCAGAAGCATCGATTCATCGACATTGATGACGGCATCGCGAGGGCCGTCATGCGCCAGCGTGAAGACCAGCTGTGCAGCCTGTGCGACCTGACCGACTTCCGCGTTACGCGCCGTGATAATGCCGTCGGAATCCGCTTTCAGTTCAGTCTGGTCGAGAGCATCCTGGGCAGTTTCCACCTGCGCCTGTGCAGACTGAACCGTGCCCTGGCCGGTCAGCAATGTTTCCTGCGCCTGATCCAGTGCGGCCCTTGTCGTCACGCCTGTGTTGAACAAGCTCTGCTGGCGATCGAATGCCTGCTGAGCCTGGGTTTGCTGGGCCTGCGCGGATTGGAGAGTGGCCAGTGCCACCTGCAGGTCCGCCTTCTGCTCTTCAGGATCGATGCGGGCCAGAACCTGTCCATTGGTCACATGCTGACCGATATCGACAAGCCGCTCGGTAATGCGGCCGCTGACCCGGAAGGAAAGGTCGGACTGGACGCGAGCGCTGATTTCCCCCGTCGTCGAAACGGCCTCGGCCACCTTTATGGTGTGAACCTTGACCGTCTCGACGTGCCGGGGAGATTTCTCTTCTGTTGCTTTATCTGGGGTGCAGGCGGAAAGACCTGCCAGGGATATCGCCATTAGGGCGGGTAAAGCGAGACGTCTCATGCATTGCCTCTTGAACCGTGATGAAACCGTGATACATTTGACTTACTGGACAGTCAATGAAATTGTTTGTTGCGTTATTCGTCGCAGGCAAAATGGTTAAGGATCGCATATGAAACGGCTGACACGCGCCGAGCAAAAGGCACTTCGGCCCACGCAAATTCTGGAAGCAGCCTTTGAAGAATTTGTCGAACATGGCTTCACCGCAGCACGGGTAGAAGATATCGCCGAGAGAGTAGGGGTGACCAAGGGAACGGTCTATGTCTACTTCCCCACAAAAGAAGAGCTTTTTGCGGCGATGATCCGCCACATCGCCGCCCCGATTGATGATCTGGCGAAGGGAAGCCAGCACTTGCAGGGCAACAGTGCCGAGCGGCTGAAGGAACTGCTGCTTTTGCTTTACGAAGGCCTGCTGAAAGACCGGCGCCTGCGCCAGATATTGAGATTCGTCATATCCGAGGGCACACGCTTCCCGCAGGTGATCGACACGCATCGTGACGACCTGATCGAGCCACTGCTCGTGCGCATCCAAGCCATTCTCGATGAGGGAATAGAGGCAGGCGAGTTCGTAACCGGCCCGCGAGCAACCGCCCGCATCATCTTCGCCCCTGTCGTGGCCATGGCTGTAGAAACCCTCATCCACGGCGACCGCCGCGAACTGGACATCCCCAGCTTCATGGAAGCGCATCTGGATTTGGTGATGGGGAGTTTATTGGTTAGCAATCGTGTGCGCTGAGGTGTTGGTGAGCCCGATGGCGGAGCAGAGACTCGCCGTCTGGTTTCCCTGCGTATGTTATATGAGCGCGGGTTTAGGGAGCAAATGAGATGCTCTGGTCTGCCAGGCACGGCCCTAAAACCAACCGTGCCGCGTTAAACGGCGCAATCTGTTGTTCTGTATGGATTGGTTGATCTGAACGAGATTGGCTGGGGAACCTGGATTCGAACCAAGATTAACGGAGTCAGAGTCCGTTATATCATACTGTTTTAACTGCTATATTTCGACCCATGTTGCACTCTTGTCGCAGTCAGCCAAGGAGTGCTGCGGCTGCTGCGTCCATCGCTTCTCCGGTGCCAGCCTTTTTGAAAAGGTGCGAATAGGTGTCGAGCGTTACTTGAATCGATGAGTGCCCCATTCGGTCTTGCACCAGTTTTGGCGAAAGACCCAGTCCGCCATCTGCTGGAGTATTGATGCACCACGAAGCATAGAAGTGCCGGAGGGCATGAAGGCCTGTGTACTTCGCTTCCATCATCGGCTTGCCGTCGCGGTCCAGCTTGCCGCTTGCCTTGATGAGGCCGGCAGAGATCCACTGCGGTTGATACCAGCGCGTCACAATATTGTTGTGCTCTTCAACGGTGCCTATGCCGGTCGGGAAGACGAGATCGAGGTCAGGGTCGCCCTTGGGGCATTCCTTCTTCCATTGCTTGAGGGCAGTCACAAGGTGAGCGACAAGGGGGATGGTTCGACGGCCCGCCTTGGTCTTTGGCGGACCCATTGTTTTCCAGATGTTGGCGCGCTGGCTGACGTTGATCTCGGCGCGGTGGAAGTCGATGTCTTTCCACCTGAGGCCACGTAGCTCAGATGCTCGCATGCCGGTGAAGATTGCCGTCATCCAGAACACCCTAATTTTGCCGGTGAGCGTAGGCATGATGAGCTTGATCTCTTCTGGCATGGGGATGTCGACGCCGACCACGGCCGGCTCTGTGTGACGCGCCGCTGCCCGTGCGCGAGCCTTGCCGCGGCCCATCTCCTTTACAGGATTTCGCACGACAAGCCCGCGCTCTTGCGCATCCGACAATAGCGCGCCGAGACTCACCCTTACGGCACGCTGCATAGCCGGTGATCGACCGGCCTCACGAAGATCTTCCACAAATTGCCGCACCTTTGGGACAGTCATCTCGTTGAGCCGCAATGACCCTATTAAAGGGTTGATATGTAGTCTGAGATGCTGGTCATATTGCTTTGTAGTCGAGACCTCTAGGCCAGCGCCAACGCATGCGTCGTACCAAAGCTTGCCGGCCGCCTCGACTGTTATCGTGTCCCGATCGGCCACGTGTATTTTGTCCTTAACCTCGATTCGTGTGCCAGCGTCGAAGTCTTTCGCTTCCTTCTTTTTCTTGAACGTCTTTATGTGTCGTTTGCCGTTCTGGTCGAAGTAATCGACCACCCAAGCGGTTTTATCGATCCCGCTAGAAGTCCATTTTCTTTCTCTTATCGACATTGAAATCTCCTTACGTATGATTGATGTCAGAACAACGGAGTTTTCGCAACAAATTCCAAATTTCTACCGATTATCTTGACTAATTTGTAAAACCGGTATACGTAATGACGGTCGCAAGTGTGGTGTTTGCGACTCGTTGGGGTGGTGCCTGACATAGCCGCAGCCAAGGCTGCCGAGCCCGTCGCACGGGTGGCGCAAAGCGCCGGTCAACCTAAAAATTTGGCATCAGCCGACAAACCTAACTTCTCAAAATCATCGTTCAATTTTGCGCCCAGATTCCGTCTGGGACGAGGAGACACCATGCACATTTCATCGAATGATAACATTGCCTCCGACATCCTTAAGGGTGCCGACGAGATAGCGGAGTTCTTGGGAGAGGATCGACGCGCGATTTTTTATAAAATCTCCAAAGGGAACCTGCCTCACTTTCGCATTGGGGCGAGCATTCGCGCTCGGAAATCTACGCTGCTATCTTGGATCGCGGCTCAAGAAGCAGGAGCGGCGGCATGACAAACATTTCCTCAGAGTTCGCCAAATTTCTAATAGAGGAATACAGGGGCATCCCTGATCAGAACCGCGTAAGCGTCATACGCGAACGCTTCCCCGATATTGCGCACGACGAATTCATGCGTGCCTTTGCTATCGCTGAAGAGATTGCCGTTGCAGATGCGCTGAGCCCACGCACCTAATCACCTGACCATCATTCGACAACCATTTTAACGTCCGGCGCGTCCGGCGAGAGGAGAAGCTATGACTAAAGAAAAATCAATCGTTCTCACCCCTTGCGACTTCGATACCGTCTTACCCCCCCCCGCTACGTCTACGGAGTTCCTTGGGATGCTAGCGGAGAGGCTGGCCTACAAGTTCTCCGAAGAATTTGAGCAAGAGTCCGAGGGCCGAGAGTGCTCTTTCGAAGAGCTTGAGGATGAAGACGCACTGATATGCGTCGACTTCACTGTTTCATCATGGCGCGCCATCATCGCAAATCTGCGCACAATCGCAGCAGCCTAATTACCACCATCACACCCACCAACATATCACCAAGAGGAAATAACCATGCCATCAATTTGCACAACTGAAGGCCTGACCATCAATTCCGAGCACGTCGTTCAGCATCAACATCTTCGTAACGGATTGACTAGGATCCTTCTTTCCACAGGAGGAGGTCAGACCGTCGAGGTCGTGGGCGACATCGAGGATAACTTCTATCCTATAGTGCCAGCAAACCCCGGCCATGCCGCGGTGTTCGTCGACTACTGTCAGGGCGAATTTTACTACCGCATCCGGTCAATCATCGCATGGCGTGTGTGCCCGAGCGGAAACTTCCCTTTCTTCGCAACTGACGGCGACCATGTCGACGATTATGAAGCGCTTATCGATCCAATGGGTGGCGTGAGCGACGATGAAGGCAATACCGGCCTCACGCTTGATGAGTGGAAAGTTGCCTTTGAAGCGCGAACGCTCGCCGATCTGAAGGAAGCTGCATGAAAATCCTTTCTCTCCGCCGCCCTTTCGAGGGCGGCAACACCCTTGCGCGGTTCGATGCCGAGATTGCGCCTGGCATAAGAGCATACGGCCTTAAGCTTGTTCAATCACAGAAGGGGCTGAGAGTGTTCGGCCCTTCTATAGCGGGCGGTTCTGCCGTCACAATGGAACCGGCGATCGCTGATCGCCTTGCTGAGATTGCAATGAGGGAAGTCGCCCGTGGCCAAATTACCGCCAACAACATCGCCGCAGCCTAAGCCTGATGCGCCCATTCATACCAGATATGGTGCCCCTTGGAAAGTTGGAGATAAAGTAATCCACCCCAACCACGGGCAAGGATATATCGTCTATGGCGGCAACTTCATGAGCCGCGTAAAGTTCGATGGCGCTGGCGACTCTAAGGTCGTTCTTACGGACGCTTTAACAACGGTCGACGGCAGAGCACCAGTGCGGTCGGTTGTAGCAATTGATAACGTTCCAACTGAACCCGCCTTATCTATTTTCGACTGGACAGTTGACCGGTTCAAGGGTGAGCCGCCCAAAGTCGAGTATCTCGTCGATGGCGTAATGCCTGCGGGCGTTCCCGGAATGGTCTCTGCCATGGGCGACACCGGGAAGTCGTACGCGATGCTTGAACTGCACCGACGCGTTTCCTTCGGCTCCAGCATGTACGATACGCCGATATTCGGTGGAAAGGTGCTGGCACGCGGAACGTCGGTCATGATCACCAGCGAAGACGATGCAGGGGAGGTTCACCGTCGAATAGCCGCCCTTGATAGGAAAGAGGATCGGTTTACTGCACTCGGCGCAAAGATGATTGTGGTTCCTCTTCCATCAGCTGGGGGCGCGCAAGCGTTCTGGAGGGAAGATAGGCGGCACGGTCTCTTAGAGACGGACCATTACCGCCGTGTCTGCGATCAGCTATCGAAGATCGATGACCTTCGGTTGGTGACATTCGACCCACTGTCGAGCTTTGCGCACCTTCCACTCAACGAAGATCCAGCAGCTGGACAGTTCGTTTGCACGTCTCTGTCGCGCCTAGCGACCGAGACTGGCGCTACTGTGCTGGTCGCACATCACATGCGAAAAACCCAGAAACCGATAGAGACGCTTGGCGATGCACGCGACAGCATTCGCGGAAGCACGGCTTTGGTCGACGGGTTGCGGCTTGCCTACGCCATGTGGCCAGCGGATGACGCACGCGCGAAACGCGTTTGTAAGGAAACGGGCACCGAGTTCATGCCGGGCAAGGTGGTGCTAGGAGGGGTGGTGAAAGCCAACGGAGCGGCACGGCGCATCATCGCAACGTACGTTCGCAATGAGCACGGGCTCCTTGTTGACAAGACGGCTTTGCTCGGTTCGTCCACGCCGCCGACGGGCGATCTCATTGGGGCTTTGGTGGTCACGATAGAAGCTGCAGCAAACGCGGGCTCACCGTTCACAAAAAGCGGCGCAAGTGGCGTTTATGAGATGAGAGAACGGCTTCCGGAAGAATTAAGGAACCTCGCGAAGGCCCGCCTTCACAATCTTGTCGATGCCGCCCTCGATGGCAAGAAGATTGTGAAAACTGCTGCCAAAGGTGAGAAGACAGCGAAGTGGCTTGACGTGCCTGGCGGTCACTTCGCGACCGGGCTGGGGACATTCACGACGGGGGCTGCGCGGATTTGACATGGGCAGGGCGGTCGAAAGGCCGCCCTTTTGCTACCCAGGCATGACGCTCGCGGCAATTAGCCATCACAACGCGGGTTCGGCGTGAGATGACGGTGTTTGTGCGGGCGGCTTGAGAGGAAATGGCTGGTCATTTTTTAGGCGGAACGATGTTCCCCTATGAGAGTTTAGTTCCTGCTCAAACGCAGTCGGGCAGGCTGCGTAGCCCTTTGCGTGCAGGAAGCATCAAATAAGCTTCGGATCAGCTGCGCCATTAGGACTGATTTCTTTAGAGGAGACCCTCATGAACTCGATCATTTATCTTGTGGGACTAGTCGTAGTTGTCCTGTTTGTTCTCTCTCTGCTGGGGTTACGTTGATGGTAGAATCTTCATTGGTCGATAACCCGAACCGCAGCTACGTCGACTGGCCAGCAATTTTTGCTGGAACGGCTATCGCGTCTGGTACCATGGCCGTATTTACCGCGTTTGCCGGTGGTCTGGGACTGAACGCTATCTCAGCAGATAACGGCGGCGAAATCAGCGTCACTTGGCTCGTCGTGACGGGACTTTTCGTGGTCGTGTCGATGGTCGCATCCTATATGCTCGGCGGGTACATCTCTGGCCGCATGCGACGTCCAGCTTCGGAAACCACAACGAGTGATGAGCGGACGACTCGTGACGGTGTTAACGGTCTTGTCGTTTGGGGCATCGGTACGGTTGTTTCCGCTTTCCTGGCTCTTGGCCTTGTTTCTGGTGGGGTTAAGGCTGTCGGAAGTGTAGCTCAAACAGCCGTAGAAGCGACTGGCTCCGCGGTAGGCGGTGCAGTGCAGGGCGTGGGCCAGTTGGCTGGCGGCGTTGTGTCAGGAGCAGGTAATGCTGTTGGTGGCATTGCGCAAGGTGCCGGTCAGGCTGCCGCTCCAAGCATTGAACAGTCCTTGCCACAGGGACTTAAATCCAATCCGATCGACTACTTCACTGACACTTTGCTCCGCACTGATACGCCTGCTTTAAATGCTGACCCTAATAGTGGTGACTTTCAGCGCCAAGCAAGCGGCATCCTGAGCAACCTGCTTTCGACAGGTGAAATTTCCGACGCCGACAAGGCGTGGATGGCTAACCAGATCGCTGCTCGCACAGGAATTCCCCAAGCAGATGCGCAGAACCGCGTGAATCAGGCTGTAGAACGTGTTCAGGCTGTTCGTACAGCAGCACAACAGCGCGTCGATGAAGCTCAGAAGAAGATCGACGAACTGACAGCACAAGCCGAGAAGACAATGCAGGACGCCAAGACTGCCGCTGCAGACGCGGCTGAGAAAGCCCGTATCACCGGCATCCTCACGGCGTTCCTTCTTGCTGCATCTTCGCTCGTAGCCGCAGCAGCGGCCTATATTGGCGCCGTGCACGGTGGACGTCACCGCGATGAAGGTCGTGTTTGGGGTGGCTTGTCGTACCGTAAGTGAAATCAATACGGAGGCGGAACCAACGCTGCCTCCGCGCATTCCTGTAGCAAGTAGCTTGCGCACTGTCCACGGATGTACTGGCAGAAGATGACAAGCGACAGGAAGGTCGGTGCGGTTTCGCCCCGGCCTTTTTTGTTGTCTTCATCGTGACCTGTTTTTCTTTCTAATCGAGGACACGAGAGCAAAGCCACCCATGAACAGCGAGAAGTAGAAGAAGTAAATATGGGCTAGAGTCTTCACTGAGCTAGCAAGCCATCCATCTTGGAAACTCAACCCAAATTTCGAGATGTCATCTTTAGGCGCAAATGTGGTGATCAGTAAGAGGAGAGCGCAAGTTGGCACCGACACCCAGACCAGTTCCCAGACATTCACCGGTTTTAGGTGCCTCCAAATGACTGCCCAGCTCACTACCACCCAAATGATGAGCGAAAGGCTCGAAACGGCCCGCAGAACCATCGCCGAGCACATGATCTTGTCACCGGTTACCGAGGGTACCTGTCGAAACCAAATATTTGGAAACCAAGCATAATCAACAAAATGGCTGTTCGAGTACATGCAGGACGTCGTTGTTGGCTGAGATAGAAAAACGGCGACGAACAACGAGACAACCAATGGAATCAGCATGATCTTGCAGCACAAAACGTATGCTGCGGTTAACTCGTGATCTACCGGCGATTGCTTCGGTGGCATTACGCATGTACTCAGGTTGGGATTCAATTTGCAGAATTTTTGCTCAGAACTTCGTCGTTATTTTCGTTACGACTTTGTCCATTCATCAAATCAGGGTCGTCGAAAGTGTTGTTTCTTTGGCTGTACCGTTGCTTGTTGATCCAAGTCCTATTTTTCGCGGTTCTTAGATGGGAATCCGCTCGCTACATTTTGGGAATCTACGGACTGCTTTGCATACCTGGCGTACTCCGATTATACTTGATGGGGGAACGGAGGAAGCCCATTGATAGGCAGGATGTTAACTTAAAAGCAATCGTGTTCTTAGTGTTCGCGCTATACGTCTGGAATGGCTTTCGCGGCAGAGAAGGCTAAATGGGTGGAGTGCTTGCAGGCGTGCTGACCTAAATCAGATTTGTGAGTTGGCTGTTTTGTACTTCCTCCACAAATAGCGAACCAAATTCGCAACCTGGATAAAGCGCCCAACACAACTCCTGATACCGCCCGGATAGCGAAATTTTATTCGTGCATTATCCGTGCACTTGCTGGGCGTTCACACCTGCACAGCTCTGCCCGGTTCTTGCACGATAGTGGATAAAAACGCGTTCCCAGCCCATCTTGGGAATGGCCGTTCTCATGGGAATGGGAACGCTAAGATATTGTTTTTGTTATATATTGCATTCCCATTCCCAACGTTTCCAACAGCTTTGGAAATGACTTAAGCTACTGAAAACATTGACGTTCCCACGTTCCCAGAGATTGCCCCTCTTACAGAGGGGAAGGCGTTGGGAACGCCATTCCCTGTATGAGTGGTTGGAGACGACAACGAATCTATGTTTTCAACTTTGACTTAATCAGAGCTTTCGCGAACGCCTGTATGGCGGCCTCTCGGTCGGCCTCAGTCATTTGCTCAGCAATTGCTGCAAAGTCGGCTTTATGGATGTGGACCGCGAGGCGTTCACGCTTCTCTTCTGTTCCCATATCGAAGCGCAGTTCGACACCTGCATCCTTGTCTCCGGTCGGTGGAGTAGACCAATCGGCGTTGATGGAAGTTGCTTGCCCAGGGTGGGCGCTATTGCGGTAGACGAATGATTTCTTGAGCAGCATGCAGTCTCCACGAAAAGCGATATCGGTGTACCGATATCGGGGTTTAACTAATTGATTTTGTTCCGTTACGGGATATCCCGTAACGCTTTTTTTGACTGCCTATAAGCTTTTTACGAGCGAAAATACTATATATAAGAGGCGCTTGCGTTTTCTTTTGCGCCATCCATTTTCACCGGAGGGCAAATGATTAGAACGCGACTAGAAAACATCGGTGGCCCATTTCCAGGCCGAGGCGCTGCGCCAGTAATGGTGCATGACAAAATCTTACCACGTGGTCAGCGAGCGGCTTTCGAGATGCTCAATGACGCAGCAGCAATGAGGCCATCCATCATGGATGCAGGGTCATTGGTGGCGGCCAATGATAATCGGAAGACCAAGAGCTCCATCCCAATATGGACAGCCAAGGATCTCCGCCTCACGCCAGCGCAGGCTGATTTTCTTTCTCGCGGGCGGAGTTCCGTACATCAACGCGTCAATGATCGCACGGAGGTCATTCTAAAGGGCAGGGGAATGCTCGCTTGGATCAAAGGCAGTAGCAGCGCTTTCCACCTAGGGGCCAGCCCTAAGGGGGAGGCTGCGTTGAAGCGTTACGAGAAACAAGGGGAAAGAAAATGACAGGACAAAGCAAGGTGCCAGCAGGGTTCTACCGATCGCCCATGTTCCCAGGCGTAGTTTTCAAGCGCAGAGAGGCCGCCCCCCTTCAGGAAGATGATGCCCCAATCCGCAGCGCAAAGGTTCACCGAGACGCGGTAGAAAAATGGCGCAAAACAGCACCGGCAAACGACAGTGAGCTTTTCGGGAAAAAGCCGAAGACGGAAGCGCCACGACATCGCGGGTTGGGTGCTATGAGCGGCCTCTTGGCATTCCGAAGTAGGCCTGCCGGAGTGGCCGAAGGCGCAGGCGTCAAGATGAAGGCCTTCAGCGCGCTGGCGACCAACTGGTCGATCATTCCGGCGAATGACAACGTGCCACCAGACGAAGGTTTTGGCAATGAGCGTGAAGTTCAGTACGAGCCCAGTATTCAACTGATTGAGGCTGCCATATCAACGATTGAAGCGCGGGAACGCGCAGAGCCATCAATGCTGGACGCTACAGGCAGAAAGCGTGAATTGCACGCTATCCCGACAGGCGGATCGGTCGAATACGGCATCCACGTCGATGATGACGGCAACCGACACAAATGCATTGTGAGGATAGGGTCACTGCGTTTCAGCGACGGCACCCAAAAAGAGAAGGGCCACAAGCTAGTCTTTGGCGAAGCTGTCGACGCGGATATCAGAATGCCCCTCGGCGCAATGCTCGGATGCAATGAAAAATCGGCGCGTGATAAGGGCGCGGAGATCGATGAGACAGGCAGCAACGCGCACTACCGATGGATGGTAAAAGGCAAGTCCGCCACGCAACCGACGAAGAAGGATTGCCCCAAGAATCGCATCGTTATGTCGAAGGCGGATGCGCGGATCATGCTCGCCGAGGCGATAAAGAACACCGCGACCATGCCGGAGATCAAGAAGTGCCCCGACGGCTTCCCATACGGCCCAACGGCGTTGCGGCATCTTTTCATTGCAGGACGCAAAGGCAAGAATGGGGAATCTGGTTCGCAGGCGTGGGAAGACATAGCCGTTGAGAGCGAAAACAAGCGACAGTTCGAAAACGCACTCGGAAGCATGCTTGAAGGTGACGTGAAAATCCTCACCGATGCAATGGACGCCAAAAGCCTGACACAACTTGGGGAGGCTCGAGGCTACAAAGGACGGCATGCGGTTGATGCCGGGCGATCATTGCTGCGGGCAGCCAACGACAACTTCGAACGCGCGCTCGAATTGGCGACGTACGCAGCCGAGGGATAGGGAAGAAAAATTCCACTCATCCACCTGTATAGGTGAAGGGGTCGAAAGGCTCCGCACCTTTCTGGACGCACTGATGTTGCGACAGAGCCTCGGCCAGAGATGAGCCGGGGCTAACTATGGCCGACCCAATCCTCTGCTTGCAAGCTTGGCCCTGAATTAACAGGCGTGCACCACGGACGCGTGGTGCTTGGTCGGGATCCTTTATCGTGGAGTAGAGCAGCCCGGTAGCTCGTCAGGCTCATAACCTGAAGGCCGTGAGTTCAAATCTCACCTCCGCAACCAATTAGCAGGACAGGCCGTGGACGCGTAAGCCCTGATAACCAAACCGCACAATGCGGCCTGCTTCCCAATCCCATGCGCGTTCTCCTCCGCTTGCATGGTGATCGTGCGGCCCGTTCCCTTAATTGGTTGAGCGGGCCGCTTTGAGTTTCACAGCCCCGCGTCTGTCCTGCGCAGATGCCAATGAATGACCGCTTGTGTTTCCCGATGGGAGCAGGCGCCATGGGTGGATTGGATAGCCCTTGGGCAAGGCACCGTCTTTAGGGCGTATCGCCTAACGGTAAGGCAACGGTCTCCAAAACCGTCGATGTTGGTTCAATTCCAGCTGCGCACCGCCATTCCTAATTTTGAGAAATAGGAAATAACAGCATGGACAACAAAGAGCGCGATGCTGAAGTGCTGGGCGCTGAACGTCATGCCTTTACGTTGATTGGTTGGGCCAAGCGATCCGCCGACAATGGATACACCGAGAAGGCCCTTCACCAAGCTCAGTCTGCATTGGCTATCGCCCAGGCTGTTGAACTGTTGAAGAGGCGGTAA
Organism: Agrobacterium sp. 20P9.1.2; assembly: GCF_057799395.1. Lineage (NCBI taxonomy): Bacteria > Pseudomonadati > Pseudomonadota > Alphaproteobacteria > Hyphomicrobiales > Rhizobiaceae > Agrobacterium > Agrobacterium sp. 20P9.1.2. The sequence goes on from NZ_JBYOKI010000009.1 coordinate 129,528, forward strand.
TGCCCAAACCCTACGGCCGCTCAGCCGAAGCCGCTCTCTACCGCCGCATGTACAAGACTGCCAGATGGCAGCGATTGCGTGAGGCCCAGCTTACTGCTGAGCCGCTGTGCCGTTTCTGCTTGGCCATTGAGGATGTGACCGAGGCAACGACGTGTGACCACATCAAGCCACACAGGGGCGACGAAGACTTGTTCTACGACCCAGACAATCTGCAATCGTTGTGCGCTCCATGCCACGACACGCTCAAGGCTCGCATCGAGCGAGGCCAGCAGGCTGTGGTCATCGGCGTTGATGGATATCCGGTGGAGGTTGGTTGACCCACCGGGGGTGGTCGCAAAGTCGACGATCGTCCCGGCCAGGGACCGTCGGGGGAATGCAACGTTAATCCAAACACAGTTTTTTTGCCTAGCGTGCGCGCAAGCGCGCGTGCGCGAGGGGATTCCGCATGTCTGATAAGAAAAGCCGCGTAGATAGCGTGGCTGAGGCCGTGAGGATTGCCTCTGCGGTCAATGAGGAAATCACCTTTCCCGAAAACGTCCCTCTCGAAGATGGCGACGTACCGTTTTTCAAGAACGTCATTGCGGAATACGCCCGCGCCGAATGGTCCGCACATCAGCTTGAGATAGCAGCGATGCTGGCTCGCACGATGGCAGACCTGGTGCGTGAGCAAGACCTTTTGCGCACCGAAGGTGCTGTCGCATACAGCGAGAAAGGCACGCCGCTGGCAAACCCGCGCAAATCCATCGTGCAGATGCACGCATCGTCCATCCTTTCCTTTCGCAGATCGCTGGCGCTTCACGCCAGAGCCATCCAAGGCGAGGCGAGGGACTCAGCCAAGCGACGCGACACCGCAAAAGAGATTGAGGCGGGCGCAAGCACGGACGATGACCTGCTAGCCTAATCGAGGTTGTAATGCTTTCAGAGGCCGTGGTCGGTGCCATCAAGTGCGGCCCGATTCCGGTTCTGCGCGACTGGCGCACGCTGCCGACGTCGGAATTAACGCGCGGCGAGAAGATGTGCCGCTTTATCGAAACCTACCTCGTCGTGCCGGAAGGTGCGCTGGTCGGCCAGCCGATCAAGCTGCTGGACTTCCAGGTGGCCTTCATCCTGTCGGTATACGACAACCCGAACGGCACGTCGCGCGCATACCTTTCGATCGCACGTAAGAATTCGAAGACGGCCACCATCGCCTGTCTTCTGCTTGGCCACGTAATTGGCCCAGAGGCGTTTCCCAACAGCCGCATCATGTCGGGCGCGAGATCCCGCGACCAGGCTGCGGAAGTCTTCAACTACGCCAGCAAAATGCTGATGATGTCGCCGCAGCTCAAAGGGCTGTATCGCATCGTCCCATCCGGCAAGATGATTGTCGGCCTGCGCAAGAACGTCGTCTATCGCGCCAGTTCGGCCGAAGCCAAGAGCGCGCACGGTGGTTCTCCACTTGTCGCCATCCTCGATGAGGTCGGCCAGATCAAAGGCCCGCACGACGATTTCGTTGAAGCTATTGTAACTTCGCAGGGCGCGTACGGCGACAAGGCGATGATCTTCGCCATATCGACGCAGGCAGCTACAGACGGCGACTTGTTCTCGCGATGGCTGGACGACGCCGAGACTTCGAAAGCGCCGCGCACGGTTTCGCATCTCTACACGGCGGATCCGGATTGCGATGTGCTGGACGAGGAAGCGTGGAAAGCTGCTAACCCGGCACTGGGAATATTCAAATCAGTTTCATCGGTTCGCGACGACGCCGAGCGCGCTTCACGTATGCCGACCGAAGAAGCCAGTTTTCGTTGGCTCCATCTGAATCAAAGGATTGACGCCAATGCACCGTTTGTGTCGCCGGCTATTTGGCGAGCGTGTAACGCTCGAGTTGTGGACTTTGATGGTCTTCCTGTCTTCGGTGGGCTCGACCTTTCTGAGGTGAGCGACTTGACTGCTCTGGTGCTGATGGCGCCGAAAGAGCAGGGCGGCAAGACCATCTGGCATGTGAAGCCAACGTTCTGGCTGCCAGGCGATGGCATTCGCGCAAAGGCAAAAGCCGACCGCGTGCCGTACGACATTTGGCACAAGGACGGACACCTTGAAGCCGCACCGGGCAAGACAGTCGACTACGAGTTCGTTGCGCATTACCTGCGCGAACAGTTCGAAGAGATGGACATCCGCAAGATCGCGTTCGACCGGTGGAACTTCCGACACTTGAAGCCGTGGCTGCAAAAGGCTGGCTTCACGGATGATCAGCTTGAAGGCGATGACGCGGTATTCCAGCCTTTCGGGCAGGGGTTCCAGTCGATGTCTCCCGCTCTCCGCGAGTTGGAAAGCACCATCCTCAACGGCAACCTCGCTCACGGCGACCATCCGGTCCTGACGATGTGCATGATGAATGCGACCGTCAAAGCAGACCCTTCAGGCAACAGAAAACTGGTGAAGCACAATCGCGAGCGTCGCATCGACGGCGCGGTGGCACTGACCATGGCGACTGCGATGGCTGGAACCTACGAAACCAGTGACGCCGGCGACATGGACGACTTCATCAACAACATGGTTATGGTGATCTAATGGGTCTCTTCGATAGATGGCGCGGAGTACCTATCAAGCTCACTGACGGTGAGTTTTGGCGCGGGTTCTTCGGCTTGGGCACGACCTCCGGCGAAAGCGTGACAATTGAAACGGCGCTCCAGCTTGATGCTGTGTGGGCGTGCGTCAATCTGATCCGGAATGCAGTGATCATGCTGCCGTGCAACGTCTACAAGGACGACGGCGTCACAATCGACAAGGCATCGCCGCTTTACGATCTACTGCACGACATGCCGAACATGGACGACACCGCCTCGGACTTCTGGGCCATGGTCGTTTTGTGCTTGTGCCTCGACGGCAATTTCTTCGCTGAGAAGAAGCTGAACGGCGGCAGGTTGGTGGCGCTCAATCCCCTGCCGCCTCTTGCTGTCAACGTCTGCCGCGATAGCCGCAATGCGCGGTACTACGAGGTTACTGAGAGGGGAAAAAAGCGTCGCATTCCTGAGGAGGAGATGTTTCACGTTCGCGGCCCTGTATTGCCAGGATGCGACCGAGGCATGTCTCCGATTGGAGTAGTCCGAAACACGGTCGGCAACGCTCTTGCGGGTGAAAAGACGGCTGGCAGCATGTTTGCGAACGGCTTTCAGCCAGCAGGCGTACTTACTTCAGATCAGGTACTGAAGCCTGAGCAGAGAGCCCAGCTGGGCGAAATGCTGAAGCAATTCTCCGGCTCCAATAAGCCTGGCAAAGTGGCGGTCTTAGAAGCTGGACTCAATTATCACCAGCTGACCATCAACCCAAAAGACGCACAGATGCTTGAGGTGCGCCAGTTCAGCGTCGAGCAGATTTGCCGCATCTTCGGTGTTCCACCGGTGATGATCGGCCATGCTTCGAACGGCACGACGACCTGGGGCAGCGGCATCGAGCAGCTGATCCTGCAGTTCATCAAGACTTGCCTTGGGCCTTTGGTCAAAAGCATTGAATCGGCCGTTTACCGCGACCTGCTCGACGAGAAAACGCGCAAGACAACCATCGTGAAATTCAACATGGAAGGTCTGCTTCGCGGCGATAGCACGGCGAGGGCAGAATTCCTGTCGAAGATGGTTACAAACGGCATCTACACGCCAAACGAAGCCCGTTCCTATGAGAACAAGGCTCCAGTCGATGGCGGCGAGAAGGCAATCGTCAACGGCACCATGACCCCTCTCGATAAGGTGGGGCAGGCCAACGATAACGCGCCACAAACGCCAGCAGCACGCGCTGCATAAGGGAAAATCATGAAATTTGAACACCTGATTTCGGCCTTTTTGGCCGAACCTTGGGCTATTCAGCGCGAAAAACTGGGCGTTTTGGCTGATGTTTTGGTCGCTCGAGCCGAAGGCGAAAAGCTGTTTTCGTCCGAGTACGCCGCCTCTATCGATGAGGCGCGAGCCAAGGAAATCGCAGAATCCAGCGGCAGTGTGGCCATTATCCCGGTTTACGGGGTCTTGGCCGACAAAATGGATCTTTTCTCCGCGATGAGCGGCGGCACCTCCTACGCTGGCATCAAGAGATCGCTGCACAAGGCGCTGTCCAACGCGGATATCAAGGCCGTCGTGCTCGACATCGATAGCCCCGGCGGCACGGTGCCAGGGACAGACGAGCTTGCAACAGAGATCCGCAAGCTGCGTGGTGGCGAAAAGCCAATAATTGCGCAAGTAAACAGTCTTGCGGCAAGCGCTGCTTATTGGATCGCGGCTTCGACAGACGAAATCGTCGTTACGCCATCCGGACGAGCCGGTTCAATCGGCGTCTACACCGCGCACGATGACCTGTCGGCTGCCCTTGAGCAGCGCGGCATCAAACGCACGTACATTTCTGCTGGCAAGCACAAGGTTGAAGGCAACGAGACCGAGCCCCTCGGCAAGGATACGCTGGCCCATGTGCAGGACGGTGTGAACCGCTCCTACAATCGCTTCGTCGCATCTGTTGCCGAAGGGCGAGGGGTGACGGTCAGCAAGGTCGAGGACGGCTACGGTCAGGGGCGCGTGTTCTACGCAGAAGCCCTCATGGACCGAGGCATGGTCGACCGTGTTGCCACACTTGATGAGACCTTGGCCCGCTACGGCGCGGACGCAGAGCCTGCGCCGGTAAAGCGCATCAAGGCTGCGAACGCCGCTAAGGCAGAGGCCGCACAAACGCTGGTCGCGAAGATGACGGCCGGCGAGCAAATCACAAAACGCGAGTTCGAAAACGGCATCAGGGGACTGATGGGGTTGTCGGGCTCTGAGGCAGAGCGGGCCGCTCGGCTCTACCTCAAAGATGGTCAGGGGGCTCCTGACGTCGAGACGGATGCTGCTGCTTTGGCAGCCATTAACCGGCTTATCGCCGAAGCAAAAACACCCCTCATTCTATAGGAGCCAACATGGCTGAACTTGCAGAAAAAATTGGCGAACTTGGTGCCTCCCTCGCGTCCATCAAGGAGCAGGTTGGCAATCTCGCCACCGACTTCACCTCGAAGCTTGCAGCAAACGGCGAAGTTTCGGCAGAGCTGAAGGAAAAGACCGACAAGGCACTTTCTGAACTCGGCGACGTCACGACCCGCCTTTCCGATATGGAGAAGCGCGCAGCTCGGCAGCGTGACGGTGGTGACCCGGATGAAAAATCGCTGGGTGATCTGGTTATCGAAAGTGCGGCTTACAAAGCCGGCAATATGTCTGGATCGAGCCGAGTTCCGATCAGCGTTAGCGCGGATCGTGCTGCGATTACATCTGGAAATACAACCGTCGGCACTGGTCGATCGCAGGGAACTTCATTGATCCCTGGTCAGCGTGTGGCTGGGATCTTTGGTCTTCCTGAGCGCCAGTTGACGATCCGTGACCTGATCCTCCCTGGTCAAACGTCTTCCAACAGTGTCGAGTATGTCAAGGAAACTGGCTACACGAACAACGCAGCGCCGGTGGCCGAAACGACTGCCAAGCCATATTCGGACTTGACCTTCGATATGACTTCCGCGCCTGTGCGCACGCTAGCCCATCTGTTCAAGGCCAGCCGTCAGATTATGGACGACGCGCCTGCGCTTCGTTCTTACATTGACGGTCGCGCTCGCTACGGTCTTCGCTTCGTCGAAGAAAATCAGCTCCTGAACGGTTCTGGCACTGGTCAGAACATTCACGGTCTGGTCCCTCAGGCTTCCGCATTTGCGCCTGCCTTTGCCGCCACCGACGAGACCAGTATCGACCGCCTCCGTCTAGCTGTCCTGCAGGTCGTTCTCGCTGAGTATCCTGCTACCGCGTTTGTTCTGAACCCTGTCGACTGGGCAAAGATCGAGCTGACAAAGGATGCCGGGGGCAACTACATCATCGGCAATCCGCAGGGCTCGCTAACACCGACGCTTTGGAATCTTCCGGTCGTTTCAACCCAGGCCATGGCCGCAGGCGAGTTCCTTACCGGTGCGTTCTCTTACGGCGCGCAGATCTTCGACCGCATGAATATCGAGGTCTTGATCTCCAGCGAGAACGATAAAGACTTTGAGAACAATATGTTGACCCTAAGATGTGAGGAAAGATTGGCGCTCGCGGTGTTCCGTCCCGAGTCCTTTGTGACCGGCGATGTTGAAGGCGCTTAATTGCGATGGGGGGGCCTCGGCTCCCCTATTTCTTAAGGAGACAACATGACTGATTTTCTTGAGGTGAAGGCCAAACGCACGTTTGCGGTCGGCAAAGAACTGAAAACAAAAAAGAGCGATCCGTTCAAGGTCGAGGCCGGTGAAGCGAAGCAGCTTGCTGCGAATGGTCTGGTCGACATCGTCGGCGAGGCCAAGGCTGAAACCTCTACTGAAGACGACTCCGTGGATGAAGCCGCTGACAAGCCAGTGATCTCCTCTGTTCGGTCGACGAAGAAGAAGGAGAAACCCGATGCTGACAACGAAGGTTCGTAAGCGCAGGGTTGCGGCCTATATCGGCGCCGGTGTCGTAAATGGCATCGGCGCTCCGGCGAATTCAGTCGCGCCTACCATCACAGGAACGGCGCGTGTCGGCCAGACACTGACATCGACGACCGGTACATGGTCTGGATCGCCGACTTACGCGCGGCAGTGGTTTGCTGCTGGCGTTGCGATTGCTGGTGCTACGTCAGCGACCTACGTTCCCGTTGCGGGCGATGTTGGCAAAGCCATTACGGTCCGGGTCACTGCCACAAATGACAAGGGCAGCGTGCCTGTCACGAGCGCGCCGACGGCCGCAGTTGTGGCGGCCTGACATGCCAATCGTCGATCTAGAAACGGTCAAAAACCACCTCCGCGTCTTCCATTCCGATGAAGATGCGGAGATTGGCATTTACCGTGACGCCGCCGAGAGCATTATCACCGAATATCTGGATCGCGAGGTTGTCGCCATCGGCGCAACGCCGACGGCAGATGACGGTATCGCAGCTACCGCATCCATTGTTTCGGCAATCCTGCTCGTGACTGGCGACCTTTATGAGGTTCGTGAACCTGATCCAAAGGCGACAGGCGACGCGGTTTTGCCGCGCGCTGTCCGCATGCTGCTGGCACCTTGGCGGATTTGGCGAACACCGGTGGACGATGATGTGGCTACGTTTCCTTGCACCTTTTGATTGGAAGCCGCACCCGGGCGCGACCATCGCCTATCCTGTCGGCCTCTACAACGTCACGCGCAAATGCGCAGCGGCTGCGATAGCGGCCAAAACTGCCGAACCCACCAAGGATAGACCGAATGCCAAAACGCAAAAGATCCGGAGCAGGATCGCTCAGTGAGCGCATCGGCTTTGAGGCTGAGGTCGAGGGCGATGATGGGTACGGTGGCGTTGTGGTAGGATTTGCTGAGCAGTTTTTCGAGGCTGCCAGACTTGAGCCCCGCGTGGGCTCGGAATCGGTCATAGCCAGCCGCCTGCAAGGTTTGCAGCCATTCACCATGACTGTTCGCAGCAACTCGCGCACGCGCTCCATCACGCCAGCATGGCGGGCGCGAAACAAGCGTACCGGCGTGCTCTACGCGATTAAGGCCGCGGTCAACATCGATGAGCGCAACGAGTGGATTGAACTGCTTGTGGTGCAGGGGGAGGCGTCGTGATCAAAGCCAAAGTTCTCGGCCGCGAAGCGCTCACGAAAAAGCTGAATGACATTGCGCCAAAGGCCAACCAATACGCGGCTGAGGCAAAACTTCAGATCGCCAATGAAGCTGCGGAAGCTATATCCGATCGGGCACCCATAGGCACCGGCACCTCAGCCGGCGATTATGCGGCATCCATTCAAGGCGCACGTATCTCGGACAGACCAAACGCCAAGGCGATGGTCGGTACGTCGGCAAGCAAAGACCCAGATGCCACCGGAATTTTCGCATCTTGGATTTGGCACTTTCTGGAGTTTGGTACTCGTCCGCATAACACCGCAAAAGGTGGTGGTACGGCTCTCGGTAAAAAGCAGACAAACGGTGCGCGGATGCACCCCGGCACGAAAGCTCAACCCCATATTTTCCCGACTTGGAGATCTCTTCGGGAAAGGGCAAAGAAACGTATCAACGATGCCGTTTGGCGCGGGGTGAGGGAGGCCATGAAAAAGTAATGGCTAGTCCTGATCTAGAATTGCAAGGCGCGATCGTCGCCAGATTGAAGAGTCGTGCTGCGCTTACCGCGCTAGTCGGCCAACGCGTTTACGACCGACCACCTACCAACGCGCCGTTCCCCTACGTGGAGTATGGCGAAAGCGACGTGAAACCGGTTGATGTCGGTTGCCTCACGTCAGACGCAGTCTACGTCACGATACACGTTTGGTCGCAATATTCCGGAGGCTTTAAAGAGCTGAAGGACATCATTTACGAGATCATCCAAGCGCTTGATAGGGCACCTTTGGTCTTGCCATCTCATCGTCTGATATCAATTTCTCGTTGGGATTCTCGCACGATGAAAGACCCCGATGACGTGACGACACATGGCGTCGTTGAATTCATCGCCCGCATCGAAACACCGGCCTGACGGCCACCCAATCCCCAAAATCATTGAGGTTCAATCATGGCCGACGGTCAGCAGATTGGTCGTACGCTACTCATCCAAATCGGTGATGGCGATACTCCAGAAGTATTTCTCAATCTCTGCGGTCTGACGACCCGCACATTCAATATGTCCGCGAATGAGGTCGACACGACCATTACGGATTGCGTCAATCCAGCAAACACACCACAAAAGACGGCAGAGCCGGGGATCAAGAATCGTACGTTTTCCGGTTCGGGAAAGTTCGTGAAGAGCACGTCGAACACAGCATTCATGACGCACGTTAACGACGCGACCAAGTTCAACGCGAAGGTCATCGTGCCAGGGCTTGGCACTTACACTGGTCCTTGGTTCGTCTCTGAATTCGAGTTCAGCGGCGAAATGGAAGGCAATATGGACTTCAGTGCCACGTTTGTCGCAGCTGGCATTCTGACTTTTGTTGCGGAGGCTTAATTGACCGCATCAGAGAAGCCATTTCCACTAGAGGTCAACGGCGCCCGCGGCGAGGTGGCCCTGTGGGTTAACAACGTCCCTCTGGTGATCGCGGCCGAGATGGGCGGTCTCGCTGCCGTCTCAACTCGGCTTTCATGCAAGAGCATGGCAGACCTGTTTCTTCGCCTATCCGGAGTCGAGCCCGCAGCAACAGTTGCTGCACTCGATCTGCTCGCGGTCAGGGGTGACAAGGGCAAGGCCATTGGTTTGCTTAAGCTGAAGCACTTCGGTGCTGTCGCAAAAGCAATTTCAGATGCCCTTTCTCATCATTTCGATGAGGACGAAGTGGGAAACGACGCAGCCGTGGAAAAGGCGGAGTAGAACAGCCATTTCCATGGCGTGACTGGCAGAAGGTTGCGTTTGGAGGTCTTGGGTGGATGCCCAAGACGTTCTGGGCTGCAACCCTGACTGAATTCATCCTGGCTGCCCACGGCTGGTCTGAGGCGAACGGAGCCAAGAAAGAGATCGAGCCTCCATCAGAAGGTGAGCTTGACGATCTTATCAAAAAATACGGCGGTTAGGCTGGTTTCAGCTTTACTGCGGTTCCGGTGGCGGCAACAAACAGTATGCCACCGGTGCCTCCCGTAGCCAGCTGGTTGTAGTCGAGATCAACGGCAATTACTGCATCAGCGCCCACCGCCTGCGCCTCTGAGCGAAGGCCATCCAAGCAAGCCAATCGAGCTTCCTTCAGGGAGGCCTGCGACGTAGCTGATCGACCACCCACGAAGTCGCGCCAGTTGTTTGCGATATCCTTGAAGACGTTCATCCCAAGCGCAGCTTCTGAAGCGACGATCGAAATGACGCTTTTGACTTCGCGGTTAGGGACGTCGATTGACGTGGTCATGATGATGGATTCCAGCACTTTGCTGGACATGGCCTTTGCGACCTCTTCTTCGCAATCGGTGCAGTAACCGTTTTTCCCACCAAGATAAAAATCGTCGTTGCAGCGCGAGCACTTCGGCATTCAAGAATCCTCCAAGCTCGCTACGGCGGGCTTTTCGACGTTAGGAAACCGACTTGGCCGGTAACAATAGCGATGACCTGATTATCTCAATCAGTACCGACCTCGCAACCGTAAAGCGTGCGCTGAACAGGTTGGTGTCCGATGTCGGGCAGGCTTCCAGCGGAATTGAAAAGCGATTTGCATCCGCTGGCAAGTCGATCAATTCATCCCTTACATCGTCGATGCAAGAGCGCATCAACAGCATGGTGGGCATAGGCACATCTGCCGCAAAGGAATGGAACGGAGCCCTCGCTGATCAGCAGAAAGAGCTTGATCGCCTCCGGTCCAAATACAGCCCTCTTTTTTCGACCATCACGAGCTACAAGAACGCAGTATCAGAGATCAGGCAAGCACACGCTGTCGGTGCCATTTCCGCCAATGAGATGACTGCCGCTATTCAGCGTGAAAGGCAGGCCGCACTAGCATCTACAGCGGCTATCAAAGGTCGGAACGCAGCAGCAGCTGCTGCAAAAACCCCAGGCGGCAACGGTTATACCGCCAACATCGCAGCGCAGTTCCAAGACATCGGCGTTACTGCCGCCATGGGGATGTCACCTATCCAGATCGCTCTCCAGCAAGGCACACAGTTGTCTGCTGTACTCCAACAGATCAAAGACTCTGGACAGGGCGTAGGGCAGGGTCTTGCCGCTGCATTTGCTTCAGTGATCTCACCGTTGTCTCTCGTGACCATTGGTGTGATTGCCGCTGGCACGGCTGCTTTCCAATACTTTTCGACGGTGATGAGTGAGGGTGACAAGTCTGCTGAGGTTCTCAAGGAGCAGGCTGCGCTTATTGCTTCTGTTGCTGAGCGATGGGGCGATGCGGTTCCCGCCCTCAGAGACTACGCAGATCAATTGAAGCGCGCTCAGGACAATTCCGACCTCACCAAGGGTGCAGATATCGTTAACGCCAATACGCTGGCTGACGTACGCAAAGAGGTGGAAGCCACAGAGACTGCTTTCTTTGATATGCAACTGAAGTTGCAAGATTTCGGACTTTCATACGACGTCATCAGAAACCTCCAGGATGCGTTCAAAGAATTTGCAGAGGCTGCTAAAACTGGAAAGTTAGAGACCGCTGAAGTAGAGCGCGTCCAAACAGCTTTGGCGTCGGCAATTAACACGACGGGTATGTCCGCAGTCAGTGATTTCGCCGCCAAGTTTGACGAGCTGGCTGCTGCTGCTCTTACTGCTGCTGTAAATGTTCAAAAAGTCAATGAAGTCACTTCTGTGGCCACATCTCGGATCAATGATCCAAAGACATGGCGGGGGGCAGGCCAGCAAGATACTCAGTTCGGTGCTGATGCAACGATTCAGGGAGACCGCTTTCCATTACCCTTTGATGGACCTTCGCCCGAGAGCCGTCCCTCTGATCTAGATAGCGCTAAAAACCGCGGCTTTGGCACGCCAAAAAAGGCGAAAACGCCAGCGAAAACTGCCTCCGACCGCTTCACTGAAGACCTTCAAGCCATCCGTGACAGAACGGAAGCTTTGCGTCAGGAAATGGACCTCATCGGACTTTCCAATGAGGAGCAGACCAAGCGTCGTGCTGCCCTTGACCTTGAGCAAAAGGCACTCTCCGACTTGCGTGAAGAGGCTCGCAAGAAAGGCGAAAAAGACCTTGAGAGCATCCAGTTGTCTCCCGAAAGGGTGGCTGCAATCGAGAAGGAAGCTGCCGCTTACGCCAAACAGTCAGAAGAGCTGAGGAAAGTCGCTGAAAATCAGCAGCAAGCCGAAAGCAGCGCTCGCGATTTCTACGACACAGCAAAATCTGGATTTGCCAACGTTGTCACCGGTGCCGAAAGCTTAGGTGAGGCATTGAAGGGGCTGGCAAACAAGTTTGCCGACCTGATGTTGAATAGCGCCTTTGATAATATTTTTGGCGGCAAGTCATCTACGGGCAGCAACGGCTGGATGACCGGATTCTTCAAGCTTCTTGGCTTTGCTGACGGCGGTTACACCGGCTCTGGCGGAAAAAACCAGCCTGCTGGTATCGTTCACAAAGGCGAGGTTGTCTGGTCTCAGCGCGACGTCGCGATGGCTGGTGGCGTTGGTGCTGTAGAGGCGATGCGCAAAGGCTACGCCAATGGTGGTGCAGTCGGGGTCTCGGTGCCGACGTTGCCGTCCATGAAGGCGCAGTCTCAACAGCCGGTTCAGGTGAGTTTTGCGCCGGTCTACAATGTCCAGGGAAGCGGACCGGAAATCGAGCAACTCAAAGCGCAGATGGCTAAAGACAGGGCTCAATTTCCTGGGATTGCTGTTAAGTCAGTTCGTGAAGCTGCGAGACGGTCATCTTCACTTTAATCAGTCAGCGCCCCAATCTAAATCTGATTTTTGATTCTCCATTGCCGCAGATTCCGCCATAAGGTCTGCGGCAGTCTTACCCTGCATGCGCTCAACGGATTTACTGATGGCGTCGGCGGCTTTTCTATAAACCAGCTCGTGAAGGTCGCCGATCGTAGCGTTTTCCGGAATAGAAACTCGAACACTGACAGTTACCACCTGAAAAACTTCTAGTTCCTCAACTTGATCTTCGATCCGGACGGTGACCTCGGCTTGCCAAAATCGTTGGTTCAAAGTGTCCATAGTTAGATTTTCAATGTGAAAATTTGCGAAGCCGGCGAGCATGTCTTTCCTCCTACTGGTTTGCGTGCGCAGACAATCAGAACTTCAATCAAGAGTCGAGTCCGCTCCACCCTCTGTGAGGCCCAATCCACATGGCAGAAACATTACCGGTCGGCCTGAGATATGGGCCGACCTATCCTAAAATCATGCGCTCAACCAGCGTGTCGAGATACGGCAAGCGCGCCATTTCCTTCATGGAAACCAGCGACCCGTTCTGGCAGGTGTCGATGCGAGTGGTGGCCTTGAGTAATGCCGAACGGCAGAAGCTCGAGGCGTTCATCTCGCGCTGCCGAGACGGCATGGTGACGGTGCTCTATACGCCAAAACACGTCTGCTTGCCGCAAGCCTATTGGGGCAACCCAACTGCGCCAGCCATTCTCGATACTGGCGTGCTGGCGTCGATTAGCGGAAACCAGCTGACCGTCAATAGTGTCACCAACGGTCTGAAGCTGATGGAGGGCGACCTCATTGGTTTTAGCCAAGGTGACTACAACACCATCGTTCGCGTGGTGCAGGACACCACGGCAGCCGGCGGAGCGATAACTATCAAGGCAGAGCCGTTCTTGCCGTCTTACATCACCACCGGTGCGACTGTCGTCTTCAAGAACCCAGTCATGAACATGCGCCTGGTGCCGGACAGCTACGACTGCCCTGATGACTTCCGTCCAACGGCGACCTTCACGCTGATCGAGGTGCCACGTTAATGGCTTTCCCAACACGACTGCAACAGCTACTCAACGAGGGCAGGGCTAAGATCGGGTCTGGCGTCAAGTTCGAGTTTGGCACCGGCACATATGGGTTCTTCTCTGGCAAAGGCACACTCGATTACAACGGCCTGACCTACAAGGGCAACTCGATCATCGAGATTGATGAGCCCGCGTTTGCGCTCGGAACCACTGCCAATCCGGTGACGATGCGTCTGCCGGCGCGATCTGACTTCGGCCTGACGCCAGACAAACTGCTTCTGATCGAAGAGGAAGAATACAAGGGCCGCCCGGTCACGCTGTACGACTTCTATTTCGATCCTGACAACAACGCTTTCCTGCACGCGGAGCCGACGTTCTATGGCTACGTCGATACCATTGATCACCGCGAAGAGAACGGTGAAGCGTGGCTTGAAGCCAACATCGAAACCGAAGCAATCGACAATTTCCGCGAAGGCTACCGATACGCCAGCCACGAAGACCAGCAACTGGTCTCGGCAGGCGACATGTTCTTCGAACACGCTGCGAGGCTGAAAAATGAGTTCTTCAATTTCGAGTTCAGCCAGAAGTGATGGCTGGGATCGCGCCTTGGAAGATGTTGCCTCCGCTCAGGTTTCTGTCCTGCCGGAGTGGGGAACGTCCGACTGCATGATGTCGGCCTGCGAGGCGATCAAAGCCGTTGTCGGCGTCGATCCGTTGGGAGAGTTTCGCGGTCGATACAAGACCGAGGCAGGTGCTGCCAAGAAGATGCGCGGCCTTGGCTGCAACCACGTCAAAGACCTGTTCGAAGTCCACATCAAGCTTGAGCCTGTCAATCGCTTCGCAGCGCGAAGGGGTGATGTCGGTGTGATCGTCATCAATGGCGAGTTCGTCGCCGGTTTCGTTTGCAGCCTCGGCTTCGCAATCAAGCAGCCGCAAGGCACGATCTTTCTGCCGGTCTCCGAGATCGACCAAGCTTACAAGGTAGGCGCATAGCCCCATGCCATTTCTCGCACCGCTTTTCACCGGGATCGGCTCAGCCATCACGGCAATTTCTGCATGGGCTGCTGCAAGCCCAATTCTGGCTGGAATCGCGCAGACGGCGTTTGGGATCGCAGCCTCTTATGGCCTGAACAGAATATTTGGGAGTAAGCCAGCTAGCACCTCTTCGCAGGTCGAGACTGAATACGGCACGAACAATCCGCGCACCGTCATCCTCGGCACCTGCGGTCTGGCTGGACGCCATGTCTATCGTGGCAACTATGGTTCAGGCGGTCGCGAGTTCATGGATGTTTATGAGCTTGCCAGCTTCCGGATCACAGCGGTTCCTCGGGTCAAATATAACGGCAAATGGCGCACGATTGGTGGCGGCAATCCTCTGCCTGGCGTTTGGTACGACGTCCCGAACGAAGGAACGAGCGGCGACAATCACGATAATGTGCGCGTCAAGTTCTACTATGGCTCGATGACGCAGCAGGCTGATCCGTCTTTGATTGCGACATCGCGCCCGGCTGGCCGTTGGACCTCTGCCCATCGCGGCGCTGGCGTGGCTTATGCCATCGTCTATTCTCAGCTTCATAAGAAAGGGCAGGGCCTTACATCGCCGGCTCAGCTAATCTTCGAAGTCAAGGGCGCTCCGCTCTACGACTGGCGCAAGGATAGCACGATCGGCGGTTCCGGCGCGCATCGCTGGAATGACCAGAGCACATGGGAATACAGCGACAACACCTTCGTGCAGGCCTATAATCTTGAGCGCGGTTTCTTCAACGGCACGCAGAAGATGGTCGGCAAGGGCGTCAGTTTCTCTCGCCTTCCTTTGTCAGAATGGACGCAGGCTGCGAATATCGCTGATGAGATCGTGGACGGTTATTACCGCTACCGCTCGCACATGATCGCCAAGGACGGCCCTGGCGGGAACCATGATGCAAACCTTCAGCCTTTGCTCGAAGCCGCCTGCGCATCTTGGGTAGAGCGAGTGGATGGCGAATTCCCGATTGCAGGCGCTCCGCAGGCTATCGTCGCAACGATCACCGACGACGATATCAAGAAAGGTGCTCCAAAGCGGTTTACTGCGAAGCGTAAGCGCACAGAACTGATCAACACTGTTGCGGCTTCGTATGTCTCGCCAGACGACTTCTACGAGACCAAGGACGCTGCAACACGCATCGACCAATCTGCCCTTGCCGAAGACCGTGAAACGCTCGCCAGCACCATTCCTTACGGCGCTGTGACATACGTCAGACAGGTGGATCGTCTCGCGGATATCGCTATTCGCGGCGCTCGTTTTCAGGCATCGGCAGAGATTACTATTCATCCGCGCTTCTTGGATGTCGTGAAGGAAGGCCGGTGGATCACCTGGGCAAGCGCCAAGCATGGCACGCGCACGTATCAGGTTCTGACGCGCACGCTCGGACCGCACAACAGCGACGGCGTCCGCGACATCACGGTCGCGCTGCAGGAAATCAGCAATGGCGTCTTCGATCCCACCGCATATGCCACCAACCCGCCCGTGATCATCGTTGTGCCGCCGCCTGACTATCTGGCCGCGGTGCAGAATTTCCTTGCCACGCCAAACGTGGTTGAGGCCGAGGGTGGCGGATTATTGCCCGGTGTTCGGCTGTCGTGGGATGCTATCGAAGACATCAGCGTGTCTGGCGTTCTGGTCGAATACTGGCCGGTTTCCAACCCGACGCAGGTGTTCACCAAGCTTGTGTCATCAGACATCAGCGTCGTGCAGATTGTAGAGGGCTTGACCAGCGAAACAGATTGGCAAGTACGCACCACGCTTATCGTGGACAATGGCAGGTCGGTTGCGCCGTCTGGCGTTACGAACTTCCGCACACTGGCTGCTGGTGGCGATTTCATCGCTGATCTGGAGCATTTGGGAAAGGATACCAAGGCTGTATTCACGCAGCTAGGTCAAGAGTTGAGCGATCTATGGCAGCGCCTGGAAGAAGCCACCACGGCTTTCTCTCTCGATGGTGCAGTTGGTCAAATCGACCGCCAGCGCATCAAGGCGGAGATTGGTCAGGCACGCGCAGAGATCGTCAAGGAAATGCGTGTTCGCACGACGGAGACGGAAGCGCTTGCCGAAGCTCTGCTGGGCGTGTCATCCGACGTGAATGGCAACTTCGCTGATGGATTGGTTTCGTTCAAGGCTGTCTCTGCGCCAGCCGGCGTGGATGTCCGTTTTGCAGTGATGCTGAAAACAGGCGTCAATGATACGTTCAAGTCGAGCGGTTTCTATATCCAGATCAGGACTGTGAACGGCGTCCAGCGTTCGGAGATGGCGATCAACGTTGACCAGTTCGTTGTCACGGATGATGTGAACGCCTTCGCTCTGCTTGCCATCGAAGATGGAATTGTGAAGATCGTCAACGCCATGATCGAGCAGGCCCAGATTGAGAACCTCTTCGTCAAGGGGGAGCAGATCGAGCCGGGGGCGGTTAGCATCGCGAAAAGCACATCAATTCCCAGCAATGGTGGCGGTGGTTACATCTTCGATTTCACCATAAATCACGGACTTAACCTCCAAGGCACGCACCATGAAATGAGGGTCGAGTTTAGAGGCACAGCCACGGTGGATGGATCCCAAGCCTCGACTGGGCAAGTCTCCGTAACTGACTTGGCGACTGGAGATGTAATTGTTTCTGATGCGCGTGGGGCAAGAGGCCCAAACCACCCTTCGGGAGCTCTAACTGCTGTTTGGAGCATCTTCTCATATTTCCAGATACCCGCAGGAAACAGACAGTCAACAACGGTTAGATTTAGATACGTTGGCAGCCTTAGCTTTAGCGTATTTCAAGCCGGATTTATGATCTTCAAAAACGTGCCAGACGACACGTAAGGAAACCGCACATGACCACACCTTACACGGCGGGGCAAATTAGCCTCGTCAACGGCGAAGCTTTGGTGACGGGCATCGGCACTGGCTGGGCAACATCGCTTATTATCGGCGGCACGATCTACGTCGAGGCTGACGGCGGCAACGCACTGCCTATTTTGCCTGACGATAGCGATTCGACGAATGAACACCCGATCACGGACACGAAGCTTACCGCCGCCATCGTCTGGACCGGACCAACCGGCACTTACGACTACGCGTTGGTTCGCGATACTGCTTATGGCCAGCAGACCGTCGCTAATGCGCAGGCGCTTGCCGAGTACATTCAACGTCTGAACAGCACGACGCTCTCTGCGGTCGCGGGCGTGAACGCGATTGCCGACACGCTACTGCTTTTCACTGGCCCCGACACAGCAACGACGATACCTCTGGCTGGCCTCATCAACGGTGCTGACTACGATGTGCAGGTCAACAATCTTGCGGGTAGGGCGGTCTACGACAACTCTGCCGCAAACTTCCGGGTGCTGGTGTCTGACATTGGCGATGGGCGATCCGCCATCTACAGCAAGAATACGAATGCTGCGGGTGACTGGTCTGCGGCAGCCGTTCTCACAGGCAGGGATGGCGATACCGGCCCTGCTGGCCCTGCCGGTGCGACTGGACCATCGGGGGCGACTGGCCCCGCTGGCGCAACTGGTCCCGCTGGTCCAACCGGCAATGCTGGCCCATACACCACGATTAATCCGGGCGCGGTCACTACTCTCGCACCGGGATCGCAAGCGACGGCGTCTTTCGCGCCGGTCTCTTCTGGGGTCGTGCAACTGAACCTCGGTATTCCAGCTGGTCAAAACGGAACGGGCTCCGGCACGGTTACAAGCGTTGGTCTTACCGTCCCGACCGGGCTTCAGGTCAGTGTCTCAAGCATTACGACAACAGGCACATTTGCCGTCACTTATCAGAGCGGCTATCAAGGCTACACGACCGCCGAAGCGAATAAGCTTGCGGGTATCGCCGCAGGCGCGCAGGTCAACCAGACTGTTGGCACGACTTCCGGAACAGTCGCGGCAGGTGATGACAGCAGGTTCAACAATAACGGCAAGATGAATGTTGAGGATCAGGTTCTCACCGGTGGCGCTCGCGTCACGTCGAAAGACCTCGGTACGATCTCGACCGGAACACTGACGCTCGATACTGGCGACCGGCCACTGCAACACTACACCAACAATGGCGCACACACGCTGGCACCCGGAACGAACACAGGTTCGTTCATGCTGGACATTACCAACGGCGCATCAGCAGGCGCGATCACGGTCACTGGCTGGACGAAAGCCACCGGTGACGCTTTCACCACCACAAGCGGCAACAAGTTCCGTCTTCATTGCTCTGTTGGCAATGGGGGCTCGCTTCTCATCGTACAGGCGTTGCAATAATGGTCGCTTTCTTTTGTCCGCCGCCGTTTATGAAGCCGCAATCGCAAGCGGCTAGCATTCAGTATCTAGCCAACGCCGCTAACCCTGCGAACTCATCGAGCTACACTTTTGCCGGCATCGATATCGGAATAGCTTCCGACGACAGATATATCTTGGTTGGCGTGTCTGGCCAGACCACAGACACCAACCCTGTAACAGTTACCGCTGGCGGCGTCTCTGCCACGCAACTGGTCGCAGGCGTCGGCACCAATCAACGCGCGCTTTTATTCATTGCCAAAGTGCCGTCGGGTTCCACGGCAGACGTAGTGGTGAATTGGGTCGGCTCAACATCGCAACGTTGCGCTATTGGCGTGTGGCGGGTGACTGGAATTCAGAGCATCACTCCTATAGCGACAGGAACCTCGCAGGTTCGGCCTATGACCACTACGCTTCAAACTATGGCTGGGGGTGTAGTGATTGGATTCTCTGTCTTCTGGGCTTCCTCTAACAGTGTGTGGACGGGAGTGAATGAGGACTTCGATGTCGGCTTCTCAGATTCTGTAGTGTTCAACAATTCAGGTGGATCTCTGCAGGTAGCTTCCACCGGCAACATTACAGTCACAAACACACCGGCAAGCGCCGGTTCCGCTTACTCGATGGTCGCGGTCTCCTTGAGGTAAAATCATGCTCGCACTTATCAAAGATAACGCGGTGCTGAACCGCGTGGATATACTCGGCCAGTTTGCAGAAGGCGGGTGGGTCGATCTTCCAGACGGCTCACGCGTCTCGCCAGCGCAGGACGGCTGGGCGTTGCGCGGCTATGAGTTGCATACCATCCAGCCCGCCGATGCCGTGCCAAGCGGCTACCGCGTCGTTTCGTCTTCTGTGCAGATCGTCAATGGTTTGCCGAAATGGGTGGATATGGTTGAGGCGGTTCCAGTTACCATCGACGACTACAAGGGTGCTTTCGACAATCACCTCGACAGAGTGGCTCAGTCTAAGGGTTACGATAACCGACTGACGATAGCCACTTACACAGGCAGCACCAACCCAGTCTGGGCTAGTGAGGCTGCCGCCTTCATCGTCTGGCGAGATGCGGCGCTAGGTTCAATGTTCGCCCAGCTCGCCGCCGTCGAGGCCGGTGGCGATGCGCCGACAGTGGAAGAGTTCCTGGCGGCGTTGCCGAAAATCACTTGGTCATAAATTAAGCCCGCCGTTGTCAGTTAGACGGCGGGCTTGCCATTTAACTTAATTAAATTTTCTAACCCAAGGGTCGTTTTTTCGATCCCCGCGCTTTATCTGCAAACCTTTGCCATCTTGTTTGCCGCTGTTGTGATGGTAACGATCTGGGTTTCGAAATTCTCGCTCACGGTAATGTCGGCGGCCATGGTCCCGATAATAGCCATCGTCGCTATACCGGTAATAGCTGTGGCCCCACTCTTGCGCAGAGGCAGTGCGCTCCACGCCTGCGCTCAGAATGCCGACGGACAAGACGCAGATAGCTGCTGTTAGAATCTTCATAGTTTATCTCCTGCTTCGGCAGTGAAACGCGCCGTAAAGCGCGCGGTTCCACCATCGCACAGTGGTTCCGCGGCCCTGAACCTGGGCTGAACATCAAGGAAAACCAATGCCAATCACCAAAATCTCCACACAGGGGAGGGCTTTCGTGCGCCTGCATGAGGGTAATCCACTAACCTGTTATCTCGACCCCGTCGGCATTCCTACGATCGGTACGGGCTTCACAATGGGCAGCGATTCCGTCCGACGCGAACTGGCCAAGATAGGCATCACGAAACTGGTGCCAGGTAAGACCAAGATCACGGCCGCGCAGAGCGACGTCATTCTCGATGCTGTCCTCGGTACTGAATATGTGCCTGCCGTCGTTGCCAGCTCTCCGACTGACCGCAAGCAGCACGAGCTTGATGCGGCATCGTCCGTGACGTTCAATCTTGGCGTTGGCGCAATGAAGTGGACGTGGGCCGACCTTTGGCGCGCAGGCAAGATCAAAGCCGCCGCTACCTACCTCGCAAGCAATTACAATACTGCCAAGGGCAAGAAGCTGCCGGGGCTAGTGCGTCGCCGCAAAGAAGAGGCGCTTCTGTTCGAAATGGGCATTTATACTGGCGTCGTCGGCGTGACCAAAGAAGCGACAGCCGAACCGCCGGTGCTGCCGGATCCGGTCGTCAAGGAAGCGCAGGAACTGCTCACGACCGCTGGTCTAAATCCCGGCGCGATTGACGGTTGGATGGGCGCCAAGACCAAGGCGGCTGTGATTGCCTATCAGAAGGCTCACCCGCACCTTATTGCTGACGGCATCATCGGCCCTGCCACCATTGCACAGCTTCGCCGTGACGCTGGTGCGGCCAAGGACGTAGTCACTAAGGGCGCAAGCTCTGCGGCTGGCTCTGGACTGCTTGCCTTCACTGCGGGCCTTCCATGGGGCTGGATTGCCGCAGGCGTGCTTATCGCAGTCGTCGGCTACGTTGCCTACCGCAACCGCGACGTCGTTATTCGTCGCTGGAATAGCTGGCGCGGCAAGGAGGTTAAGGTTTGATCATCCTCGCCAAACTCAAGGGCTACCTAGCCACCATCGGTACAGCGCTCGCGATTCTCGCGGGCGTCTTTCTTTACGGCCAGCGGGCAGGGCGCACCGCGGCGAAGGATGCACAGGCCGCAGCGAATGCAAAGGCCATCAAGCGGGCTGGGGAAGTCGAAAATGAAGTTAAAAATCTGGATGACGCTGGCGTTGATGACGCTCTTGGCAAGTGGATGCGCGACAAGCGGTAGCTACTGCGACATCGCAAAAGCTGTGCGGCCATCTGTTGAGGACAGCCTTTCCATCGAAACCAAACGCCAGATATTGGCCGAGAACGAAAAGCTGCAAAAGCTTTGCGGGGTGAAGCCTTGACCGGCCCAGAAATCATGGCAGTCGCGCTGTTCTTCATCGCGCTGTTCGGCTTCTTCTTCGGTCTCTGGAAGTATGTGGATGCGAAGATCAGTTCGGCTAGGGCAGATGCAACCGGCACGGCTTCGGCGGCCCACGCTCTTGCCGCTCTTGCGCGCGACGAACTCGCATCGCACCGCCTGCATGTCGCCGAGACATACATCACAAAGGCCGGTATGCGCGAGACGACAGAGCAGATCATGGATGCCATCAGCGGCGTAAAAGCTGCCGTCGATCACATGACCGTCCGCGTTGATCGTATCGTTGAAAACCAGGCATCCAAGCCGAGGCCGACTAGATCGTCCTGACGAAACCCCGCTTGCCGAAAGGTAGGCGGGAATTTTTTTGTTTGTGCAGCGGGAGGATGCAATCCCGCCTCTCCAGCCCGAAGACTGGAGAGGATGACTGGGATCAACAGCGAAAGCCTTTCGGCTGTGGATCTTCGCTTGTAATCGAGGACAGTGTGCCGAAATTGTGTCCGATTGTCTATATGAATTCTTGCAAGCTTAAATAACAAAAAACCCGGCACAAGCCGGGTTTCTCGCTACTAACCGAGGTTAGAAATATTAGAACGTGCGCTGAAGGCGAACGAAGCCAGTGACCTGGTCGTCAGCGTTGTCGGCGTCGATGTAGTTAACAGTCATCTTGGTGGTCAGGCCGTCTGTGATTTTGTAATCAACAGTTACGCCAGCCTTCCAAGCGTCGTCGTTAGACCAGTCGCCAGCACGAATGCCGTCGAACGCATCGCCGGTACCGTTCAGATCAGCTACCGAAGCTACGCTTGCGATGTTGCTGTAGTACTGTGCGCCGGGGGTGATCGTCAGACGCTCGGTTGCCTTGATTGCGTATTCAGCAGCAACAACCCATTCAGCCTGTGCGTAGTAAGCGTTTGGACCAGAAGCCCATACACCTGCGAGGCCGAGCGTGCCAGGACCAATTTCGGCAGTGCCGATCAGACGAACAGCGCCTTCTTCCTGGTCAACGTCATAGCCGCCGATCAGAGCAAGCGTTGCGCCGCCGAGCTTCGTACCTACGCCAGCAGAGATACCAACATTGTTGTCAGCTTCTGTCGTGCCTGTTGGGAATACGCCGAGAACTGGAGTTCCGCCAACGGCTACAAAATCAGCGCCTGTGCCTTCGAGTTCGTCAACCGAAACGCCAGCCCAGAAAGAGCCTGCATCGTAGGTGTAACGAATGGAGTTGAACAGGGTTTCGTTGCTGAGGTCGTCAGTTTCGCCAGAGAGACCATCGTCCCACCAGTTGTAGAACTTACCGACCTTCAGGCCGCCGAGTTCGATGAACGCCTGCTGAATGTTCAAGCGGGAATCAGCGCCAGCGCCAGTGTCGGCATCGCCACGGAATTCGATGAAGCCGCGCAGAGCGCCGAGTTCGGTGTCTGTACGTGTGTCAATGTTGAACTGAGCGCGTGTGAACGAATCCCAGTCAGAAGTGCCGGACTGATCGCGACCGAAGTTGGTCTGGAAACGAACGTAACCAGAGAACTTCAGGCAGGTTTCAGTGCCAGGAATGTAGAAGAAGCCTGTGCCGAAAGCATCGCAAACGCGAACGTATTCGAGGGGCTCAGGTTCTGCAGCGACGATAGCGTCAGCGGCCTGTGCGCCGGTTACTGCTGCCAGAGCGGCAGCGGAGCCGATCAAAAGGCTCTTGATGTTCATAATGACCTCCAGTCATGTTTCGTTACAAAAGCGGAACAATCTTTGGAGATGCCCCCCGCTTCGGATTTGGAATAGACAGAAAGTCCGCCGGATTCGCAATCTGCTTTCGCCGTATTTCGCTGTGTGTGACGCAACGCGGCCTACATCGTGTTGCAATTTGAGCACAATTTAGTTTGGGACACTTATCGATTGATTGATTTTGTTAAGGTTTTGTAAACCGATTGGCTGTGGACAACAAGGTTAACTGGGACTGCCTGCGGCACCGATAAGGAACATTGCTGCGTCAAATCGGTTCGAGTTGTGCGGAGGTTATAGCAATGAAGATGGTCACAATCATTATGGTAAGTCTTGCGATCGCGGTTTTTAGCTTTGCTGTGGTGAATACCTACGTGCTGTGAAAGCGCTTAAGAGCGCGATCATGTCGGGTCCGGAGTTGCGATCACTTCACACAAATCGCACGACTGATTTGAGTGGGATGGTCTCCACGATAGTGCCGTCGTGCCTCGCTATCTCAAAGTAGCTTCCGTTGACGACTTCACCATTTATGATTTTTTCCGCCAACATTTCACGAGCTGCTTGAACCGCTTCGACATGCGCTCTCTCATCATCTGAGAATTCGGCGCCGTGTGAATCCTCGGTGTAACCGTCCGTATCATAGACGTGGAAAAAGTACTTCGGCATGCTGTTACCATCAGGTCGGCTTCTGCTCTCAGGTCCGAACGAGAGCTTCTCTAAAATGGTTCCGAAAAAGTCTAGTTTTCACATCACAAACGCGGTTTAGGCCAGCACCCGCCCATTGGTCTCAACGCCTCTGATGCAAGTAAGGTCTGTCCACTGGCTGACATCTAAGTGACTGACAATTCGGCATGTTGACTTGGGATTTGCTTTGCGATTGAAGATCATTCTTATGATCGCTGTTACCAACCATTCAATCTCGCCGCTGACAATCGATTGGGGTACGTTCGAAACCTTATCGACAGTAGCTGGTTTGGCGCGATGTTTACTCGACTACTGGCCTGCCGACTGCACCGCCGACGCTTACGTCACAGCCCTTATGGTGTGTGATGCTGTCATAAATGGCAGCGATGAGGATACACCAGCCGACGCTCGTGCGGCATTTGTGGATGCGGCTCATGAAGCGGGACTATCGGTTGTCCCTGATGACGATTGCACCTAGCCAGTAAGTGAATATAAAAAAAGCCCGGCAAAACCGGGCTCTATTCGTCTGTACTCTTTTTAGAACTTTACACCAAGGCCGATGCGAAGTGCGTGCTGGTCAAGGTCGGAATTAAACCCTGCTCCGCCAAGTGCATTAGGGAAACTAAAGTCTTTGTCGCCGAAGTTGGTGTACCTGTATTCTACGCGCCCAAATATCATATCGGTAAATGCATAGTCGACGCCTGCGCCAACAGTATAACCGTTGAAGGTCTGATTATCCTCGCCAGCCGTGCCTCGATCAGCGTCTAGTCGAGCAACCGCCCAGCCTGCTGTGCCGTATATCAACGCGCGTTCGAATGCGTAACCTGCACGTCCGCGAACCGATCCCTGCCAATCCAACCCGTAGCTTGTGCTGTTGTTAAGTGAACCGTCGGCCCAGTTTCGCTCAAAGTCAGCTTCGATGCCCGCTACCCAGTTGTTCGAGAACTGATAGTTGTAGCCAACAAACCCGCCCAATAACGCGCCGTCAAAGTCAGCATCTGCTTCCGGGATAACGATAATACCCGCAAAATTTATGCCCTGGTTATTCCAGTTGTAGCCACCTTGCACACCTGCGGTGAACCCAGTCCATGAGAACTGCGGTGTTTCCTGTAATGCATCTGCGGCTATTGCTGTCGAAGCAACCAGAGCAAACGCGAAAGCAGTAATGATCTTCTTCATAAATTTCCCCCAAAGTATCTCTTGACACATTACATTAGTAATCAAAAGATACTGTAGCACTCTGGTCACAACGCCCATTTTTATGGTGGAGTATCGTGTATTCCTCAGCGATTATTTGGTTTATAAGGGTAATGCTCCCAACACCACCACTGCACTGGCTCCGCCCTATTGCGGGCGAAACCAAACCCACCCCACTTCTTGCATTCCGATATGCAGCAGTAGTGATTCTCGTGGACGCCGTCGCCGGTCTTGCTTGTCAGGTCGCTCAATGGTCAGTCCTCAATGCTTTTGCGGAGGCGGATAGCTTCGACCAATCGAATGAAGATAGGACACTATCTTCGCACGCAAATGGTCACGATGACCAAAGTCCTCCGATATCTTTTTCAGCAACGGCTGAACATCTTCCCGCTGTGGTTCAGGGAGATCGGCATCACCTAGTAGATAATGGTTGTCTCCGATCGCAGTAATATTGCATCCGGTGGCGACTACAGCCTCCACGAACGCCGGTATGTCGGATTCTTCCATCAGCTTCATTGCGTATTTTCCGTTATTGCTGGGCAGATTTTAGGTTTGCCGATAGCAGGCAAGGGAAGTGGGCCTCGCACTTTGCTGTGCCCGCGCTATCGCACCCGATCGCGAGCACACGCCGTAGGCTGACAAATTGAACCGATGCCCCGAATTTCTTCAGAAGCGACTTACGCTCGTAGACGCCGTATCGCTCACATCTGTGACATGCCATGTCGATCTTTTCGCCTTTGAAGTCACGGAGGCGCGGGATCCTTTCCTCGTTTGCCGTCTGAGGCTTTTCTTGTCTCACAGCGCGCGTCTCTCACTAACAATCTGGCGTATGTCGCCTCTAATAACGGTGTATTTGGCTAACACCTTCTTGCGCCACTCGACGATGGCGGCGTCCGGGCTTGTGCATCTCACCCACTCCACGAATGCAGAAGATATTTTTGGATTGTCGTAGAGCACAGCTGCCAGGCCCTTGCGGCGGCTTAAGAGAATTTCCAGATTTGCTCCGGTTGGAGCGCTGTCCATGTCGGCGGAATATTCTTCTGCGGCATAGCCTGTGTAGGTAGTGAGGTCCGAGTCACGGTCCACCTCGGCGATGAGTTGCGGATCAAGCTCATCATGAGCAACCTGCCTTGGGGGCAGAAAATCGCCGTCGTCTATTGGGCTTCTGACATAGACGCCGTGATCCTCTAAAATATGCGTCCAGATTTTCATGACCGCCTCCTATTGAAACAAGTCGCCGGTTGTCGTCTGCTCCTCAACCGGCAGCAGGATTAGTTTTTCAGCAGGCAAGGGTCGCTGTAGTGCTTTGGCCTCTTCCCACGGAGCATTCATCCAGACATCGACCTCTTTTGCGGTAGTGAGCACGACCGGCATAGCCTTAGGATGAATCGGCTCCACCACTTCGTTTGGGTCTGTTGTGAGGAAGGCGAACAACTCGTGCAGTCCATCGCGTGGGTTCTTCATCGAACCTCGCGTGCCGTTCCAATCCGTCCATATGCCAGCGAAGAAGGCAAGGGGTTCTGCATCATCGATAGCGAACCAGCGCTTTGTCTTTCGCGGCTTGGTGTCTTCCCACTCGCAGAATCGAGTCCACGGCACGACGCATCGGTTCTCGACTTTCAGCCACTTGCGCCAATGAGGCGACGCGACATTGCGGATGTTTGTGACGCCGGTGTCTGGCTTGCCTCCAAGTATGTTGGGTGGCGTAGGCATGCCCCAGGTCAGCTCAGTCAGCTCGCGCACACCATCTTTGTTGCGGACGACAGGCGCACCCCTATCGGGGTAAACCTCGACGTCTGGCTGAAGATTCAAGCGCTCCTGCATCGAGCCAGCGATGTCGCGGATAGCCTCTTGATTGGTCTTGACTTGGTACAGATTGCACATGCGTCACCTCGGCATCTTCGCGACAGTGATTTTCACTTCGCCTCTTTTGCGGCACTTCTGACAACGCATCTGCGATCCTAGTTGATCCAGAGACTTGTCTTTATCGACATTCCTCATCCGCCATTGAGGTATGTTGGATACATGGCCGCAGAACCTACATTTGACGACGACAACCTCCCAAGCCCTCAGTTCTGATACTTTTCTGCTTGATGCTGGTTTTGCCAACGGCTCAATCGGGTTCGCCCGCTTGTAGTAAGAGAGGCCACAACGATCGGAAAACCCGACCATCGTCTTTTCGCATTTGAGGACGCTTTGCGAGATATGATGAAGCAATGTTGGCATTGGCAAATCGCCGAACTCCAACATGAGCTCTGCGACGTTTAGAAATTTCAGCGTTTGGCACTTCTCACAGATTACGCCGACGGGCTCGCCTCCATAGTCCGAGAGAAGCATTGCTCCCTCAGACGGCATCGCGCTCCTCACTCGGAACCCACCCTCTGGTGTAGCCCTTGCCCATAGCTCTAACTGCGAGACTCAGCTGGTGCTGTAGATGCTCAATCTCATCTTGCATGGCCTTGATTGCGGCAGTTGCGTTGCCGTTGTGGCAGTCCAAGATGTAGTCGGCGACATCAGCTTCGTCGGGTTTTGGGCGCATGCTGTGATCTCCTCGTTGATCCAATGTTCGATCACCGGAGGCCGCATCGTTGATCGATGTTCTTATTATGTTCTCGTCGGTGAGGGAGTCAAGGCGGCATCTTTTTGATTGTCTAGTTTTGTTTTTTCTTCATATTCCGAGCGTGCGGGAGAAACACCTTTGACGGACCAAGCCGACGGCGAGCGTAAGCGAAGCAAGAAAAAGAGATTGTGGCCGTGGCTGTTATTGTTATGCTCGACCCTGTTTGCGATCTATGTTTATGGACAGGTTACGGAAACCGTGGCTGACCTCTCCAGAACGTGGCGCGATCTAGTCCAGTTGTTCTGGTTGATAATTCCTGACAAGCAGCCGACAACGCCTTCCTGAACGATGCAACTTACTCAAAGACCCAGTTCTGATAAATATCGTCTCGCTCGATCTCTGCGCGGCCTTCACCGGTGATGAACCACTCCTGACGACCGCGGTGATCCTTGCCTCCAGGTCTCGTACAGCCGGCGTTTGAGAGCGCTTCCATAGTTTTCTCTCCGCATTGAGGGATGAGATCGACTGTCGAAATCTCCGGATGGCTGGCAAGAAATCGAAGCGCCCGCATCTGCGGCTTGTCGAGCCTGTGCACTGGCCCACGCTTTTGGCGCTCATTATCTTGTTCTTCCCACCGTTTAAAATAGGTTTGATTTCCGTCGACCACAGGAGAGTCCAGTGGCGGCATCCGTTCGCGTCTGAGCGCTGAGCGAGTTTTCGCGAATGTGTTGTAGGTGTCTGAAATGAGGTTGAACAAATTATCCGCCTCCGGCAGATTGACTGGCTCAACTACGACGAACCATACCAGCCATTCCTTGTTTGATGCCTCATCGATATGCCGTACGAAATACCGTCCGACGACCTCCATAAACGAGGATCCAATGTTGTGAATGGTAAGCGCAATGCGGTCCCCAAAGCCGGGAACGCTGCCTCCTAAGTCGGACAACAAGTGCTCCGCGTCTATCTCATATTTCCCGTCGGCTTGCCGCTCGAGGAAGTAAACGACGTCATCGACAACCTTTGAAACGCTTGGTTCTTCCGCTGAGTGGGTCATCCCCGTGCTCGTACACCCCTGATGGATTGAACGCGTGACGCATGAAGAGGGTCGCGCCACCACCAAAAGTCCCGCCAAGCATCGGGCACTGGCAGAGTGTTGATTGCCTCAATTA
Organism: Agrobacterium sp. 20P9.1.2; assembly: GCF_057799395.1. NCBI lineage: Bacteria > Pseudomonadati > Pseudomonadota > Alphaproteobacteria > Hyphomicrobiales > Rhizobiaceae > Agrobacterium > Agrobacterium sp. 20P9.1.2. Next base: position 158,327 of record NZ_JBYOKI010000009.1, read on the forward strand.
GCGGAGCCTGAGGCACGCTGGTGTAACGGCGCGACATACTGTCGACCGCGTGGCCGAGGATCTGATCTTTGATGTGCGGGTGCACGCCATTTATCACAAGCTGCGTGGAAACCGTGTGCCTGGCTGTATATGCGCTGATATCGCGTATGCCAGTCTCGCGACGCGCGGTGTCTATGCTGGAACTCAGCTGGCCGCCGTAATTACCGCCCACGCGATATGGCTGCCCTTTGAAGTTTCTGAATACTTGCTGCGCTTTGTCATCCCGCTCGAGCAACGATGTAAACAATGGCACCAAAATTTCATGCATGGGCACGCCACGTGGCTCGCCTGTCTTCGACGATCTCACGACAATCCAGCATCCCGGCACATCAACGTCATTTCTACAAAGTGACAGCAGTTCTATTGGTCGCATTCCTGTGTAGAACATCGTCGTGAAGATCATGGCTGCCGGTGCAGAGAGCTCGGCCACAAACGCAACTGCATGGTCATATCTGACAGGCGCGGCGCCGATACGAAGTTTGTGATGCGCATTCAGCGTACCTCTTCGTTCTGAGGGCCTCCGCCATTTTCTCACTGCCGCCCAGTCGTTCAGGGCAGCGTGATTCCACACCGCAATGAACGGCGTATAGAGCTGCCGGTTCACCGTTGCTGGGGCTGCGGTTGGGTAGATATTGCGCGCGGCCTCGTCCAGGACGGCTTGATTGATGTTGCGAAGCTTAATCTTTCCAAGCGCGTCGCGCACCACTTTCAGAAAGCGCTCTGAGCCGCCAGAGGCGAGATAGGCTTCTGCCGCCTCATCGAACGTCACCGTGAGTCGTCTGCCAAATATTGATTCTTCAAGAAGCTGTTGCTCGAGCACGATACGCACGGTATCGGCAACCTTCTTGTCTGTGGTTTTAGTGGACTTGCGGACACTTATGCCGCGCACGCTACCGCCGACCCACCAGGAGGGGCTGTCTCTGCGTTTGTAGAGTTTAAGAGGCATTATATATCCATCACATTAAGGCCCGCCGCCGGCACGCATGCCGAAAGCTTTTCAAAGCTCCTCAATGTGGTGATGCGGTTGGTAGCCGCAGACTGAAGGTACGGCAGTAGCCGAAACCCCGTCAAGGCCGCAGAGTAACGCCAGTACTTTGGGCGGTGTCGCCAGCCTCGACGAAGATCACGCCGGCCTCTTCAAGGGCAGATTGGATCGCAGCAAGGTTGTTGGCGATAGGGGTGCGTTTGCCAGATTCAAAATCGCGCAAAGTCGATGGTGATACACCAGCGGCAGAAGCCAGTTGTGGCTGGTTCCAATCGAGCAATGCCCGTGCGGCCCGACACTGATTTGGGTTTATCACCTCGTACCTCATAAAAAAACAGCAATGTCATTATTTTATGTTGACATTGCTATGATGTTGGTGTTTTTTAGTGACATACACAGTTCATAGCGAACTGGCAACCGAGGAGACCACGAAATGGCATACGCACCTAGAAGATCAACTCCGGTCCCGGAGCGCATTGAAGCGTTACCGCGGCGCTTGGTCGGTAGAAGACCGGCCGCAATGCAGCAGAGCCAAACCTCCAGCGCGGCAATGTGTGCATATGCGCCAGCACCAGGCCAGAATCGCTGCGCGATGGAAATCGACGGGGAGCGCGTTCTCGTTGATGTGGGCACATTCACGAACTTGAAGAACCAACGGGCTGTAGTCCTGCGCCATGATGGCAACATCGGTATCGAGCTGGTCTCTACTGAGGACAACTATCCACGCCCATACGGATCGAGAACCGCTTTTGGTCAGAGCTACAAAGGAAATGATGGCGGTACGCGCCGCGATGGCCTCACTGTCATCGGAAAAGTCATCGAGCCCGAAATCTTTCAGGGCGTCACGATCGACGGAGAAGCCGCATGAAAAATCACGTTGAAGAAGAACCCGACAGAACCTTTTTGCCGAGAATGACGGCACTTTACACAGAGTTGAACACAGCATGGGACCGCCACGGCGACATGCCTGACCTTGTTTGTGATCTTATCGTGCAAGCGACGATGTCGCTAGGTGATGCGATCATCAATGCATCAATCACATGCGAAGACGACATCGCAATTAAGCTTAGGTTTGCCGCAGACATGGTTGCAGCCAAGGAAGGCGTAATCCTCGCAGAGCGGCCGGCCATAGAGCGTGCGCTATCCGATCTCATAGCTTTTCGCGATGTGCAATGGCATGCAGACGCCTTGATGCTGCAACAGTGTCACGCGGCCTCTCCGCCGCACTAAGTTTCCCTGCCAGCCTCTTGTCCGTTCGGGCTGGCTTTTTGCCGGCGGCGCTCTTTAGCTGCCCCGGTCTTTTATTCCAACACCAATGGCCAGCGCGCAGACGGCTCACCAAGCCTGACACCACCGCGACTACACCAGCGGCGCGCTGGCCGGTTATCAGCCGAGGAGACCAAAGCAATTTTGCATTTACGAGTTTTGAAGATACAAAGGCTTGGAGAGTTCGTAGACAAGCTTTACGACTATGTAATTTCCCCGCCAGCTCGCAGCCCATGAGTGCTGGCAAACTTGTCGGCGTGCACCCTAGGGCAGCGCGCCGACTTTTTCTTCCCAATACGACAACAAGGCCCGCAGCGCTCACCACGTTGCGGGCTTTTTGTCGCAATCCATGTTGCGGTGAATTGCCTGGTACTGATTTAAAATCATTCTGCAATTCAATGTAAGTCACTGAAAATGCTTTGTATCTTGTCGCACCCATTAATATTGATGTGTGACAAGGGTTTTTCGGCGCACCAGCGGGCAAGTGATTGAAATCACTGTGGAATTTTTGGCTGGGGAACCTGGATTCGAACCAAGATTAACGGAGTCAGAGTCCGTCGTTCTACCGTTGAACTATTCCCCAACGCAACCGAAGTGGTCTGTGCCGCTTCGTTAGCGCGTCATATAAATGATTTGTCTCGCTATGCAAGTCGAAAAATGCGGTTGCGAGACGATATTATAGCTTGCCGCTTATTTCTTGATGCGGTGAGGGGAAGCGTCCTGCCCCTCAAGCGGCAGCTGGTGCCTCTCTTTTTACCCGCTCGACAATCTCTTTCAGTTCAGCCCGTTCTGCATCGTTCAGTTTCTCCACCCCGGGAGCGCGAACCGGGCCGACGGTGGTGCCGAGCATGCCGATGGCTTCCTTAACGACAGTGACATTGGCACCATTGAGATATTTCGTGCGCATGGCTTCGAAGCCGGCGATGCCGTCTATCAATTCGCGAGCCGCTCTATAGTCGCTAGCTTCCAGCGCGCGATGAATGGCGTGCGAACGCTCTGGAAAGACATTGACCAATCCGGATGTGAACCCGCGTGCGCCCATCGCATAGAATGCCGGAGCCCAGCCCTCTGCCAAACCGCAGACCCAAATTGCGGGCGCGTCTTTCGTGGCGCGGATGACTTCTGCCAGTAGCATGAGGTTGCTGGAGGCGAATTTGATGCCTGCAATATTCTCATGAAGTGCCAGCTTGCGAAAATCGGCAACGGAAAAGCTGTCGCTACGCACATAGGCTATGACGGGGACGGTGGAAGACTCCGCCAGTTCCAGAAAATATTTTGCCTGGTAACTCGGCCCCGCAAACGGGTCCATGGGATGATGTCCCATGATGGCGTCGGCACCTTCGGCAATCGCATCACGCGCCAAGGCTTTGGCTTCCGTCAGCGAACGGCCGACGGCTGCACTGACCAGCGAGGCGCCGGCCGCCGCTTTTATGGTGGTGCGATGAACCAGACGCACCTCATCCATCGACAGGGTAAAGAACTCCCCTGTATTGCCCGCCGCCATAAGATTATGAACGCCAGCGTCTGCGAGACCCTTGATTAAGGTGGATAAGATCGATGTATCGACACTTCCGTCTGCCGCATACGGGGTGACCGGCACGCCTGAAATACCCGTCAGTGCCTTGCGCACCTTTTCCATAGATGTGTTCACTCTGGTTCTCCTCCCAGCTTTTTGAAAATAATGCTTAGATACGTGTCGCCTGACCTTACGACGTGATCGCGCATGGCCCTTTCGGCCTCATCACTCTGGCCAGCGATGATTGCCGTTGCGATGGCCGCGTGTTCGGCGAGTGCTTTTGCCCGTTCTGAAGGGTCTGAGTGAATGACGCGACGAATGCCTGCATCATAAAAGCGCTGGCGTTCGATCATTCGCGAGAGATACCGACATTTGGAAGCAATGTGGATTTGATCGTGAAAAGTCTCGTTGAGCGCGATGAGTTCATCCGCTGCCGCGTCGGTGGTCGCAATCCGCATTTGCTCGATAGTGTGCTGCAGCGCCTCAACTGCATTTGGCTGTAACCGTTTCGCAGCGAGGCGGGCGATCATGGATTCCAAGGCTGCTCGTGCGAGGATAGTTTCCTCGGCCCAGCTCTCATTGAACCGAATGACGACACCGCGCCGTGCAAGCGTCTCAACCAGACCTTCTGCCTCCAACTGACGGAGGGCTTCCTTGATCGGCGTGGTGCTGACACCCAGTTGTTCTGCGAGTTGGCGTTCGTTCACGCGTTCATCAGGCGAAAAACGTCCTGAGAGGATAGCTGTTCTCAGCGTCCGGTGCACATGGTCACGAAGTGTGGTCAGAAGCTGAGGATCGAGCCGTGCAATGCGATCATCCAAGGCTGATGGCTGAATTGGGGTCAATGCAACAGTTCCTCATATCAGAAGCTCTATTGATATCTGATATATCAGATGAGTTCAATTGTCGACAAGGAAGTGGTGGCGCTCAAATCCAGAGCTGTTTTGGAAAGGCGCTCCATCTGCTTAGATTGGCTAAAGATGAAGAGCACACCTGCTAAGAGGGGCTAGTTGTCCGTGCAATGATTATAGACAGGCTGTCGCGAAGGCCGACTTGCTGAACCCTATTGTTGGGAGCCCATTGCCGGGAGGTCAGGCATCCAATTTCGGCGGAATTTGATGGGCGATTTCCCCGAAATGCGAAATAACCTCATCACTTCAATCACTTACCACTTTTCTGTAATTTCTTCAAAGTGCCCTGTTGACTTGTTTCGAGGTGT
>NZ_JBYOKI010000010.1:0-136582 GCF_057799395.1 Agrobacterium sp. 20P9.1.2
GGAACAAATATTCCAGCCGGAGTTTATGCGACAAAACTATCTATGCTAGTCTTGCTTTAACCAGTAGGCGTATTGCCCAAAAAACACTGGGGTAGAACCAGCCTGTCCCAGACGTTCACTCCAGCATATTCGACAAGGCCGCTACTTTGATTACAAATCGTCTTAGAGAAGATAAAAAACATCTCGTTAATTATCGGTAAGAGGTACTTATCGATGGTTAGAAGCTCAACTCTCAATCATACCATGTGAGGAACCACAATATTCAGATAGAGTTCGTATAAGAAATCATATATCATGATTTCAATGACTTACGATCTCACGAAAATCAGTATGACAGCCCTGATGCGGCCGGCTTTCGACGCCGGTCTTGCTCTCACGCGTCTGGATGAGCGTATCGCCCGTTCACCGGTTGGCGCGGGCTGGATCGAACGATCCCACTTTGCTGACGCATGCGCTTCGCTGTGGATAGACGGCGAACTCGTCCATCTCGAAGACCTCGTCCTTCACGACGCCACGAAGGATATTCGCACACCCACGCACGAGCTGACAATCGCTCGCGACGTGCTGCGCACTCGCCGGCGTATCTCTGGCCAATCCCCAGATTGGGCGCTCTCTGCCGATGGCATCCGCTCGCTGCGGAAAACCTCGGAGATCGGGTCGGGCGGCGGGGACGAGGCAACGACGGCGGGAATCATTCGGGCGGCGGTCGCGATCGATGCGGAAGGGGAGGGGGATGGCGACAACGTTGAAGATCTGCCCGGCGTCGACTATGCCGCCATCGATGCGGTACTTGCCCGATCGGAGGCGGCGATCGAAAACGCAACGCGGCCCGGCCGCGCCATCGCGGAAGACAGAGACGCACTGGTCTATGATCTCGACTGGGACGAGGATGCCCGGCTCGAGGAGTGGCGCGGCATGCTGCGGCAGGCCCAAGGACAGTCGGCGGTGCTGCAGGCCATCGTTGCCCTCGATGCCTGGAACGAACTCTCCGTCCTTCAGCACGCGCCCTGGCTTGGCCGGTTGCTGGCCGCTTCGATCCTGCGCCAGGCGTGCATCACGTCAGGTGCCCATCTCGCGGCCATCAACCTTGGCCTCAAAACCATCCCGGTCGATCGGCGCCGGCATCGCGATCGCGAGACCCGGCTGCTGGCCATCGCCCACGGATTTTTGGCGGCCGCCGAGATCGGAATGAAAGAGCATGACCGGCTGACTCTGGCGAAGACGATGATGGACCGAAAACTTGAAAGACGGCGAACCTCCTCGAAATTGCCAGAGCTGGTCGAGCTGGTGATGGCAAAACCATTGGTGTCGGCCGGGATGGTGGCCAAAACGCTCGACGTCACGCCGCAGGCGGCGCGGCGGATTGTTTTGGAGCTGGGGTTGAGGGAGATGACGGGGAGGGGAAGGTTTCGGGCATGGGGGGTGTTGTGATGGAGGCGCGACCTTGTTCATGCCAGACTACCTTTGGCTAGCCGGGACCATCTATAAGATCATAAGCAAAGCCGTGCTCAGCAAGCACCTGAGTGGTTTCATAAGGCACGCCAATCCCGCTGATCCGGCCGGCTTCAGCGATAAGGTGCAGGTTTTTTCGGGGGCGAGAGGCAACAACATAGAGCAGTTTGCTGGCGCTCTCTGCCGCGTTCGGTTCTGAGAAGTGCGGAACCATTCCCTCAAGCAAAGCGAAGGCAATCACTGTATCGAACTCTGCTCCCTTCACGCCGTGAATCGTCGAAACCGTTATGCCAGCTCGGGTGGCGAATACACGTCTGAACATGGCAACGCTCGATACGCCTTGAACGCCGGCATTCTCCAGTCGTTGGATTTGAACCCGGGACCGTTCGAAAAAGGCGACGTGGTGCTCCTGGAGTGGTGGGAAAAGATCGATCTCAATGTCGAGTACGAACAGCAGTTCCGCGAAGAACAACTCTAGATACTCCAGCCCATCTTCCACAGCGATCTCGATGCTATTGCAATGGCGCAGCAGATCACGCGGCGAGATCTTTGAAACGTCGACACCCGCGGATCTGAGGTGATCCAAAATCTCCTTGGCCCATCGTGTGCGTCGGACGAAGAGCTGAGGATCTGGACGGGTCAGGGCGAGACGTGAAATCTTGAACCAGATGTTGTCTTGGTCACGAGAGAATGGGGCCATGCCGGGGCCATCGAAGCTATACTCTGGAAGCGCTGCAACTAGGCGCCTCGTGACGGCAGCGAGCTGGATCCACTGCGGTCCAACCACACAGATTTCGTGAGGGGGAATGCCAAGCGTCTCGATATTGTAGCGGATGAGCCGGACGATTTCGTCGTCCAGCTCCTGCTGATTGATTTCCTGATTGAACGAGACCACGCTCGGATATTCTTTGTCAGGACCGACCGCTTCGATGACCGCTGGGACGACGCAATAATTGGAAAAGTAGTCGACGATCCTGTCCGAGGAGCGGTAGTTGCTTAAAAGGCTTTTGTCGGCAAGTGCAATGCCTGCCAGAGCGGCGAAGTCCAAGCGGCTCATGGCGAAGCCGCCTAGCGATCCGTAGATGGCCTGATTTGGATCGCCAACGATGAACGTCTCTGTATTCCCAGCCGACGCGCTGAGTATCGCAGCGACGATCGCGTACTGGATTTCCTTTGTATCCTGATACTCGTCTATCAGGATGTATCTGAACAGCTTGCCGAGCAGGATGGGAATAGAGGGTTGGGCGACGATGAGCTCATAAGCGCACCTTAAAATCATCTCAAAATCAATCAGCCGGTTCTCTTCCAAGTGGTGCCAGTATCCGTTCAACACGGAAAGCGCAGCCAGGCGCCTGTTCGGGTTCGCATTTTCCAGCTGACACCCGGCTGTCGAGTAATAATATCTGCAATCGAGTGCTCGAACTTGATACGGTGACTGATGGCATAGTTGGTCCAAAATTGCTTCGGTTTCATGCTGGTCCACCACGCGAAATCCGTTTTGCAGTTTTTCGTGATAGACGGAGTAAGGCCGTAAGATCCAGTCAAGACAAAACGAGTGGATTGTGCCGATCCAGAGCTGGTCCGTTGCCACGCCTAATCGCTCGATCCGCTCGGAGATTTCCTCGGCCGCGCGGTGCGTGTAGGTGATGGCAATCACCCAATGACGGTTGCTTTCGAGCTTGGATAACTCCAAAGCGATTTTATAAGTCAGTGCTCTGGTCTTGCCGCTTCCGGGGCAGGCGGCAAGGTACACGCTTCCGTCGTGCTCAATGGCGTCGACCTGCTCTTCATTGAGGTCGCCGTCTTCCCAGACAAACACCATCAAGCGTACCCCAGAACGTCGATGATGACGTCTCCTGCCATTGCGCCGATGATCGCTTCTCGAAGCGGTTCGATCTCCAAATCGCCGATACGGAATGCCTCGACTTGGGCACGCAACGCCAGGACCTGCGCCTCGGAAACAACGGCCGGATCCGTGTGGAATTTCAACCGGTGATCAATCATGTTCGCTAGCACTCGCCGGCTCAGTGGTTTGTGTGCGGTAAAAATCGCTTCAACCAGGTAGCTTGGGATTCGCGTTGTCCCTGTCACCAATTTAGCAACCTGTATTGCCAGCCAGCCCTTCTTGGCATAGCTCGCCATTGCGAGGATTCGCTTTCCGTAGATTGCAACATCGCCGGACCGCAGCTCCTCGGTCGCAGCAACAATGGTTGCGGCGTCGCTGTAGACGGAGTTGAGCACCGAAACTGTGAGCTCGACGTTCCCGGCTGCAACGAAATCGACTTCGAACGTGCGCGGCGCGTAGTGGACCGAAATCCAGTCGTTTCCATCCTTGAAGGCCGTCAGACGAGTACGTCGTGCGACTCCAGCTGCCTGCGAGCCAAGCGCCTTCGCTTTGGCACTCTTCAAAGCATCAGGATCGTCCAGATGCGGGTCAGTGTTGAAGAAGGTGGCGTCCAGATCCGTCACGATTGCGCAACGTCGACGAATACGATCATCGTGAAACAAAACTGCGACGTTCTCGAAGCCAGTGCTGCGGATGTTGATCAGACTTATGCCCAGTTCGTCGAGGCTCACACCCAGCACCTCTTTCACCAGTACCGGCACGAGGATTTCTTCGGCGTCGCCCTCTACCAGGATCACGCTTTTCGCGAACAGTAGATTGCTGCGGACGGCGTCAAGATAGCGCTGAATGCTGCGGATTTTTGGTGCTTCCAGGCCAGCACTCGGCTGGAACGCTTCGCAGCGCGAACCGCTCCGGCCCAAGATGTTGACATTCTCAATGTTGCTAACTTCGGAAATTTGGGTTGAATGCGTGGAGTATATCACCTGGGTGTCGGGGTAATTCAATCGGTCGAAAAGTGTCTTCTGAATATGGGTGTGAATGTGGGCCTCGGGTTCTTCAATGACTAGGAAGTTAGCGCAGGCCTGCTTTGCTTTCTGATACTTGAACTCGAGAAGCTTGAGGGTGAGAAATATGAGGTTGGCGCCGCCGAGACTCAGCTCGTTGATGGCTCCCTCGTATTCATCATCGGTCTCGCCAACAAACAATTTTAGAGATTGGAAAAGCCGATCCGCTTCACCCGGGACGGCCGATCGCACTGCGAGGCTCGCTGGCGAGTAAGTTTCGCCGGCAGCATCCCGGATCGTTTGGCGGATGTCGGCCCGGATTTCTCCGACGTCGGGAATTGCTTCGATTTCACTGTTCAGTTGGTTCACCCGATCAGTGATCGGCGCAAGCACCGCTGGATCCAGATCCCCGCTTTTGCTGCGGAGGAGCGTCAAAAGGGGATTTGTTCTCTGGCCTTGGAACTCACTGACTACGTCACGAAGGGCTTGGATGAAGGTGAAGCAAACCTCCTTGCTGACCGACATTATGCCTGGAACTCTTCCTCCGAGGGTCGCGGGATGAAGCTCTGCCGGAAACTGCACGGTCTCGAAATTTCCGACGAGTTCCTGGTACACGGCTGGATCAGAAAAGTCCGCGGTGCTTTTGCCGGTGAAGACGGTCTCGTAGTCGTCCAATGTGACCGCATGCAAGATCGCAGCCAAACCCGCATGATCGTCTTGATCGAGTTGCGCCAAACGCGTCCGGATCGCGGCATTCGGTCGGAAAATTAGATTGTAGGTACCCCGAGCAATCGCTTCTTCTTCGATAACTCCGGTCCCATGCAGGAAAAGTGCTTGTACGGCTTCGTCCTGAGACACCTCCCCAAATTCTATGCTGATGACGATCCAATGACCGCGCCAGTTGCCGATCCCGCGATGAAAATCGCTTTCCTCCATGCGATAGGCCCAGCGAAGGAAATCGTCGTCCAGCATGAGACGCATCGCGCGGAACGGATTGGTCTTGCCCGATCCGTTTTCACCGATGACGGTGTTTATGCCTTTGTTAAAATGAAAACTTGCGCGCTCGAAATTTCGATAGTTAACGAGCTGAACGCGAGAGATATGCATCGGGAACCCTTTGTGAATCGCCATAAGGCGTACGAATTGATGGACCGTGAAGAGCCGTTGCTTCCAATTTTCGTGGCCGCGACCTTCGAAGGGTAGCGTGCTATAGCGACCGGTTGAGGAGAAAGACGGCGATGCTGCACGCAACGCTGACAACGAGCTCAGCCTCGGCAGCACTTGCATCGCGCCCTTCCTGTACATGTCGACCATTTTGCGAAGCATATCCCCAGAGCTTGTGTAACGCCTCGCCCAACGGGGCCGTGAGGGCGAGGCCATTGATGAGCTGACCCAGGTTCATGTTTGGGGCGTTGGACAGGTCCCGAGCGACACATTCGAGCGCCGCCATAGAGTGCTGGATTGCGCCGGTGCGATCGGGTTCGGGTCGGCGTGAAATATCCTTTAAGGCTTCGCGGATCTCCCCTGCTGCCGTATATCTCCCACTCTTTGCAAAGGTGGCGACGGCCTCCTCGGTGGCAACCTTGAACGTTTGGCCGCCTCGAAAGACAATACCGTCCGGATGCTTCAGCTCCCACCCGATGCCTTTCTCACGAAATACGCGGTTTAGTTCGCTTCCAAATCGAGTTTGCTGATCAGGTCGGCGATCGAGAGACCGCCAGATGGCTTCGGCGACGTCATAAACTTTATACCAATCGCAGTGCTGGAGGAGCCCAATAACCTCGTCCCAAATGTTCGGATATTCACTCCAATTCCTGGAATCCGGTACCTCCAAGAGGACGTTGCAAACGATGGACCGAATTTCGCTGGGCCTGAGGTCGCATTTTTCCGCGATGCTGGCGACCTGAAAACGGAGAAAGTCGGGCGCATCTTCCCGAATGGAAATGTCCGGCTCGGCCCCGCTGTAGCCGTGCCTATCTGAAAAGGATCGTTCCATTTCCCCTCCGCAACAACGCAATTCGACCAGTGGATTTGCTCATTTTGCGTTCGAAAATGCAACCGAATCTCCATAGTCTCGCAGAGATTCGAAGTTGAAGGTCATGGCAGTGCAAGGAAACGTTACGTTCGATCCTCTCGCTTTCGCCGAGCCTGTGAAGGATCCCGAAATCAGCGAGATCATCGATCTCGAAACTGGCGCTTTCGTCGATGTTGTCTCGTTCATCTCAGGGCGCCGATATGACCGCCTCATTTCCGAGAGGGTGTCGATTAGCGAAAGTCTCGCCAACGCGCCGAGGTATGGGTGCGCTCTGTGTGCGACTCCGGTCTATCTCGTAGCTTCACGAGAGAAACGCTTTTTTTTCCGGCACAGTCGCGAGGATGGGTCCTGTCCGTCCGTTACCAGATCCCTATTGAGCCGGGATGATATCAAAGCTCTGAAATATCGAGGCCAGCGGGAGAGCCTTGCCCATCGAGTGGTGAAGGAGCTGATCGTGCGAAGTCTATCCGCGGACCCATCCAACGAAAAGATCCTGGTTGAAAAGCATTGGCGCTCCATACGAGATCCAGCAAGCCGACGGCAACCTGATGTCCAAGCCATCACCGTGCACGGGCGCGTTGCGTTCGAGGCACAACTTTCAACAACCTTTCTGGACGTCGTCGCTGGTCGGCGAACCTTCTACCGCGACGAAGGCGCACTGCTTGTTTGGATAATGGCCGAATTCGACCCTGATTACCGCCGGCTGACGACGGATGATTTGTTGTTTCCCAACAACTCGAACATCCTTGTGGTCGATGAGGAAACTACGGCTCTCTCTGAAAACACCGGGACCTTTTATCTTCGGGCGCATTTTCGCGTCCCGGAAATTGTTTCAGGCGCCATACAAGACCGATGGAAGTCAGAAGTCATAGCCTTTCGGGACCTCACCGCCAATCTCGACACACAGACGGCATGGGCCTTTGACTACTCAGGCCAGTCGGAACAGCTGCTAAAGCAGGAGAAGGAAAGCGCTGAGAGGCGCGACGACGACTTGCGCCAACGGTTTTGTTCCTTTTGGATCGGGAGGAACCACCACATGCCTGGCGGCGTGTCGACCGAGGAAGCTTGGCGCAGTTTGATTGGAGAATTGTCGGCCCGGGGCGTAACGCTACCGGCCAACGAGAGATATGATCGAGCAGTAACCAGTCTCATGAACGGAATTCTAAGCGCTCGCGAGAAAGAGCCGGTTGGCTGGGACTTCAAGCACCTCGTCGAGCTGGCACACCGAATATGTGACGGCTATCCCGAGCATGCGTTGGCGATCGGTTTCGCGCTTCGCATATACGGGTGCGAAGAATTGTTGGTATCTCAAGACAAGAGCAAGAAGTGGGAGAAGCGCGCCCGCTTATTGAAGGAGGCAATCCGCGCCGGTGATCAGCGCTATCTGCCTGATCAGGATACACTGCCATTTCTGAAATTTATGTTTCCCGAGGTTGGTGAAAAGATCGAGCGATTCCTTGCCTCGCGGCTCGCCCAGTCGAACTTTTGAGGTCGATGTCGGTGCTATCGCAACGACGGAAAACCTACGCCAGAGGACAGAGATCATGCTCTGATGGGGTCAGTTTCTCATCGGTCGAAACGTGTTCGAAGCACCCGCCAGAAGTTCGTCAGCCCTGCCGTGCACTTGTGCGCTGAACCTGTGCAAAGTTTTGGGGGGCAATAAGTGAAGAAATTCTCTTATTTCGGCGGAGAGCCCTCGGATGGAGCCGAGTTTCAAGGTGTAGATTTTTGTGTCTTTGCTTGGTGCGGCGTCGTAACCGCTAACATACAGGGTTTTCTGGCAGGCATCCCGGGCGAAGCGCTTCATCTCACGCACATCCACTGAGACTGCCCCTCTTTCAATCGAAACGCATGTCGAAAGAAAGATCATGTGCGCGGCCGGCCCATCGACAGAGTAAATCGACGAACCACCCGCCAGCATCTCCCTGAGCTTGAAGATCCCGACTTTGTTCAAAATGAAAGCAATGAGACGTTCCAATAAAGGCTCGCATTTTGATCGGCCAAGGTAGTCGGCGGACAGCGCGTAAGCTACGCCCACTCGGTTTACGGGAGTCGCCCTCGAGAAAGTGTTGAATATGAAGCTTTCGATCTCCTGGTGAGCTCTCCCGTTCTTCATAAGGTACTGGTAATAGACGTACAGGCGGCCAGGCGTTGTATTGCCCTCCGCCAGTGTCTTCTCTTCCTGCTTGATCGCCGGGTCCCGCGCAGTTATCATGAGGACCTCTTGGCTGATCGTGCCTTTGGCGTGTTCAAGCCCGGAGCGCATGTTCGAAACTGCCTCTGCTGGGCCTTCCGCAATGAACGACAGGATCTCGCTATTCATGTAGCGGAAGAAGGTAGTGTACATTTCGATGCTGAATTTTTCTCGACAGAAGAATTCTGCGACCAGGAACTCGACGTAGCTCTTGTGGGGGAAATAGTAGATCCGCGGCCCTTTCGTCCCAAGTACGGTGGGCTCGCCAACGTGCTCCACCACAGATCCGACGATGATCTCTCTGAGTGCTGCGTCGCTGCTGCGCGAATTTCGTATTGATTGCGGGACGAAATCAGCCGGCACTTCATTAGCTCTAAATCGGTTTTCCTTTTTCTCGGTTAGAAGCCACCACGCCAACCTCTGCATGAATATTGTACGGGGGTCGCTGTATCCGATGGATGAATCGCCCAGCTGATCGACAGTTAGCTTGCGGCTCGCCTTCGAATGCTCACGATGGACAAAACGGTAGATGAATTGAAAATAGAGATCATATCGGCTGAATTTGCCCTCCGGCGCCGCGGCACTGCTCATGATTGTCGTGAACATATTCAGCTGGACGGGCCTCGACAGAATGTCGAGCTCGTCTTCGAGCGCGCGGTCTTTGAATTGCCTTAGCCGGCTGATGTTTGGATCAGCGGCTTTCCGTTCGAGAAAGTTGTCGAGGTAAGTGGCCACTTGGTCCCTGCGCAACAGGTCAACCTCCACTTTTCGAAGGCGGCGCAAATCGCCCAGCACATTCGTTAAGATCGCGTCGATGACAGCATTCTCTTCCTCCGCCGAGAAGAAGGAGTCGGGTCTGCCAAGGATAATTGTTTTGGAATTGCCTTCGAATAGAAGCGCCATATCCTCGAATATGAACTTGAAATCGTCGAGCGTCATGGCGTGACGCATCTCGTCGAAGCCGTCCAAGATCAGAAGGAAATATCCCTCACGGTTCATCTAAAGGAAGAGATTGTAGGAAAAGTTTTGGACGGCGGCGCCCCCATCGGCGCCGGTCAACGCTGAGCATATGACACCTTTGAGGTCCTGTTTGGTGAACAGGTCCCCAAGCGTCAGTCGGATTGGTATCCTATCGAATTCCCCCGATCGGTGCCGTTCGGTCATCAATTTACAGAAATACAGGCTAAAACTGGTCTTCCCGACGCCGTATCCACCGTAAGTCAGCAGGATATTCTCGTCTGATGCGAGCCAATCGAGAGCTGCTTGCTCCAAGCTCTTGTTTTGCCCTCTTACGTTGGTGTGGATGAAGTTCTTCGAGGAATCGTGATTGTGATAAGCGGCAATGTTGTCCTGAAGAACATAGCTAAAATTCATCAGCGTCGTGACAAACCGCTCAAATGAGACGTACGTCACATCACGCAATGCTGAGGTCGACCTTGATGGCTGTTGTGAAAGCTCCTTGTCCCCGATGATCAACAAATTATCGATTTCACTGCTGTCGAGTGACGGCCTGTAGAGATTATAAATTTCCGCGATGTCAGAAGAGGCGAGACCTTTCTTCCAGTCTTTGCACTCAACGGCGATTTTCTTCGGAAAAAGCTGACTGCTTTCATCAATGAAGAAGACGTCTGCAGTGGTAACTGCGAGACCTTTTTCGAGCTCCACGTCAGCGTGGATGCATTTTAAGAGGCCAGCTACTTTATCTCGGAGAGAGGAGCCTGCGGGTTTCAGCTTTGGCGCCATTTCGAACAATCCATATCGTTTGATGAGTGGCTGACAGAGCCGGTTGTCGGCTCGTTCTTTACGCAGAATTCAAGGCCAGAGTTCGCTTCACAATTAACTCGTCTTCACGGGACCGAACATTCCACTCTCAACCATCGCGAGATAAATTTTCTTCATTGCCAGTGCTGTATCTTGGCTGACGAAGAGCGATGATCTGCTTCCATATGGAGCGCCGAGAAGATAAGGCCGCATCGTTTCCCAGTTCTCCGCCCGGGATGACCATCGCCAAACCGGGATTTCCTGCTCAAGCATAAGCGGGACAGCAAGCGATTTCGGCACCAGCTTCCCCGGCTCGAGCATTGCATCCCATTCACAGCGAACAAGAACCGCTTGGGTACCGGTATTGTAGAAGGGAACGTCAAGAATCTCAGCGGTGATCTTTGCACGGGGATGGTGCGGGAGACTGTCAGCGGATGCGACAACTTTCTCGCCGTTTACATATGGGCAAGTTAAAAAGCCGTGCGCGAAATAGACCGTATGATCAAGCCCCTGATAGCCACAACGATCACTGGGATAAGTCTCAGGATTGTGCTCATCGTGACGCGATACCAATGGATGCCATGTCGGATAGCCTTCAACAACTGGTCCACACTCATCGATGATATCCAGTAGCGCACGCTCGCTCCGCAAGCGTTCAGCGGGAGTGAAATTTCTCGACACTAGATAGCTTTTCGCTCGTTCGAAACCATTGACGGCGGCTTCATCAGCTCTGAACGCCATTCTCTGCACTCCTCAACTGGTTAATGCATAGAATATAGTTAAAGCGCATGAAATGTCAATTTTATGCGCAGAAATTTGATTCCGTTTGGAGATTCTGCTCACGACACGCGAGGACCGAGCCGAACCAAGGTTCGCCCATCGATCAATCACCTCGGATAAAATGGCCTTCCTATGCGAGTTCATGCGAATGTTGAGGCACTAGTTGCTCGTTCCGAAGACCGAACCCCATGAGTGACCGAAATATTCGGAAGTAGTAGTGTCGGGTTGACTTCATACGTGCAGCGCCCGTCTTGAACTCGAAAGTTCGAGGCCGCCAAGCCCACCCAGAACAGCGCCATGTCCCTGTCCGCAGTGCAAAGCATAAGATGTTCGTGCGGAAAAAAACCGAAGAGAGCTGCAAGGATCTCCAGCGCCCTAATGTCGGCGAGTGCGTTGTAGACATCCGCCAAAGCGTACTCCTGGCCAAACTTAAGCAGGCCTTTAGCGGGATTGCTCTTTTGCGGTGAAATAACCGCACTCAGTGCAGCCAAGACGACGAGGGAAGTGGACGGAAGACCGTGACGCGCTGCCGCATCAACAACGCGATCCGAAACGACGTCGCGGCGTTGGCGGCTCACGGGCGACTTGAGGTGTTGATTTATCTCAAGAAGGAATGTCTGCTTTCGCTGCGCTCCCTCGCGAGTGTCTTCTATAAGCCCCAGTACGCCCCGGAGACCTTGGTCATCTCCGGCAACTATCTCGCAGTTCGGCAAGGCCGACCGCAGCTTCGTGCGTGCTTCAGCCAAGTGCCGGCGGAGTTGATCGGGCGTTGGATTGCTTCCCTGGTCCCCCTCAAGCACAAAAAGTAAGGGGTTGATTCGAACGGGATTGGCTGCGAAGAGGTCGATGAAGTCCGGTTCGGATCCGTCTCTCGTAATCCCATCCTTCAATCTTGAGGCGAGCTGGGCGACCACGCGGCGGTCGGGTAACACGACTGTATCTGCGATATGTGCTAAAGCCGAAGGCAGCCATCCGCCCTGCACAAGTCCGATGGCTTTCGATGTAAAGCGGCTCTCCAGGATCGTGCTGAAAGTCGCAATCTTTCCGTGGTGGATATCAAGACCCTGGGTCGAATGGACCCGACCGCGGCCTCTCAGCGGGATGTCCAAACGCTGGTGGAGCTTTGCGCCCCGCAGAGCGTTAAAATCGAGCGGCGCAAACTTTACGTCAGTGATCGATATCTCCCGGCCCTGCGACCCATCGCTGCCGGTCTCTCGAACGGTCAAAACATTACCCGCCACCTCTACACCTCACTTTAGAACGTCCCCGGATGCTCCACTTGGTTAGCTTTCATCGAGCCAGGCTACCGGGTTGATGGAAGTGGCGTCCATTCCGCCGGCGTTCATCAAGTCGCCACTAATTTCGTTCAACAACACCGAAATATCCTGGGAGTCGCCCAAAGTGTAAATCGGGAACACCGTTCGGGAGGCCAAGCGGCCAAACACTGCCCCGCCATTGAATCCATCGAACCGGCCAATACCGACTTCGCCCATCGTGTGGATGTCAACGCTCACGTCGGCGGGTGCTGCAGGGTAACTGCTCTTGCGCCTCAAGCGGTCGAATAGTCCAACGGCGAAACCCGCGGCGGTTATAACGAGATCCGCAGTGCATGTGCAGGATGACGTCGGACGGACCTGAACGAAGGATACTGTGACTAGGCCGTCGCGCATGACCGTCACGGTCTTGTCGAACCCTCCCTCTTGGCGCGACGTCACCCCGCCGAGGATTTTGCGCCCCGAACCTTCGACATAGGTGTAGGTCTCAATCCAATGCGTAGGTCGCCGCTCTGAGCCCTGTATAATACCAATGGCACCGGGATCGGGAACGAGGCCATTGAAGCTTTCGAGCCTTGGGAGACCGATTCCAAAGTGTGGAACGATTGTGACCTGCAGGCCTAAAGCCGCCTGACCGGTCTGCTTCAGCCATACCGGAACGCCGCTGTCATTTGGGCCGCCGAGAAAATTCGCAGGCTTCAGATGAACGAGGTGGTCTGCGAAGTGCTTCTGGAATCGGCTCCGTTCCTCAACCTGCCGTGCGGCAGCCTCGTCCAGCGATCTTGCGCGTCTGAGCACCATGTCGTGAAGCTCCGGCATTGAAAGAGTATCGCATCGATCTTCTCTGCGAATGGTCGGTTTTCTGCTTTTCTTCACCCAATGAGGACCAAGCGATGAGGGCGAGGTTTCGATAAGCACGACCCCCGAGCCATCATTCTCGGTCACCAGGGAGCGTACGGCAAGGTAGGGGAGCCTGGGCTCGATGCAATCGTTGAACGCATCGCGCAGGCGCCTCTCGAGGTGGAAGACATTCGGGAGTACGTTCAGCCTCGAAGCTCTCGGCGGCGCTGCCTCGGTCTCCTCCATTCCGAGAACGAGCGTCCCACCGTCAGCATTGGCAAAGGCGACAATCTCTTCGGCAAGTGCATCGCGTCCAAAGTTCGAAATGCTCCCGAAGCCCTGCCACCCGCGAGGAACGGAAAGCGACGGATCCTTCGCTCTCTGGGCCTTCTGCTCCTCCGGGCTCACCGGGATATCCAGTTTGAATTCGATGCTGAGGCTCTCGCTCACGCCGTCCACAATGAGCTGACGGACATCTTCGATCGTGATGAACTCGATTGCTTTCCCGCGCATGGACCTGCCGTTCCTAAAGTGTCGCCCGTCTGTCAAACGCTGCGTGGGCTTAGCTAAAAGTCGCGTCTTCAAGCTCTCGCAGGTCCTTGACCTCGCGTCCCACCAGGGGTTGGTCGCCGAGGCGCGCCACCGCCTCGGCATGCTCTGCCCCGGCAATCTCGCAGCGGCTCGGAAGATCGCCGGCAGGATAACCGTGTGTCATGGCGCTCCACCAGGCGTTCATGAGCATGATGAGGGTAAGCCCCTTCTCCGCAGCCTCTCTCGTTCGATAGAGCCATTCCGATGGTCCAATCATCAAACCGATCTCTGTGCGCTGAGCGCATGACAGGAGATAGCCGCGGTCGGTCGAGGTGAGACGGTATCGATGTTCGGTATCGATTTCGGCTCTTAGAAGTTCAACCATCTCTTTTTCCCTTGACTGTTTTGATGAAAAACCGGCCGGCGAGCCGCGCTCAGGCCACGCTTTCCGAAATATCGTCATCGTCTCTCGCCATCCGCTCCATCGTGTCCAGCAAGATCGTTTCGGGACGCCCGATGTTCAGGTAGGCGAGCGCGCTCGAATTGGCGATCGCCGTGTCGAGGCAGGTTTTCAGTAGCTCTCTCCTGCGGCCGTCCTCTTCGAGCAGATCGAGCACATCCTCGAACGGGCGACTTGACCCGCCATTGATGGAAAAATTGCCTTTCTGATGGACCGCCAAGTAGGTCGCCTCGTCGATTATTTCTCTGTGCTGAAGCAATCGCAAAAAGTCCGTCAGGACCTGCATTCTCAACATGCCCGAGACGATCTCGGTCCAGGTCAGCGCCCGGCCGAATGTCTCCACCGCGGCCGGGATAAAGTCGGAAATCCGGAAGACCAATCGTGCAGCGAATGCAGCGGCCGCGCGTGCGTCGAGGGGAAAGACAGAGCTGAGGACCGATCGGCATCCCAAAGCCAGGAAGCCGTTTGCGACCGTTGCATGGTTTCTATCGGCCGCGTGGGTATCACAGGCGCTCAAAATGACGATCGGCGGCGGTTGGGGAACGCGGTCGCGCAATTGCCAGACGTCAATCTCCTGGTCCTTGAGGTGCAACACCCCAACCCCGTCCTTTGGATGGCTGCCATGTCCATCAAAGATTACCAGGGGGCCGTCGAACTCATTCAGGGCGGAAACGAGCTCGTCGGCATTTGAGACCTCCACGAAATCGACTTGAAGCGTTTCGTGCCAGTGCTTGCCGAAGGCATCAAAGGCGATTTCGAACATCGGCCGTATTGGGTCTTCGCGTTTCAGTGCACTGATGACGAGGATCCGGCGGAAACTTGCGGGGATTAGCCTGATCAGAGGAAGCGGCGCCAGCTGGTCGATGAACAGGTTCCCGGGTGTGACAGGAATTCTTGAGACGTTCTTCCTCAGGCAAAGCGGAAGGCCATCGACATCGAGCCATTCCACATGGGCGTCGGCAACAATGCGAACTCCGTCTTTTGATGATTTCACGAGCGGCACAAAGCGTGCGGGGAAGGCCGAGGCGAGTGCTGCCTGTAGCTGCTGAAAGGCTCGTAGCCGCTTTTTTGATCCGTCCCCGTCGCTACGATAATGCGCTGCGAACTGCCGTACCGCCCCCGATGTCGTGTTGATGGCGTTTGGAAGACGAATGGTTGCCGAGAGATCCGAGGCTGAAAGGGCTGCGATCGCCTCGGTCGCGAGGGCGAGCTCGAGTTGGCGAAGTCGCGAGAGCGGGTGGGGTGACGGTTTGGCTCGCCCTGCTTTTATCTCCTCCAGCGACGCACCGAACAAAGCCTCTGCCTGATGCGGTGTTTTCGCGGTGTACCCGTAGCCAGTCTGGCGTACAAGGGCGTTCCTAACCGTTAAGAACCGCTGCTTTTCAGGCCCCACCATGTCATCGGGAGGAGCCATCGTCGCCACGTGGGAGAACATTGCCGGCGCAAACAGGTTCAGGTCGGGGAAGCTGCGATAGGCGTCGCTAGCACCTCCAGCATCGGATTTTTCTCGCTCCGCGTAGATGTTGTTGGTAGTTGCCACGATTTGCTCGACATATGGGTCAATCCCGTTGCCTATGTCGTCAAAGGGACCTTCCACCATATCTGCAAACCCAAAGGCCGACAGGGCCATCAAGTTGGGGACGACGGTCGCATGCCCTCGGATGTTATATTTGAGACGACGTGAAGGAGGAGGCAACCATCCTTGGAGCGCTTCTCTGGCGTCACGAACGTGGTCCGGGTCGATCGATTGCGGCAGGCGATCGCAGGCGCGTAGGCAATAGGCTTGTAACGCGTTGATCGTGAGGTCCGATAAGGCCAAGTCACCCTCTTTATCTGCGACGACGAGGGGAGCGATGGCGCAGGATTGCGCCCAAGTACGAAATTCGGCGGCAGCGTGCATCTCGCCAACCAAAAGGATGTTGAAAGGTAGATAAGCGGGCAACGGCACGGAACGGATCGCCCGTGGAGACATCGGAAACCAGTTGATCGGATTGACCCCGCAGATTCGCCGGGGCGCGAAGGTCCGCATACCATCCTCGGTTAGATCATAGATGGAAGACGGAAAGAACGACGCCGCGCGAATGAGCCGCACGTTATGGCATAGGCTCACGGAGAAGCCTTGGAGCGGTGTTGCCTTCGTGGGCTCGCCATCGGCCACGGGAATCAAGAATCGAATTGAACTGTCGAAAGTCGATATCTCCGGGAGTTCACTCATTGGCTTGCATTCGCACCACATTGTACCGTGAGCCCGCACGCTATCTAACCGTAGCGCCAAAATCTACTTCTTGAAGTTTAGGGTTGTCGAATGGAATTCCCTTACCCTGAACCGAATATCGGGTTGCCGAAACGGATCCCTTTTTGTGTCCCCCCGCGCTGGGAAGACAACCACGTCATAGCCCAGCAACAGGGATACACGGAATCAAAAGCTGGAAATTCGCTGAGCGCCCAAATCTCGAACGCGAATCGCCTGCCCAAATTTCTTAATCGGCCTGTCACGCGGCGCCTGCGGTCAAAGCACACTGAAGTTCTCGGCCTTCGACTTCCTGTCTAGCAGTCGGGGCGGGAGAGCCCCAACGTTATCTAGTTGTTTGCTGCGCAGTACATATAGACATTTTTGCGGATATGCGGCATAAGAGTTATATTTGCTGCGCAGGGAATATCTATGGAAGAGCCCATAGCTTTCGATATGTTGAGTGAGTTGACGGCCAGCCTTACGGAGGCAGGCGGAGAAATCACGTCCGAGCCTATATTTGAGCAGCAGATGGGAAACTCTCGCGCAGATTTCCTTATAGATGCGCGATTTTTTGATGCGCCTCTCAAACTTATTGTCGAGGTCAAAAGATCGGCTTTTCCGAGAGACGTCAGGGAAGCAATCTGGCAGCTGAAAAAATACATTGCCGCCATGCCGCCCGGCAATTCCAGAGTTCTCCCCCTATTGATGGCCGATACCATTTCCCCAGGTGCACGTGCACTCCTGCGCGAGGAGAAGATCGGTTATTTCGATCGTAGCGGCAGTCTCTATCTTTCGTCCGACAATCTCTTTGTTCTCGTCGAAAAGCCAGCCTCGAAGCAGCAGGCTCGATCGCTCAACAATCTGTTCGTTGGGAGTCGCGCACAGGCCCTCCATGCCGTCTGGACATTTAAGGACCAATGGTTCGGTGTGCATGAACTGGCCGAGCGGGCATCCGTATCTCCGACAACTGCATCCCAGGTTCTTATCGAACTAGAGCGCCGCGAATGGGTGAACTCCAAGGGTGCCGGTCCATCGAAGGAAAGGATACTCTCCAACCCCCGCGCGCTGCTTGACGAGTGGTCTTCCTATGTCGCTTCGATCAAACCGAAGCCGCTCCGCTCTTACTATATGCGGATGACCAATATCGATGAGGCGATGCATGAGATTGACCGCATCAGCGATGAGACGGGAGTTCGCTACGAAATTTCCGGGCTCATGGCTGGGCAGATCCATGCACCGCACCTCTCGAAAATATCTCAAATCCATTGCCGCATCGATCACGGCGGCGAAAGTCTTCTTCGGAAACTGGGAGCAAAGGCTGTCAAAGAGGGCTGGAATCTGGGAGTTATAGACTCTAATCCACGCCACGACTTTCTGTTTCGCCAGAGGGTCGGTCATGTCTGGGTCACAGATCCACTTCAAACTTACCTCGACCTTCTGCAGCTTGACAGCGGTCGCTCAAAGGAACTGGCCGACCACCTTCGGCTGACAAAACTCGCGGGATCCGAATGACAAAGCCCCAGATACTGACTGAATACAGTGCCGATGTTACCCGCGACTGCGAGCGCGTCTTGGTTACGCTCTTCAGCGGCCTCGGCCCCTGGCGTGATTCCGTCTTTCTGGTCGGCGGACTGGCACCGCGCTACATTGTCACCAAGCGGCCGCCTGACGTCCCGCCTCATGCAGGAACCGGCGATATCGATGTCGTCGTCGATCTGTCGATCCTCGCCGACACAGAGGCATACCGGACGCTCGAGCAGAACCTCAAAAAAATGGGTTTCGAGCGTGCGCAAAATGACAAGGGCAATAAGGTCAACTGGCGTTGGCAGACCCTAACCGAGCACGGTATTCTCGTCATCCTGGAGTTCTTGGCAGACGATCCGAAGCTCCGGGGTGGCGCATTGCAGGAACTGCCGACGGAAGGAAATGTTTCTGCGGTGAATATTCCTCACGCGTCGCTCGTGTTCGGGCACCACGATCGGATGGAAGTCACCGCTGATCTGTTGGGTGAAAAAGGCCGCTCGACAGAATCCATCCCCTACGCCGATATCGTGGCATTCACATGCCTCAAGGCGTTTGCCTTTGATCACCGGCGTGAGCGCAAAGATGCGCACGATCTCGTCTACTGCCTCGAACACGGAGAAAGCGGGCTCGCCGGTGCAATCGCCAAATTCCAAGAGGCTCTGAAAGGCAACGATCGGGAGGTCATCGAACGTGCCCTGACGCTATTGCTCACCCGTTTTTGTGATCCGGAGCCAGACGAAGGCTACCTGCGCGAAGGCAATGTTGCCGTGGCGCAGTTCGAAATTGAAGGTTCTGCAGACGACACGGAAATCAGAGAAGCCCGGATTTTGCGCCAGCGTGACGTCAATGACATCATGCGAGAGTTTTTAGGCGCGCTAGGTATTGCGTTTAAGTGATGCTCGGAGCGCGGAAGCGGATAGATCATGGAGTGACTTGATCGATATCTCATTCTGATGCCATTGTTTTTTATGCATATTTTCGGCAGAGAACTGGGGTTGCGGGTTCGTATCCTTTCAAGGCGAAGACGCTCACGAAGCTTGACACAACGAGTCGGTGACTCCGACCTGAATGCGGAGTGATGGGATCACACAAATAAAGGTGCAATATGCCACACCTGCGCGCGATGGGTCCGCACGTGTCGAGAGTTGCTTATCTAGACGAGAAAAGCCAGGCCTCGATCACAATGCACAGATGCCAAACCCCTAATCTCGCCCGATGATTTCGCTTGCCCCACAATCTGAGTGTATGTGAAGTTCGTGATTCACGAAAACAAGCTGCGATCATAGCGGCAATAAAAATTTGAGGACTTTACATGCCATTTTTCCTCGTGACCCAGACCTCGCTGGTTGAGGGGAGAGATGAGATCTCTGCCGCAGAAAAGACGCTCCGCCAAATCAGGGAGGCTGACAAAGTCGCTTTTTCAGTGAAATTTGACGAGGATACTATCACGCAGGTCTCGATCAGTGTGCCCGGCAAGATGCTTGAGGAGACCGCCTCTACAGGGGCTCATCTCGCGAGGCCTGCCGAACCGACTGACAACGGGTTGGAGCCACCGCACTCGGTTGTTGCCCCGGTGTTGGGACGTGGTTTCCTCTCGACGACCGCTCTTGTGGCGACGGGGGTGGTAGTCGGAGCTGCCTGGAGCCACTGGATCGCTTGAGGCAATAGCTCTAAGTCACAGTGCCCATTGAGATCGATTGATGGAAGGATGATAGTCGCGCTCGGATGGCTGTAAAATTAGGAAAGAAAGAAAAGCACGCCATTCCATCCGCGTCCCGCGGATTGCTTACTCAGCTCGCAGCCATGCCAGAGCACCTGAGGCGTGCTGATTTTCGCCAGCAATATGCCGCGCTCTGCTTCCGGCGCGTTCCCGACGGCGATGACATCGAGATATTGGTGGTTACCTCGCGCGAAACCGGGCGCTGGATTATTCCCAAAGGCTGGCCGATGAAGAAAAAGAAACCGCATGAGGCGGCGGCGCTTGAAGCCTCTCAGGAGGCTGGCGTGCGCGGCCGGGTCGGCAAACGTGCAGTCGGACGCTACACCTATCTTAAATGGCTCAATAACCAGCATGTCGCGCCCTGTATCGTCGAAGTCTTTGCAATCGAAGTCACAGAGCAAAAGGCCAGTTTTAAAGAACAGGGCCAGCGTAAGCTGGCGTGGGTTTCCCCCGACGAGGCTGCACGGCGGGTGCGCGAGGTCGAGCTTAAATCGCTGCTGGTTCATTTTCGGCCGACGCGGAAGAAAACTTCTTGAGTGGAATCTACGAAAAGCTGATTGCGACGGTCCTCACTTAGTCCATCATATGATCAAAAACGGCGTTTACGCGAAGATTCTGGAGCACTGAAAACCTTCAGAAGAAGCCCTGCCAGAATCGCGAGACGACCCGCGAGGCCTGCCGAAGACTTGGGCCGCAGGTATATTGAAAATAACGGTCAGCAAAATGTGCGGAACACCGCATCGGGATATTCCGACTACGCTATCCCATTTTAATAGGGCCGATATTTCTCTCAGCGCCTGAAATTTGGAAAGTCTGCGGATTACAAAGTTGGTGAAATTGCCGGAAGCTGTGCCTCTAATTTGGAGATCGAGACATGAGAGCATGGATTGCGTCGGCGTTGGGTGCATTGGCAGGACTGGTTGCGCTAGGCCAGGCTCATGCCGCAGACATTTCTGAGATCCGCATCGACTGGGCGACTTACAATCCCGTCAGCCTCCTTCTGAAAAGCGACGGATTGCTGGAAAAGGAATTCGAGAAGGACGGCATCACGATCACCTGGGTGCAGTCTGCCGGTTCCAACAAGGCGCTGGAATTTCTCAACGCCAGCTCGCTGGACTTCGGCTCCACGGCAGGTGCAGCAGCGCTTGTCGGTCGGATCAACGACAACCCGATCAAATCCATCTACGTCTATTCGAAGCCTGAATGGGTCGCACTGGTGACGCGCAAGGATACCGGCATCACCAAGGTTGAAGATTTGAAAGGCAAATCGGTTGCCGCGACCCGCGGTACCGACGCGCATATCTTTCTGGTGCGAGCGCTTGCCGAAAAGGGCTTGACGGAAAAGGACATCAAGCTGGTTCTGTTGCAACATGCCGATGGCCGTCTGGCTTTGCAGCGTGGCGATGTGGACGCATGGGCCGGTCTCGACCCGATCATGGCATCTGCCGAAATCGAAGATGGCGATATCCTGTTTCATCGCAATCCTGCCAACAACTCCTGGGGCGTGCTAAATGTGCGTGAAGAGTTTGCCAAGGAACACCCTGAAATCGTCAAGCGTGTTCTGGCAACCTATGAACGCGCCCGCGACGAAGCACGCAAGGACCCGGCCAAGCTGAAAGCAGCACTCGTGGCGGCAACGAAACTGCCCGACGCCGTGATTGCACGCCAGTTGGAGCGCACCGATCTCAGCCAGTCCAAGATTGGCGATGAGCAGGCTCAGACGATCGAGGCGGCAGGTCTCGCGCTTCAGAAGGCGGGCGTTATAAAGGAGAATGTTGACGTGAAGGCAACGGTCGCAAGCCTTATCGACACAAGCTACGCTCCTGCGGCGGGTCAGTGATATCCCATGGCTTTGCTGGATACAGTGCTGCTGAAGCGGCAAGACATCGACAGACCTGAAAACCGGCAACCCCGGTTTTCGCTGCTTGATCAGCCGTTGATCGGTATCGCGTTTCCGATCGTCGTTATTCTCGGTTGGGAACTTCTGGTGCGTGCAGGTGTCATTGGCGGGCGGCTGATGCCGCCGCCATCACGGGTACTGGCAACGGTTCAGGAGCTGGCGACAACTGGTGATCTCCTGACCCACATCTGGGTCACCTTGAAACGCGTGCTGTTCGGGTTTACGCTGGGTGCCGTGGCCGGAACGGTTCTGGGTGCCCTGACGGGGTTTCTGCCGCGGGTTGCGCGCATCCTCGACCCCACCTTGCAGGCGCTACGTGCTATCCCTTCCATCGCATGGGTGCCGCTCTTCATTCTCTGGTTTGGCATTTTCGAAGCCTCCAAGATTGCCTTGATCGGCGTGGGCGTGTTCTTTCCCGTCTACCTCGGCGTCTATGGCGCCGTGGTTGGTGTGGACAGACGGATCGTCGAAGTCGGGCGTATTTACCGTCTCTCCGGCCTTGACCTTGTACGCCGCATCCTGCTGCCATCGATCCTGCCCGGATACGTGCTGGCACTCAGATCGGGCCTTGGCCTTGGCTGGATGTTCGTCGTGGCCGCCGAATTCATGGGTGCTTCCGAGGGACTTGGTTATCTCCTTGTTGATGGACAGCAACTGGGTAAGCCGGACCAGATACTCGCCGCCATTCTGATTTTCGCCATCGTCGGCAAGGCGACAGATAGCCATCTCATTCTGGTAACCGCTCCTTTCCTGCGTTGGCAGGACACGCATGGGGGGGCACAATGATGCTGGATATTCGCAATCTCTCCAAGGTTTATCCCAACGGCACACATGCGCTCGATGGCTTTTCGCTGAGCGTGCGCGAAGGCGAGGTCGTCGCCGTCATTGGCGGCTCCGGTTGTGGCAAGAGCACGCTTCTGCGCCTGCTGTCGGGGCTGGAAAGCCCAAGCAACGGTGACATCCGCCTCGATAACAAGCGCCTGGTAAAACCGGACCCGCTGGTCAACATCGTCTTTCAGGAGCCGCGCCTGTTTCCTTGGCTGACGGTGGCCGACAATATCGGCTTCGGTCTGTCGTCTCTCAGTGCGAACCAGCGCCGCGACCGCGTGCAGCAGGTGCTGAAGAAGATTGGGCTCTCAGGCTACGAGACACGGTGGATCAAGGAGCTTTCGGGCGGGCAGGCGCAGCGCGTTGCACTGGCGCGGGCGCTGGTCACGAAACCATCGGTGCTTCTACTTGACGAACCTTTTTCCGCGCTCGACGCCATGACCCGTGCCGATCTGCAAGACCATCTGGTCGATCTGTGGAGTGAGGCAGGCTCGACCATGCTGCTCGTCACACACGATATCGAGGAGGCCATCATCATGGCAGACCGCATCATCGTCATGCAGCCGTTTCCGGGCCGGATTCTTGAGGAAGTCTGCGTTGACCTACCGCGCAAGCGGGAACGGACATCACCGGACTTTGCGGCCTTGCGCAAGCATTTGTCAGAGCTTCTGGCCCTGTCTCTTTCCAACACCAAAAGCAGTGCAAGCGCATGAGCGCAAACTTTCATTTGAAATTGGAATCTAGCATGCCGGTTGTGGCCGTCATCGGCGGTGGCTTCAGTGGCGCAGCTTTCGCATTGCACTTGAATGCTTTGAGTGCTGGCGAGTTGCGGATTGTTGTTTACGAACCGCGCCAACGTCTGGGCGCCGGCCTTGCATACAGTACGGAAGACGCCGCGCATCGCATCAATGTGCCTGCGGGTCGCATGTCTGCCTATCCTGACGATCCTGAAAGCTTTCTTCGGTATCTGGCGACAACGGAGGAAGCCATCACCGATGCGTCCCTCGTGGGCAAGGATGGCCTGCCCTATCCGCGCCGTCAGGTCTTTGGAGACTACGTTGCCTCGGAAATCACGCCGCTGCTGGCGTCAGGCGCTGCTGAACATCGGCAAGCCGAGGTTACCTCCATCGTGGCTTCAGGTCACGGTTGGCATATCCGCGACAGCGATGATGGAGAGTTGCAAGCACAGTTCGTGGTATTGGCAGCCAGCCATCCCTCGCCCACGTTGCTTCGCCCGTTGCTGCCCTTTGCGAACCACTCGAAACTGGTTGCCGATGTGACGGTGCCCGCAGCACTTCATGCGATTGAACCTGATGACCGTGTCATGATCCTCGGAAACGGGCTGACCGCCGCTGATGTCGTCGCGTCACTGGAAAAGCGCGGCCATCGAGGCACGATCCTGTCGGTGTCGCGTCGGGGGTTACGCTCGCGTGGCCACGCGCCATCCGTGCAGGAGCCATTCGGCGATTTTTCGTCCCAGCCTTCAACGAGGGCCTCGGCGCTGCTGCACAATATCCGCCGGTCGATCAGAGAGGCCGAGGCTAAGGGCTTGACGTGGCATGCGGTGCTGGATGCCGTGCGTGGGCAGGCCTTTACCATATGGCGGGCGCTTCCCGTCACTGAGCGCCGGCGCGTCGTACGCCTTGCGCGCCCATTCTGGGATGCGCACCGTTTCCGCATCGCACCACAGGTGGAAGACACGCTCGACGCGGCCATTGGTGCCGGGCGTTTGAGCATCCGTGCGGCACGGCTGAAGCAGGTAATAAGGGATGGCGACGCCTTCCGCGTTACACTGTCTGCGGGGAATCAACCCGCGCCTGAAGAGCACGTTTTCGATGCCATCATGGTGACGACAGGTCCGGCGCATGACCATATCCTCCAGTCTCAAGCCTTTCTGGCTGAGCTGTCGGAACACGGCCACATCAGTGCATGCGAAACCGGTCTTGGTATTGCCTGTGATCTCCACGCCCGCGCACTGAACCGCAATGGCGAGCCCGTCGAGAACCTGCTGATCGCAGGGCCACTGGCGCGCGGCACCTTCGGGGAACTGATGGGCCTGCCGCAGGTGACCGAACATGCAGTCTTCGTCGCCCGAGAAATAGCCGACGCCATCGACAAAATACATCATCGAAATTCAGAACCACACTCCCGTCGTTTGGCGGTTTGATTGACAGTAAGGACAGGTAATATGGCCAAGACATCTCAGCCTCTCGATTTTCTCTGGTTCATCCCGTCGTCCGGTGACGGCTCCTACCTCGGATCGGACGATCTCGCCCGCCCCTCGGACCCCGCTTACTTCCGCGAGATTGCGCAGGCGGTGGATCGCCTCGGCTATTCCGGCGTGCTGATCCCGACCGGCGCGGCCTGCGAGGAATCTTTCATTCTTGCCGCCAATCTGGCCGCCTATACCGAAAACCTCAAATTCCTAGTTGCAATCCGCCCAGGCGTGGCATCGCCCGCCTATTATGCCCGTCTCGCCGCAACGTTGGACCGCGTTTCCAACGGTCGGCTGCTTCTCAATATCGTCGTTGGTGGAAGCGCGCAGGAACTGGCGGGCGACGGCATTTTTCTGCCGCATGACGAGCGCTACGATCATGCGGACGAATTCTTTCAGGTGTTCAACAAGCTGATCGAAACCGGAAGCGCGCATCTGGATGGCAAATATATTCAAGCCCACAATGCCGAGCTCGGCCTGCCGCCGGTGCAGGAGCCACGCCCGCCAATCTACTTCGGTGGCTCCTCGGACGCGGCCATCGACTTCTCGGCTGGCATCATCGACAAATACCTTACCTGGGGCGAGCCGCCGGCACAGGTCGCCGAAAAGATCGAGAAGGTCCGCAAGGCATCCGCTGCCGTCGGTCGTAAGGTCTCTTTCGGTATTCGCCTGCATTTCATCGTCCGCGAGACGGACGAAGAGGCCTGGGAAGCGGCAGATCGTCTAATTTCCAAACTTTCCGACGAAACGATTGCCGCGGCACAACAGGTCTTCCTGAAGAACTCCGACTCTGTCGGTCAGGCCCGCATGGTCGCACTTCACGGCGGGCGTCGCGACAAGCTGGAGGTCTCGCCGAACTTATGGGCCGGTATCGGCCTCGTGCGCTCGGGCGCTGGCACGGCCTTGGTGGGCTCGCCCAAGACCATCGCCGCGCGCCTGCGTGAATATCAGGATATCGGCATCGATACCGTCATTGCGTCAGGCTATCCGCATCTGGAAGAAGCTTACCGCGTGTCGGAACTTCTGTTCCCTGAAATCGGCCTGGAAGGCCCGCGCGGCCAGATCCGCTCGTCCTTTGGCAAAGCACAGGTTTTCGGCGGTGGCGGCCATGGCGGCAACGTCAAGGTGGCGTCAGGCTCCTGACAACGACAATCGCAATCCCGCCATCCAGAAACAGATGGCGGTCATAGCTTGATGAGCGCTTTCTATGTGAACATTCGCCGCTGCCTGTTCGCGCTAGGTTTAAATCAAGACTGAACACGTCGGTAATTGGGCGTCGTCTGTACCGGATCGCGGTTTAGCGATGGCCTCACGGCAAATCCTCCGCGCATTCAACAAATGCGGCCGGACCGGCCCCTGGCTTTATTTTGGCGGACCAGGGGTGTCTGGCAAGCCTCGGCAAGGCAGCAGTCGGCCTAAGGCTCTCTTCCGCGTTCGCCCTTTGCACCAAAGAAAGCGACCTTTTCCAAATCTTCCGCGTCATTTGAAAATCTATTCCTGTCCAAAATTTAAATTGGATATAATCTATAAAAAAGATAGATAACAAGGGATTTCAGATGACTGGACCAACCATCCTCGGTCTATCGGGAAACGTCAAACGCCCATCACGTACCGCCTCGCTTGTTGATGCTGTCGTCTCTTTCGCTGCGGAGCGTTTGGGCGGGAAAGGTCGGCTGATCGAGTTGGTCGACGCTGCTCCTATTCTTTTCAAAGCGTTGCGCGCCGACCAGCTCGATGCAGCGGGCAGGGCGATCATTGAGGCCGTCGAGGCGGCCGACGTCCTCGTTGTCGGCTCGCCCGTCTACCGAGCGTCTTACACCGGCGCGCTGAAGCATCTCTTCGACCTCGTCGATTACCGAGCGCTAACCGGAAAGCGAGTCATCCTCGTGGCGACAGGCGGAACCCCGCTGCATGGTTTGATGATTGAGCATCAACTTCGGCCGCTGTTCGGCTTTTTCAACGCACTCACCCTTCCCACCGCAATATATGCCACGGAAGCCGACTTCACCGACTATGACCTCAGCAACCCCGCAGTGCACGGGCGCATTGAGCGCGCCGTTTCTGAGCTGGCGCAAGTTCTGCCCGCCGCCCATCAGGTTGCTTCCGCAGGCCATCGCGCTGCGCTCGTCGTGGCCTCGGCCTGACAATTTTAAAGAGGGAGAATATCATGTCTTACGCAAGCAGAGAGCCGGTCAAATTCGCCTACTGGGTTCCCAATGTCTCAGGCGGCCTGGTTATTTCGAACATCGAACAGCGCACAAGCTGGACGATCGAGTACAACAGGAAGCTCGCGCAGATCGCCGAAGCCAGCGGATTTGATTATGCGCTGAGCCAGATTCGCTTCACGGCAGGCTATGGCGCAGAGTACCAGCATGAGTCCGTGTCCTTCAGCCATGCGTTGCTGGAATCGACGACGACGCTCAAGGTCATCGCCGCCATTCTGCCTGGCCCGTGGAATCCGACTCTGGCCGCCAAGCAGATCGCCACGATCAATCACCTGACCAATGGCCGCGTTGCCGTCAATGTCGTCAGTGGCTGGTTCCGCGGCGAGTTTCACGCGATCGGCGAGCACTGGCTGGATCACGACGAGCGCTATCGTCGCTCGGAAGAATTCATTCGCGCCTTGCGTGGCATCTGGACGGAAGACAACTTCACCTTCCATGGCGATTTCTATCGCTTCAACAACTATTCACTGAAGCCCAAGCCGCTCGATCCGCAGCCGGAAATCTTCCAGGGCGGCTCCTCGCGCGCGGCCCGCGACATGGCTTCGAGGGTCTCTGACTGGTACTTCACCAACGGCAATACGCCAGAAGAAATCCGCAAGCAGGTGGACGATATCCAAGATAAGGCAAAGGCCAACGGCCATTCCGTCAAAGTCGGCGTCAATGCCTTCGCAATCGTGCGCGAGACCGAGGAAGAGGCCCGCGCCGTTCTGGCCGAGATCATTGACAAGGCCAATCCGCAAGCGGTCAACGCCTTCGGCCATGAAGTGAAAAATGCCGGAAAATCATCGCCGGAAGGCGAGGGGAACTGGGCTAAATCCTCTTTCGAAGATCTTGTCCAGTACAATGACGGCTTCCGTTCCAACCTAATCGGCACACCGCTTCAGGTGGCCGAGCGCGTCGTCGACCTGAAGCGCGCTGGTGCCGATCTCATCCTTCTCGGCTTCCTGCACTTTCAGGAAGAGGTGGAATATTTCGGCAAGCACGTCATCCCGCTGATCCGGGAGCTTGAGGCGGTCGGAGGAGAAACGGCTGTCGCAGCCGAGTAATTGCCCATGAGCATTGTCGGTCGGTAGATCCGGCTGCTGGTAACAACAGAACGCGATCCGGTCCGTGGTTCGTGGCGGGGAAAGTGTGCGCCCATCAGACCGGAAGGCTTGGTGGTGCGCGACGGAGAACAAGGGCATGCGCGCAATGACATTTGCCTACGGAGGTCTGGGATCAGCGCCGTTTCCGTCTGACGTTCAGGAACATTTGGCGGGCCTTGAGGGGCAGTCACTACCGGCAGTCATGGCATCTCAGGATGCCACTGGAATGGACAGGAACGTTCTCCAGCTGTCCGGTGTCAGCCTGTCCTTCGGCGGTGTCGTCGCCTTGAAGGACATCGATCTGTCCGTCGGACGCGGCGAGATCCTCGCGATCATCGGACCGAATGGCGCGGGCAAGAGTTCGATCCTCAATGTGATCAGCGGTGTCTACAGGCCGGATCGCGGCCGCATCAAAGTGGCCGGGCGCGACTATGTCCAAGTTCCGACGCAGGCACTTGCCCGCCATGGCGTTGCACGCACCTTCCAGAACCTGGCCTTGTTCAAGGGGCTGAGTGTCCTTGACAACATCCTGTCGGGCCGCGCCTACAAGACCCGCTCCAGCTTCGTCGAGCAGATCGTCGGCATAGGCCGGGCAAGGACCGAACAGTTGGACGCGCGTCGCCGCGCCAAGGACGTGCTCGACTTCCTGCATCTCTCCCATGTCCGCGATAGGCTGGCGGGCACGCTGCCCTATGGTCTGCAAAAGAGGGTCGAGCTTGCGCGTGCGCTAGTTGCCGAGCCGGATATCCTGCTTTTGGACGAGCCAATGGCGGGCATGACGGCCACCGAAAAGAACGAGATGGCCGGCTTCGTTCGCGCCACGCGGGACACGCTTGGAACGACGGTGGTTTTGATCGAACACGATATCGGCGTCGTCATGGGGCTCTCCGACCGGGTCGTCGTGCTCGACTACGGTCGTAAGATTGCCGATGGCACGCCCGCCGAGGTGCAGGCCGACCGGCGGGTGATCGACGCCTATCTGGGCGTGGCACCTGAGAACCAGGACGGGGAGGGTATCTGATGGCCGATTTCGACTGGCTGTTCTTCAATGAAGTTCTCGTCGGCGGTCTTCTCTCCGGCGTCATGTATTCGCTGGTCGCAATCGGCTTCGTGCTGATCTACAAAACCTCCGGCGTGCTCAATTTCGCACAAGGTGCTATGCTGCTGTTTGCCGCGCTGACCTTCGTCAGCCTTACAGAGCGCGGCATTTCCTTCCCGCTCGCCTTTGCCATCACCTTCGCGATCATGGTGGTCATCGGCGTGGCCATCGAGCGGACCGTGCTGCGGCCGCTGACCAACAAGCCTCCGATCACGCTGTTCATGGCGACCCTCGGTCTCTCCTACATCATCGAAGGGTCCGCGCAGTTGATCTGGGGAACGCAGGTGCACGGGCTGGATCTCGGCATTGAGGATGTGCCTTTCGATGTCGGCGGCATCTACATCAGCCAGTTCGATATATTTGCAGCTGTTGTTGCCGCTGGCATGGTGGCCCTGCTTTCTGTCTTCTTCCGCTACACCCGCATCGGTCTCGGCTTCCGGGCCGTGGCGGACGATCAGTTCGCCGCACTTGCCGTCGGTCTCAGGTTGCCGTGGATCTGGGCTACGGTCTGGGCTGCTGCTGGCCTCGTCGCCCTGGTCGCCGGTCTCCTATGGAGTGCGCGGGTCGGCGTGCAGTTTTCCCTGTCGCTGATCGTCCTCAAGGCGCTGCCGGTTCTCGTTCTCGGTGGGTTCGACTCGATCCTTGGCGCGATTGTTGGCGGATTGGTGATCGGGGCATCCGAGAAGCTCGCCGAGGTCTATATCGGCGAATATTTTGGTGGCGGCATAGAAAGCTGGTTTGCCTATGCGATCGCGCTCGCTTTGTTGCTGGTGCGCCCCGCCGGACTGTTCGATCAAAAACTCGTGGAAAGGGTCTGAGACATGTCCGTGATCGCTTCCGATCTGCCGCGTGAGCATTTCTCAGGACGCTGGGCCGTACAGCTCGCCTTGCTGGCAGTCGCCTATGCCGGTGTGCCGCTTCTTGGCTCCAGCTATCTGTTCGAGGCCATCCTTCTGCCTTTCCTGGCGCTCAGCCTCGCCGGCGTCGGGCTGAACATACTCACCGGCTATGCCGGTCAGGTATCGCTGGGAAGCGCCGCCTTCATGGCGGTCGGGGCCTTTGCCGCCTATAATGTCAATCTCAGGGTCGATGGATTGCCGCTGATCGCGAGCATCGTGCTGGCCGGATTTGCGGCCGCCGCCATCGGCCTGGTGTTTGGCCTTCCAAGCCTCCGCCTCAAGGGTTTTTATCTCGCTGTATCGACGCTTGCGGCGCAGTTTTTCGTGCAATGGGCGCTGACCAAGTTCAGCTGGTTCTCCAATGACTCCGCCTCTGGCGTCATCGATGCTCCGGTGCTCTCGGTCGGCGGCTTCGTCTTCGAAGGCCCCGTGGGGCGCTATTATTTCGCGTTGAGCGTCGTCGTGGTGCTGACCGTGCTCGCCTACCGGCTGGTCAATTCCCAGACGGGACGCAACTTCATTGCCGTGCGCGACAACGAGACGGCTGCCCGGATCATCGGTGTGCCGGTGCTCAAGACCAAACTCCTGGCATTCGCCGTTTCTTCCTTCATCATCGGCGTCGCCGGCGTTCTGTGGGCCTTCGCCTATCTGCGCACTGTCGAACCGGCCGGATTCAACCTCGACCGTTCCTTCCAGATCCTGTTCATCGTCATCATCGGCGGGCTCGCCTCGATCCGCGGCGCGTTCTTTGGCGCGGCATTGATCGTGGTGTTTCCCTTGGCACTCTCGCGGCTTGGATCCTTCCTGCTCGGTGACGTCTTCGATTCCGGTGTGCTCGATATGAGCCAGCGCATCGTGCTCGGTGTGCTGATCATCCTGTTTCTGATCCTCGAGCCGGATGGCCTTGTCGCCCTCTGGGACAGGGTCCGAAGACGCATCGGTTCCGCTGTCAGGCGGACCTGAGTCCACCAGAGCCTCATCGCTCTCAAACCCGCAGTCATCCTTTCTCGATCAACCCAGAACCGGTGGACTGCCCGGTCGATACCTGGAGTGTGTGCACATGACGATTTTTAGAAAATTCAAGATCGCGGCGCTTGCCGCCGGCATCGCCTTCACTGTAGCCCTGCCGGCAGCCCATGCCGACGAGCAGTATTTCCCGCTGCAAAGCTACCGCGTCGGACCCTATGCCGCCGGCGGCACCGGCTTTTTCGGTGGCTTTATCGACTATCTAAACCTGATCAACACCCGTGACGGCGGCGTCAACGGTGTCAAGCTGACCTGGTCGGAGGCCGAAACCCAATATGAAGTTGAGCGCGGCGTCGAGGCCTATGAGCGGTTGAAGAGCAATCCGAACGTCGCTGCCTGGAACCCGCTCTCTGTCGGCATCGCCTATGCCATGATCGACAGGATCACGCAGGACAAGGTTCCGCTGATCACCATCAATCATGGCCGCACAGATTCGACCGATGGCCGCGTCTTCCCGTACGTCTTTCCGCTGCTGCTGAACCCCTACAGCGAGACCTCCGGCATCGTGAACTATATCGGCTCCAAGGAAGGCGGGCTTGAAAGCCTCAAGGGCAAGAAGATCGTCGTGCTTTATCATGGATCGCCCTATGGCAAGGAAACCATTCCGATATACGAACTGCTCGCGAAGAAATACGGCTTTGAACTGCAGCAGATCGAAGTTCCGCATCCGGGCAACGAGCAGCAATCGCAATGGCTTACAATCCGCCGCGCCAAGCCGGACTACGTTGTCTTGCGTGGCTGGGGTGTCATGAACCCAGTCGCCTTGAAGACAGCCGCTAAGACCGGCTTCCCGGTCGATCACATCATAGGCAATGTCTGGTCGAACTCGGAAGAGGACGCCATTCCTGCCGGTGAAGCCGCCAAGGGCTATACCGCGATTACCACTCAGGCATCGGGTGCGGAATATCCTGTGGTTCAGGAAATCGTCAAGACGCTCTACGACGCTGGCAAGGGCAATCTGGAAGACAAAAAGCGCATCGGTTCCGTCTACCACAATCTCGGCATCGTCAACGGCATCCTCAATGTAGAGGCGATCCGTATCGCGCAGGAAAAATTCGGCAAGCGCACGCTGACCGGCGATGAGGTCCGTTGGGGCTTCGAGCACCTGCAGCTTGATCCGGCTCGCGTGGAAGCGCTTGGCGCGAAAGGCCTGTTCCATTCGATCAATGTCACCTGGGACAACCACGAAGGCAACGGCTACGTAACCTTCCAGAGGTGGGACGGCACCAAATGGAACGTGGTCTCCGACTGGATTGCGCCCGACTGGGCCTTGCTGCGGCCGATCATCGAAAAATCGTCCGAGGCCTATGCCGCCGAAAAGGGCATCAAGCTGCGCACAGCGGAAGATGCCGCGACAGCGACTAACTGATCCTTCAGGGCCGCGCTTCAAGGTGCGGCTCCGAGGTCTCCCGCGCGGGGCTGGTGTCCCCTCCCTCACAACCTACCCCGCGCATCCCTTTTCATGCAGCCTTTTGCACGCAGACAGGAAAATAGTCA
Organism: Agrobacterium sp. 20P9.1.2; assembly: GCF_057799395.1. Lineage (NCBI taxonomy): Bacteria > Pseudomonadati > Pseudomonadota > Alphaproteobacteria > Hyphomicrobiales > Rhizobiaceae > Agrobacterium > Agrobacterium sp. 20P9.1.2. Next base: position 32,429 of record NZ_JBYOKI010000010.1, read on the forward strand.
TGGCTCAAGAGCATGTTTTACTGACGGTGGCCGATGTGAAGGCGACCTACAACCACGCGATCACCGCACTCCACGGCGTCAGTTTTAACGTCGCGCGCGGCGAGATAGTGGCCTTGCTTGGGGCCAACGGCGCTGGGAAGACGACGACGCTGAAGGCGGTCTCCAATCTCCTGCCTGCTGAACGCGGGCAGATCGTTTCCGGCAGCATCCGGTTCGACGGGCTTGATGTTATCAGGACAAGCCCCGCCAATCTGGTGCGCGCAGGGCTTGTTCAGGTTCTTGAGGGCCGCCATTGTTTCCGCAGCCTGACGGTCGAGGAAAATCTTGTGTCCGGAGGGCTCGGCCGCAGCAGTAGCCGTGCCGAGATCGCCGATGATCTGGAGAAGGTCTACACACATTTCCCCAGGTTGAAGGAGAAGCGGCGGGCCCTGTCCGGGCTGACATCCGGCGGCGAGCAGCAGATGACGGCGATCGCCAGGGCGCTGATGTCGCGCCCGCGTCTGCTGGTGCTCGATGAGCCATCCATGGGGCTGGCACCGATCATCGTTCAAGACATTTTCCGCACGTTGCGCCGACTCAATCGCGAGGAAGGGCTGTCCGTTCTGGTTGCAGAGCAAAATTCCGCCGTCGCGCTGAACTATGCCCATCGCGCCGTGATCCTGGAAAACGGCGTGGCCGTCCTCTCTGGCAAAGCCGGCGATCTGCGCGAACGTGGCGACATCAAGTCCTTTTATCTCGGCAAGACGGCCGCCTCACCGGACATTCCGGTGCTTGCCAGCTAACCCCCAATCCAAAAAGAGAGAAGTCCATGACCCTATCCAATGTCAATACAGAGAATGCCGCAAAGGCAGTGCCGCCGGTGCCTCGTCCTGCCGAACCCGCCCATGTCATCAAGACCGACGCCGAGGCGATCACCGTTGCCAAGACGCTTGCGGCCGAGTTTATCAAGGGCTCGGCGATAAGAGACCGCGATCGGATCTGGCCGGTCGAAGAACTCGACGCCTTCTCTCAGAGCGGGCTGTGGTCGATCAATGTACCGAAGGCATTTGGCGGCCCTGAAGTCTCCTATGCGACCCTTGCCAGGGTCATCGAGATCATATCGGCGGCAGATAGCTCGATCGGACAGGTTGCGCAGAACCATCTCGGCGTGGTTGCCGCTATTCGTACTGTTTCGGATGAGGAGCAGCAAAAGCTCCTATTCTCCGAAGTGCTGAAAGGCACGCGCTTCGGCAATGCCTTTTCGGAGTTCGGCTCCAAACGAGCTGTGGACTTCGAAACGAGATTCGTCGATGCCGGAGATCATGTCGTCGTCAACGGGAAGAAGTTTTATTCGTCTGGTGCGTTGCTCGCGCATCTGGTGCCAATCGTCGCGCTGGATGACGAGGGCAGGGCCTGGTACGCGATCGCCGATCGCGGCGCGGAGGGACTGACTGTGATCGACGACTGGTCGTCGTTCGGGCAGCGCACGACGCTTTCTGGAACCGTATTGCTCAACAACGTCAAAGTGCCAAAGACGCATCTTGTGCCCGGCTACATAGGCTATGAGGTTCCAACGGCCGATGGTGCGATTTTCCAGATCATCCAGGTTGCCGTCGATACCGGCATTGCGCAGGCCGCGATCGACGAAACCGTGAATTTCGTGCGGACCAAAAGCCGCGCATGGGTGGATTCCGGCGTCGACAATGCTTGGGACGACCCCTACACGATCCAGGCGGTCGGCGACCTCACTTTGCGGCTGCACGCGGCGCAAGCCTTGCTCGAGAAGGCCGGGTACGCCATCGACCGTGCAATAGCCGATCCGAATGCGGAAACGGTCGCCGATGCCCAGATCGTCACAGCAGAGGCGAAGATACTGTCAACGGAAATCGCCATTCTTGCCACCAACAAACTGTTCGAATTGGCTGGCACGCGCTCGACCCTCGCCGAACACGGCTTGGACCGCCATTGGCGCAACGCCCGGACACACACGTTGCACGACCCGGTTCGCTGGAAATATGCGATCCTCGGCAAATATTTCCTGAATGGCGAGAAGCCGCCCCTGCATGCATGGAGCTGATGAACGAACAGGCCGGTAGCACCTGCTCTGGCCTGTCCCGCTTCCGCTTCGTCAGCATCGATGCAGGCTTCTACACAGGCTGAGCATTTCCCCTCAGAGACCCGATCAAAAAGCCGCCATGGAGCGGACGATGACTGTCGCGTCCACCGAAAAGCCCTCGTTTTCTAGAAAGCTATTTATAATTAGCAGCTTGCCAATAGAAATGCGGTTGTCGAAGGTTAGTGTCTATTAAGGGAGGCAATTCTCCAGCAATCTTATCGGAGGCGTTCCGCCTCAATCGCACTCGCGTTTTGGCGCCACTATCCTCTGATCTCAAGGGAAGCGTCCGCGATCTGTGAAATCTGGAGATGACGATGTCAATGCCGGTCTATGTGATCATGGCAGTCGTGCTTCTGACGTTCGTTCCACAATCTCCTCGGCCATTTTGGCAAGGCTTCGCAAGAAACCTTCGTCTTTCTCACACTACCAAGCATTTACCCGGATATCTCTCGCACACCCAATAATTCCGGCTGAACAAAAGAGACCCCAGAGGCAAAGGGATCAACAAAACTAAATATTCCAAAAATGGCTTGTGAGATGTCATTTTTTACCTTGTGAAATCTTAAGGTTTCGATATCGTTATTGCATGCTCGATCAATCATCACCCTTCGCCCATCCCGCCCTTCAACCCGAAGGAAAGAACGCATTTGCCTTTAAACGCTTAAAACGAGCTTTGATCGAATGTGAGCTGGCACCAGCAGACGCGGTATCTGAAGGCGACATTTCGGAACGCTTTGGTCTGGGTCGAGCTGCCGTGCGGAACGCCCTTGCCAGACTGGAAGTGGAGGGGTTCATCTCTGCGATTCCAAGAAATGGCTGGCAGGTTGCCCCTATCACCGGCGCGGCAATTGGAGACATTCTAGAAGCTCTGAATGTCGTCGAATCCCAGTTAGCTAAGGGTGTTCTCTCGCCAGAGGAGTCGGCAAGTTTCAGGATTATCGCTTCTCAACTTGACGCTCTAGCTGGTCGCTCAGAGGCTGAGACTGTCTTAGCAGCCAGAGCGCTCGACCGCTCCTTCCTAAATCTTCTAGCAAGGCGGCGCGGAGAAATAGTCGTACAGTGGCTTAATGGCGCCCTAGATCATTCCGCAAGGCTGCTGTCTTACTTCGAAGGAAAACATCCCAGCTACGTTTCTTCCTCCCGCACCGCTCTGGTCTATGTCCTTGAGAATGGCGATGACGCCGCTGCAAAGAACCTCCTGTTGGAAGATGTGCAGCGGTTCCGCGAATACATTGTCGATCACATGTTGCGATCGAAAACCTTCACATCAGCACTGCCTCAGCCTGCCTTTGCCAGCCGGATGAGTGAGCAGCCCTCCATCGACCCCAGTGCTGCATCACACATCCTCTTAGGCCCGTCGAATTCCGAAAATAAGGGTAATGAGCAATGACAAATTCGCTTCGCAGAAAAATGCTTGTTTCGGTCTTGGGAGTCTACCTCTTAACCGCGCCCATGGCTGGCCAGGTCTGGGCGAAGGATGCCCTGACGATTGATCTCGTCAACGAGCCATCATCGCTGGACCCGCATGTGCAGTGGAATCCAGACAGCTACTACGTCTATCGAAATATTTTTGATAATCTTGTCACCCGCGATGACGCCGGCAAGATTATTCCGCAGGTTGCCACCGAATGGAAATATCTGTCCGATACCGAGATCGAGTTCAAGATACGCAATGACATCGCGTTCCACGACGGTTCCAAGCTGACAGCGGATGATGTTGCCTTCAGCGTCAAGCGCATCACTGACCCGAAATTCGGCAGTCCACAGCTCGGCCAGTTCAACAAGATTATTGATGCGAAGGCGACCGCTGAGAATACCGTAACGCTGACAACGGACGGTCCTTACCCTGCGCTCCTTGCTCAGCTCGTTAAATTGTCTATCGTGCCAAAAGCGATTGTCGAGCGTGTTGGCAAAGACGCCTTCAATTTGCAGCCGATTGGCAGCGGACCCTACAAATTCGAATCGTGGCAACGTGGTGTTTCCGTCACCCTTGCGCGTAACGATAACTATTGGGGTGAAAAAGGTAAATTTGAAAAGGCGACGTTCAGGGCCGTGCCGGACGCATCTACCCGATTGGCCAACCTCCAAGCCGGGACGTCTGACCTCGGCGTCACTCTCGATGGCGATCTTGCAGCGCAGCTGGAAGGCTCCGCTTCCGCCAAAACATTGTCGGCGCTTACGGAACGTGTCGCCTATCTGCGCCTGAATACGCAAAAACCTCCTTTTAACGATGTAAAGCTGCGTCAGGCCGTCGCTCATGCAATCGACAAGGAAGGGCTGATTGAGGGCATTCTCGGCGGTCACGACAAGGCAGTCGACGAGCTTGCAACGCCGGTTCACTTTGGCTGGGTCGATGGCATCAAAGGGCCCACGTTCGATCCTGATCAGGCTAAAAAGATCGTTTCTGATGCCGGAGAAGCTGCGAAGGCGAAAATCAATTTCGCAACGGCGCCGGTCTTCGATCAGCGTGTGGTGCAGGCCATACAGCAGATGCTTACCGATGTCGGCTTTAACGTCGAAATCGAAATGACGGATATGGCGACCTATCTGAAGCGCTCTCAGGGTGGTCCAGAAACCGCATCCTTGCTGGGCTATGGCCGCTGGTCTTGCGCGTGCCAGGATGTCGACGGTGTTCTCTTCCCGCTTCTGGATTCCAAGAACATCTGGTCCACATATCGAAATCCCGAGGTCGACAAGCAACTGGCGGATGCCCGCTCTACGCTCGATGAAGGCAAGCGTCTGGAAAGCTACCAGAAGGTCCATGAAACGGTGGCAAGCGACATCCCTGTGATCCCGCTCTACCAGGTGGCCGCAATCTATGGCGCATCCAATCACCTCGCATGGACGCCGACTCCGAATGAAAGCCTGTTTCTGAACCGCATGACATGGAGTGATTGAGGCATCGTATCGAACGCTTGCCAGAGCGTATCTGGCACCAGCTCAAAGAAGCAGAAAGCTTCGAGTATAAAGGGAACGAACATGAAAAACGTGAGGAACGGGTTGCTTGCCGTGGCCGCAGGTTGGTTGCTTTCGACGGCCACCCCGCAATTTGCGATGGCTAACGATATGTTCACGGTCAATCTGGTGAACGAGCCGTCGTCACTGGATCCCCATTTGCAATGGAATCCAGACAGCTATTTCGTCTATCGAAACATCTTCGACAACATCGTCACACGCGACGATGACGGCAAGATCGTTCCGCAACTGGCGACCGAGTGGACGTATCTGTCCGATACGAGGATCGAGTTCACCATTCGCGACGATGTGACCTTTCACAACGGTCAGAAGCTGACCCCGGAAGATGTGGCCTTCAGCGTGAAGCGGATCATCGATCCTGCTTTCGCAAGCCCACAGCTGAGCCAGTTCAATAAGATCGTGAATGCAGAGGTGACAGGCCCGTCAAAGGTCACGCTGACGACAGACGGTGCCTATCCGGCCCTGCTCGCGCAGTTGGTGAAGCTTTCTGTGCTGCCGAAGGATACCGTTGAAAAAGTTGGCAAGGACGCTTTCAATCTCAATCCGGTTGGCAGCGGGCCGTATAAATTCAAGCGCTGGGATCGCGGCGTTGCAGTCGTCGTCGAGGCCAATGCAGACTACTGGGGTGACAAGGGACCGTTCAAGGAAGTGACATTTCGTGCTGTCCCGGATGCAGCCACGCGCCTTGCCAATATTCAGGCCGGAGCTGCAGATCTTGTCGTCACGCTCGATTCCGACCTGGCCGCCCAGCTTGAAGGCTCTGCCTACGGCAAAGCACTGTCTGTCTTGACCGAACGGGTCGCCTATTTTGCCTTCAATGCTCAAAAGGCTCCAATGGACAATGCCGACCTGCGTAAAGCTGTTGCCTACGCTATTGATAAGGAGGGCATCACCCAGGGTATTCTTGGTGGATATGATAAGCCAGTCGATCAATTCATGAGTCCTGCGCATTTTGGCTGGGTAGCAGGTCTGTCCTCCACACCCTACGATCCAGACAAAGCCAAGGAACTGATTGCAGCCGCGGGTTCGGCGGCAGCACAGCCGATCCCACTTTTGACGTCACCCGTGTATGACCAGCGCGTCGTGCAGGCATTACAGCAGATGCTGACCGATGTAGGCCTCAATGCGCAAATCCAGATGACCGACATGGCAACCTGGTTGAAGCAGATGCAAGGCGGGCCAGCGACCGTCCCGGCAACGGCGTTCAGCCGGTGGTCCTGCGCCTGTCAGGATGCCGATGGCATTCTATTCCCGACGCTGAATTCCACCAGTGGCTGGGCCACGGCAGGCGACAAGTCGATTGACGAGGCGCTGGTCGCAGCGCGGCAAACGCTTGATGAGGCCAAGCGGCTGGAGCTTTATAAAACCGTGCAGCAGATCAACTCGGAAAAGAACTACCTTATTCCGCTTTATCAGGCCGCGATCATCTACGGTGCTTCGAACAAGCTTCAATGGAAGCCGACGCCGAATGAAAGCATGTTCCTCAACCGCATGACGTGGGCTGACTGATGTTGGCAGCATCATGAAACATTTTCTTATCAAACGACTGGGCGAGGCTTTGGTCGTGGTTTTCGGCGTCACGACGCTCATCTTCTTTCTTCAGCGTCTGACGGGCGACCCGACCTTCCTGCTGGTACCCGAAACGGCATCGCTTCAAGATATCGAAGCGATGCGGCGTTCCCTCGGCTTCGACCGGCCGCTTCTCGTTCAATATGCTTCCTTTCTTCTGGACCTGATGCGGTTCGATTTCGGGCGATCGATCATCCAGAACGTGCCGGTAATCGATATCATCGCGTCGAGACTGCCTTACACATTGATGCTCGCCGGTGGCGCGCTCTTCGTAGCCTGTGGCATCGGTATTCCGGTCGGAATCTTTCTAGCGCTGTTTCACCGCAATCCGGTCAGTGTGTTTCTGGCTGGCGTTGTGCTGGCGGCGCAAAGCCTCCCGACATTCTGGAGCGGTATTCTGCTCATCATGTTTTTTGCCGTGAAACTCGGCTGGCTGCCGCCGTCATCGGCAGGCGGTTTCGAACACCTCATCTTGCCCTCCATTGCACTAGGGCTGATCAGCATGGCGACCTTTGCCCGTGTGACGCGCACGGCGCTGATCGATGAACTCTCCAAGGACTATGTCAGGACAGCACGCGCCCGTGGCGTGCCGATGGGGCGACTGGTGGTCAAACATCTTCTGAGAAACGCATCCATATCCGTCATCACCGTCGCCGCACTCGAAATCTCCAATCTTCTCGCCGGTGCCGTGATCGTGGAAACGGTCTTTGCATGGCCGGGCCTTGGGCAGCTGACGGTGCAGTCTATCATTTCCCGCGATTTTCTCATCGTTCAGGGCGTCGTCATCATGGGGGCTTTCGTGACCATCGCGCTGAACATCCTTGCAGACGTTCTCTACAGCGTTGTCGATCCGCGCATCAAACTGGAGATCAAGCGATGAGCGGCGCAGTATCGGCGGCATCTCCGCGCACAAACCCCAGACGTCTGCGTCGCAATCTTAGGGCGCTGCCATTCATCATCATCATGGCGCTCTTCGTGCTGGCTGCCATCTTCGCACCCCTCATTGCGCCCTATGATCCCAACACACAAAATCTTCTGGGGCGACTGAAAGTCCCGGGCACAACCGCACGCAACGTGTTTTACGCACTGGGCAGCGACGAGCTTGGTCGTGATCTAGTAAGCCGTCTGATATATGGCGCACGCGTGTCGCTCTTCGTTGCGTTCTCGTCTGTCATCCTCTCCGGCATCGTCGGCACTGCGCTTGGAATGATCGCTGGTTACGCCCGTGGCGTGGTCGAGACGGTCATCATGCGCCTGACCGACATCTTCCTTTCCATTCCAGCCATCCTGCTGGCCATCATAACTGTCGCGATCCTTGGTCCCGGCCTCGTCAATGTCGTGATCGTCCTGGCGCTGACACGCTGGCCACGCTACGCCCGTGTTGCCTACGGCCAGACTCTGTCCGTCGCCATTATGCCCTATGTGCGGTTGTCGCGCTTCATGGGTGCCGGTACGCTGCACGTTCTTCTGCGCCATGTCCTGCCAAACATCATGGGTGCGCTGATCGTTGTCGCAACGCTGGAGTTTGGCCTCATGGTGCTGTTTGAGGCGGGGCTTTCTTTCCTCGGACTGGGTGTCCAACCACCCACCGCCAGCTGGGGCGCGATGCTCAGCGTGGGGCGCAATTATGTGGCCACCGCCTGGTGGATCGCCACGTTCCCCGGCATCTGCCTGTTTCTCCTTGTCCTTTCCGTCAACATGCTCGGCGACCAGCTTCGTGATCGCTTCGACCCCAAAATGAGGTAGTTCTATGAGTAGCGGTTTTTCCGGTAAACGGATCGTTGTGACAGGTGCGTGTGGCGTCATCGGTCAATGGATTGTCGAGGCGCTCCATTCAGCAGGTGCGCATTTGTGTCTCACCGATGCCCGAACAGCAGAACTCGACACACTTGCTGCACGGCTGAGCCTGACCGAACAATCGTTTGTTCACACCTGCGATCTCACGGATGCACAGTCTATCCAGGGACTTGTGGACGCTGTCGGAAACAACTGGGGTGCACCGGATGTTGTCGTGAACAATGCCGGCATCTACCCAAGCGGCTTCCTTCTGGATATCGATGTCGCGGAATGGGACCAGATTTTCGACATCAATCTGCGCGCTCCCTTTGCGATTACGCGCGGCATGGCTCTGTTGATGATCAAGGAGAAGGTGCGGGGCAATATCGTCAACATCTCCTCTGGTGCCGCCCGCAAGATGCGTCGCACCGTTGTTCCGTATTGCGTTTCGAAGACAGCGCTCGATCGCTTGACCAAAGGGTTCTCTCTCGAGCTTGCGGAATATGGCATTCGCGTAAATGCGCTCGAGCCCGGCTTTGCAGCAGGCAGCGCCGTCAGCAAGCTCACCGATGACCACGTCAATACCGTGACAAACACCATCCCGCTGGGCAGGGCATCGTCCGCAAAGGATGTCACCGACGCGCTGTTTTACCTCGCTGGTGACACCGCAGCTTATGTGACCGGCGCGACGCTCACCGTCGATGGAGGCAATTCCGCAGGGGTGATGACGGTCTTTCAAGACAAGAGGACCGCGCTTTGACAAATCATTTGAAGAATTTAGGTCCATGGCCTAACTATCAATGGCCTGACGGCAAGAACAGCGCCTTTTCTTTTTCGGTCGATGTCGATGCCGATTCCCCGTGGCTCTGGCAGAACCGGGACGACGCGTCTCCACGATATCTTGGTCAGTTGGAGCAGCGGCGCTTTGGTCCCCGGGTCGGGATCTGGCGCATCTTTGACTTGCTGGATCGATACGACATCAAAGGCAGTTTTTTCGTGCCGGGTTCAGTGGCCGAGTTCTATCCTGAGCTGCTGCCAGCTATGGTCGAGCGAGGCCACGAAATCGGTTTGCATGGCTACTTTCATGAAATCGTTTCCCAAACCAGCGACGATGAGTTCTCCCGTGCGCTTGAAAGATCTCTGGAGATTTTTCACAGTCAAACGGGTTTGAAACCAGCTGGTTTCCGTTCACCCGCTTGGGAGTTGACGCCTCATATGCTGGCGGAAATCAACCGCAACGGGCTTTACGATACATCGCTGTCGGGGTTTGACCACCCTTACACCATTGGCGATGTCGCTGAGGTTCCGGTGCAATGGGCAATCGATGACGCCATCTATTTCAAATTTTTAGGCGGCGGAGTTGACCACTGGCCACCGGCGTCGCCACAGGCTGTTTTCGAAATATGGCGTGACGAGTGGCAAAACCTGCACCGTTACGGTGGCATGCTGATGCTGACCGTCCATGACTGGATTTCCGGAAGGGCGCACCGCATCCATCTCCTCGAAAAGCTGCTTGACCTCGTCACGCAGGAAAAAGCCGTGTGGATCGCCACCGTCGGCGACATCGCCAGACATCACCTAAACTCGCCCAATCGCGACAGATATCACGTCGATGCCGAAATACCGGTGGGTTTCAAAACCCGCACAAACATGGAATAGCCTTATGCAGACCTGGACAATACTGAAACCTTCCGTCGAATGTCGCGCCGGCATCGTTTCGGCCCAGAACCGTTTCGCTGCGGAAGCCGGGGCGGATGTTCTGGCAAAAGGCGGAAACGCCATGGATGCCGCAGTCGTCACAGGCCTTGTCCTGAGCATCGCGGAGCCATGGCTTTCGGGCATAGGCGGAGGCGGGTTTCTGCTCCATGCGGACGTGAAAACCGGCGAGGTCCATGGTCTTGATTTTGGTGTGAAATCATCGCGCAGACTGAACCCGGAGAGCTATCCGATCACTGGCGACCAAGGCGGTGACTGGTTCAATTGGCCGGGTGTGAAAGACGACCGTAACCTCATCGGTTACTCATCCATATGCGTCCCGGGAACCATTGCAGGCTTTTCCGAGGCACTCGTGCGCTTTGGGACATTGAGCTGGGCCGAGGCACTCGCGCCTGCCATAAAGCACGCCGAGCGCGGTCTGCTGATGGACTGGTATTCCTGTTTCTGTATCGCGACCGAGTGGGCAACGTTGTCGACGTTCCCGACGACCTCTGATCTCTTCATGGAGAATGGAAAACCGCCCCGCACTTCGGACCGTGCCGCAGACGTCTATCGTCCTATGAAAGCCAAAGCGAAGGTTCTGAGGCGGCTGGCAGAAGTGGGTGCGCGTGACTTTTATGAAGGTGATATCGCCAAAAGTCTGGTGCGTGACCTGAACGCGGGTGGCTCGCCCATCGATCTGCAAGATCTCGCCTCCTACCAGCCGCGCTGGGTCGAACCCAGGACGATGGATTACCGTGGGGTCGAAATTAATGTGATGCCGGGATTGAGCGGCGGGCCGAGCTTTATCGACGCGATGGAGTTGCTTGCGAATTCTCTTTCGGCTCAGGCAACGCCGGATGCGACCTCAGCCGTTGCCTATGCCACCGTGGCACGCACGTCCTATCGGAAAAGGCTGACCACGATGGGACAGGCGGCGACACCAGATGGTGATTGCACGAGCCATATCAGCGTGGTCGATGCCCATGGCAACATGGTCTCACTGACAAACACGCTCCTGTCCCGGTTCGGATCGAAGGTCGCCTTGCCGGAAACCGGCTTTTTGATGAACAATGGCGTGATGTGGTTCGATCCGCGTCCGGGCCACCCGAACTCTATCGCTGCAGGTGTGAAGCCGCTTGCCAATATGTGCCCGCTCGTACTGCGCAAGGATGGACAGCCGTTTATGGCCATCGGCGCCGCGGGTGGTCGCCAGATTTTCCCGGCGCTGACGCAGCTTGTTTCCTATGTTGTCGATTACGGATTGACGCTTGAAGACGCATTTCATCGCCCCCGCATAGACAGCAGCACGCCGACGATCAAGATCGACCAACGCGATGCGGACGACATCGCCGCTGCCGTATCCAAACACTATCCGGTAGAGATTGTCGACAATGCGCTCTACCCGGTCAATTTTGCGATCCCGTCGGCTGTGATGATCAGAAGCGACGGCATGCGTGTCGGCCAGGCGCACCCCTACAGCCCCTGGGCCCATGTGGCGGCTGAGGGCAAGACCGGCAAGGAGGCAACGTGATGGTTGGGCAATCGGTGCCGCTGTTGAATGTGGAAGGGCTACGCGTCAGCATCGATGGCGCCGCGATTGTCGATGGGATTGACCTTTCAATACAGCAGGGCGAGATACTGGCCATCGTCGGCGAAAGTGGCTGTGGCAAGAGCATGACGGCACTGTCTATTCTGGGGCTCCTACCAGATGCGGCTAAGATGCAGGGAAATCTGCGGATTGCCGATAGGGATGTCGTCAATCTGAGTCCGAAAGACCGACGAGCCTTTTGCAGTGCCAATATGTCGGTGATCTTCCAGGAGCCGATTGCCGCGCTCAATCCCCTGATGCATGTCGGTGACCAGATTGCCGAAGCTCTCATTCTTAATCGCGGAACCGGCAAGGCCGAAGCCAAAGAGACGGCCATCGAGATCATGCGCCGCGTCGGTATCTCCGACCCTGAGCGACGCTACAGCCAGTACGCCTTCGAGCTCTCCGGCGGCACGTGCCAGCGTGTCTCGATTGCGGCAGCGCTGATCTCCAAGCCGAAACTTCTGATTGCCGACGAGCCGACGACGGCGCTTGATGTGACCATCCAGGCGTCCATCCTCGACCTCATGAAGAGCCTCCGACAGGAAACCGGCATGTCCATCCTGCTGATTACCCACGACATGGGCGTCGTGGCCGAGATGGCTGACCGCGTGGCCGTTATGTATGCGGGCAGAATTGTGGAAACAGGTTTGGTGGACGACGTGTTTGCCGCGCCAGCGCATCCCTACACAAAACTTCTGCTGACGACGATCCCCAAGCTTTCTGGGACACGCAAAACAGAACTTAACACAATAAAAGGCACAGTTCCCGATGTTGGCAACTGGCCTGCTGGCTGTCGTTTCCGCAATCGCTGTCCCTTGAGCGATGCGATTTGCGAAATACAGCCAGCCACAGAACCTGCGCCGAATGGCCGCGCCGTCGGCGGAGACACTCACCTGCGTGAATGTTGGCACGCTGAAAGAACGGTGGAACTGGCATGACTTCACCCCTTCTCTCCGTAAAAGACCTCAAGATACATTTCAATGTCAGCCAGCCCGCAGCATCTGGCGGACGCGCCGTCCTCAAGGCCGTGGATGGCGTCTCGATGGACATCGAACGCGGTAAGACTCTTGCGCTTGTTGGCGAAAGCGGGTGCGGCAAGTCCACGACCGGGTACGGAATTCTGGGTCTTGCATCCGTCACCAGCGGCGAAATCCATTTTGATGGCAAGCCTCTGAGTTCGATGCAGCCGAAGGCACGACACGAACTCATCTCAAGCGAGATGCAGATCGTCTTTCAGGATCCGAGTGCCGCACTCAATCCCAAGATGTCCATTGCCGACAGCATCGGCGAACCACTGAAAATCCGTGGCTGGTCGCGGCCGGATCGCGCCAGGCGCGTGGCCGAACTCATGGAGATGGTCGGTCTTTCAGCCATGCAGGCCAGCCGTGTTCCCAACGAAATATCGGGTGGCCAAAGGCAACGCGTGGTGATTGCGAGAGCGCTTGCCCTATCTCCCAAATTGATCGTGTGTGACGAGGCCGTATCGGCCCTTGATGTCTCGATCCGGTCGCAAGTCCTCAACATCCTGATGAAACTGCAACGAGACCTGAATCTGAGCTATCTATTCATCTCTCACGATTTGTCGGTCGTTCGCCATATCGCCGACGAAGTGGTGGTCATGTATCTCGGCACGATCGTCGAACGTGGTAAAACCGATGATGTGTACGGAGCGCCACGCCATCCTTATACTGAGGCGCTGATATCTGCTATTCCACTGGCAGACCCGGTGGCGCAAAGAGCACGCAAGAAGATCGTTCTGTCCGGCGAAATTCCAAGTCCACTTGCTTCACCAGCTGGCTGTCCTTTTGTCAGCCGCTGCCCGATCAAAGTCGAGCGGTGCTGGACAGACCGACCTCGACTTGAGCCAACAACGAGCGGAACTGATGTTGCGTGCCACGAGCGCCGTGGATAAGCCTAAGGAATGAAGCGCATGTCAATCATCGATCACATTACGAGCTTTCTTCCGTACCTTGTCGCCATCCGCCATGATCTCCACGCTCATCCGGAAATCGGCTTCGAGGAAGAGCGAACCTCAGATGTCGTAGCAACGCATTTGCAGGACATGGGCGTAGAAGTGCATCGGGGCATCGGCAAGACCGGCGTGGTGGGGTTGCTGAAAAATGGTGAAGGCCCGACGATTGCCTTGCGATCGGACATGGATGCTTTGCCGATGCAGGAATTGACCGATCTTCCCTATCGGTCTCGCCATGACAATCGCTTTCATGGTTGCGGGCACGATGGACACATGACCACGCTCCTCGGAGCTGCGCGCTACCTTTCAGAAACCCGGAATTTCTCAGGAACTGTAATGTTCGTGTTCCAACCCGCTGAAGAAGGATTGGGCGGCTCGAGGGCGATGATATCCGACGGCCTGTTCGACCGGTTCCCCTGTGATGAAATCTACGCGCTTCACAACGCACCCCATCATCCAAAAGGCATGGTTGCGATCTCCAGCGGCTCTGCGATGGCCGGGGCAGACTTCTTCGATATTCGCATAAAGGGCAGGGGAGGCCACGCAGCACTGCCCGACACGACAATCGACCCTATCATTGCCATGAACACACTCATCCAGTCCTTTCAGACAATTGTCTCGCGAAACATCTCTCCCATTTCATCGGCGGTTATTTCGGTCACAAAGATTGTGGCTGGATCAGCATATAACGTCATCCCAGACGTCGTGGAGTTTGGTGGAACGATCCGCGCTCTGGATGAAGGGACGCGAATGCTCATCCGCGAAAGGATGCGTCAGGCTTCAAAAGGCTGCGGAGAACTCTACGGCGTAGAGATTGACGTCGATATCCGAGATGTCTTCTCCGTGCTTTCTAATCATCCCGATCAGACACAAGCCGTGGTCGACATCGCAAGTTCGCTGCTTGGAGCAAGTCAAGTGGCGGCAGATTGCCCACCGTTCATGGCGAGTGAAGACTTTGCAGATATGTTGAACATCGTTCCTGGCGCATATTTTTTCATAGGCCAGAAAAACACTGCTCCCCTGCACAATCCAGCCTATGAGTTTGACGATGATATCATTCCAGTCGGCGCGGCCCTTCTTGCTTCGATCGCGCAGACCAGAAGTTCATTGCGCCGGTGACAGGTAGTTTTGTTTGCGTTTTTCGGTTAACACAAGGATGCCGAGAGTTCATATCCTGTCAAGAGCAACAAACCGTTGTTTCTCTATTTGGCTCATGTCGCTTACCGACAAATGGAGCCTAGTTTGAGTTCAATCACTCGCCGGCACAACGCATCACGTCGGCAAAAAGCGCAGCAGTCTTACCTAATGATCTGTCGCCTTACGGCTCAACCTAGGTGCAGATCGCTGACAGGCTGCATAGGCTTCCGTTCGTGAATATGGTGATCCTTACCCCCCAAAAACTGTCCGGCAAGGTATGACGACATCTTGAGCACCGATGAGTGGCCGCTCAAGACTCAAGCGTCCCTTGGGCGAGCGCATATTTCCCGCTCAATCCATTGACGGATTCATCAAAAAGCATCTGCGAGTAAGCGTGATGCGTCGCGCCGCGTTGCAAGTCTTCTTTTGTCAGCTCATCGACAAAACTGCCGTCTTTCATCACCAGGACGCGGTCGCACATATGCGCGATGACCGAGAGATCGTGGCTGACGAGAACGTAAGTGAGCGTTCGCTCATCCCTTAAATCACAAAGAAGGTTGAGAACTTCCGCCTGCAATGAAACATCAAGCGCAGATGTGGGTTCGTCGAGTAGCAGGATTTCCGGTTCCAGCATCAATGCTCGCGCAATGGCGACACGCTGACGTTGCCCCCCGGAAAGCTGATGTGGAAAGCGTTCTGCGAAGCTTGTAGGTAAGCCAACCTGCTCCAATGCGGCCGCCACACGGTCCCAACCGGCCCCCTTTTTCATGGCGCGAATGGGTTCTGCAAGCACGCGTTCTATACGGTGGCGGGGGTGGATGGAGCCGTAAGGATCCTGAAATACCATCTGCGCCAGCAACAATTGTTCGTTGGTGCGTTCGCGATCAACCGGTGTTCCCGCAAAGGATATTGTTCCCTGCCAATGCCGGTCCAGCCCCGCCAACGACCGAAGCACGGTGGATTTTCCACAGCCCGACTCGCCAACGATGCCCAACGTCTCGCCTTTTTTGACGGAGAATGACACCGATTTGACAACCTGCTTGCGCGCATCACCCTGACCAAATGAGACGGCTAGGTGTTTGACCTCAATCATGACAGGCTCCCTGCTGCATTGATGGCTTGCCGATCCAGAACCTTCAAACGGGAAACGGGATTTTTAGGGTCTGGCATGGCCGCGATCAGCCCTTGTGTGTAGGGGTGTTTTGCTTCCTCCAGGTTTTGCAGAGTTTCGATGACCTGCCCCTGATACATGACAAGAATTCTCTCACAGAAGGATGCGACCATGCGAATGTCGTGGCTGATAAGAAGAAGGGCGGAATTGTTTTCCCGAACCAACTGGTCGAGAAGCCTCAGCACATCACCTCTGACGCTAACATCCAACGCCGACGTCGGTTCATCGGCAATGACAAGACGCGGCTTTGCCAGTAGCATCATGGCAATCATGACGCGCTGACCCATGCCACCGGAAATCTGGTGTGGATAAAGCTCCATGGTCCGTTCGACGTCTGCGATACGGACTTTTCCGAGCATTTCGGCGGCGAGTTCAAAAGCGCGCTTCCTGCCAATCTTCTGGTGCAGAAGCGCTGCCTCGGCCACCTGTTTGCCGACCTTCAGCACCGGGTTGAGAGAATAACGCGGGTCTTGCATAATCAACGCTATGCGGTTGCCGCGAAGGCCGCGCATGGCTTTTTCACTGCGGTTAAGAAGTGGCACGGTTTCGAAGTCGAGTGTCGACGCCTCGATACGGGCAGACGGCGGCAAAAGCCGCATGATGGCGCGACCGAGCGTGGATTTGCCTGAGCCGGACTCGCCAACGATGCCGACCCGTTCTGCGCCGAGATCAAAGCTTACATTTCGAACAGCCGGAACTTCCGCCCGCCCGAAACGCACCGAGAGATCCCGGACTTTGAGAATAGTTTCATTATCGGGCATGGCGTGGATCCAGAATATCGCGAAGCGTATCGCCCACGAGATTGAAAGCAAGGCTGGTAACAAGAATGGCGATGCCCGGCATTACCGCGACCCACCAATTGTCGAGCATGAATTTGCGTCCGTTCGAGATCATCGCCCCCCATTCTGGCTCTGGAGGCTGCGCGCCCAGGCCGAGGAAACCCAACGCTGCCGCCGTGAGAATGACGCCAGCCATGCTGAGTGTGAGGCGCACGACAACGGAGGGAATGCACATCGGCGCGATGTAGAGCAGCAGCAATCTGGTGCCGGACGCACCGTATAGTCTGGCCGCGGCCACATAATCCGTGTTGCGCACGATAAGTGTTTCGGCGCGCGCCAAGCGCGCAATCGGCGGCCATCCGGTGAGCGAAATAGCGATGATGGCAGTGTTGAGGCCTGCACCAAGCGCTGCGGCGAAGGCGAGCGCGAGGATGAGCGAGGGAAAACTGAGAACGATGTCAGTCGCGCGCATCAGGAACGCATCGGTGCGGCCACCCACAAAACCGGCAACAATGCCAATCAACAGGCCAATCGGGCCGACAATCAGCGAGACGGCAAGCACGGTCTGGATGGTGATGCGGGTGCCATAAATCAGACGCGAAAGAATATCGCGCCCGAATTCATCGGTCCCTGCCCAGTGGGCAAGACTTGGGGGCTGCAAAGCCTGCGATAGATTTTGCGACGTCGCACTATAAGGTGCGATCCACGGTGCGAGAATGGCGACGATGACCAGTAGCAACAGCACGGCAAAGCCGAACATGCCGAGAGGTTCGTCTGCCAGCTTTTTTAAAAAGCTTTTGAAGCTGCCAGTGGCGCGGCTGAGGGCACCCGATGTTTGGGGAGGGGTCGCTAGGGTTTGACTGGTGCTCATGTCGTGGCCTCTCTCGTGCGGGGATCGAAAACGAGATATGCTAGATCGGATAGGAAATTCAGCATCATGAAGATCAATCCAATGATCAGCGTGCCTGCCAGAACGGCGTTCATGTCGCCATTCATCAGGGCGTTGGTCATGTATTGACCGATGCCGGGCCATGAAAACACGATCTCGGTTACAACCGCACCTTCAAGCAAGCCGCCGTAGGAAATCGCTAACACGGTTATGAGCTGCACGGCGATGTTCGGCAGAAGATGGCGCATGACAATGCGCAGACTAGATGCGCCTTTGGCGCGTGCGGCTACCACGTAGTCCTGGTTCAATTGCTCCAGAGTGAAGCTGCGGGTCATGCGCGTGATGTAGGCCATAGCCGAGTAGGCAAGGATACACGCAGGCAGAATGATATGGTGAACCGCGTTCCAGAACACTTCTGTGTCGCCAGCCATGAGACTGTCAATCAAAAGCAGACCCGTTCTGGGCTCGACAAGGCCTTCCAGGTAGACATCCACGCGTCCCGGACTGCCAGCCCATTGAAGGCCTGCATAAAATATCACCAGACCTACGATGCCGAACCAGAACACTGGAATCGAATGGCCAACGAGTGAGATAACCCGCGTAAACTTGTCAAACCAGCTATCGCGAAAGAAGGCTGCAGTCATTCCGAGCGGAACACCCAACAGCGTCGATATGAAAACTGCCAAGGTTGCAAGTTCCAAGGTTGCTGGAAAAGCGTTCTTGAGATCCTCTGTGACGGGATTGCCCGTCAGGATCGCTGTACCGAGATCTCCACGAAACAGGGAGGTCATGTACAACCAGAACTGATGATAGAGCGGCAGGTCCAAACCCAGCCGCTCCCGCATTGCTTGATAGGCCCGGGGATCAGCCAGCTCGCCAACGATCGCACCGACCGGATCGGTCGGCAAGATGCGACCGATCACGAAGGTGACGACAAGCAGAACGAAAAGGCTTAAAAACAGGTGGCCGATCCGTCTAGCTAGTTCTAGGAGTGTAAACTCTTTCATGTGCGCAATGGCCTGATTATGGAGCGTCGGATTTCGTGACACCTTCAATGCGGGTCAAAGACCATGGATGGCCGCTGTAACCCTTCAATCGGTTGCTCAAGACGATAGGCTCGAACCGTTCAAACATCGGCAAGACCGCAGGCTTGAGCTCGATGAACTTTTCTTGGATCTGTTTTACCAGTTCCATACGCTTGGCGTCGTTCCTTTCGCTGTTTGCCTGCTCGCGCAAAGCATTCAGCTCAGGAATGTCCCACGCAGAGCGCCAGACAAAGTTGCCAGCGTTGTTGGCTTCTTTGGAATTGTTGGGATTAGACGCAAAGTTATCCAGAGAGCCTAGTGCAGTCGGCATGAACGAACCGGTCTGGGGAATAAGCAAATCGAAATTGCGCGCGCGGTGCGCGGCGACGATGTCGGCGCCGTTGCCCTGCTGGATATTGACCTTGACGCCGATCTCAGCAAGGTTGGCCTGAATAGCCGTGGCCATGTCCACCCGAGGCGTTTGCGAAATGGTTTTGAGTGTCACTGTGAAGCCATCTGGATATCCGGCGTCCGCCAGAAGCTTCTTGGCTTTCTCTGGCTGGAAAGACCAGTCGGGGTTTGCAATCGCACCTGTCCAATCCTCTGGCACTGGAACGTTGCGGACGCGGCCGTAAGACCCCAGGATCGTATCCGCTATGCCTTTATAATCGATGCCGTAGGCAAGGGCTTCACGCACCCCTGGCTTGGAAAAAGGCTCTGTGCCTGCATTCATCGCAAGAACATAATAGCCACCCGTCTTGACCTTATCAATGACAAAGCTTGCGTTAGTTTCAAACGTCTTCACATCCGCTGCGGTCAGGGCGCTCGCGATATCGATATCGCCGCGCTCGAGCATCAAGCGGGCTGCCTGGCTTTCGGGAACGTGGCGCATGATGATACGACGCATGGTCGGTTTGCCGTCACGATAATCGTCGTTTGCTTCGAGAAGAACGATATCATTGGGCGTCCAGCGACGCAGGACATAAGGACCTGAGCCTGCGGTTTTGGTACGCAGCCACTCGTTGCCATAATCGTTGTTGGTGACGTGCTTTTCGACTTCCACGCTGTCGACGACCGACGATACACCCATTGCGAGACGATAGAGGAGCGCTTCTGGGATTACTTTATCAGTCAGCTCGATTCGAAACGTCTTCTCGTCGGGAGCTGAAACGAGGCTTTCTATGTTGGCGGCAGTGTATCCAGCTGTCTTGTAGTTTGTAGCTGCAGATTGATCGAGTTTTAAAAGCCGGACAATGGAAAACAGGACGTCCTTGGATGTCACCGGATTTCCCGAGGAGAAATACGCGTCTTTCAGTTTGAAGGTGATGCCCTTGTCGTCAACCTGCCAGCTTTCCGCAAGTTGTGGCTTGATCTTGTTGCCATCCGTCTGATCGGCGAACACAAGCCGGTCGTAGGTGTTCGCCAATATTTCCTGCGTCTTCACTTCGGTGCCTTGCTGTGGGTCAAGTGAGAGCACCTGCGCCAGAGAGGTGCCGATAACCAACTGATCGTTCGGTGTTGCGGCAATCGTTGCCGTGGAACTAGAAAGCGCAACGAAAAACGCTGCTGCAAAAACAGGATTTGAACAAACTAAATTCATGGGTTTCTCCTCCAAGATAGACCGTTTCAGCGCGTGCAAGTCATACGATGATTGCGTTATTTTTGTGAGCCTCATCAAGCATCTGGTATGATGTCTAGAGTTCATAAGCCGCGTTCATGATCCGAAGTGAAGCCCAATATTGGTCGGCGCGCAAGTCGCATTTGCATCCATTCACGCGCGGACTTACGCCTTGCGAAAATTCAAATCCAAGATTCGTTAAAACGTGATACAATCAAAGCGAAAATTCAAGATACATTTATAAACCTCAGGTAACATTAGAGTTTTTAATTTATATGTTTGTTTTCAACGCCAAGACGATTTCTCCGACTGGGTCGCTAGCGTCCTGCATGGACAAGCATTTGATTGCAAGAATAAGGCGGCACTTTCTTATGGGGGAAGTCGCGAGCGCTTAAAATAATTGAAACTCGACAAGCGATAAAAGAGGTATTATCTCTTTTTGCAAACCAGGAGAAAAACCATGTATGTTGGGACGCAGCTGGCCGCGCGCGATGATGATGACTATCGGATTTGGTTGCAGCTTGGAGTAAATAACATCTGCGCTGATCCGGACGGTCCACTGGACAGTTGGGATCTCGATGACCTGAAACGTTTGCGCGAAAAAGTCGAAAGTTTTAGTCTGACGCTGGATATGATCCAGCTTCCCTTGCCTTCAAGCCCCATCGAAACCGCCACATATCCAGACATTTTGTTGGCCGGTCCCAACCGTGATCGCCAGATCGACGCGATCTGCAAACTCATTGAAAATCTTGCTGAAGCGGGCATCCCCGCCGCCAAATACAATCTCAACCTCATTGGCATTCCCCGCACGCCGGACGAGCAGGGAAGAGGCGGTTCAAAAAACGCTTCCTTCCGTTGGGATAAGACCGATCAAAATGCGGCGCCGGGCCAAGCCGGCGTTCTTTCCGAAGATGAGAACTGGGAACGGATCGACTATTTCCTCGAGCGGGTCGTGCCCGTCGCGGAAGCGAACCGCATTCGCCTCGCCTGCCATCCGCACGACCCCTACACGCCACCCGGTTATAAGGGCGTAACACGGGTGCTGGGAACCGTGGATGGGCTGAAGAAATTCGTCACCATGCGCGAAAGCGATTATCACGGCCTGAATTTCTGCCAGGGAACGGTCGGCGAAATGCTCGATAATCCTCGCGAAGAAATCGATGACGTCATTCGCTGGTTCGGCAGTCGCAACAAGATTTTCAACCTTCACTTCCGCAATATTCGCGGCAAGAAGCTGTCCTTTATGGAAACCTTCCCGGATGAAGGCGACATGGATATGGCCCGCTCTCTCAAGATCTATAAGGAAGTCGGCTACAAATACATGATTATGCCGGACCATGTACCGACCATCTCTGGTCGTGATCCGCAGGGTGTCGCCTTTGCTTATTGCTATGGTTACACCGCCGCATTGCTACAGGCACTGGATGCCTATGGGGCTTAACAGCCTCAATTTTGAAGTGAAATCTCGCACATATCGATGTGCGGGAGGAGACCGCCACAGCCCTTTTGAATGGCCGCCTTTGGCGTGACACTAACCACATGAGTGGCCACACTGGCCTCAGGAATGAACCATGTTCTCACACAATCGTGCCGATTTTGGACCGGATTTTGTTTTTGGCGTCGCAATGGCTGCCCACCAGATTGAGGGTGGCCAGACGGACGAACGCGGTTCATCGATCTGGGATACATTTGCGGCGACACCCGGAAATGTCAAAA
The DNA here is from genome assembly GCF_057799395.1 of Agrobacterium sp. 20P9.1.2. Lineage (NCBI taxonomy): Bacteria > Pseudomonadati > Pseudomonadota > Alphaproteobacteria > Hyphomicrobiales > Rhizobiaceae > Agrobacterium > Agrobacterium sp. 20P9.1.2. Next base: position 54,441 of record NZ_JBYOKI010000010.1, read on the forward strand.
ACGCGGATACCGGAAAAATCGCCTGCGACCACTACAATCGCTGGGCAGAAGACCTCGACCTTATCAGGGATGGCGGCTTTGATGCATATCGATTTTCCTTTGCGTGGCCGCGGCTCATTCCAGATGGAACGGGCGCGCTTAACCCTGCTGGTTTTGATTTTTATGATCGCCTGATCGACGGCATGCTGGAGCGAGGCATCAAACCTTTGGCGACACTTTACCATTGGGATTTACCAAGCGCCTTGCAGGATCGTGGCGGCTGGATGAACCGCGACACGACCAAAGCTTATGCCGATTATGCTGCGCAAGTCAGCCGTCATTTCGGCGACAGGCTGGAAAGCATTGCAACCTTCAATGAACCATGGTGCGTGACGGTGCTGAGCCATTTCCTCGGCATCCATGCACCGGGTTATCGCGATGTGCGCGCAACGGCTCGAGCGATGCACCATGTGCTGCTTGCCCACGGTCTCGGTATCACGGCCATGCGCGATGAGGGCATCAAGGACAAGCTTGGCCTTGTCGTGAATATGGAAAAGGCAGAGCCTTTTAGCCAAGGCCCGAAAGACATCGAAGCGGCGGCGCTGGGTGATGATATTTTCAATCGCTTCTTCTTGGATGGTGCGGTCAAGGGAACATATCCGGAGCGTGTGACGAAGATTTTGGAGCCTTATCTGCCCGCCAATTGGAAGGACGATTTGAAAGCCATGAGCCCGTCCCTTGACTGGATCGGCATCAATTATTACACGCGCTCGCTCTATAAGCATGATGATCGCGTGCCAGTTTTCCCGTTCACACAATCACGCGGCGACTTGGAAAAGAGCAATGTAGGTTGGGAAGTCTACCCACAGGCGCTGACCGAATTCCTCGTTCGCGCATCAAAGGATTATCCGGGCTTGCCGATTTACGTGACCGAAAACGGAATGTCGGAAACCGATGAGAGCAAACGCATCGCATTTTTCGACAAGCATTTCGGCGCGATCCGTGATGCACAGGCTCAAGGTGCAGACGTGCGCGGCCATATTGCATGGACGCTGATCGACAATTTTGAATGGGCCGAAGGTTACGAGCCCAAATTCGGCATCGTCGGCATGGACCCTGTGACGCTGGATCGGTTGCCGAAGGAAAGCTACCGCGCATTCCAGCAGATGTTGACGAAGGGCCGCGAATAGAAGCGGGAAACCGCCACTTTCTCACGGCCATATCAAAAAACGGAGGACTGCATGCGCGCGACCGGAACAGTGCATAGTGCTTATGCGGTTGGCACCGTCGATGGCCGTATCTACGGGTCGTTCATCGAGCATCTCGGTCGCGCCGTTTATACCGGAATTTTTGAGCCGGAGCATTCTACTGCGGACGCTAATGGCATGCGGCAGGACGTCATCGATCTTGTGCGTGAGCTGGATGTGCCGGTCGTTCGGTATCCCGGCGGCAATTTCGTGTCCGCCTATAATTGGGAAGACGGTATCGGCCCCCGCGAAGAGCGTCCGGTTCGTTTGGATCTCGCCTGGCATAGTGCCGAATCCAACCATGTCGGCATCCACGAATTTGCTGATTGGGCGCAGGCCGCTGGCACGGAGATGATGCTGGCCGTCAACCTCGGTTCCCGTGGGCTGGATGCGGCCCGATCATTTCTGGAATATGTCAATCATCCCGGCGGAAGCTATTGGTCAGACCTGCGGCGTGAGAACGGACGGGAAGCGCCTTGGGGCGTGAAAATATGGTGTCTGGGCAACGAGATGGACGGCCCTTGGCAAATCGGCCAGAAAACGGCGGATGAATATGGCCGTCTCGCTTTTGAGACGGCAAAAGCCATGCGCGCCTTTGACCCGTCTATTGAATTGGTGGTCTGCGGTTCCTCATCACCACGCATGCCGACCTACCCGGATTGGGAGGCGACAGTTCTCGACTACACATACGACACGGTCGATTACATCAGCCTACATCTCTATTTCGACTACGATACCGGCAACACGGCGGATTTTCTGGCTGAAAGTGCTCGTCTGGACGACTATATCGGAACTGTTGCGGGCGTTATTGCCTATACCAAGGCGAAGAAACGCTCTCAAAAAGACGTCTATATCAGCTTTGACGAATGGAATGTTTGGTATCATTCCCGAGAGGCAGACAAGGCATTGCTCGCGGGCGAAAATGGCTGGCCGCATGCGCCAGCGTTGCTAGAAGATGTCTACACATTTGAAGACGCGCTTCTGGTTGGCTGCATGATCAATACCGTCATCCGCCGGTCGGATGTGGTAAAAATTGCCTGCCTCGCGCAACTGGTCAATGTCATTGCGCCGATCATGACGGTGCCGGGTGGAGAAGCGTGGCGACAGGCGACGTTTTATCCCTTCCTTTTCGCTTCGCGATATGGACGTGGGCGCGCTTTGAAGCTCGCGCTGGATGTTCCAAGCTACGCGACAAGTTTTGCGAAAAACGTGCCGTATCTCGACGTGTCGGCGATCGAAGCCGAAACGGACGGCGCGCTGACTTTCTTCATTGTCAACCGCCACCAGAGCGAGGCCATTGAGCTGGATATCGCCGTTGAAGGGTTCGGAACACGCCGTGTTGTTTTCGATCAGGTCATCGAAGGCCATGATCTAAAAGCGACGAACGGCCCGCAGGGAGAAACGGTTGCGCCGAAAGATGCGGTCGGTTCCAGCGTGTTGGATGGACGATTGAAGGCAACAGTTTCGCCGCTTAGCTACCGCGTTATCAGGCTGGGCTGAGATGCCATTTCTGCCGATTTCCCATATTCAATGGAGGTCTTAAAGTCCATCGATCTGATTTCTAATATACTGAAATAATTAGATAGTTTATCGAGAATAAACCTAATCCGCCATGGGCGGAGCATTTGGAAAACGGAGGATAATGCAAATGCAGAAGGTTATATTGATAGCTGCAACCTGCCTGACAGTCGCGGGTGCAATGTTTGCGACGACCACGGCTTCGCTGGCCAAAACAATGGTTTACGTGTCCGCCGCAACGGACGGTGAGATCAATACCTACAGCATGGACGAGAAAACGGGAGCTTTGACCCCGGCGGGCAATGTCAAAGCGGGCAGTTCTGTTATGCCGATGACAGTCAGCCCCGATGGCACGCATCTTTATGCGATCATCCGATCGCAGCCGTACCGCGTGCTATCCTATGAAATCGATCCCAAGACGGGCGGGTTGACGGAAAAGGCAGCGGCGGCATTGCCGGATAGCATGCCTTATGTTTCCGTGGAGAAATCTGGTCGGCTTTTGTTTTTCGCGTCCTATGGCGGCAATAAGATCGCATCTTTGCCGGTGGGAGCGGATGGTCTGGTGAAGGACGGTGCCAAACAGGTTATCCTGACAGGCCGCAATGCCCACTCAATTGTCAGCGACGAAACTGGAAAATACGTGTTCGTTTCGAACCTCGGTTCCGATATGGTTCTGCAATATGTTCTGAATGCCGAAACCGGCCTCCTGGAACCCAACGCTCCTGCCAGCGTCACGACCAAGGAAGGGCAGGGACCGCGTCACATCATTGTCTCGCCAGACAACAAATCGGTATATGTCGTGACCGAGCTCAGTGGTGAAGTCATTCACTATGCGCTGGACGCCGCCAGGGGAACGCTGACGGAAAAAGATGTTGTGGCCGTTTTGGCACCCGATGCCGGTCTTGAAAAAGGCGTCACGCCTCCTGCACCGGCGGCGTTCAATTCGCCACAGAAACCGGCGGCTGCCCCCCCTGCTGAAGCACCGCCGCCAAAGATTTGGGCTGCTGACATCGGAATCACGCCGGATGGAAAGTTCCTCTATGCATCGGAGCGCTCAACCAGCACGATTGCGGTCTTTACAGTGGCTGCGGATACCGGTGCGCTGACCCGTGCTGGCTCTGTTGAAACTGAAAAACAGCCGCGTGGCTTTCGCATCGATCCGATGGGACGGTTTCTGATCGCGTCTGGTGAGAAATCTGATCAGCTTTCGGTTTATGGCATTGACCAGAAAGACGGATCGCTGAAAAGCGTCGGTCGTTACCCGGTTGGCAAGGGTGCGAACTGGGTCGAGATCGTCGATCTGCCATAAACTGAGTGCGAGAATTGTTGTCGCGCCTGCTTTTGTGCCTCGAAAGCCGCGTCGCGGGCACGAACAAGGTCGCGAACTGCTTTATGGGCTTCATCCGGCACCCAGACATGTGTCAACTCCCTAGCTCAATGGAGTCTCGCAAGAGTGACATCATCGCGACGATTGGTCTTCAGTCCATCACCAGCACGTTTTGGCACCAATGACGGCGCGATCACACTGTTCGTGACTCAATTCAACAATTTGTCTATAGAGACCATACCCGGCGGGGCCCGCCTCGTAACAGAATTGAAGATCTTTCTAAGCGCACTGAACAGCAGGCAGCTTCTCTTGAGGAGACCGCAGCAGCGCTGGATCAGATCACTACAAATGTTTCCAACTCGTCGAAACGTACTGAAGAGGCGCGCCATGTGGCAATCGAAGCCAACAAGTCCGCGCGAAAATCCGGTGAAGTCGTCGCCAACGCGGTCAATGCCATGCAGCGTATCGAGCAGTCGTCGAGCCAGATTTCCAGCATCATCGGTGTCATCGATGAAATTGCTTTCCAAACCAACCTGCTCGCTTTGAACGCAGGTGTCGAAGCGGCTCGCGCAGGGGGACGCTGGCGAAGGCTTCGCGGTTGTTGCCCAAGAAGTGCGAGAACTTGCGCAACGTTCGGCTCAGGCGGCAAAGGAGATAAAAGACCTGATCCGCAACTCTGTTGATGAGGTCAGCACCGGCGTGAAACTTGTTCAAGAAACCGGGCAGGCGCTCAAGGTTATCGAGGACCAGGTTGTCACGATCAACACACAACTTGATGCAATTGCGACTTCTTCCAAGGAGCAGTCGGTGGGACTTGCGGAGGTTAATACCGCTGTGAATCAGATGAACCAAGTCACGCAGCAAAACGCGGCTATGGTTGAAGAATCCACCGCCGCAAGCGCTTCTCTTGCGGAGGAGGTCAAACGCATGCGTGAGATCATATCAGAGTTCCGCGTCGGATCTGAAGCTGCAGTTGCATATGGCAAACCCGAAATCGTCAAGGCGGGTCACAAAACGGTCGCGTCACCTGCACGACGGATGCTCGCCAAGGTAGCTGGCGCCGTAGGCCTCGGTGGCGCGGCTGCATCAGACAATTCGGAAGAGTTTTGAGCCAGCAGCACTGGACGCTCATACACGAATATCCTTACCCAAAGCCGGGGCTGTTAATGCCCCGGCGCGACCAATGCTTCATCTTAAGCCTTTTGAGGGGTGGTAGAGTGACCATGGTAAAAGCTTTGGTAACCCGCAACTGATAGAAAGATGACACCGGTGTCCCTAACCCGGCCCCTTAAGCCGTCGAGCCTGCTTTCGTATTGCGTTCAGCTCGACGGCCACCGCGCTTCCGACAGCCGTTCGTGACACTCGGATCAAGGTTGTTTCAGAAGACGTACACGGTTGCCGATTCCGAACGAATCTTGCGACGGTGGTCTGCAACGACAATCAATGATCGATCATTCGAGCAGAGTTTACGTAACTATGACAATTCATGCGTGGGCGCTCAGGGGAGTCTGGTCCAGTCGTTACTCGTATGGAGATCATTGCCACGACACACCCAACTTTAATTTTACCAAGCACTTGTCCTGTCTTGGAAACGTGTCATTAGTTCGATCCCATTCAAGGCGAGACGACGATGCTCGGCCCAGATGCAACATGTTCTGGGTGTCCGAGCCGAGCATCTCATTCGATCTTACGCAGCTTCCCAAACCTGATTGAGGATTTTGGCGGCCAGTGCGGCCTTGTCTTGCGGAAGGAAGCGGCCGTAGTGCTGCTGCACGACATCGGGCGTATCTTGAATGGCATAGCTCGCCTGCTCGTAGGATCCGGTCTGCTTCAGAATATGCGTCGCCAGAATGTCCCGCAGGTTATGCGGTCCATGCGGCAAGAGGCCCTTGATCGCACCCCGTCCGGTATAGGGATTATAGATGCCATAACGTTGGATGACAGTCCGCCAAGCCTCGTAGAATGTGGTCGAATTGTAAGCAGCATCAATACTGGTCGTCTTCACCGTCTTGACGAATAGCGTTTGGGGATCTTTCGCACCGCCGAGCAGAACGCCACGATGACGGTCGATATAGGCATCGAGATATTCGTAGAGGTCGAGCAGGTCTGGCAATATCAGCCGAAACGGTTTCTGTCCGAAGAAGGATGAACCGGAGTTTTTGAATGCGACCGACGGGATAAGGACCTCCCACCCCTGGTCGCGATCACTCCAGCGCAGCTCGCCGCATTTCAAATCCTCCAGCCGGCGTTCTGACGTCGGATAGTGTCCACGGGGGCAGACACGAAGTTGGCGAAGGTTCTTTTGTCTGAGCCCAAGGTGCAGGCCTAGCCGAAGCAATAGGAATGATCTAACGGCTTCGGCGGCCTGTCGTGGATATCTGCTCTCATCCGGCATACGTCTCACGATCTCGTCCGTGATCTTGCGATATTCCGCCAGCGGGCTGTCCGATTCAAGTACACACATGATCGGTTCAAATGGATCGCGATGCACGCGCATCACTCGCTGGATCTCCTTGGAACGGTTAGCAGCATGTCGGTGAAACGCATCACAGGCGCCATGCCAGTCGCGAGCCGCAAAGTCGATTTCTTCCTGCTCAATTAAACCTGCAATGGGCCTGACATTCCGAAGCAGCTCCGGATGCTGCCGGATCCAACCGACGTCTGCGCGAGATAGGGCTTGGGCGACCATCAGCATGTCTTCTTCCCATTTGGTGTAGAAGCCACGCCGCTGTTCCCGCCACTGCAGATACCAGTCCCAAACGCCGGGGAAGACGAGAAGGCCGAAGCTTAACTGGCTGACTGGCACACCGAAACCCTTCACGACACCGTTTGGCGAGGCAGCAAGCGCACCAAACATCAAGCCGAGGTGCTCAATCTTCTGGGAGGCCGTTTCCTCACCCCAGACGCCGTTCCGTTGGAACCCAATCGCCGTCAGCGTCGAAGTCTTGAAGCGGATGAGATCAGCCATTTCCATGGCAAGTCTCGGCGGTGCGTCGATAACGCCGGAGAGCAAATCAGGATCATCAAGTTCTGCGGCAACGTTCTGATTGGCGCCGGCCGCCGAGGCCAACGATCGAGAGGAAAGAAAGCTGCTCCCATAAGTGACGCCGGAAAATCGGATGGCGTATCGCTGCTTGCTGGCCGCCGCCTGATAGCGGCGATATTCCGTAGAGCCGGAAATGATCACCCGGCGCACCCAATCGAGGATCTCCTTGCGCTTGGTAAAGGGCAGGCTGTTGAAGTCCTCGGGCAGGTGCAATGAAATCCGTCGACGCTCGGCTGGGCTGATATCACCGAGATCGTGACCATACAGCGCGCGCGCCTGATGTGGCAGTTTCTCTTTGAAATATCCCTCTGGAAGTCGATAGCGTCGCTCGATGCGGCGGAGGATATTGAAACTGGCAACAGATCGGGGCACGCGCTCTCCCTGGATCCAGGATAGCAGCGTCTTATTGTCGAAGGTCTCTTTCAGATGAACAACGGCACGGTAAAGCTGCCAATAGGTGTCGCCGAACCGACGCATATGATAGACCAGTGCATCCTGAAAGCTCGCCGGATCTTCTGTCGCTTCGAACAGTGGCTCCGGGAAAGGGCTGATCGGCTTTGGAGCCGGTCCGCGTAAAGTAGATGCATACGGAGCAATGGTGTCGTCGGTCGTCGCGCGTTGAGGCTTTCTGGTTGAAGTCGCGGAGGCAGCCTTTTGGGCGGGCGCGATTTTGTCCGAGCTAACTGTCGGGTTTGGCGGTCGTCGTTCTTTGGCCATTAGCGGTGCGCCGAGCCATCGGATGATTGCATCCAGGCCTGGCCGGAGCTGCTTTTTCAGTTCTGCCGTCAACTCGGCTTCGATCCCACAGGCCTGACCGATCATCGTCCAGTCGATATGGCCATTCAGAAGCGGGGGAGATTTCCGATAATTAATCAGATTGGCCAGATAAGGCCGTATATTCTCCAACACCCGCCTGGATACGATTGGAGCGATGCGAAGGTCGCAGAATTCCGAAATTTTTCGCTGAAATTGTCGTGATGAAAGGTCGTGTTTGGTCATGCTTATTCCGTTTCTCTCGGCACCAGTGCCGAGGGCGAGTGGGAATATGAGGCGAGCTTTAACAAAATATGTTTAGGGCAAGAGGTTGCCTGTCGATCGCTGCCTCTTGAGTGGAGGCTGCAGAATGTGGTGCTGAGCGATAGACGGGCTTGCAATAGCTCATTCACGGCGATAATTATGAGCTATAGAGAGGGATTCTATAACTCATGAAATGGAACTGGCAAAATACTGACTGGCCAAACTTCAGATACGACACCGCAAGCCTGGTACCGTTGGAGCAGAAATTCTTGCAGTCCGCCGGCGAGGTTATCGGTGCTGTTCGACATTTCAACGATGACGACAGCAACCAACTTCGCATTGAGTTGCTGAGTGACGAAGCGGTCAAGACCTCAGAGATTGAGGGGGAATTTCTGGACCGCGTGAGTGTCCAGTCATCACTCCGCCGGCAGTTCGGGCTAAACACTGATGATAGACAGATCCGTCCCCAAGAGCGGGGGATCGCCGAGATGATGGCGGATGTCTATCGAAGCTGGCATAGGCCGCTGGGCCATGAGGGACTGTTCCATTGGCATTCAATGCTGATGGCCGGAAATCGATATATTGAAACGGTTGGTGCTTACCGCACGCATGAAGACGCCATGCAGATCGTATCAGGTCGATTGGACAAACCCACTATCCACTTCGAGGCTCCCCCATCTCGTCAGGTTACCGCTGAGATGGAGACCTTCATCACATGGTTCAATCAATCCGGGCCAGATGGTCAAACGTCGCTTCAAGCTTTGGCACGCGCCGCAGTAGGACACCTTTACTTTGAAAGCATACATCCATTTGAGGATGGCAACGGCCGAATTGGACGCGCTCTCGCCGAGAAATCCCTGGCGCAAAACATAGGGCAGCCAAGCCTCATTTCACTCGCCTTCACAATCGAGAAGCGCCGGAGGGCCTATTACTCAGAGCTTGAGCGGCACCAGCGCACGCTTGATATCACCGACTGGGTCATTTTCTTTTCAGAGACTATCCTGGATGCTCAACGAGCGACCCTTGAGCGCGTAGATTTCTTCATCCAGAAAGCAAAGTTCTATGATCGTTTTCGGGACAAGCTGAATGAGCGGCAAGAAAAGGTAGTCGCGCGTATCTTCAAGGAAGGCACGGCTGGCTTCAAGGGAGGTCTAAGTGCCGAGAACTATATCTCGATCACAGATACATCCCGCGCTACAGCAACACGCGACCTTCAGCAGCTCGTGGAGATCGGTGCACTGACGCGTAGGGGTGAACGTCGGCATACTCGGTACTCACTGTCATTGCAAAAATAAATCGCTGCCACTCCAATGAACACCACCAAAGTCATTATCTAGGTGAACGTCGGTTCGATTCCTTTCAAGAGCCCATACTTTTACGACCGAATATTCCGATGCAGGCTGGACGCAGTATGCGATCCAGCCTGCTCATCTGTTTCTGCAGGCTACCGCGGTGCTGCGACCGCAATGTAAACAACAGTATGGCCGTGATACCGTGGTTCGAACCATTGTCCGCCACATTCCCGGTAGCTGACTCCGTTCACAACCACGTTGACGCACTCGGGGGGTAGCGTCGCGATGACCGTGCCAACCGCAATTGCCGTCGCTGCACCCCACGCTGCCGCAGGTCCCCAATAGCCGGGCCAGTACGGTCCGGGTGGCGGAGGCGGCGGAGGCAATGGACGAGGCGGCGGTGGCATTGGATGCGGGCCTGGTACGGGATGTGGCCCTGGGTGAGGACCCGGATGCGGACCGGGCAGGGGTGGATAAGGATGGTGTCCGGACGGGTGCGGCACGGGATGGGGACCCGGCTGTGGAGGCCGTGGGTGCATTCCGTGCGGAGGTTGTCCGGCGGGATGGAAACGCGGCTGGATGTGCGCAGGGGCATTGAAGTGATGCATGCCACCACCGTGCATGCCGCCGCCACCAAAGTTCATGCGTGGCATTCTTCCACCAAAGCCTCCACGGGCCTCTGCGACGTGCGGAATGACGAGGGCCGTAGCCATAAGAACTGAAGCGAGAAGACCGAGCCTTTTCATTTGCCGTCCTCCTTGAGGAAGCGGATCTTTTCAGCGTCCGCTTCGGGTTTGTATTGGAACACGTCGTCCGCGATCTGCGCGTTTTCCGTCCAGACGAGAACCGTGGTGACACGCGGTCTGGTGAGGTCATCGCGATCGACAAGCGAAATCTTGAGAGGAAGCTTGGCGCCCTCGGTCGCAATCCAGATTTCGGCATCCTGGTCCACTCCACGAAACGCCCAGTGGTCGGTTTGCTTGCCGTTCACATAGGCCTGACCGACGAGAAAGCCTTCCTTGATCAAATCGATGGGAGAGTCTGGCGTTCCCCACGCGAACAGGTCGGCAAGAGGGAAAGCGAGATCGTATTTCTGCGCGGCGTGTTCGAGCGTCTCCTTGATCGTGGCGGGTGCAGGCACCTGCGCATAGACCTTCTGGTCGGGCGAGGCATAGACGAGCGTCTTGCCGTCATAGACCAGTTCACCGTGAACCACGTCCGATGCGAGATCGATGCGGAGACGGTCGGGACGCTTGACCTCGTATGTCGCCTCACTGCCGATCTCCAGCTTCTGATCGGTATCGAGGACGATCTCCGCCGTCGTGTGCGCCTTGATGCTGAATGACTGCATCGACTGCAAATGCTCGCCCATCGCTTTCAGCGCTTCGATGGAGCCAGGCTCGATCTTCGGTTCGTCCGGTTGCCGCTCCTGGGCAAACAAGGGCGTGATAATGAAGACAGCCATGAGGGCCGTGGCAGTCGTCAGACGTAGTGATCTCAGTCTTGACATCGCTTCCTTCCTCTCTTCCCGGTTGAGCGGGAGCCTGGACGGTAGGAGTGAATGGCGCTGCTCGGAAGGTCGTTACAGTTACGGTTACGTTACGAATGGCGTATGCATCTCACGCCGGGGCGGCTGATGCTGCCTTCGCCTCCTGCATCCGCACCGCCGTCACTGCAGCCGCCTGCTTTTCGTCGCCGCCGACCTGCATCGTCGGCTGGGCGAACTCGATCCCGTTCTCCATGAAGGCTTCCCTGATCATCAGGTTCGCCCGCCGCCGGATCATCGACTGCAGTCCGCTGGGGCGAAGCGTCATACCGAAACTCAGGACCATGCCGTAGTCACCGAACTCCTCCACGCCCTTCATCTTGAGCGGCTCCATGAAGAGCGGAGCGAATTCAGGGTTTTCCGCAAGGGCAACGCCTATCTTCTTGGTCAGCTTGCGAGCCTTCTCGACGTCGGTGTCATAGCTGACGGAGATCCGGAATTTGACGACACCCCAGTCCCTGCTCATGTTCTCCACCGCGCCCAGCTCTCCAAAGGGGACGGTGTAGACCGGGCCGCGGTGGTGTCGAAGCCGCACGGAGCGCAGGCTGAAACCTTCGACAGTTCCCTTGTAGCTTTTCGCCTGAATGTACTCGCCCACCCGGAAAGCATCGTCGAGCATATAGAAAACGCCGCTGATGATGTCCTTGACGAGCGTCTGCGAGCCGAAGCCAAGAGCGACACCGAACACGCCTGCTCCGGCAATGAGGGGGGCGATCTCCACGCCCAATTCTGCGAGCACGACCAGTCCCGCCACCACGGCCACGATCACGGCCAGCACGTTGCGGAAGATCGGCAGCAATGTCCGACGTCTTCCCTGACGGGCAGCCTCGGTCGGATCCTCGACAGAAGCCGAAGAAGCGAGACTGCGGTCGATCCATGATTTGGCGAGGTGCCAGACGAGATCTGCGAGAAGGAGCACGACGACGCTCTTGAGCAGCCCGTAAGAGACCGCGGTAACCGCCGGGTTGCTATGGACGAGCGAGTTCGGATCCAGCCGCCATACAGTCGCCAACCAGGCGACAGCGACGATCACAACCAACGCGCGGCTCCCACGAACAAGCAGAACACGACGCGTTGTGTTCGCTTCCGATGGTATCACGGCTGCGACTGCGTGACCTACGAAGCGCAGGACGGAGGGTAAGGCGACGGCGTAGACCGCGATCCAGAAAAGCCCGCGCAGACCTGCGACCCATAGTCCCCAGATCGCCATCAGGACTACGATCATCAAAACCTTCGTTCGAACGGATTTGCCGGATAGTGAGATCACGCCCTCCGTCGCGAGAGCAAGAAGAACGACAGAGAAGCAGAACGAGAGGGCCGACACTACATTGGAATCGGTGCCCATCGGTGCTCCCAGAACCGCAGCGCCGACGCCAGTGATCGCCATGGCTGCGAACAGCTTTGTACGCCTTTTCGATGAAGTCGGAAGAACCGCAGCGTCGAGCAAGGCTGAGATCGATCTGAACGTAACCAGCGCCAGAAGACAGACGAGCAGAACGATGCGCGTAAGCGGAGGCCAGTCAAAGGCGAAGAACACCACGGCCATCGCCACCGAGAAAACGCCGATGGCAAGCAGGCGATCTGAAAGCCGCGTGCGGTGTCTCGAGCGTAGCAGGAATTTTTCAGCGACGAGCCCGACCGCGATCAGGCCGATAAAGATCATGAAAACCGGAACCCCGCCGTAGGACAAGGCTTCCGCTCTCGTCTTGAGCGTGGCGGCTTTTACCGCATCAGGTATCGCTGGGATAGCCTCTACGGTTCCTCTGATGCGAGCACGCGCTGCCGTTTCCCAAGCGGATAAATTGTCGGTCTTCTCGGCCACAGACGGCGCGATCGATGCAGGCGCCGTTTCCAGCCAGGACCGCACGTCTGGGTCCTGCAACAGTCTGACAAGATCATCGACCTTCTGCGGTCTGACTTCGTCCTGCGCCAGAGCGGTACCGAACATCGTCAGGGCAAAGAGAAGTCCGGCAATCCACTTCATGCGGGAACATCCTATTTCTCGAATGCGAAGATTTTCTTCCAGTCCGCCTTCATGTCGACGACGAGCCAGTTCCTCCGCTCGGCTTCGTTCAGTGCCTTGTCAAGTTTGCCGATGGCACTCTTGCGGTCATAGGCCGCCTCGCGCACGTCGTCCGTATGATGGACGATCATTGCGAAACCTGGACCCTTTGCCGCTGTCACCCAGCGCAGCATCTCGGCGTCGCCATCCGAGTTCCCTGCAACAAAGATCGGTTTGCGACCGATAAACATGTTGATGCCCGAGGGCTTGCCCTTTCCGTCATCAACGAAATCGATCTTTGGCAGACGACGGAGCACGGGCACATCACCGACGATCGCGTATTCCGTCTGGATGGTGCTTCCGACGACCTGTTCGGGCGGAATGCCATACATCTTCTCGGTCATTGGTCGCATGAATTCGACGCCGCCGCCGGAGACGATATAGGTCTTGAAGCCGTTGGCACGAAGGTAGTCCAGCAGTTCGCGCATCGGCAGAAAGGTCATTTCGTCGTAGGGCTTGTCAGTCTTGGGATGTCTGGCCGTCGCAAACCAGTCTGAGACGATCTTGGAAAACTGGTCGGTCGTCATTCCCGCGTGCGTCGTCGTGACGAGATCGATCAGACCCTTTTCGCCGCTCTTCAATGCGCCCATCGGGTCGCCCGCGAGGACTGACTTGTACGGCTCTTTCGTCTTCCACTCCGGGTGCTGCGCAGCCAGGGCCTTCACCCGATCAAGCGCGAATGCGAACTGGAAGTAGATCGGCTGCTCCGACCACAGCGTGCCGTCATTGTCGAAGACGGCAATCCGGTCATAGGGCGCAACGTAACCATCGCCGCCCTCCGTCACGGTCGCCTTGACGAACTCCATGATGCGCGTCTTGGCGGCACTGTCATTCCAGGATGGCAGCGGTTCCTGAGCGATGGCCGGATGGACAAAGCCGACGGTGAGCAGCATGACCGCCACGGCGATTGCGGCAAGCATTGCATCGGTGGATGCGCGAAGTCTATTCATCACCATCTCCTTCATGTTCTATTCCGTTTGATGCAGCGAAAGCCGACGTGGCTCGTCGACGTATCCTCGGGTTCCGCATGCCTTGCAGCAGGACGGTAGCGGCGGCAGTAGTTCGGGGCGCAGAGGTGCGACCCGCCCTTGAGTACCCGTCGGGCTATGCGGATATCCGGCTGGCGCGGATCGTAGCTCGCCTGCGCGTCCGCGCCGCGGGGATTGGTTGGAATGCAGCAAGAATGTCTTGCGGGTTCGGGGTGCCGGGTCGACCAGAAATCGGACGTCCATTCCCAGACGTTGCCGATCATGTCGAACAGGCCGTGATCATTCGCTGGGAAGGACCTGACGGCAGACGTGCGCTCCTGGCCCTTGGGCTTGGTCGAATGGGTCGGGAACGTTCCGCTCCAGATGTTCGCCATCGAACGACCGCCCGGAGACAATTCGTCGCCCCAGGCGAATTCGCTGTCATCCCGGTTCCCGCGCGCAGCCACTTCCCACTCTGCTTCGGTCGGGAGATCAAGTCCGGCCCATTGCGCGTAGGCCAGCGCGTCGGAAAACGCCACGTGGACGACCGGATGATCGAGCTTTCCACGAAGATCGCTCAGGCCACCAAGAGGGCGCTTCCAGTTGGCACCGAACTTGAAGGTCCACCACTGGGACATGTCGGGTCCATTTACAGATTTCGGCTGAGTAAACAGAAGCGATCCGGCCCGCAGCATCTCGGTCTTCGCACCTGGATAGTCCTTGGGATCCGGTGCCTTCTCGGCGACGGTGATGTGCCCGGTTGCCTGCACGAAATTCTTGAACTGTCGATTGGTGACGGGGGTCTCGGACATCCAGAAACCGTCGACGGTGACAGGATGGGCTGGTGCCTCTTCGGGGTAATGGTGGTCGGACCCCATGACAAACGTTCGTCCGGGAACCCAATTCAGTCCCTCTTGGGCAGACGGTCTCTCTTCCATAATGTCGAACGCGAGTGCCATCGCCACCTCCTTGGATCGATGACCAGACATTAGCTGCGGGATGCTCGCATGGAAGGATGTTACAGTTACATTCGACGTAACAAAGAGGCTTCCTCAGGTCGGATTGAGCCTGGGCAGCGAGGACTTTCGCATCCGCGCTTTTGTCCGTTTCGGCGGTGTAATGCTTCTGCTCAAAGCCTCGCGGTCGAGCGTCTCCGGCGACATGTCGAACAGGCGTCTTTCGAGAATTTGAAGCTGCTCCATAAGGGCGTCGTTGCGCTCTGCTTGAGCCCAACCCATCAGAGACCTGTGACCAAGACTTTCACTCCAGGCCTGCAGACCGCGGTAGATGTCCATTTCTCCCGCTCCTCCGATCAATCCCCGCAATACCCGAAGCCTGTGCCGTAGCGAATTGTGATAGCTCGCTCGTACATGCGCCAAGACTACCTGAAGGTCCAGTCTGAATTTCCAGATCGCCAAACACGAGATCAACACAGCAAGAGAGGCCAGCGTGATCGCCACTGCCACGCGCGTTCGTGATCCAGCGCTTGACACCTGCGCTTCCAAAGTCGGGCGGATACCATCCCCCTTCGTCGTTGCAGCGACAACCATATCGACGGCAGGCAGCGTCGCAGTCGACATGGTCCTGGTGTCGAGATCGAACCAGCGATAGGAAAGAGCTGGAATGCTGGACTTACCTGCACTCGAGGTTGTGTAGACCACGGTTTCCGTTCGCGTGCTTCCGGTCTCTACCGTGCGGCCAATGCCGCGGCGCTCCACGTTGTCGCCGAGGACGGCTGGCTTTCGATACTGGGCCAAACCCGACGGTTCTGGAAAGTCCACAGGCGGAATGAGCATAGCCTGCGTATCCGAGGCGAACACGACGACCGTCCTAACCAGCGCGTCGCCAGCCTTGAGGGTTGCCGGATCGGGGTCGAACGACTGGGAGATCGTCAGATCGCGGGCAGCGAAGGCGCCGGCTAGTTGGCTCGCTGCCGACGCTTTCACCTCGAACGAGGGTAGGGCGACCCGGACAGAGGCTTTCACAGGATTTCCATCCTTCGGGTACCCGGCCTCGACATCGATCACAGGAAGCGAGAATTTTCCCGACTTCTGGGGGACGACCGTGTAGGCGCGCCTCAGACCGGAATACTGAACGCCATCGACCGTCTGAACGAGGTTCTGGGCCCGGTCACTGGAAAGAGTAACCAGCGCGTCTTTCAGTTCAAACAGGGGATACTGTGGGGGCGAGGTGAAGAAGTCGGGCACGAAGACTTCGACGGAAACGTGAACCTGCTGGCCTGGAACGATGTCGGCCGCATCCTCTATCGAGACCCGCGAGAATGGTTCGGCTGCGAAAGCGGGCGCGCACGAGAAGACAAGAAGGAGGAGCCAGACATGTCTCATTGCGATATCCTCCCCGCCTCGATGGAGAACTTTCGGGCCATGAGGTCTGCCGGGCTGACGACGATGTTGTCGATCCACATCTGCGATGTCTGCTCCGCGATGTTGATCGCGCCCTCCTTGCCCTGTTTGCCCTTCTCGTCGAACTGAACACTGTCGGGTGTCTCGCTGGGCTGATCCGGCTGTTCCTCCTGCTTGTCCTTCTGCGCCTTGAGAAGCCGCCGGACGAGCTCGAGATTGGCCGTCGCTTCCACCCAGTTCGGCCGGGCCTTGAGCGCGGTTTTGAAGGCTGCGACCGCGTCCTCGAATCTACCCATATGCGCGAAGGCGTTGCCCTGATCGTACCAGCTTTTCGGCGTATTCAGCGCTGAGAAGGCGTCCACAGCATCCTGAAATTTCTCCGCCCTGTAGGACGACACGCCCTTCCACATCGGGTCGGCGAACAGGCGTGCCGCGTCTGCATAATCGCCGCGCTGGAATGCAAGCTGTCCTTGCTGGTCCTTCGTAAGAAATAGATCGACAAATCCGTCGGCATGGGCGTCTCCCGGCGACGACAGATGCAGGGCAAGGAGGATTACGCTGGTTCTGACCACCCATCCGCGCCTGAACGAGTAGGCCATGGCGAGAGCCGCCGGAAGGGCGAGCCACCAGCCCTGATCGCGCCAGTTGTCGCCCGAATCCGTCCGCCTCTCTGCAAAGTTCGATTGTATCCGTTCCAGCACCCAGCGCACGTCGGCATCGTCGTCCGTCACGGTCGCGACGCCCGCTCCCGTTTCCTTGCCCAAGGATTCGAGGTGGGCGGTGTCGAAACTGGACAGAAGGCGGGTGCCGGAAGCGTCTGTTGCGAACCCGCCATCGGGCGAACGGACTGGCCCGCCAGCAGATGTGCCGACACCGAGAACGACGATGCCGTTCAGGCTTGACCGGATAGCCTGGGTGGCTGCAGGTTCGAGACCGTCGGTCAGCAGCAGGATGGTACCTGTCGAGCCTTCCTTTTCAAGAACGGCATCGGCCATGTTCAAAGCAGCGACGGTATTCTTGCCCGGCTTAGGCATGATGCGTGTCGCCAGAGCTTCCGAATAGCTCTCCAGGAGGCCTGCATCCTCGGTCGGCGGCATGACGAGGTGCGCGCTACCAGCATACGCTACGATCGCGGTTCGCGCTCCTGGCCGCCGATCGATCACATCCTTGATCTTGAGCTTGGCGCGCTCGATCCGTGATGGCGTGACATCGATCGCGTCCATTGTCTGCGACAGGTCGACGGCGATGACGAGGGTGGCTGTATCTGCAACGAACGGCGGCGGCACCCGATCCCATGTCGGACCCGAGGCGCCGAAGATCCCCAGGACGAGTGTCGCGGAGAACATCAGCGATGGTCGAAGCCTGGACGCTGCAGAGCTGTCGACAATGAGGTTGTCGAGCAAGTGGGGAGCGATCATCCCTCTCCACCGCGAGCGGATATCCGTGGCGCGGTCAGCCAGCCAGAAGATGCCGAACGGGAATACGAGAAGGATCGTCAACCAGGGGCGCAGAAAATGGAAATCTGAGATCATGCGAATGTCCTCCGCCAGAAAAGACCTGTCGCGGCAGTAACCGAATGGAACGCGGATAACACCACCACTGCAGCGATCAGAGGCCAGTGGAACAGTTCGATCTTGGGACGCCATGACAGAACCTTCTGGTTCTGTGGTGTGATCCGGTCGAGTTCCCGGTAAATTGCCGCGAGCTGGGTCTGATCGCCGCCGAAGAAGTATCGACCGCCCGTGCTCGTCGCTATCTTCTCGAGCGTCTCCGTATCCAGCTTATCCTCGCCCGTCGCGGCCGGGTCGCCGATGCCCACGGTGTGGACCATGACGGATTTCGACCTGGCTATCTCTGCTGCCTTCAACGGGGGCATGCGACTGGCGGTGTCGTTTCCGTCGGTCAGGACGATCAGGACCTTGTCCGGCGCATCGGTCTTGTCGAACATCTTGATCGCCAGTCCCAGTGCATCCCCCAACGCGGTTCGGGGTCCGGCCATCCCCGGCAATGCTTCCTTGATCATCGTCTGGACGAGAGCGTGATCCATCGTGAAGGGTGCCAGGGGATAGGGCGCGTCCCCGAAGGCGACGAGGCCAAGGCGATCGCCCGGTCTCCTGCTCACGAAATCCGAGACCACGTCCTTCACAGCTTCTACACGTGTCTGCGGAATGCCACTCGTAGAAGGAAAGTCCTTCGTATCCATGGACTGAGAAAGGTCGAGCGCGATAAGGATGTCGCGCTGCGGCTCGAGCTTCTCGACTGGCGGCTCGACGAACTCCGGGCGTGCCAGCGCAAGGACCACAAGACACCAGGCCAGTGCCTCGCATGCGGTCTGCGGTACGCTTCTCCGGGTGACGACGGAACCTTCTGTGGGACGCACGCCGGCGGCTTCCGCGACTTGAGTGAAGAATGGAAGTCGGATCGATGAAGAGCTTTCTTTGCGAGGAGGAAGCAGCCACAATACGAGTATCGGGGCAGGCAGGGCGAGTAGCAGCCATGGGAGTTCAAGCTGATACATGATGGCGCTCGATCCATGCCCGCGCCGCAACGACGACCTCGTCGCCGAACCTTGTGCCGCCAAAATCGTCCGGTCTCCGATATTCGGCATCGTCAAGCATCCGGGCAAGTTCGGAAGAGTCCACATCGCCGCCATGGTCGCGAAGAAAGTTTGCCCACGAGCGGCTCGACAACGAAGCGACCTCTTTGCGGGGCCATGAGGAGGCCAGCGCCGTGCGCTTCAAAAGTTCCGCCAACTGGTACACGGCATCCGGGCGTGTCGACGGTTCAAGCAGAAGGCGCTGAATGTCATCGAGCATTATGAGCGCCTCGCGCCGATAGGCATTCGCGCGGTAGCGTTTGATCCATCGGAATGCCGCTACGAAGCAGATCGCGGCCAGCAATGCGGCAATTAAAGCCCACCCCAACGTCTGTGGAAGCCAGGATACGGGTACGGGCACAGCGAGATCGTGCAGCGAGCGGAGGGCGGACTGCAATGTGGGATCCGGGCCTGTCTGTTCCATCAGCGCCTCCTCTGTCGCCACACCGATTGTTCGAGAAGCCGCCGAAGCTGGGGAGCGGTCTCCTCGGCGGCAGAGACGGGCAGCATGGGCAGTCCCAGTTCCGTCTGCCATGCGAGGAGTTCGCGGCCACGCTTGCGCGCGAAAGCGTCTATGGACGAGCGGACACTGTCCGTCCTTAACGCAATTTCCGCCTGGCCGCCGTCGCCGCTAACGACGAGGTTTCCCGATGTTGGAAGTTCCAGAAGAAACGGATCGTAAACGAGGATGCAGACCACGTCGTTGCGGGAAGAAAGCCTGAGGAGCAGGTCGCGGGTCCTCGGCGTGTGCCCATCGAAGTCGGAGATCACCACGATGAGATGATCGTGATGCGCTATGTTCGCGACTTTCTCGAGTTGGGCGTCTAGCTGGCCTGCTGCCGACTGCGTTGCCAAATCCGCTCGCAGCTCCGAATTCATGCTGGCGACATAGTCTGCAAACGCCACCACGGCGTTGCGGCTGCGGTGTGGTTTCACCTCGTCGGTTTCCGTGTCGTTGAAGACGATACCGCCGACCCGGTCTCCGGAGCCTAAAATCCGCCAGGCACAGAGCATCGCGGCTTCGGCTGAAGTGACCGACTTCATCGAACGTCTGCTGCCGAAGAACATGTTGACGCGCTGATCGACGATGATGAGAGCGGGCCGTTCCTTCTCCTCCGAGTAGATTCTGACGACGGGTTTCGTCGTGCGAGCGGTGACGCGCCAGTCGATGGAGCGGATGTCGTCTCCGGGCAGATAGTCGCGCAGCTCTTCGAAGGTCAGGCCGCGGCCGCGCATTGCCGAGTTCATGCGGCCGGCGAGCTGCTGGTGGCTGCGTGCCTTCTGCACGAATGCGAGGTCCCGCGCCTTCGTCTCGAGCCTTACGAGGTCATCGGTCGAGACGTGGACGGAGCCGGTCATGACACTGCCACCTGCTCAAGAATACGGTCGATAATCTGATTGGGCGTCGTGTTCGACGCGTGGGCCTCGTATGAAAGGATCAGCCTGTGCCGGAAGACGCCGTGAACGATGGCCTTCACGTCGTCTGGAGTGACGTAGGCTCGGCCTCTCAGCCATGCGTAGGCTCTTGAAACCTTGTCGAGACCGATCACGCCACGCGGACTGACGCCGACCTGCAGGAGTTTTGCCAGATCCTTGTCGTAGCGATCGGGGTACCGGGTGGCGAAGACGAGTGCGACCATGTACTTTTCGACGGGATCGGAAACCGTGACAGTCCCTATCTCACGGCGAGCATCGAACACTGCCTGCGGATCGAGCCTCTCGGGTGGGGCTGGTTTCGCGCCGCCATGCGCCTCGTTCTCCTCGTCGCGGTTCAGACGCATGATGGCGGTTTCCGAGGCCTCGTCCGGATAGCCGACTTCGACATGCATGAGAAAGCGGTCGAGCTGAGCCTCGGGTAGGGGATAGGTGCCTTCCTGTTCGATGGGGTTCTGGGTCGCCATCACCATGAACAGATCGGGTAGGGCGTAGCTCTTGCCGCCGACTGTCACCTGATGCTCCTCCATCGCCTCCAGAAGCGCCGACTGCACCTTTGCAGGCGCCCGGTTGATTTCGTCTGCAAGGATGAGGTTTGCGAAAATGGGGCCTTGCTGGAACTTGAACTCGCCCTTGCCGCCATCCGAGAAGTAGATATCCGAGCCCGTGATATCGGCGGGGAGAAGGTCTGGCGTGAACTGGACGCGTGACAGTTCTGCATCAAGATTTTTCGCCAGGCTCTTGATGGCTCTCGTCTTGGCGAGACCCGGCAGGCCTTCCACCAGCAGATGGCCGTTGGCGAGCAGGCCTAGAAGAAGCCGCTCCACCATCTCGTCCTGGCCGATGATGGACTGCCCGATGCGCTCGCCGAGCGCAATGATTTCGTCGCGTGCCGCCATGGAATCCTCGAAGAAGAAGGAAGGGCGCCCGGATGTCTCCGCGCGCCCCAACGGGTGGACTTACTTCTCGATGCCGCGATCCTTGAAGGACTGGTCGATCGCTTTGTCGACCTGCGCGCGCACCCCCTCGATGTTGAAGCTGGCGACACGCTGGCTGGGTGGGTATTTCACGAAGGATTCGAGGAAAGCTGCGGATTTCAACTGACCCTTGACCATGAGGTAGTCGTTACGAACCATCCAGTCATAATATTGATCTGAGACGACGTCGGCCCGCTCGTACGGATCCATTCGCAGATTAAACAGCTTCGGAACCCTGAGCGTCACGAACGGTTCCGCCCAGACTTCGAAACCACCGGGCTTTCTCTGCTCCCGGAAAACGATCTTCCAATCGTCGTATCGGATGGAAACGAGATCGCCGTCATCGTCGAAGTAGTAGAATTCGCTGCGCGCGCTTTTGTCCGCCTTGCCCGTAATGTAGTCGAGCTGGTTGTATCCATCCAGGTGGTTCTTGAAGGAGACGGCCGAACCATCCGGCTTCCAACCACTCAATAGCCTGCTCTTTACATCAGGATCGCCGGCAGCCGCGAGCAGCGTCGGGAACCAGTCGAGGCCGGAGACGATGCCGTTCGAAACTTCACCTGCCTTCACATGGCCGGGCCAGCGAACCATCGCAGGCACGCGGAAAGCGCCTTCCCAGTTGGTGTCCTTCTCGCTGCGGAAGGGCGTGGTCGCAGCATCCGGCCAGGACCACTGGTTCGGACCGTTGTCAGTGGTATAGACGACAATCGTGTTGTCGCTTATGCCAAGCTCGTCCAGTTTGTTCAGCAGCTTGCCGACATCGCCGTCATGTTCGAGCATGCCGTCGGCGTACTCGTTTCCGGGCATTCCGCTCTGGCCTTTCATCGAATCTCTGACATGCGTGAATGCGTGCATGCGCGTCGTATTCATCCAGGTGAAAAACGGTTTGTTGGCTTTTGCCTGACGATCAATGAAATCAATGGCGGCGGCGGTTGTCTCGTCGTCGATCGTTTCCATGCGTTTCTTAGTCAGAGGACCGGTGTCCTCGACCTTTCCATCGGCGGATGCCTTGATGACGCCGCGCGGAGAGTAGGCCTTCAGAAATTCCGTGTCGTCCTTGGGCCAATAGGCTGCCTCTGGTTCTTCCTCGGCATTGAGGTGATAGAGGTTGCCGAAGAACTCGTCGAAGCCATGCTTGGTCGGAAGATATTCGTCCTTGTCGCCCAGGTGGTTCTTGCCGAATTGTCCCGTTGCGTATCCCAGCGGCTTGAGCGCGGCCGCAATTGTGATGTCCCCCGGCTGCAGACCAACGGGAGCACCGGGTGCTCCAACCTTGCACAGACCGGTGCGCAAGCAAACCTGCCCGGTGATGAACGTCGATCTCCCAGCCGTGCAACTGTTCTCCGCATAGTAGTCGGTGAACATCAGGCCTTCCTTGGCAATGCGATCGATGTTCGGCGTTTTGTAACCAAGCAGCCCCATCGAGTAGGCGCTGATATTCGTCTGACCGACATCGTCACCGAATATGACGAGGATGTTGGGTTTTGAAGCTGTCGTCGCGGGTGCGTTGGTGGTGGGCGCAGCGGATTGCTGTGCCAGAACGGGTGGCGCGATCGCGACCGAGGTCACGGTCATCGCGACTGCGGCGGTGGCCGCTAGAAGCCTTCGGTGAACGGGCGTACTCATGACAGGTTTCCTCTCTGCTTGACGTTGGATCGCGTCACAACTGTCGGACGGATCGCCGGATGCGAGCGGGATACTGCGCGAGGTGAGGGAAGGTGGTAAGGTTGTTACAGTTACATTGGTGCCCGGCGAGGGTAACAATCAGCGTAATGCTAGCTATTAATTCGTCAGGGGTGCGGATTGACGGTCTGTCCGGAAATCGGTCTGCAACTCGTTGCCTGCGGTAGGTCTTTTCAGCGGCGGCCGCTCGACGATCGTCAAGGGCGCTGCAACGGTCGCGCCAGCCACCCGGCCTACCGTTCTGGCGGTTCCACCGACGACGGCGGCAACGCCCTCGCCAAGCGAGACGTTGGAATCCGTCAACGTCTGTCCTGTCATCAGTCGTTGCCCGATGAGCTGGACGATCTGCGGGCTTTCCGCGAATTTTCCATGATGAAGGCTGTCGTTGGTTTTGACCTTCGTGAGGTCGATCGCCGTGATGCCGGCAATCTCCAGTCGCGAACGGTACAGCTCCTCCGTCGGGTCTATCGCGCCCAGCCGTGACACGTTTCCGGTGATGAAGCTCGATGCGGCCAGCGCGCGGTCGTCCTGCGACACGAAGATCGTGAACTTGGGCTTCCGGTCGCCCATCTCCACGTACTGCTTTGCGAAGACTTGGATATCGATGTCCGGAGACGCAAGGATGACGTTCTCGATCTTCCTGTTTACGTGACCGTCGCGGATTCCCATCTGGCGCAGGGATTCCATCGCAAGCCAGGTTCCCATGGAATGCGCCAGAATCGTGATGTCCTTGACCGCCGGATCGGCAGCGAGGATGCGCAGCGACTGCTCGAGTGCCGTCCTGGAATAGTTGGTACTTTCCTTGTCGTACTCGTATCCGGTCAGCTCCGCGCGCGAGGGCCATGTGAACAGGATAGGCGTCGCCCGCATGTTGCTGTCGTGGACGATCTGAGCAAGACGGAAGACGCTGTCCTCATAGCGATTGTTGAACCCGTGAATGAAGACCAGCGCGTGGCCGCCTTCGATGTGCTGGCGAAACCAAGCTCGGCCTGCAGCAACTGTCTCGATTGGCTTCACGCGCGTGACTGCGAAATCGGTCGCTGGGTTCGGAGGCAGACGACTGGGCCACTGCACGGTTCCCGACTGGCGGTTTCTCGGGATTGAGACGGCAACGTCCGTTAGGAATGGTTTGGGACTGCGTTCACCGTTGAACAATGTCGCCGGATCTCCTGACTGCTGCCGGGTAGTCGCGACAAGCATATCCACCGTTGCAGCTCCGGGTGCGGACAACGATGCCGATACAGGCTCCATCACCCCGACGGGATGCCCGCAAGCCGAAAGTAACAGCAAGAGAGGGAGGATGAAGCCCGTGCCTTTAATGTGCGCAGGTGGCATCACAAGCTCCTACTGTGCCGCTATGTTCACAGGTTTTGTAATTGATAGGGGAATGGAAAGGCTGAGGAAGACGGCATTACCCTCGGCGCGATTCTCTGATCCGAACTCATGGAAGTACTTTATGCGAGTCGAAACCGGCAGTTCGCCAGCCTTGAAGGTATAGCCGATTGTTGCGCCGATGGCGGCCACCTGTCCCTGGAAGTCGCTTGTCGCTCCGGCACCACTGTCTCCGGTCACCTGGTTGTAGTAGTACCCGACGAGGCCCGCGTCGAACTGTTCGTTGAAGTGCTGGACCGCGGCCCATTCAAAATGGAACTCGTTCCCAGTTCGATAGTCGGTTGCCGGGTTTTCGGCATTGAACGTCATGCCCACCACGGCCGAGAGGTCCAGGCCGATCGCAGGGTCAAGCCAGGTGACACCTGCAGACACATCCGCGCCCCAGTGGTGGAAGGCAATGTTTGAAATTTCGCCTTCCTGATAGTCGCCGACGGGAACGTTGACCAGAAGACTTGTCTGCCAATGAAAGTTGCCCGTCTCCCAGCCCAGAAGCCCGCCAACAACTGGGTCGCCGACCGTGAAGACGGGGTCCGACACGGAACCAGAAGCCGTTCCGCCGAGCGGCCCGGCGAACGTCACATCCGCTTTTGTCTTCTTCCAGCCTATTGGAAGGGTTGCCGTCAGGCCTAGGTGACCTCCAAGAACCTCCTCGGGGAGAACCCAAAGTACGGTCGGGACATCGATAACTGCGGAACCATCGACACCGACCGCAAGACGGCCTCCGGATGGTAGCGCTCGGCCACCGCCCAGTTCTCCAGAATAGATGTAGACATCGTTGGAGAAGAAGACGCCGGGTGGTGGAGTTATCGCGGCTGCCGGACCCTTAGATCCCAGTAGATAGAACCCCGCGCCGCCTTCCGCCGCAAACGCGACAGTGGGTCCGACCTGAGCTGCGCAAAGGAGAACAAGGCCTCCTATCGAGGTGAAGCGGGTTGTGCGGGCAAGCGACTTTCTGGACATTGCGGGACCTCTTCTCGATGTCATGATCCGCAGTCAGCGGCCCTGAGAAAGCTAGCCATCCAGCTAGCTGACGCAATGATGTTACAGTTACATTGCCCCGTTATGGGCAAATTCCGGAGACTTCAAACCAGCCTCGCCTATGCCCACGCGGAGAGCCTGTTCCAAGTCCCGATGATAGCGCGTGCCTGAGAACATAGCCGATACCACGCGGTCCAGGTCCGGATGTTGCATTCTCGCTGCGGCGATCTCTCGGACGATGACGGCGTGGTCGCCCATTCGTGCCACAGCAGCGAGCTTCAACACGGCAGTCGGCGTGTCGGCGGCCGGTATTTGCCTCGCGAGGAAGACGGCCTCGGCGTACCGGCCTTTTCGATAGGCGTCGAGGATCATCAAGAATCCGCCGTCCTGCACGCTTTCACCAGCCAGTTCCACGGACTCTTGGGCAAGCCTTATGCCCTCGCTCCACTGTCCGCTCAGGTAAACCGCAAGGGCAAGCTTGGAGCGGAGGTCGGCGTTCTCCGGGTTGAGTGCAATTCCACGTCGTCCTGCGGCAATCGAGGTTTCCGTCTGACCTACCTGATATTGAGTAGCAAGTTGCGCAAGTGCTGCTCGTGACGATAGGGGCGACATGATCGCCGCCCGGTTGGCGAGATCCAGACCGCGTGCGAAGTAGCTGTCATCTCCATTCGCGCGGCCTGTCCAGAGATAGACCCTTGCAAGCGTCGCCATCGCGTCCGAGTCCGTTGGATCGGCAGCAACGGTGGCCTCCAGGCAGGGACGGCTGTCTCTCAGAGCTGCCGGGCGCCGCTGTTCGACCGCCGCCTCTCCTCGTAGCACGCACAGATTGCCTGTCGTAGACAGCGGCAGGTTCCTGCGAAGCTCGGAGATGTTCACGATGCCCGCTGGCCCGGCCACTTTGCGGGACACCGCAAACAGAAGTTGACGGATGGCATCGTCCCTGGTCTTGCCCGCGACCGGACGGCGCTCTTCGCTCGTCCAGATCTTTTCCCCAGTCGTCCCGTCGGACATATCCGACCAGAGCATTACTTCATCTGCAGACTCAGAGTAGCGAACATTGAGGTGATAGCGGGTCTGGTTGGATGTCTCTGTCGCGCTTTTTAAGCGTCCGGAGGCAGAGGCAAGTCGCACGGTCCCAAAGCGGTTCATCGATGCCGCGAGCCGCTCCGCTATCGTGTCGGAAAAATCAACGGGAGGCTGCGACGTAAGCGATCTCAGCTCCACGATTGGGCGATCTGTATCCAGACGTGCAGGAGAGGACATGTGATACAGTGCATAGCTTCCAATCGCTACCAGCCCAACGACCATGGCCGTCGCAGCGAAGATCGTGCGGCGGGGAGGGAGAGGCTTTGTCGTCGCGACTTCTTCCTCGGGAAACTCGACATCATCAGATTCCGAGGGCATTTCTTCACATGGCTTGAGACCTCTTTGGCTGAACACCGGAAGATATCTCCCTCGAGCGATGTCGAGCCGTGCGCCATCCTCGTCGCCAATCTGATCGTAGTATTTTGCCAGAGCTTCGCGCAAGCGCGTGGCTTCGATCCTGACGATCGGATCGGAAGAGGGATCGAACGTCGGTGGCCTGTTGAAGACGTCTATAGCGATCGAATAGGCTTTGACCGTGTGGCCCCGTCCTTCGAACAGAGCATCGACGATGTATCGCAGAAAGGCCCGATGTCGCTCCGACACGTGGAGCCGTGGATCGGAGAGAAGACGCTCCGCTTCCGCTCGTGCTGCAACGTCAGAAACTGCCCCCGCAGCACTCTCGCCATTCGCCGTCATGACATGTACCCCACGCTGTCTCTGGCAATATTAGACTGGACTCATATTACGGCGGAAACCAGAAGTGGCAATGTTACAAATAACAGGTGTACTTTACGGGGATTTGCCAGATAGGGCTTTAGAAGCTTCGAAACGACAGTGACGCTCCACGTCGGCCTCCAGATCGGTACAGATCTCACGGTACTCGTCCACCAGAAGTGGATCCGTCGGTAGTGGGCGTACGACCATCCGCTCCAATGTCGTTGTCGCATCGTCGTAGGCCTCGCAGAGGGAGACGAATGTCAGATCGCTAGGCCACATCCGTTGAAGCTCGGCCCTACGCGACGGCAGGCGCAGCATCAGTTTTAATAGGCCGCGATACGCGGGATCGACAGACCTGCCCATTGCAACGGGCGCTCCTGTTCGTTGGAGAAGGAATATCATAGGTTGGTCATAACACCTGTCTTCCCGTGAGATTGCGACATTGTAACAGTAACAGTCAGGCCTCTTGTCCCTGGGTAACCGTTACATCCTGTCGAAAGTCTACGGTTCGTGATCGAGTACATTGCATACTCAGGAGGTGGCAATGCGACTGATTTCATCGATCTCTTTGGCCCTGGTGGCTGCATGTACCGGATCGGTGTTCGCGCAGGAGGAGCATGGCTCGGTGAACGACGCCAACAATCCCCTGACACCGAAAATCACGATCAATATCCAGGACTACTTCATCCCGTCCTTCATAGAAGTGCCGGGCGATCCTCACGCAAACCAGTTCCTTCTGCGTGGTCTCGTCCCTTCCGACATGTTCGGCGTTCCGCAACTTCTTAGATTCACCCTGCCAATTGCTACCTCGCCTGACCATCCTTCGGGATACGAGACCGGGCTCGGTGATTTGACGCTGATGGACATATTTATCTTACCGAAGAAGGGCGACGTCACGGTGGGAGCAGGACCCCTCGTTGTCCTGCCGACAGCAACGGATTCGTCACTTGGCAGTGGCAAGTGGCAGGTCGGCGGCGCAGGCATCGTAGTCGCCCCGCAGGACTGGGGACTGCTTGGTGGCCTTGTGACTTACCAGACTTCGTTCGCCGGGCGCGAAAGCCGGGAGGACGTCAACCTCTTCACGTTCCAGCCAATCCTGAACGTGAATCTGTCCGACGGCTGGTATCTTCGATCGACGGCGACCTGGAACTTCAATCTTGAAAGCGGATCGTCATACGTCCCGATCGGCGCTGGTATCGGCAAGGTGTTCCAGCTCGACAAGGGTGTGACACTCAACGCGTTCATCGAGCCGCAGTACACCGTGTGGAGCGATGGCGCAGGCGCACCGCGCTGGCAGATTTTCGCGGGAATGAATTTCCAGTTTCCAATCGGTCGTTAAGCGCCCAAAACAGAATGGTCACGAATGAACTGACCAATCAGAAGCTCGTTGCGTGCGATAAATTGTGTCATAAAATAGCGTCAATTATTCCAGCAGCTTGGCGAACTGATGCGGCAACGTCGGTTCAGCTCCTATCAAGGCAAAGGGCCAGCCCAGTTTATCCCAAGATCATCAGCCGGATTACGTAAGCGACCACGAAAAGAACGAGCACGCTCGCAAACCAGATGCCGGCGAACCACGAAAATCGTTTGAACAGTGACCCCTGCATCAGTGGTAGCCTTCGTCGGGATCGATCTTGCCGCGAAAGACCCAGTAGGCATAGCCTGTGTAGGCAAGGATGATGGGTATCAGCACAGTTGCACCCACCAGCAGGAATGCCAGAGAACTATCAGGCGCTGCCGCTTCCCAGATCGTCAGGGAGCCCGGCACGATATAGGGGTAAAAGCTGACACCCAGACCTGCAAAGCAGATGACGAAGATGCCAAGCGCTGCCAGAAACGGCTGAAGGTGCTTGTCTCGCGTCAAGCCTTGCCAGAGCGCCACTGCGCATAACGCCACCAGCAGCGGTACGAAGGCTGAGAAAAACGCCGTGGGCCAGCCGAACCAGCGCTCGAAATAAATCCGGTTGATAAAGGGTGTCCAGAGACTGACTGCGCCGATGAGGGCAAGGGTTCCCGCGGTAGTCGCCATGGCAATCTTGCGCGCCTTTGCCTGCAACTCACCCGTTGTCTTCAGATTGAGCCATGTTGCCCCTAGCAACGCGTAACCCACGACAACGGCCAGTCCGGTTGTGATGCTGAACGGCGTCAGCCAGTCCCACCATCCGCCGGAATAGGCGCGGTTGGTAATCCGAATGCCCTGCACCAACGCTCCAAGTGCGATGCCCTGCATCATGGCGGCGATTGTCGAGCCGATGCAGAAGCCCCAGTCCCACCAAATGCTACCGCGCGTCGTTCGCCAGCGAAACTCGAACGCAACGCCACGAAAGATCAGCCCCAGCAACATGAGGATGATGGGCATGTAGAGGGCAGGCAGCACCGTGGCATAGGCAACGGGAAAGACAGCCATCAACCCGCCACCACCCAGCACCAGCCATGTTTCGTTTCCATCCCAGACAGGAGCGATGGAATTCGTCATAACGTCCCGGTCATGTCTTTTCGGGAAGAATGGGAACAGAATGCCGATGCCGAGATCGAAGCCATCGAGGATAACATAGGCCAGCACTGCGAAGGCGATGATGGCAGCCCAGACAAACGCAAGATCAAACATCATGATGGCCTCCCGAAAGGTTCTGCGTGGGGCCGGGCGTTATCCCCGCCGTGCGGGTTGGGGCGTGATCCAGCTCATGATCCTCATCAAGCACGGGTGTGCGTCGCATCAGCCGAAGCAGGTAAAACACGCCTGCGCCGAACACGAGGAAGTAGACGATGGTGAAAGCGATGAGTGATGCGCCGACGGCAGGAGCATCGATGGGAGACAGGCTGTCCGATGTTCGCAACAGACCGTAGACCGTATAGGGCTGGCGGCCCACTTCGGTCGTGTACCAACCCGCAAGCACGGCCACAAATCCCGATGGTCCCATCAGGACAGCGGCTCTGTGAAGCAGGCGATTGTCATAGAGACAGTCTCTCCACCGCGCCCACAACGACCAAACGCCAACAAGCAGCATCAGCACGCCAAGCCCGACCATGACCCGGAAGGTGATGAACGGGATCAGCGCTTTCGGGCGGTCGCTTTTATTCCATTCTTTCAAGCCTTTGATCTCGCCGTCCAGCGAATGGGTCAGGATCAATGAACCAAGCCTTGGTATCTCCACTGCGTATTTCGTCACTTCGGCTTCATCGTCGGGAATCCCGAAGAGAATGAGCGGTGCACCACGGTGTGTTTCGTAATGACCCTCCATCGCGGCAATTTTTGCTGGCTGATGTTCCAGCGTGTTGATGCCGTGCAGATCGCCGACGAATATCTGGATAGGGGTGACGAGAGCCGCCATCCACATGGCCATGGAAAACATGACCCGCGCCTGTCGATTGCTCTTGTCTCGCAACAGGTGATAGGCGCCGACAGCACCAACGCCAAAAGCCGTGGTCAGGAATGCGGCCAACACGGTGTGAACGAGGCGATAGGGAAACGACGGATTGAAGATGATCTTCCACCAGTCCGCAGGCAGAAACTGCCCGTTCTCACCAATGGTGAAACCCTGCGGCGTCTGCATCCAGCTATTGGCCGACAATATCCAGGTGGCGGAGATGAGCGTGCCAACAGCCACCATGGCAACGGCAAACATATGCAGGCCATCGCCCACGCGTTTGCGTCCAAACAAAGCAATGCCCAGAAATCCGGCCTCGAGAAAAAATGCCGTCAGAACCTCATAACCCATGAGTGGGCCAATCACCGGCCCGACCTTGTCGGAAAACACCGCCCAGTTCGTGCCGAACTGATAGCTCATCACGATACCGGACACGACACCCATTCCAAAGGTGATGGCAAAGATCGGTTTCCAGTATTCGAAGAGCTTCAGATAGACCGGGTCACGTTTCCACAGCCATAGCGCATTCAGCACCGCAAGATAGCTGGCGGTGCCGATTGAGAAGGCCGGGAAGATAAAGTGGAAGGATACCGTAAACGCAAACTGTATGCGCGCCAGAAGCTCCGCACTGAAACCATCAAACAATTTGACCTCCATCAAGGCACGAGATTGCTTGTCGTTCTATTCCTGTTTGTGCTGGACGGCTGCGTGCCAAATTACCGCGTGCCAAAACATCACACGCGGCATTGTGACGCTTTCACATCTCCTCCCACCTGGCAACAGATTAAAGCACACGGCCCGCTGCTCAATGGATAGCAGCGGGCCGTGGCGTTGAAGGTCTGGGAGAATGGACCTTCAGAGATTGGCGAGCAGGTCGTTGATCCGCGATTCCATATCGGCAAGCGCCGCGTCAACATTCTTCTGGCCGATGATGGCGGCGTTCATTTCCTCGCCGACAATATCCTGGATCGCGAACTGGCGCTGGACCGTCGGAGGCAGCGGCGTACCCAGCGTCGCGATTGCCGAAACCGTGTCGCGATGCGGCAGGGCCTTGAACGCTGCGCTGTCCAGAACAGCCTTCACCGACGGCAGATGGCCTGTGCGTGCCCATTCGAAGTCGTTATCGGCGAAGAATTTCACGAACTTGCCGAT
This sequence comes from Agrobacterium sp. 20P9.1.2, assembly GCF_057799395.1. Classification (NCBI taxonomy): domain Bacteria; kingdom Pseudomonadati; phylum Pseudomonadota; class Alphaproteobacteria; order Hyphomicrobiales; family Rhizobiaceae; genus Agrobacterium; species Agrobacterium sp. 20P9.1.2. Next base: position 86,189 of record NZ_JBYOKI010000010.1, read on the forward strand.
GGCGGCGGTTTGCTCCTCGCTCCAGTCCTTCTGGGAAATGCCCCAGGCGTGGCCGTTGGCACCGAGCTGTTGGCACTCAGCGCGGCACCTTCCTGTCCGTCCCTACGCTGATTTCTTAGCAACTTGGTGGTCTTGGCTACTTGGCTATGCCGCCGTTCGGTCGATACTTTCGATGGGTGTCATTCCTGTTAGCCTGCAAGCCAAGTTACGTCTGCGACTGTGAACGAATTGGGTTGCGAGTGTTCCCCAGGCGTGGGGTCGACGGTTCGACTCGTTTCAAGAGCTTAAGTACGATCGCTTTTGTCGCGGCAACGTGAAGATTTTTAGAGCCATCCCTTTAGGGCCATCAAAAGTTCTTCTGACCCCATTGTGATAGCGCTCATGCTACAAAACGGCGTGCCGAACGCGCCATGCCTTCTTCTACATGTCTCGTTAGCGGCTTGCACATTGTCAGGTATTCTTATGGACTTGCCGAAGATAAAAACGCTGATCGATTTCGTAGGGCGTTCTAACGTGACCGAACTTTCGGTGACGGAAAAGGACGTAACGGTTCGAATCATTAAGTCAGTCAATCAGCCTTCCCAGGTCCATCAGTTGCCAGTGAATGAAGCTGTACAGCCTGAAGAACAGGCAAAATCCGTCAGCTCTTCGGCAGCGAAAGTGCATTCGCCCATCTTCGGTGTTCTGCATCGCGCTTCTGCACCGGGCGCTGAGCCATTCGTCAAGCTGGGCGATCTGGTTCAGGAAGGGCAGACGCTTTTCATCATCGAAGCAATGAAGGTTTTTAACAGGGTTCCTGCACCCAGCGCTGGCCGGATCTCGTTTCTTACTGACGTCGATGGCGGCGAAGTGGACGCCAACGATCTTCTCGCGGAGATCGGATGATGGAAACGAACTTCGACCATTCCGCGCCGGGTTTCGATACGGTTTTGATAGCAAACCGCGGTGAAATCGCCGCGCGCATTCAGCGCGCCTGTCATGAGCTGGGACTGCGGACTGTCGGTATCTGCTCTGAAGCAGATAAGGCAGCATCTTATGGTGATGCCGTTGACACGTTTCTTTGCGTCGGACCAGCAAACGCTGCAAAGAGCTATCTCAATCAGGATGCCCTGTTGCTCGCTGCCAGGCTGACCGGTGCAGGTGCGGTGCACCCCGGATACGGCTTCTTGTCCGAGAACTCTAAGTTTGCAGCCGCAGTTGAAAAGGACGGGCTCGTCTTCATCGGACCGAACGCCCAGTCTATCTCGACAATGGGCGATAAGATCGCGGCGAAACGCGCGATGATCGCCGCTGGTGTGCCCTGTGTACCAGGTCCTGACACTGCGCTACCTGAAGATGCTGATGAAATCACACGAATTGCCGATGAGATCGGCTTCCCTGTGATCATCAAAGCTGCCGGCGGCGGCGGCGGGCGCGGCATGAGGGTCATTCATGACCGGGCCGACGTACGTGAAGCCGCCGCGCTGACGCGAGAAGAGGCGCGTCAGGCCTTCGGCAACGCTGAGCTTTACATCGAGAAGTTTCTTCAACATCCGCGGCACGTTGAAATACAGATCTTGTGCGACACACATGGTAACGCCGTCTGGCTTGGCCATCGCGATTGCTCCATGCAAAGACGCCATCAGAAGGTCGTCGAAGAGGCTCCGGCGCCCGGAATTTCTCTGGACGTGATCGGTCACGTCGGTCTGGCCTGCGTCAACGCCTGCAAACAAATCGGATATCGCGGTGTGGGCACATTCGAATTTCTGTTCGAGGATGGGAATTTCTACTTCATTGAAATGAACACGAGATTGCAGGTTGAACATCCGGTTACGGAAATGACCAGCGGTGTCGACATTGTTCAATTGCAGATCAAAGTCGCCTTGGGGGAGAAACTGGCATTCGATCAGGACGCGGTCCTGTGTGAAGGACATTCTTTTGAGTGTCGCATCAATGCAGAAGATCCACACACATTCCTGCCTTCTGCTGGCGTCGTAGCGGATATCGTCTGGCCGCATACTGATGGTGTGCGGGTCGATACTCATATTTATGAGGGATACAAAGTCTCTCCCTACTACGACTCGCTGATCGCCAAGTTGATCGTGCATGCACCGACAAGAGCCGAGGCAATTGCCAAAATGAGGGTAGCGCTTGCGGAGACTCGTCTGGAAGGCATCTCCACGAACCTCCCACTTTTGCGGGCGCTCTTTGAGGAGGCTGCCTTCGTTGAGGGCGAGACCGATATCCACTTTCTGGAGCAATGGCTCAAATCATGGAGCGCGCCATGAGAAAGCTAGACCTCACGGATACAGCCACCCTTGCAGCGCTGACCGACATGCTGACGGCGGCTGGCGTGGAAGGACTGGAGATCAAAACAGCTGACAAGCAGCTTCGGCTTGTCATTCCAACTTCCGGCAAGACGGGAGCATCATCCGCTGTAGACGCAAAAGTGGGGACAGGAAGTGCCCGTAAAGCCTTGGTGAAAGCGCCGACGGCTGGCCAGTTCCAGACCTTAAACACAATCGACGGGAAGCCATTCCCGAGGCAAGTGGCCTCGAATGAGGTCGTTGGTTCTGTTCGAATAGGGCTTGTTCTCGTCCCTGTGATCGCCAAGTGCGCAGGATTGCTGCTCAATCCGCTTGTAAAGCAGGACGATCTTGTAGGCTACGGTGATCCTCTCTTCGAAATCGAGCTTCAATGATGATTGCGACTTCAAGCATCCTCACCACGCAGGCCCTGCAGGTCCAACCAGCCAAAGGACAGGCGCGCGTATCGTTTATCGGATCGCGATCTATCCTTCTGGAAGCGCCGGGTGAGTTCGATCTGGCTGCACAACGCTGGATCTGGGCTCTGTCTCAGATAGCGGGTGCCTGGTCGGATGTTGCAGAGGTCATTCCCGGAATGACCAACCTGCTGACCATTCTCAAAGAAACTCCGGAAAGCCCTGAGGCAGTGGTGGATCGCCTGTTGAACGCGTGGGACAACGCTTCCAGCGTGGATCTGGTAGGAAAGACCGTCGAGATACCCGTTCATTATGGCGGGGAATACGCCACGGATCTTGCCGCGCTGTGTGACTTTTCGGGTCTGAGCGACCGGGAGGTCGTTCGCATACATCATGAAGCCACCTATCGTGTGTTTGCACTCGGCAGTGCGCCGGGTTTCGGTTATCTGCACGGCTTGGATGCGCGCATATACATGCCACGAAAAACTGTGCCATCGATCAAGATGGAAAGAGGGTGCGTGACAATCGGTGGCATGCAGACAGGCGTCGCCATGCTGACAGGTCCCAACGGCTGGAACTCGATCGGTTATGCGGATCTGCAAATGTTTGATCCCTCCGCCGCTACTCCTGCGCTTCTTGCGCCGGGTGACACGGTTCGCTTTGTTCCAGCGAGGATTGAGTTGTGATCGAGATCATCGAAACAGGCCCATTCAACACTGTTCAGGATTTGGGTCGTCCGGGCTACCGTAACATCGGAGTTACGGCTGGTGGCGCGATGGATCCGCTGGCCCTGCAAATCGCCAATGTTCTTGTCGGAAACGCCGATAGTCTCGCCGCCGTCGAAGTACAAACATTTCCATTCAAGCTTCGGTTTCTGGGGCCATCCGTGTTCGCGGTTGCTGGAGTGGATGGTTGTCCATTGCTGAATGGCCGGGAGCTTTTACCTTGGTGTGCCAACCTTGCAAATGAGGGCGATATTTTAGAGTTGAGCTCCCCACCTCGTCTTGCCCGTGCTTACATCGCCGTAGCTGGCGGGGTGGATGTGCCTGTCTTGATGGGGTCTCGCAGCACGGCCTTGCGTGGTAATTTCGGTGGTGTGGAAGGACGACCGCTCCAGAAAAATGACAGGCTTTCCATAGGAACGCAGGTCAATCACTTGCCTTTGCCTGCCAGCGGGCTTGCGGTCATCCAGCCATCGCAGGCAATGGCGGATGTTTTCGAGCCAATTGTCGATGGAGTGTTACAGATCCGGGCCATTCCCGCTGGTGAACATCATCTGTTTGCCGATGATGCGGAAGCATTCTGGAGCCAAATCTGGCGCATTTCCTCGCGCAGTGACCGCACTGGCTACCGCCTTTCCGGCGATCCTATCAAGCCGACCGAAGTCGTTGAGATGCGCTCGCATGGTGTCGTCCCCGGTGTCGTACAGGTTCCGCCGGGCGGGGAGCCTATCATCCAGATGAGCGACGCGAACACGGCTGGTGGTTATCCGAAAATTGCCGGTGTGATCGAGGCCGATCTCTGGCGGTTGGGACAGGCACGTGCCGGAGGCAAGATCAGGTTTGTCCGCTCCAGTCATGAGGAGGCGCGTCGGGTAGAGCAGGCAGTTGCACGCTACGTCGAAGACATCAGACAAACCGTACCGATGGTCAAACGCGCGCTCAACGCGCTGACTTGAGGAAAAGGGAAGGGCTTTATGAGGATCGATCTCAATTCTGACATGGGCGAAGGTTTTGGCCCCTACAGGCTATGCGATGACGAAGCGATGATGAAGCTCATTTCTTCGGCCAATATCGCCTGCGGATTTCACGGAGGCGATCCTGATACGATGGCGCGGATGGTTCGGCTTGCGAAGCAGAACGGCGTCGGCATCGGCGCGCATCCTGGTCTGCCGGATCGTGCAGGTTTTGGTCGTCGCGAATTGCCGTTTCAGGCGGATGAGCTCCGCCAGCAGATGCTCTACCAGCTCGGCGCATTGATCGCTATCGCCAGATGCGAAGGCGTGAATGTGGGGCATATCAGCTTTCATGCGGCGATGGGCAACATGGTCAATCGCGACCCTGCTCTGACTGAAATGATGATGGATGCCATCTCAATGGTAGACCCGGAGCTTGTAGTATTCGTTACGCCGGAAAGCGAAATTGAACGGGCGGCAAAACGGGCCAAGCTGAAGACGCTGGCCCTGTTTCTGGCCGACCGGGCCTATGACGCCAAGGGAAGCCTCGTCGCGCGTGGCCTTCCGGGTGCGCTGGTCAAGGACGAGGTCTCGGTGCGCGCGCGTGTCCGCCGCTTCCTGACGGATGGCACTGTCGAGGCTATCGACGGTACGATTATTCCCATGGCAGCCCGATCCATTCTGGTTCACAGCGATACCCCTGGCTCGCTGGAGCTTGCCGGTGTTGTGCGCAGTGAAATCATCAATTCAGGGGCAACACTTACGCACGCCTCGGAACTTGCATCTTAACGGGCCTTATGCGCCCCGCTTTTCTGTCTTACTGAAGGATCACGTCGATGCCCTCAACAGCCGATCGATTGAAGAATGTTTCTATTTCCGCGTCTGCCGCCATGACGCAGCGCGCCAGAGAGCTCGCCGCCCAAGGGATTAAAGTGGTGAGCCTGTCATCTGGCGAACCTGATTTTCCAACACCAAGCCATGCCATCGAGGCCGCACACGAAGCTGCTCTTGGCGGACAAACCAAGTATCCGCCTATGGACGGGACGCCAGACCTCAAGGCCGCTATCGCGCAAAAATTCAAGCGAGACAACAATCTGACCTACGACGCCAGCCAGATCATCGTATCCGGTGGCGGCAAGCAGGTAATCTTCAACGTAATGCTGGCGACCTGTAATCCTGGTGATGAGGTGGTCATTCCCACACCGTCATGGGTCAGCTATGCCGACATCGTCAAATTTGCTGGTGGTGTTCCCGTCGCTGTTCCCTGTTTCGAGCAGACGGGTTTCAAGCTTCGCCCGGAAGATCTGGAAGCGGCGATCACGCCGCGGACAAAGTGGCTTTTCCTGAATTTTCCGAATAATCCGACAGGCGCAGCATGCTCTAGGGTCGAGATGGCGGCGATTGCGGAAGTCATGTTACGTCATCCGCATGTCTGGATCCTGACTGACGATATCTACGAGCATCTCGTTTACGACGGTTTCGAGTTCGGTACGATTGCCGATGTCGAGCCCCGGCTTTACGATCGCGTACTGACCATGAATGGAGTATCAAAAGCATATGCGATGACCGGCTGGCGGCTGGGCTACTGCGCCAGCGGCTCGAAGGAACTGATTGCTGCCATCAGCAACGTCAACGGCCAGAACAGCGGCGGCATCGCTACCGTTTCTCAAGCCGCCGCGATTGCAGCTTTGGATGGTCCCCAGGATTTGCTCAAGGAGCGAGCTGACATTTACCGCGAGCGGCGTGATTTCGTCCTTGATAAACTGAAGGGAATCGATGGCATTCGGTGCCATAAGCCGGAAGGCGCCTTCTATCTCTATCCCAACATGTCAGGCCTGATCGGGAAGACCACGAAAGGTGGTCGGAAGATCGAAAATGACGTGGATTTCGTGATGGGACTGGTCGAGGAGCACCACGTCGCGACCGTACAGGGTGCCGCTTATGGGATGAGCCCGTATTTCCGCATCTCTTACGCGACAAGCATGGAGATGCTGGGCGAAGGCTGCGCACGTATCGCTCAGTACTGCCACGATATGCGTTGATTTCTATCCGGTGCATGGCCCGCTCCGTCGGGCCGTTAACCCTTAAAGCTTCAGCTTTTCAGTCAGCTCGATCAGAATGTCTTTGACCGCAAACGCAGGCTCCGACAACGAGTTCTGGTCAGAGGTACAGAGTGATAAAGTCTCTTCGATACGGGGAGAGAGGAGCCGGCAGATCAAGGGTTCCTTGCTCTCGGAGACGATGCGGTCAGCAATCGCCTTTGGCATAATGGTTGCGCCTAGGCCATTCGCAACTGCGCGGGCAAGCGTTCTGACGATTTCTACTTCCGCGACGACTTTAAGATTGATGCGGCTTCGGGTGAACGCCGTATCGACTGCCCGGCGAACGAAGTTATAAGCTGGTGGCATCAGCATCGGGAGACCATCAAGGGCAGCGATCGGCACCGGTTTTACATCAGCCTCGATGGCGAAATCTCGATGTGCGACCAGATAGAATTCTTCACTGAGCAAAGGCTCGAAACGCACACCCTTGATTGGACCGACGCCGTGGATCAGCGCCAATTCAAGGCGGCCGTTCATGATCATTTGGCTATAGGTCTGCCCGACGCTTTCCGTCAAATGAATTAGAATACCCGGGTGACGCTTTCGCGTCTCGGCGAGAAGATCGACCGAAAGTGTCGCAGCACTGCTGAACGGCACCAGACCAACGGAAACGCGTCCTGCGATAGAGTTTCCGGCTGCCGATGCGTCTGCCTGCGCTTGCTCCATTTGCCGAAGAATGATCTGCGCGTGCCTGTAAACCGCATGGCCCGCATCCGTCATTGTCACGCCCTGTTGGCTGCGTATCAAAAGCTTTTGCCCGAAATGCTCTTCGAGTGCGGCAAGTTGTTGGCTGAGTGCTGGCTGTGCCAGATGCAAAATATCAGCGGCCCTGGTAATGCTGCCACTGTCCACGATGACTGTAAATGATTTAAAACGCCTGATGTCCATGCCAGTAAAACTGCTTTGTGATGGGCGGAGCTTATCCGTTCGCGATCATTTTGCAATCGGCATCGTCGTTTAGCCGCATGCGCTTACGTAACTTCAAGGCTGAATGAGAGCGCTGAAACACAGCTTTTGAAGCTCCATAAAACTTCCTTATTACCTCAAAAGTAATCGGTCTTAGGCAAGCGAGAAAAGCTTCGCTAAGCTCCATGGCAACAATAAGGGGATCACAATGCCATTCTCCGATTACAAGACCGCATTGGTCACCGGCGCATCGTCCGGTATCGGCGCCGCCATCGTGGAGAGGTTTCGCCGCGAAAACATCGAAGTCCACGCAATCGCCCGTAGTGCCGAGGCATTGGACCAATTGGCGCAGCGCACAGGCTGCATCGCTCACGTCATCGATGTCACGGATCGCGCCGCCATCGCCGATCTCGCAAACCAGGTGCAGTTCGACATTCTCGTCAACAATGCCGGTGTGGATCGCCCGAAGAAATTCCTGCAGGCCGATGCAGATGACATCGATCTCCTTGTCGATGTGAACCTGCGCGCCGTCCTTCATATCTGCCGTCTTATCGTGCCGGGCATGGTGGAGCGTGACCGCGGACACGTCATCAACATCTCCTCCATTGCCGGGAATTACAATTTCGGCGGAAACTCCACGTACCATGCCGTCAAGGCTGGCGTTGCCATGCTGTCGAACCAGCTGCGGCTGGATGCGTTCGGCAAGCGTGTTCGCGTCACGGAAATCTGCCCGGGTCGTGTGGCCACCGATATTTTCAACCATGTCCACGGCAATGATCCGAGCATACGTGAGCGCTTTATCGATGGCTTCGAGTTGCCGAAGGCTGAAGATATTGCCGATGCCATCGCTTTTGCCATTGCCGCACCGATTGCGGTCAATATCGGACATATGGAAATCACTCCAACGCTTCAGGTGATGGGCGGTCTGCAAACGGCACGGCCACAAGATGTTAAGGATCCTGGCGTAACAAAGGAGCCTAAGCCGTGAAGGGCTTCGACCTTTGGTCGATCCTGAGCAATCAGGAATACATTGGGATGCTCATCCACGGGATCGAGATGACATTCGTCATCTTTCTCGGGTCGTGGTCGCTGGCGATGTCGCTGGCACTCATCCTGCTCTGCATCCGGTTTTCACCCTTCCGCTTCGGAGACCGCGTTGTTGCTGCATACGTCTCCTACCATCGCAATGTGCCGACGTTGGTGCAATTGATGCTCTGGTATTTCGGCATCTTCACGCTGCTGCCCTCTGGTCTGACCAATTGGCTGACCGACCACAATGCCGAAGCAATTTTCGCCGTTGTGGGGCTGGGCCTCTGCCAAGCCGCCTATTTCAGTGAAGATTTACGCTCCGGTCTCCGCTCGGTTGGCTCGGGTCAGATGGAAGCCGCCAAGGCCTTGGGTCACGGATACATCTCGGCCATGCGTTTCATCATCATGCCGCAAGGCGTGCGCAATGCCCTTCCACCGCTCATTAATCACAGTGTGTCCCTGTTCAAGAACAGCAGTCTGGCTCTCGTCATCGGCGCGTCCGAACTGACGCATGCGATCAAGGAAATCGAAAATCTCAGCTTCCAGACCTTTGAGATCTATCTGGTCGGCACCGTCCTCTACCTGTTCTTCTCCCTGCTGATCATGGGGGCCGGTTCCTATCTGTCGATGCGCCTCGATCCGGTATGGAGGGCGCGCGCATGATCGGCGAGATGATCACCATCGTTCAGGACAACTGGCTGCTGCTGTTGATCGGCCAGTATCCAAACGGCCCGCTGGGCGGTCTGGCGAACACTATCATTCTTTCGGCGCTTGCCATCTTGCTTGCTTTCCCGGTCAGCATTCTCATGGCGCTGGCGCGCTTGTCCAAATGGCGGCTTTTGCGGTTGCCAGCGACCGTGCTGGTTTATGTCACGCGCGGTGTGCCGCTGTTGATGCTCATTTTGTGGGCCTATTTCCTTATCCCGCTCTGGACAGGTGCAGATGTGCCAAGCTTTGCCATAATGCTTGCGACGCTGGTCGTCTATCAGGGCGCGTTCCTCAGTGAAGTCGTCAGGGGCGGTATCGTTGCTTTGGGTGCCGGTCAGATGGATGCAGCAAGGGCGCTTGGTCACAGCTATCTGGGTGCCATGCGCTTCATCATACTGCCGCAGGCCCTCTACAATATGATCCCCAGCATGATCTCGACTTTCGTCGCCACGATCAAGGACACCACGCTCGGCTATGTTATCAATGTGCCGGACCTGACCTTTGCGGCCAGCCAGGTCAACAACCAGCTTCTGACGCAGCCCTTCCAGGTCTTCCTCATTCTGGCCATCGTCTATTACGCCATCTGCTGGAGCCTGACCTATCTCGCCAACACAGTCGAGCGCCGCATTGCCAAGCGTCGCGCAGGCGTGGTCGCTCGCCCGCAGCAGGCAGCCTTGGCGCAGGCAAAAATCTTAACGGAGCAGCCATGACAGTATCTTCGACAGAACAGACAATCCGTATTTCGAATGTCTGCAAGAGCTATGGCGACTATCAGGTTTTGAAGAATGTGGACGCGGAAGTCGCGCGCGGAGAGGTGGTCGTCATTTGCGGGCCCTCCGGCTCGGGCAAATCCACGCTCATCCGCACTGTCAACCGGCTTGAGGAGATCAACAGCGGGTCCATCACGCTTGACGGTCAGGACATTCACGCAGCGACGAAGACGAGGGAACTCAACCTTCTGCGCAGCCGCGTCGGTTTCGTCTTTCAGAGTTTCAATCTGTTCCCGCATCTATCGGTTTTAGAGAACGTTACGATCTCGCCAATCCGTGTCAAAGGCGTTTCACCGGTGGCGGCACAGGAAAAGGCAACAAAGCTGCTCGACCGGGTTGGGCTCTCTGACAAGGCGGGCGCCTATCCGGGGCAGTTGTCCGGTGGTCAGCAGCAGCGTGTGGCGATTGCACGCGCGCTTGCCATGGAGCCACCCGTCATGCTGTTCGATGAGCCGACGAGCGCACTCGACCCCGAAATGGTCGGCGAAGTGCTGGCCGTCATGAAGGGGCTGGCCTCAGAAGGCATGACCATGCTGTGCGTCACACATGAAATGGGATTCGCCCGTGAAGTTGCCGATCGCATCTGGTTCATCGACGCCGGTGAAATTCTTGAAAAAGCGACGCCAGAAGAGTTTTTCAAAACCCCCCGCCATCCGCGCGCGCAGCGGTTCCTGTCCGATCTGCGCCACTGATACCAAGCAAAATCATAAGAGGAGAACAAGAAATGAACTGGAAATCCCTGACACTGACGGCGATCCTTGCCTCTACAGCGCTTGCCTCGCCAGCGGCTGCCGATCAGTTGGACACGATCATGAACAACAAGGTGCTGCGTTGCGCGACCTTCGCGGACGTCGTACCCTTTGCCGCACCCGATCCGAAAACCCGCGAAATGGCTGGCTTCGACGTCGATCTCTGTAACGCCATTGCGAAGGAACTGGGCGTGAAGGCCGAAGTCAAGCCGGTTTCGGTCGAAGCCCGCGTGCCTGAAGTCAAGCTCGGCCGCGTCGATATCACCGTTGCCAATCTCGCCTATACGCAGAGCCGCGCCGAGCAGATCCAGTTCAGCGATCCCTATTATCTCGCCAAGGAAATGCTGATCGTTCCTATGGACGATGCTGGCAAGAAGAAGGCCGATTATGAAGGCCAGCGTGTTGCCTCCACCAAGGGTTCGACCTCTGAAATGTCGATCAAGCTCAACAAGTCCGACCCGCTGACATTCCAGGATACGGCGTCCGCCTATCTCGCCGTTCAGCAGGGCAAGGCGCGTGGTATGGTCGCCAACACGATGACGACGACGAAGTTCGTCAACGAATCCAAGACCAAGGGTAAACCAATGCGGATGATCGAGGAGCCGATGCTGTATCAGCCAATCGGCATCGGCATGGCAAAGGATAATCCTAAGCTGACGGCAAAGATCAACGAAGTCCTTCGCAAGCTGGATTCCGACGGCGAGATCAACAAGATTTGGGACAAGTGGCTCGGACCGAACACCGAGTACAAGATGTCCCGTACCGACAAAGTCGTTCCGCTGTCCGAGCTGAAGTTCGACCCGATTCCCTGATGCTGCCGGGCAAAGCCACGGCCACAATCTGAACCACAGCACTTAAACTCAATAAAAGCGGCGGGACGCTCCCGCCGCCGTCCTTACCATGGGAGGTTTTTATGATCCACATTAAAGATATCGCAGAACGGCCGAGCAAGGCAGAGATCGACGCGCTTTCGAAGTTTTCGCCAGCCACCATTCACGAGGCACAGGGCCGTAAAGGTGCACTTTCCTCCCGTCTTAAGCCGGTTGATTACCGGATGAAACTGTGTGGCCCTGCATTCACGGTCAAGTGCGCGCCGCGCGACAACATTATGCTGCAACTGGCGATCAACTACGCCAAGCCCGGTGACATCATCGTCGTTTCCGCCGGTGAGTACGAGGAAGCTGGCTCCTTCGGTGACGTGCTGGCCAATGCTTGCCTCGCCAAGGGCATCGGCGGTCTGGTCACGGACACAGGCGTACGTGACACGCTACAATTGAGAGACCTCGGTTTCCCTGTGTTTTCGCTCAGCGTCTGCATCAAGGGTACGGTCAAGGAAACGATCGCGGCGGTCAACGACAGCATCATCGTTGGTGGTGAGATCATTAATCCCGGTGACATCATCGTCGGGGACGCAGATGGGCTCGTGGTCGTGCGTCGGGAAGATGCGCAAGAGTCGGCTAGACTTTCTCAAATCCGTGAAGACGCCGAAGCAGGTTATATCGACGCCTACAAGCAGGGCAAATCGGTTATCGAAGTTAGCAATCTGGAGCCTGTTTTGAAGGCAAAAGGTCTCGTTATCGATATCTGATCTTCAAGAACTGCATGAAATGCATGAGGCGTTTCGTGCTCTCCCACCCGAACGGCGTAACGCTCTTTACGCCGTTTTGCTCATGCAGTCCGTTGTTGAGGGAACGAGGTTCCGATGACTTTTCCACTTTTTGACCTTTCCGGTTCACGTGTCCTGATCACGGGTTCTTCGCAGGGGATCGGGCTGGCGCTCGCCAAAGGAATGATCGACCACGGCGCGTCGGTGGTTCTGAATGGTCGCGACACGGTCAAACTCGCCGAAGCAGCGGCAGCTCTGAAAACGGAAACAGGCGTTTCTGTCGAAACCGCAGATTTCGACGTGACCGATGAGGAAGCCGTTAACCGCGGTGTCGCATCCATCGAGCAAGATGCGGGCCCTATCGACATTCTCATCAACAACGCCGGCATGCAGTTTCGTACCGCACTTGAAGATTTTCCAGCGGATCGCTGGGACCAACTACTGAAAACCAATATCTCGAGCGTCTTTTACGTTGGCAAGGCAGTTGCGAGGCATATGATTGAGCGAGGGCGCGGCAAGATCATCAATGTTGCATCCGTGCAAAGCGAACTCGCCCGTCCGGGTATCGCACCCTATACCGCAACCAAGGGTGCGGTGAAAAACCTGACGAGAGGCATGTGCACCGACTGGGCAAAACACGGCCTTCAGGTGAATGCGATTGCACCGGGCTATTTCAAGACGCCGCTCAACCAGGCACTCGTCGACAGCGAGGAGTTTTCATCCTGGCTTGAGAAGCGCACCCCCGCTGCCCGCTGGGGCAATGTCGATGAACTTGTCGGCGCTGCTGTCTTCCTGTCCGGTAAAGCTTCCTCTTTCGTGAACGGTCATACGCTCTATGTCGACGGTGGCATTACAGTTTCCCTTTAAGCTGAATGGAGCTCGGGGACCCATCGTGGTGATGGGTGTCTCGGGATGCGGCAAGTCGTCCGTTGGCCAACAGTTGGCTTACATTCTCGGCTATCACTTCATTGAAGGCGATAGCCGCCACCCAACTGAAAATGTCGAAAAGATGCGCAACGGCATCGCGTTGGTAGATGCAGATCGGTGGCCTTGGCTTGAAGCGCTTGGTGCCGAACTGAGCAAAGAAGAAAACACGGTCATATCCTGCTCGTCTCTCAAGCGATCCTATCGTGATCTCTTGCGGGCAAAAGCAGGGCGATCGCTGATGTTTGTTTTCTTGCAGGGCTCGCGTTCTACGCTGGTCTCAAGGATGGCGGCACGGAACGGACACTATATGCCGCTGTCTTTGCTTGAGAGCCAGCTGGCCACGTTGGAAATTCCTGTCGGCGAGCCGGATGTCGTCACTGTCGAGATCGATCAGCCTGTCGAGCGAATTGTTTCAGAGGCGATCAGTCGCATCGCTGCGATCGGTTTTGCGGCAGCAACAGAAAATTAATAAGATTGTCATGGAGGAAACGATGATGAAACCGGAAATTCTGCTCGTCGGTCCGTACCCAGAATGGGACCTTGTCGAAATGGAAGCGCAATACGACGTTCGCAAGCTTTATGAGGCCGCTGAAAAGGATGCATTTCTTGAAACGCATGGCCCTCAAATTCGTGCAATCGCCACTCGCGGCGAACTCGGCGCATCCGCTGAGCTGATCAATAAGCTTCCAAAGCTCGAAATCGTCTCTGTTTATGGAGTCGGTTATGACGCGGTCGATCTTCAGGCTTGCCGTGAACGCGGCATCCGTGTGACGAACACACCGGATGTGTTGACCAACGACGTAGCCGATCTCGGTATCGGCATGATGCTCGCCCAGTCGCGCGGCATTATTGGCGCAGAAACATGGGTGAAGGATGGGAGCTGGCGAGAGAAGGGCCTCTATCCGCTGAAACGCAGGGTATGGGGGCGCAAAGCCGGCGTACTTGGTCTCGGTCGCATCGGTTTCGAAGTCGCCAAGCGCCTCAAGGGTTTCGATATGGATATCGCCTACAGCGATGTCGACGCTAAACCATATGCGGATGGCATGACGTTCATCGCCGATCCCGTCGAGCTCGCGCGTGACGCGGATTTTCTGTTTGTCACGCTTGCCGCGTCGGCTGCCACAAAACATATCGTCTCAAGGGACGTCATCGAGGCTTTGGGACCCGAGGGCATGCTGATCAACATCTCGCGTGCATCCAACATCGATGAGGAAGCATTGCTGACAGCGTTGGAAAATGGCGCGGTGGGCTCGGCGGCACTCGATGTGTTCGAGGGTGAGCCGAAACTCAATCCGCGTTTTCTGGAACTTCACAACGTGCTTGTGCAGCCACATCACGCCTCCGGCACGATCGAGACCCGCAAAGCCATGGGCAAGCTGGTGCGAGACAATCTCGCCGCCCATTTCGAGGGCGTGGCCCTGCCAACCCCTGTACTGTAAGGATAGCTCCATGAAAGCCGTCGTCATTCATTCAGCCAAAGACCTGCGGATCGAAGAGCGGGAAACCGAAAGCCTCGCTGCAGGGCAGGTCGAGGTCGCGATCGAAGCCGGTGGCATCTGCGGCTCCGATCTGCATTACTACAATCACGGCGGTTTCGGCACCGTTCGCCTTCGTGAGCCAATGATCCTGGGACATGAGGTTGCTGGAACAATCCGGGCACTGGGCGCAAGCGTTTCAAACCTCGCTGTCGGTGACCGGGTCGCGGTATCGCCCAGCCGCCCCTGCAATGCCTGTGAATATTGCCTGAAGGGTCAGCAGAATCATTGCTTGAACATGCGCTTTTACGGATCGGCTATGCCGATGCCGCACATTCAGGGAGCGTTCCGTGAAAGGCTGGTGGCTGAGGCTTGGCAATGTCACAAAGTTGCGGATGGCGTATCTATCAATGAAGCCGCCATGGCGGAGCCATTCGCGGTGACACTTCATGCGGTCAATCGGGCCGGCAGTCTGGCTGACAAGCGGGTACTAGTAACGGGATGCGGACCGATCGGTGCGCTCGCAATCATCGCCGCACGTGCCCACGGCGCTCGGGAGATCGTAGCGACCGATGTCATGGATGCCGTCTTGAAGAAGTCACTAGAGGTCGGCGCTGACCGGGCCATTAATGTTGCGGAAAACCCGGACGACCTCTCCGTCTTTTCGGCCAACAAAGGTTACTTTGACGTCCAGTTCGAAGCCTCAGGCAACGAACGCGCAGTTCGTTCAGGTCTGGAGGTGTTGCGACCACGTTCCACTGTAGTCCAACTAGGTCTCGGAGGAGACGTCTCGATTCCCCAGAATATGGTCGTCGCAAAGGAAATCGAGATGAAGGGCACGTTCCGTTTTCATGAGGAGTTTGGTCAAGCGGTCAATCTTATCAATCAGCGCCGCGTTGATCTCAAACCGCTGCTTTCGAGAACCTTCCCTCTGGATGAGGCCGTGTCGGCATTCGAAGCTGCAGGTGACAGAAGCCGCTCGATGAAAGTGCAAATTAATTTTTAGTCACGATCATCCAGATCTCCAGCGTGTACTGCTGAGTAGAACGCGCAAAAATAGAGGGCTGTAACGTCAAATTTTGAGATTGATAAACAATTTTATCTGCGTGGCCAGCAGTTCGATTCCGCTCAAGGCGTGCCGTCTTGAGAATGCGCACTTCAAGCTGCATATCCGGTAGCAAAACGTGAAAATGTATGCGCGACCCGGATGGCGACAAGCTGACAGCGCGACATTACTGACGAGCTGGGTAAAAGAACTTCAGCTACGCATGTTGCCGAACTGCAGACTGGGTTAATCTAAGGCGCGGCTGGCTTGTAATCGCTAACCAGACAACTGATGAAGCTCTTTTGACTACAGCTGAAAGGACTCAAAAATGAAAATCAGTGCCAGAAACCGCCTGAAAGGCAAAATTATTGAGGTTACCAAAGGCGCGACCACGGCTCATGTTCGCATCGACATCGGGAACGGCGTCATCGTTACTTCCTCCGTCACGAACGAAGCGATCGATGAACTGGGGCTTCAGGTGGGCGCCGAAGCATATGCGGTCGTGAAAGCGTCAGACGTAATGATCGCTGTTGATTGAAACATCTTGCGTCGTTTGCAGTCGCTTCCAGTATCGGCAAACGCTATTCATGTCTTCTGGTATACATGTACCGCTTCGACAACGACGTCAAAATCGCCCTTCTGCGCTGGTGCGATCGGTTTGAACAGGCTTCGGTCCGGCTTCAGATAGCGGCTGTTGCTTTTCATCGAGGCTGACCCAATGGAGTGTAAAAAACTTCGAATGCTCTGATTCTTAGGGCCAAGCTTTCGATAATCAGCCTTACTGACATAGGGATAACTTAATTCGCTTTACGAAGCGTGGCTAGTTGAGACGTATGAAGAAGTGTGCCGGCGCGACGACGCAAAGGATGGTAATCGCCTGAACCCCGCGAGGGCAATATTTTATCATTCAAGGCGTGCTGCTATGAAATCAATGAACACGCGCACACGAGCAGGGGTATTTGCGCCACCGACAAACACCGCGTGAATCAACTCCACATCGCCAGGATTGAACTCTTCCAGTATTGGCAAGAGCCTGCCAGCGGCGATGTCCTCAGTGACGCTGAAGGCACCGACCCGAGCGATGCCGACGCCAGCGGCAGCAAGCTGGCCAAGCGTCTCACCATTGTTCGCCTCGATGCTGCCTTTCACCGATAAAGTGATGTCGTGTCCGTCGCAGCGGAAAGGCCAGACCGGCTCAGCGCGGCGAAAGTTGAAGTTGAGGCAATTGTGCCGGTACAGATCATCAGGTGCCGTCGGCATACCGTGGCGTGCAAGATACTGCGGCGCTGCGACGATTATTCGTCGATTTTCGCCTAGCTTGCGTGCGGTCAGCAGACTGTCGGCGAGCGGGCCAAACCGTATCGCAACATCCGCCTGCCCAGCCGCGACATCAACGACCGCGTCGGTCAGTGCGATATCGATCAGAATATGTGGGTAGAGCGCAGCGAATTCATCGAGAAGCGGCACGACGCACAGTCGCCCATGCGACAGCGCGGCGCTGATCCGCAGCCGCCCGCGGGGTGCGCCCTGATCGGCAATTTGCTGCTCGGCGTCGTCGAGATCGGCGAGGATGCGGCGTGCGGTTTGCAGATAGGCCTGGCCTTCAGCTGTCAATATCAGGGCGCGGGTCGAGCGCAGTAACAGCCTGACACCAAGCCTGGCCTCTATCCGATCGATCGACCGTGCAACTGCAGACGGTGTCAGGCCGAGGGCGCGTCCGGCGGCAGAAAAGCTGCCCTCTCGCATCACCGCTACAAAAATCTCAAGTGCCCTTGCCCTATCACCACCCATGACCACCTTTGCGTCCAAATCAAAAATCCTTCGCGTTCGTAACGGCTACCGGGGCATTCTTCGACTGTTTATCTGTGAACTCATATAACAATCGGAGTGAAGAGACATGGAATATCGGCAGCTGGGTTCATCAGGATTGCGCGTACCGGTGCTTAGCTTCGGCACCGGGACTTTCGGCGGCACTGGGCCGCTTTTTGGTGCTTGGGGCCAGAGCGATGAGACAGAAGCGCGGCGGCTAGTCGATATCTGCCTCGAGGCTGGCGTCACCCTATTCGACACCGCTGATGTCTATTCGAACGGAGCGTCAGAGGCGGTGCTGGGCGCGGCGATCAAGGGACGTCGCGACCAGGTGCTGATCTCGACCAAAACAGGTCTGCCGATGGGGGACGGGCCACAGGACTGGGGCGCATCGCGCGCCCGGCTGATCCGCGCGGTGGAAGATGCGCTACGGCGGCTCGGAACCGATCATATCGACCTGCTTCAACTCCACGCTTTCGATGCTTCCACACCGACCGAGGAGTTGATGGGCACGCTCGATATGCTCGTTGCCGCTGGCAAGGTTCGGTACACCGGTGTTTCCAATTATCCGGGCTGGCAGCTGATGAAAGCGCAAGCGCTCGCTGACCGCAATGGCTGGCCGCGTCTCGTCGCGCATCAGGTCTATTACTCACTGATCGGCCGCGCCTACGAGGCGGACCTGATGCCTTTGGCAGCAGATCAGGGCATTGGCGCGCTGGTGTGGAGCCCGCTTGGCTGGGGCCGACTGACGGGGAAAATCGGGCGCGACCGGCCGATTCCCGAGGGAAGCCGTCTTCATGAGACCGAGCAGTTCGCGCCGCCGGTCGAGGCTGAGTATCTCTACCGCGTGATAGACGCACTGGAGGCAATCGCTGCCGAGACTGAACGAAGCGTGCCGCAGGTTGCGATCAATTGGCTGCTTCGTCGGCCCACCGTCGCTTCTGTCATCATCGGCGCGCGCAACGAAGCGCAGTTGCGTGACAATCTCGGCGCAGTCGGTTGGGCCTTGTCGGCTGACCAGATCGCCGTGCTCGACGCGGCCAGCATGGTGCTGCCACCCTATCCCAATTCCCCCTACCGCCAGCAGGAAGGGTTTGCCCGCCTGCATCCAGCGCTGGTGTGAGGAGTAGGTCGATGAAACTCAATTTTGGCCTTTTGGCGCTGTCGGTCGGCGCATTCGGCATTGGCGTGACTGAATTCGCGCCCATGGGACTGCTCCCCGTCATCGCGGAAGACTTGGGCGTGTCTATCCCGACCGCCGGGCTGCTCATCAGCGCCTATGCTCTCGGTGTGGTGATAGGGGCACCGCTGATGACATTAACGACAGCACGCGTGCCGAGGCGAACGCTCCTGATCGTGCTTGCTGGTATCTTTACGTTGGGCAACCTGCTGGCGGCGATCTCGAACAGTTACGGCATGCTGTTGGGCGCGCGCATCCTGACCTCGTTGAACCACGGTGCATTTTTCGGCGTTGGAGCGATCGTGGCAACCAGCCTCGTTCCAGCGGAGCGGCGCGCTGGGGCGGTGGCGGCGATGTTCATGGGACTGACAATCGCCAATGTCGTCGGCGTACCGCTTGCGACCTGGGCCGGCGATTATTTTGGCTGGCGCGCATCGTTCTGGGGCATCGCAGTGCTGGGTGTGGCGACCATGGCGGCGCTTCGGCTGACATTGCCCGCGCTCCCGGCAAGGCCTGATGGCAATGCGATGGCGGAACTGCGCGTCATGAAGCGCAGGCAGGTCCTCAGCGCGTTGGGTCTAACCGTTGTGGGGGCGAGCGCGATGTTCACCGTCTTTACCTACATCGCCCCTATTCTGCGCAACGTAACTCAAGCTTCGCTCGGCTTCGTTACCGCGATGCTTGTCACCTATGGCATGGGGTTGACCGTAGGCAACTGGCTGGGCGGGCGTTATGCCGATCGCTCTGTTGATCGCACGCTGATCGTTACCCTGGCGTCACTGACCGTGATCCTCGCTGTGTTTGCGCTGTTGATGCCCTTCAAGATGCCGACCGCTGTCCTGATATTCCTATGGGGCGTCGCGAGCTTCGCGTTGGTGCCGCCGCTTCAGGTGCGGATTATGAACGCAGCTTCGGATGCGCCGAACCTCGCCTCAGCGATGAACATCGGCGCCTTCAACTTGGGCAATGCAATCGGCGCTATGCTGGGCGGCGGGGTGATTGCGACTGGATTGGGCTATCCTGCCGTTGCGGTGGCGGGAGCGATAGCCGCTGCAATGGGTTTGTTTGCAATGCTTATTACTTCGCGCGGGGACGCGGGAAGCGTTGATCGCCAGTATTGTGAAACGTCGAAGGTTGCGTTTGACGTTAATCGACCCTAGAGGCGTTCCTCCGAATCTGCCGCATTCTGCGACTTCGACTGGAGTGTGATCAAGGAAGTGGTGCCAAGATGGTCTTCTGGCACCACTTCCAAGTTAAACTGCCACGTCGGTCAGGCGGCCCACTGTCCCCGCAGATCGGTGTCAGAGGCTTGTCCACCACGCAAGTCAAACTGCGCCAGCAACTGGTTGAGCGCAGCAGCTTCTCGCGCAAGGCTATGGCTCGCCGCTGTGGACTGCTCCACCATGGCTGCATTCTGCTGAGTTCCCTGGTCCATCACGTTAACAGCGGTGTTTATCTCCTGCAGTCCCGTGGACTGCTCGCGGGATGATTCCACGATCGCATTGACATGACGGCTTATTTCCCGGACCTCGTCGACAATGGTGTCAAGCGAGTTTCCTGTCTGCTTCACCAGGCTGACCCCAGTCTGAACCTGCGAACCGGAAGCAGCGATCAGAGTCTTGATCTCCTTTGCGGCTGTCGCTGAACGTTGAGCGAGTTCGCGAACTTCCTGTGCAACGACCGCGAACCCTTTCCCGGCTTCACCGGCGCGAGCAGCTTCAACACCGGCATTCAAGGCCAGCAGGTTGGTCTGGAATGCGATCTCATCAATAACTGAGATGATATTGCCCATTTCACCTGCGGATTTCTCTATAGCCATCATGGCCTGTACCGCGTCTTGCATCAACTCGCCCGAGCGTTCGACCCCGCTTCGCGCTTTCTCAACCAGCTTGCCTGCGTCGTCAGCGCGTTTGGCTGAGTCTCTCACGGTCGTGGTGATCTGCTCCAGCGCCGCAGCGGTTTCTTCGACAGATGCAGCCTGCTGTTCTGTACGCCTCGACAGATCGTCAGCGGCAGACCTGATTTCATTTGCGCCAGCATCGATGCCAGCCGCATTCTGTCCAACGGATTTCAGAACCGAATGGAGTTTTTCGACCGAGCCGTTGAAATTCGAACGAAGTTCGTCGAGCGTGCCTGTGAAGGGCGTCCGGATTCGATGAGAGACATTACCGTTTGCAAGGGACTCAAGCCCTCCGCGAAGCGCGTCGACTGCAAACTTTGTGTTTGCTGCATCTTCCGCCTTCTGTCTTTCCCGTTCCAGTCTCTCGCTTTCAGACAGGGCACGGTCAGCATCTGTCTGTTTTTCGAGACGATCCTTTTCAATTGCATTGTTACGGAAGACAGCGACTGCTGACGCCATGCTGCCGAGCTCATCACGTCGATCGGCACCTGGAACGACCTCATCGACCTTTCCAGAAGCGAGCGACATCATGCGTGAACGTAGACGCTCGATCGGAGACGTGATTTCGCGTTTCGTGACAAACACGGCCAAGAAAAGCGTAAGCGAAAATACCCCGGCGAGGGTGATAAGGGTGTAAATGATGGTGTCGCTCGTCTTTTCGGAGAGTTCTGCTGACCTTGTCTTGATGCCATCGCTGGCGCCATTGATCCACGTCCTCATCTCACCGATCGCCTTGGCAGCCTTCTCGTCAGCCTGAACGAGCAGCGCTTTCGCTTCCTCATCGCGATTGGCCGATCCCGCTGCTACCGCCTTGTCGGTAATCTCGATGATTGATTCAGCCTGAGACTGCAGAGCGCCAAGCGTCTGGCTTTCTTCTGGCAGCAGCTTTTCGGCGTTATCGATCAGTTGGTGAAGTCTGGTCTTGCTCGCAGCGTAGTCATCCGTCGCTCTCTTCATTCCTGCTGTACCAGTGTCGTAAAGGAAGACTTGATACGCGTCATAGACGATTGCTACCAGGCGCTGGCTGGCGATCGCCATATCGATCTCCGCGTTGCCGTCACTGGAGATGAAGTCAGTGTACTCGGTGTCGGCGGATTTAAAGTTGCTGGAGACATAGAGAGCCCCTCCGATGCCGATTAGGCATGTGGGAAGGACCAGGGACAGGACTTTCGTCCTGATCCGGAGGTTTTGCATGAGTGACATGATGACACTTCCATGGACAGAGGTCGGAGACGTAAAAAAAGGGGTGAACATCATCGTCCGCGTTTTAGAGCGGCTTCTGCCGTTCGCGCCTTTACCCCAAGATTATGTAGGATAATATTCGCTCAAAACATTAAAGTGTTGTTAAGCTTATTTTGGGTTGAAACGCCTGTCTTCGGCGGCATTTAAAACAACTCTAAATAAACGTTTTCTGCTATATCCTACTAAGGAGTTGGTTTTACGGTCCTATTTACAGGCTAGTTGAAATTCACAAGACACGGTCTGAGATGAATTTTCTGGGTCCGGATCACAACAGGGTGACTGCGGAGTGTCCAGTGACTGGTCAACTTTAGCCACAAAATCAAGATTGGACCCCGCAACTTCGGCGAACACCTCCAATACTGCCGCGGAACGTGTGGGTTTCAGTTGCCCCGATTTTGGGGTCTCGAAGGTAATTCACGGCGCGCTTTCTTATGCCACTTTGGCCGATCATGTAGCGCGGCATTTAAACAATCAAGAGCGAATTTCCCATCTTTGCTGGCGATTCCAGATGGACATTTCGCAGAGCAATTTAATCAGGGCGCAGGTAGTTCGAAATCTTTCAAGAGCGGTAATTGCGACCTTATCATTAGTTTGACAAACTTTGCCATCAGCAAGTATGTTGAGGGATAAGGAGACTAGAATGGCGACGATGAATGTATCTCTGCCAGACCCCATGAAAGATTGGGTTGAAGCACAGGCCAAGACAGGTCGATACTCGAATGCGAGCGATTATGTCCGGGACCTGATCCGCAGAGACCAAGCCCGTACGGATAAGATTGCCGAGATGCAGCGATTTGTCGATGACGGGATCAGAAGCGGAGTTGGGAGCCGTTCAATGGAAGAGTTGTTTGCTTTAGCCACCTCTCAAGCCGCCATCAGCCGCGGACGCGCTTAATGCCATTCAGCCTATCGGTCCAAGCGGAAGAGGATATTATTTCCATTGCAGAAGAAGGCATCCGCATCTTCGGAGCACTAGTCGCCAAACGATATCACGATGAGCTTTTTGCCTTGCTTGAGCTCATCGCCACCAACCCAAGAATGGCACGCGAACGCCATGAGATTTCTCCTCCTGTCAGGATCCATCCTTTCAAGGCTCACCTTGTCGTGTATCGCATCATTGAAGAAGGGAGCGTATTCGTCATCCGCATACGGCACGGCCATGAAGATTGGGCGGGAGATTCTTTTTAACCAAACACTTCGCCGAATTTATAACATACTGGTCGCAAGTGCGAATCTCATCAAGGCGGTGATCAGGAAAAATTCTCCAGCACGGCCAGGAACGTATGTCTATCGCCCTGTCCCTCAGTCAATCGTACGCGGCCCTCGATGTCTGCAAGGTGATGGTCCATCAGTTGCTGCGCCTTTGCGAGATCCTTCCCTTTCAGGGCTGTGACGATCAAACGATGATGATCGGCGCCACAATCATCCTTCCGCTCCTCTTCGTAGAGCGACATTACGAGAGAGAGGCGGGCGACGATCTTGGACAGCATCTCCGTCATGACGGCGTTGCCGCCGAGTTCTGCCAGAACGACGTGGAATTTGCCGGACAGCACCGTCTTCGACTTTTCGTCTCCGTGATGGTGGATATGCTCCTCTTCGTCCGTGAGTTTTTTCAGCGCATCCAGTTGATCGCTGGTGGCGCGGTCCATGACGAGTTCGAGGATGACGTGTTCTAACTTGCGGCGTGCTTCGAACAGGGCTTTTGCTTCTGCGATGCCGGGCTCGGCGACAAACGTGCCGCGGTTCTTCTTACGCTCCAGAAGGTGGTCACTCTCCAGCACACCCAGCGCGCCGCGTACGACCGTGCGGCTGACCCCGAAATGGTCGGCTATGGCATCTTCCAGAATTTTGACGCCGGGCTTGAGCGCGCCCTCACCGATTGCTGCGGCCAGAGTGTTGCGGATGCGCTCGGTCACGTCGTCATTGGCGGTTTCGGCCGTATCTACCGGGCTGCTGGCCTTGGGTGCGGTCTTGGCGCTTAGACGTCGCCTTGTGGTCTTCATTGTCGTCTCCAGATCGGATCAAGCGATATGATTATTTTCATGGGAATATTCCTGCGTATATGCGCTTGATCCTAAAAATTTGGTTCGTCCCTTGGTTTTTAAAGTTGGCAACACACGTGTTCGATGGAATACGCGAGTCCTAGGCTGCGTGCTGCTTCCTGGATGGCGTCGAAAGTGGAATTCCATTCGCCTGGCAAATCTCTTCAATGTGACGCGCAGAATCCTTGATGAAGGTCACCGCTTCGTTGAAGCCATAGGACTGGTGTTCATAGGTCGGATAGCCGTACTGGCTTGCCTCATAGGTCTCCCAGTTCGGGATTTCTCCGGCTGCCACACGTTTTTCAAATGCGTCCACCAATCCGAGATAGGCTTCCAGTTCCTCCGGCGTCAGGTCGGGATGGCCTGCACGCCAGATGGGGTCGTAGATCTCGATGCATTGGCGGGGATTGGCCTTGCGTGGCTTGTCCTCGACAGAGGCCGCAACCTCAAGGGAGAGGTTCAGGTCGGGATTCGCTTTGGCAAGAATGGGGATGATCGTGGCGAAATCGACGATGCCGCGACCAACCGGGCGGGTCTGGAAATCGAGGCCACCCGTGGCGCGACCAACATAGGCATCCTTGATATGGCTCTGGCGCACATATGGGGCGACGCGTTTTGCAGCAAAAACCGGGTGCTCGGCGCGCTGCAGGCCGTTTGCCGTGTCGAAGACGACACCAATGCAATCCTCGCCAACCCTTTCGATGAGCCGGAGGATTTCAAACGAGGTGATCTCGTCATGGGTTTCCATGTTGAGATGGACACCGTTTGCGCGCGCCACGGGTGCGAGCTTCAGCAGCACCTTTTCGATGCCCAGCAACTGCTCGTCCCATGTCACATCGGTGCGGAAGCGGTCATTGGCCAGCCGTCCGCGATATTCCGATTTGAAGTTGCCGGGCGACACCCAGAGTTCGCAGCAGCCGATGGCCGCACTCGCTTCGATCATGCGGGTGAAACCGAGGATGACATCGCCGCCGCCGATCGCGCGGAACTCCGGGGCCTCGGCGCTGCAATAGGGGTTGATCTTGCCAACGCCCGCTTCGAGATAAAGGCCAAGTTCGTCGGCCTTGGCTCTGATATCAGCGAGTTCGCCCTTGTCCAATGTTTCGCTCATGTCGAGGATCGTGCTGAAGAAGATGCCGCCGAGACCGATTTCCTTGACGTGTTCGAGGCTTTTGAGTGGTCCGCGTTTTTTCGCTTCGGGCAGTTTCTGTCCGTCGATGCCTAATTTCATGATCTGCTCCTCGATGTTTCCTGGTCGGATTTGCTGCAACGGCATTTCCGTTTGATTGATGGTTGAGTTGGCGTCGCGTCAGGCGCGACGTGTGTTGTCTTTCTGTGCACCGGCGTCACGGCCTTTCGGTGCGAGGCGCTTCTCCAGAAAATGCTGGCCGACGGATGCGATTGACGTGATGAGGAGGTACCAGAGCGAGGCGACACACAGCAGCTCGATGACAAGGAAGTTGCGCGCATAGATGGCCTGCGCCTGGGTCAGTAGGTCCTGCATACCGATGACGGAAACGATGGCGCTTGCCTTCAGCATGCCGATGGCCTGGTTGCCAGTCGGAGGAACAATGAGGCGGACGGCCTGTGGGAGAATCACGGTTCGGAGGGTCTGGAGCGGTCGCAAACCCAGTGACGAGGCGGCCTCGCGCTGGCCACGATCCACGGCGGTCAATCCACCACGGATGATTTCACTCATATTGGCGGCTTCATGCAGGCCAAGTGCCAGAAAGCCTGCAAGGGCAGGGGTGACGAGTTCGTTGATCGATATCGAATAGGCACCAATGCCCACTTGCGGAATGAACAGTGCGATGTTGAACCAGAAGAAAATCTGGACGATGAGCGGTACGCCGCGAAAACACCACACGAAGGCGACAGCCATCGCTTTCAGAGCGATATTCTGGCTTGTGGCCATGACGGCGACGATGCAGCCGAAAGCGATGCCGAACACCATTGCGCCGGCCGTCAGTTGCAACGTCAGAATGACGCCGTCGAGGATAACCGGGTCGACCATGTAACGTGGGATTTCGCCCCATTGGACAGTCTGGTTGCGTGCGATGGTGAGGATGAAGAGAGCCAGCGCGAGGATCGCGCTGGTGCCTGATGTGATCTGCCCCCACCGTATCGGCTTGCCGAGCGGTGGGGCGATGGCCATGCTGATGGGTTGAGCAAAAAGAGACATGGCTTAATTCACCGGCATGCTGGCGGCGTCGTTGAATTTGACGGTCGTCACAGCCAGTGGGCCAAGACCCCATTTCTCCATGATGGCCTTATAGGCGCCGGTATCGACCATATGCTGAAGCGAGGCGATGACCGTATCGCGCAGGTCCGGATTGTCCTTCGATACCAGCATACCGAGATAGCCGACGGCGAGACGGACATCTGGGAGTGCTTGAAGTCCGACGCCCTTGCCGGTCTGGTTTTCGGTTGTATAGACGCTCGTGGCATAACCGTTGACGGTTGCGTCAGCGCGGCCGGTGCGTACGGCCTGCAAGACGTCAGGCATTTTCGGGATCGACATGATGTTCATGGGTGTCGCGCATTTCGCCGATGCCGCTTCCACCATGCGCGCCTGAAATGTACCCACCGGCACGGCAACCTTCTTGCCGCAGAGGTCTTCCATGCTCTTAATGCCGAGCGGATTGCCCTTGATGGTCATGATTGTCGTGGCATCAAACATGTAGTCGATGACATCGACCTGCTTTTCCAGCTCCACATCGTCATTGATGCCGGAAATGGTCATGTCGAAACGCTTGGAGAGGACAGCGGGTACGATTGCTGCACCTGCACCGACATTTGTCATCTGAACATCGATGCCGAGAATGACGCCAAGTGCTGCGGCGATATCTGCATCGATCCCGATCAGTTTGCCGTCTTCCGCCTGAAAGCTGATGGGAGGCGTCAGATCGGTTGCCACCCTGAGCACTTTCTTGTCCTTGATCGCAGGTGGAAGGCGGTCCGCCAGCGCCTTGTCGAACACGACGCCCGGCAGTTTAGCGACAACGGCATCGGGCACCATTTTGATGGCGTTGCCCTCTGCTGCATGTGCGGAGGTGGCCAGCAATACGAGAGCGATACCCGTCAGGCCATTCTTGAGATTTGTCTTGAAGCTGCGCATGCGATCCCCTTTTTGATTTTTATCGGTTTGAATTTACGGGAAGTACGAAGCAATCTGCATGCCAGCTTGATGGATGAATATTAAGCGCATTGTTTTTAAAGACCTATTTTCTAGTTCTTGAGTCAAAGAAATATTTCGCACAGATATTCGCATAAAAATTCGTAAATATACTGATTAAAAAATCCCTCCTAACGATCTTCATGCCGCAGGTTGCGCGCTCTACAGCCTAAGTTTCTGCTTTCGCAGCGTATTCCGCTAATTTTTCAAATGGCGGCGGCCATGATCTGCCAACTACTTTCGATCAATCAACGGCAATTTTTTCAGTTTTTGCACTGAAATACTGCTTATTGAATAAGCGGTATCGATAGGAAGTGCACATTTTTTAAATCCGAAAATAAATCCGGTTTAATATTATTATTAATATTCGCAAAAATAGAAAACAAAAATAAGCATTTTTAATCAGTATGTTGATAATGGCTTTCCGTTAAAAATCGCAAACTGGCACACAGCTTGCAAATCCCTTGGCATGACCAACACAGAAACCCAAATCGCTGATCGATCCCATCTTCGCTTCGTAACATCGGGCGCAGAAAACTTTGACGGCGGCAGGCAACCCAAAGGGATATCAATGGCAGAGGGCTCGAAGGCAGGCGATGGTAAGCAGCTCAGCGTTCGTGGCCTGACCCATAGCTATGGCGGGCAGAATGCGATCAGCGATATCTCGTTCGAGGTCGCGGCTGGTGAGATTGTTGCGCTTCTGGGGCCCAGCGGCTGCGGCAAGTCCACGGTGCTGCGGGCGATTGCTGGTTTGATCCAGCCGAAGAGCGGTGTCATCCAGCTCGGTGGCCAGGACCTCGCCCATGTTTCTGCGCGCTCCCGCGGCATCGGCATGGTGTTCCAGAATTACGCCCTGTTTCCGCATCTGACGGTGGCAGAGAACATCGCCTATCCACTGGCCTGCCAGCGAGTACCGCGGACGCAGCGCAGGGAGCGGGTGGAGGAAATGCTCTCGCTCGTGCAGTTGAACAGTTTTGGAAACCGCTTGCCACGTGAACTCTCCGGCGGCCAGCAGCAGCGCGTGGCGGTTGCCCGTGCCATTGCCGGACGGCCCTCGCTCCTCCTGCTTGACGAACCCTTCGGTGCGCTCGACCGGGCGCTTCGCTTCGATCTGCAGGTCGAACTCCTGCATCTCCAGAAAACCCTCGGCATCACGACGCTGATCGTCACCCATGACCAGGAAGAGGCGCAGAGCCTTGCCGGACGTCTGGTGCTGATGAACAAGGGTAATGTCGAGCAGATCGACACGCCGATGGCCGTCTATGACCGGCCGAAGACGCTTTTCGTCAACACCTTCATCGGTCAGGCCAATCTCCTGCATGGCACGGTGCAAGGGTTGGATGCGGAGGCGACGACCATTGCGCTCACGAATGGCAGAACACTCGTTCTGCCGCGCCGCCTGAATTTTACGGTTGGCTCCAAGGTCACCATCACCTTCCGCCCCGAAGACGTCCGTCTTTCAACGAACCCAAGTGAATTTGCACTGCCAGCACGGCTGACAGTGTCCGTGCCCCTTGGGCCAACGCTCGTCCATGATCTTCTTCTTGAGGACGAAACGGGCCTGCGCGCTTCGCAGGTACGCGGACCTTCCACCTTCATTCCCGAGCCGGGAGCGCAGCTCTTTGCCGAGATTGACACCACCAGGTGTCACGCCTTTCCGAGCGAACCGGAAGCATCCAGTGAATGAACAACAACAACAGAGGTGAACAGATGCAGGACTTTAACATCACACGACGTCATTTCGGATTGCTTGCTGCCGGTGCGGCAGTAGCCGTCACCGCCCCCTTTGCAGCCCGTGCTGCCGGCGGCACCGCAATTGCCGCGACCTTTCCGGGCAACTGGGAAGACGGCTATCGCACGGTACTGACGCCACTCGTCAAAGAAGCCGGTTTCGATCTGACGGTCGCGCCCGCGATGGCGCAGGACCAGCTCGCCAAGGTCATGGCCAGCCCCGGCAACCCGCCTTACGATACATTGCTGATGTCTCCCGGCCAGATGGCCGTCGCCATCGAGAATGACCTGATCCAGAAGATCGACCCTTCCAAGCTCAAGAACTGGAGCATGCTCGATCCTGCATTCCAGGGCGAATACGGCCCGACGGTTACGGTCGAAGTCAATGGCATCGCCTACAACCCGGATCTGGTGCCAGCGCCGAAGGGATACCGGGACCTGTTCGAAAATCCTGTCTACAAGGGCCTCGTTTCCTGGACCGGTTTCGCCTCCAACACCGGCGTCATGGCCTATACCGAAATCGCCAAGATATTCGGCAAAGGCCCGACAGATATGGACGCCGTGTTCAAGCTGTTCAAGGACCATCCCGAACACATCAAGGGCGTCGTCGCCAGCACCAATAACCAGATGACGCTGTTCCAGCAGGGCGAGATCGCCGTCTTCATGTGCTCGACCGGCAATGTTGCGCGTCTCAAGTCCATGGGCTTGAAGGCCGAATTCGTCCAACCGGAAACGGGTTCGCCAGCGGCGCCCGTCAACATCCATCTGACCAAGGGTGCGAAAAACCCGGATGCGGCCTATGCCTATATGGATGCGGCCATCTCCAAGGCAGCGCAGGACAAGCTCAAAATGCCACCGACGGAGATGTTCCCGACGAACAAGGAAGTGGAACTCACGCCAGGCATCGAGGCCTATGTGAAGCGCGAACAACTGGCATCGCTGGTCTATCCGGACTGGGCTGCAATCAACAAGAACCGTGCGGAATGGATCCGCCAGTTCGACGCTCTCGTCGCCGGTTGAGGTAAGCACATGAAAGCGAGCGGTTTCCCATACGTTATCCCGATGCTTTTGCTGTCGGTGGCGTTTTTTGCGACGCCGCTCGCCGTTCTTGTCGGGTTCAGCTTCATCGGCCCTGACGGCGTGTCGCTGCACAATTATGCGCGCTTTCTTGGCGATGCATTCAATTACCGTGTGCTGGTTAACACCGCCATACTCGGTCTCCAGACCATCGCCAGCACCACCTTGCTCGGCATTCCCATTGCGCTGCTCTATTGGCACAGTAGCAAGACTGCGCGGCAGATCATCATCTTCCTGACGCTTGTTCCTATGCTGACTAGCAATGTGGTGAGAACCTTCGCCTGGATCGTCATTCTTGGACGACAGGGACCGATCAGCGAGGCCTTCGTGGCGCTTGGACTTGCGGAGCGGCCGTTCACACTGCTCTCCACCGAGTTAGGTCTCGTCATGGCCATGTGCCAGATCGACTTGCCCCTGATCATCTTGCCGCTGATCGCCATCCTGTCGCGAACGCCGGTGCAATTCACCGAGGCCGCGCAGGTGTCCGGCGCGGGACCATGGCGTATCCTGGTCACGGTTCTCCTGCCGATGATGCTACCCGGTTTGCTGGCGGGCTGGATTCTTGTCTTTGCCAGCACCAGTGCGTCCTTCGTCACCCAAGCCGTCATCGGCGGTGCGCGCAATGTCTATGTGCCGCAATTGATTTATCGCGAGGTCGGCACACTGTTCGATTGGCCTATGGCCTCGGCCATCGCCGTCATCCTGCTTTTGTCAACCGGCATTCTTCTCGTCGCCATGACCATGATTTCCCGTCACCGGAGGCTTGTCGGCCATGCATAATCATCGTGAAAACCCGATCCCGACGTTCCTCTACAAAGCGTTTGTCTTCGGTTTCGGCAGTCTCAGTCTGATCTATCTCGTGGCACCGATCGTGATTGCCATCACCATGTCGTTCACCTCTGGCCAGACACTCAAATATCCGCCGGAGGGGTTCTCCCTGCGGTGGTATGAGGCGCTGATCGATCCTGTGCGTTCAGGGACAGAACATATCGCAGCCGGTAATTCGCTGAAAATCGCAGGTCTTGCGGTGCTGGGATCGCTGCTGTTTGCGGTGCCTGCTACAATCGGCATGGCGCGGATGAGACGCCGCGCGGTCAACGCGCTGGAGCCGTTTCTGCTCGCCCCACTCGTGCTGCCAAGCCTTGTTTACGGTCTGGCGGCGCTGATCGTGGCGAATTTCGTCGGCTTCCAGCCGTCGCTCTGGTTGACCGTCATTGGCCATATCGTCGTCTTCGGGCCGCTTATGTACCGGGCGGCCTCGGTTGTAGCGCAGGGCATCAACCCGTCGCTGGCGGAAGCCTCCACCGTCATGGGCGCAACTTGGTATACGACGCTGAGACGCGTGATCCTGCCGCTGCTGGCACCCGGCATTCTTGCGGGGGCCTTTCTGGTGTTCATCCAGTCGCTCGACAACGTCTCTGTGTCGCTCTTCCTGGCTGATGCGCAGACGACCGTGCTGCCGCTTCGCATGTTCGCACTGATCGAAGAATCGCTCGATGTCCGCGTCGCGGCAATGTCGGGAATTCTGATCGGACTCACACTCATCGTGATGCTGGTAGCGAGGCGCGTATTGGCGCCGGCACGGCAAGCTGACCAATAAAAATACTCTGGAAGGAATACCCAATGAATAGACACGCCACCAAGGCAGGCGACTACCGCATCGGATCGCTGCTGGCCGATTTCCAGCCGGATTTCGACTTTGTCGCACCGCTGCCTTTGCCCGTCGATGAGTTTGAAGACCGCCTACGCCGCATCCGTCGCCAGGCTGTCGAAGCTGGCCATGATGCGCTGATCGTCCACACCGGTGGCGTCGGCTGGTTCCATACTTCGAACGCCTATCTGCGCTACATCTGCGACTGGATGCGCGAGGGCGTCCTGATCATCCCGACGGATTCCGACAAGCCGATGGTGCTCCTGTCCTTCTTCACCCAATCCGTGCTTCTGCCGCCGGGTGGCGAGCCTGTGCTGGTGGAAGACATCTGGCAGATCGGCCCGATAGGTCGCGAATATGCGGACCGTCCGGGCGACAGCGTGATCAAGACCGCTGAGAAATGCGCAGAACTGCTGGCTGGCATGGGCTTGGCGAAGGCGCAGATCGGCCGCATCGGTGATCGCACATCACTCACCTTATGGGCGGCACTCTATGAGTTAATGCCGAAAAGCAAATTCGTTTCTGACAATGCCATTCTCGACCGCATGCAGAAAGTGCGCTCGCCGCGCGAAATCGAAATGTTTCGAGCGGCAGCCCAACTTGTCAGCATCGCCACGCAGGCGGCCTATCATGTCGCCAAACCTGGTATCACCGACCACGAAATCTATGCCGCCTTCACGCAGGCACAGCTCTCCTTTGGCGGCGAGACCGGTGATGGCTATCAGATCGGCATCAACGAGTTCGGCACCCATTGCGGCAAGCCATATGGCCATGTCGTACGTCCGGGCGATCTCATCAATCTTTACGTCTCCAACATCACCTATCGCGGTTACACCGCCCAGACGGCGCGCATGATCGCGGTTAGTGATATCACCAAACGGCAGGAAGAGGTGCTGGCGGCCTGCACCGAGGGCGTCAAACGTGCCGAAAAGCTGATCCGGCCCGGTGCGCTGATGCGCGACGTTAACAACGCGGCCTTCGAGCCAATGATCGAGCGCAGCATGCTTTCCTCACCCGAAGCCCGCACCATGCCTTACAACTGGGCTCCAATGGATGATGGCAGCGCGCGGCTGATCCCGCGCCAATATGTCAAGAACATCGATTGGGAGGCGCAGGGCCGCACTCTCATGCATGTTTACCCGGCTACCCATGGCCCGCATAACCCCAATTTGGGTCACTCGGTCGGCATGGCGGGAGGCCAGAACAGCTTCAACATCTCATCCCACAATTACGACCGGATGGAAGAGGGCATGGTGTTCGTTCTGCACACGCAATGGCTTGAGCCGTTGTCGGCAGGCTGTAATGTCGGTGATATGTATGTCGTCACCAAGGACGGGTTCGAAAACCTTTCCCGCCACACCCCGCTTGAAACCCACCGTATCGCTGCCGAGGCCTGATATGACCGAACACACCCATTTCGATTTCGCAAAACTCAGCGAACGGGAACGCTACAAAATACTCATAGGCACCGTCATCCCGCGCCCTATTGCACTGGTGACGACGGTCAGCAAGGACGGGACACCCAACGCCGGCCCGTTCAGCTTCTTCAATGTCCTGACCCATGATCCAGCCATCGTCGCAATCGGCGTCGAGAACTATTCGGACATGCGCTTCAAGGACACTGCACGCAATATCAGAGAGACCGGCGAATTCACTGTCCACATCTGCGACAATGCGCTGGTAGACCAGATGGAAGTCTGCGCCATCAAGTTTGGCCCTGACGTAGACGAGATGGAAGAAGCGGGCCTTGCGACCGTTCCCGGCGAGATGGTATGCAGCCCCCGTATTCTGGCAGCTCCAGCGGCTTTGGAATGCCGCCGCCACACGACCCTGCAGGTCGGCCCGGCCCGCGAAATCATCCTCGGCGAAGTCGTTGGCGTCTTCGTCCGCAGCGACGCAGTCAACGCGTCCAATCTGCACATCGACCAGCAGCTCATGGATGCCGTCGGCCGCATGGGTGGGCATACTTATACTCGCACTCGCGATCAGTTCGACATCAAGACGCTGACGCCACAGGAATGGGAAAGCCGGAAGGCAGATGAGAAGGCGGCGGCGGAATGAAGTCACTTAATCTTTAAAATCAGAGGCGTATCTGATTTGGAAGAGCTGAGATTTGGCCGGTGACAGTTTGAATCCTTTCAAGGCAAAGACGCTCACGATGCTTGACACACAACGAGTCGGTGCCTCCGACCTGAATGCGGAGTGATGGGATCACACAAATAAAGGTGCAATATGCCACATCTGCGTGCGATGGGTCCGTATGCGTTGAGCATTGCTAAGCTAGACGAGAAAAGCCAGACCTTGATCACAATGCACAGATGCCAAACCCCTAATCTTGCGGATGATTTCGCTTGCCACACAATCTGAGTGTATGGGAAGTTCGTGATTCACGAAAACAAGCTGCGATCATAGCGGCAATAAAAATTTGAGGACTTTACATGCCATTTTTCCTCGTGACCCAGACCTCGCTGGTTGAGGGGAAAGATGAGCTCTCTGCCGCAGAAAAGACGCTCCGCCAAATCAGGGAGGCTGACGAAGTCGCTTTTTCAGTGAAATTTGACGAGGAAACTATCACGCAGGTCTCGATCAGTGTGCCCGGCAAGATGCTTGAGGAGACTGCCTCTACAGGGCTCATCTCCCGAGGCCTGCCGAACCGACTGACAACGGGTTGGAGCCACCGCACTCGGTTGTTGCCCCGGGATTAGGACGTGGTTTCCTCTCGACGACCGCTCTTGTGGCGACGGGGGTGGTAGTCGGAGCTGCCTGGAGCCACTGGATCGCTTGAGGCAATGGCTCCAAGTGATAGTGCCCACTGAGATTGATTGATGGAAGGATGAAAGTCGCGCTCGGATGGCTGTAAAATTAGGAAAGAAAGAAAAGCACGCCATCCCATCCGCGTCCCGCGGATTGCTTGTTCAGCTCGCAGCCATGCCCGAGCATCTGAAGCGTGCTGATTTTCGCCAGCAATATGCCGCGCTCTGCTTCCGGCGCGTTCCCGACGAAGATGACATCGAGATATTGGTGATTACCTCGCGCCAAACCGGTCGCTGGATTATTCCGAAAGGCTGGCCGATGAAGAAAAAGAAACCGCATGAAGCGGCGGCGCTTGAAGCCCCCGACGAGGCTGCGCGGCGGGTGCGCGCGGTAGAGCTTAAATCGCTGCTGGTCCATTTTCGGCCAAAGCGGAAGGAAACTTCTGAAAGCAAGTCTACGAAAAGTTGATTGCGACGGTTCTCGTTTAGATCATGATCCGGCCCTCACTTTGGGCGAGGCGCACGGCCTTCTGTCTTCGCTTGGGCAGCGAAAACAACTGGTTGCGAGATGCAGCTTCCTTGGCAAAGCTATGGCTTGTTAAAGCTAATGTCGACAAGAGGTCTCAAATAGAAATCTATGAGTTGAGAATATGCGACCTGTCTATCTTCAGTCGGCAATTTTCATCGTAAGCCAAAATAATTTATCTTCATGTATTGTAGGAACTTATGCGTCGCGCCCCGGTTTCAGGACCAACGAAACGGGAGAATAGCGAATGAATAACCGACCACGTTACTATGGTGCCGCAGCCCTTGCCTTGATCCTCCCGCTCGCGACGGTAATGCCGTCTATGGCCCAGGAGATGGCCAAGCCGACCATCGAGATGCAGGCCGTTCTGGACAAGCTGGGCGCGCTTGATGCAAAGCCCTTTTCAGCATTGGCCGTACCGGAAGCCCGTACGCAGGCAAGCCCGGCAGATGCAGCGCACGCCGTCCAATGGGACAAGCGCTTGTCTTCAAATCCAGAGGCGCAAATAACGACAAAAGACATCGCAATCCCTTCGAAAGATGGCGGTCTTGCTGCACGTGTTTACATTCCGGGCGGAAATGGACCGTTCCCTGTCGTCGTCTATTATCACGGCGGTGGCTGGGTCGTTGCAGACATCAATGTCTATGACAGCGCACCGCGTGCACTGGCTATGGGAGCTAACGCAATCGTCGTTTCCGTCGAATATCGCCATGCGCCAGAACACAAGTTTCCTGCGGCTCATGAAGACGCATGGACGGCCTATAAGTGGGTCGTGGAGAATATCCACGAACTGAACGGCAACTCGGATAAAATTGCTGTCGCTGGCGAAAGCGCGGGCGGCAATCTTGCGGCCAATGTTGCTCTCATGGCCAAGGAAATGAAGACCAAACAGCCGGTTCACCAGCTACTCGTCTATCCTGTTGCCGGTAACGATATGGACACACCGTCCTACAAGGAGAATGCCAACGCCAAGCCGCTTGGCAAGGCTGATATGGAATGGTTCGTGAAGAACACGGTTTCCTCCATCGATGACACGAAGGACCCACGGATCAATCTCAACGGCCGGTCTGATCTGGCAGGCGTTGCCCCTGCAACCGTAATCCTTGCACAGATCGACCCTCTTCGCTCCGACGGTGAAACATATGCATCCAAGCTGAAGGATGCCGGGGTGGCGGTGAATACCAAGACCTATAATGGCGTGACGCATGAATTCTTCGGGATGGGCAAAGTGGTTCCTGAAGCCAAGCAGGCGGTCGATCTTGCTGTCGCCGATCTCAACGCCGCCTTTGCCAAAGCCAAGTAAGGATTAATGACCATGAAGACTCTTTTCACCTCGACCCTCGTCGCCATTGCCTTAGCGTCTTCCTGCGCGTCAATGGCAACAGCCGCCATGCCCGCAAACGCCGATACTGCCGCCCCTGCGATGAACATGGACAAGACGTCGTTCGTCAGGGTCGTGACCAGCTCCAACGCCTTCGAAATCGAGTCCAGCAAGCTGGCCGAGCAAAAGGCCAAGGATGCCGACGTCAAGGAATTCGCAAAACAAATGATCGCCGATCATACGATGGCTGCGGAAGAACTGAAAAAGGCAGCCAAGCTGGGTGATGAAGCGCCCAAGCTTTCGCCGAAACATGCTGGAATGCTCGAAATTTTGAAGGGCGCATCCGAGGAAGAGTTCCAGCCACTCTATATCGAGATGCAGACCACAGCGCATATGGAGGCCGTTACGCTTTTTGCCACCTATGCAAAGGGCGGTGATGATGCTGCGGTAAAGGAGTTTGCTGCAAAAACTCTTCCAAAGCTCGAAATGCACAAAATGCATGTGATCAAACTGGTTGCTGCACACTGATCGATCGCTTGGTAAGTCCGGCTAAGACGCCGGGCAAGCCTACGACGCTGGCGCACGAAGGGCGGCGTTCTGGCCGCCATTCCCACCGCCCATCATCTAAAAAATCGGAGGAGTGAACGTGAAAGCTTTAACGTGGCACGGAAGCGGAGACATCCGCTGTGAACAGGTGGACGACCCCATCATCCAGGATGATCGTGACGCAATCATCAAGGTGACAAGTTGTGCGATCTGCGGCTCGGATCTCCACCTCTATGGCGGTTTCGTTCCGGGAATGCATGCTGGCGACGTCATGGGCCATGAGACCATGGGCGAAGTCGTCGAAGTCGGTCGTGGTAATTCCAAGCTGAAGGTTGGAGACCGGGTCGTTGTGCCCTTCACCATCTCCTGCGGAGATTGCCGCATGTGCAAGTGGAACCTTTTTTCGCTGTGTGAACGGTCCAACCCATACGGTGCCGAGCAGGCAAAGCAGATCGGATACCCAACGGCGGGATTGTTTGGCTATTCCGAAACATATGGACGTTTCCCAGGCGGTCAGGCCGAGTATCTTCGTGTACCTTATGCTGACGTGGGACCAATCGTGGTGCCGGAAGGCCTCAGTGACGAGCAGGTACTTTTCCTGAGCGACATCTTTCCGACCGGCTACATGGCTGCCGAGAATTGCGACATCAAGCAGGGCCAGACAGTGGCCGTGTTCGGTTGTGGTCCTGTTGGGCTGTTTGCTATCAAATCGGCTTTCCTTCTGGGAGCGGAGCGGGTGATTGCGATAGATACAATCCCTGAGCGCCTCGCACTCGCACGGCAATCTGGTGCGGAAACGCTCGATTATTCCGACGAAGGTCTGCAAGAGCGCATACTCGATATGACGAATGGTCAAGGGCCTGATGCCGTCATCGAAGCGGTCGGCATGGAAAGTCACGGTGCCGGTGGGGTCATGGAAACCCTTCAGACAAAGCTGACCTCCATGGAACGGCCCTATGCTCTAAGCCAGGCGATCCTTGCTTGTAGGCCCGGCGGCACCGTTTCTCTCCCGGGCGTGTTCATAGGCCCGGCGGTTCCTGCACCGCTCGGCGCCTTGGTGGGTAAGGGGTTGACCTTGAAAACAGGGCAAACGCATGTCCAGCGCTATCTGGAACCGCTCATGCAATTGATTGTCGATGGTAAAATCGATCCGTCCTTCCTGATTACCCATCGCATTGGGCTTGAAGAGGGACCGGAAGCCTACAAGACGTTCCGCGACAAGACAGACGGTTGCGTCAAAGTGGTGATCAAACCCCACGGCTAAGGTCTAAATACGGGTGCCTGCTGCTTAACGGCAGCGGGCACTTGATTCGTGCCAAGCACGGCTATCAACACAACTCCAGCCATAAAATGCCTGGAAATACGATTACGGTCGAGAAGAGGGCCGCTGCTGCGCAATAGCGTCCAATCGCCGTGATCACCACATGATCCGTCTCTACTCGTCCGGCCAGCATATACATCGCCACCGACAGAATGGCCGACGCCGCCAGGATTGCAACAAGTATCAGTCTGAGCACCGGAATGCCGCCGAGAAAAGCCGTATCCCAGTTCGCCCTGCATCCCACAGCCTGAACGCCATAGATCATGATGAAATAGACGCTCCACAATATGAATGGTCCGAGAATGAGGATGAGCAGGCGATATCGCATGGCTTATCCTCCTGGCGTGAGCGTTGTGAGGAGAAAGGGATACAGCCACGCGATCAGGACGACGCCAAGACAGTAGATGTGCCAGAGAGAACCAATCCGCAGATCATTCTGCCGCGCGTCAGAAACATATTCGCCCGTGCGCCACAGGCCAAAACCGGCAAAAACCAGACCGAGGCCAAGGTGTAGGAAGAGGTAGCAGGAGACTGCGAATTCGACGGCGTTGAGGGCTGAAGACGTTGCGATGGCGGAGCGCTCGTGTAATTCCATCAGCAACAGCGTCGCTGCCACGGCATACACTATGAGCGACGCGAGAAGCATTGGGTGATACAGCACTTTTTTGATGCCGGACGCCGCGCCCGCACATCCCGCAAAGATAGCGATGGGTATGATCCATGCCGCACCTGCGGTGGAAACAACATCAGTCATTGGCCTCGGACCAAGATTGGAAACCCAAAGGAAAAGGCCGCCGAACAAAAGCGATGCAAACAGCGTGGCATTGGCAACGAGCACCAAACGCATTGCTAGAATTGTCGGCGCCTCACGACTTTCGAAATGCAAGGGAAGACGGCAATCGCTGGAGGCGTCGAGAAGGCCACGATCCGTCTTGGCATCCGGGTTGCGGGTCCAGAACAAGAACAGGCCAAGCGTAACCATCCCGAAAATCACCGCGACCGGATAGAGCTTCAGCAACAGGGACACAAAAACCCCACCGGTCGTGATTGCCGTGAACAGGGGTAGATAGGTTGGTCTTGGCAGAAGGATGATGTGATTGGGTTCGCCCGAAATGGCATCGACACCAAGTGTTTCCATCCAGCCATTGCGTGAAAAGCCCAGATAACCCTTGCCTGCGGCCAACTCCGCCCCAAGCTTGTCGATCGGTAGATTGTCGGCCCGTTCAGAAATTCGGGGGATCGACGCGAAGCTGTAGGATGGGGGCGGTGTCGGCATGGCCCATTCCAGCGTTCCCGCTTTCCAGGGATTGCGCCGGAACGGCTTTCCGAAGATGAAGATTAGCAGTATATCGAGTGCAACGAGCATGAAGCCCATGGCCATGATGAAGCTCCCGAAGGACGAGAGCAGGTTGAGCCACTCCCACGGCGAACCCTCGGGATAGGCAAAGATTCTGCGCGGCATGCCAAGCAGACCGGTCAGATGCATCATGAAGAACGTCAGGTTAAAGCCGACGAAGATCATCCAGAAGGCTGCATGCGACAGATGCTGCACGGGCTGGCGACCGCTGATGTGGGGTATCCAGTAATAAAGGCCTGCAAGCATGGGGAAAAGAAAGCCGCCCACCAGCACGTAATGCAGATGCGCCACCACGAAATGCGTGTCGTGCGCTTGCTGGTCGAACGGCACCATGGCCAGCATCACCCCGGTCAGGCCGCCCATAACGAAGACGACGAAGAAGCCGATGATATGCAGCATCGGCACGTTCAGTTGTGGGCGTCCTTGGGCAAGCGTCGCTAGCCAGGCGAAAATCTGGATCGATGTTGGGATGGCAACCAGAGCGCTGGCGGCCGAGAAAAACGACAGGGCGACATGGGGAATGCCGACCGTGTACATATGATGCACCCACAGGCCGAAAGAGAGAAAGGCCATGGACATCAGCGCCGCAATTATGATTTCGTAGCCGGTCAGCGTCGTTCTCGCTAGCACCGGGATGAGGGTGGACAGCGCGCCTGCGGCCGGCAGAAAGATGATGTAGACCTCCGGGTGTCCGAACAGCCAGAACAGATGCTGCCACAAAAGCGGATCGCCGCCGCGGTCGGGATCGAAGAACGGCAGGTCGAAGGCGCGTTCGGCTTCCAGCAGGATCGAGCCGAGGATGAGGGGCGGAAATCCGACGAGCATCATGCCGCCGACCACGAGCATGTACCATGCAAAGATCGGCATTCGCACCAGTGACATTCCCGGTGCACGCATGCGAATGATCGTGACCACGATTTCGATGGCGGCACTGATTGCGGAAATCTCCACGAAGGTGATGCCCAGCAACCAGATATCCGCATTGATACCGGGGCTGTGTTTGGACGACGAGAGCGGCGTATACATGAACCAACCGCCATCCGGGGCAATACCCGTGACGAGGGCGAAGATCAGCATCGAGCCGCCGAAGAGATAACACCAGTAACCGTAGGCGGATAATCTGGGAAAGGCCAGATCCCGCGCGCCGAGCATCTTTGGCAGAAGATACATCGACAGACCTTCGAAAAACGGGATGGCAAACAGGAACATCATGATTGTCCCGTGCATGGTGAAGACCTGCGCATATTGCGCCGCGTCCATGAACCCGTTTGAGGCCGTGGCCAGCTGCGTGCGGATCAGCATGCCCAGAAATCCGCCAATTGCAAAAAACACCAGCGCCGTCACCATGAAACGTTTTCCGATGACGTTGTGATTGACCGCGGCAAATCGCTTGATGCCCGAACCGGCAGTCCAGATCGCATCAAGCTGCCTGTGCAAGACGATTGGAGACAGCTTCTGCGTGGGTATGGATCGGTCCATCACGGGGCTAAATTCCTCAATGCATTTTCAAAGTCGGTTTCGTTATGGGCCTGGACACGGAAATTCATGCCCGCATGGCCTTCCCCGCAATATTCCGAACAGATACCGCCGAATGTGCCTTCGATATCCGCGAGCAGAGTGATCGTGTTGACCTGACCGGGAATGGAATCAATCTTGCCGCCAAGCCGTGGCACCCAGAAACTATGGATGACATCGACGCTGGTCGTATCGATTTTCACTGGCAGACCGACAGGAACGTGCAGAAGGTCGCGGGAGACCACCCGCCTGCCGTCAATCTCATAGGCGAACTCCCAGCTCCACATCCGCGATGTTGCCGAAATCGTGACCGCCGGATCCGGTGTGTTCGCGCCAAACATTCTCTCACCCTGATAGAAGGCATAGCCCAACAAGGCGACGAGGATGGGAATGGGCATGATGATGCCGCCCAGCACGATCCAGCGCTTGGGATCGATGGACTTCAAACGCCCCCGCGCCATCAGGACGGTAACGAGCAAAACCATGACGAGCGCGAAGATGATGGCCGAACCTGCCAGCATCGCCCACCAGAGTTTTGCAAAAGCTGCCGTTGATGGCCCGGCAGGATCAAGTGTTGACAACTCCCCCTGACAGCCGGTGAGCATGGCGCTTGCGATCCCTAACAGGATGAGCGATCGGAACCGGATAACGGATCGCGGTGTTGATAGCCAAACAGGAGACGATGGATGCCAGACACTGACAGGCAGAACCCGGTGATTTCGAAAGTGGAAGAAAAGACCACCAACTCCGCGGTTGCGGTGGCTGGTCATCCCCTTCACGCAATGACAGTGCATTTCCCCATCGCACTGGTGATTGCCACTTTGGCCGCGGATGTCATGTTCTGGTGGAGCGGCGACAGTTTCTGGACAAGAGCGGCACTCTGGGCGTCGGGTGGTGCTTTCTTCAGCGGCATCGGGGCCGGATTGATCGGCACTGCAGAACTGTTGCTGGTCTCGGGCATTCGCGCACGCGTGGCCAGCTGGGCGCATGGAATCGCTGCCATGTCCCTGATTGCCGTTGCCGGTGCCAATTGGGGCGGGCGCGTCACCGAAAGCATCGCGGTTCTTCCGCACGGGCTGGGTCTCTCGCTTCTGGCATCCGTTCTGACCGGGCTGGCAGGATGGCATGGTGGCAAATTGATCTTCGATCATGGCATCGGCCTCATGGTATCTCCCAAGGACTGATCTGCGAAACGATCCGCTTGAGCGCGCCTGGCTCTGCCCATCCTGATGGCAGAGCAAAGGGTGCTTCTGGGCGCGCCAGAACCAGAAAGAAAATCCCGCCCACCACCACACCGCTTGCTATTGTGACGGAGACAAACCGCCAGACCGGATAAACTTCGCCATCCTTGAAAAGCCGGATAATGACAAGGCCGGTCATGACGTGGATGACGACCATGATGCCGACGAGCGCAAGCTTCATGGAAAACCAAGCACTGAAAGGGTTTTGCAGAAAAATGAGACCGGTGCCGGTCGCAATTGCGACGAAGGCTGCGGGCGAAAGAACGCGCACGTAAGAGAAACGGACGATCTTCTGAAGCCGGTATAGATCATTGTCCTTCACAATATGCGTGCGTTGCACATAGAGGCCCGGCAAGCTGACAAGCCCGGCTGCCCAAACGGAAATGGCCATGATGTGCAGGAATTTGACGAAGACCATCGCGCTCACTGCTTTACTGGGCGAGGAAAGAGCAGCCGCGTGCGCATGCACCACAGCACCACGATGACATAAGGCACAAAGCCCAGCGTCCACATCAGCACACCGGCCAGTTGCTGGTCCTCAAGCGGTGTCAGGCCAAAGGCC
Source organism: Agrobacterium sp. 20P9.1.2 (assembly GCF_057799395.1). Lineage (NCBI taxonomy): Bacteria > Pseudomonadati > Pseudomonadota > Alphaproteobacteria > Hyphomicrobiales > Rhizobiaceae > Agrobacterium > Agrobacterium sp. 20P9.1.2. The sequence continues at coordinate 128,831 of NZ_JBYOKI010000010.1, forward strand.
TGTGTCGTTGCGAAATGCGCTTCGAAAAGCGGGCTCGGCGCGAATGTGAGGATGGCACCGAGAAAGCCCATTTGCACCATGGTGCCAAGTGCAAGGCTGCTGGTGGCCACCACTGACGTGCTGCGCGACATCAAAGCCCGCCACAGCAGGGCAGAGGCGACGATGAGCGCAATCTGCATCAGCCAATATTGCCAGGTGCCGGACAGGGCGAAGGCATAGCCAAACGGTAGATGCCAGACCCAGTAGATTGCAGTGTGCGCAAAGAAGACTGCTTCCACTGGAATTTTCATAAGCCATTGTTTTGGTTTTGCCGAGAAACAGATCAGGACAACAAAGGGGGCCAAGACCGAACCGAGAAGAATATGGTGGGCCAGTCTCACCGAGAAGAGGGCGCTTGTGATGGCGCAGAGCGGCGAGACGAATGCGGCGATCAAAAGGAGGAGGAAAAGGCCTGTCTTCCATGCTTTGGGGCGCAGTGCAACGTAATGAAACGCCAACGCAATAGAAGCCATACAAGCAATTAGGACAGGATCAAGGTTCCACGAGTAAAGTGCATTTTGGAGCGTTGGAGCTGGGCCGCAATAGGGGTCAAGCGTGCTCGGCAATATAATGTTTCCTGATTGAAAGATGGGTCCCGCAGCTCTGGCTACTTCATCCGCAACGCATGAGCGCGCGAACAGTTCCAGAAATTTCCTATCACCCTTTAGTTACAACCCCACGTAGATTTTTAGGGAACTCTTATAAGCGTTTTCTCATTGGCCAGTGAGTGATATTAGCCTAGGAGGAGACCATGCCGGACGTGACGGGTGTATTCCAACATAGCCGTGGAGCGGAACGGGCCGTTGAATTTCTTAGAAAAATTGGCATCGATCCTGCAAACATTTCTGTATTCACTTATGATTCCGAAGAAAACCCTATGCCGCATCCTGACCCGACACAGGCTGCAAAAGCAGTTGCCGGTGCGGGTGGCATTCTCGGTGGTATAGGCGGAGCACTGGCAGGGCTAGGTGTTGTGGCCATTCCTGGTGCTGGCCCGCTTGTCGCTTCCGGCTGGGTGGTCGCCACGGTTACAGGCGCTGTTGCGGGTGGCGCGACAGGTGGAGCAGCGGGAGGTGCGCTTGGCGCCGTCATGTCCGACGGCTTTGCCGATCCAGAAGCCATCGATCGAGAGTTGAAAAGCGGCGCAACGATGGTGCGTGTCTCCGTGCCGGATGACCGGCTTCATGCGGTCTCGGACACCTTTCAAAAGCTCGCGAAAATCTAGCCGTACGTGGTGAAAAGACGTGTCGTTGCGGGTTGGAACACCCAGCCACGCCATGGTCCGACATTGACAGACAAAGACAGGGGTGAACCGGTGAAAAAAGTCCATTATGCGCCGTACACAATGCCAACAGGCGGTTGGGGATCGATCAAATCCGTGGTCAAGAACGCGGTCACGCAGAAGGCCTTAAGAACGGCCCCCGGCCTGATGACCGATCACAACAAAAAGGGTGGTTATGCCTGTACCAGCTGCGCCTGGGCAAAGCCAGGCAAGCCGCATTTGGCAGAATTTTGCGAAAACGGTGCCAAGGCCACGTTCTGGGATTTGACCGCCAAGCGTACCACGCCCGAGTTTTTCTCCAAACACACCGTCACGGAATTGCTTGAATGGGGCGATTACGATCTGGAAAACGAAGGCCGTCTGACGCATCCCATGCGCTATGATGCGGCAACTGACAAATATCAGGAAGTGACATGGTCCGAAGCATTTGCGAATATTGGCGCTAAACTAAAAGGCTATGATCCCGAGTCTGTCGTCTTCTATGCATCAGGTCGTGCATCCCTTGAAACATCCTATATGTACCAGTTGCTGGCGCGTCTCTACGGAAACAACAATCTCCCCGACAGTTCCAATATGTGCCATGAAACGACGTCCGTCGCTCTGCCTCAGAGCATCGGAACGCCCGTCGGCACGATCCTGTTGGAGGATTACGAGCATACGGATTGCATTCTGTCGTTCGGGCAGAATGTTGGCACCAATGCGCCGCGGCTTCTCCATAGCTTGCAGGAAGTGCGGGAACGCGGTGCGCCGGTTATCGTGTTCAACCCTCTGAAAGAGCGCGGCTGGCGCGAATTCGTCAATCCACAGCGTCCCGGCCAGATGCTGACCAACAAGCCAACCGATATCGCCACACAATATTATCAGGTCAGCGCAGGCGGCGATATTGCCGCCATGGTCGGCATGGCCAAATGTCTGCTCGACTGGGATGACGAGGCCGTTGCCGATGGTAGGCCGCGTGTGCTGGATGTCGCGTTTATCGAGGAACATACACATGGTCTAGAAGAATTTGAACGCTATGTTCGGGCCATGCCGTGGTCCGATATTCTTGCAACCTCCGGCCTCAGCCATTCCTCCATCGAGGCTGCGGCGAAGACGTATTCAAAAGCTCGAAACGTTATTGCGATCTATGGCATGGGTCTTACGCAACACAGGTACGGCATTAGCAACGTACAGATGCTGATTAATCTCCTGCTGATGCGCGGCAATATCGGCAGACCCGGCGCCGGAATCTGTCCAGTGCGCGGACACTCCAATGTGCAGGGTCAAAGAACGGTCGGCATATCCGAAAAGACCGAGCTGGTGCCGCTGGACCTTCTGGCAGAGCAATATGGCTTCCAGCCGCCAAGCAAGGATGGGGTCAACACGGTGGAGGCCTGCGAAGGCATCATCGACGGCAGCATCAAAGCTTTCATCGGGCTTGGTGGCAATTTCGTGCGTGCCATTCCCGAGCGGACCTTGATGGAAGAGAAATGGCGCGGGCTTGATCTTTCCGTACAGATCGCAACGAAGCTCAACAGAAGCCATCTGATCGCCGCCGCAACCACATATCTTCTGCCAACGCTGGTGAGAACGGAAATCGACGAGCAGGCGACCGGCCCGCAGATCGTCACCATCGAGGATTCCACCACCTGCATTCATGCCTCACGCGGCAAATACAAGCCCGCTGCCGAAAGCCTACTGTCAGAACCCAAGATCGTCGCCGAGATCGCAAAGCACGCGCTGACGCCCAATTCCAAGGTTCCGTGGGATGAATGGGTTGGTGATTATAGCCTAGTCAGAGATGCCATAGAGGCGACGTTCCCTGAGCCATTCAAGGACTTCAACAAGCGGCTCGATATTCCCGGCGGCTTCCCCCGCCCCGTGGCGGCCAGACACCGAACATGGGAAACGGAAACAGGCAAGGCAAACTTCAAGCGGCCGAAGGCCCTCTGTTCCGGATTTTCTACCGGCGAAGATCGCAATGTACTCAGCCTCATTACCCTGCGTTCCAACGATCAGTTCAACACCACTGTCTATGGTTATGACGACCGGCTGCGCGGCATCCACAAATCCCGTATGATCCTGATGATCAATGCGGACGATCGCGTGCGGTTGGGCATTGCGAAAGATGGGCTGGCGAGCATTACGACAGCCGTGGACGATGGGATCGTGCGCATACTATCGGGCATGCAACTCATCGATTACGATCTGCCCCCCGGCAGCTGCGCGGGTTATTTCCCCGAATGCAATTCGCTCATTCCGTTGTGGCAGCATGATGAGGAGAGCAAGACGCCTGCGGCCAAATCCATCCCTGTCAGGATCACTCCGGCATGAGCCTGTTTCCAAAGCCTGCAGAATTGACCGAAACCATTTTCGAGGCGCTAGCCACAAAGGCAGAACAACCGGTCAAAACCATCGCGGTCCTGGGCGTATTGGCAGGATTATACATAGGATTGGGTGGCATTGCTGCCACGGTAGCGCTGGCAGGCGCTGATGCTATGCCGTTCGGAGCAGCCCAAATTCTTGCGGGGCTGGTCTTCTCTCTGGGCCTTGCGGCCGTGGTCATCGCTGGTGCCGAGCTATTTACCGGCAATACGTTGTTTCTTGGCCCGGTAGTGTTCGGCAGGGTCTCTCCAAAGACCGCAATTCGCGCTCTGCTGGTTGCCTATATCGCGAACGTCATCGGCTCGCTCGCGCTCGCGTTGGTCGTCTTTGCCGCACGCTTCCACGAGGCCGGGGAAGGCGCGGTGGGAGCAGCGGCCATCGACCTCGCGACGACAAAAGCCGGAAAAAGCTTTGTCACCGTGTTTGCGAGCGGTGTCATTGGCAATATTCTCGTCTGTCTTGGCGTGTGGTTCGCGTTAGCGGGCAACAGCGTCACTGAAAAGCTTGTCGGTCTCATCTTGCCCGTCACGGTCTTCGTCGCGGCAGGCTTCGAGCATTCGGTGGCCAATATGTATCTGCTGCCCTACACATATCTGATCGATCAAAGTGTGGTCGGCATATCCACGCTCACTATATCGGCTATTGTGAGCAACATTTCCGCAGCTACGCTTGGCAATATTGTGGGCGGTGGCACAATCGCAGTAATTTACGGGTACTGCTTCATAAAGAGAGTTTAGCCAAAGCACTTTAGGGTGTGGTCCGCTTCATAGGGGCTGAACCGAGCTATAAATGTTCGGACGGATGTTGTTCATGATCTTTGGCAAATGCGGCCTAGAGGAAATTCGGTGTCGCGCTTCCGGTATTCTTGGCTATTCTTGTCCGTACTTGATCTTTGGATTTTTCCCTTTCGGGATTAGGTGCTGCGTAGCATCGGTCTCTCGGCGGCGTCGTGTCCTTCGCTATTAAGGCGAATTCCACAACGTCGTTTCCAACAATGAGCGCTCGATCCCAACGCCGTTATGCAGGCGAAGCAACTTGGCTATGAATCTAAACGACCTGTACGCGCACCGGGGGGGGAGCATAGGCTCCAACGCCGCTACGGCACCGTATTGGGTGCAAGATGGAAATGTTAGGAGGGTTCACATGATTACCCGGGATGTCGGTATTTCAATTCCCTCATCCGCTGGAATCACTATGCCGACATAGCGCACAGGCTCACCGTCGTTATCCCTAAAGCCGCGGCCGAATGATGATACTGTAACGTACTTTTCATGAATATTAAGAACACGATAGACTTCCTGCTGAGGTCTGTGAGCCACGATGCTGTCGCTGATCGTTTTCGCCAGTCGCGGGAGATCTTCCGGGTGGACTCGATCAAGGTAGTTTTCAATCGGCAACCCTTTCTCAGTCGCTACCGGATCAAGTCCGAAAAGGCTAGCCAGCGCACTGTCAGCGCAGACGACGTTCTCTGGAACGTCCCACGTGAAAAAACCAGCATCAGGTAAATCGGCTGCTAGAGCCTGAGTTTGATATCGGGCTAAACGCATAGGTTACTTGATTTCCATATACCACCTATTTTCTAATTGGTGCTTTTTTGTCGGCTTGGTTCGTCTGATGCTAATTTTACGTTTCTCTAATTTACAATGTCAATAGCTGCGTAATACTTGGTACAGCCAAGTCCATACCTATTGTTTCGGACTTCAATATCGCGGACCCTGCTAACTTTGTGATTGACGCTTTTTTGTGAACGGTTGACGACGCGAACATTGTGGCTCAAAAAAGAAGTTCAGCGACAGATTGATGAAACCCGATATTTGCTTTCGGTAATCCGTGGGTTTTGCTCTGCCAAAATTTTGATTTTGATTAATGTCTGCGTATGTCCCTTCAAGGAGACTGGTATGTATTCACATGCCTCGAAAGCACGGTTGTTATCCAACCTATCTAATGCGGTACGACTGGAGTTGATTTCACTGCTTTCCGAAAGGGAAATTTCGGTAGGGGAGTTATCAACAAGATTAAACATGAGCCAGTCGGCCGTCTCGCAACATCTTGCGAAATTGCGATCCGACGGACTGGTCACTACCCGCCGAGACGCGCAAACTATTTACTACAGTTGCGCCAATCCTGGCGTGCAACGCGTACTGAATATGCTGAATGAAATTTTCAGCCCTGAATTCGCGGCTGAGAATACATATGTATTCAAAAACTCCAAAATGTCGAGTTAGCGTGGATGAGTTCTTCACAGGATGAATCTGCACTGGTTTTAATAGGCTGAACGAGGATTGGGTAGCGATGTCCTTCGGGGACCCGCTGATCTCAGCGATAGCTCAAGATTACCACCAATTTTTCAAGACCTCAGCTTTTTCACAAGAATGATCGTCGACAAGATGAAGCATATCGAATTCGTGATGATAATAGGCCACTCGGTGCGCATGATCCCAAACGCCGTCCAAAGTGCGAAGCCTATAACTGTGAGACAATACATTCCAGTCGAAATCGCCCGAGTATCGTTCGTTTTAGCGACTTTATAGACCTGTGGCACAAAACTGGATACTGAACACATAGAGGCAAGGTAGCCAACTAAGAGAATGGTATCCAATAAAGTTTCCTTTCCATGAATTTTTAATCGAAAAGCAACAACGCATGCCCGTCAATTTTATGAAGCTGCATGATTAGTATTGTCTTATCTTAACTTGGTTGCGGCTGGGCACTATCTCCAAGCTGCCGGATGATCCCGCGGTTTCTACCAAAGGTCATTGTTGGGTGGCCTGATGACGGTGTTCGCGTTCGTTCTTGTGTGGTCGTCCGTCGATTCCGAAGGTGCATAGGATCCCCACGTCTTTCAGTCATGCAACCATGCTCTGGTGTTTTTTGACTTTTAAGCCATATCGTCTGGCCTCCTAACCGTTGCGTGTCGACAAGGTTCCTTGCTTCTAAATGCGAGCACCTTGGTAAGGGTTACGCGACGACGAGATCGGTGGCACAAAAGCGAGCAATTCTCGACCATACTTTTGCAACTGCTCCAGAAGCATCGAATGAAGGCGTGATTGAGATAAATTGGGCTGTGACCTGTTTGCTATACTTTTGCGCCTGTAGATACTTGCCACTGCCTCCGCCGGATCACTAGAGCGACGATTGGCCGCTTGAGACGCAGCTTTGAATCGATGGTCGGGGAACTAACCATACACTCGCGGGTTGTCATGTCAGTTATCCAGCATAGGGTGTCATTTATGCTCCTCATCGAGCTGCTGGATGTCCAACATCCATCCGGAGGTAAATATGGCACTGAAGGTTCTTGCCCTTAACGGCACTCTCAAAAAATCGTCATCGTCAGAGACATCATCGACGGCCAGCTTGCTTGATCTGATAGCCAAGGAATTCAAGTCTTTCGATGCAGTGACGGAAACAGTTTGGCTGGCCGATCATGACATTAAACCCGGTGTGACGTCTGATGAAGGTGAGGGCGATGCTTGGCCAGCGATAAGGACCAAGATCCTGAACGCGGACATCCTGATCGTCGGAACTCCTATATGGCTTGGGCAGCCTGGCAGCGTGATGAAGCGTGCGCTGGAGCGCATGGATGCCTTTTTAGAGGAAACCGACGATGAAGGCCGAATGGTTTCTTACGGGAAGGTTGCAGCTGTGGCTGTCGTTGGCAATGAGGACGGTGCTCATCATGTATCTGCCGAAGTTTTCCAAGCCTTGAACGACGTTGGTTTTACAATACCCGCGAATGCTATCGCCTATTGGGTTGGTGAGGCGATGGGCTCGAAAAACTTTGTCGATCTTGAAGAGACACCCAAGACGGTGACAACAATGGTCGAAATGCTGGTACGGAACACAGCTCATCTAGCCAATCTTCTGCAAAGGCATCAATACCCCGCCGAGCAGTGAATTGTTCTATGCGAAACGGCCAGCGATATTTGTACCGCTTTCATCGGAAAGGCCGGGAGACATTGGATGACGTCCCAAGCCGACGCTAATCATGGACAGCAAAACCTCGGTGGTCTTCTTCAAGATCTAAAGGCTCTTACAAAAGACTCTAAGAAGACATCGATCCATCAGAT
>NZ_JBYOKI010000011.1:0-104809 GCF_057799395.1 Agrobacterium sp. 20P9.1.2
GCCGCAACGTCACCAAGTAGCATACGCACCGTCGATCACCGCCGTTTCTACTATAAATCCTGACATCTCAGCGGCGGCAACAATGAATGATCTTTACGGATGACGCGCTATCGTCCGTGTCGTCGAGGACGGACTATTTAGCGAACACAGTCGACGGCGCTACCGCCGCTGAAAGGGGACTGCCATGAATTTTTTGGGTGTGCCTACCGATGATGGTGTGCGCCCTTATTTAAGAGCGCTTATCTTAGCTCACCCACTATTTAAGCCAAAAGCTGATTGCTTAAATAAGGCCGCGTTCGCATAATGTGGCATGCCCGAATCAACATCCAACCTCCGGCTAGGCCGCTTTGTAGAGACCCCTGTTGCGGGGGAAATCCCGGCGAGTTTCGCCGGTCTCAGAACTGGATCGGTGGTTCACGTCCAGCCAACGCACTGTTCGTGCCGCCACCGCCGACCGAGATGGATGCTTGTCTCGATGCCCTTGAGCGCTTCATGCACGAGGACGGCTCGCGTCTGCCTGCCCTGATCAAGGCCGGGCTGCTGCACGTGCAATTCGAGACCATCCACCCGTTCCTTGATGGCAATGGCAGGATCGGTCGCTTGTTGGTGACGCTGTACCTCTGCGTCAACGGTGTGCTGCGCAAGCCGCTGCTCTATCTGAGCCTCTACCTTAAAACGCATCGCGCCGACTATTACCGCCTGCTTCAGGAGGTGCGCGAGCACGGGGCATGGGAAGCCTGGCTCGATTTCTTTCTTGCCGGTGTTGCAGATACGGCCAATCAGGCATTCGAGGCCGCCACCCGAATTGTCGATCTGTTCAAGGAAGACCGCGAGCGGATCACGACAGAGAGCGACCGGGCCGGCTCCGCGCTGCGTATCCACGATCTGTTTCAGCAAAACCCGTTCCTGACGGCCAACCAACTCGTTCAGCAAACAGGTCTCTCAGCCCCCACGGTCAATGCCGCGCTCGCCGATCTTGAACGGTTCGGCATCGTCGAAGAAATCACCGGCCGTAAACGGGGGCGCGTGTTCAGTTACCGGCGATATCTCGCCATCTTGAGCGAGGGAACCGACCCGCTCCCCACGACGGCTTAAAAGGGGGGAGTCCGTGCCGATAAAAACTATATCCGCCGCACAATTCGCGACCGCCTTCGATCTCAGGCCAAACCTCGTGGCATGGTTTCTCGGTGCTGGTGCATCGGCCGCCTCCGGCATTCCGACTGGCTATGCCATGATCCGCGATTTCAAGGCGCAAATCTTTTGCCGCGAAACAAACCTGTCAAAGCGCGAGATCGATACCGCTGACCCGATCTGGATCGACAGGATCGATGCCTTTTTCCGCCAAAACTCGCTGTTGCCACCTGACGGTGATCCTACAGAATATGCCAAGGCCTTCGAAGCGGTCTATCCAGAGGCTCGGCATCGCCGACAGTATATAGACGATGCGATCTCCAAGGGTACTCCCTGTTTTGGACATAAGGTGCTTGGCAGTCTTATGGCTGCTGGCAAGGTCGATAGCGTTTTCACCACGAACTTCGATCCGCTTATCGAGGAGTCGGCGCATTCTGCAAATGCGATCCTTCCGATAGACGGCCAGAACCGACCAACTGTGGCGGCGATCGATTCCGCCGACCGTGCCATGCGGTGCCTCAATGAATCGGACTGGCCGTTGGTCGCTAAGCTCCACGGTGATATCAGTCGATCGCGATTAAGAACACGGGATCGGAACTAGAGGAACAGGACGCCCGGATACGGCATGTGCTGGTGGAATCCGGCAAGCGCTTCGGAATGATCTTCGTCGGCTACAGCGGACGCGACGCTTCGATCATGGAGGCGCTGAACACGGTTCTCGATGCGCCTTCGCCATTTCCGAACGGACTGTACTGGCTCACGTCGTCAGCTTCGCGTTTACTGCCCGCAGTGATCGAATTCCTAGAGCGCGCCGGAGCGGCTGGCGTGGATGTGGCCGTCGTTGAGTGCGCGACCTTCGACGAACTGGCTGCCGATATCATCAAGGTAACCGATTTACCCAAGCCGCTTCTTGATCGGGTGATGGAAGGGCGACCTACGCCGCGTCTCGTCCCCGTTCAGATTCCAAATGCCAAAGCCCGCGCATTCCCGGTGCTGCGCTATTCGGCGATTCTGCTCCAATCGATGCCGACCGCGGCCAGGCGCATCAGGTTGAGCCAACCGACAACATCGGCAGAGGTGCGCGAGATCTTCAAGGCGAAGGGATGTCGGGCGACGGCGGCCGCTTTGGGGCGTGAGCTAGCGGTGTTCGGGCGTGACCAGGAAATCCTGGATGGCTTGGCTCCGCTTGGCCCATCGCTCGCTGGAACGATTGACCTAGATCCGGTTGCTGATAGCTGGGCGACGGGCTTGCTCTACGACACGCTCGTGCGATCTCTCGCCCGACAGCGCCCGCTCATCCCACGCTACAGGCGTTCGGGCCATTCGCTCGTCGTTGCAACACCGCACGACGGCGATGATCCTGATCGAACGCGGCGTCAGCAACAAACCCTATCCCGGCTGCGCGATGCCTACGGCACCAGTCTGTTTGGCACAGTGCCCAAGCTCGGCTTCCCGTTTCAGGAGGGTGTCCAGCTCAAGCTGGAACAGGTCGATGGAAAGTGGTGGTGCGGCTTCGAGCCTTATCCTCCGAATATCGGCCTCCCTTCCTCCGCAAGCTTCTTCGGATCCGATGGAGGGATTGTGGCTTCGGTCTTTATACGCACACCGCTGGAGGGCGGCGCGGAATAGGTTGTGCGTTTTGCCTCAGAAGCGACATTCAGGTTCACGCTCGAGGTAGATCTAGCGGACATAACGACCGCTTCGGTATAGGCGTTTGGGTCGAGGGAGCCGCGTGGCGAGCTAACTTCACGCGTCGTCTCTTCCTGCGCACGAGAAAGACTGCCATCCCAGCCACGCCCAACATCGTAACGACCGCCGTGCCGTTGCTAGACGATGCGGGAGGCTGGCTTTCAACGGTCTGGGTCGATGCTTCCGACAGCGGTTGAGGCGTTGCGGTCTGAGCGGATGCGACAGCGGCGGGTCCTGAACTGGGTACATCGACCTCAATCGCTTTTGGCTGCTCGACATTTCGCGCGGTCTTAGGTACCTCGACCTCAACCGTGTCCGACGAAAACACACCGTACGATCTCGTAGTCGATGATGATGGCCTCATCAGAATGAACGCGATGGATATCCTGGAAGACGCTGGCTTCAGGGTGCTGGGAGCGGCGAACGCCGAGGAGGCATTGTTGGTCCTCCAGAAACACGGCGAAGACATTCAGCTTCTGTTTACGGATGTGCAGATGCCGCCGGGCGAGCTGAACGGTTTCCACCTCGCTCGGCGAAGGTTACCTGCAAAGGCGGTCAACAAGGTCATCGACGTCGTTTCGATGACTTGGTTGTGGACCTTGCTCACGTCTGATAAGCGACGAGGCCCCAGGTGGTCCTGCGCTCAAGGCATGGTCCAGCAAGGCGATATCAAGCCCGAAACCGGTCGAATGCTGATAGGTGTCTGGTTGGTGGATCTACGTCCGGATGGCGGTAAATTTCATCTCTGAGGTAACGCAGTTCAGCGTCGATCGATTCTTCTCCAACTTCGATCCACCAGGACTTGGGTCGCCCATCGCTTCCGTCGGACCAGCGATAGCCTCGCGCCTTAAGGTGGTCTTTCATGTCGTAGGGACTGTTCTCCGCAAAAACGCGAACACACGCCCTCTGGCTTGCTTCATAGAGTTCAGCGAAAGCTGTGAAAGCGGACCCTTCTACCTTACGAGACAAGACCTCCAAAAGCGCAAAACAATCATCGACAGCGCGATGACCATCGTGGAAGTAGCCCGCGTGCGCGATCAGATATCCGAGCTTGGTGCCTTCATATCCCCGCGACGACCAGTCGATCTCCGAGTTGGAGCAAGCCCAGGCCTTGCCAGAAAACAGGTGAGAAAATGCCTCGCAGAATGGCCGGTCGAAACCGGCATTGTGAGCGATCAACAGATCGGCCGGTTCAATCAGGCCCTTCAACGCAGCGATATCGATTGACTGCGCGGCTACCATATCATCTGTGATCCCGGTAAGCTTGGTGATCTCAGGCGGGATGGAAATGCTCGGCTGTTGAAGCCCACCGTAGATGCCTGTCACATCACCGATGTTTCCAGTCGCATCAAACGTGAAAGCGATCACGCCAATCTCTATTATTTCATCTTTTTGGGCATTGAGGCCCGTGGTCTCGGTATCGAGAATGATGCCCTTGAGGGGGTACTCCGGACGTGCAAATCGTGAAACCGCGCGTGGGGTCAGTTTCTGCAGTATCCGATAGCGGCCGGTGTCCGACAGATGACGGACCATCTCCTCTTCACTCATCGGGATGGCATGCTTTTCGACCTTGGCGGATTTGGAGGCATCTCGCGTGACCACTTGATCCCGCGGAGCCTGCTCCGAAAACATATCGAATTGTTCTGCCATTCGCGCTGTCGTAGCCCCCTCGCCAATTTTCTCCCTTCAAACACGGTACCACCAGCAGATCAACCTTGTTTGTTGAGGATGCGATCCAGCCACGCTAGCGAATAGCGTTAAATTCGAGCCTAGGCCGCGAAAGCTCTTTGATATTTGGACTGACCCGTTCACCATTAAAAGGTACGTCAACTGTAGTAGGAGTTGCCAATTCGGTTCGCATTACCCGCGATCAATTTGAAACTTAAAACGCCTTGGCGGAAAAACCGTAAACTGGGATCAGCAGCTTTTAGTGCGGGAGACCACTTGAAACATCACGTGCCATCTGATCCTGGCTTGATCAGCTGCGGTCGCTTCCACTGTGCGAAGTGGAACCTAGCGCCCACCCTGCCGTTTGTTGTGCTACCCCAATTAAAACTTCGAGGGCACGCTTATGGACGAGAACAAATCCGCTCCCCGCACAACAACCGATGCAGGCATACCTGTACAAAGCGATGAGCATTCACTGACAATAGGACCAAATGGCCCCATCGTCCTGAACGATCACTATCTCATTGAGCAGATGGCGAATTTCAACCGTGAGCGAATTCCCGAAAGGCAACCCCATGCCAAAGGTAGCGGCGCTTTCGGCCATTTCGAAGTGACGAACGACGTCAGAAAATTCACCAAAGCAAAATTTCTTCAACCCGGAGCAAAGGTGGAGACAGCAGTTCGCTTCTCTACCGTAGCGGGTGAGCGTGGAAGTCCCGACACCTGGAGAGACCCGCGTGGTTTTTCGGTGAAGTTCTACACAGAGGACGGTAACTTCGACATGGTCGGCAACAACACGCCGATTTTCTTCATTCGCGACCCCATGAAGTTCCAGCATTTCATCCGAAGCCAAAAGCGCCGGGCCGACAACGGACTGCGCGACCATGACATGCAGTGGGACTTTTGGACGCTGAGCCCAGAAAGTGCGCATCAGGTCACATATCTTATGGGTGATCGTGGCGTACCAAGAAACTGGCGCGAGATGAACGGCTATGGAAGCCACACATATATGCTCATAAACGATGGGGGCGACAAGTATTGGGTCAAGTGGCACTTCCACACCGATCTGGGCGACGGCAACGCGCATCTAACGCAAGACGCGGCTGACACGATGGCCGGGCAGGACGGAGATTACCACCGCCGCGACCTGTTCGATCACATTGCCAAAGGCGAATTCCCAAGTTGGACCCTAAAGTTTCAGGTGATGCCGTTTGACGATGCAAAAACATACCGGATCAATCCGTTCGATCTCACCAAGACATGGCCGCACGAAGATTACCCGCTGATGGAGGTAGGCAAGCTTACTCTCGACACGAATCCGGTGGATTGGGACACCCAGATCGAGCAGCTGGCATTCGAACCAAACAACATGGTTCCTGGCATCGGGCTCAGCCCAGACAAGATGCTTCTAGCACGCGGTTTTTCTTACGCTGACGCACACCGTGCTCGCCTTGGAGTGAATTATAAGCAAATTCCCGTCAATCAGGCGAAGGCGGCGGAAGTGCATTCTTATTCCCGCGCAGGACGCGGCAGGACGGTGAATGCCCTTGATCCGGTCTATGCTCCTAATTCCTATGGTGGCCCTGGGGCACAGCCGGAAACGGGAGGAGAGGCGACTTGGTTCGCAGATGGCGAAATGGTGCGGGCAGCTTATACATTGCGAGAAGATGATGACGACTGGAGCCAGCCGGGCGCGCTCGTGCGCGAGGTAATGGACGATGCGCAACGGGAACGTTTCGTCAAAAATGTCTCGGGCCATCTCGCGGACGGGGTGAGCGAGCCAATCTTGGAACGCTCGTTCAATTACTGGCGCAATGTCGACAAAGATGTTGGTGATCGGATTGAGAAAGCAACTCGCGATTTGCTCGGAGGCACTTCGGGCGCTCCAGGGATGGCAAGCGCTGAATCAATATCAGGATATCAAGGTATTCCCCCGACATCGTCGGTTGCCAAGGGTGACATAAAAAAAGCCTGATTGGAAAAGCGAGGTGATGCCCGCAAAACTGATTCCAACTTGATGGTCGTCAGTACCGCTTCCCACAGCATTTCCAGAGAAGCGGTACTGAAAAGTAAGCATAGCGGCGATCCGTTATTCGAAAACTACCTCTTTTTCACTTGAAAATTTGCGCTGACAACAGACGTCATGATTGGCGTTCGGCGTGATGATGTTGATGTGATGGCATCTCGTGATCTGCGCACTTGTGACTATGAGCTTGGACAATATTTAAACAGTCGTGCCAATCTTGAAAGAGGCCTCGTCGTCCAATTGGATCGCCATATGAGGACAGATTTTTAACGCGGGCTATTTGCGATGTGGAACCAAAATTTTAAGCCCGCATTATTGTATGCCGCAAAATCAGGACCCCTCATGACAGATGACACCAATACCCGGCAGGACGCCAGAGACGCCGGAAATCGCCTGGTTGATGGGCACGCTGCTGAAGATCCATTCGCGGCGGCATTCAAAGCCACCCGTATGCCCATGATCATTACTGATCCGCGTCAGGCAGACAATCCTATCATCTTCTGTAACACGGCATTCTGCAGACTAACCGGCTACTCCGACGAGGAGTTGATCGGCAAGAACTGCCGCATCCTTCAGGGGCAAGATACCGATCCGGAGGCGGTGCAGGAGCTCCGCGACGCTATTGCGGCGGAGAAGGATCTTTCGATTGACATTCTCAATTACAAAAAGGACGGATCAGAGTTCTGGAATGCTCTTTTTGTCAGTCCAGTTCGCGATGTTTCGGGAACCGTGATCTATTTCTTTGCATCGCAACTCGACTTTACGAATATCAAAAGCAAGGAAGCGGAGCTCGCACGGGCACGTCATATCGCCGAGGAAGCAGTGGCGATGAGCACAGTGGATTTAACAGACGCCCTTCGCGCCAAGACGACCTTGATGCACGAGGTCGACCATAGGGTGAAAAACAATCTCCTGACTATAGCATCGATCGTGAAACTTCAGGCGCGAATGACGGAAAATGAGGTCGTGGAGCGGACACTGATGTCAGTGCTCAATCGAGTCGAAGCGCTCAGTACCGTCCAGCGTAAGCTATCGAACGACGAAGAAGTCGGCTATTTCGACGTCGCCGATTTCGCAAATACATTAATTCTAGACAAGATAAGTGCGCTCAAGCGCTCCGACATACGGCTGACGACGGATCTGCATGAGGTGGTCGTCCCGGCGACCAAGGCATCTCCGTTGGCTCTCATCATCAATGAGCTCGTCGGCGACGCCATCCGCAGAGGGCTGGGTGATGGTGGCGGCGAGATTCACCTGGAGATCAGGCGGCTTAACGGGCACTTTTTGATCCGCTTGGTTGATATCATTTTCCCAGTGGATGTTGACAAAGAAGAGGCCGAGTTCGGCCAGAAGATGCTTGAGGCGTGTCTCCTGCAACTTCGTGCAAAGATCGACCGTGAGGTTAGCGGTCGCCGCACTGACGTCAGCGTCACGCTTTCCGTGAAAGAATAAGAGGATTATCCTTGAATATCTTAATTGTCGAGGACGAAGTCCTGCTAGCTATGGAACTGGAAAGCGAAGTGGAGGACGCCGGCCATCTTGTTGTCGGGACAGCTGCTGATAGCCGGGAAGCAATCGATCTCATTGGCAGCACTTCACCTCATTTTGCGTTTGTTGATATCCAATTGCTTGATGGTCCAACGGGTATCGATGTGGGTCGTTACCTTACCGCTAGGACAATACCCTTCGTTTTCGTGTCTGGTAACATCAAACGCATTCCCGAAGACTTCGCCGGAGCAATTGGCGCAATCGAGAAGCCTTACACGATGAACGGGTTGCAAAACGCCATGCAATTTCTCCAAAGCATCGTCGAGGGAACCCCGATGTCGCCCGTTCCGCCGCCAAGCCTTGTTCTTTCACCCGCTGTCCTCGCCTCTCTTGCCGCGTGATCAACTCCGCGTCCGCGCGGTTAAGGAAACCAAGTGAGTTCAACATCGGAGCGCATCGGCGCTGTTCAAAATTCAGGTCTACTAGATGCTCCTATCCAGTCTGAATTTCAGGACATCATCGAGGTCGTGAAGGCAGGGCTAAACTGTCCCGTGGCGCTGGTTTCTATTCTTGATAAAGATCGCCAGGTTTTCATAGCACATCTGGGATTGCCGGAAAAATGGGCCGAGGCGGCCGAAACCCCTCTGACGCATTCTTTCTGTCAACACGTCGTCCGCGACGAGCAGCCTCTGATCATTGGTGACGCGACGATCCATGATCTTGTAAGAGACAATTTGGCTATCACTGATCTCGGAGTGATCTCCTACATGGGAGTACCAGTTACAATGCCGGGCGGTCTAGTGATTGGGGCACTGGCTGCGATCGATGGCAAACCGAGGACCTGGACTAACGACGAACTTGAGCTGCTCGGACGGATCGGCAAGGTGGTCTCGAACCAGATTGCCACCTTTTTGTCCGAGCGCCGGTGGAGTTCCCTTTTTGAGCAGCTGGAAGAAGGCATCGTCATAGGCTCGGTGGTTCGGGATGCAGACGGCAAGATCATCGATTGGCGATATGAAACAGTTAACCCTGCCTGGAGCGAACTGGTATGCTACCCTGATCAAAACGTATCGGGCAGGACGATGCGTGAGATTTTTCCAAGTTTTGAGAACGAGTGGATATCCGACGTTTCTGACGTGGTAGAAAGCGGCCAGAATAAGCGGTTCACGCGAAAAGTCGGCTCGCTTGGTCGCTGGTTCGATGGATATGTGCAAGCGACCGGCAATGACAGATTTGTTATCATCTTCGTGGAGGTAACTGACCGCATGCATGCGGTCGAGGCACTTCAGGATAGCGAGACTAAGCTACGGCTCATTGTTGAAGGCGCGAAAGACTATATAATCCTGACATTAGATGATGAACAACGGATCAGCAGTTGGTTCGGTGGTGCGCAGGAAACCTTCGGTTGGTCGGAAGCCGAGATGCTCGGGCGGCCTTTCGCAGAGATCTTCACTACCGAAGATCGCGCAGCAAACATCCCTGCAGCAGAACTGCGTAAGGCCGCAGTTGAAGGCGTGGCAGTCGATCGGCGATGGCACCAAGGCGCTGACGGATCGATGGTTTTCCTTGATGGAACAGTCCGACCGTTTTCAAACCGTGGTGCTTCACCGATGTCGGGGTTCATCAAAGTGGCACGGAATGCAACCTCGCAAAAACTCGCCGAAGACCGGCAAATGGCATTTCTCGAGCTCGGAGATAAAATACGCGAACTCGACGACGTTGCCCATGTTGCATTTGTGGCGGCCGAACTTATGGCGCGCAACCTGACGGGCGCTACGAGAGCAGGCTACGGCGTCGTAGACCCAATTGCCGAAACCGTGGAGATGCTGCCAGATTGGTGTGCGCATGGTGTATCTACCGTTACAGGTCTGCACCAATTCCGGGACTATGGGTCGTACATCGAGAACCTCAAGCGCGGCGAAATGGTCATTATTCCGGACGTTGCAAAAGACCCTCGGACATCGGCGTCAGCGGAGCTGTTTCATTTGATCGGGATCTCAGTACTCGTAAATGTCCCAATTATCGAGCGCGGCGCGTTTGTTGGAGTTATGTTCGTTCATTATGATAAGCCCCATGATTTCACAATGGACGAGCGCGATTTTGTGCGCACCATTGCTGATCGGACGCGAGAGGCGATTTCTCGAATCCGCGCAGAGCAAGAACAACAAGTTCTAAACCACGAAATCAGTCATCGCTTGAAGAACACGATGGCGATGGTTCAGGCAATTGCGACCCAAACTCTGCGGCCCGTTACTGATCGAGGACCGGTCGATGCTTTTACCAACCGTCTCCATGCTCTGTCCAAGGCACACGAGGTGTTACTAGGCCAAGACTGGTCGTCGGCGCGTATGGTGGCAGTTATTGATTCCGTTCTCAGTCAGCTGTCTTTGCCCGAACGGTATTCCATATCAGGTCCAGACTTGGAGCTTGGACCGCGCTCTGCGCTATCCTTGGCCCTTCTGATGCACGAACTTGGCACCAACGCTTTGAAGTATGGAGCTTGGTCTAACGAGTCTGGCGCTGTCACCGTCAGTTGGAAAACTGAAGAAGCAAATGGAGAGTCTGCGCTACTTCTTCGTTGGAACGAGAGTAAAGGGCCCCCTGTGGCTGCACCGTCCGGAAAAGGGTTTGGATCGAAACTGATACGTCTCGGCTTGATGGGAACAGGTGGGGTCGAGGTGGATTACAGTCCGGATGGATTGCGCGTGACGATGCAGGCACTGGTTTCGCAGTTGAGGCAATCTTGAAAATGGCTAACGTTCAAAGAAACGTCGGGATTATTCTGGTGGTGGAAGACGAGCCGCTGTTGCGTTTGGCTGCTGTCGATCTGGTAGAAGCAGCAGGATATGAAGCGGTTGCTGCGGCAGATGCGACAGAGGCTGTGGCCATTTTGGAGGTACGGACTGACATCCGTGTCGTGTTCACCGATGTGGATATGCCGCGCGGCGTCGATGGTATGCGCCTTGCGGCTATTATTCGTGACAGATGGCCGCCGATCAAGGTGATCGTGGTTTCAGGACACATCGTGGATCCTGCAGATCAAATCCCAGCCGAAACTGTATTTTTTGCGAAGCCTTACCGGGAAGAGGCAATTGTCGAGACGATACGGCAGATGCTTGGATAGGTCCAGTGCACCTGCGTTGGGGATGCGGACGAATACCTGGAAACCATCAAAAGCTCGCTGGCAAACATTCCCTATGCTCATAGTCATAGAAAAACGCGCATCATGCCGAGCGCGGTGCGGTGTTGTCGACGATTAAAGATCCCCGATTTGCCCAATACGACGATCGCCAAGGCGGTCGAACGCTACGCGGCCCAACCGATTTTATCGGCTGGCAATCGTGTCCGGATAAAAATGACTGATAGTGTACCGTCAAGGGCAGCATCGCTGATCGAATTGTTGTGTCCGACAGGGCACAAACCTCCTCAGCCGCCCGCCTTTCGCAGACCTTAGAGTGAAGAGGCGCGGCTGACGGCGGTAAGCAAATCCGGCCTAGTTGGCACAGAACCGGAACTCGCTTTTGATCGTCTGGTTCGCTTGGCTGACCACGCAACCAGTGCTCCGAGTTGCTAGCTTTTTCTTCTATAAACAAACTATATTGGCGTAAAACCACGTGCCGTTAAAAGTGTGATAGCAATGCACTCGCCTTGAATTGACTCGAACCATAGACACCTTCCGGAGAACCGGAAACGTGCAACATATCGGCAGAATTCAGAGACCCGCGTGCCTGCCTCGTGTTCCCTCATTATGCCGTTAATCTGTTGGACCGTGAAACGGTTGCGCTTAGTTATCTGATGCTCCCAATGCGCACGAACTTATTTCGAAATGAATTAGTCCTGCGGGGCAAGGTCAAAAGGCGCGGCTCTGCCTTGAAGTGCGACGTCTGCCCGCGTCACCCTTGTTCGCGAATGTGAACTCAGACTGCTGTCCTTCTCTCAATTGTCGTTATGTCCGCTGACCTATTCGAGCCGCTGGCCGCTGGCCGCATTGAACAGATGGATGGCCGCAGCGTCTGGCATCACGGTGATGACGGAACCCGGAGACAGCGCGACACGCTCGCGAAACACGCCGATGACCTGAGTGTTGCCAAGCGTCATCGTGACCTGCGTCTCGGCGCCCATGGGCTCGACAAGCAATACCTCGGCCGGGACTCCCGCCGGATCCAGCTGGAGATGTTCGGGCCGGATGCCGAAGATTACCGGGCGGCCGACGTGGCTTTGGGCCGAATCCGGCAATGGCAGGGTAGCACCGGCCGTGGCGAAGCCATGCGAGGTTATCGTTCCTTCGAGGAAATTCATTGAAGGCGAGCCGATGAAGCCGGCAACGAAACGGTTGGCGGGGCGATCGTAGAGATCGAGCGGTGCGCCGATCTGCTCCACCCTTCCGCCGTTCAGAACGACGATCCGGTCGGCCATGGTCATCGCCTCGACCTGGTCGTGGGTCACGTAGACGGTCGTGGTCTTCAGCTTCTGGTGTAGCGACTTGATCTCGCCGCGCATGACCACGCGCAGTTTGGCGTCGAGATTCGACAGCGGCTCATCGAAGAGAAAGACCTGCGGATTGCGAACGATCGCCCTCCCCATCGCCACACGCTGGCGCTGTCCGCCGGACAGTTGGCGCGGGTAGCGGTCTAGCAGGGCTTCGAGGCCGAGAATTCCTGCCGCCCAGTTCACCCGCTCCGTGATCTCGGCCTTGCTCCCGCCGCGATGCTCCAGCGAAAAGCCCATATTGGTGGCCACCGTCATGTGCGGATAGAGCGCGTAGCTCTGGAACACCATCGCTATATCTCGATCCTTCGGATCGAGATCGTTGACGATGCGACCGCCGATATCGAGCGTGCCGCCGGTGATGGTTTCGAGCCCAGCGATCATCCGCAGCAGGGTGGACTTGCCGCAGCCGGACGGACCGACCAGCACAACGAACTCTCCGTCGTTGATGCCGAGATCGACACCATGGATGACGTTGACGGAGCCATAGCTCTTGCGGATATCGGAAAGAGTGACCTGAGCCATAATGGGATCCCGTTGTTTAGCCCTTCAGGCCGGTGTGCGCCAGTCCTTCGACGAACTGCTTCTGAGCGATAATGAAGACGATGAGGACGGGCAGCGCTGTCAGCGTGGCAGCGGCGAGTTGGATGTTCCACATCGGCCCCCCATATGCATCGGTGTATTGCGTCAGTGCCTGCGGCAGCGTGAACTTGTCGGCACTAGACAGGAACACAATCGGTTCCAGAAACAGGTTCCACGAGTGCAGGAAGGTGAAAATCGCGACCGAGGCGAGCGCCGGCTTTGCCAGCGGCAGCGCGATCTTGCGGAAGATCTTGAAACGGCCGAGACCATCGACGCGGGCTGCCTCCTCCAGTTCGGTCGGCAGCGTCACGAAGAACTGCCGCATCACGAAGGTGGCGAACACGCTCGGTGCGCCGAAGATCGGCACCAGGATCAGCGGCCAATGGGTGTTGACCATGCCGGCCTTCAGGAACATTTGGAAGAGTGGCACGATTGTCACCTCCGAAGGGATCAGGAGGCCGAGCAGGACGATCATGAAGATCGTATCTGCGTAGGGAAATCTGATCCGCGCGAAGGCGTAGCCGGCCATCGACGACACAACCATCGTACCGATGGTGACGACAGCGGCGATATAGGCCGAATTCCAGTACTGCTGGACGAAAGGCTGCAGTTCAAAGACTTTCGAGTATGTCGTCCAGTCGTAGTTCTGCGGGATCAACTGCGGCGGAAAGGCAAAAATGTCGCTGATCGGCTTGATCGACGAGGTGACCATCCACCAGGTCGGAAAGACGAACGGAATAAGCAGAACGCACATCAGGCCGTATAGCGCCACCCGCATGCGCGCCGAAAGGTCAGTTTTCATAGAACACGATCCTCTTGCGCATCTGCCACTGGGCGAAGGTCAGGACGGCGACGATGACGAAAAGCAGGATGGAGAGCGTCGCGCCGTAGCCGAAATAGTGGAACTGGAAGGCCTGCTGGTAGAGGTAATAGACCAGCACAGTGGTCGAGAGGCCGGGGCCGCCCTGGGTCAGGACCGCGATCTGCGCGAACACCTGCAGCGAACCGACGATGGTGATGATCGAGGTCAGGAGGATGGTCGGGCTGATCAGCGGCAGGGTGATCCGCCGGAACTGCTTGAACGCAGGCGCACCATCGATGCGGGCCGCTTCGTACAGCTCCTTCGGCACGCCCTGCAGGGCTGCGAGAAACAGGATCATGTTGAGCCCGACATTCTTGAACACCTGCACGACGATGACCGAGATCATCGCGGTCACCTCCTCGCGCAGCCAGTTCGGGCCCTCGATGCCGACCATTAGCAGCATGCCGTTGATGCCGCCGTTCTTTTGCAGGAGGAAACTCCAGACGATCGTCCAGGCGACCAGCGAGACCACGACCGGCGAGAAGAACAGCGTGCGGAAGACGGCGATGCCGGCGAGCTTCTGGTTGAGCAGGACGGCGAGCAGCAGCGCCAGCGACATGTTGAGCACGACGAGACCGACCGAGAAAATGGCCGTGGCACCAAGCACCTCGAGCAGGTTGGTATCTTCAAGCACCATCCGGTAGTTCTGGCTGCCGGTGAAGGTGAACGTGTTGGCGAGCACGTTCCACTCATGCAGCGAATACCAGAACACCAGGCCGAGTGGCACCAGCACGAAGGTGATGATGCCGATCAGTTGCGGCGCGATGAACAGGAAGCCGGCGAGGCTGTCGCGCCGCGCGATCGTCCAGAACGGCGGCGGTGCGCCGGTCTTGGACGTTTTGTGATGATGCTGCGCGACAGCCATGGCGATCTCCTCAGCGCTTCAAGAGCGGGCCGATCTGGCCGCAGATTTTCTGCAGCGTGCCGGGAACGTCCGCTTCCGGGCGCCAGACGGCATCGAGGTTTGAGCGCACCATCTGCTGGATCTGGGCAAAGCCGCTATGACCGGGCATGACCTTGCCGGTGGCGATGCCGTTGATCACGACCTTTTCGATCTGCTCTTGGCTGAGCAGCGGATTTGTCTTCTTCAGCACCTCGGCATTCAGCAGCGACTTGCGCGCCGACGGAAAGAACTGGCTGAGTTTCGCCGAGTTTTCCGCGTTGGTCATGTAGGCAACGAACTCCGCCGCCGTCTTGGCGTTCTTGCCTGACTGCATGACGCCGATGCCGGCCTGGCCGATCAGCGCATACTCCCCGGCCGGGCCCTTCGGCAGCGGCACGAGATCCCAGGAGAACGGCTTGTCCTTGGGCAGCAAAGAAGCGCGGCTGATCTGCGTGATAGTCATCGCCGCATTGCCGGCGAAGAAGTCGACGGTCTCTCCGGGGCCGGGCATCGCCTTCTTCGTGAAGATGGCGTCGTGAATGACGGACAGGGCGTCCGCCATCGGCTTGTTGGCCATGCTGCAGGTCTTGCCGTCCTCGCTCCAGGGCGACGCGCCCCAGCCATTCCAGACCGACGTCAGGTACTGCCAGTTCTGGTAGTTGAAATCGCGCACGACCAGGCCGCCCTTGCCGGATTTGCCGACGGTCGAGGCCGTGGCGATGGCGTTATCCCAGGTCCATTCGCCGCTTGCGATCATCTCGGCCGGGGTCTTGGCACCGGCGGCCTTAATGACGTCGTTGTTGACGAACATCGCAAATGGCGAAGTGGAGAAGGGATAGGCATAGAGCGCGCCATCCTGCGTCCAGCGTTCGGTCGCACCGGCGCTGACTTCCTCGAGATTATAGCCTTTGGCCGCCTTCAGCGTGTCGGTCAGCGGATAGAGCGCTCCGGACTTGACGAAGTCGTAAGCCGAAGTCTCAAAGATCCAGGCCATGTCGGGGGCGTTGCCACCGGCAATCTGGGTAGTCAGAGCCGTCGTGTAGGTATCGAACGGCAGCGACTCGTAGGCCACCGTGACGTTCGGGTGCTCTTTCTTGAAGCCGCCGGCGATCTCGTTGAACAGCTTCAGATGTGCTTCGTTGGCACTCCAGATGGTCATCCGCAGGTTCACGGCGTCCTGAGCCTGGGAAATGCCGCCCAGTCCCAGAAGGCCGAGCGCGAAGGCAGTCGATTTCAACGTCAGGTGATAGGGCATTCCCAGTCCTCCTCCAAAGATTGGTTCGAGCTACAGATGGTAGTGTGGCTTAATAGGCCGCGACCTCGGGCCAGCGGATCTCGATCCCCTCGCGGGTCAGTGCTGCCTGGAAATCGTGAAGGTGCTTGTCGTCGGCCTGCACCTGATGAGGCGTCAGGCCCTTTTCGAGACTGAAGGCGGCGAGCATTCCTGCAACCTCGCCGATATTCCATTCGACCGGATGAAGGCGGTAGCAACCGTTAGTGATATGGGTCGTGCCGATGTTTTTGCCGGCCGGGATTAGGTTTTTCATCCGTTGCGGCAGAAGTGCGCCGAGCGGGATTTCGAACGGGCAGGACGGCACGTCGACATAGTTGTCGCCACCAGTCGAGGGGTGCAGGTCGATCCGGTACATGCCTATGCCGATGCTGTCGCGGTAACGCACCGCACCCTTTTCGCCGCGCACCGTGAAGGACAGATCCTGCTCGACGATGCGGGTGACCGGCTTGATGCGCCGGCTCTCACGCACATACGGCGCCATGGCAAGGCCGTGCTCGGTGCCGGTGATGTCGCCACGCAGCCGCAGGCCACGATAACCCTGTCCGCCATCGAGGCGCGGCGCTTCCGTCTGCAGCCAGTAGAAGACCGAATAGGACAGGTCGGCGGCCGACTTCAGGTGTCGTGCCTTTTCCGCTTTGGAAACGTCGATGATGGTGCCGTCCATGTAGTCGATCATCGGCCAGTTCACGAGGCAGATGTCGGACTTGTAGAATCCGGGTGCAAAATTCTTGCGGGCAGCGATGCGCCGGAAGATCCAGAGATTCTCGTCACCGCCACCCTTGCGCTGGTCGGCATCGACGAGAAGCGGATCATCATCGGGGTTGGGCGTGAAGGAGCGGGTCGTGTGCTCCAGCGTGCGCGGATGTGGGGCGGTTAGACCCAGCATCGGGCCACCCCAGAAATGCGGCTGATACTGTTTCCAGTAGTCGTAGTTCTCCGGCTTGTCGATCGTCCGGTCGCCGTCGACATGGTCGATGGCAAAGCAGATCGACACGGCTTGGACATTGTCCGGCTGCGCCTGCGCCCCCGCGCTCGGCTCGCCGGTATCCGATTGTGCCTCGAACCCCTTGGCATATTCGGCACCGGTCATCGGCAAGAGATCGCCAAGCTCGGTGGCATCGAGGATGTAGTCGGCGGAAATCACGATCTCGGCGCCGCTGTCGCGGTGACGGACGGTAATCGAACGGACGGTATCGCCGTCAACGTCGGCTGCCACAGGCCGATAGGGTTGCAGCACCTTCAGGCGGTCAGCGCCGCGATAAGATGCGAGCATGCTTTCCATGACAGCAAGGCTGACGCGCGGCTCGGCACAGATGCGGCTGACCCAGCCGGCACCGGGATTGAGGTCGCCCCAGGCGCGGGCACCTTCGGTGAGCGGATAGTGATCGCGGTAATACTGACGTACGCCCTGACGCAGCTTGCGATAAGAGCGGGTGATGCCGAATTGCTCGACCCATGTATGCTCGTCGGACGGCACGGCCTGACTGGTGAGCTGACCGCCGATCCAGTCATATTCCTCCGTCATGATGACGCGTTTGCCGGCGCGCGCAGCACCGAGTGCTGCCGCAACCCCACCAAGACCGCCACCCACGACAAGAATATCTGCTCGCATCTCTTTCACGTTATACCATCCGTTTTTTGTGCTGGATCTGAAGGACAGGGTCCCAGTGTCTCTCCCTCGACGGGCTCGCAGGGAAGAAGGATCTGAGTGCCGATGCCGCCTGTCTCGATGCGGGTCACCAGCATAGCGGTCGCCTGTCGGCCCATCTCCTCACGGGGAATCTCGTAGGAGGTGAAGCGCACCGCGCTGCGTCCAGCGCGGATGTGACTGCCGAGCACGATCATCGACAGTTCGCGAGGCACCGAAATCCCACGCTCGCGCGCCAAAATCTCGACCCGTACAGCGTCCGCCAGTTCTATGAAGAAGGCAGCCGTTGCGCCCGAGGAGAGGATCGCATCGAGGATCTCGTCGGCGGGACGATTGACGCTGGCGACATGCAACGCCTGTTGCGCACCGGTGGCCGACAGCGCCACCTGGTATCCGAGCCAGCGGTCGGCAACGGATTCCGCCGGGCCCTGCGGCCCGACATAGGCCAGTTTCGAATGGCCGAGCGAGCAGGCCTTCTCGACCAGCGCGCGGGTGCCGGACGCATAGTCGCCGCCGACGTAAGGAACGGGTCCGCCAGCGTCCTCACGTCGGCCAATCGCCACGAACGGGTAATCCTCGGCCACCAGTCGGGCAAGTTCTGCGCGATCGAATTCGCGCCCGAGCACAAGGCAACCGTCCGCAATGCGCAGCCGGTTGCCTTCGGAAAAGATCTTGCGGTTATTGCCGACGCCGGCGCTGGTCAAAAGCAGCAGGTCGTAGTTCTGCTGCTGCGCCTCTTCCTCGATGCCGAGCAGGAAGGGCGTGAAGAAGTCGGCCTGGGCGCTCGGAAAAGCCGGTTCGTAAGTGAAAACGCCGAGGATCCGGTTGAGACCCTTGGCCATGCGACGGGCGATCGGATCTGCGACATAGCCGGTCGTGCGGATGACCTTCTGCACACGCTCCCGGGTTTCCGCCGGAATGCGGGCGATCGCCGTCGGCGCACCATTCAACACGAGCGAAACGGTGGCCTGGCTGACGCCGGCGAGCTTCGCGATATCGTTCTGGGTCAGACGCTTGGTTGCTGCCACGGTGCCGTTTCCAAAAGGCAATAGTTTGCTAATGCGTATTAGCTGATAATGCGCATTAGCAGTTCACAGGCCCTTCCTGTCAAGCGAAAAATCAATGACGCAACCAAGCACAGCACCGAGCAACCGCAACTTGGGGTGAAAGGATGGCTTGAAATTCGATAGAGATGCGCTGAAAAGACGCCGGCTTTGCATTGTGGCGGTTCTCGCCCCCCTATCACGCTAGCCGATCAAGCGCAGATGCGCATTTTCGAAAGCGTAGCCGTCATCTCGTGAGGACGGCGTGAGAGCTCCTGAAATCCGAGCTCATGGTAGCAAGCTATTACCTGTTGATCGTCGGTGAAAACCTCCAACTCGCGCTCTTGAGCGGGATCGAACCTTCAACCCAATACTAATTTGGCCCCTCATCGGAAATACAGTTACTGCTACGAAAACCGAATTTCTGATTATCGGATCAAGCGTGGATATTTTAGCCAAGTCTGGTGATTTCAAACTATTCGTTTTCTTTCGAGATTGCCGCCATCCCCTTGAAATTGCCTCAGCGCATTCTCCACGGAGTGAGCTCTACCCAGAGAGGCCAAGGCAGTATACAAACCGTCGTCAGCCCTCCCCGCCCAGTTTAAGCAATCAATAAATTTCGACTTCCGCTCCGTCTCTGCAATAGGGTCTGCTAATGAACCTCTGGCATGGAGACGCTCTCTCCACAGCGCTCGACCATCCACCAATGTGACGGTCACCTGATGAGCGATTCGGTCAACACCCCGCTCCTTTTCAGCGCTGTAGGCGCTCATAGTTACCTTCGACATATGACGCCGGATATCCGGTCTGAAAATTGCCTCGCGCGTGAAGTTCGCAAGAGAAAGCCTGCCCTGATTCAGTGCGGCTGCGAGACAATACGGCATTGAGAACCGCGCCTGCATCTCATCGGCTGGCTCTGGATAGGCCAGATTGTCAACGGCAGACCGCCCCACTTTCGTTTCTATGCGTTGCACGCCATCAAGCGAGAATCCGTGCTCCATCTGCAAATCAAGCGCAGCATCAATGACCCGATGTGTGGAAGCACAACACGGGTGAAGTTTCGTTACCAACCCACGGGTTTCGATGATGTGGGATTCGTCCAGGCAAAGCGCATCCCATCCGGTTGCCTCAGCACCTCCAAACAAATCCAGAAAGCCTTGGACTCGCTCTAGAATATCCAGTCGTCCAGTCATTCCCGACTGTGCAAGACATGCTGCCTCAACCGCGTTACGCGCGGCAATACCCGCGTGAAGCGGTTTTACGGATGTTCCGAACTGACCTTTAGGACCTGAAGCAAGGCTGACCGCGATACTCATCGCCTGTGCGACATGCGCGTCGTCAAGACCAAGAAGCACGGCGACACCTGCTGCTGCACCAATGCAGCCAACGGTAGATGTGCCGTGCCAGCCCCTGTTGTAATGGGACGGGTTAACGCCGAACCCAACCGCGGCCTGCGCTTCGAGACCAGCGAGATAGGCACGGATGAGCTGATTACCAGAGATAGCGCTGTTCGCAGAAGCGATGGCCAGCAAGGCAGGCACGAGAACGGCGGACGCATGGGCGCGTGCCGGGTGGAAATTGTCGTCGAAATCCAGACAATGGGCAGCGGTCCCATTGATCAAGGCTGCGATAGAAGGTGATGCCCTTCCACCGGTGAATAAAGCTGAAGCACCGTTTGAACCAATGTCTTTGGAAAATGCTGCCACGACAGAGCGAGGTGCCGGATCGGTTACTCCGGCGATCATGCAGCCGATCGTATCCACGATAGCTTGTTGTGCAAGCGTGCAGGCATGTTCAGAGAAGCGCTTTCTTGAAACCACATGCGTTGCGATTTTTTCCAACACTGTTGCCATTGCCTAGTGTCCCTGCCAAGTCTCTACTCTTGGCAGTACTATTGGAAGGCTTCGTTCGATCCTGCAATCTTATGCAGTTTCAGGGTCATCCTATTCGTTTTTTGGGAGAGAGATTGATGGGAGACAACGAGATAGCCATCAGCAACAAGCATATTCATGCCTATGACGCGATTGCCGCTACCGGTTCCACGATAGCCGCCGCTGCCGATCTAGGTATATCCCAGTCGAACGCCAGCCGACTTCTCCACCAGCTTGAGCTCTATCTCGGCGTGCGGTTGTTTGAGCGGGATAAGAACCGGCTCTCCATGACACGTGAAGGCTTGGCGTTGGGGCCGGAAATCAGATCGATTTCGGATCGGCTGACGGCGTTGAAGGTGACAGCGCAAGAGCTGGAAAATGGTCGCTCAATCGAAATTCCGTTACGGCTGGCGTTTCCCACAAGCCTTTCGGTGACACTGCTCCCGCGTTTGATCAAACGTTTCAGGGTGGAAAACGGACCGGTCAGGATCGAGGTCGCATCTGGGAGTTACGTCGCAATCGAGCGGATGGTTACTGACGGCCAGGCAGACATTGGTTTCACCCGCCTGCCCTCGCCGACACCGGGATTGCGCAACGACTATGTGCTGCCCTCACGCAATATTTGCGTCATGCACACCGATCACACGCTTGCCGCGCACAAGACGTTGACGGTAAGTGATCTCAAGTCGCACGACCTGATCCTGTTGAACCGCGAGCGGCCGATACGCCATGAGCTAGAGGCGCAATTCTACAAACAAGGCCTTCGGCAGCGCCCGGCGAGGGAGGCGCATTCCGTCGGTTGTGCCTGCGCGCTTGCGGCGGAAGGGCTGGGTATCGCCATTGTCAGCGAGTTGCTCGCGCTTGAATATGGGGCCATGCCCCTTGTTTTCGTCCCGCTTGAACCAGCACTCATCGTTGACTACGCAATCGTCAGTTCAGATCGAACCACTTTACCCAAATCAGCTGTGCCATTTCTGCGGTATCTAAAGGAATGGTTCGAGACGCAGGATACTGCGCGGCAAAATGGACAACGGGGGCAGGACGAATGATCAGTTTCAGACAGTTGGAAGTGCTGAAGACCCTTCTTGCGACGGGATCGACGATTGCGACAGCGAAGAGCATGGGCCTCAGCCAGTCCGGGGTCAGTCGTCTCTTGCAACAGCTCGAATCCGATCTCTCCCTGCGGCTGTTTGATCGCGACAAGGGCCGGCTCGTTCCGACACCAGAGGCCAGCATTCTGGCGCGTGATGCGGAAACGGTCCTCCTCGGTTTAAACCGCTTTTCGAGCCTAGCGGAGGATTTGCGCAGTGGTGCCACCGGGCCGGAACTGGTGCGTATCGGTCTGCCAAGCAGCATGTGGGAAAACTTTGCCCCGGCGATGCTGCTTGATTATATCAGTGAATATCCCACAGTACGGATCGAAACCTTCTTCGAAACCACCTCCAGCATCGCAAGGCTGGTCGAGCAGAAGGTCATCGATTTCGGCTTCCTTCGTTACGAGGATCAGGTAGGTCCGGGAATTGATATGGAAAAGGTGGCGACTGGATCGAGTGTGTGCGTCATCCCGAAAGATCATCCGCTGGCAACGGCGACCGAAATCACGCCCAAGGACCTGCGCGGCGAGCCGCTGATACTCATTGGTCGCCAGAGACCGAACCGCATGTTGCTCGACCAGGCCTTTAAACGCGCCGGTGTGAAACAGAACGTCAAGATCGAGACACATACCAACAGTTCGGCGTGCTCTTACGCCGCCCACGGCTTGGGCATCGCTATCCTGAGTAGTTTTTTTGCCAACCTCTATCGGCACCTGCCAGTCGTGCAGCGGCCGTTTATTCCTGCGTCGAATCAGGAGTTCGGACTGGCCACTCCTTCCGGCACCTCTTCCTCTCTTGCTGCAAAAGCGCTCATGGACGCGCTGAAGCGACAAATCGTCATTTCCCAAAAAGATAAAACCTAACAAGTCGTTAAAGATCTTTTGGATTAGCCCCATCATCCAAACGGAACGCATTATCTGCATAAAGCTATGATGAAAATGCATAATATTGCGCAAAATTCGCTCATCGCTCATAGTCTGCACATAAACAGCCGGTGACTTTGCAGATCCGGCCCCGCCAATCGTGTTCAGGGGAACCGATGATTAGATTTATATTCAACCGCCTGCTCATGGCGTTGCCAACCATGGTCATCGTTGCCATTACGGTCTTCGCGTTGATCCGTTTCATTCCGGGTGATCCCGCCGCTCTCATGCTGGGCGACATGGCTACGCCGGATCAGATTGCCGCCATGCGCACCGAGCTTGGCCTGGACCTATCGATGCCGCAACAGTTTCTGGTCTGGAGCGGCAATGTGCTGACCGGCGACTTTGGGCGCTCGATCGTCAATAACGAAGCGGTTTTACCACTCGTCGTGTCGCGCTTCATGGTGTCTGCTGAAATCGTTATCATCGCCGTCATTCTGGCGAGCCTGATTGCCGTTCCCGCCGGCGTGATTGCCGCATGGCGTCAGAACAGCGTCACTGATTTGGCGCTGGTCGGAACCGCCACGGTTCTGCTGTCGATCCCGACATTCTGGCTCGGACTGTTGCTGCTTCTGTTCTTCGGCCTCAAGCTCGGCTGGCTGCCGGTTCTCGGATATGTGTCGATCAGCGACAATCTAGTCGGGGGCCTGCTCTATCTTGTCCTGCCGATCATGACTCTGGTGATCCACGAGGCGGGTGTCCTGATCCGCATGGCGCGTGCTTCGACGCTCGAGGTGCTGCGGCTGGATTACATCACTCACGCTCGTGCCAAGGGCCTCTCAGAAAGCGCCGTTCTCTGGAAGCACGCGTTCAAAAATGCCTTCGGCCCGACATGGACGATGATCGGACTTATTCTCGGCAATCTTCTCGGGGGCATCGCCGTCATTGAAACGGTGTTCACCATTCCAGGCCTTGGGCGCCTGATGGTGGATAGCATCTTCCAGCGCGACTACCCGGTCATTCAAGGCTGCCTTCTGTTCGTTGCCTTCTCCTACGTCGTGATCAATCTGATCGTTGATCTCCTCTACCCTCTGTTTGATCCGCGTGTGGTGGCAGAATGAAACATTTTACTCTCAATGGCCTGATCGGCGGCCTGCTCATAGCAGTCCTTCTGGTCGTCGCAGCCATCAGCCTGTTCTGGACACCATTCGAACCGATGAAGCTCAGCTTCACGGCCCGTCTCGCCGCACCGGGCGCACAACATTTGCTTGGCACCGACGAATTCGGCCGCGATGTTCTCAGTCGCCTGATGATCGGCGCGCGCGCCAGTGTCTGGATCGGATGTTTGACCGTAGGTTTCGCCACCCTAGCTGGGACACTGATCGGGTTGATCAGTGGTTATGCCCGCGGCTGGATCGATGGCGTCATCATGGCCGTCAACAATGCGCTTCTTGCTTTCCCGGGCATCCTGCTGGCACTCGGTCTGCTCGCCGTATTCGGGGCCAATCAATACGGCATCATCTTCGCGCTCGGCATCGCCTATACGCCGTCCATGGCACGTGTGGTTCGCGGTGCTGTTCTATCGCTGCGTGAACGGGAATTCATCGAAGCCTCGAAGATCATGGGCAACAGCGAGATTTTCACCATGGTGCGGCACATTCTGCCCAATTGCGTGGCGCCGATCACCGTTCTTGCCACGTCCATGTTCGGCTGGGCCATTCTGTCTGAAAGCGCCCTGAGTTTCCTTGGCCTCGGCGTTCCTCCACCTGCGCCCACCTGGGGCAATATGCTGGCGGCTGGCCGTCCCTTTATTGAACAGGCCGTCTGGCTCGGACTTTTCCCCGGCCTCTGCATCGCACTGACGCTGCTCGGCATCAATCTGCTTGGAGATGCGCTTCGCGACAAACTCGATCCCCGCATGAGAGGTTTGAAATGACACAGGAAAAACTTCTCAGTGTGCGTAATCTCTCCCTGGAGATTACCCATCGCGGCGTCGAAGTCGTGAAGAATGTCAGCTTCGATCTGGAACCGGGAGAAATCTTTGGGATCGTCGGGGAAAGCGGCTCCGGTAAATCGCTTGCGACCCGCGCGCTGATGTCGCTGCTACCGCCCGCCATCCGCAAAACCGGCGGCGATGTGACCTACAAGGGTCGTGACGTCACATCGATGAGCGAAGCAGACTTGCGCCGCCTGCGCGGTGCCGAAATCGGGCTGGTGTTTCAGGAGCCGATGACGTCGCTCAACCCGTCCATGACCATTGGACGGCAGTTGCAAGAAGGTCTTACCCTTCATACCAAATATACACCGGCAGAACGGCGCACCAAAATCCTTGCCATGCTTCAGCGTGTAGGAATTCGTGATCCGGAAGGGGCGCTCACATCCTATCCGCATGAATTTTCCGGCGGCATGCGCCAGCGGATCATGCTGGCCTCGGTGATGCTTCTGAAGCCCGCATTGCTGATTGCGGACGAGCCGACGACGGCGCTCGATGCCGTCATCCAGCGCGATGTCATGGAACTGATGGTCGAGCTGACCAAGGCCGAAGGCACGGCTGTTCTGCTGATCAGTCACGATCTGCCGATGGTGGCGCGTTATACCAGTCGCATCGTGGTGATGGAAAAAGGATCAATCGTCGAGGCTGGAACCACAGAACAGATCCTTGAGACGCCAAAGCATCCCTATACCCGCAAGCTTCTGTCATCCCTGCCGATCCGTGGCGAGGTGAGAGCTATCAATACGGCAGCGGCACCGATGGTGTCGGCCAAAAACATCGTGGTCGATTATCCGGGCCGCAGATCCCTGTTGAAGAAGGGAACCGCCAAACGCGCTTTGCACGGCGTGTCCATCGATATCCACGAGGGCGAAGTTGTCGCACTGGTGGGCGGTTCTGGGTCCGGCAAGACGACACTTGGCCGCACCATTGCCGGTCTGGTCAGCGAGACCGACGGTGAAATCCTATTTCAGGGTCGCAAGCGTGATGCCGACTGGGAGGATTATCGACTGAACTGCCAGATGGTGTTTCAGGACCCTTATTCCTCGCTCGATCCGCGCATGACCATTCTGGCTCTGGTGGAAGAGGCGCTGCGACTGGTTCCCGATATTGACCGCGCCGCCAAGAAAAAGCGCGCTTATGAAACGCTGGAGGAAGTCGGCCTTGGTGCCGAATATGCCCTGCGTTATCCGCATGAGCTTTCGGGTGGGCAGCGGCAGCGTGTGGCGATTGCCCGCGCAATCGCGCGGCGTCCCCGCTTCCTGATTGCGGACGAACCTGTGTCGGCGCTCGACGTAACCGTTCGTGCACAGGTGCTATCGCTCTTTTCCGATCTACAGAAGCGCTACGGTTTTTCCTGCCTGTTCATCAGCCATGATCTTGGCGTCGTGGAACAGGTGGCCGACCGCGTGGTCGTCATGCAGGACGGGCGCATCATCGAACAGGGTGATCGCAACACAATCTTCGACACGCCGAAAGAGGCCTACACGCGACGCCTGCTTTCGGCCATTCCCGCACTCGACCTCAACGAGACCGGCGGCGTCAAACTGAAATGGCGTCTGGAGAACTAAAAAATGACAAACAGCACGACAATTCAAAAGATTTCCGGCAGCGTGGCCGAGCGCCTCAACGCCGTCTGTGACGAGCAGGATTTCATTACCCGTTTCAGCATTCGCAACCTGCTGACCGGCGAAACCTTCGACCGCGACGCGGATGAGGAAACGCCCTCCGCCAGCACCCGCAAGACATCGATCATGATGGCAGCGTTGAAAGCCGTCCATGAGGGCAGGCTCGATCTCGAAGAGCGGATCACTTACGAGGCACGTTTCGCCGAGGAGGTTGCAAGTGGCATGCTTCGCTACATGACGCCCGGCCTGGTCATCTCTCTTCGAGACGCCATCACTGGCATGATGGTGCTAAGCGACAATGTCTGTACCAAAATGGTGTTCGAGCGGCTGACGCTGGAGGAGGTTGATAGCTACTGCAAGTCGATCGGTATGAGCGGCACCCATCACCGCTTCCTCATTCCGCCGCTGGCCTTGTCGCCCGACCACACGTTGAAGTCGGTTACGACGACAACGGCGAGCGATCAGCTATTTCTGCTCCAGACCATCCTCGATGCGCAGACATCGCCGGAAGCCGCCGCCAAGCTTGGCGCTTCGCAGGCGCTATGTGCCTATGCGCTCCAGACATTGAAGAACCAGATCCTGCGTTATGCGATCCCGTCCCGGCTGCCATTCGGCACCGTGGTCGCACACAAAGGCGGCACGGGCAAACGCGGCCGTATGAATGCCGGCATCGTCTATCGCGATGGCGCGCCGCTCTACATCATCACAGCCTTTACCGATCAGGTGCCGCAGGAAATGCCTGATGGCACGCCGGGCTACACCCTGTCGCTTGAAACCATCGGCAGACTATCCCGCGTCTGCTGGGACGCATTTTAAGCCTTGAGAACAACCATAATCACCAACAAAAGAGGGTAACATGAAAAGCATTCTTCTCGCCGGAACGATCCTGATGTCACTGACCGGCATTTCCGCCGCGCGCGATATCGTAATTGCCCAAAGCTCCGATCTGCGCAGCAGCAATCCTGGCGTCAACCGCGACGGCAACACGGACGGCGTCATTCTCCACATCGTTGAAGGCCTTGTCGGTTATGCCAACAACGGCGAGGTCAAGCCTTTGCTCGCGCAGTCCTTCGAGATGTCCGTTGATGGCCTGACCTATACGTTCAAGCTCCGCCCGGACGTGAAATTTCATAACGGCAAGAGGCTGACGGCAGAAGATGTGGTGTGGAACTGGAACCGCTACATGGACCCGGCGACGAAATGGACCTGTATCAAGGACTTTGATGGCAGCGGTACCGTGAAGGTCACGGGCATCAAGGCGGTCGATACACAGACCGTGACCATGACGCTTGAAAAGCCGTCTGCCGTTTTTCTCGGCCTGATGTCGCGCCCCGAATGCGGTTACACCGGCATGATTTCACCGGACTCGGTTGCTGCGGATGGCACATTCGACAAGCCAATCGGCACCGGCCCGTTCAAATGGGACCAGTGGAAAAAGGGCGAATATATTCATCTGACCAAATTCGATGACTACGCCTCGCCCGCCAACAATGGCGAGCCGGATGGCATGGTCGGCTCCAAGCGTCCGCTGGTCGACGGCATAAAGTTCATGGTCATCCCTGATGCCTCGACTGTGAAGGCTGGTTTGCAATCAGGCGTGCTGGATACGGCGGAAATTTCTCCCGACTTGATCCCTGAATTCGAAAAGAGTGAAAAGGCCAAGGTCATCGTTTCGCAGAACAACGGCAAGAATCTGTTCTATATCCAGACGCGCGATCCGATCCTGGGCAAGCCCGGCGTGCGCCGCGCCATAGCCATGGCGCTTGAGCTGGACGAACTGGTTGCCGCCGCATCCAACGGCACCGGCAAGGCAAATGGCTCCATGGTCGCTTCGGACTCCGTCTACTTCAGCGAAACCCAGAAGACGCGCCTTCCCTACGATCTCGAAGCGGCCAAGAAAGAACTCGCGGCTTCCGGTTACAAGGGCGAGCCGATCAGCATCATCGCCAACAAGCGCGGCAACGTGCCGAGCTTCCCGGCAGCAGTCATTGCCCAAGCGATGCTTCAGCAAATCGGTCTCAACGTACAGATCGAAGTGCTCGACTACGCCACACAGGTGGATCGCCGCCGTTCCGGCAACTACCAAATCATCTCGCAATCCGTCGCACCGCGTCTCGATCCGGCACTGATGTACAGCTTCTATGTGGGCGACAAGGACAAGAACGCATCGCTGATGTGGGATAACCCCAAGGCAATCGCATTGATGAAATCCGCCTATGCCGAAATCGACACGGCGAAACGCCAGGCCATCTTTGACGAATTCCACAAGCTGATGCTTGAGGAAATGCCGGGGATTTTCCTCTATGACATGATCGACGTCTGGGGTGCGACGAAAGCCCTGAAGGGCCAGCCTGTCTGGCAGTCCAACGCCCGCCTTTGGGAAGTGTCCCTCGATAAATGACACATGACGACAGCCCGGTGCCGCGACGATGCGCGGCGCCGGAGTGACCTGCAGATTGGCTGGTTCATTTGCAAACCTGCTCCAAGACCATCCAGACTTCCGTGAGGATACAACATGCCAGAGACTGCCGCCTTGCAATCGCTCATCCAGACCCTTGATGCGCTGGCACCCGATTTTACCAGTATTAGCGACAGGATATGGGAGTTTTCGGAACTGAAATTTCACGAAGTTCGATCATCCGAGCTACTGGTTGAAACGCTGAAACAAAATGGATTTTCCGTTCAGCAAGACATCGCTGGCATGAAGACGGCCTTCATAGGCGAGTATGGGCGCGGCAAGCCTGTCATCGCATTTCTCGGCGAATACGATGCCCTGGCGGGCATGAGCCAGCACCCGGGCGTGGACCGGCAAATGGCAATCGAAGAGGATGCAAGCGGCCATGGTTGCGGCCACAATCTTCTGGGAAGCGGCTCGATGCTGGCTGCGATTTCGCTGGCAAAACATCTGGAAGCCAACGGCCTTCCCGGCACCGTGCGCTATTACGGCTGCCCTGGCGAGGAAGGCGGTTCCGGCAAGACATTCATGGTGCGCGCCGGTGCCTTTGCCGATGTCGATGCGGCCTTGACCTGGCATCCTGCGCCGTTTAACGGTGTGCGCTCGACTAACAATCTCGCCGTACTCGAATATTATTACCGCTTCAAGGGCATTGCAGCTCATGCGGCAAACGCCGCGCATCTCGGCCGCTCGGCGCTTGATGCCGTCGAGTTGATGAATGTCGGCGTCAATTTTCTACGTGAGCACATGCCGCAGGACTGCCGTGTCCATTATGCCATTACCGACGCTGGCGGTCGTGCAGCCAATGTCGTTCAGGCAAAGGCCGAAGTTCTCTACCTCGTACGGGCACCCGAAATGTCCCAGGCGCTCGCGCTGGCGGAGCGCGTCGATGAGGTTGCGCGAGGTGCTGCCATGATGACCGGGACGGAGGTCGAGATCATCTTCGATACGGCTGCCACCAATCTGCTGCCCAATCTGACGCTTGAAAATGCAATCCACAATAATCTGGTCTCAATTGGCCCGGTACCCTTTGACGAAGCCGATATAGACTTCGCCCACAAGATACAGGCGACCTTTACTGACGAGGCGATCAAAAGCAGCATCCGTCTTTATCAGATCAAAAAGGACATCTTTTCGAACCAGAAGATCGACGGCTCGACACCACTGCATCTCGGTCTGCGTGACTTCGAAGGCCAGTCCCATTTCCGCGCAGGATCGACCGATGTTGGCGATGTCAGCCGGGTAACGCCAACGGCACAATGCTGGGCACCGGCTTGGGCAATCGGCACCAATCCACATACATGGCAGGTCGTGGCTCAGGGAAGAAGCGCTGGCGCCCACAAGGCGATGATCCATGCAGCCAAGGCCATGGCCGCAACCGGACTTGACCTTTTCACCTCGCCAAAACTGCTACTAAACGCCAGAGCAGAATGGCAGGAAAAGATAAAAGAAGAGCCGTATGTCTGCCCCATACCGGATCACGTATCACCCGCTACCCCATAAAGTTATTCTGCGTTCAAGCGAGGCGAAGCTACTGACCAACTGATCGCAGGAGAACGAGCGATGTGGCTAGTGCTTAGATCATCCGTTCTCAAACCAGCGTACGAGTTTTGACAATCGGCCACGAGTGCTAATCGACGGTAACGCTCGTGAAAGGAAACTATCGACGATGACCGAAAAGGATGTTGTTTGGTTGCTTGCCTTCCGAAGACCGACAACGCTTCTGCAGGACGTGCGTGATGTCGCAACTGAGCGAGGCGCAACCACTCTTGCTGTGACAGATGTTGGAGGAACGCGCATCGATCCACCACCCGAACATCATATCCTTGTATCCAGGGGAAATCCCGGTAAATCGCAGTCGCTTGTTGTTCCGATGACCATCGCAAACGCGGTAATTCTGGACCTGGCATCCATTGATAGCGGACGGTCGATCAGATCACTCAGTGAGTTCAAGTCTTTCAGGGCGTCAACTCGTTTCATCGGGAGTTGGAGGCCAGTAGTACTAAGAATTTATCGTCACGCCCTTTACGCCCAAGCGGATAAGCCAGCCCGCGCAGCGCCAGCCAGACCGTTGATACGTCTTTGGATCACCTTGTTTAAAATACACCCCTTCGAGGCATTGCGGGTATGGCCACCGGGCTCCGGCATGTCTTATAGAGCATCAGCCAGAACCAGGTCCGGCCATAGGGACTTCGTCGGTCGTCAGGCGGTATTCCGACATGTCTGCGGGCGTGAGATAGTAGAGCCGGTCGGGCGGTGTCTCCAGTGCATGGATCCACAAACCGGCGCCGATACCCATTTCGTCGAGATGTCGCGCGACGCGCGCGGTGGTTTCCTGAGCGCTGGACATCGCCTCTTCCGCTGAAGGCCGCTCGATGCTGCCATTGAATACCTGATGTACGCCCACCACGGCATCTTTTTCGGCCGATCGTGTCACACCACCGGCAAAGACGATTGGGCAGGAGGAGGCACAAAGCGCCTTTTCCGCAACCTTCGTGGCTATATTCTTCTCCCGGATCAGCTTTGACATCGCAATAGCATCATCGACCGAACCACCCGGTGAGTTCAAAGAAACCAATTTGATATACTCGCCACGGGCCTCGACTTCGCGGGCAAAACGGCTTGCTGCGCCTGGGTCGATAGTCCCTTCGGCAACGAGTATCCCGCCCGAGACAAGATTGAATGTCATCGGCTTGCGCAAGACTTCCTGCGGGCTCGAGGGTTGGACCGGCGGCGCGCCCGGCGCGGTCGTCGGCGGGAGAAAGATCGGCACGTCCGGCAATGTTTCAAGACCCGGTCGCGCCGCTTCGGCCGTGCTGATCTCCCGGACGTCGATTACCAGAAAGGCGGCGGCTGCCGCAAGCAGCACGTAGAAGGCGCCGCGCATCAGCACCCCGTCGTCCATGCTGATCACGGCCTTGAGCGCGGATGCCGGTTTCATGTCGCCGGACCCTTGCGCGGCGTTTTGTTGAGACCGAGACTGGTGATGTTGTTGGCCTCCGTCTCGTCATTTGCGTCTTCAGCTTCGACAATGACATTTTCCGTGGCCTGAACTTCTGTAGCTGACATCGCTTCAGCGGCAATGGCCTTCTGCATCGCCAGCGTCTGCATCAGTTCTGCCACGGTGATCCGTTCGGCGAACGGCAGGGTCTCTTCCTGCCGGCGGATTGCACCATTCACCACGGCCAGAATGAACACCATGACACCTGGCAGCAGGTCGATGGAAATAGCCCCGGCCCATGCGGGAATGAAGTCGGAAGCATAACGCAGCACGGCTTCCGCCGACGAGAGCGGCACAAAGCGCCGCTCGGCCACGGGAGCACGCGAGAGAATTTCGTCAGCGGCGTCAGACAACACCTTGGATTGCGCCGCGACCGATGTGCGGATCGTTTCCATCACGCGGTCCTGACGACTGATCAGATCCTGTTCGCCGCCGTCGGGGATTGGAGCGATGAAGCCAAGAGAAAGATCGTCGGCCGCACGGCGGATGGAAGGAGCGATCGAGGTTTGCCCGAGCGAGGCAATGACTCCGGTAAGTGCTACGACCTCCGACGAGAACTTGTCTGCGCGCGGTTCTACGACGCCGGGTGCCGAGACGAGACCACGCATGGTTTCGAGGCGTTTCTGGCCTTCGTTGAACAGGCTGGTAACCTGCTCACGCGAGGCATTGATGCCGTTTTCCAGTTCGTTCAGTTGCGACGACATCTGTGATAGCAGCGAGACGACACTGCCCGAACCGGTGGTGCCGGTCAGCGCACCCGACTGTCGTTCGGATGCCGCAAGCTGGGTGAAACGCTCCTTGGCGCGTTGAATGTCCGGCAACAGGCTCTGTGCTGCCAGAGCATTCTGGTGCGCCTGATCCAGATCTTCTGTGTAATCCTCGACCGTTTCCGCAAGATGCTGTTCAAGTGCCGCCGATCCTGCGAGAGCGGCTGCATTCAACCAGCTCGACATGGCCAGGATCATCACGCAACCGACGGCCATCACCGCCAGCATCGCAGTGCGACTGGAACGGCTGGTGACGTGCGGATAAAACCGCGCCATGTAGGACCAGAAGGCATAGATGCCGACGGATACCGAGGCCGAGTAGATGATGGCAGCAAAAAAGACCGCCGTTGGCGAGCCGTCCAGAATGCTGCGCACACCCAGATAGGTGTAAACGCCGGACGCGAGTGCGAGAACGGCAAGGGCGAAACGTGTCATCGTTTCGACCGCCACCAGGCTTTCCTGCAAGCGATGCGATGCGCCAAGCGCCATGGGCGATCTCCGAAAAAGGAATGTATTCCTTAACACTGATGTAAAATTCGGCGAATTCAAGGCTGCTAAAATGCGAGGCGTCCGCAGTCTACTGTAGCCGGTCAACTTTCAGTTATTATGGCGTGAAACACGCGCGGCGTGGGTCTTCTGGTTCGAAACGACATGCGGACGCACCACAACTCAGCCGCACGGCTCCAGTTGATGTAGAGGCGCTGACGACGAAAAGGCGCGAGCTGATTTTACGTAAA
The DNA here is from genome assembly GCF_057799395.1 of Agrobacterium sp. 20P9.1.2. Lineage (NCBI taxonomy): Bacteria > Pseudomonadati > Pseudomonadota > Alphaproteobacteria > Hyphomicrobiales > Rhizobiaceae > Agrobacterium > Agrobacterium sp. 20P9.1.2. Next base: position 33,209 of record NZ_JBYOKI010000011.1, read on the forward strand.
GCCCGTGCACAGGATCAGCTGCTGGCCATCTAGCGGAGCGGCAGACAACACGTCATTCTCGATGTCATCTACAAGACAAAAGGGTGCGCATCACCCACTGATATCAGGAAATACCCTGCCCTGCATCGCAAGTTGAAGACAGACACAAATTACTTCCGCTTCACCATTCGTCGAAGCACAGATCTAGCTCTCGATTTACGCGGAATAAGCTCGATATCACTAACCAATTTTGCGCCACCCTCGCGTCGCTCCAGCGTAATCTTGCGGCTGTGAAATGCTTCCAGCTCGGCGCGATGCGCGACGCTAATAATCGTGGCGTCAGGTAGCTCATCGATAACTGTCTGCATCATCTTGTCCTGACTTTTCTCATCGAGCGCGGCGGTCGCCTCGTCCATCACAATGATATCGGGGGCATTGAGCAGCAGCCGTGCAAAGGTAAGCCGTTGTTTTTCGCCGCCTGACAATGTCTGGTCCCAAGGCGCCTCGTCTTCGATCTTGTCCTTGAGTTGGCCAAGCCCGACCTTTTCGAGAGCGGCGCCAATCTCTTCGCCCGTCCAGCTTTCTGCCGGCTGCGGATAAGAGACGGCACGGCGCAGCGTACCGGCTGGTATGTATGGTCGTTGTGGCAGCATGAACAACTGGCTCCCGGCGCGGAAATTGACGCTGCCCCCACCCCAAGGCCAGAGGCCTGAGATGGCACGAACCAGCGTGCTTTTGCCAGAGCCGGATTCTCCTGAAACGAGCACTCTCTCGCCTGCTCCGATTTCAACATCGGTCTCTTTCACCACCGCGGTTCCATCACCGAGTGATACGGATACGTCCTTGAGGCTCAGCATGGTCTCGCCTTCGGTCTCGCCGCGAATGATGCGTCCGAAAGTCTCACTTCTTTCGGCGCGCTCAAGGCCATCAAGCGACATCATCAGGGAGGCTACACGTCGGGCGCAGGCGTTCCAATCGGCCAAGCGCGGATAGTTATCAACGAGCCAGCCAAAGGCCGACTGCACAATGGTGAAAGCGGACGCTGCCTGCATGACCTCGCCGAGCGACATGCTGCCATCGAGAAACTTCGGCGCACAGAGCAGAAGTGGCACGACTGGAGCAATCAGTACCGAGCCGTTGGAGACGACGGTGGTCCGCATGTATTGTTGCGCCATTAACCGCCATTGTCGCCGGACGTTACCGAATCTTTTGTCGAGATCGCTACGCTCCTCCTCCTCCCCGCCAAGCAAGGCAATACTCTCACCATTTTCCCTGACGCGTGTCAGCGTATAGCGATATTCCGCTTCAACCTGGTTTTTAACTTCGGAGACCTTTACGAAGTTTCGGGCAATGAACGCGATGGAAGTGGAGGTGACTGCCGCGTAAATGATAGCCGCTATCACGAGAAAGCCGGGGATGGTGACCCAAACGCCGCCGATTGACAGTGTGAGCGCTCCACCAATTGTCCATAGAACAACAATGAAGGTGGAAGCGGATACGAAGGCGGAGATGACGCCGGAGACGAAATCGACCGGCGCTTCAGTGGAAATACGCATATCCTCCGAGAGCCTTGCTTCCGGGTTCTTATGGTCACCGTCGATTAGGTTGAGCTGGTAGTAGCGGCCGTTTGCAATCCATCTCCCCACCGTTAACTTGGTCAACCAAGAGCGCCAGCGCCGCTGGATGCGCATTCTGACATAGACCTGCGAGGTGACGATGAATACACTTCCCAGAACTAGAAACGGAAATATGGACGCGAGGGAATAGACAGTCGACGCATCTCGTTTTTCGATCGCATCAAAAATTCCGCGATTCCAGACGTTGACCCCGTACTGGATGGCGACATTTATGCCGATCATCGCCAGCAGGCCAAGCGTGAATAGCCATGCCAACTTATCGCCCCGGCGGCTCCAGAAGCCGCGCGCGCTGATCCAGAACCGTTTCAGCAAGTATTTCCGGCGCGCTTCCTCAGCCTCTTCCGGCGTCAAATCCGCATTAGGCTCTACTTCCTCTGGGGGAAGCTCTTCAGCATTGTCATCAACATCTTGGGAGAATGCGGCTTCGGTCCCAGTTGCGTTGGCACCGGCGACCGGCTTTGGTTCTATTTCATTGTTTTTCATGGGCGCTGAACGACCGACAATCGGAAAGGTTTCACGACTTTGTGAAGGTAAGTGAAATTTATCTGAGACTATAGCTTGGAACCGACGACAAGGAAGCAGCGACAGTTAGCGCGTGCATTTAAACGACTAAAAGAATTGGATCAGAAGCAAGCGTGCGCTGCAATCGTCTCTGCCGCCTCCTCATAGGGGCTGACATACTCCACTGCAGCAAAGCCATCGGCAGCAGAGGGGGCAAACCGTTCCATGAACGGATGTTCGGTGTAAAGCATGGACGGGTTGACGGCGCGGCGATAGGTCCGGCTTCGACTGATCGAACGTTGGGTTTTGACACGTGAAAGCCAACGTGGTTGCGAATGGCCGCTGCCATAACTACCTACAGAGCAATGACCGACAGCCCGCAATGAGCGGCATCAAGTCATGTCGGCCACTCAAGGAGAAAAGCTATGGCACAACCTCAAGGCGCTTCTGCGCCCGAACAGGCTTATGACGCCAAGACATTGGCCAAGAAGCATCGCATATCCATGGAAGAGGCAGAGAATATTATCTCGGAATATGGAGCAGACCGTAAAGCTTGCGACAAGGCGGCACGACGTATCGCCGCCTAATTTTCCTCGTTACGCCCTATGAAACGCAAGGCGGCTCGCCGAACCACTTAAGGGAGCGGGCTGCACGATTACCATGCAAGCGGAGGAAAACTTGCATGGGATCGAAAACCTAGGCCGCGTTGTGCTTTGCTTATTAGTGCTTACTCGTCCACGGCCTGTCATGCTGATCCGTTGGGACCCCGGCTAGAAGTACGTGGGTACCCTTTAGTGTTCATCGTCCTTTGGATGCTTCATCTTTCTTTGCCTGATCGTGATGCCACTTAATGGCATAAAACATGCCGATACTCAGCACGATGATCTTAAAAGGAAAAAAGATGTATGGAAACCAATTTACCCAAGAGCCGTCCGACATATCGAGTGCTTTCAATCTGTTGATTAGAATTGTCTATCCTTAAGAATAGCACTCTATCGAAATGCTCCTTCGACACCCTAATTGCAAGTTTGAGTGCATGGCCTTATTGACGCAGGTTGCCTGCTTATAAGTTGCGGACGCGGAGTTGAACCGTAAGCGGCAAGCTGAGGCCGTTCAGGCCCTGTAGCTCCACGGCATAAGGGTATGGATTTCGCTGCTAGGCCAGCCATTTGCAAGGCGCTCGAGCGTCTGCGTCAGCCAGGCGTGGGGATCGACAGAATTCATCTTTGCAGTCTGCAGCAGCGTCGCGATTGTCGCCCATGTCCTGCCGCCACCATCACTGCCAGCGAAGAGGCTATTTTTGCGATTATGCAAAGATTTGCATAATCGCAATTATGCGAAGCTCGGGATTATGCGTAGGCTTCCTGGATCCTCAGTAAATAACCATTGTTTTACAGCGATTGCGAAAGCAGCGTGACGATTCCAACTGCGCATAATTTCATTCTCCCTGCTCCAATCACTGGAAGGGGAGATTTCCATGAAGCCCATCATTTTGCAGCCTGGACCTCAAGCATGGCTATCGTCCAGCACTCTGTCATCCTATCAGGACCGCTATGTCGCTCGTCTTCGGGAAGACCGGTACGCGCACAATGTGATCCGCGTCTATCTTGCGAGCGTCGCCCATTTCGCACGCTGGCTCGGCGAGCAGGGCATTGGTCTTTCATCGCTGAGCGCGGCGGTGCTGGATCGCTTTCTTAACGATCACCTACCGATCTGCAGTTGTCCTCAGCCAGTTCGCCGGACGCGGTATGAACTGCGAACCGCCATTCGCCACCTGCTGAGACTGCTTGAGGCCGAGGGGCCCATTCGGCCGGATGACGAGCAGGATGGGCTAAGCAAGGAACTGGCCACGTTCGATGCCTATATGCGTGACGTCGCAGGCTTAGCGGAGACCACACGGCGGCAACGTGGTTTAATTGTCGGCAGATTCCTCGCTCAAACTTTCGGCGCGGACTCTGTCGACGTCACGAAGATCGATACCGTAGCGATGAGGCGGTTCGTCCTGGGTGAAGGTCGCGATTGGGGCGCCGGGGCAGTGCGCGTCGCGGGTAGTTCGATAGGCGGCTATCTGAAGTACCGACAGATGTGCGGCGACAAGGTCAGCAAACTTCTGCAGGCCATCCCGCGCGCGGCGCACTGGCGTCTGGCGTCACTACCCGAGACATTGTCACCAGCCCAGATTGACGCGCTTTTGGCATCGTTCGATGCGAATCTACCATCTGGTCGACGGGCCTATGCCATGGTCAGATGCGTCACCGATCTTGGCCTTCGCTGTGCGGAAGTGGTCAAGCTGCGCATCGAGGACATTGATTGGCGGAACGGAACAGTCAGGATCGCTCGCTCCAAGACGCATTTCATGGACTGCCTGCCGTTGCCCAGGGCAACCGGTGAGGCAATCGCCGAATACCTCAGGCACGAGCGGCCCGAGACGGTAAGCCGGGCGATCTTCGTTCGCCATGTCGCGCCCTATGATCGTCCGGTCCAGACAGGAGTAGCCAAGCGTGCAGTCATCGCCGCGTTTCGCCGGTGCGGTTGGGATCGGTGCGACCCGCATGTTCTGCGCCACAGCGTGGCAAGCCGACTGCTACGCGAGGGCACACCGATGAAGCACATTGCCGATATCCTACGCCATCGCAGCCTCGACACATCAAAGATCTACACCAAGATCGATTTCGACCGGCTGTCGGCTGTCGCTCTTCCCTGGCCAGGGAGGGCGTGATGGCGATGAAGACAACAATGACGGAGCATGTCGCAGCCTACCTGGCGGAACGCTCTATGCTCGGCTTCAGCGTCAGCGGCCCCGACGCTCGGCTGCTGAGGTCCTTTGCCGGTTTCGCCGACGAGCAGAACTGCGGAACACTGACCAACGACCTTGTCATCCGCTGGGCAAAGGACCGGTCGCGGATCAGTCACCCCTTCACCTGGGCTGGACGGCTGGCAGTTGTGAAGCCGTTTGCGGCCTACATGACGCGCCTGGATCCGGCGACAGAGTTTCCGACAACGCCGATATTCGGCAAGTCGCGGCGGAGGTTGACGCCCCATATCTATACCGATGACGAGATCCTCGGCTTAATGGCCGCGGCACGCGCGCTCCAACCGCAGGGTGGGCTGCCATCGGTCGTGTTCGAGGCGTTGATCGGATTGATCGCCGCGACCGGGCTGCGCATTTCGGAGGCGATCAACCTGCGCTGCCGCGATGTCGATATCGAAGCCTGCTGTGCAACGGTGCGTATGACCAAGTTCCGAAAGTCTCGGCATGTGCCGTTTCATCAGTCGGTCGCTAACGCGCTTGATTCATATCTGCTGGTCCGAGAGCGTTTCGCCAGGAAGGAAGAGGAGCAAGCCTTCTTCACCATCGCAGGCGGGCAACGCCTCAACAAGCGAACCGTCCACGGCGTCTTTCAACGGCTGCGCCTCGCAGCCGGAATCATGCCGCGCGGTTCCTATCCCCACGTTCGCATTCATGATTTGAGGCACACCTTCATTTGTCGACGGCTGGAGCGCTGGCAAGCAGACGGATGCGACATCGACAACGCCATCGCGGCGCTCTCAACCTATGTCGGCCACGCCAAGGTATCGGACACCTATTGGTACATGACCGGCATCCCCGATCTGATGGCCACCGCCGGATCACGCTTCGAAGGCTTCGCACTCGGGGAGAACGACTATGTCTGATCGCAACGCGCCGTCCCTCTCTAACCTTGTTCAGCGCTTCTTTCTCGAGCATCTTGGCCAACACCGCGCCGTCAGTCGTCAGACGATTGCCGCCTATCGCGACACGCTGAGGCTGCTCCTGGGATTTGCCGCACAGCGGCTGCACCGAACACCAAGCGCGATTGCACTGTTGGACCTCGACGCGCCGTTGCTCCTGGCGTTTCTCGATTATCTCGAGAAGGAACGTGGCAACAGCGTGCGAAGTCGCAATGCGCGCCTCGCGGCAATACGGACTTTCCTAAAATACGCTGGACATCACGACATCGACGCACTGGCCACCATCGAACGAGCGCTCGCAATCCCGCAGAAGCGATTTGACCGGCCCATGGTCGGCTTTCTGTCGAGAGACGAGATCCGCACCATCATCGAGGCCCCAGACCCTAGCACTTGGGCTGGCCAAAGAGACCGCGCCATGTTCAGCACCCTGTACAATACCGGCGCGCGCGTTTCCGAGATGATCGGCGTGCGCTGGGGCGATGTCGTACTCGAAGGACAACCGGCTGCCCATTTGCATGGCAAAGGCCGCAAGGATCGATCAGTGCCTTTGTGGCGACCAACGGCGTCGCTGCTTCGTAGCTGGCGCCGGCGGCTCGGTGAGCCGCCTGCCGATGCGATGCTCTTTCCGAACCGCAGCGGTGGCCACATGACCCGTTCTAACGTGACCCAAAGGCTGCAGCTTGCTGTTGAAATGGCCACGCGCGAGCATCCGGCACTCGAAGGTCGAGCAGTAACCCCGCATGTTATTCGCCACACGACAGCGATGCATATGCTTCAATCTGGCGTGGATATCACCGTCATCGCTCTTTGGCTCGGCCACGAAGACACTGCAACAACGCACATGTATGTCGAGGCAGACCTGACCATGAAGGAGCAGGCGCTGATGAAGCTGCAGCCCGCAGGGGCAGCACCCGGGCGCTTCCGGGCATCTGACGACTTGATGAGGTTCCTTAAAGCACTCTGATTATGTCAAGTTCATCGTGGCGAAGACAGTCTTCAACCTGCCCCGCCGCGGTGATCTACGCATAATCCCGAGCTTCGCATAATTTCTTGTAATCGCCTGCGGTCTGATCGCTCGCTCGACTATGTTGGAGTCGATCTCGACACGGCCGTCGGTCAGGAAGCGTTCGAAGACGTCACGACGCTTGATCGAGTACCGTAGAGCTTCAGCGAGTTTCGATTTAGCCGACACGCGCGGCAGGGTCGTCTGCCAGAGAGCGAACAGATCACGGACGATCTCTGCCGCGCGTTCTTGTCGGGCTGCGACACGCGCCTCAGGGCTTTGACCACGGACTGTATCCTCTATTTCCCAGAGCTCTGCCATGCGCTCGACCGTCTCTGTGGCGACCCTGGAGCTCTTGGCGACATGCAATTCATAGAACTTGCGGCGGCTATGTGCCCAGCAGCCAGCCAGAGTAACGCCGTCGTTGCCGCCGTCTTTGCGGACAAGCTTGCTGTAGGCCCCGTACCCGTCAACCTGCAGAATCCCGCTATAGCCGCTGAGGTGCCGTGCCACGCAATCGGTCGCCCGACTGTCTTCGAAGCGATAGGCCACCATCGGCGGACCGCTGCCTCCGAACGGCCGGTCATCCCTGGCATAGGCCCATAGCCATGCGGTTTTCGCCGACCCGGACCCTGGTGCAAGCGTCGGCAGGGTCGTCTCGTCGGCAAATATTCGTTCCGCCTTCTTGATTTCGTTGAGGATATAATCGGCGAGGATGTCGAGCTCGAACCCCAGCTTTCCCATCCATTGAGCCATGAGCCTGCGGTCAAGTTCGACCTTGTCGCGGGCGTAAATCGCTTCCTGCCGATAGAGTGGTAGCCCGTCGGCATATTTGGACACGGCGATCTGAGCCAGAAGCGCTTCTGTTGGAATGCCCGCATCAATGATATGTGCCGGGGCCGCAGCCTGGATCACGCCGTCTTCGTTCTTAAAAGCGTATTTGGGACGGCGCGTGACGATGACACGGAACTTCGCTGCAACGACATCCAATCGTTCGGATATGTCTTCTCCGATCAGAATCTTTGTCTTGCCCACATGCTCCGGCAAGTCTTCCGGCTCGATCACCACCTCGATACGCTCCAGATGCGGCGCAAAGCCCTTGCGTGGCCTCGGTGGACGTTTGCCATCTTTGTTGATGCCACTCGTAACCTTGGCCCTGATCGCCGCAATGCCGGTCTCGATCTCCTCAAAGACAAAAGCATGCTGCTCGTCATCAACACTGGCCGCTGCAAGTTTCTCTGAACGCCGCCCGAAGCGCGCGCGGTCAAAAGCTTTCAGGATCTGTGTCAGCCGTTCGATGCGCTCATCGGCATCAGCATTTCGGGCCTCCAGATCGTCGACCTGCTTTTCCAAAGCCTCGACGCGAGCGGCCTTTTCGGCCATGGCAAGAACCATGGCCTTGAGGGCATCAATATCATCCGGGAGCTCTATCTCTGGTCGCGTCATTGGTATGATCAGAGCATATTTCGCCGTGATCCGCCCGCAATTTCAGGTGCATGATTCAATTCGTCGCAGGGGTTTTACCCAACAATCTCGGGTGGCTTGATCGGTGTTGATCGAACGCGTTTCCAGTCCATTCCATCCACCAAAGCCAGAAGCTGGGCATTGTTGAGCTGGACCCGGTTGTGACCAATGCGCGGCCAGCAAAATTGCGCCTTTTCCAACCGCTTTGCATAAAGGCAAACGCCTGAGCCATCCCACCAGACAATCTTGATCCGGTCTGCTCGTTTCGCCCGGAAGACATAGAGCGCTCCGTTGAACGGATCGCTGCCAGCATCGCGCACTAGCGACAGCAAGCTATCAGGCCCCTTACGAAAGTCGATTGGATGGCTCGCGAGGAAGACTTTGACGCCTGACGGGATCATGCTGAAAGTACCGCCCGGATCACCCGTTGCAGGTGCGCTGCGTCAACATCGGGTCCGGCCCGGATAACAACATCGCCGATGACAACATCAATCACCGAATTTGAGCCGCCGCCAGAACCGGCTTGCGTGCAAACAGCGGCTCCGGACGACGCGGATCGCTCTCGCTCCCGAGCATCGCGACGCCAGCCAAATAGCTGCGATGGATGAATTCCAATGCGATGTGCGATCGCTGAAACACTGGCACCCGGTTCCATCGCCTCTGCAACAGCATGCTCCTTGAATTCATCCGACCAGCGTCGGCGGAACTGCCTTAGAGCGCCTTCCAAGCGCTCAGGGACAGCCTCGATCATATGAAAGTTTCTGGTTCCAGAGCTAGGCGCAGACATAGAAGCTCACCGTTTGTGAATCGTCTATCTGCAATACAGCCGCGCCCTCTAACTACGCCAGATGGGGTCAGCTTCCCGCTTACGTTGAACCGCGTAGTTCCGCTTATACGGCCGTGGAGCGCACCAGCCCTCTTATGCGCTACAGTTTCGCGGGGCGTGCTAATGCATCTCCTTGGAACAGTTTGCAAATAGAAGTGCAAATTCCATCGACCTTCCAGCACTCATGAGCGACGGCGGTTGAAATCGTCGACGCTTTCACCCGAGAAAACTCAAAATTCGGCAGCGACACAGAGAGATGGTGCAGATTCTTCTCACTCATGGGATCTGTCCAAGCATTGTACGAGTGGAAGCGATTGATGCCAATCACGACCACTTCAGCTACAGAACTTAGGGAAGAATTGTCTGTGCTCTCGAGTGATCTCAACGTCACATACATTTTTAGGTCGTATGCCAGCTTTGCCGACAAATGCCGGGATATAAGGACGGTAAAACACTAGATTCTCCTAGAATTAATGCCAAGGATAAGTGCTGTTAAAAATGACTTCCTATTCCACCCGTATGTCAAAGGTAGCCAAAGTCGATTACGCTGACGCGGAAAAACGCTTTACTGGCTCGCTCAATCAGGCAGTTCTGGTGCCCGTGGATTCGGGCAAGGATTTGCAAAAAGCTCATCAGAACTTCTTTGGTGACACCCGAATTTTTCTCTCGTCACTAGAGGTATTCCCGAGTGAAAAAAGAAAACAACAAATAAACTCTTCCCCATTCTAATTTAAATTCATAACCTTAGCATCCTTAGAAATTTACATTTGTATTTTCCAACAAAAAAGCCGGGGCGAAACCGCACCGACCTTTCTGTCGCTTGTCATCTTCTGCCAGTTTATCCGTGAACAGTGCGCAAGCTACTTGCTGTAGGAATGCGCGGAGGCAGCATTGTTTCCGCTTAATCCAGCAGTTCTGGCGGAACCTTGCCGCCGTTCTCAGACAGCTTCTTGAGGAGCGCCTTGTGCAGCCAAGTGTTCATTGCGGCAGAACCGTCTGCCTCACCAGTATAGCCAAGTTCGTGCGCCAGTTCCTTACGTTCTGCAAGGCTGGCATCCATGCCAAGTGCTTTCATCAGGTCGACGATTGAATGCTTCCAGTCAAGCTTCTGGCCACTTCTCTTCACCGCGGCGTCAAGCTGTGAGGCGACGTCAACGGTCTGGTTGGCGCCAGCTGTTGTTGGCGTAGATGGCGCTGGTGCAGACGCGCCAGATGTGGTTGGGACGGCTTGGCCGCTACCGCCTACGGGTGGCGCGGTCGTTGCAGCTGGATCAGGTATCGAGGATGGCGCTGGTGTGGGCTCAGCACCTGATGGCGATGCGTGCTCAGCGTGGGCTGCTCCGCCGAAAATGGCGTCTCTGATTTTACCGAATATGCTCATTGTGTTTCTCCCTTTGTCTAATGATCACAAGAGACAAACGGATTGGATTCGCTTGCGTTCCTAAGCAAATTCTAAAAAGCCGCCAGCTATTAAAAGCTGACGGGGAAAATCAAGCAGCCCTATCAAACACCGCCACCTCCCGCCTCTCCGGATCGCGCTCCTCCTTCTCGACCATCGCGCCTTCCCCATGAGCGCCACAAAAATGCTGCCCGCACGCTTCCTTTGACCAGAATCATCCAACTCAAGCCATGCATCGTACTTTACAGGGTTTCCGACCACGACTCTGATTCTATGAAACGCACGTTTTCCAACGGCATCGGCACATGATTCAAGCGACCGGAAGTCGTCGGAAAGCACATTTGCGCCATTCATTGGAACGATGTTTACCATGGGGTAATCGCAGCTGAACAGGTTCAGAGACCGCGGAGAATAATGAGGGAATTACGACTGGCCTTGTCGATCACGCGGATCGCGAATTCGTCTATCAGACCATTCGACGGGAAGCGCTCCTTTGCACAGGGCGACCGCATCCTTCTGCTCGAGAACAAGCACGGTGCCGGCATCAAGAATGGCATGCTGGGAACGTGCAAGCCGTCGAGACAGCGCAATACATCCGCGGCTCGACAGATCTTCAGGTGGACAAAACGATGCCCGCCGCCCGTCCAGCGGAGCTACCACTTGGGTTTCAGCAGATCAAATGGACTAAGATTGATGCCGACGTACTTCTCGGATTTCATTGTTCCATCCATAATTCATCAAAATATCGCATTGTGAAAACTTAGATGCTCTCTGACGCTGAAAGTCACTACAGACCCTGAAGAAGCGATTGAAGCGGCCGCAATACCAGCTGCCTGACCGGTGACAAAGGCCGTACCCATTACTCTCAGAGAGCCATAAGCAGCGGCATCTGCACCAGCAACCCTGCCCGCCAGAAGCAGGTTGTCCGCACCGGCAGCCTGTATGGCTCCTATTGGTATATCAGCAAAGCCGTCGCCGCCAAGATCGACGAAATGTGCCCGACCGGGTGCTTCGTGAACCTCCATGGGCCATGCAGCGCGCCCGATGCCATCTTCGCGACGGTCACCTCTGCGTAAAGCAGTACCGGTCAAATCGTTACGCGAATGTGGACGGCGTGTCTCGCGAATACCGATCTGTGGCCCCGTGGCCGAGATGAATGCGTTTTCGAAGCCAGGCATCTGCCGGAGCAATTGCAAATTCCGCCAGGCTTGCCGCCGTGCCTCGCGTTCCGCAGTGCCAAGACTGGCACCGCTCAAACCATCGGTCTCAAGATCGATCGTCATCCACCAATAATCGTTCGACGTCGGCAGCCGCAACATGACGCCGCCGTCGGTTCGATGGATTGGAACATCTGAGCAGGCGTTGTGCTCGGCGATCAGTTGCGTCATCTGCTCGCGGTCGAATGTCACACCCGCTGAAACGCCGCCGATACGAACCGGCATTGACGCGGGTTGGACGTGATCACCAGCGCGGCTGTCGGTCGTCATCTCAAGTCCCGCATGCGACGCCACAGCAGCTTCACCGCTGGCATCTACAAATGCATCAGCGGTGATCTCGTAGCTACCGGCATGGTCAGTCACCGTAATGGCGGCAATTCCACTCGGCTTCGTGGACACCGCAGTGACACGACTGTGCAACAGGATTTCGAGGCCAGTCATATCGGTCATTTGGTCGAACGCAAACTTGACCGCCTCAGGGTCCAGCATGACAATCCAGTTGCCGCTGCTAGATCGTATCGGAGCGATATCCTGGCCAATCTTCGCAAGCATGGCCAGCAGTTCGACACCGATCCCGCCAACTGCAAAAACAGGCTCAGGACCTTTCAGGAAGAAGCCGCAATAGGCTAAAACCAACGAATTGGCAGCCGCTCCGCCCAAGAAACCGTATCGCTCGATGAGTGCGACTTTCGCACCCATGCGGGTAGCAGCTACAGCCGCGCTCATTCCGGCTGCGCCGCCTCCAACGACCACGACGTCGTATCGTCCACCTCGGGCTTTAGACATCAGCTGGCACTCCAGCGAATATGCCCATCACTTTTCCAAGCGCAAAAAGTTGTGATTTGGCCATTTCCTCACCCGTCTGAATTTTAAGGCCACGAGCTTTCGCAAGTGTGAGCAACGGCGTCATTTTCGGGCTTGTCACGACATCAGCCACCAGGCCTTCTGGTGGCATCAATGCCAGCGTTGATTGAGGTACCGGCAGCGGACCGTCATGCTGCATACCCGACGAAGACGCGTTGACGACAAGATCGAAGGCACGCTGGGGTACTGCTTCTGCCGAGATAGCAACGGCTGGGAAAGCGCTGGACAGGCGAGCACAGAGCTTGGCGGCACGATCCTTGTTGCGATCGGAAATAACCAGATGCGAAACGCCCGCGCCTGCAAGCGTGTAACCAATTGCACTGCCAGCAGCTCCTGCTCCGACCAGCAGCACGACTTTGCCATTGGGAACAAAACCGTGCGCCCTTGAGGCTGTGAGGAAACCCTCGCCGTCCGTCATGTCGCCAGAAAGCTGTCCATTCGGGTGACGCCTCACCACATTCGCAACACCGAGAAACTGCGCTGTTGCACTGAGCTCATCGACCAGCGCCGCGACTGCGGCCTTGTGCGGAATGGTGACGACGAAGCCATCCATATTCTGCCAGCCGCGCACCGTTGTAACGAAATCGGGAACGCGCTCCGGGAAACTCTGCGCAACGACCTTTTCAAGATGTTAGTCAGCTATCGCGGCCACGAGTTTCCAACAGATCGATCGCAAATCGCTACAACCGGATATTCGAGACGCCAGTCGAATTTTACTGACACGTGACAAAAATCGGATAACGGAGGGGTGATCCCTTGCGTTATGAGTCAAAACTCGAGGTCGCCACATGCACTATCTCTTTCCTAGGCGGCAGAAGGTCGGATTTTTTAGCACATTTAGCGAAACAATATTATTATATTTCAATTTCTTACGATGGTTACTAAAAGTCAAAAATAAAGGTTGCCTGTGGCAAATAACGAGGAGGCCTTGCAGGGCTAGGCGATCTTAACTCGTTTGTCTTAAAACAGTGAAGCTAGCAGAGATCGCTTTAGGTCCACGTCACGTCTTGCGCCTGCGATCGGCGCAGCGGTAAAACCGTAGTATCCACAAAAGCTCTCAATCATCAGGACGCTCGATTGAAGATAAACCACCCGCTTATTCTGACAGCCCGGATCGAAGATCAGGATCTCGCGCCCTTTAATCGTCTTCGGCAAGCACACTTTCCACCAGGGCGAAATTTTCTTCGCGCTCATCTGACCATGTTTCACCGGTTGCCGGGCGCGTGTGAAACACAGATCGTAGATGCACCGCTCAGCATTGCGCATAAGACGGATGCTATAATTGCCGGGGTCAACGGTGTTAGGCATCTTGGCGCAGGCGTTGCCAATTTGATCGACAGCTTAAGGCTGCAAGACGTTCGGGCAACTTTGAAAAGAGAGTTTGCAGCGTGGCTTGGCCCTCAGGACAATCAGAAATGGCAACCGCACATAACGGTGCAGAACAAATCCACTAAAACCGAGGCCGACAATCTCTACCGAAACCTGAGCCGAGAGTTTAAGCCGCACCCAATTTGGGTCACCGGGCTCGATTTGTGGGAATATAGGGGCGGGCCGTGGGGGCAGAAAACATATGTGCCTTTTAACGCTCCAACTGACATTGTCTGAGCGCATCCTTGCCCTTCGGTCGACGTGTTTCAGTCACGCAACCTGTCAAATGCCCTTAGATTCCCTTCCAACAAACAGGCCCGAAAATTTAGATCGTGAACAAGCCATTCTAATACCATGGTAGAAGCTACCTCGGGACATACCGTGTCCAAGGATGCTCTTCTTTGAAGCCAAGCACCTCGCGTGCCTTGCGATTGGAAATTGGTGCTTCGTCCCTGCCCATTTCCCTAATTATCGGCGTATTAGGGCAGTATTTGGCTAGAAATTCGGCGGTCGGGATATCTGCGGTGATCTTGTCATTGACCGCGTTGAAAACTTGAAATCCCAATCCGTCTTTTTCGATGCAGAGATGAACGAGATTGCCGAGATCACGTGCGTCTATGTAGCTCCAGGCATTGCGTTTTCTGGACATAGGATCATCAAGAAAGGCTGGAAATTTCGAGTATTCTTGCGGTTCGATTACGTTGGCAATGCGCAATGCGTAAATGTCTGCATTGTAGCGCATAGCAAACGCGCGCGCAGTCTTTTCATTTACGAGCTTCGATAGTCCGTAACTGTCCATCGGATCGGAATCGTAATTCTCATCCAAAGGAAATGCGTGGAAATCCTTATCCCCTTCTGCAAAACAAACACCATAAGTGGTTTCGCTCGAGGCGATTACGACCTTACGGACGCCCAGCTTCATAGCTGCTTCTATGACGTTGTATGTGCCGACCACATTCGCTTTGAACGTGTTGTTGTCGGGCTCAATCAAAACGCGTGGAATGGCTGCAAAATGTACGACGACATCAGGCCCAGTCGGCGGCGCGCCTTCTTCAAAACCGTCAAAGCCAAAATGCGTGGTTAGTGCGTTGAAAACCTGACCGCTATCGGTAATATCTGCAATCAGTGTGCTGACACCTTGCAAATCCAGGGGCTTCAGGTCAACATTTAGAACGGAATAACCCTGCTCAAGTAGCTTTGTAACAGCGTGCCGCCCAGCCTTGCCAGTGCCACCTGTGAAAACGATACGTTTCGTCATGTTTGCCACCTTTTTTGAAGCTCGGTCACATCATAAAATCGATCAGCATACGGCCTAGGTCTGCGAATGTAGACTAATCTATCAGATGAAATGAAACGCTAGTTTTTCTCAAATCTATAGCCGGAAATGGGTGTCGCGTCGAATTGCGACACCCAAATGATTTCAAGCCAGAAACTCGATCAAATCCTGATTCAGGCGCTTGGGCACCGTTGCGAACAGGCCGTGCGGTTCGCCATCGTATTCGATGAATTTCGCACCCGCGATTGCCTTTGCTGCTGCACGGCCCGTTGGATCGATTGGGACTGTTTTGTCGCCGGTGCCGTGAATGACCAGCGTTGGGATGGTGAAGGCGGCGAAATCGGGTCTGAAGTCTGTTTTGCCGAATGCATCGACGCAATCGATTGTTGCTTTGGGGCTTGCCATAACGCCCAGCACGAAGGACCAGTCAAGCACGCCCTGGCTGACGGGGCTGGTGACAAAGCCGACGCCATAGAATGTTTTCGCGAAGCTCTGAAGGAAGGCGAAGCGGTCTTCGCGGATATCGTTTTTCATGCCTTCGAATACGCTAGCATCGACACCATCGGGATTGGTCTCGTCTTTCAGCAGATAACCGGCGACGGATGCGACGAGAACGGCTTTCGAGACCTTCGACGCGCCGTGGCGTGAGAGATAGCGAGCGATTTCACCGCCACCCATGGAAAAGCCGACGAGTGAAACCTGCTGAAGCTCAAGGCCATCAATGATGGCGGCGAGGTCATCGGCAAAGGTATCGTAATTGTAACCGCTGGCGGGGTGTCCGGACTGGCCAAAGCCTCGGCGGTCATAGGTGATGACCCGAAAACCTGCTTCGAGCAGAGCGACGGTTTGGTATTCAAACATGTCGCCCGTGAGCGGCCAGCCGTGGATGAGGATGACGGGGCGGCCTTCGCCCACGTCCTTGACATGCAGTTTCGTACCATCTTTTGCGTCGATGAATGCCATCTGGAGACTCCCTTGGTGATGTCACCGGGTAAAGCGCAATGGGGCGCATCGCGTTCCATCTCAAACCGACAATCTCAAGACGGCATCGCAGCCTGACTACCAAGTCCTGAGGCTGACTTATTACACGCTTACGTCGGAGTGTGATCCACGTTCGAAAAAACGGACAGCAAAAAGAATACGGGGTCGATCCCGGCGGCTGCCTATTCACTGCATTTCAGAAGGAACGAATGCACGCAGATAAAGTTAGAGAGTCTCTACAAGCAAAAATTCATAAGGAGACTTTCCAATGGGCCGTGGCATATTACTCTGGATGCTGGGTATTCCCCTTCCGATCATCATCCTTCTCGCCATTTTTCTGCGATAGGAATGACGATGCCCCTATCTAGCACTTCGGGTGCAATGCCCGTCGAATCGTCCCAGACAGCGATGTCGTGGGGCCCTATCATTGGTGGCGCTTTCGCAGCGACAGGCGTTACCTTGATCATGTTGCTTCTTGGCTCCGGCTTTGGCCTCACCATGGTTTCACCCTGGTCGGGCGAAAGCAGCTCTGCCGCAACCCTCGGCGTGACGGCAGCCATCTGGCTGATTGCGGTTCAGTGGCTGTCTTCTGCTCTCGGCGGATATTTGACCGGGCGACTGCGCACCAAGTGGGCAGCCGTCCATACTGACGAGGTGTTCTTTCGGGATACGGCGCATGGTTTCTTGAGCTGGGCGCTGGCAACCGTGATTGTCATGGGCTTCCTCGCGTCGTCGCTGACCTCTCTCGCAGGTGCCGGTGCATCTGCCGTTGGCTCTGCCGCATCGACTGCCGCCATGGCTGGGGCTGCGTCGTCTAACGGTTCGACCAGTGGTGCAGATCTTTCGACGTCGTATTTCACCGACGCACTTTTGCGGCCTGAACGCGTAACGGCAGAAGCGAGAACGGATAACGCCGCGGCAGCTGCGGAGGTGTCTCGTATTCTTCTGCAAGGCGCCGCAAATGGTGAAGTCGCTGAGCCGGACCGTGCCTATGTTGCCAGCATTGTATCGGCCCGGACGGGTTTGAACGAAGCGGATGCTCGCACCCGCGTCGACACCGTGCTTGGACAGATCGAAGCTGCCAAGGTCAAGGCACAGGAAGCAGCCGATACCGCTCGCAAAGCAGCGGCAACCACTGCTCTGGTTGGTGCGATCTCCTTGCTGGTTGGAGCGTTTATCGCTTCGGCAGCGGCCGCACTGGGTGGCAAGCAACGCGACGACGAGGAAGACCTTCTGGTATCGCGCGGCTAATCACTGCTCGCTCACTTTTGGGGTGCCACTGGCACCCCATTTCTTTGCGAAGCACTCAGAACGTTTACGATCGATGACAAAAAACGCTTATTGGCGCTCTTACGCTGTAAGGTCATGAAGATCGGTGGTGATGGCGTCACCGACTGAAAACTCCGAGAACCGAACATTCAGTCCGCCTCGCTCCGGCGTACATGCGGTCAGCCCGACAAGATAATGAGGGGCCTCCGGAAACGGGGCAAGGCGCAGCAGTGGCCATATCCTGCCATCGGATGATGCCTGAATGCGCATCGCGCCATTCTTCAACGTAATCCGGATGTAGAAATCCTCAAGTTCCTTGAACGGCTGGGACACTGACCAGTCGGATTTTCCATCTGTGACAACGGTGCTGAGGAAGCGCTCTCCGTCGGTAAATTCCACCCCGGTCTTTACCCATCGATTTTCATCGATGCGCACCATGAGGCCGGCTTGATCATAGAGAGACCGAAATTCCCCCTGTACGCGGACACGAGCTTTGAAGCCATCGTCAGCGGTGATGCCGAGGAAGTGCCCGCTGTCACGCGTGAAACCGTAATGGGTCTTACGCCAGAAATCGGTGTTCGCATCCGTCGTCAAGGTGAGGCCGGTTTCTGTGGCTTCCCAAACCGCAGGCTCATTGAGCCATTTGGCTTTTTTAAGATTGATCAGCATGAGGCTTCCTTGGAACTGCTGTTTGCGTGACGGTAGGAGCGTCAAGCGATACCTGTCATCGGTGTCTGCGTAAAGAAAGCGTCTCCGTTTTAGGAGACGCCTGACCGACATACCGCTCTCAGGCTGGCAGTTTCATCTGCTTGCGCAGGCTTTTGTCAAACGCATTCGCGGGTACAAAACGGCGCAGGAAATGCAGCTGACGAGCGGCTTTTGTGGCGGGATAGCGCAGCTTTGGCGACTTGGCCGTCGCCGCTTTCACCACCGCTTCTGCGACAAGTTCAGGGGCGTCGCCCGCCTTGATCGCGCTGTTCCAGACGGCCTCAATCGTTTTCCGGCCCTGATCGTACACGCTCGTCATACGGTCGGGCTGGATTGCGTTATGGTCCAGCGCTGTGTTCGTGAACGCTGGCTCCACCAGTAGTACCCGCACACCAAGCGACCTGACTTCGTGGTCGAGGGACTCCGAATACCCCTCAACGGCATGTTTCGTAGCCGCGTAAAGCGCGCTGAACGGACTGGGGATGAAGCCAACCACAGAGCTGATGTTGATGATGCGCCCGTTACGCTGCCTGCGCATGATGGGCAGCACCTCATTCGTGACGCGGACGATCCCGAACACGTTGAGATCGAAAAGCGCCTGCGCCTGCTCGACCGACGATTCTTCGGCACCGCCGATCAATGCACCTCCCGCATTGTTGACAAACACGTCGATGCGGCCCGCCTGATCAACGACCTCAGCAACCATTTTGGCGACCGAAGCGCTGTCCGTCACGTCGCATTCAAGCATGGTGATACCCGCTGTGGATGCTGGCCTGGCTTTCCTGCTGGTGCCGAAGACCTGATACCCTGCCAACTGAAGCGCCTTCGCCGTAGCAAGGCCGATGCCTGATCCCGCGCCTGTGACGACTGCGACGCTGCGATTGCTTGTGTTCATTTCGGTGACTTTCATTTGCCTGACGAGGCGGTTGAGCGAATATGTGCGGCGGGAAGGACCACATGTGTCGAAGACTTCATTGATGGAAGCGATATCGAGCGGCGGGTTCGGAATTGCTGAAACCTGTGGCCAAAACACCCCGGGCTTGCTCGAACGCGTCCCATGCGGCGACATCCGGGACAGGCGGGATCGTGACGAGTTCCTTGCGGTCGAAACCGATCAGAGCAGCGTCAACGAGGTCGTCCACCTCCATGACGTTCGCAATGCGGTTGATGTCTCCGCCTGCCCGATCGAAGATTTCCGTGCGGGTTGCGGCAGGCAGAACTGCCTGCACGTGAATGCCCTTCCCGTTGAGTTCGGCGGCAAGGCTTTGCGACATTGTCAAAATGTAAGACTTCGTTGCCGCATAGATGCCATGAGAGTGTTCCGGAAGCAGTGCCAGCACAGAAGCGATGTTCACGATGGACCCACTGCCCCTTTCCACCATTCCGGCAACAGCAGCGGAAGCAAGCAAGGTCGGAGCCGTCACGTTCAGCCGCAGGAGCTTGCCCATTGCAGTGGGATCGGCTGAGAGGAAGCCGCCGAGAAGCCCTGCTCCGGCATTGTTGATAAGGATGTCGATATAGGGTGCCGCCTTGAGGCGCTCTGCGACATGGCCGAGCTGGTTTTCGTCTGTGAGGTCTGCCGTGATGATTTCGACAGCGACACCGTGCGTGTGCTCAAGCTCAACGGCGAGCGCCTTCAGCCGATCAGTGGCGCGGGCCACGAGAACGAGATCGTGGCCGCGTGCTGCAAGGCGGCGTGCGTAAACTGAACCGATACCGCTGGAAGCGCCGGTGATGAGTGCGATGCTCATGAGGGGTTCCTTCCGGCGGCCTCTTTGACTGCCAGTTGCTTGAGGTTTCGAGATAAACTGAGGGAATTTGCAGCCTTAGCCGCGGAACTTCAGGTGGAGCATCGGATGGTTTTCGTAGTGGCCCACGCCGTTTTGCACGATCGGGTCTCGTGATGTCAGCGTTTCGATATCTTCATCATCGGCGACTTGATAGAGCGAAACGCCGTAGCCGCCGGTGGAATCCATCACTGGCCCGTGTGCCACGATCTTTCCTTCACTCAGGAGCAAGTCGAGAAAGGCGCCGTGCTGACCCATCCAGTTTTTCTCGTCCGCCGTCATCGTGGCGAGGAAGTCGGGGCGCGGCGGGATGTATTTGCAGAGGTAGTATTTCATGATCACATCCTGACTGACTGGCTGTCTGCCGTTTTCGACATCCCCCTTGAATTAAGGCTGGAATGTCGACGACCAATGAGATACTATCATTTCGATACTATGTCACTACTAATTTGAGATCGACATGAAAAATCTTTTGGACCAACCCTGCCTGATTGCGCGAAGCCTCTCCTTGATCGGTGACGCGTGGAGCATGCTGATCCTCCGCGATGCCCATGCAGGTTCGACACGCTTCGAGGAATTTCGCAAAAACCTGGGCATCGCACCAACAATGCTGACCACAAGGCTCACCGCCCTGGCGGAAGAAGGAATTCTGGAAAAGCGCCGATATTCCGAGCGTCCGCCAAGGGACGAATATCAGCTGACGGCTGCGGGCCGGGACTTTTTACCCGTTCTCTTTGCTCTTGGAGCATGGGGAGGAAAACATCGTGGTGGGGGTGAGTTCACGAGGTTCTACGATGAGGCAACGGGAGAGGAGATTGAACCCGTTACCATAGACAAAAAAACAGGTGCGCCCATTGGCACGCGGCCTATCAAGATCGTCATACCGACCTGACAAAAGGAAAATCCGTCTGAAACGCTCCGAATCCTCGCTCAGCTCATAAATCGAGCTGCAAATCCCCATCCACGTGTGCAGGAACCGAACAGCAGATCAATGCCTCGCCATCTGCGACTGGATAGTTGGGCTCGGAAAGGTAACTAACGTCACCCTTGACGATCTTCGTTCGGCAGTCCCCGCAATTGCCCGCTCGGCAACCATAGGGCGGGTTGAGGCCACTTTGCTCTGCGAGTTCCAACAGGGACCCACCGCCCGGCTTCCAGCGGGCTTCTTTTCCCGATTGTGTGAAAACAACTCGTGTTGGAACCGCAGCTGCGGGCTTGGGCTGCTGCGCGGACGAATAAGTAGTGTGGTCTCGCTTCAGGCCGGAGGGGCCGAACGCCTCCGCATGGATTCGATTGTCTGCGATATTCAGCCCGCGTAGCCCATCATACATTGACTGCATGAAGGACGACGGTCCGCAGATGTAGAAGTCATAGTCGCCGAATGGTAGATGCGCCTTCAGCAGCGCCATGTCGATGCGACCGGCTGCATCAAAAAAGCCGTCATCATCTTCATTGGGCGCGCCAAGCACTCGGACATCCCGAACGGTCCCTTCGCTGCGCGCAACCAGTTCGCCGATTTCGCGGTCGAACGCTCTTTCAGAAAAGCTGCGCGACGACCGGAACAGCCATACTGGTCGGCGATAGCGCGTCTGGTCCCCCGCCTGGACGACATGGCGCAGCATTGACAGCAAGGGCGTGATGCCGATGCCAGCTGCGAGGAGAACTGCCGGACGGCTGCGTTCCATCGCGTCAACGGTGAACGCTCCAACCGGTGCCAGTGCCTCGATCTCGTCGCCTTCCTGCATTGCATGCAGGAGCGTGGATGCCCGCCCCTCACGCTTCACACTCAGCCTGTAGAAGCCGTCCGATGGGGCACTGGATATGGTATAGCTGCGGCGGATCTCGTCCTTGCCGCCGCTAATTCTGATAGGCAGATGCTGGCCTGCGAGATGCGGGATGAGAGCCTCATCATCGACCGGCGCGAGGTGAAGCGAACGGATCGTCGTGCTTTCCTCGACAGTTCGCTCCACGCGAAAGCGCCTCCACGTCTTTGACTGGGCCGCGACCTTTAAGCGGCTCGCTGCCTCCTGCCAGTCTCCTGTCATCAGGCTGCTCGGTGACATGCCGTTTTCGAGAAAGCTCCATCTGAGCGGCAGTGCATCCCTGCGCAGCACCACCTTTTCTGGTATGACGCGCCAGAGACGCTCGGCGCCCTCGAAAGCCGCAATCTCGGGTGAATCCAGGATCACCTCGACGCTGCCAGCGATTTGCAGCATATCGCCCGTCTCATAATCAACGAACAGAAGTCCGGCGCGCGGATTGACGACAAAATTGCCAAGCGTGTTGAAGAACAGGTTTCCATTAAAATCCGGCACAGTCAGGCCGCCATCGGCATCGACGCGAACAAAACCGGGCCGACCGCCACGGTGGGAGACATCCACCTGCCGTCCTTCACCGTCGCGGTCCACATAAGACGCAACAAAGAAACTATCGGCAGATTCGATGATGCTCCGCTCATGTGCGTCGAGCCGATCTGAAACAATCACCTCGGAAGACTGCGGCGTTGCCGGATCGCGCACGAAGCTGAACTGCCGGTTTTGGATGTAACGCGGACAGTTGCCGAAGCTCTGTTCGACGGCGACGGAAAAGCGGTCGTTGCTATCCCGGATGACAGTGCCGTTCAACCGATTGCGCCTTCGCGTGATGAGATCAACACCGAGCAGACCAATAGGGTCGCCGTCGTTCATACCGACCTCAGCAGGATCGTTGGGATCGCTGACGGCCTCGACACCGAGTGTCAGAGGATCAGGCGAATGCAGAAAGCCGGCCTGTCCGCTGCGGATCGTCGCCCATGGCGTGCCATCGCCATCGACAGAGCCGATGACGATGAACGGCAGCAGCGGGTAGAACTCCCGATGCTGATCAAGCAGAAAGGTGCGCAAAACCTTGCGTCCCACTGGGTCCATCTGCTCCATTACACCGGCGTGGCGCTGTAGTTGCAGTTCGCCCGCATGCCAGGGGGACGATGATGAGAGTGTTTCAGCAGGCATTGGAACCTCCTATAGGGAACGGCGACCGGAACAACGTCCCGGCCCCAAGACCGTGTCAGGCTGCGAGGCCGACTGCCGTTTTCGGAAGAGCGACAAAACCAGGCAAAGCTTCGATCCGTGCCAGCCAATGACGGACCTCCGGATGCAGCGTCAGATCGACATTGCCCTCTGGTGCGCCAGCGATGTAGCTGTAGAGCGCGACATCTGCGATGGTCGGCTTATTGCCGATGATGAAGGGGTGATTTTCGAGTTCGGCATTGATGAGGCCGAGAATTCGGTGGGCGCGGGCAATCACCTCATCGGCCCGGAAATCTGCTCCGAAAACCGTAATCAGTCGGGCCGCAGCCGGGCCATAGGCAATTTCTCCGGCGGCGACGGAAAGCCACTTCTGTATCTTAGCGACAGAGGCGAGGTCGTCGGGTAGCCAGTCCTTGCGGCCAAGTTTCGTGGCGACATAAACGAGGATAGCGTTGGAATCGTTGACGACGACAGCGCCATCTTCCAGCACCGGCACCTGACCGAACGGGTTGAGCTTTAGGAATTCTGGCCTTTTGTGCTCGCCGTTCGCCAGATCGAGGTCGATGATCTCGGCTTTCACGTTGAGGAGGGACAAAAAGAGGTGAGCGCGATGCGCATGGCCCGAAAGTGGAAAATGGTAGAGTTTCATGACTGGCTCCCTTGAGGGCCGGACACAGTCATCCGGCAACGAGAGAAACCTAGCAGTATCCATATTTTTGTATTAGAGCGTTAATTCTGTAATCATCCTCTCATTTTGTGGAAGGCAAGTATGGATCGTCTTGATGCTATGGCAGTTCTCTTGTCCGTGGTGGAACATGGTAGCCTTTCCGCAGCGTCGCGCGCGCTGCACTTGCCACTGCCAACGGTCAGCCGCAAGGTGGCCGAGCTGGAGGCTCATCTCGGCGTTCCCCTGCTGACCCGCACCAGCCGCAAGATTCTGCTCACCGAGGCCGGGGAGAATTATGTCGCTGCGGCGCGCGAAATTCTTGAGCGAGTGGAAGAAGCCGAACGCCGTGCCACCGGAGAATACGCCGCGCCAAAGGGAGACCTCACAATGACGGCGCCGATTGTCTTCGGCCGCCTGCATGTGCTTCCAGTCATCACGGACTTCCTGAAAGCCTTTCCGGACATCAACATTCACCTGACGATGAGCGACCGGACAATCAGTCTTGCCGACGAACACATCGATGTCGCCCTGCGCATCAGCCAGCTTTCCGACAGCAACCTGATCGCAATCCGCCTCGGCTCCATCCGCACAACGATCTACGCCAATCCCGACTATCTGAAGCGGCACTCCCGTCCGTCACATCCTGACGAACTCAAGCACCACGATTGCATCGCGTTCGAAGGCGTGCTTTCGACACGGTTCTGGACGTTTCATGACGGCGCAAAAGATATCGCGGTGCCGATCCGCACACGCCTTTCCGTCAACACCGCTGAAGCAGCGGTTGACGCAGCCGCCGCCGGTCTCGGGATAACGCGCGTCATGGCCTACCAAGCGAAGCACGCAGTCGATGCTGGCTTGCTGGTGCCGTTGCTCGAGGATTTTGAACGAGAGGCCTCTCCGGTTCACCTCGTCCATCTATCGGAGGGCCTGATGCCGCTGAAACTCAGGACCTTTCTGGACTTTGCAACGCCGCGACTGAGGGCTTTGTTGAAGTAGATCGTAGGCAGATGACCTTTGAATACAGATACAACACTACCGCGAAACCACGATCCGAAATCCATTGCCGCGCCAGAAGCCATCCGGCTCGAGGCTTCCACGATATGTGCAGCAGGCTTTCAGTTTGCCGCTTGAAAAACAGCCGCCGCGCAGCACGCGCCGGATGGACGGTGCAGCATCGCGTTCTTCGCGTCCATCTTCCGAGTAGGGATATTTGAAGTCGGGCGTCGCCATGTCGTCGCCCCACAGCGTGGTGCACCACTCCCAGACCTGACCGACCATATCGTAGCAGCCGTAGAGAGAGCGCCCCTTCTGAAACAGACCAACCGTGCAGGTGGTGTTGAACCCGGCCTCTTCCGAATTTGCCGCGTCGCCCATCCACGCATGTCCCCAGGGATAGCTGAGAACATCCGCCCCCATATCCGGCTGGTCGCCACGCGAGGCGCGCTCCCATTCCGGTTCCGTGGGCAGTCGCACGAATTCGTCTTCGGAAATACGCCCCTGCGCACGCCAGCGATGCGTCAACCAGTCACAATAGGCCCGTGCATCGTGCCATGTGAGGTCGGTCGCGGGAGCATTGCGTCGGTCATCCGAGAACCCGTCTGGGCTGCGCCAAAGCCGGTTCGTGTCAAGGACGAACGCGCCATAGGCCCCGTTTGTCACCGGATAAAGGCCGATACGAAAGGCATCGACGGTGACTGAATGAGGCGGTGCAGAATTGGGATGGCTGCTAGAGCCAAAGGTGAAGTGTCCACCGGCAACATCTGCCAGTGCATCGAGGTCACGCGGATCACCCCAAAGCGAAAGCCTGCGGCCCGCCATCTCGCGTTCCGGTGCAGACAGCGCTCCGTCGCTGACGATTGCCAGCAAATGCGCGGCAATGCGGTCACGCAGCGGTCCTGCATCCGTCACCATATCCGCCGCCAGCAACGCGCCCCGCAGAACCGCATCACCCTCGCCCTCGATCAGCGCTTTGACCAAGGCGCTGGCCGCATCCGTGCCGGAAAGGCGCGCAGCAAGGCTTGTCATCACAGGTGCCCAAAGGCCTGGTTTTTTGCGAAAATGTTCAATGGCCAGATCAGCGGGCTTGGATGCCAGATGCACCGCTGCCAGCAATTGCCGCACGCGGGTTATGGGCATGATGGTGGGGTCATCCACCTCGGCTGTCAGCGCATCGAAGGCCAGGCCGCAAAAGAGTTCGCTCGTCTGGGCATCACCGGAAATCTTTGCAAGCCAGCTGTCGGTAATGGCCTCGGCGCTATCACCTGCATCGCTGCCATGCATGGCCATGGCGAACTGCGCGGGATTGGCCGCGGCATTGCCAAGAGCAATCCGTGTCGCGTCGAGATCGAGGCCAGCCAGTCGCGCAGCCGTTTCCCGACGTTGGCTTTTCAGAAACGGTAGCAGATCGTATCGCACATAGCCCGCGGGAAGCGCCCAGCTCTTGACGACAGAGACCTCCCCGAGTGCAAGCAGCTTCACAGCCGGACGGCGGCTCTGGAACGCCAGCGCATCGGCAAGCAGTTGTCGCCCTGCATCACCCGCTGTCTCAATGCCATCCAGTATCAGTAACATCCCACTGTCTGCATGGAGCGAAACATCCGTGGAAGATGCGAGCAGTTCCTCGAAAGTTTTTGACGGGTCTACAGTGAGATAGAGAGGCACAACGCCCTCCAGCGTCCATTGCTCATCATGCACTGCACCGAGATCGTTGCGCGGAACGGCGCGTGGCGCAAAGTCACCTCGCGCCAGTGAGAACGCCAGATGCTTCGCACACGTGGTCTTGCCGCTTCCGGTCTCTCCGGTCAGTACGACGGCTGGATGATCGCGCACCATTTCGAGCGCCGAGAAATAGACGGCGGGTTCCGGCTCTGCCTGATCGGTCAGCTTGCGCAGTCCCTTGGCCGCCTTGTCCTCGAATGTGAAGTTGACGAGCAGCGGAATATAGCCGGTCGCAAGATCAACGATGGAGGCATCCGGCAGAGCAAAAAGCTGCGCGGCACCGAACTCGCGTGCCTGCGAAATCATGCCGTCTATATCGTCGTTGATCATTGAAAGAGCTTTGCCACATCTGGGTTATGAAATCTCTGGATCTCGATGGCATAACCGGCGGGATCTTCAAAGAAGAAATGCTCGCAGAACGTTCCGCGCAGCATCTCTGACTGACCGGTAACGCCTGCATCCTTCAACCGCTTGTGCCAGCCTTCCACATCCTGAGACACGATGGTCAGCAGCACGGCGCTCTTTTCCTGATGTTTCAGATGACCGCGATTGCCATCAACAATACCGAAATAGCAGTTTTCAGCAATGCGATAGATACGGGCCATTTTCTGATCGAGCACCAGTTCGAAGCCCAAAACTTCTTCGTAAAACGGCACGACCGCATGGATATCGTCGTAATAGAAGAAGGTGATTGAATAGCCTTTTTTCATTCTGTGTATCCTCGTGTTCAGGCGATCGTCAGCGTGCCTTTGTGGTCTATCGAAAGCCCGGCGATTTCCTTGCGCGCCGCGAAAACATCCACCGGATGCACCAGATAAAGCCAGGGCGGGTTGGCGTTGAGATATGTCAGGCAGGCGGCATAAGCACTCTCGCGCGCATCCGGCTCGACTGCCGCATTGGCCGCCGCGATCAGCCGTTCGGCTTCAGGTTCGTCGTAACCCTGCCACCAGACCGCTTTCGTAACGCTCGATATCTTGTCGTTGAGAACGCGATAGGTGCTGTGCGGCGAGGAATCGAAGATCGCCAGATCGCCCATTTTCTTAGCGCCGATCTGGCGGGCATATTCCGGCCGGTCGGTTTCGATCTCGATCTCCACCTCGAAGCCAACAGCCTCAAGTGCCTCGGCCACGAAACGGCTGATCTCCGGCGCACGCTCCGGCATGAAGGTGGGCGTGCGCAACTTGATCCTGCGGTCGCCATCTACCTCGGCCAGCAAGGCACGTGCGCGGTCGGGGTCATAGGCGATTGGTGAGAGCCCGGCGGTCTTCATGCCGAGATGAAAGGGACTGACGATGCTGGAAGATGGCACGGCAAGATCGCCGAATATCTCGTGGCATATAGCCGCCGTATCCACTGCGTGATTGGCAGCAAGCCGCGCCTGCGGTGAGCGGAAAATGCCCTCGCTGCAATTGAGGTAATACATGACCGACAGCGTGTTGACGGCTCTGCCCCATTGAAAAGCGTCATCGAACTCAAGCTTGCCCTCGACCCGCTCGAGATTGAGCGCGGCATCGACATCTCCTGATTTCAGCAGAGCGTAACGTTCGTCAGCGGAAGGCTCGCAAAGCGCGATGATGCGCTTCGGCTCCGTTCTACCGGAGACCCGCTCCAGCTCGGCATCGACCTTGGGCTCGAAAGTCAGAACGCGGAACGGCCCTGTTCCCAAAACGGGAGTACCATCAGGCGCGAAGCGGCAGATGTAAAACTCCGAAAAGATATCGAGAATATCGGCAATGGGGTGCGGGTTGCGCACCACGATTGCTCCGTCACCCTCCGCCATGATCTCGGCATCGGCAAGATAACGGGCATAGGACCATTTCATGCCAAACGTATCCACGGCCTCCAGAATGCCGTCGATGAAATCGGTGATATCGGAAGCGACACAGGGCTTGCCGTCATGGAAAACAGCGCCTTGTCGGATGACGAAGCGCCATTCCCGTCCATCCGCGCTGTGCGTCCAATGGGAAAACAACGCAGGCAAAACCTGACCGTCATTCCATTTCAGCAGAGGTTCGAACACCAGATTTTTCAGCGTCAGAACACTGGTGTCATCCGTCACCCGCGTCGGCGGCAGGAAATCGACTTTTTCGAGGGCTATGGTCAAAGTGGACATGGCTGGCCTCAGTCGAGCTCGTTGCGGCGGCGCGGATTAAACCAGTCGGCAAGGGAATCGCCGATCAGGTTGAAGGAGAGCACCGCAAGCAGGATCGCCATGCCGGGTGCAAGCGCCACCCAGGCGGCACTGCGCACGAATTGCAGGTTGGCAGACACATCGGCACCCCACTCCGCCATGGGCGGCTGCGCCCCAAGGCCTAGAAAGCCGAGGCTTGCGGTTTGCAGAATGGCACTGCCAAGCGCCAGCGTGGATTGCACCAGCAGCGGCCCAAGCCCGTTGACGAAAACATAGCGGAAGAGAATGCGCGGTGTCGGTAGCCCAAGTGAAATTGCAGCCTCGACATAGGGCTTGACGGAAATGCTGAGCGCCTGGCTGCGAGCAACGCGGGCAAATTGCGGGGCAAGCGTGATGGCAACGGCCAGCATCGCATTTTCAAGGCTTGGGCCGAACGCGGCCGCAAGCGCGATGGCCAGCACAAGCGCCGGAAACGCCAAAATGGCATCCACGATGCGCATGACGATACTATCGAACCAGCCACCGAGAAAACCCGCTAGCATGCCGATGGTAACGCCAACGGCGAAGGCGATGGCCACGACACCCACGCCAATCGCCAGCGTTGCGCGACCGCCATACATGATGCGGGTGAAGATATCGCGCCCGAAGGCATCCGTGCCCAGCCAATGCTCAAAACTCGGTGCGGCCAGCTTGTGCAGCACATCCAGCTTGGTTGGCGAATAGGGCGAAATCATCGGGCCGAACACGATGACGCAGACCAGCAACAGCAGGATGATACTGCCCGCCAGAGCCAGCGTGTTTTTGCGCAGGAAGTTGAAAAACTCTGACATCCGGCTCACTTCATCTTCTTGCGGACACGCGGGTCTAGAACGCCGTAGAGAACATCGACCACGATGGAGGTGAAGACGAACAGCAGCGCAAACACCAGCGTCGTGCCTTGAATGACCGGATAATCGCGGTTCTTGATCGCCTCGAACATGTAACGTCCGATACCGGGCCATGCGAAAATCGTTTCGGTCAGGATCGCGCCGCCCAGCATTTCCGCAAACTTCAGACCGACGACAGTGATGGCCGGCAGCAGGGAATTGCGCAATCCGTGACCCAGAATGACATCGGCCCGGCGCAAGCCCTTGGCCTTGGCTGTGCGAATGAAATCCTCGCCCATCACCTCCAGCATGGTGTTGCGCACGAAGCGCCCAAGGGTCGCTCCGAGAAAGGCAGCCAGCACGGCGGTGGGCAGGATCAGATGTTGCATGGCGCTCCATGCCGCGGCCCAATTGCCGGTAATGATGCCATCCAGAATGGCAAACCCCGTCACCGGTTCAGCAATGATGAAGGAGCTCATGCGGCCCGAGACCGGCAACCAGCCGAGATAGGTGGCGAACACCAGTTGCAGGATCAGCGCCAGAAGAAAGGCAGGCATCGAAACGCCCACCAGTGAAACGACGCGGGTGAGGTGGTCGAATGTAGAATTCGGGCGCGTGGCGGATAAAACGCCGATGGGAATGCCGATGATGATGGCAACGATGACGGCCAGAACCGAAAGCTCTATCGTGGCAGGCAGGCGTGTGAGAATTTCATGTGCTACCGGCTGGCCGGTTTTCAAGGATACGCCGAAATCGCCCTGCAACAAGCCCGTGACGTAGTTGAAAAACTGGACGGGAAACGCCTGATCCAGATCCAGCTGCGCTCGCAGAGCATCGATTTGCTCCTGCGTCGCACCGGGGCCGAGCAAGGTCACTGCTGGATCACCGGGAATGAACCGCACCAGCGAAAACACGATGATCAGCACGATACACATGACGGGTATCAAGGCGATCAACCGGCGTAGAATAAAACTGGCCATTCCCTGCTTACTCACATCATTGAAGACTGATCTGCACCGGTTTCCCGCTGCAGATCGGATCGGCGGGCGCGCTAGATGCGCGCCCGGAAATGCTTACTTCTTGGAAACGCCCCAGTACTCATTGAGCGGCGGCGCGCTGTTGACGACGAGGCCTTCCACATTGGCGCGCTGGAAGACGATCAGCTTGGGGCTGAAGAGATAAACGCCGGGAACGCGCTTGACGATTTCTTCCTGCACCTGATGATACAGCGCCGTACGGGCCGGTACATCCACAGTCTGCTGTGCCTTGAGGATCAGATCGTCCAGCGCCTTGTCTTCCGGCATACGGAACGTCATGGCCGAGTTGGCAAGCGACGACAGGTACCCGATGGTAATATGCGCATCCGGATCGTTGTACCACGGCTGGCGACCGTCAAGTGCTGCATCGAACTGACCCGCAGTCTGAAGCGCACGGTAGGCCGGGAACTCGGTCTGTTCGATGGTGGCATTGATACCGATATCGGCCAGATTGGCCTGCACATAGGTGGCAACGGCTGCCCAGAGCGGACCTTGGAAGCTGTAGAGCTTCAGCTGGATCGTGGAGGGATCGACTTTGGCTTCCGCAAGCAGCTTCTTCGATGCGTCAGGATCGTAGTTCGGGGCCAAATCCTTAATCTTTGGATCGAACGCCCAGCTGTTGGTGGTCAGTGGACCATAGACGCGCTCAGCAGTTCCGCCGAAAACACCTTCCAGCAAGCCATCATAATCAATGGCATGGGCCACGGCCTGACGCACACGGATATCCGCAAAAGGACCGTCTTTCTTGCTGTTGTTGAATTCGAGCTGACGAATGATCTGGCTGGGCGCCTCAAGGATCTTTACATCGTCATTGGACTTGAGTGCCGCGATGTCTTCAGCCGCAATCGCAGAAAGCTGGCCCTGCTGCTGCACGACATCCACGCCACCGCTTTCAAGCTCGAGACGACGGGTCGAGGCTTCCGGTATGACGCGGTAGATGATGCGCGAAAGCTTCGGCGCGCCACGGAAGTAATCCGGGTTTGCTTCCAGAACCACATTGGTATCAGCCTGCGCGCTCTTGAAAGCGAAGGGGCCGGTGCCGACCGGGTTGGCAGCAAATTTGTCACCGAACTTCTCGACGGCAGCGGGGCTGACGATGGCCGACTGTGGCTGCGCCAGAATGGAAAGGAAGGCCGGATAAGGCTCTGTGAGGCTGATCTTGACTTCCGTGGGCGAGACGACCGCGATGTCCTTGATCAGACCGAAGGTTGCTTTGACATAGGAGTTGGTAGCCTTGGTGCGCTCCAGCGAGAACTTCACCGCAGCAGCATCGAAGGGCGTACCGTCCTGAAACTTGACGCCTTCGCGGATCTTGAAGCCGAACTCCTTGCCGTCGGCAGAGACAGTCCAGCTGGATGCCAACCGGCCTTCCAGTTCCTTGAAGTCCGGCGCGGTCCAGGCAACCAGCGTATCGAAGACATTGAGAATGATCTCGCTGCCAATAGGCTCGGCCTTGTTGGTACCGGGCTCCAGACTGACTGGATCGGATGGAACGGCAATGACGAGCGTCTTCAACTGGTCATCACTCTGCGCGTTGGCCGCGCCTGCAAACAGCGGAACAGCCACAAAGGCTGCTGCGGCTAGTCCTTCAAAGAGTTTCATGGGCACGACCCTTTCGCGGTCTGATCGAGGCATTGGGCAGCCTCAACTCGGCTTCATGCTGTCAGTGTAATCGCGGCTCGCGCCTGTGATATTCCACGAAATATATCATCGCTTTTTAGACTGTAAAGGTGATCTGCAAGCAATTTGAACAAATAGCTAATATTGCTTATTCATTGTGCAAAAGAGGAAATATTATATTGTCTTCAGAGGGATTTGAGCAAAATCTGAGCGTCAAATCTGCTCAGACCGGATCGGCACCGGTGACGACAGGACGCGTTGGATCACTGGCCCAGGCAGACCAAGACCCGGGATACATGGCCGCATCGATGCCGATGGAGGCAAGTGCCAGAACCGTATGCGCAGCCGACATTCCCGCCCCGCAATAGACCCCGACAGGCTTTCTGCCATCCGCACCCAGCACCCGATACATTTCGCGCAGGGTATCGCTATCGGTGAAATTTCCGTAGTCCGTTACATTGTCCGGCGCTGGCGCGCTCAAAGCATGGGGAATATGTCCGCGTGGTGGCTGGCCGGGCGCGATTTTCCCGCCGATATAGTTGGGCCGGATGCGCGCATCGAGAAGAACGCCACCAGTCGCCAGCTTCAGCGCATCGTCAGCCCCAAGCTCAGCCATATGTCCCGGCGACAGAACGATGTCGCTCGGCACCGGGGTCGTAGTTTCATCCGTTACCGGCATTTCCGCCGCGATCCACGCTGGAAAACCGCCATCCAGCACCCGGACATCCGGCAGGCCTGCCCAGCGCATGACCCACCACGCACGCGCCGCCGTCATGCTGCGGTCAGCATCGTAAATGACGACTGTCGTGTCAGGCCGCAGACCCCATGCGCGCGCCTTGGATTGCAGCTCTGAAATGTCTGGCAAAGGTCTCTGCCCGCCTTCGATACTCGCAGGGGACTGAAAATCGGTATAGGCTTGCGTGTCTATCGCGCCTTTGATCCGCCGCCCGTGGAACGAGTTCTGGCCCGTATAAGGATTAATGGAATGCACAGCGATGACCGTGACATCCGCTCCAGAGGACAACATGTCTTGCAACTGTGCTGGCGTCAAAAGAACCGAGATGCGCGTCGTGTCAGTCATGGTGATCTCCGGATATACGGGCTGGAAGAGATGTTCTTCTCTTATCATGGTAAAATCATCCATCTCGGAAATGATGACAAGCAATAAATATCTCACGTAATATTCTACGAGATATTTTTATTGACATTCACCTGTCCGCAGGCTGCAATGCGGTTCTCACGATCCGGAGTATCGAAATTTGACAGTTCTTTCGGTCGAAAATCTGACAACCGCATTTCGCCGCAACGGCATCTGGAACTCCGTGGTCAACGATGTGAGTTTCAGCATCGATGCTGGCGAAACGGTGGCGATTGTCGGCGAATCTGGTTCCGGCAAAAGCGTCACGGCCATGTCGATCATGCGGTTGTTGCCGGAGCGAACATCTCGCGTAACCGGCACCGTCAGGCTTGGCGACACCGACCTGCTGTCGCTGCCCGAGCGACAGATGCAGGACATTCGCGGCAATGACATCGCCATGATTTTCCAGGAGCCGATGACGTCGCTCAATCCGGTTCTGTCGGTAGGCCGCCAGATTGCCGAATCGATCATCCGGCATCGCGGTGTCTCCAAAGCAGAGGCGCGGGCGGAGACGGTGAGGCTTCTCGAGCGGGTGCGCATACCTGCGGCATCCAGCCGTTTCGACGAATATCCGCACCAGCTGTCCGGCGGCATGCTTCAGCGCATCATGATTGCCATGGCGCTCGCCTGTCGTCCAAAACTGCTAATCGCCGATGAGCCTACAACGGCTCTCGACGTCACGGTTCAGGCGGAAATCCTGCAACTGATCAAATCCTTGCAGGACGAGGAGAATATGGCCGTTCTCTTCATCACCCATGACATGGGTGTTGTGGCCGAGATTGCCGACCGGACCGTGGTCATGCTCCGCTCTCGCGCACTCGAAACCGGCAGGACCGAACAGATTTTTGCCCAACCCGCCAATGTCTATACCAAGGCGCTGCTCTCTGCCGTGCCAAGGCTGGGTTCGATGGAGGGCCACGACTATCCGGCAACATTTCCGTTGACCGATACGGATACCGGCGTTTCGTCCGCCGAGCGTGAGATCGCGGGAACGATACCGGCAAACAAGCCACCGATCCTGGAAGTGCGCAATCTGATCACCCGGTTCGATATCAAATCCGGCATTCTCGGGCGTGTCAGCGGGCGGGTACACGCGGTCGAGAATATCTCGTTTGATCTGCATGAGGGTGAAACGCTGGCGCTCGTCGGCGAATCCGGCTGCGGCAAGTCTACGACCGGTCGGTCGGTGCTGCGTCTGATCGAGCCGGTTAGCGGCTCCATCCGCATCAATGGACAGGATGTCCGGTCCCTCACGCCAGCGGCGCTTTCGAAGCAACGCCAGCATATGCAGATGATCTTTCAGGACCCCTTCTCCAGCCTCAATCCGCGCATGCGCGTGGGCGAGGCCATCATGGAGCCGCTGGTGTCGCATGGTTTGGCTTCGACCAAAGAAGCGCAAGATCGAGCCACGGACCTGCTGGTCCGCGTGGGATTGCAGGCGGATATGGCAAAGCGCTTTCCACATGAATTTTCGGGTGGCCAGCGCCAGCGCATCAGCATCGCGCGCGCACTGACGCTCAATCCCGGCCTCATCGTGGCCGATGAAGCCGTCTCCGCGCTCGATGTTTCGATCAAGGCACAGGTCGTGAATTTGATGATGGAGCTGCAGGAGCAGTTGAAAATCGCCCACCTCTTCATCAGCCACGATATGGCGGTGGTTGAGCGCGTCAGCCATCGGGTCGCAGTCATGTATCTGGGTGAGATCGTCGAGATCGGCACCCGTGCGCAGATATTCGGCAATCCGCAGCATGCCTATACAAAGAAGCTACTCAGCGCCGTTCCGATTGCCGATCCCGCAAGGCGCCATTTGCGGAAAGTGGCAGAAGGCGGGGAGATCGGCAGCGCTGTGCGTCCGGTGGATTACGTGCCGGTAGCGGCACGCTATGCAGAGCCGGCGCCCGGCCATCTGGTCAAGGTTGCCTGAGAGGTCAGCGCATGCGCCGAGATTTGCGTGAGAGCGAAGACTTAGAGCGTCAATCCGCCCTGCCCGGTCGCGATCAATGCGCCGAGAATGCCGCTACGGGTATTCTCGTTGTGCTCCACGATAACCTGCCGCGCCAGATCGGAATCCCGTTTGCGCAGAGCCGCCACGATCCGGTGATGGTCGACATTGGTCTCCGGATTGATGTCGCGAACGCGCGCGCCCATGTAGAAAAGTCGCGCACACTCCTCAAGATGGCTCATCACCAGCGAATAGAGGCGAGGATTGCGGGAGCCACGGGCAATGGCGGAGTGGAATTCCTGATTGGAATCCACGAAGGTTTTCGTGCTGATCTCCTCGCCGATCACGTAGCTGACATCCGCCAGCTGATCGAGCGCATCGAGGTCTTCATTGGTAAGGTTTTTGGCCGCAAGCGCCGCTGCCGTCCCTTCCAGCATGCCACGAATGGCGAAAAGGTCGTTCATGTCTTTCACGGTGACAGGGGTGACGCGATAACCCCGGCGCGGATAGGCTTCCATGAAACCCTCGACGCAAAGCCGCGCCAGCGCTTCGCGCACCGGCGTTTTGCTGACGGAAAGCTGCTCGGCAAGCTCCGGCTCGGATACATCCATGCCCGGCGCCAGTTCTCCGGTGATGATGCGCTCCCGCAAAATGGCGTAAGCCTTTTCGGTCAGAGACTTGCTGCGCTTCTCCCCCGACACATCCGCTTTGTTCAAAGCCACTCTCCAGTTTTGCGTCTACGCCATGCGTTCATGTCCGCAGCGCCAACATAGGTCAGTCATCGGGGCATTGCTATGCACCGATTGCACCACGGCCTCATCACCAACAGAACTTTGACAACCGACGACGCACTGATATACTACGTAATATATTTAACAGATACAATCCTCGCATCCGTCCACGCCGCAGGTATCGTCTTGTCAGAAATTCTGGTCATAAATCCCAACAGTTCCGTCTCTGTCACGCGCTCCATGGAGGCCTGCCTCGGTCTCGTCCGCGATGCCACCCGCCACAGTATACTGTGTACGGAACTCGCCAAATCCCCGCCCGGTATTGAGACGGACGCGCATGTCGGTGAAGTCATCCCCAATATCGTCGAAGCCGTGAACGATGCCTCTGCTAGTGCCTTCGTGCTCGCCTGCTTCTCGGACCCGGGCATTGCAACCGTCAGAAAAACGACGATGAAACCCGTGGTCGGCATTGCCGAGGCGGCCTATCTGGCGGCCCTTGGCCTTGGAGAGCGCTTTGGCATCATCTCCCTTGGCCAATCCTCTATCGACCGGCACCTGCGCTATCTGAAACATCTCGGCTTCGACGGTCGCCTTGCTGGAGACC
The DNA here is from genome assembly GCF_057799395.1 of Agrobacterium sp. 20P9.1.2. NCBI lineage: Bacteria > Pseudomonadati > Pseudomonadota > Alphaproteobacteria > Hyphomicrobiales > Rhizobiaceae > Agrobacterium > Agrobacterium sp. 20P9.1.2. The sequence continues at coordinate 69,661 of NZ_JBYOKI010000011.1, forward strand.
GCTCTATCGACAAGACGGTGGTGGAGTTGATGGCAGGAGACGTCGTGGAAATCGTCTCACGCACGGCGAAGGTGCTGCGGGATGAGGATGGTGCCGATGTAATCATCCTCGGCTGTGCGGGCCTTGGCGGATACCGCCGTGCGCTTGAAGAAACCCTCGGGCTTCCCGTCATCGATCCGGTTCAAGCCGGCGTGGCGCTGGCATGTACAACACTGGACCTGCAATATGGAAGGCATGCATCATGAGCTATGATATCGTGATAACCGGCACCGTGGTTCTGCCGGAAGGGCCACTAGAGAATGGCTGGATTGCCATCAAAGGGGGAAAGATCGCCGCCATCGGCAGCGGTGATCTTCCAGACGCAGTCGAGCGGTTCGATGCAGGCGAAGATTTGATTATTCCAGGCGTCATAGATGGCCAGACCCATGCTTGCAGCTATGGCGGCCTGCCCGGCATAGCATCGACCACCCGTTCGGCGGTGGCTGGTGGCATCACCACCATCGTGGATATGCCATATGACAATCCCGATCCGCTGAATTCGGTCGCAAGACTGAATGCCAAGATCAACGCAATTAATACGCATGCCCATTCCAACGTCGCACTTTACGCTACCGTGACGCCCGACCAGTCCACCGAAGAAATCGACGGCCTGATTGCCGGTGGCGTGGTGGCCTTCAAGATTTCAACCTTTGAAAGCAGCCCCACGCGCTTTCCCCGCATCTCCTCCAACCAGACGCTGGAAATCTTCTCAGCCCTTGCCGATACCGATATTCCGCTTGGCGTGCACAATGAAGATCAGGAAATCGTGCGCGCTCACATCGCCGCCGCCAAGGCCGCCGGTCGCGATGGCATCGAGGCACATTCCGAAAGCAGGCCACCAGCGGCGGAAATGGCCGCAACAGCACAGTTTCTGGAGCTGGGCGCCGCCGCAGGCGCCCATGCGCACATCGTCCACCTGACGACGACACGCGGCTTCGACATCGTGGAAAACTACCTGCTGGACGGCTTCCGCGCCACGGGCGAACTCTGCGTGCACTATCTATGGCTGGACCCTGAAATCGACGGGCCAAAGCTCGGCGCAAAGATGAAGGTCAACCCACCCATCCGCCCCGGCCAGATCGAGGCACTTTGGGAAGACGTGGCGGATGGCCGCGTCGCCTTCGTAAGCTCGGACCATTCCAGCTGGCCGGTCGATAATAAATTCACGCCGTCCATTTTCGAGGCGGGTGCTGGTGTGCCGGGTCTCGAAACTCTACTGCCCGCTTTCTACACCGGCGCAGAAATGCGCGGCTACGATGCCGCGATGATGACGGTCGAGCAACTCTGCGAACGGCCCGCCAAGTTCTTCGGTCTCTGGCCCGAAAAGGGTGCGTTACGCGTCGGAGCCGATGCCGACATCGCCATCCTGAAAGCCGAACCGCAGATCTGGGACTCGTCAAAGGCCCATGATGAACTCTGCTGGAGCCCCTTCGACGGACGCGAATTTGCGGTTCGCGTGGTGCGCACCTATGTCGGCGGCAAGCTGGCTTGGGATGGCGCCGACATCGTCAACGCAGCCGGTGATGGACAATATGTCTCTCGCGGCACATCCAGCTGGTTTGAAGCTTAAGGAGAACGAGATGCCATTGATCAACAACCAGACGTCGGGCGTTTTCGTCATTGCCTGCACACCCTTTACCGATGACGGCGCAATCGATGTGGCCAGCGTCGATAGCATGGTGGATTTCTATTACGACAAGGGCGCAGACGGTCTGACGATCCTTGGCATGATGGGCGAAGCGCCGAAACTGACACAGGCTGAGTCAATCGCCATCACCCGCCAGACGCTGGCGCGTTCGGGTGATAAGCCCGTGGTCGTTGGCGTCTCGGCGCCGGGTCTGGCCGCCATTGGTGAGTTGACGAAAGCGGTTATGGACTTAGGTGCCGCCGGTGTCATGGTCGCACCGCCATCCAGCCTGCGCACCGATGAGCAGATCATCGGCTATTACCGCAACGTTGTTGAGACAGTAGGTACCGATGTCCCGGTCGTGTTGCAGGACTTCCCGCTGGTCACCGGCGTGCAGATTTCGTCGAAAACGCTCGGCACCATCTTCGAAGCGCATCCCAGCATCGTCATGCTCAAGCACGAGGATTGGCCCGGCTTGCAAAAGATCACCGATCTGCGCAATGCCGAAGCCAAGGGTCGCCGCCGGACCTCGATCCTCTGCGGAAATGCCGGTGTGTTCCTGCCGGAAGAAATGCAGCGCGGTGCCGATGGCACAATGACCGGCTTTGCCTATCCCGAAATGATGGTGGAGGTCTGCCGCCTGAGCAATGAGGGCCGCTACGACGCTGCACAGGACCTGTTCGACGCCTATCTGCCGCTGATGCGCTATGAGCAGCAGCCGGGCCTTGGCCTCGCCATTCGCAAATACGTCCTGGCCAAGCGTGGCGCAATTGCCAGCGCTGCCCAGCGCCGTCCGGGCGCATCGCTCAACGCACAGGCCATCACTGAGGTCGAACGACTGATCGAGCGCCAGACCCGCAAACTCGAGGCTTTGAAATAATGGATTTTCTGATTTCCGGCAAAACCGCCCTCGTTCTTGGCGCAAGCCGTGGCTTGGGTGCAGCCATCGCCAAGGGGCTTGCCGCTGAGGGCGTCAAGGTCTTCGCCGCCGCCCGCAATGTGGCTACCATGGAAAAGACCGACAACATCACGCCACTGACAGTTGATCTCTCGGACGCGACCTCCGTCGCTGCGATGATCGCAACTGTTACGGCAGCGGGTGGCGTCGATATTCTCGTCAACAATTCCGGTGGTCCCAAAGCCGGTCCAGCCGCTGGCCAATCCAAAGAAAGCTGGGCCAGCGCCTTCGACAGCATGGCAACCTCCATCTTCATCGTGACCGACGCCATGCTGGAGGGAATGATCGCGCGCAAATGGGGCCGCATCATCACCATCGGCTCGTCCGGCGTCGTGCAGCCCATTCCCAATCTGGCCCTTTCCAACGGCATTCGAGCGGCGGTATCCGGCTGGTCGAAAACATTGGCTGGCGAGGTTGCCCGTCACGGCATTACCGTCAACATGATCCTGCCCGGCCGGATCGATACCGACCGCGTGCGTGAACTCGACGCGGGCAAGGCAGAGAAGACAGCCAAGACGGTTGAAGCCGTGCAGGAAGCCTCTCGTGCCGAAATCCCGGCGGGACGTTACGGCAAGCCGGAAGAGTTTGCTGCAGTTGCGGTCTTCCTTGCAAGCGCGCAGGCAAGCTATGTAACGGGTTCGGCCATCCGGGTGGACGGCGGCATGATCAAGGGGTTCTGATCAGAATGGTTGATTTCGACAAGGTTGTTGAGCGTCGCGGCACCGGAAGCTCCAAATGGAGCAAATACGGACCGGATATCCTGCCCATGTGGGTGGCTGACATGGATTTTCCATCTGCCCCTGAAATTGTCGATGCCATTAAATCCCGTCTGGAACATCCGTGTCTCGGTTACGGTGTTGCGCGTGACGAGTTGCGCGCCTGCATCGTAGCCGATCTGCAAACCAAATATGACTGGACGATCACGCCTGAAGACATCGTCTTCCTGCCGGGCGTCGAGCCCGGCTTCAACATGGCGCTGAAGGCCATGCTTTCGCCGGGCGATCGTGTGCTGGTGCAAACACCGGTGTATCGCCCGATCCTCAATGCCCCCGGCCATTGGGACATGAAGCGCATTGACGCGCCGTTGGTCGCCACCGATGGTGGCTACAAGATCGATCTGGACGATTTTTCCGCCAAGCTTAAGCAGTCTAAAGCCTTCTTGTTTTGCAATCCGCAGAACCCCACTGGCAAAGCCTTCACGGGTGATGAAGTCGAAGAAATTGCCGGGCTTTGCAAAAGCAATGGCACGCTGATCATTTCCGACGAAATTCATTGCGATCTGCTGTTGGACGGGAGGAAACATGTTCCCATCGCCTCTCTTTCCTCTGATGCCGCAAGCCGGACGATCACGCTGATGTCAGCAGCAAAGACCTATAATATAGCTGGCTTGAAGACTGCCTTTGCCATTGTCCAAAACAGAGAGATGCGCGAAAAATACGTGCAGTATCGCTTGGGCATGGTCGACAGCGTCAACATACTCGGCCTAGAGGCCACCTTGGCAGCCTACAGCCATGCGGATGTCTGGAAAACGGACATGTTGGCCTATATCCAGTCCAACCGCGATTTCCTCTCGCAAGAGATCGCCACACGCTTTCCACAGATACGGATGATAGAAGCGGAAGCGACTTTTTTGGCTTGGCTAGACTGCTCGGCGCTCAACCTCCCGACCGAACCACAAAGCTTTTACCTGAAACACGGCAAAGTCGGCTTCAGTGCTGGCTCCGAATTCGGCACAGAGTTTTCCGACTACCTGCGAGTCAATTTCGGCTGCCCCCGCGCGCTACTTGAAGAGGCTATCAACAGGATGGCGCGGGCATCAAGTTCTTGCAGGATCGATGCCGACTTGTGACGGCCGAACAGCGGATATGGTCGATCATGCTTGATTTGCCGCCATGCCCAGAGGCATTTCGCCCGTCATTAAAGGCGTGAAACATCGCTGTTTCCAAGTTCGCGATATAGCGAGACGGTGTCATCGGGAGGGTCTTGACCGTCCCGATGACAAAAAGTCATTCAATTTTTTTTCGCTGATGTGGCCTTGGCGGCCTGATCAATGGTATCGGCGATAACCGCTGGCTGCGTCATGAACAAAGCGTGGCTTGCCGACACCTTGGTGATTTTGGCGCCGATGCGTTCGGCCATGTGGATCAACATGGCCTGATCGAAGGCCTTGTCTTCGGTGGCAATAACGGCCCAACTGGGCTTGGCGCGCCATGCGGCATTTTCGAGCTTGGTGCCAAACGCCGACATATTGATCGGAACTTGCGCGTCCCTCATGAACGCAACATCGGCGTCGCTGACGTCATGAGCGAAACCAGCCTTGAACTTTTCCGGGCTGACATAGCCGAAACCATCCTTCGTGGTATCTATAACGAACTCGGACGCGGGCGCGAATCCCACATATTGCTGTGCCGTGGTCTCGCCAGCATCAGGAGAGAGAGCGGAGACATAGACGAGGCCTGCAACCTTCGGATCGACGCCAGCTTCCGTGATGACGGTTCCGCCCCAGGAATGGCCGACGAGAATGACCGGACCATCCTGCCGCTCAAGTGCGCGTTTGGTAGCCGCGACATCGTCTGCAAGCGACGTCAACGGGTTCTGCACGATGGTGACGCGATAGCCGCGTTTCGTCAGATTGTCGTAAACACCTTTCCAGCCGGAACCGTCTGCAAAGGCGCCGTGAACCAGAACGACGTTTCTGACAGATTGATTGTCAGGAACTGCGTGGGCGGCGTTCGCCGCTGGAAGTGCAACCGACAATGACGCTGCAGCTGCGATTGCGGACATGGTGGTGATTGGCTTGCGTGTCATAACTTTCTCCTTTTTTTTTCGATAATTATTATCGCGATATCATTAAATTCACACAGTTTAAGAGGCGCGTCAACATAATTCTTATCGCGATATTGGTTTTCGTGATAAGTCCGATTATATGAATGGCTACAGGAGTTCAAAATGACCCAACGCAATAACGATCCCCCACCCCTGCGCGACCAGCTGTGCTATGCGATTTACACTGCCGGTATTGCAGTTCAGCGCGCTTACAAGCCCCTTCTCGACGAGCTGGGACTGACGTATCCGCAATATCTCGTTCTGAACGTCCTTTGGGCTCAGGACGAGCAAAGTGTGGTGTCCATCGCCGATCAACTTGCCTTGGAATCCAGCACGCTCACCCCGCTCTTGAAGCGTCTTGAAACCGCCGGACATTTACGTCGGACGCGCAACCAAAACAACGAACGACAGGTACTGGTGGCGCTGACAGACCAGGGTCGTGCATTGCAACACCGAGCAGGTTGCCTCAGTGACGCCTTGCTTGCAGCCTCCACCCAAACACCAGCGGAGCTCGCCGCCTTGAACAAAGACGTGCGGCGTCTTCGTGATGCGATCTACTCCCAAATTGGCGGGTGGGACGCACCCGCCTGACCTCGATGCAGGTCGATGGCCGCAACGCTTAGGCGGTCGGAATAGTCCCGCCGTCGATCACATGTTCTGTGCCCGTAATCGACGTTGCTCGATCCGATGCAAGGAACGCGATCAGATCGGCAACCTCTTCCGGCGCGGCCGGTCGTCCTAGCGGTATGCCGCCAAGCGAGTTCATGATGACCTGCACCGCTTCATCATAGCTAATACCGGCTTGCTCAGCGATGCGCAGAGCCAGACCATTGGAACCGGAGCTTGCAATCCAGCCGGGAGAAACCCGCACCACCCTTACGCCCTTCGGAGAAACCTCTTTGGAGAGGCTTTTGCTGTAAGTGTTCAGCGCAGCCTTGGCTGAAGCGTAACCGGTTGTGGCCTCCGGTAACGGAAGATTTCTCTGGATCGAGGTGACGTGGATGACCACGCCACTTCCCTGGGAGACCAGGCCAGGGATCAAAGCACGGTCCAGCCTGACCGCCGGGAAGAAGTTCAGCTTGAACTCCTTATCCCACTCCTCATCCGTGAGCGCAGCAAAGCCGCCTGAAGGAGCCGACGAACCACCCAGTACGTTCACAAGGATATCGAGGCCGCCGAGTTCCCGATGCACCGTGTCAACGACGGCTTGGACCCCAGTCGCTGTGGTCAGGTCGGCTTCAACGAATGCCGCACCGGAGAAATCTGCCGGCTTGGTGCGGGCACTGGTCAGCACACGGGCGCCAAGTTGCTTGAAGAGCGTTACGGTTGCAGCGCCGGCGCCAGATGTGCCGCCGGTGATCAGGGCGCGACGCCCCTGCAGGGTGAGAAACGGTGTCATACGGTTATCTCCAGTTCTGCAACCTTGTCTTCCGTGAGGAGAAAGAAGAAGCGCAGATCAATGGGGCTGCCAGGGAATGTGCCAACGGCATGCGCCGTCACCACGGTTCTTCCGTCTTCAGTCCCGATCAAGAAAGGCTCGATCGTGTAGGTGTATTGCTGGCCTTCATCCGCCATCCAAGTGCGAATGGCATCCCGGCCTTTATGGGTTTTGCCCTTATCTTTCACGCTGCCGTTTTCGGTGAAAGCGGCGGCAACAGCCTTGGGGTCTCCCTCGCGATCCGCGTCGAAATAAGCTTCGATCGCCCTGGGTAATGTAATAGTCATCTGGTCCTCCAATCATGTTGTCAGCCTTGCTGGCTGCAGCGTCGATTTCCATTGGATGTCGATAGGCAATAAGCTAGGCCGAAACGATTGACGTGATAAGCGGGACAAATTAGGATGAGACGTTGCGAAAAGAGGGATAATGACGCGATCTGTTCTTGCTGAGTTGGATGCGGTTCTCAGCATTGCGCGACTAGGGTCGTTCCGGGCCGCCGCGCTGGATCTGGGCATATCCACTACAGCGCTGAGCAATGCCATCGCAAAACTCGAGCAGCGCCTGGGTATCCGGCTGTTCAACCGCACAACGCGCAGCGTCTCGCTGACCGACGCGGGAAGAACGTTTGTCGAGCGGGTCGGACCGGCAATGACAGACATCCACGATGCCATGCTCGCCGCTCAATCGCTTCAGGAGGTTCCGACCGGCACATTGCGCATCAATGCATTTGCGTCTGCAGCACGCGAGGTTATGGAGCCACTCATCCTGTCGTTTATGCAGCGCTATCCTCAGGTGCATGTCGATCTAGTCACAGAGGGAAGGCTTGTCGATATCGTTGCAGCTGGTTTTGATCTGGGCCTCAGGCCGGCTGATCTAGTGCCGAGCGACATGATCGCCGTGCCACTTGGTCTGAAGCGCAGTAACGCAGTTGTTGCATCACCGGATTTTCTGCGCACTCACGGCAAACCCAACGTTCCAGCCGACCTGTATCGGTTTCGCTGCATCCGCGCGCGCCTTCCAAACAACGCCTTGTTTCGGTGGAAATTCGAGAAGGATGGGAATGCGGTCCAGATCGATGTGCAGGGCTCCATAACCCTGGACGAGTCAAGCCTCGTCAGAATAGCCGCCCGGAATGGCGTGGGGCTTGGATATGTCATGGAGCCGGACGTGCGCGAAGACATAGCCGCCGGGCGACTGGTGCGAGTTCTAGAGGACTGGACGCCGTCACTGGCGCCGTTAGCGCTGTATTACCCCGGCAGGAAAAATCCGCCGGCTGCCTTTAGTGCGTTCATTCAGGCTGCTCGGGATTTTGCGAAGAATTAGCCGGAATAAAGGCCGACATGGATGGGTATGAGCGTGCTCGTTCCGGTAGCGTCTAAATTGGTCCTGTCAATCTTAAGCGGAATCGAACAATCTTCCGACATGAACCTCTTTTAAGGCCATCTTCATGAGCGACGAGACCCTCGATGCCTAAAACCGAGTTAACCGCCTCTATGGCAACGCGAGTGACCAAAAATGCAATGATATAAGCTCAACTTTGTCTGATCGGCCGTGCCGGATTGCCAACGACCGTCGCTCCCGCTGCAATGCTGCGTGTAACCACAGCACCAGCACCTATGATAGCTCCATCACCCACAGTCACTCCGCCAAGTATAATGGCGCCCCCTCCTATCCAGACATCCTTACCGATGACGACTGGCCGCGCGCGTTCGAGGCCCGCCTTTCGTAGTACCATATCGCGATGATGTTCCGGGCAGTAGATTTGGACGGAAGGACCTAACATAGTGCCATCACCAATAGATACCGGTGCGGCATCAAGGATAACGCAGCCAGAATTGAGGTACACGCCTCTTCCAAGTGAAATATTCATACCGTATGCGCAATGAAAGGGCGCCTCGATAATGGCTTCCCCAGCGGCGGCGAAAAGCGCACGGAGTTCTGTTGCCATTGCACCACGCTCGTCAGGCGGCATGCTATTGTGGGCATGCACCCCACGCCTTGCTACCATGCGCAACGCATCGAGTTCCGGATCGATACAGCAATACCATTCGCCGGCGTCCATCTTCTCGCGCTCGCTCTTCAATTGCCATCTCCGCTACTACTTCCGGAAAGATTTTTATGACTCGCTGCGGGACGCTGACGCAGCAACATCCACAAGTTACATACTAACAGTGCACGCTTCAAATGAACGCCCGAACAAAGGCTGCATGGTCGTTACAAGTGTCCGTTTGGACGAAGCTGTAGGGGCGGTTGTTCTGAGCTTGCCAACAAGTGCTGTGCCATCTCGTGTCTTCAAAGACGTAGCTGCCGAATACATCAACTCTTTGAATTCATTCAAAGTGACGCCATCGGCTCGCATGACCGCAAGGATCAGCGGATCGCCGAAGATTTCAGCAAGCGTCATCTCGTTTGTCGTGTTGTTCATCGCAGTCTCCTTTCGACCAGCCCCCCTCCTGCAGCGGCCGATTGCTTGACAGGCCTAATGTGGGGTGTTACCAGTAAGTAACATTCGAATAGTTACCGACCGGTCACACCCATGTCAACACCGCTTCAGGATAAAAATGAAACCCGAGAAATCTGATCATGCTACCAAACAGAAGATCGCACCTCGTGACCGGATCGTATCGACGGCCTGTCAACTGTTTCGCGAACATGGGATTCGCGGCATAGGTGTTGATGCCATCGCGGAGGCCGCCTCGACCAACAAGATGACGTTGTATCGACATTTCGGCTCCAAGGACGATCTCGTATGTGAAGCCCTAAAACACAGTTCTCAGGCGCTCGAAAAGGTCTGGGAAGATCTCGAAACAGAGAATCCGGGCAACCCCAGGGCTCAGCTTACGGCTTGGGTAAAAGCACGCGCGCAATGTCTTTCCAGCGAACCTTATGGATGTGATTTGGCCAATGCCGCCGTCGAGCTGAAGGAGCAAGGACACCCGGCGCATGCGATAATAGAAACATTGAAGATGGAACAGCATTCCCGGCTCGTCGATCTTTGTCGTTCGACAGGTGTCAGCGATCCGGAACTTCTGGCTGATACGCTATCGATGCTGTTGGAGGGCGCGCGCGTCAGCAAACTTGCCGTCGGCAAGGAAGGCCCGTCGATGCGGTTTACGCGCGCGTGTGAAGCTGCGCTGGTCTCGTTCGGTCTCGGTGTAGACGCTTCGTCCTGAATTCGGCTGCGGCCCGGAGGAAATGATCTCGAGAGCGCGACGGCGCCAATGTTCAAGCTGCGAGTAATCAGCGTTGTGGTTCCGCTCTACCAGCGCAAGATATGGTTCACACTATCCCAATCAACCGGCGTTTCGAGTATGGCTACCGAGACTGGACATGTCTGATCGAGCATCAGCCAGAGCTCGGTCCAGCCACTGGGGTTATGCTGGTCGTCAGTCGGCATTCCAACATTTCTGCGGGCGTGAGATAGTAGAGCCGGGCGGGCGGGGTCTCCAGTGCATGGATCCACAAGCCGGCGCCGATACCCATTTCGTCTAGATGTCGCGCGACGCGCGCGGTGGTTGCCTGAGCGCTGGACATCGCCTGCTCCGGAGAAGGATGCTCAATGCCGCCACTGCACACCTGATGTACGCCCACCACGGCATCTTTTTCGGCCAATCGTGTCACACCACCGGCAAAGACCATTGGGCAGGAAGAGGCACAAAGCGCCTTTTCCGCAACCTTCGTGGCTTTATTCTTCTCCCCGATCAGCTTGGACATCGCAATAGCATCATCGACCGAACCTCACGGCGAGTTTAAAGAAAGCAATTTGATATACTCGCCACGGGCCTCGACTTCGCTGGTAAAACGGCCTGCTGCGCCGGGGTCGATGGTGCCTTCGGCAACGAGCATCCCAACCGAGACAAGATTGAATGTCATCGGCTTGCGCAAGACTTCCTGCGGGCTCGAGGGTTGGACCGGCGGCGCGCCCGGCGCTCCTGGCGCGGTCGTCGGTGGGAGAAAGGTCGGTACGTCCGGCAGCGTTTCAAGACTTGGTCGTGCCGCTTCGGCCGTGCCGATCTCCCGGATATCGCTCACAAGAAAGGCAGCGGCTGCCGCGAGCAGCAAGTAGAACGCGCCACGCATCAGCACGCCGTCGTCCATGCTGATCAAGGCCCTGAGCGCGGATGCCGGTTTCATGACGCCGGACCTTTGCGCGGCGTTTTGTTGAGACCGAGACTGGTGATGTTGTTGGCCTCCGTCTCGTCCTTTGCGTCTTCAGCTTCGACAATGGCATTTTCCGTGGCTGCACTTCTGTAGCTGGCATCGCTTGAGCGGCTATGGCCTTCTGCATCGCCAGCGTCTGCATCAGTTCTGCCGCGGTGATCCGTTCGGCGAACGGCATGGTCTCTTCCTGCCGACGGATTGCGCCATTCACCACGGCGGGCGCCGCGCGCCCGCCCACTAGCTCTCAGACAGTCAGTATTAATAGTCCTTCAGAAGATTTATTTGATCGTCTTGATCGGATCCTTTGGTGCAGGGTTGAAGCCGACCAGATCGCTTGTCAGCTTGGCATAGGTGCCATCGCTGACCATGTCGGCCAGTGCCTTGTTGACCGCTTCGACCAGATGCGGCTTGCCCATCTTGAAGGCGAAACCCTTCTGGACATGGCTGACGTAATCATCAGTCATCGCCAGCGGCAAGCCGCCAGATTTAATGGCATAGGCCGCAGCGATGGAATCGGTGATGACCGCATCGACATTGCCGTTGACCAGATCCTGCATGGCGTCGGATTCAGCCTTGTAACCCTTGACGGTGGCGCCGTTTTCCTCGGCGATCTTCGTCCAGGACGAGGAAACCAGTGCGCCGACGGGCTTTCCCTTCAGGTCAGCCGCAGTCTTGATCGGAGAATCCTTGGCAGTGACGACACGGCCGCCGGATTCCAGCCAGCCATTGGAGAATGTCACCTGCTTCTGGCGTGCTTCGGTGATGTCCATAGCTGCGCTGATGACGTCATACTGATCTGCCTGAAGGCCGACCAGAAGCGAATCCCATTTGATCAGGACAGGCGTGTATTCAAGGTTCAGCCGCTTTGCGACCTCCTGCATCACGCGGATTTCGAGACCGTCCAGCTTACCATCCGGCGCACGCATGCTGAAAGGCGCATAGGTGCCTTCGGTGGCAACCATGAGCTTGCCCGGCTGCAACAGCTCCAGATCGGCGGCATTAGCACTAGGGGTAATGGCGAGGGTAGCGAAGGCGGCGGCGGCGGCCACGATCAGAGATTTGAATTTCATGTTTCAGTTCCCTTATTGTTGTTGTGCATTCACTGTTCAAAGGCACCGGTCGATGCCCGTGATTTCATAAGACCACGTCGCAGCGATCACGAGAGATTGGCGTAACGGCGCTCAAGCCAGGAGGCGAGCGTGGTGAGGATCGTTGTCAAAGCCAGATAGATCAGCGCAACTGCGATGTAGAACTCGAACGGGCGGAAGGTGGAGGCAATCAGCGTCTGCGCATAGAGCGTCAGTTCCACCACGGTCACGGTCGACAAAAGCGAGGTTGCTGGAGGGTATTGCGCTGTGGGGTGAGTTACGCCCGACCCTGACTAAAGAGGCCGTTGTCGAGCGCGCGCTTCGCTATTGCGATCTGGCCGTCAGTCAGGGCTTGCTGTTCATCCGCAGTCACGTCGATACGTCCGATACGCGGCTTGTGACGGCAGAGGCGCTGATCGAGGTACGCGAGCGCGTAGCACCCTATATTACATTACAGCTCGTCGCCTTTCCTCAGGATGGCTATTACCGTGCCAAAGATGGTGAGGCATCACTGGAACGCGCGCTGGACATGGGCATTGATATCGTCGGCGGAATTCCACATTTCGAACGCACCATGGACGATGGACGACGTTCGCTCGAAGCGCTCTGCCGCATCGCCGCCGAACGCGGCCTTCCGGTCGACATTCACTGCGACGAGACCGACGACCCCATGTCGCGACATATCGAGACGCTTGCCAATGAGACTGTGCGCTACGGTCTACAGGGCCGTGTCGCTGGCTCCCATCTGACCTCGATGCATTCGATGGACAATTACTACGTTTCCAAGCTCATTCCACTGATGGCGGAAGCCGAGATCAATGTGATCCCCAATCCGCTGATCAACATCATGCTCCAAGGTCGCCATGACACCTACCCGAAACGCCGAGGCATGACGCGCGTGCGAGAATTAATGGCCGCCGGTCTCAACGTCTCCTTCGGTCAGGATTGCATGATGGACCCGTGGTACTCAATGGGCTCCGCGGATATGCTGGAAGTTGGACACATGGCCATTCACGTTGCCCAGATGGGTGGCATTGAAGACAAACAGAGAATTTTTGAAGGTCTGACCGTCAACTCCGCGAAGACCATGGGGCTTGAGGGCTACGGATTGGAAGTCGGATGTCACGCAGATCTCATCATCCTGCAGGCAGCCGATGTGACGGAGGCCCTGCGGTTGAAACCAACCCGCTTGTTCGTGCTCAAAAATGGCAAGGTGATATCCCGAAGCGCGCCCCGTATCGGAGAACTGTTTATCGACGGCCGACCATCAAGCATCGACCCTGGTTGCGATTACGTGCCGAGTAGGAGTCCTGAAACTTAAGGTGTGTATTGATTGCCTTGCAAAGATCAGAACCAGAGACACCTAGATGTCGAAGCCTAAACCACTGAAATTCAGTATGTTTTCTCTCTATTGCGATTTGAAACTACCTGGCGAGGCGGTGCATCCTGGTTTTCTGGCAGTAGCGTTTTGTCGAACCATAACTCAGCCGGTTTGCCGGCTGAAGAATGCTTCGTGCGACGATCTGCACTTTAATTTACACCAGAGGCTTGCGTAAGCTGCTTGACGGCCGAAAGAAGTCGTACTGGATGTGGTTTATCTTTCCGCAAATTCACGGACTTGGTCGATCGGTAACTGCCCGCCTTTACGCGATTTCTGGACGTTCTGAAGCAGAAGCCTACTTGAAACATCCGGTTCTTTGACCCGGTTTGGAGGTGCACGCGCGTCATGCTCAGCCATCCCCGCCTCAGTGCACGTGAAATTCTTGGCTCTCCTGATGACCTCAAGTTTCATTCCAGCGTGACGTTATTTGGCATCGCCGCCCAGAGTGGTTCGTCATTCGAGACCGCCCTTCACGTTTTTAATGGGAGCGAAGGCGATCAAGCCAAGCTCGCAGCATTGAAGAACGATGGATGATCAGACGCTTACCGACTTTTGCAAAAGTTAGACTTCAACTGAAACTCGGCCGCGTGAATTAGCTTCCGCGCAAAGCTATTTCAACGGCATCGCGGTGCCCAAACCTGAATTCCGATACGTCAAGGATGCATTTTTGCTCCCTTTACGATCTTATCGACGACCTTCTTTTCGGCTCTAAGTGCCAGTCCTACCAGTTTCGAATTGTGTGGGCCGAAATGGGCGAACACCTCCCTGTTGGCAGCGTCGTGCCCTGTTGAAAACATCTCCTCGATATAAGCCGAGGCTGTAACGTCGCGGTCGAGGACCCGCCTATGGATCGCGCGCAGCGCATCTTGGTCTGCGGCGAGGACCACGATTGGCTGGATCGTCATGGGATTGTAGACATGACCATCCGCATCCCGATATGGTTCGCCGATGATGGCTGGTGTCTGTGCAACGATGCCGCTGGTCAGGAAGGCGGAGACGTTCAACTTCTGCCATGTTGCGAGGTCATTGCGGATAACGATTGCGATCTTGGTGTCGAACATGCGGTTGAACTCCATTCAGGGTATCGAGGGAAAAGAAGACCTAGCTCCGAGCAAGGCGGGCGGTCTTGAACGTTCGTGCAAGGTCGGATTTGCCGACGGCATGCGTGTCGCCACGCCCTCACATGGTGTCGAGCGGATCGAAGCCCGGTTTCATGGCAATGCATTTTCGCCGCATCGTCACGACACCTTTGCGTTGGGGCTGACGCTCCACGGCGTACAGACATTCCGCTATCGCGGGACCGAGCGTTTCAGCAGCCCCGGAAACGTGATCGTGCTGCATCCCGACGAGCTGCATGATGGTGCTGCAGGTACCGAGGATGGGTTGATCTGTCGGATGATCTACCTGCCTCCCGACCTGATTGGCGCAGTCGATGGTTACAGTCACGCCCTTCCATTCGTTCCCGATCCGGTCGTTGCCGACATCGGACTCTGGCAGGCACTGGCGGAGATTCTTGCCGATCTGAGCGAGGACCAAGTGACCTGATCATGGACGACGTCGTGATGCGGCTGGCATCGGGGCTCTCTCGTCAGGCAGGTGCTTCGCCGAGACCGATCGCAAGGTCGGCAAAGTCTGCGGTCCTCCGGGCCCGCGACTTCATCGAGAGCCACCACACAGAAGTCGTTCACTCAGAAGCACTGGAAGCTGCGTCTGGGTTGGACCGTTACGAACTGGCCAGACAGTTTCGCAGAATGCTTGGTACCAGTCCGCATCGATACCTCATCATGCGCAGACTGGAATTGGCGAAACGGTCTATCGCGGCTGGCAAAGGTCTGGCGCAGTCGGCAGCATATGCGGGCTTTGCCGACCAGGCACATTTTACCCGCCATTTCCGCAAAGCCTTCGGCATGACGCCAGGGCACTGGCTGGCAATGCGTTCTGCAAGCTCTGGCTGAGTTTTGATTGTATTTGAACTGCCATCGGACTCGACCAAGCCTGGTGAAGGCGATCGCGGGCGAATACGATCCGCCCGCTTATGCATCACGCTGCGTCGATTACGGGATAGTCCGTGTAACCTTCAGCGCCGCCGCCTGCATAAAAGAGAGCAGGTCTCACGTCATTGAGCGGAGCGCCGGTCTTGAGGCGCTGCACAAGATCCGGGTTGGCGAGCGCCATGACGCCCAGCGCCTCGATATCGGCAAGTCCCGCGGCCACATCGACACCGATCTGTTCACGCAAACGACCGGGGCGGTTGAGGATAAGAGGGCCATCGAAAGATTGGCGGATATCTTCTAAAAGGGTATCTGTGCGGGCATAGAGGATGTGAATATAGGCCAAACCCATCTTGCCGAATTCAACAGCGAGATAGCGGTACAGATCGTCATTATCCTGACCTTCGGCGATACCACCCGTCGCAACACCCGGTGAAAGGCGGATGGCGGTTTTCTGTGGGCCAATGGCATCGACCACCGCGCGCACGACATCAATAGCAAACCGCGCCCGTTTTTTCATCGTGCCACCGTACTGATCGGTGCGATGGTTGCTGTCCGAGGCGAGGAACTGGTGCACCAGATAGCCGTTCGCGCCATGGATTTCGACGCCATCTGCACCGGCTTCGATAGCGCGCTTTGCGGCATAGGCAAAATCCGCAATCGTCTGCTGGACCTCCTCTGTTTCCAGTGCGCGAGGTTGTGACACTGGCTGCATCCCGCTCATCGTGAACATGGAATCTCCGGACGCGATTGCGGAAGGTGCAACGGGCTGGCGATGATGTGGCGTGTTATCAGGGTGAGACCGTCTGCCGACATGCATGAGCTGTATGAATAGGCGCCCATCTGCCGCATGGACGGCGTCAGTGACCTTGCGCCAGCCAGCGACGTGCTCGTCAGTATATATACCAGGGGTCGCCAGGTACCCTTGGCCATCGTCAGACGGCTGGGTTCCTTCGCTAATCAGTAGCCCGAGCGATGCTCGCTGTGCGTAATATTCCGGCGCGAGGTCGCCGGGTGTTCCGTCAGGCTTCGCGCGGCTGCGGGTCATCGGTGCCATGGCCAGACGATGCGGCAGGGTAATCCCGCCAAGTGTGAATGGGCTCCAGATATCGGTCATGAGATTCTCCGGTGAAAGGTGTAGGGGTAGCTGGCGAGCCTCCTCGCCAGTTGCAGTTCAGTAATTTGGCTTGGCTGTCCGTCGGTCTTGTTAGCTGGCCGAAGCAAGGCTCTCCGCAAACTCACGGTAGCTGTGCAGGGGGCGCTTCAGCATCGCCACAAGCCGTTCGACATCGCCTTCATTCGGGATCATGCCGTCGGTCACGTAGCGTTCTGCCATCAAACGCATTTCATAAGCGGTCCACTTTGGCATGAAGCTCGCCATGTTCTGTTCGAAACCGCTCGGATCATCGCCGCCATAAACGATCTCGCGATTGAGGACTTCGGACCAGATCGCAGCCACCTTTGCTCCCGTGAGCGTGTCGGGACCGACAAGATTGATCGTTTCGACTGGCAAGAGTTCGGAGGCCTGATCGCGGCGGATCAACTCGATGGCCGCCACTTCGGCAATATCGCGGGCATCGACCATGGCAACGCCCTTGGAGCCGATCGGCATTGGATAGACGCCGTGATTGAGAACGACATCCTTGATCATGATCTCGTTGTCGATGAAGTAGGTTGGGCGCAGAATCGTGGCGCTGAATCCTATCTCGCTCAGCATACGTTCGCCACCCGCCTTCACAGCAAAATGCGGGACGTTGACGGAGTTTTCGGCGTTAAACACCGAGAGATAAACGACGCGTTCGACACCCACCTCTTTGGCAATGTTGAGGGTGATGAGAGCCTGAGTGAACTCGTCGCCCGTGACAGCATTGAGAAGGAACAAGGTGCGGACACCTTTGAATGCCTCGCGAAGAGCATCGAGGTCGAGCAATTCGCCCTGGGCAATCTCGACGCCCTCCGGAAAGTTTGCCTTCGCGGCGTCGCGCGTCAGAACACGAATCTTGACGTTGCGTTCAATGAGTTGGTTTACGACGTGGCGGCCAACACGGCCGCTGGCACCGATTACGAGAATGGTCATGAATGTAGCTCCTTGTGAGGCCGCTAGGGCGCTGTTGACATCTCCAAAGTTAGATGATCCAAATTTCCTCAAATAGACCTCATTTCTGGACGCATCGTCTCACAGGTGGAACACATGGATTTGCTCGCACTGGCGGATTTCAACCTCGTTGCTAGGCATGGCGGGTTCGGCAAAGCAGCGCGCCATGCCGGGCGGCCAAAAGCCACACTATCCCGACGCGTCGCCGATCTTGAGGCGAGCCTCGATCTTCGGCTTTTCGAAAGGGGGGCACGGGACTTGAAGCTGACGGAAGAAGGACGCGCCCTGTTCGAGCGGACTACGCAACTGCTGACGGAGCTAGAAGAAACCGCAACCGCCATCGCGTCAGGGGGGCAATCACCACGTGGACGTCTGCGCATCAGCGCACCGCTCATGTTTGCGCAGGCGGCCTTGGGAAAGCTGGCGGCAGGCTTTGTGCTGAAACATCCCGAGATGCGGGTCGAGATCGTCGTGGAAGATCGCGCGGTGGATATGATCGAGGAGGCTTACGATCTTGTCATCCGCGTCAATCCTCAACCCGATATCAACCTCGTTGGTCGGCCCTTTCTGCGTGACCGACAGGTCATTGTCGCTGCTCCAGGCCTCGCCTGGCCGGAGCCGGATAAGGCAGTGCCATCAGTGGTTCGCAGTTTGATCGGCAAGCCAGACACCTGGACTGTCGTGACGGATTCAGGGTCTGCAAAGCTTGCGACCACGCCGGTGCTTGGCATGTCGTCGAACACGATGCTGCGGGATGCGGTCTTGATGGGTGCGGGCGTCGCACGGCTGCCGCTTTCTTTGGTCAGCAAAGACATCGCCTCCGGTCGTCTCAACCACTGGGGCGATGTCGAAGGCGCTGAAACGGCGCTTTGGGCGCTCTATCCTTCGCGGCGTCTGCTCAGCGCGCGCGTATCAGCCTTTCTCGATTATCTTAAAGAAGCCTTTCCGCAAGGAACCCCGGAAGAACTCGCTGCCTATTTGAGCTGACGTACGGCGTCGACACCGCTTGGCATATCCAAGCGAAAGCAGCCTATTTAGAGACGAGGTTTGAGCGCTGGTGCGCGCCCGGAATCGCCTGAGTTCGGTTCGCCCTTCGGTTCTATCAAGAGAACCTTCACCTCGTCTCTAGCCCGTGGTCGATGTACCACGCCCTTGGGAACGACAATCAGCTCGCCAGCTCTCACTGTTCGGGACGGCTCGCCTTCGATGTCGAGTTCCATCTCTCCCTCCAACACAAGGAAGAAGTCATCAGTCGTGTCATGCTTGTGGAACGGATATTCGCCCTTGAACTTCACGACCATCACATCGTTCTCGTTGTAATCGGCGATCACATGCGGGTCCCAGTGACCTGAAAACAGGCTAAGCTTCTCGTCGAGATTGATGGATTCCATTTGCTATCCTTTGTTGGCTTGAAAGCGACCGCGACGAAGGAAGGCAATTCAATCAAAGCAAGTCAGCACAACAGTTATGCCAGAAGTCGCACTGGGTATTGAACGATCGTGCAAGCGCAACTGGTTTCCTGCAGAAGTGTTGTGGAAAAGCTTCAGATGGCGGAGCCTTTTCCAGAGCGGAGCATCGTCACTCGTTAACGAGGACGACCTTTCCCTGCATGCTTCCTCGCCCTGCCCGATCATGGGCAGCGCAGGCCGCAGCCATTGGAAACGTGCTGTCGATCACCACCCGGATCGTGCCGTTATCGAGCGGACGACCTGCCTGCGCCAATTGTGCACCATTGGAACGCACCTGAGCCGTTGAGACGACGATCCCGCGTCGTTCAGCCTCTTCATGGCCAGAGAAGCCGAGCGGATTGACCAGATAGAGCGCGCCACCTTTTTTGATGACATTCAGGAAGCGCTCCATGTTGGAGCCACCAACCGCGTCGATTACCAAATCGACATCCCGAATGACCCTCTCGGCTGACTGCTTCGTATAGTCGATGAATGCGTCTGCGCCGAGATTGGCGAGAAGCGCCTCGTGCCTTCCGGAAGCAACTGCAATCACGCGGGCGCCCTTCCATTTTGCCACCTGAACCATCAGGTGTCCGACCCCACCAGCAGCGCCATTCACCAGCACGGTCTTTCCCTTGAGCGGAGCCGGTGCATGGTGGAAATCCTGGAACGGATTCGGTTCATCGTGGCCAAGCTCTACGAGAAACTGCCATGCCGTCAGCAGTGACATTGGAGCGGCGGCGGCCTGCACATGATCGATACCTTTAGGTTTCAGCGCGAGATCCGAGGCTGGGACTTTGACATAGTCGGCATAGGCATTGCTGCCGGTCATGAGATCGTGGGGGAAACGCACCATTCCATAGACCTCGTCACCGACGCCGAATGCTTGGACATCGTCCCCGACTGCGGTGACGTTACCGGAGATGTCTGTTCCCAAGATCAATGGAAAGACGGGGCTGGGTCGCCACTCGGGCGGGAGCGCGCGATAGCCGTCGCGCAAATAAAGATCAGGGGGATTGAGACTTGCCGCACGCACCCGGACAAGAACCTCGCCCTGATCGGCAACAGGCCGTGGAGCCTCTTCGTAACGCAGGACCTCTGTGCCACCAAATTCGTGCAGGCGGACTGCTTTCATCATCTCAGTCATATCGAACTCTTTCAAAAGTATGATTTCATTGATCAGATGTACGCCCATCCTTTGTGATTGATAATAGCGCTCCATTTCGCTTTAATAGTGCCATGAAGGAACAAATAGGAATCGAACGTTTGACCGGCTTGATCGCCTTTGCGCGCGCCGGATCGCTGGGCAGCTATACGGCGGCAGCGCGATCGCTCGCGATCTCGCCGTCAGCGGTCAGTAAAAGCGTCCAGCGACTGGAAAGCCACCTTGGCGTTTCGCTGTTCACCCGAACGACGCGATCTCTTACCCTCACCAATGAAGGACGTGACCTGCATGAACGCGCATTGCGGCTGCTGCGGGATGCTGAGGACATCGAGCAGGCCGCAAAGGCCGCGCGCTCCGAACCGGCGGGAACGTTGCGCATTGCCGCTTCTCTGCCGATAGGTCTGCATGTCATCGCACCTTTGCTGCCCAGGTTTCGCGCACGTCATCCAAAGGTTTCGATCGATCTCAGACTGAATGATCAGAGGGTTGACCTCATCGAAGAGGGAATAGATCTGGCTGTTCGCATCGGCGACCTTCCCGACTCCCAGCTTCTATCACGGAAACTTTCTCCGCATCTGCTTTGCTGCTACGCCTCCCCGGAGTATCTGGCCACGAATGGTACGCCAACCCATCCCGATCATCTTCAGCAGCATCAGACGGTCAACCTGCGCTATCAGAGCAGCGGGCAGTTATTTCGCTGGTCGTTCCAACTCAAAGAGCGAGAAATCGAGATCATACCGTCGTCGGCAATCATAGTCGACGCGAGCGAGGCTGTCGTAGCAACGATCGCAGCGGGAGCGGGAATAGGAATGGCGACGAGCTTCATGGCAGCGCCATGGGTAGCCCGTGGTCAACTGATCCCTGTCCTATCCGATTTCTCTGTTGAACGTCACAACATCACAGCCGTTTGGCCGGAAAGCCGCCGGACCAACCCTGCTGTGAGAGCTTTCCTCAGCATGTTGATGGAGAGTTTCGGTAAGAGGGAGGGATAAGCAAGATCAGTTATAGTTCCTCGTCTGCTGTAAACAGGCTCGTTGACTTGAAAGCGATGAGCCACCATTTGTGCGACATGCCGAAGCGTGAAAAAGATGATATCGAACTGATCAGGACATGGACCCTGCCAGCCACCGTAACAATGGGGTCGGCCGTTCGGGCGAAAGGCGTTCTTCAGGAAATACAAGCAAGGCTGCCTGCGATCTCTAAAAAGTCGATCTCGCTGGAGGGCGTCGATCTCACACTGGCGATGACGGCCAACGAAACGACCTCATTCAACGCGGCAGCGGCTATCGTCGCGAAAGTGGTGGCGGAAGCCGGAACGTTACCGGTCATTCCGCGCGAAATCGAGGACATCCTGACCATCAAGACCAGCGAACGACATCGTTGGCTTGCAGACGGTCGTCTGCCGAGCGCCGGTACGAGGACCGTCAGACTGAACGGACGCGCTCGTCAGATTACATTCCATGTCTTTGACCCCAAGGTCGTGGAAGATCTTCTCGACCGAGGGGCCGCGGAAGAATGGCGGGTGGAAGATGCCGAGGCAAAAGCTGAAAATAGGCAACGGGCTACGTATCAAGCGAAGCTGACGCGGTCGCTCAAGAGGGAGGCTGCAAAGAGGTCTAAGAAGTCTAAAGACGACGCCAAGGATACGCCCCCAAAGCTCGGCGGCTGGGAAGAGTTCGACGTCGACGGACTGCTTCGTTAGATTTGTTTCCTAGCGCGGTGGCGCTCAAGTCAGTTGTCTTAGGCATCCTGCGCTCGCGTCAGCGCGAAACCTTTCGAACTTACCGATAGATGCCATCCCGTAGAGGATTGACTACGGATATCCCGCAAGTGGGCACCAGTCTCACCTCCCCCGCACTCCCTGGTTCGGAGTAGGTTCCGCCGCACGTTGGTCGCATCCGGAAATCTTCCGCAGCTCGCAACGCCACGAAAACGTCAAAGTTCATTCAGGCATGGTTCACGGTGCGGGTCGCTAAATCACATCACCCTCAACGGAGTGATGTAAGATGCGCAAGATAATTTTCAGCGCGGGAATAATTCTAGGTAGTCTGCTTGCCAACGTCGCCAACGCGATGCCGTCAGTTCGTCCATCTGTCCCCTCGGCCTCAGACGTGCAGAAGGTAGACTACGCTTGCGGACGCGGCTTCCACCTTTCACCACGCGGCTATTGCCGACCGAATGGCCCTCCACGTGAGTATCGCGATCGGTGGGATAGACGTGACCGCTGGGAAGCCAGACGAGAATGGCGCGATCGTCGCGAATGGCGAGAACGCCGCGACTACTACGACCGACGCGAATGGCGTGGGCGACATGAATACCGTGACTACAGGTGGTAGTGCCTGGATGCTCGCGCAAATATAAACACACAGCGTGAGAGCGTCGGAAGAGCCGTTCGTCAGGGGTCAATTAAAGCTTTTCCTTCTTAGGGAACCAGAGGCCTGTGATGCCGTTACGTGATCATCCACAAAGGAGGAACACCAATGGATCATACAAACCACGTTCGCCTATCGACGACAGAGCTGACCCCAGAAATTCTGGAAGGTGCAACCGTATATGGCGCAGATGACCATAAGGTTGGAAAGGTCGATCATGTGCATGGCGGAACAGGCGGCCAAGCCATCATCGACGTTGGCGGCTTCCTCGGAATCGGCGCCAAGCCAGTAGCGGTCGCGCTGAGCGATCTTGATTTCATGCGCGACGAGGATGGCGATGTTCATGCTGTGACGTCGTGAACGAAAGACCAGTTAAAAGAGATGCCAGAACATCACCACTGATGTTGTCGGGGTCCGGTCTCAATCGGACCCCATACCTGCCGCTTTTTCCGTGGCCAGAACGAACCAATCAAGAAATAGCGACCCGACTTCCCGATTATGCTTTATTCGAAGCCCTCGCGAAGGAAGATGACGGCATCCTTTGCCTCCTCCGACGATATGGTGTGACCGACCCCAGGATAGATTTTAGACGTCACCGTGAAGCCCGCCGATCGCAGTTGGCCAGACGCGACAGTTGTCGCCGCCGGTGGAATTGTCTTGTCCTCTGCACCATGCATCATCAGAATTTTCGTCTGTGGTAAGGACGACGTCGGCGGCAAAGGCAACAGTCCGGCAAAGGTGACAAGAGCGCCGACCTTCCAACGACCCGATGCCACTCCATCCAGCGCCATGATGGCGCCTTGAGAGACCCCGACGAACGCCACTCGGTCCATCGCGTCTTCGAACCCCTCACGTTTGACAATTTCAGAGACCACCCTGTCGAACGCTCGACGCGCGGCGTCTATCCGCTCGGGGCGCATGATCTGGTCATCGACTGCAAACCATTGACGACCACCTGACTTGTGCGCGAACGGCGCGTCTGGCGCAACGAATACTGTGTCCGGCAGCGTAGCCTGCCAAGAGTTCCCGAGCGCTTCCATCACCGCCCCCCGCCCCCGGATGCCTTGGAACAGGATCACCAGATGATCCGCACGCATTCCTACTCGAGAAGCGGTCGATCTGGAGATGCTTTCTGCCTGCACCATCTGCAAGGGTTTTGCCGCAGGGTCGACCTTGGACGACACAATTCGGGGTCCGGTGTCCGCAGCCATTACAACACCAGGACTTGCAGCGACGCAGATTGCGCCAACGAATATGACGAATACGAAGAAGATGGCCGTTAGATTTGCGGGCGTCATGGGACTTTCCTGTTGCATCTCCTCAACCGCCACTCGGAACGTTCGTTCCGCTCCAGCGCTACGCCGCCACTGACAATCTCGTTATTGCCATTTGTCTGCCTCCAATCGCCAAGACCTCTGCGCCGGGAACAACCCCGCACATGTCCCGTTTCAGAATAGGCACCACAGCACATTCAAGGAGATTTCAATGCAGCGATTTGCAGACAAGGTTGTCGTCGTGACTGGCGCTGGTTCAGGAATAGGCAAGGCAACGGCGGAGCGTTTCCTCAGCGAGGGCGCGATGGTGACCCTGGTCGGCCGCACGAGGGAAAAGCTTGACGATGTCGCCAAGCCTTATCCTGAAGATCGGGTTCTGCTCACTGAGGCTGACATATCGAATGACGGTGACGTGAGAGACCTGATCTCTCGGACGGTCGAAAAGTTCGGGCGCCTGGATGTTCTTGTCAACAATGCTGGTGTTGTCGCCCAAGGCGATGTCGGCACCCTCACCACAGATGATTGGCGCACGGTCATGGCGACAGATGTGGATGGCGTGTTCTACGCCTGCCGTGCGGCCATCCCACATCTGAAGTCGTCGCGCGGCTCCATCATTAACGTCAGCTCCGTATCGGGCACAGGTGGTGACTGGGGTATGGCGGCATACAATGCCGCCAAGGGTGCCATCACCAACCTCACGCGGGCGATGGCCATGGACTACGGGAAGGACGGCATCAGGGTCAACGCGGTATGCCCGAGCCTGACGCGCACCGGGATGACCGAGGACATGATGGACGACGACAAGTTGATCGCGAAATTCAACGAACGCTTCGCGCTCAAAGGCCCTGGCGAACCAGAAGACGTTGCGGCGGTGATCGCATTCCTCGCAAGCGACGACGCTCGGTTCGTGACAGGCGTCAACCTGCCCGTCGACGGCGGAATGTCGGCGTCGAACGGTCAGCCGCCTCAGTAAGATGTCGAACGGCCCCTGCGGGATTATCCTCCGGGGCCGCCACAAACCTTCAATCTACAGGTCGTTTGTCTTCCGCCGCTGGCCAGTCGTTGGCCGGCTCCTCGAGCACATCATCATCCGCGGGATCTGGATCGTACTCATGTGCGACAAGCAGGCTGTTCACCTCCACGACCATGACACTGCAAGCGTCCTCATAACTGACGCCGTTCGCAACGAGACCATCGACCAGCTCTTCGAGCTTGGAGCGAACCTCACGTTTCCAATCATCGGTCATCTTTTTCTCCTTTGTTTGAAGGTTTTCTCGGCCAGTTCAATCCAGACAGGCGCGTGATCGCTGGTGTGCTCCCAGCCACGGACATGCTTGTCGACTTCGGCCTTCACGAGCTTTCCGGCGAGATCCGGGCTCAGCAGAAAGTGGTCAATCCGAAGTCCGGCGTCGCGGGCATATGCGTTCCAAAAATATGCCCAGAAGGTATAGACGCGTTCGGTCGGATGGAGATGCCGTATGGCATCCGTCCAACCTTGCGCGACTAGCTCCGCATAAGCTGCTTTGACCTCTGGCCGAAACAGCGCGTCGTCGAGCCAGCGCTCCGGTTTGTAGACATCGAGATCGGTCGGCATGACGTTAAAATCGCCAACGAGAGCTACAGATACCCCGAGCTCGAACAGTTCTTTCGCGTAGGAATGCAGTCGCCGAAACCAGTCTAACTTGTACTGGAACTTCGGACCTGGGACTGGATTGCCGTTTGGCAGGTAGAGGCATCCGATAACCATTCCGTCGATGACAGCCTCGATGTACCGACTTTGGTCGTCGTCGTGATCGCCAGGCAACCCGCGTCTCGTCTCAAGCGGTTCTTGGCCTCGAGCAAGGATGGCGACACCGTTCCAAGCTTTCTGCCCTTGCCAGATCGCACCGTAGCCTGCGCGCTTTAATTCTTTGCATGGAAATTTGTTCGAGGGTGCCTTCAGTTCCTGCAGGCAAACGATATCTGGTTTCGCCTCATCTAGCCAACGAAGGAGGATGTCGAGGCGACCGTTGATGCCGTTGACGTTATAGGTGGCGAGTTTCACCGACATATGTCAGCGCTTGCAACCACCCTGGTCATCCCAAACTCAACTCCTCCACTCGGATCGCCGGTTGGTGCAAGAAAGCGTTTGGATCGGCACTTGCTGAGATTGTTCGCCATCGAATCCCCCCGCTCCCCAACTCGGGACCACTTCATGCAGCGCCCGATACGCGAAGTGCCCCAGCCTCTCCGAGACTACGCTGGACTGCGGAAATCTTGTCGGACGGGATGTCTGCGGACACTTCGATTTCCCCTTCGAGAGGGGCATCGTCGCGCACCGCACCGCTTTTCGAGACATCGGCACCAGACGCAACTGACCCTGATGTGTTCTCTGCAGTGGCTGACTGAATGAAGATGTCAGGACGCGAGATCCCGTGCTGCTGGACAAGGTGCTCCACTGCAAGATCGGAGGCAGAGCGTGTATCAAATGTCGCTCGGATTGTGGTGGTGCTGTCGTCAGCCATGATTCTACCCTCCCATTTCTAGTTCTCAGAGACCTCAACGCCTCGGCTCATGGTTAGTTCGAACCAACAGCTCTCAGGATGAATGATTGTTTAGAGATATGAAAAATGACCTTCCAAATCATCCAGTGACAATATATGTTCCGCATTTGTTCGTGAGGTCATCTCTTCACTCCGTGCATCAAGTGAGCTCTTATGGCCGTCGCCTATCTGGAAAAACTGAACGAGCAGCAGCGCAAGGCCGTAGAGCATGGCGTTGGACTGGCTGAGGGCAACACAGCAGGGCCGCTGTTGATCATTGCAGGTGCAGGCTCCGGTAAGACCAACACGCTCGCACACCGGGTGGCACATCTCATCGTCAATGGTGCGGACCCGCGACGTATTCTCCTGATGACCTTTTCGCGCAGAGCCGCATCCGAAATGGCCCGCCGCGTCGAGCGCATCTGCCGCAAGGTTCTGGGTGCCAATGCGGGTGTTCTGACAGACGCCCTCGCTTGGTCCGGTACATTCCACGGTATCGGTGCGAGACTGCTGCGGATGTATGCCGAGCAGATCGGTCTCAACTTGGATTTCACCATCCATGATCGGGAAGACAGCGCCGACCTGATGAACCTCGTGCGGCACGAGCTCGGATTTTCCAAAACAGAGAGCCGCTTCCCGACCAAGGGCACCTGTCTTGCGATCTATTCACGCGCAGTCAATTCGGAGACGCCGCTGAACGAGATCCTGCGGCAGCACTATCCATGGGTCGCCACTTGGGAAGAACAGTTGAAGGAATTGTTCGGAGCTTACGTGGAGGCCAAGCAGGCGCAGAACGTTCTCGATTACGATGATCTCCTGCTCTACTGGGCGCAGATGGTCAGCGATCCCGATCTCGCCGACGATATCGGTAATCGCTTTGATCATGTCATGGTCGATGAATATCAGGATACCAACAAACTCCAGTCGTCTGTCCTGATGGCGCTCAAGCCCGGCGGCCGCGGCTTGACCGTCGTCGGTGACGATGCCCAGTCGATCTACTCGTTCCGGGCCGCGACGGTTCGCAACATTCTCGACTTTCCAACATCTTTCAGCCCTGCCGCTGATGTCATCACACTTGATCGCAATTACCGCTCCACCCAGCCCATTCTGGCGGCAGCCAATGGCGTGATCGAACTGGCGCGCGAGCGTTTCACCAAGAACCTGTGGACCGAACGGGAGTCGCTCGAGCGACCCAAACTCGTCACTGTCAGGGACGAGACCGAACAGGCCAGTTTCATTGTCGAGCAGGTGCTGGCCAATCGTGAGACTGGCATGACGCTGAAACAGCAGGCGGTCTTGTTCCGGACGTCCAGTCACAGCGGAACGCTTGAAGTTGAACTCACCCGTCGCAATATCCCCTTCGTCAAGTTCGGTGGCCTGAAGTTTTTGGACAGCGCCCATGTGAAGGACATGCTGGCTGTGCTGCGCTTCGCCCAGAACCCGCGGGACCGTGTCGCAGGCTTTCGACTTCTGCAAATGTTGCCGGGCATCGGTCCCAAAAAAGCTGGCACCATTCTCGACACTATCGCCTCCGACCCCGAACCACTCCTAGCACTCGCGGAAATTCCGCCACCACCGAAGACTGGCGAGGACTGGACGTCGTTCGTTCAATTGCTGGGAGGGCTTCGCAAAACGCAGGAAGACTGGCCATCGGATATCGCGCAGGCCCGTCTCTGGTACGAACCCCATCTCGACCGCATCCATGAAGACGCCGATACTCGCAAGGCGGACCTTTTGCAGCTCGAACAGATTGCCAGCGGCTATCCCTCGCGCGAACGCTTCCTGACCGAACTGACGCTCGACCCGCCGGATGCCACCAGCGATCAGGCGGGCGTACCGCTGCTCGATGAAGACTATCTCATCCTGTCGACTATCCACTCGGCCAAAGGACAGGAATGGCGTTCCGTCTTCATGCTCAATGTTGTCGATGGCTGCATACCATCGGACCTGGGGACAGGAACGACGCAGGAGATCGAGGAGGAACGGCGTCTGCTCTATGTCGGCATGACGCGCGCCAAGGACAGCCTGTCGCTCATCACTCCGCAGCGGTTTTTCACTCACGGGCAGAACTCGCAGGGTGATCGGCACGTTTATGCATCACGGTCCAGGTTCATTCCTGCGACATTGCTGCAGTACTTCGAACCGATGGCCTGGCCGAAAGTCTCGGCCGCAGCATCTGAACGCAGTGCTCAGCAGATCCGCATCGACGTCGGCGCACGCATGCGCGGCATGTGGAAATAGGAGCGACCGATGTGCAATCTCTATAACGTGACCACGACACGTGACGCCGTCCTGCAGTTTACACGGGCATTCCGCGATCTGGCAGGGTGGAACGAGGCAAGCTTCGACGTCTACCCCGGCTACCAGGCTCCCATTGTCCGCGTTGCCGAGGATGGTCAAAGAGAGATTGTCCGGGCAACATGGGGCATGCCTTCACCTCCGGCCTACGTGAAGAACTACGATCCCGGCGTCACCAATATCCGCAACGTCGGCTCTCCACATTGGCGGCGGTGGCTCGGACCGACCAGTCGGTGCGTCGTTCCCTTAACGTCCTTTGCGGAACCGGATCCTGCAAGCAAAGTCGGCGGCGGACGCGTCCCGAATGCCTGGTTTGCCAAAGATGCCACCAAACCGTTGATGTTCTTTGCGGGCTTTTGGACACCCTGGAAAGGCATACGAAAGGTCAGAGACGGAGAGCAGGAGTACGAGCTGTTCGGCTTCCTGACGACGTCGCCAAACGAGATCGTCTCACCCATCCACGAAAAGGCCATGCCAGCGATCCTGACAACGCCGGAAGAAGTCGATACGTGGCTGACGGCACCTTGGGACGGGGCACGCCACCTTCAGAGGCCCCTGCCCGGCAACATGCTGGTCATCGTGCCCCCGGAGCCAAGGCCAGACCTGCAGGGAGAAGGTCTTTTGCTGTGAGTAGATCGTGTAGTTTCTGCCCGACTAGGGAGCGGATCAATTTCTCCGGAACGCTTAAGGACAGCGGTAAGCACCTCACTTGCAGGTTCGCCGAGTCATTCGCGTGAATATGGACGCCTTCTACGCCTCGGAAGAGCAGAGTGCTCACGGTCGGAACTAGAAAAGTGCCGACGGCGGTCACGTTGCGGGCACCTCAAAAAAGAGCACAGCTCTGCGCTAAGAGGAAACGTTCGAAATTTAGACACTCGACAAACGGATCGAGCAAATCAGATACTGTATTCCTAAGCCATACTGCCGAACGCTCTCCAATCGATCAGTCGTCGACTTCCTCGCCAGAAGCAACCCCTTCCGATACAGACATGATCAGACCGCCCATCCCTAAATGCTTTGACGATGTCGATTGAATGGCACCTACCAGCGCTTCCGCGTCATATGGCTTCGCGAGTATCCCTGCACCCATTTCCGACGCTACGCTGGAGGTGTCTCCCGTCGCAAAGACAATTGCTGCTGATGGCCGCACTGTTCTGGCACGACTGGCAAGCTCTGGACCAGAAGCTCCCGGAAGATTGACGTCGGTGACGAGGACATCAAACGGTACCGTTTCCAGTGCTGCCATCGCCTCTTCTGCGCTGGCTGCCTCCACCACGATATAACCTGCATCCTGCAGAATTTCAGCCGTGTTCATACGGATCAGCGCGTCGTCCTCCACAAGCAAGACCGTTAGCTGTGCGGTGACCAATGGTGCGGTCGGGATGACGGCCTGTGCTGGCATTGGTTGCTGCTGCGCATCCGCCGGAACGGCCTGTTGCTTGTCTTTCCCCAAAAGAGACCGGAATTTTCGCGCAAGTGCTTCGCGGGTGTAGGGTTTTGATAGAAGCTCGACGCCTGCGTCGAGTTTGCCACCATGGACAATCGAATTCTCGGTATAGCCTGATGTGAACAGCACCGTGATATTGGGCAGGCGCTCGCGAGCTTTGCGGGCGAGTTCGGGGCTTTTGAGCGCGCCTGGCATGACGACATCGGTGAACAACATATCGATTGGAATACCACTCTCGATGACGTTGAGGGCGCTCGATGCATCGACGGATTTCAACACCCGGTAGCCCAGATCAGAAAGCAGCGCGACCACGGTTTCGCGAACGGCATCGTCATCCTCGACCACGAGAACAGTTTCTGTGCCACCTGCGATCGGGCCCGTATCTATGGCCACCTCGACGTCCTCGGACTGGAGGGCGCGGGGAAGGTAAAGCTTGATGGTGGTGCCTTCGCCAACTTCCGAATAGATTTTGATGTGACCGCCCGATTGCTTGACGAAGCCGTAGACCATGGACAATCCAAGACCAGATCCCTTTCCTTCGGCTTTCGTCGAAAAGAACGGTTCGAACACCTTCCCGATTATTTCCGCAGACATGCCGGATCCGGTGTCGCTAACTGCGAGCATGACATACTGGCCAGGTGTGACTTCGTCATGTGAGCGCGCGTAGGCATCATCGAGATGGGCATTGGCGAGCTCGATTGTCAGCTTGCCGCGGCCATCCATCGCATCGCGCGCATTAATGGCCAGGTTGAGCAGTGCGTTTTCCACCTGCGCGGGATCGATGAATGTGTTCCATAGTCCGCCGGTTACAACAGTTTCAACCTCGATCGCCTCGCCTATGGCTCGGCGCAGCATGTCATCCATGCCGCGCACGAACCGGCTGATATTGACAACCTTTGGCTCAAGCGCCTGGCGACGACCGAAGGCCAGAAGCTGGCTCGCCAGCTTCGAGCCACGGGAGACACCCGCCATCGCGTTGGCAACACGGGTTTCTGCGCGCTCGTTGCCAGCAATATCCTTGGCAAGAAGCTGCAGATTGCCCGAGACGACCTGGAGAAGATTGTTAAAGTCGTGCGCCACCCCGCCGGTCAACTTGCCGACGGTTTCCATTTTCTGGGACTGCGCAAGCTTGGCTTCCGCCTGACGCCGTTCATCGATTTCTGCAATGACCCGCGCCTCGAGATTTTCATTGACGTGACGCAGTTGCTCTTCTGCGCGTTCACGATGACGCACCTGACGAGCAAGCGCTTCCGCCTGTTCGCGCAAAGCGGCCTCTGCCGCACGTTGATGGGTGATATCGGTGTGGACACCGACCCATTCGACGATTTTTCCGGCTGTATCGAGAATGGGAAGCCCTCGAATGGCATACTGTCGCCACGCACCATCGTGTCGCTGCACGCGGTGCTCATGGACGAACATGCTTTTGGCTGTGACAGCGGCCTGCCAGGCTTCGACCGTGGCCGCGACATCGTCAGGATGCACTGCATTAGACCAACCATAACCCTGATATTCTTCCGGGGTTTGACCTGTGAGCGTCGCCCAACCATGCTGCTCGCCAATCATCCGGCCATCGGCGCTATTGGTCCAAAGGACGCCATGAACTGCATCCATGGCGGTTCGAAACCGGCCGTTGCTGATGGCAACGGCGGCTTCACGTTGTGCTCGCTCCTCGACGTCAATGCCCAGGATGTGCACGCCTGGAACCGAACCATCTGGCTCTATATGTGGGACATAGCGTATCTCCAGCCGGCGGGTCCCGCCGTCCGCATGTCTCATGTCGGTTTCAGCAACGATTGTTTCCCCCGCCAACCCTTGAGCGATCGACGCCCGGCGATCGTGATAGGCTGCGTCACCGATGACATCGCGGACGTGGCGGCCAATCATGCTGCCCGGCTCTACGCCAAACCAATCCCGATACGTGCCGTTGGCAAATCGATAAACATGATCCTGGTCCACATAGGAGATCAGCATCGGCACCGCATCCGTCACACGCCGCAGTTCTGCCTCACGCTCTTCAAGCCGCCTTTCGGCGATAACGCGGGCGCTATTGTCAACAATGGTGCACATGACGCCGCCGACATGACCGTCAGCGTCGTAAACGGGCGTATAGAACAGATCGAGATAGAGGGTGACGGGGCCATGCGACCGGTTGAAGACGATAGGTTGGTCGCGGTGGGAAACTGTTTCTCCACGCAGTCCAGCTTCGAGGATCGGGCGGTTCCAGTCCCAGACCTCTGGAAATGCGGCAGCGACAGGAGTGCCGAGTGCCATCGGATGACGTTCGCCAGCAATTTCCCGATAGGCATCGTTGTAAATCATTACATGGTGCGGTCCCCACATCAAAACCTTGGCGACAGGCGAGTTGACGATGTTTGCCACCGTCGCCCGCATCTCGCCGCTCCATCCTTCGATGGGACCGGCCATGGTTTTACGCCAGTCCTTGGAGCGGATCATTTCGCCGCACTCACCGCCGCCTATTGGCCAAGTCTTTAGCACCTGAAAAGTCGAAGGGCCGCCATCCCTCAGACTGCAAAGAGCAGCACGCACCACCTCGCTGGCATTGGCGTAATCGCCTGTTGCCAAGCTGTCGTTGATGAAACCCTCGAGCTCGGGGGTCAGTGAAACATTGCGCGATAAACGTTGGGCCATGATTATGGTTGCCACGGGGATGTAGGCCGTGTCAATAAATGGCACAATCTGGAATATCTACTTCCTTGTATTACCTCCCGAAGTGCATCTCAGATGAGCGCAGCGTTTGAAACAGTCACCCATGTGTTTTGCTAGAAGTGTTTGGCGCGGTTTACCCGGCTCTTTACGGTACCAACGGAAATTGCGCATTTCGCCGCAGCCACATCGTAAGGGTCCCCGTCTTCTACGACAAAATGAAATACTTCCCGATAGACCCCCGGCATAACAGCAAGTGCGCGGTCCAGTTCGCCCTTTCGAACAACCCATTCTTGTTCAGGTGGCGTGGCTGGCATAAGGTGCTCAACGCTGTCAGACTTGACTGTTACGCGTTTCGCTTTGCTATAATTCAAGTAATGCGTGTTCCGCATGATTGTAAACAACCAAGAATTGAGGTTGGTATTGACTCGAAAAGAAGGGGAGGCCTTCAAAGCCCTAAGCAAAGTGTCTTGGACGAGATCATCGAGATCACTCTTATTTTTATGAAAACGTGAGCCAAATCGATAGAGCGCGGGGATGAATGACACGATCTCCTGGTGAATGCTTAACTCCGCACGCATATAAGCCTCCTCGAAAGTTAAAGATAAAAGCCGTGACCGGTTTTATCGTTCCATCTCGAGAGTGCTGTTCGGCTGCCAGAAGTGTGAGAGCCCGGTGCAAGCGACCATAGGCGCAGGAACGCTGCAGCCAACCTATAAGATCAGACTACTGAAGTTGCCGCTTTCAGCGCGTCCAAGATCGCTGACCGCGAATATGGTTTAGGCACGAAAAGGCTCCTATCTGGAAGCTCTGTTTCGTCAGGGTGATGGTGTCCTGATGCCACAACGATTGCGACCTTCGGCCAGCGGTGCCTAACAATTTGCGCCAAGGCCAAACCGTCCATTGAGCCAGGCATGTCGATGTCGGTACAAAGTACTGTAATTGCGTTATCACTTTCGAGCAAAGGAAGTGCTGTGTCGGCACTTGCTGCTTCTAAGGTGTTAAACCCCTCGTCCTCCATCATATCGACAGTATCGATCCGTAGAAGAGGTTCATCTTCAACAATCAGAATGCAGTGCCTAATTACATGTTCCATCCATGCCTAACCAGCCGATGTGCCATTAGTTCATTCGTCAGCCGATATCAAGGTACCTGACAAGACATAACGAAAACCTGTCTGATCGAAATAACTCTCACCCGTGCCGGAAAAGTAACCTGGCACGATCCGTTTCATCAGGCGAGAACCAAAACCAGCTCGATTGGGTGGGATGACAACAGGGCCACCTGTCTCAAGCCATTCCATGAAAAAAGCGCTGTCGGGACCTGTCCTCCAATGGAGGCTGACCCGTCCAGCATCGTTCGAGAGCGCACCGTATTTCGTCGCATTGGTTGCTAACTCGTGGATGGCCAGAGCCATGCCGAGAGCAGCCTGAGACGGAACGGTGACATTTGGACCAGTCAGGTGGATTCGATTAGCCCCTGATGTGTGCGGGCTTAGAACCTCTCTGATAAGCGTTCCGATATCGGCATCGCCGAACTGCGCATTGGTGAGAACGTCTTGCGCATTCGACAGCGCGATGATGCGTTTCGAAATCGTTTCGTCTGCTTCGTTCAGGCTCGTTGAGTGACGCAAGGTTTGCGACACAACGGCCTTCGTCATCGAAAGGATGTTTTTGATGCGATGCGCCATCTCTCTTTGAACGACCCTTTGTTGCGCATCCATTTTGGCCTGTATCTGGATCTGGTGTTTGGCAGCATCAATGCTTTCTTCCAAAAACGCCTTGTTCTGAACGGTCGACGTTGTTTCCGTTGTAATGTTGATGAGGCCGGCCAAATGACCGGTATCATCGTAGAGAGGGCTGTAAGAAAATGACCAAAACGTCTCTTCTGGAATGCCTTTCCTCAGCATCATGAGCGGCAGGTTATCGTGCCAAGTCCCTTTGCCTGCCAATGCAATTTGAACGATTGGTGCTTGTCGTTCCAAACTCCGACCATAACTGCTCGAGTGGTGCGCCAAGCGCTGTTGGCTCTTTGATTCCAAGAATGGGCGCATAGGCATCGTTGTAAATTATGTTGAGGTCGCGTCCCCAAAAAAGACAGATTGCCTGTTTGCTGAAAACGGCCATCTGAACGACGGAGCGTAGCGACTGGGGCCATTGGTGAATTGGTCCAACTGAAGTTTTTGTCCAATTGAACGCAAGGATAGCGTCGCCCATACGGCCGCCACCTGATAGAAATTGTTTTTGATGGCTAGTCCTTACATTTTCCCAAATCTGTTCTGTCTTCATAGTCGCACGCAAAAACGATTTTCCCCGGAGTTCTTCAGAACCCCCTCACCTATTAGATATTTTGGAC
>NZ_JBYOKI010000012.1:0-15762 GCF_057799395.1 Agrobacterium sp. 20P9.1.2
ACAAACACCGCCTCCGGAATCCATCCATGGAACGACAGCGCTGTTTCGAAAGAAATATAGCTGCCCGGCACGAGGTTTTGGGCGATGGCAAAGGGATGAACCGGGTCACGTCGATGACGCCGCGCCATAACATAACAACCCCGCTTCAGGCGAATAAGAGACCCGTCTTTCAAAGCGCGGTTGACAAGGCCATACCGACGCGCGTCACTACCGCCAAGCAACTCGGCGAGTTGCTGGTCATTCACAAAACGATCAGCCAATCCGGCTGCAAAAATCTGGTCCGCCAACGAAGACATATTTCCAGATACTTCCATTTTATGAAAGTTTCAAGAATTTTCCAAATGCGCCGTATCAATTATTCAAGGATCACTCTCTATAGAGGCGATATGAGGTCATCCTTCTTCGCCACGAGGATGGTTTCAGGGTAATGTTTAACGCAAGCCCAAACGTGCAAGATTAACCCAGCCGTTCCAAATAAATCCCAGTCGTACAAGGTCCTAACCTGTGTAGACCTGGTTCATAATTATTCCTACTCTTTGCCGAGCCTATCAACAGTAACCCCAAGAGCTTCCGCCAGAGCGTTCTTGCCGTCGTCTGGCATCAACATGAGGCCCGCCACGATCGCTTCTTGCCAGGCTTCCCCGCGCTCCCATGCCTCATAATAGGCATCGGCTAGAAGATAGCCCTGTCGTGTCTCCATAAGAGCCACGGATAGCAAAGAGGCCTGCAAAAGATCCTTATCTCTCTTGGGTACCCCAATCGCGTCAGTATGCCGCCTGGAAGCCACAATCAGCTTGTGGATGGCATATCGTTCGGGAGCGGGAACATTCACGCTCACGCCCTCCCGGTGCAACAGCACAGTTCTCACCGGCTCATAGATCAGGAAGTCCAGGAACCGTAAGTTTTCGGCAGACGCGCCACCGAGTGCAGGCATGGAAGAGGGCTTTCCCGTGTACTCGTCCGATCCACGGTTACTCGTCAGGAATTCAACGCGGTAGTTCACCGAGTTTACAAAAGCGACCACCTTTGCCCTGTCAGCTTGGTGCGGGACCGCCCGAAATGTGGTGTCGATCGATTTTAGGAGATCGAGGATCGGCGGCAGGCTATCCTCGACTTCGGCCGAGATCGCAAAGTCTTGTGCGAAGTCAGCGTCGCCTGTCTGCATGGAGGCACCAGGGAGCCTGACACCGAGGAGACCCGAGTAACAGCTGAATGCTACAGAGCCGATCAGAAGCGCTCGAAGACGGAAGAGGCCTGCTTCCGCAAGGACTTTCGTCACTTCACCCGCGAACCGATCAGGAGCGGACATACCGCCGCTGCGTAGAAGCATCCCGACGAGACGCCTACGCTCGCGGATGTTACCCTTGATTTCCTTATGGCGGCCTACGCGAGCTGTGATCTCTTCATCTGCCTCCGGCCCCACGTAACGGCGTTTTTCACCCTCATCGGTCGGGTACTCAAAATACCAGTAGTTGCGTCCCTTGACCGGTACGGACAAGAACCGACCGTCTAATGAAAAGTCTGCTTCGAATTGGGCGTCGAATGTCCGTTCCGCGAGTTCAGCGAACGCAGTGCGATATAACAGATCGATATGCTTCACGACGTCATCTTTGTTATAAGGAATTTGACAAAACCTTATAACGAATTCAGGCTTGTCGTACAATCCACAAATTGCCGTCAAAATCTCTATATGTGCCTTAAATTGGTTTCCTAGGCTACGGACATAAACGCAAACACGAGACGGTCGCTAACGTTCTCCCATATAGACAGAATTCCTGCTGTCGAGCAGTATATCAAGCTCGACGCGCAAGGTAAGCCTGACATCCGAGGTTATGCAAATCCACGATCGTCGAGACTGCGCCTCCAGCATCCGACGCCTTTGTAAAGTGTCGAGGCGCTCTATGCGATTGGCATTTGTAACACGCTCGCTAATGAAATCCTTTGCAACATCATCGTTGAAACTTGCCTCACACTCGTTCTTTTTCAAGTGCCGACCGAGTAGGGAACAAAAAAACGGCGCGTTGGTCTAACTTTTGATACAGCAAACCAGACCCGGGCTGCACAAAGGATCTCAGGGCTCAGGCTCTTGCCGTATCGTAACCTCCGCGCCATAGGCCTGGCGCAGATCGTTCTGGCCAGGCTGACGGTCGTTCGCCTTGTGCAGCAGCGTCGAGGTATATCCTGTTTCGCGCGCTCCCTCGATCAGTGTAACGTCGGCATTACCGGGGTTGACGGAACGTTCGAACCAATCGACCGGATGCTGCAGGAAATTCATTTCGAAGGCACGATTGGTGACACCATGGCCGACGATAACCACGCTGTCGTGGCCATGTCGGGCCTCGTGCATGATGGTTTGCAGGAACAGCCGCATGCGCTGCGCGACATCGGCGCGGCTTTCGCCATCGGGCGGCCGGGCGTAGAATTTGCCACTGTTGCTGCGCAGTCTTGCCCATTTCTCGAATTCGTCAGGAAACTTTTGTTTCCGCTCCGCGTGATCGTAGATCTCAGTGAAGAGACCAAAATCCTGCTCGCGCAATAAATAGTCTTCGCGCACCTTGCCGACGCGCTCGACAGGCAAGGCCTCAAGCAGCGCGTCCTTGCTTTGCCGGGTCCGCAGGAACGGTGAGTACCATACGCGCAACTTCTGTGACCCCGGCTCTGTCAAACCGGCTAAAAAAGCCGTGATCACGGCACCGGCTTGCATAGCTTGGCGATATCCCCATTGCGTCAGCGGTACGTTATGATCGCCAAACTGGCTGTAAGCCCGTTCGTCTAGGTTGCCAAGGGATTCGCCGTGACGAACAAGAAAGACGCGCATAGGCCATCCTGCAGAAGATATTTAGGACGCCACGGGGCCAGATAGTCGGTAACCCTGATGGCATCGGCAAGCCCTTATTATCATATTCAAAACCACAAGACCACGAAAGCAGCGCAGGCCCGCTGGCTCAGAAAGGTGACCTGTCGTGGGCAACCTTTCGACAAAGTGGTTGCTTCACCACTATGGCAGACATCAGCTAATCCGCTCCTTTGCCGTCCTCATATTCCGCCGTTCCCACCCGACAAGCACAAGGCTTGCCGCGACGATAAGAACTGCGCCGATGAAGACGTTGATCGCCGGTATCTCCGTCCAGATGGCGTAACCATAGATGAACGCCCAGATCAGGCCGGTATATTCCACTGGCGCGAGTGAGGATGCGGGCGCGTGTCTGAAGCCTTCGTAGAGAAGATATTGCCCGATTGTCGAGACCAGTCCGACCCCGATCATGAGAAGCCAGCCTTGCGCATCCGGGTTCGTCCAGAGCCAGGGCAAGGACAGTGCGCAGGCGATGCCGAACAATGCGCTGGTGGCATACATCTGCGTTAATGTCGTTTCGCTTTTGCTGACGAGGCGAATGAGGATGGTGCTCCATGCCCAGCAGAAGCCCGCGATGATGCACAGTGTTGCGGGCAGCCAGTTTGGAGAGTTGGCCGGATTGGCAGCCACGATGACACCAACGAAACCGACCACGCAGGCTATCCAGCGGCCTGCGCCGACTTTCTCCTTCAGCACGAAGATGGAGAGGACCATGACCATGATGGGTGCAGAGAAATAGAGCGTGGTGAGTTCCGCCAGCCCTAGATATCGCGCGGAGCTGTAGAACAGCATCCATGCGGTGAGCATGAGTGCTGCGCGAAGAACGACGGTGCCGCGATATTTGCTTTTGAGGATGGAGGGGTGGCGGTAGCGATGTGCCAGTATGCCGGTAATCAGAACAATGACGGCGCTTCGCACAAAAAGTATCTGCGGAACCTCGTAGCTTTCGACAAGCCATTTGACGAGCGCATCCTGTAGAGCAAAGCAGGAGTAGCCCATGGCCGCCAGCCCGATGCCGAAAAGCGGCCTTGCTTCCAATGATCCTGTCATGCACGTCACCACGATACTGCTGATGATCTGTACTAGCCCAGTCCGGTGTGACGATCCATCAAATTGCAGCAGCCTCCTTCGAGGTGTTCCGTCGATGACCTGATGAAGGAACTCCTTGTGTGTGGTCAATGGCGACTAGCCTCGCTGACCGACCAATCGACATCGAGCCTGATACACCTTACACTGCATATTGGGCATTTCAGTCCTTCAATTGTTCATCTGAACGATCTCTCATTTGTCCATGGCGCTCGCTTGCGTGCACTGGCCGTTAGAAAGCACATCATGGCACAAAAGCCCCGCAGACCGCTCGATCCAAGAGATGCCGCCGAAGCTCTGTTTGCCGCTCCCAAAAAGGCTGCAGCACCCGCCGTGGAGAAACGCGCTATCCCAACGACCAAGGAGCTCGTTTCCTTAAAGATCGACAGTGACGTCCTGGCATATTTCCAGGACGATGGACCGGGCTGGCAGGAGCGGATCAACGATTGTCTGAGGATCCAAATGTTGGCCCGGCGCGACAGCGAGGATTGAGCCGACAGCCGGCATAGGCCAAGTCTCAGTTACAACGAGACATTGCGGTTTGCGACGACTGATACTCTTGTTTTGCTATCGAGGCCAATGTGCAGGTCCCGGATCATACCGGCAGCCAAAAGAAATGCGTCGCGGACCTGATTATCGTCGCGCCAGCCTCGTTCTACCGATAGTGCTGTTGTGTGAATATCAAGCGATATATCGCGGCCCGGACCTGTGGGTATGCCGATGGCACCTCGCAACTCCGCAATCATTGCAACGGCACGCTCCAACGCCCGGCGTTTTTGGAACGCGTCAAGGTGCT
Source organism: Agrobacterium sp. 20P9.1.2 (assembly GCF_057799395.1). Classification (NCBI taxonomy): domain Bacteria; kingdom Pseudomonadati; phylum Pseudomonadota; class Alphaproteobacteria; order Hyphomicrobiales; family Rhizobiaceae; genus Agrobacterium; species Agrobacterium sp. 20P9.1.2. Next base: position 4,737 of record NZ_JBYOKI010000012.1, read on the forward strand.
CCATGCGATTGGCATCTCGAACAAGTTCGCCAATAAAATCCGTTGTCAGGCTCATGGTCGAAAAATGCCGGAACCATTCGGTCTTGCAAGTCCTGACATCGAAATAAACACCGGACGCCGCCGTTTCACTCGATCTGTGATCTAACGGCATCACCGAGCAGGCTTGTCCTGTCACTGCAAGGCGAGGTTGCCCCTGGGAACCCTACCGTCCCTGTCATCTTAACCTCAGTGAGACAGATCGAACCGAACTCTACGGAGATGATATGAACGTCGAGCACTTTATGCTGTCAAAGAGCGACTGGATCCCCAACAACGAGACATTGCCAGTGATCATCTATCGCCAAATCGCCCCATGTATGGACTCAGGCGCATTCGAAGATCTGTTTCTTAAAAATGGATGGACCGCCACCTGGCGAAACGGCGTCTTCGATTACCATCACTATCATAGCAGCGCCCATGAGGTTTTAGGGATCGGTCGTGGTCATGCTGCGTTACAAATCGGTGGGTCAGATGGACCCGTTCTGGAGATATCGCCGGGAGATTGCCTGGTCCTGCCTGCCGGGACGGGCCACAAGCGGTTGAAGGCTTCGCCCGACTTTCAGGTCGTCGGCGCATATCCGCCAGATCAGGAGGTCGACATACAGCGCTCAGCTCCGACGAAAGATATGCTGAGAAAAATCAGGGCGCTTGCTACTCCAACAAATGATCCCGTAGAGGGTTCGCCGGGTGCTTTGCAGAGGTTATGGGGCAAAAGATAAACACCCATCCACATCACGCAACAGCAATCGAAGTTACCGGCCGTGGATATCGTTCACAAAAAGGGGGAACGAAATCCGTCATAAGCAGTTCGTATCGATTGAGTGGCGTGGCGGCGCCACCGCTTGCATGTTGACCACGGATGTACTGGCAACAGATGATGACAAGCGACAAAAGGTCGGTGCAATTGCCCCGACCTTTTTTGTTTCCAAGATGTTGAAGAGAAATGCTCAGGCCGGGCTTTAACGCTCGTAAAGCCTAAAAAAATTGATTTGTGGTCCAAGATTAGCGGTCCAGGCAGCACCTATAAGCCGGCGACAAATTGGGTATAGAGGTCAACAATCGATACATTTTACAGGTCAGAATTCGCACAAGGCTCCGCTGGAACCGGTCAGTGACCGATCGCATTTGCTCCGGGTAAGGAGAATGCTGCATGAGCCAGACAGAGATCAAGCAATACACCGCCGAAATGCTCCAAGAAGTCTACGAGCTGAGTTTGCCGAAAGCCATCGAGGTTTTAGATCGCTTCGGTGGAGATAGCACGTCGATCGAAAAGATGATGAAGCGGTGTCCTCATAGGGGCTCTAAGAATAGCCGCTAAAAGGAAAATAAGGGGTCGGTCTATGACCGAAGATTGTTCCTGATTGGCACCAAGCGTCTAGCCCATCAAAATATTTGCCCGTTTGCGTTGGATATCGAGTGGCATTCTCGTCAAAACGTTGGATTTCATGAACCTGCGCAATGACCTCAGCGTCGTAGTCACCATGCTCCGGTTCGTACTTGTCGACTTCTTTTTTAACTTGATGAAGAGGTCAACCAAATCATGCCCCGGCTTAGGTTCTGCGCGCCTCAATTGGAAGAGCGACGACCTGATCGTCAATTCGGTGCTCTGGCGACACAGCCCAATTAGGGGCGGAACAAGCATGTGCGTTCCATCCTTGACTATGTCCCAGAGTTCATCAAACGCCATCTGGTAAGACCATGCGATCCTGTCCTATGGACTGGAAAGGTGGTCTGGTCTTTCCTGAAGGAACGCCTGAAATTTGGGGCGGTCGGTTCCAAGCTGGCTAAAGAGTTTCTCGCGGAGTACTCATAGTTCCCCTTCCCTGATGGTTTAGACGTTTTGTAGTCCGTTCACTTTTCGCAGGTCACTATTAAGCCGTGACTGCCAACCCTTGCCCATAGCTTTGTAAAGATCGACAACATCCGGATCGAGGCGAATAGTGACGGGCGTTTTGTGAACGTCTGCCTTTGGCCTCCCCCTGCGCGCTATTTCAACGTCTATGTTCTTCGCCAGATAGGGGAACGCCTCACGGAACGGCTTTGCTTTTATGCCGTCGCGCAGCTCCAACGGCTTTTCGATCTCTGGATCGGGGCCGATCATGTCGCCGGTCGCTGTTTCCACCCACCAACCATCCGCATCCATATGGATACCACCTTTTGCGACAAGTTCCTTCATGGCGTGATCGTACGCGTGCCAGCGGCGTAACAGCTCGGCGTTGTCGGCTTCGCTATCGCTCAAATCCGCTGTCATAAACTCAGGCCATTTGCTGGTCATAGTGCTGTCCTTTCTGCCTTGCTCGCCTGCCGCATTGGGATAACGGACAGGGCTTCAGAACCGAGGGGGCGAAATACCACCGCTATAATGGTACGGCCCTGAAAATCACCAACTGCCTTGAAGCGCCCAGCCCTCGTTTCTTCGACCTTACAGGCGATGAAGAAATCAATCGTCAGCTCTGCGAAGTCGAGGCCATGCTTTTCGATATTGGATCGGCGCTTCGGTTCGTCGTAAGTGATTTTTATATTTTGTAATTACATTAATTCAAAATACGGCGCAAGATTTTTGTGCGTACAATAATTAGTGTTTAGCAAGCTTGCTCCGATGTAGGCAAGATTTGATATTGCCATGATTGCACGCAGCGCGGACCGAGCTTTTTTTTCAAAAAAGTGTAAAAAAGCGCCCCAAGACCGGCAATTTTCTGTGTGTGAATCCTTAAATAGGATGAGGCACCAATCCTCACTAACCCTAATTAGAAGTGACATATCACTGACTTATCTCCAAATTCTAACTGAAACCACGACTGCTACCCGCGTAGCAGCAGCCGGCATATTTTCCGTTATCGAAGTTCTTGACGTGAATGAGAACGACATAGCCGGCTAAGCGTGAGCATCATAAAAAGCCTCGTCATTCGGAGTAAAATTTTCCCGTGCGTGCACTCCTTGTCGGAGACGACGGTGACCTGTCCAGCCGCATTGCCAGCAGCCTGCGGGACGAATGTTGGAACAAGCACCAACTTGTCGCCGTTCCAGTCATACCGATTTGAAAAGTTGATATTTACCCATTAAAATGGGTTGAATAAATTCGTAAATCGCATTAATTGTTCCACTAAGAGGGTCAATCAATGCGCTTCACGCTCCAAACCCATTTTGACGACGCATGGCACCGTGCGGCAACGCTAGAACTGAAAGACGACGCGGCCGGTTTCCGGGGCGCGTCTATTGTCGATTACGATCTCGACTATTTCGTCAATGTGGCATCGGCGGAATTCGCAGCCGGAAAAACCGTCCGCGACCGTCACGCCTTATCTGTCTGTTATCCCGTTGATTTAGAAAATCGATGTAGCAGCAACTGGCCGCCTTTCCTCCTGGATCTTATGCCGCAGGGGCATGCAAGGCGAAAGCTTGCGGAACACCTTAGCCTTGCTGAAGGTTCGCGCGCCTCCGATCTCCCGCTGCTGTTACGATCGGCAACAGGCGGTATAGGCAATATTCGGATCAAAGAAGCGTCAGACGAAGAAACAGAGCGGCTACGCGGTGTTGAGCGCCAAGGGGTAACAGAAGTGGAAATCCGTGAACGGTCGGATCGCTTCATGGAAGTAGCCGACCGCTTCGGCATGCTCGCCTCAGGCTCCAGTGGCTTGCAAGGCGAGTGGCCGAAGGTCTCAATGACCCAGGCAGATAACGGGCTCTATTATCCTGACAGCTTCGTGGGGGATGAAGAGGCTGTGCGCCATATCATCGTCAAACTGGTGCGCAGCAACGAACCTGTGGATCGCCTTATACTCGAAGGAGAAGCTCTCTATTCGCGGATTGCTCGCGAGATCGGCCTTAATGTCCACGAACCGTCGACCTATGCCGAAGGCGTCTTGATCATTCCCCGTTTCGACAGGAAAAAGAGAAAAGGCGGTGGCACTGTGCGGTTGGGGCAAGAGAGTCTCGTTTCAGCGATTGGCGTGGCCGATTTCGGACATATCGGCACACATGAGGCCTATATCGACGTTCTACGTCGATATTCGGCTGATCCTTTCTCGGACATAGTTGAATACTTGAAGCGCGACATTGCAAACCAAGCCCTCGGCAATCCTGATAATCACGGCCGCAATAGTGCGCTAAGCAAACACCAGGAGGGCACGATACGTTTGTCTCCGCTCTTCGATTTCGCCCCTATGCGGCTGGCCAGGGAGGGGATTGTTCGCTCCACACGATGGGCAACTATGCGTGAAAGCGGTCGCGATCATCGTCCCGATTGGAGAAGCATTTGCGGTGAATTGGCACCTGATCCTGCCGAGCAGAAGGTGCTAGCAACTGCACTCGCCAAGTTTGCCGAACATCTGCGCCAAGTTCCTGCCATAGCAAAAGATCTGGGAGCATCTCCGGAGATTCTAGGGCGTGCGATGGGACGCTGTATCGAAATCGCAGACAGTGTTTTAGAGACATGCCAGTGATGGCGGGGAACAGGTGATGGCTCGTTGGAAAAAACCCACAAAAGAAGAAATTCTTGAGAACCGGCGAACACTGGCGGAGCGCGCTCGAACTGGGGACTTAAGGCTGCCAAGTGCTGTGCTAGAAATCCGTAAAGGGTTCGGTATGACGCAAGAAGAGTTCGCCAGGACGCTATCGCTTACCCGGCGCCAAGTCGCTGAGATCGAAACAGGAACAGGGAACCCGACGCTCGAAACATTAGAAAAGATCGGCAGGCTTTTCGGGTTCGGAATCGGTTTCGTACCCAAAAGCGGTTGATGCAAAAGCTGAATTGCGCGAGAACGAAATCCGCAAGAGCACGCCAGACCACGTCTCCCTTCTACCAACTCCACCGGAAGCGTAAACAAGCGCCCGGCAAAAGCCGGACGCTCTTTCTCATCTGCTTGACGGCACACTTACGGCAAAAGGTGCTTGAGCGGGCCGTGTCCAGGGCCGCGCGGAGGTTTGCCCGCAGGCCCGAGCTCGTCTGTCTTGCCATCCTCGTGAACGATGTAGCTACCATGCAGAAAACCGTTATCGAAACGGCCTTGGACAGTAACGACCTCATCCGGCTTGACGATCTTTCCGCCCTCACCTTCAGGTCCGGTTTCAACCAGCGCTCGCCCGCTATCGTCCTGGACGATAAACTTGTTGCCAAATATCTCCGCGACCTTGCCTTTGATACTGATCAAGCTGTCTTCCGACATGGCAGAAATTGCGGTCGGAGCAAGCGGTGCAAGTTCAGCGGACGGGCGTGTGAGCTTCATGGCGCCAGCGCCGCCTGCAACGCCAACGGCAAGGATGGCGAAAGCACCGAGCGCCACGGCAGCTGCGTGTCTCTTTTTTGGCTGAGGGTGTGGCTTATGGGCTTCGCCCTGGCTCTGCGTGGTTTCCGGTCCAGATGTGATCGACATTTCAGGTCTCCTTTGTTTGTGGATGACCTTTTTTAGCAAGACAGTGCCGCCAGCAGCCTGAACCATCTGGTTCAGCTTGAGTTAAGCGTGAGCATCATAAAAAGCCTCGTCATTCGGAGTAAAATTTTCCCATGCGTGTACTCCTTGTCGAAGACGACGGCGACCTGTCCAGCCGCATTGCCAACAGCCTGCGAAACGAAAACTTCGTGGTTGATATCGCGCGCAATGGTGAAGATGGGCAGCATGCAGGCCTGACCGAAGCCTTCGATGTCGCTGTCCTCGATCTGGGGCTGCCGAAGATCGATGGTGTCGCGGTTCTATCCTCGTGGCGCGAAGCGGGCCGCACCTTTCCGGTACTCGTTCTGACCGCGCGCGATGGTTGGCCTGACAAGGTCGCAAGCTTCAAAGCCGGAGCTGACGACTTCCTGGCCAAACCCTTCAGGGTCGAGGAGCTTGTATTGCGGCTTCGGGCTCTCGTTCGGCGGGCTAACAATCATGCAAGCGCGATCGTTACCTGCGGTTCGATTGTGTTCAATGCCCAGCTGGGCACCTTTGAAAAAGACGGTGTGCCGTTAAAACTGACGGCCCTTGAATGGCGTGTGCTCTCATGCCTCATCCTGCGCAAAGAAGTGATCGTGGATCGGAGCGAACTGATGGAGCGGGTCTATGATGGCGACGCCGACGTGGAATCAAACTCAATCGAAGTCATCGTTGCTCGACTGCGCCGAAAGATTGGCGCTGAGTTCATAGAAACGGTTCGCGGCAGAGGCTACATGTTGACGGCAGCGTCATCATGAGGTTTTGGCGCCGCCAACAACCACGGTCGATTGCCGGGCGCCTGATTGCGTTTTCCATCGCATTTGTGGCAGGCGCTGTCCTTGTTGCATCCGTGATCCTCTGGTTTATCGTTGCAAGCGTCGTTCGCGAGCAAATCGATCAACGGCTCGACACCCAGATCGAAGGTTTGCGAAGCGCGCTTGGCCTCAGTGAAGACGGCTCAGTGAGACTTGATGCTCAGTTCAACGGGCCACCTTTTGATCGGCCGGGATCCGGATGGTACTGGCAGGTGACATCCCAAAATCTCAGCTTGTCCTCCCGCTCTTTGCAGACCGATCGTCTTGAGCCGCGCCGCCGCCCAGACTGGCGTGACCTTGGAACGAGCAGGCCCCGACCGAGCGAGGCCGAAGATGCGCACGGCAAAGCGCTCTATGCCAGAACGTTGCAGGCGCAAGTTGGCGATCAATCGGTACAGATAACGGTCTCGGCACCGCAATCGGCGTTGACCGATCCGGCCTTGCGCTCACTGATGTGGCTGGTGCCTGCCATGTTGCTCTTAGGCATTAGTCTTCTCATCGGGACATATTTTCAAGTGCGCTTTGGCCTCAAGCCGCTCATTCGCCTTGCAACCGATATTGGCGCGGTCTCGAGTGGAAACAAAGCGAGCCTGCCGGATGCCGGTGTCGACGAATTGAAGCCGGTGTCTATCGAGATCAATCGCCTGATTGCATTGAACACCCGGCGTCTGGAGGACACGCGCATCCATTTCGCCAACATGGCTCATGGCCTAAAAACACCCGTTGCCAGCCTGACCATTGGTCTGAATGAAAAAAACGACCCGGACGGCGGCTTAAGAGACCTTGTTCATCGCATTGACCGACGCATTCGCCACCACCTGGCAGATGCGCGCAAGGCCGCGGTTGCAGAGCTAGCCGATCAGCACACCATCGTCCGTTCGCATCTCAACGATCTCCTTCTCGTCCTGTCAAATGTCTATCGAGCCAAAGACCTTTCCATTCGCTGCGACGTCGATGGTGACATCGGTGTTCGCTGCGACCCGGAAGACCTGGATGAGGTTCTCGGCAACCTTCTCGATAACGCATTCAAATGGGCTGCAACAACGATCACTGTTTTTGCAGAGCAAAAAGGACAATTCATCGAATTCAAAATCAGGGACGATGGCCCCGGCATATCCGAAGACAAGATAGAATTGGCCTTTCGTCCCGGCTTGAGACTGGATGAAACTGTGACGGGAAGCGGATTTGGTCTGGGAATCGCAAAGGAGATTACCGAGCTCTATGGCGGAACGGTTTTGCTCAAAAATATCGAGAACGGATTTGAGGCGGCGGTGACACTCCCGGCATCATGGGAAGACAGGGAAACGCTCGGCTAGCCTTTTGAGACGTCATCATCGACGTTCCTCACACCACAGTCGAAATAGGAGAAAACATCGAGCTCATCTGCGACGCGTGTAGACGGCTGATCTCGGTCGGATGGCGCGGGCCAATATCACGAGGCGACATCGAGTTTGTCAGCGCACAATTTGGCGACAGCCTCTTGCAAAAGCTTGATCCTCTCCGTTAACCAGGCAAGTTCCTCATCGGTAATCTCATAGGCTGGCGAATATCGAGCATCCACATAGGCCCGGTCCAGCCGGCTGAAACAGCGTCTGGCGAATTTCGTATCACGCGGCCAGACCGCAATCAGCGAGGGCGCAAGGCGCTCGGCCTGTGAGCGAAGGAACGTCAGCTTGTGAGACTTGGGGCTGTAGAGTGCGAGTACCAGCAGAACGCAGTGGTACAAGCGTTCTGCGGCTTGATGTAGTTGAAACGCCCCATGTTTCGGTTGCTGGTCTCGAAGAGCGTACTCCGCTTGTCTCATGCAATAAGTCGCGCTTGGAAACCAATGATCAAAGTGTTTCTTTGCCTCGTCCCGGGCTTCCTGCGGCGACAGCATTTTGGGTGAGGCAAGCGGATATCCGGGTGCATCGTAAAGCGGGATGCCGTCTCTGGCGATGTCCACAAAAAACGGCAGTCCCCGCGCAAGCTGCGAGTTCACATCGCCATAGGTGTGGACGATGAAATTAACCGGTGTCGCGATGTTGCGCGTAATCGTCAACTCCTGCAGCAGCCGTTCTCCGGCGCGTTCCCAGGCTTCGTAATTTTCGCCGAAGTTGTCGTAGTTCACGACGACGAGAAGATCATAATCGGAGAGATAGCCGCCCGTGTGATCCTCGACCCAATTGCCGCGCGCGTATGATCCAAACAGGATAACCTTGACGATACGACCACGCTTGTTCTTTTCGGAAACTTTTGTCTTCAGCGCATCCTCGAACTCCTCAAACAGAACCTGCGTGACGCGCTGAAGTTCACGATGCTTCTTCGCAGGCAAATGGCTGAGTTGTTCAATATCCATCAAAGGTCCTCATATCGCTCAACACATCACTCGACCATCGCACGGGGCAACCATGCCAGATTCGATCGCGTGATTTTACTAAACTGTTTCGTCACGCCAGATGCCGTTCACGAAACTGGCGACCATGCAGCGTATCGATCTTTCTATCTTTCCTCGTTCAGCCCGAAATCGCGGATCGAGGGTATTAAAGGACACTATTGCCTGCTGGGCCTGTGTCGGTTGCAGGCCTCTTTCCCAAGCTGCTTGTCATACGCCGAAGCGTTGCGTCCTTCCAGACGAAACGGTGAACCAGCGCCATGACAACATGCCCTCCAATGAGGATCGAGAGAAACCACGCCAGTACACCGTGAAGAAGATCGCCAAGTGCTACCATCCACGGGATTTCAACGCCGGTTGATGCAACCCACGGCTCCCAACCCTTGCCGCTGCCATAGGTCCGTAACAGCGCAATAAGCGGGATGGCAAACATCAGGATGTAAAAGGTCACGTGAACTGTCGCAGCGACACGTCCCGACCAGCCTGGCGATTGCACCGGACGATGGTTGCGATTGACGGTCCACCAGATAGCGCGAAAGACGACAAGCACGATCACCACAAGGCCAACGGTGCCATGGCCAGGTCCAAGCGACGTGACTGTTCTGACCCACTCCGTATCCCCAAACAATCGCCACGTCAGAATAACGATAAACTGCCAGATCAGCAAATACGCCATCGTCCAGTGCAGCAACCGGCTGACCAATCCGTAACGCCCCGGTGTATCCATCCACATGCAAGAATTCCTGGTTGTCCTTGACTGCCTCTAGCCGCGATCAAGCGATAGGGCAACAGACACGGTCAGTCGTAAACGATCAAAGGCCTTGGTACGAATTCCCCTTTTGCGCTCGCGCCAGACGCCCGCCCGTCCTGCCGCTCACTACAGCGCTATGGAGAGCGCGTTCCCGTCAGGCCGGCCTCACCGATCGGTTACTTTCTTCAGCCTGTGTGCAAGGCCTCCGGTCGCCGGTTTCGTGGTGCTCGTACCCAGATCACAATCGATCCGTGTCGTTTGCTTCGTCATGATCACCAGCACGAAAACCATCAGCTTCACTACACCGGTCCGTAAGGCCGGTATCGCCTCTGGTGGCCTGCGCATCTGTCTCTTTCCACAGCAGGCCACCGAACAGAGCACGATCGGCATCGCGATCAAGGAAGGTGGGGAGGTCGCGTAAAAGCCATTGCCTCAGGTCACACGGATCGCTTGGATCGTCATCCTTCGCCAGGCGCTCCAGCACAAATGAACCGAGCAATATCTTGCGCCGGGTTTCCTGCGCGCGCTCCTGCTTGCCCAGCCGTGATTGCAAGATGCGTTTGCGCTCTTCGAGCTCTTTGATGCGTTGCGCGATCGGCTTTCTCATAGCGGTGTCATCCTTTGTCCGTCTGCGATCGGGGCGTATTGGAACCTCGATCTCGCAGGTCCACAAGCTGCAGATCTGCACCTCGCCATCCCACGCCTGAGAATGTTAGCCGTGCCCCGGTAAAAGCAACAAGGGCGCACTTACGAGTTGCAGCGTGCTTGACGCAGCCGTTTGTCGATTTGGCAAAGGACAGTTGCCGGTGGCGATTTACCATTGCAGCAGCAAGCCAATTTCCAGATCAGCTGGCAGAAGTGCCGTGGCTTCGATTGCCTATCGCACCGCAAGTCTGCTGGTGAACCAGCGCGATGGGCTCGTGCATGATTTTACCGCCAAGCAGGGTGTCGATTATTGCGAGATTGTTCTTCCCGACGGTGTCGATGCACTATGGGCGCTCGATCGATCGGCGCTGTGGAATGCAGCGGAGGCTGCCGAGAAACGTTGCGATGCGCGCGTAGCCCGTGAGTTCGAAATCGCCATACCCCATGAGCTCAGCAGCGACGAGCGACTGTCGCTGGCCCAAACCTTTGCGAAAGGTCTCGCCAACCGTTATCGTGCGGCTATCGATTTCGCCATTCACCTTCCCCAGGGCAAAAGCGACATTCGCAATGTCCACGCCCATGTGATGATGACAACCCGCGAAGTCACACCGAATGGCTTTGGCGAAAAGACGCTGATCGAGCGCGAGAACAAATGGCTCATCGCCCAAGACCTGCCAACCTCTCACAAACAGATCCGTGACATCCGCCAAGCCTTTGCAGAACACACCAACCGGCATCTGATGCGGGCCGGTTTGGATCTACGCGTCGACCATCGCTCGCATCTTGAGCGCGGCCTGTCGATTGAACCAACCGAGCATATGGGGGTGCATGCCAGCCAGATGCAGCGGCGCGGCCTGAAGGTCTCGCGAGCCCGCATCGAGGAGCAGGCTGCGAAACGAAACGCCGATCTCATCGCCAAAAAGCCGGACGAGGTCTTACGTCTTCTGACGGATGAGAAAAGCGTGTTTGATCATCACGATATCGCCCGCAC
>NZ_JBYOKI010000013.1:0-5530 GCF_057799395.1 Agrobacterium sp. 20P9.1.2
AGTTATCATCCTCTGGCGATCAACGATTATCGGTTTATGACAAGTGTTGACCGTGTGCCGCTCAATGGTTCGGTCGCGTTTGTTGCCCAGCCTCTTCGGGCACTTATGGATTTGGTAGCGCTTCGCAAGGTTGAGTGGAGCGGGCTCGAATGGTTGACGGTCGGTATGAGGATTGAGGAAGATGTCCTCCTCGGATTGCGACGTAAGCGTTTTACGGCACTGAAGCCGGTGTACAAACATAGGGCTTCAAATGTTTTTCTCCGGGCGCTGGAGGGAGCCCTAATGGCTTCTGAGCGTGTGCATGATCTTGAGGTCAGAGCATGACAGAAGAAGAGGGACCGGTGGCATCGCGGTATTAACGCGATAGTCTGCGTTCATCGTCAATCAAGGTCAGGCGATGCGGGGCGCAAGCTCCCCAGGTCCAAAGGACGATATTGAGGTCGTCTTCCGTTGCGCCCTGAGCGAAGCTCTTGACGATCAACCCATAAAAGCCAGCGCTTTTTAGATCTCGCGCAAGCTGCTGCGTGCGGGCTTCAGCGAACGTGTTCATATCGTCTCGCCAAGAGTTGGCACCGAGAGTGTGGACGTCAAGATCATAATCATAAAGCGCCTTACCATCACGTGTATCAAAGAGAGGATCGATGTCCGCCTCATAGGAGACAAGAGTGGTTGGCTGCAGGCTACCAGCTTGATTGGCTTCCCTGAGAGCGGTCATGATGGTGAGAGACGTATAAAGTGCCGGCATGCCTTTAGGATTGAACCTGCCACCATAGAGTTCCGCGCCGCGACCGGAAAGCGGTTCACGAGCATAGAGGGGGTTGAGTGCTCGATAGAGTTTACCTCGATACTGCATCGACAAAGTCAAGCATGAACGCCAGCGTCGATGGCATCTATATAATCGAGCACTTCGTGAGCACGGCCGTCTCGCACGAGTTGCATTGCAGTATGACCCGAGAAGCCAGCCAGTGGTTCCGATCGATACCAGGCATAGGCCATGAGCGCTGACCCGAAGCGCGATTCGACTTTATTGACGACTTCGACCATTTCGCGCAGGCGCCGCTGAGTTTTGTCGGATTTCATGCGCTCCTTGCGTTGAATTGCATCTTTACCCAGTCCGGCGGTACGAGCAATGTCGTCACTCGTCGTATGGAATACATCTGCAATTTTTTTCGGTGCAAACATTCCGTCGTCAGCGTATTGAGCAATGGACATAAACGCCTCCATAGTTTTTGACGCTTTTAATGACGCAGTATAGCGTCGATATATTCGGCAATCAAGCACTCTGAGAAATCTGATCGGCAATACAGCGAGCGCTTTGTCATTTGACGAGAGCCGTGACCCTTGCGTTGGCACCTAGCTCTCTATCAACATTGCTGATGGGCGGCGAACAGTCGCCCTAGTGTTGCTTTCATCGCCCGTCCCGACAACGAAAGGTACCTCTCGGATTATGACCTGCTTATCGCCGTCAATGATGAGCGGTTTGGCGAAAAATAGGAAGGTGCTATCATTGTTGATCCGTGGCAGTGATAATTTGAGAGACACACTGATGCACATCCCTCTACCATTTCTTATTCGATGGCAGCTGATATGAGCCGGTTGGTTTCATGTTCATGAGCCTCGTACTGCTGGACCGGTCGTTAAGCCCGCCCTAAACGCCGTTTATGATGTTGCAGATTCCTTTGCGGACGATATTTTTATCGGTGACCTGTCCGGCTTGAATATTGAACACGGCGTCGATTCGAACTGCTGCACTTTTTTGCCTGGCAACAACCCGAAGCGTCTGGATCCTGCCGCTTCCGCTGGTTTCCTGATGGGCGTCAATTGATGACAAGGACTTATCGATCTTGATACCCGAAAAGCCTTCAGCGGCCACGGCCTGCGCGAGTTTTTGCAGGACAATAGGGGCTTTTGCTTTAGGCAACTCCTGCCATGACTTGTAAGACACGGCGGTCACCATTGGTAGGCCGGAAACGCTGAAGTTTTTCTCGCAGGACGCGGCAAGAGCTGGATTTGCAAAAGCTGTGAGGCTCAGGGCTGCAATGACATGTTTCATAGTATGTGATCCGGTAATTGTTAAGATGGCGGTGTTGACGATCAGAGGTCCGACCGTTTGCCTCTGTAGTCGATAGGCGGCGGAAGAGCCTCATGTGCTTGTGCAAGCGTTTCGAGCCATTCGGCTAGACCGGCAGGGACGGCGTTGTTGCCCGCTTCAAGGGCCTCGATCCACGAAAGCTCGCATTGCAGGGCGGATGCGATATTGATCGGCGTCCAGCGGATGACTCGCAGACATTGATTAAAGCGCTCTGGCGACATGTTGATTTCGCTACCCCTGTCATTTTGAGCGATGGTCTGCTAGCTGATTGCGATAGTCAATCCATTTCTGCAACCTTGAGGGACGTGAAGCCAAGCAAATTTAGATATATTTTCCATTAAACGGCATATCAATACATGTGAATCCATTATGTATACTTATCACTTGGAATATTGTTTCACTCAAGTCAAGTGAGCAGGCGAGGTAAAATATATAATAGTTGCGCTGGTAATTTATATATAATATTTTAATCGTATAGATTGGAAAGGCACATAAATCTTGACCTGCGATTCAGCGGGGAATTTCTGGGCGATTTAGTATTCGCAGACCGGTCGATTGTTTTATATAGCTTTTTGACTACTTTAGACAAAGGAAACGGGAAGCAAACAAGATGGATTTAGATGGCCTGAGTAGGGCGACAAGCTGACGGCTTGCAATTACAATAACAGTATCATGATACTGTTATTGTAATTGCAAGCCGTCAGCTTGTCGCCCTACTCAGGCCATCTAAATCCATCTTGTTTGCTTCCCGTTTCCTTTGTCTAAAGTAGTCAAAAAGCTATATAAAACAATCGACCGGTCTGCGAATACTAAATCGCCCAGAAATTCCCCGCTGAATCGCAGGTCAAGATTTATGTGCCTTTCCAATCTATACGATTAAAATATTATATATAAATTACCAGCGCAACTATTATATATTTTACCTCGCCTGCTCACTTGACTTGAGTGAAACAATATTCCAAGTGATAAGTATACATAATGGATTCACATGTATTGATATGCCGTTTAATGGAAAATATATCTAAATTTGCTTGGCTTCACGTCCCTCAAGGTTGCAGAAATGGATTGACTATCGCAATCAGCTAGCAGACCATCGCTCAAAATGACAGGGGTAGCGAAATCAACATGTCGCCAGAGCGCTTTAATCAATGTCTGCGAGTCATCCGCTGGACGCCGATCAATATCGCATCCGCCCTGCAATGCGAGCTTTCGTGGATCGAGGCCCTTGAAGCGGGCAACAACGCCGTCCCTGCCGGTCTAGCCGAATGGCTCGAAACGCTTGCACAAGCACATGAGGCTCTTCCGCCGCCTATCGACTACAGAGGCAAACGGTCGGACCTCTGATCGTCAACACCGCCATCTTAACAATTACCGGATCACATACTATGAAACATGTCATTGCAGCCCTGAGCCTCACAGCTTTTGCAAATCCAGCTCTTGCCGCGTCCTGCGAGAAAAACTTCAGCGTTTCCGGCCTACCAATGGTGACCGCCGTGTCTTACAAGTCATGGCAGGAGTTGCCTAAAGCAAAAGCCCCTATTGTCCTGCAAAAACTCGCGCAGGCCGTGGCCGCTGAAGGCTTTTCGGGTATCAAGATCGATAAGTCCTTGTCATCAATTGACGCCCATCAGGAAACCAGCGGAAGCGGCAGGATCCAGACGCTTCGGGTTGTTGCCAGGCAAAAAAGTGCAGCAGTTCGAATCGACGCCGTGTTCAATATTCAAGCCGGACAGGTCACCGATAAAAATATCGTCCGCAAAGGAATCTGCAACATCATAAACGGCGTTTAGGGCGGGCTTAACGACCGGTCCAGCAGTACGAGGCTCATGAACATGAAACCAACCGGCTCATATCAGCTGCCATCGAATAAGAAATGGTAGAGGGATGTGCATCAGTGTGTCTCTCAAATTATCACTGCCACGGATCAACAATGATAGCACCTTCCTATTTTTCGCCAAACCGCTCATCATTGACGGCGATAAGCAGGTCATAATCCGAGAGGTACCTTTCGTTGTCGGGACGGGCGATGAAAGCAACACTAGGGCGACTGTTCGCCGCCCATCAGCAATGTTGATAGAGAGCTAGGTGCCAACGCAAGGGTCACGGCTCTCGTCAAATGACAAAGCGCTCGCTGTATTGCCGATCAGATTTCTCAGAGTGCTTGATTGCCGAATATATCGACGCTATACTGCGTCATTAAAAGCGTCAAAAACTATGGAGGCGTTTATGTCCATTGCTCAATACGCTGACGACGGAATGTTTGCACCGAAAAAAATTGCAGATGTATTCCATACGACGAGTGACGACATTGCTCGTACCGCCGGACTGGGTAAAGATGCAATTCAACGCAAGGAGCGCATGAAATCCGACAAAACTCAGCGGCGCCTGCGCGAAATGGTCGAAGTCGTCAATAAAGTCGAATCGCGCTTCGGGTCAGCGCTCATGGCCTATGCCTGGTATCGATCGGAACCACTGGCTGGCTTCTCGGGTCATACTGCAATGCAACTCGTGCGAGACGGCCGTGCTCACGAAGTGCTCGATTATATAGATGCCATCGACGCTGGCGTTCATGCTTGACTTTGTCGATGCAGTATCGAGGTAAACTCTATCGAGCACTCAACCCCCTCTATGCTCGTGAACCGCTTTCCGGTCGCGGCGCGGAACTCTATGGTGGCAGGTTCAATCCTAAAGGCATGCCGGCACTTTATACGTCTCTCACCATCATGACCGCTCTCAGGGAAGCCAATCAAGCTGGTAGCCTGCAGCCAACCACTCTTGTCTCCTATGAGGCGGACATCGATCCTCTCTTTGATACACGTGATGGTAAGGCGCTTTATGATTATGATCTTGACGTCCACACTCTCGGTGCCAACTCTTGGCGAGACGATATGAACACGTTCGCTGAAGCCCGCACGCAGCAGCTTGCGCGAGATCTAAAAAGCGCTGGCTTTTATGGGTTGATCGTCAAGAGCTTCGCTCAGGGCGCAACGGAAGACGACCTCAATATCGTCCTTTGGACCTGGGGAGCTTGCGCCCCGCATCGCCTGACCTTGATTGACGATGAACGCAGACTATCGCGTTAATACCGCGATGCCACCGGTCCCTCTTCTTCTGTCATGCTCTGACCTCAAGATCATGCACACGCTCAGAAGCCATTAGGGCTCCCTCCAGCGCCCGGAGAAAAACATTTGAAGCCCTATGTTTGTACACCGGCTTCAGTGCCGTAAAACGCTTACGTCGCAATCCGAGGAGGACATCTTCCTCAATCCTCATACCGACCGTCAACCATTCGAGCCCGCTCCACTCAACCTTGCGAAGCGCTACCAAATCCATAAGTGCCCGAAGAGGCTGGGCAACAAACGCGACCGAACCATTGAGCGGCACACGGTCAACACTTGTCATAAACCGATAATCGTTGATCGCCAGAGGATGATAACT
>NZ_JBYOKI010000014.1:0-2626 GCF_057799395.1 Agrobacterium sp. 20P9.1.2
ATAAGGTATCTGCATCTGAATACATAGGGTGTAAGAAGCGAACTCAGGGAACTGAAACATCTAAGTACCTGAAGGAAAGGACATCAACCGAGACTCCGTAAGTAGTGGCGAGCGAACGCGGACCAGGCCAGTGGCAATGCTGAATAAAGTCGAACGATTTGGAAAAGTCGGCCATAGCGGGTGATAGCCCCGTAGACGTAGAACAGGCATTGTCCTTGAGTAGGGCGGGACACGTGAAATCCTGTCTGAACATGGGGAGACCACTCTCCAAGCCTAAGTACTCGTGCATGACCGATAGCGAACAAGTACCGTGAGGGAAAGGTGAAAAGCACCCCGACGAGGGGAGTGAAATAGAACCTGAAACCGGATGCCTACAAGCAGTCGGAGCTCGAAAGAGTGACGGCGTACCTTTTGTATAATGGGTCAACGACTTAGTGTAGCAAGCAAGCTTAAGCCGGTAGGTGTAGGCGTAGCGAAAGCGAGTCTGAATAGGGCGTTTAGTTTGTTGCATTAGACCCGAAACCGAGTGATCTAGCCATGAGCAGGCTGAAGGTTGGGTAACACCAACTGGAGGGCCGAACCCATATCTGTTGCAATAGATTGGGATGACTTGTGGCTAGGGGTGAAAGGCCAATCAAACTCGGAAATAGCTGGTTCTCCGCGAAAACTATTTAGGTAGTGCGTCGATCGAATACCCTCGGGGGTAGAGCACTGGATGGGCTATGGGGACTCACCGTCTTACTGATCCTAACCAAACTCCGAATACCGAGGAGTACTAATCGGCAGACACACGGCGGGTGCTAACGTCCGTCGTGAAGAGGGCAACAACCCTGACCTCCAGCTAAGGTCCCCAAGTCATGGCTAAGTGGGAAAGGATGTGAGGATCCCAAAACAACCAGGATGTTGGCTTAGAAGCAGCCATCATTTAAAGAAAGCGTAACAGCTCACTGGTCTAAATAAGGGTCTTTGCGCCGAAAATGTAACGGGGCTAAAGCCATGCACCGAAGCTGAGGATACGTCGCAAGACGTGTGGTAGCGGAGCGTTCCGTAAGTCTGTGAAGGGGGACCCGTGAGGGCCCCTGGAGATATCGGAAGTGCGAATGTTGACATGAGTAACGATAAAGGGAGTGAGAGACTCCCTCGCCGAAAGACCAAGGGTTCCTGCTTAAAGTTAATCTGAGCAGGGTTAGCCGGCCCCTAAGACGAGGCGGACACGCGTAGTCGATGGGAACCACGTTAATATTCGTGGGCCTGGTGGTAGTGACGGATCTCGTGTGTTGTACATTCTTACTGGATTGAATGTGCGGCGAAGAGGTTCCAGGAAATAGCTCCACCGTATAGACCGTACCCGAAACCGACACAGGTGGTCAGGTAGAGTATACCAAGGCGCTTGAGAGAACTATGTTGAAGGAACTCGGCAAATTGCACGCGTAACTTCGGAAGAAGCGTGACCCCATGTTAGGCAACTAGTATGGGGTGGCACAGACCAGGGGGTAGCGACTGTTTATCAAAAACACAGGGCTCTGCGAAGTAGCAATACGACGTATAGGGTCTGACGCCTGCCCGGTGCTGGAAGGTTAAAGGGAGGGGTGCAAGCTCTGAACTGAAGCCCCAGTAAACGGCGGCCGTAACTATAACGGTCCTAAGGTAGCGAAATTCCTTGTCGGGTAAGTTCCGACCTGCACGAATGGCGTAACGACTTCCCCGCTGTCTCCAACATAGACTCAGTGAAATTGAATTCCCCGTGAAGATGCGGGGTTCCTGCGGTCAGACGGAAAGACCCCGTGCACCTTTACTATAGCTTTACACTGGCATTCGCCAAGGCATGTGTAGGATAGGTGGTAGGCTTTGAAGCGGGGACGCCAGTTCCCGTGGAGCCATCCTTGAAATACCACCCTTATCTTCGTGGATGTCTAACCGCGGTCCGTTATCCGGATCCGGGACAGTGTATGGTGGGTAGTTTGACTGGGGCGGTCGCCTCCGAAAGAGTAACGGAGGCGCGCGATGGTTAGCTCAGACCGGTCGGAAATCGGTCGTCGAGTGCAATGGCATAAGCTAGCCTGACTGCGAGACTGACAAGTCGAGCAGAGACGAAAGTCGGTCATAGTGATCCGGTGGTCCCGTGTGGAAGGGCCATCGCTCAACGGATAAAAGGTACGCCGGGGATAACAGGCTGATGACCCCCAAGAGTCCATATCGACGGGGTTGTTTGGCACCTCGATGTCGACTCATCGCATCCTGGGGCTGGAGCAGGTCCCAAGGGTATGGCTGTTCGCCATTTAAAGCGGTACGTGAGTTGGGTTCAGAACGTCGTGAGACAGTTCGGTCCCTATCTGCCGTGGGTGTAGGAATATTGACAGGATCTGTCCCTAGTACGAGAGGACCGGGATGGACGTATCTCTGGTGGATCTGTTGTCCTGCCAAGGGCATAGCAGAGTAGCTATATACGGAATGGATAACCGCTGAAGGCATCTAAGCGGGAAACCAACCTGAAAACGAGTGTTCCCTATCAGAGCCGTGGAAGACGACCACGTTGATAGGACGGGTGTGGAAGTGCAGCAATGCATGAAGCTTACCGTTACTAATAGCTCGATCGACTTCTTCGTTCCCATTGATTATGTTCATC
>NZ_JBYOKI010000016.1:0-2499 GCF_057799395.1 Agrobacterium sp. 20P9.1.2
TGTTGGTTTCCACGCAGAACTGAGCCGGTTAGGCAGATAATTTCCATTGAGAACTGAGCCATGTGAACCTTCCCCCCAACGCGGTGAGCGACGGGGGCAACGGAGTGATCCACATGGGACTTTTAAACATCATCCGTCGGATGGCGCTGCGAGAGAAGCAGTCGATCCGTGAGATCAGCCGACGCACCGGGCTGTCGCGCAACACGATCGCAAAGTATTTGAACGCAGGTACAATCGAGCCGACGTTCACGGTACCGGAACGACCAAGCAAGCTTGATCCCTTTTCCGACAAACTGGCGGCCTGGCTGAAGACAGAGACCGGAAAGTCGCGCAAGCAGCGCCGGACCTTGAAGCAGCTTCATGCCGACCTGATGGCTCTCGGTTTTACAGGCTCGTATAATCGGGTGGCCGCCTTCGCCCGCGAGTGGCGAGCTGATCGGCTACGTGAGCAGCAGACGACGGGCCGTGGCGTATTTGTTCCGCTGTCTTTCCGACCTGGTGAGGCATTCCAGTTCGATTGGAGTGAGGACTACGCCGTGATCGGCGGCGAGCGCACGAAGCTCCAGGTCGCACATATCAAACTATCTCACAGTCGGGCTTTTCTGGTCAGGGCCTACTTGTTGCAAACACACGAGATGCTCTTTGACGCGCACTGGCACGGCTTCCGTGTCTTCGGCGGCGTGCCTGGTCGTGGCATTTACGATAACATGAAGACAGCGGTTGATCGTGTGGGTCGCGGCAAGGAGCGACAGGTCAACATGCGCTTCCTCGCGATGACAAACCATTACGTCTTTGCACCTGAGTTCTGCAATCCAGCGGCCGGTTGGGAAAAGGGTCAGGTCGAGAAGAACGTCCAGGATGCCCGACCACGCTTGTGGCAACAGATGCCAGACTTTCCAAATCTGATGGCGTTGAATGACTGGCTGGAGCAACATTGCCAAGAGCTGTGGCGGGACACGGCGCATGGCACCTTGCCAGGTTCTATCGCAGATGTTTGGGCCGATGAGCGAGCAGCATTGATGGCATTACCGACTGCATTTGACGGGTTCGTCGAGCAGAGCAAGCGCGTCTCACCAACATGCCTGATTACCTTCGAGCGGAACCGCTACAGCGTGCCTGCATCATTTGCAAACCGGCCCGTCAGCCTGCGGATATATCCCGAGCGCCTGGTCGTCGCAGCCGAGGGAAACATTCTATGTGAACACGCGCGGGTCATCGAGCGCAGCCACAGGCTACCCCGGACAATCTATGATTGGCGACATTATCTGACGGTCATCCAGCGCAAGCCCGGTGCCCTGCGCAATGGTGCTCCCTTCCTGGAATTGCCGTTTGCCTTTCGACAACTACAGGACCAGATGCTTCGCCGCCCCGGTGGTGATCGTGAGATGGCCGATATCCTTGCCCTCGTCCTTCATCACGACGAACAGGTTGTCGTCAGGGCTGTGGAACTGGCTTTGGATCAAGGCGTGGCAACCAAAACGCATGTGCTGAATCTTCTGCACCGTCTCATCGACGGCAAGACGAACGAGGGTCCCGACGTCGATACGCCACAGGCACTGACCTTGCTACGTGAACCCAAGGCTAATGTAGAACGCTACGATGGCTTGCGCGTCCGGATCGTGGGAGGTCGCCATGCGTCATGATCCTGCCAGCGCGGCCGTCGTCATCATGCTCCGTAGCCTGAAGATGTATGGCATGGCGCAAGCCGTCACAGACTTGATCGAGCAAGGTGCTCCAGCTTTTGATGCAGCCGTGCCGATCCTCTCCCAGTTGCTGAAAGCCGAGATGGCCGAGCGCGAGGTCCGCTCCATCGCCTATCATATGAAGGCTGCACGCTTCCCTGCCTACAAGGACATCTCTGGATACGACTTTGCCGCCAGCGAAATCAACGAAGCGACGGTGCGCCAGTTGCACAGATGCGAGTTCATTGACGGAGCGCAGAATATCGTGCTCGTCGGCGGACCGGGCACAGGCAAAACCCACGTGGCGACGGCCCTTGGCATCCAGGCTGTCGAACATCACCGTCGAAAGGTCCGCTTCTTCTCAACCATCGAATTGGTCAACGCACTTGAGCAGGAGAAGGCCAAAGGCAAGGCAGGCCAGATCGCTGAGACCTTGGTCCGCCTTGATCTGCTGATCCTTGATGAGCTCGGCTACCTTCCATTCAGCGCTTCAGGCGGAGCGCTCCTCTTCCACCTGTTGAGCAAGCTCTATGAGCGGACCAGCGTGGTGATAACCACCAACCTCAGCTTTAGCGAATGGGCAACCGTCTTCGGCGACGCCAAGATGACGACGGCATTGCTCGATCGTTTGACCCATCGCTGCCATATCCTGGAAACAGGTAATGACAGCTTCCGCTTCAAGGCCAGTTCGGCAGCCGCAGCGAACAAGAGAGGAGAAAAAGCCAATCCCTTGACCAAAACCCAATCATAAAACCATAATCAGAGGTGGCTCACTTCTCGGTGGAAAAACCGGCTCAGTTCCGCATGGAAACCAACA
>NZ_JBYOKI010000017.1:0-1319 GCF_057799395.1 Agrobacterium sp. 20P9.1.2
TGAACTGCACCCCATTTCGACCGGACAGTCGGCATAAGCAGAAAGGCTCAAGCACAGGCTTGAGGACAGGCTTATGTCTAACGAGTATCGACACGTTGAATTGCTCACGGGAGATGTGCGCCGCAGGCGGTGGACAACCGAGCAGAAGCTGACAATGATTGAGCAAAGTTTTGAACCTGGCGAGACGGTATCGTCCACCGCTCGCCGCCATGGCGTTGCGCCCAATCTGCTGTATCGATGGCGCAGGCTTTTGAGTGAGGGAGGTGCTGCGGCCGTGGATTCTGACGAGGGGGTTGTCGGGAATTCGGAAGTGAAGAAACTGGAGGATCGCGTCCGGGAGTTGGAGCGCATGCTCGGTCGCAAGACGATGGAGGTCGAAATCCTCCGCGAAGCCCTTTCCAAAGCGGACTCAAAAAAACGGATATCGCGGCCGATCTTGTTGCCGAAGGACGGTTCCCGATGAAGGCCGTGGCAGACACGCTGGGCGTCTCCCGTTCCAACCTCATCGAGCGGCTGAAAGGCAAATCAAAGCCGCGTGGGCCATACCACAAGCTCGAGGATGCAGAGCTTCTGCCCGCCATTCGCAGGCTGGTAGATCAAAGGCCAACCTATGGCTATCGGCGGATCGCCGCGCTTCTCAATCGCGAAAGGCGAGCCGCCAATCAGCCCATCGTCAACGCCAAACGGGTTCATCGTATCATGGGCAACCATGCCATGCTGCTGGAGAAACATACGGCCGTCCGCAAAGGCCGCATCCATGATGGCAAGGTCATGGTCATGCGCTCTAACCTGCGCTGGTGCTCCGACGGTCTGGAGTTCACCTGCTGGAATGGCGAGGTCATTCGTCTCGCCTTCATCATCGACGCCTTCGACCGCGAGATCATCGCTTGGACGGCAGTCGCCAATGCAGGCATCTCCGGCTCTGACGTGCGCGACATGATGCTGGAGGCAGTCGAGAAACGCTTCCGCGCAACCCGAGCCCCCAATGCTATCGAGCACCTCTCGGACAATGGTTCGGCTTACACAGCGCGAGACACGAGGATATTTGCTCAAGCACTCAATCTGATACCTTGCTTCACGCCGGTCGCCAGCCCGCAGTCGAACGGCATGTCGGAAGCTTTCGTCAAAACGTTGAAGCGCGACTATATCCGCATATCCCAAGTTCCGGACGCCCAAACAGCGCTCCGGCTCATCGACGGATGGATCGAGGACTACAACGAAATCCATCCCCATTCCGCGCTCAAGATGGCTTCCCCTCGGCAGTTCATCAGAGCTAAATCAACCTAGCCGACCTGTCCGGTGAAATGGGGTGCACTCCA
>NZ_JBYOKI010000018.1:0-401 GCF_057799395.1 Agrobacterium sp. 20P9.1.2
CACGGAGGCCAAACGCAAAAAGCTCCTCGACCAGTATGGTGAGGAGCTTAAAAGCAAATATTTGGAATGGTCGAATTTGCAAGTTTCGGTGGTTGCGGGGGCAGGATTTGAACCTGCGGCCTTCAGGTTATGAGCCTGACGAGCTACCGGGCTGCTCCACCCCGCGCCAGCGTAAATCCCTTTGGGATTTATCGCGTCCGAGTAAACCGCTTTGCGGTTTACTCTTACTGCCGGAGCAAATTGCCGAAGGCGATTTGTCTCCTGTAAGGGGCGCACGTTAGTCGGTACACCACTTTGTTTTTGTCTTTGTGCTTTATAACACAAAAGGCCGCGTTGTGAGCGGCCTTTGACTGGCCTTTTGGCCGTTTGTTTTCGCGTTGAGAAGATATTGATATTGATGA
>NZ_JBYOKI010000019.1:0-355 GCF_057799395.1 Agrobacterium sp. 20P9.1.2
CTCTGATGGACATGCTGGATTGGTGTTGCCTGACCGCGCATCACCGGATGATATCTCGAGAAGCTGGTCTTAATGATACGGCCTCGAAGTGCACCGGCGTGCCTTCAAAGAGGACTGTATCGACACGTCGATGTCATCATGAAGTGGCTTGATTGTAAAAGGTAATCAGGTCGTCGCTTCCTTCGGAAGCGGCTATGGATGAGCATAGACAATGAGAACGAAGAAGTGAATTAAGGGCATTTGGTGGATGCCTTGGCATGCACAGGCGAAGAAGGACGTGATACGCTGCGATAAGCCGTGGGGAGCTGCGAATAAGCTTTGATCCATGGATCTCCGAATGGGGCAACCCACCTTA
>NZ_JBYOKI010000020.1:0-349 GCF_057799395.1 Agrobacterium sp. 20P9.1.2
GAACGCAGTTCGATGAAGACTGTTCTGTCTTCACGCTGACGTGGCCTTCGGCCACTACGCTGCAGACGGCGCGCCAAACGATTGGCGACGGACTACCGTCCTGTATGGCAAACATACGGATGGGTCACAGAAAGACGTGTTAAATAAAGAATTGAGCCTTGTGCTCTCCAGCTTCTCGAAACAACAGTTTCCATGTGAAAACATGGGTCTGTGATCGCTTGGATCAGACGTAGCCTCATATGCGAGGTGACCGTATGGCCAATTGGTGTCCCCTGTGAGCGTAAAGCGAACAGGATAAGGCACACCAATCATCAAGCAATCATATGATCCATGCACAGCATGGATCATA
>NZ_JBYOKI010000021.1:0-337 GCF_057799395.1 Agrobacterium sp. 20P9.1.2
TCTGAGCCTGAAGGCTGTTGTTGGCCTGACGAGCGAAGCGCTCAACGGACTCGACACGGCCACAATCCAGGCCTTCAGCTCGGCACAGGTGGCTTCGCTCGGTACTGACCAGATCAAGTCCATCAGCAAGGAACAGTTCGCACTGCTGGGAACCAACCAGATTGCTGCTCTCACCTCGAAACAGCTGCAAGCCGTTGCATCTGATACACTGACCGCGCTGACGACCGATCAGGTTCATGCCCTCAGCAACAAGCAGCTGGCAGGCCTGGACACCGATCAGTTGAATGCTTTCTCTGCAGACAGCATCAAGGCCCTCGACTCTGCGCAGATCAGCGCC
>NZ_JBYOKI010000022.1:0-312 GCF_057799395.1 Agrobacterium sp. 20P9.1.2
TCATAACAATCAATATCTTCTCAACGCAAAAACAAACGGCCAAAAGGCCAGTCAAAGGCCGCTCACAACGCGGCCTTTTGTGTTATAAAGCACAACGACAAAAACAAAGTGGTGTACCGACTAAGGTGCGCCCCTTACAGGAGACAAATTGCTACGCAATTTGCTCCGGCACAGATCCGTCATCGCAACGCGATGACGTACTCGCGACATTCGGCATAGCCGAATGCGCTGGACGCGGGGTGGAGCAGCCCGGTAGCTCGTCAGGCTCATAACCTGAAGGCCGCAGGTTCAAATCCTGCCCCCGCAACCAAA
>NZ_JBYOKI010000023.1:0-279 GCF_057799395.1 Agrobacterium sp. 20P9.1.2
CTGACGAGCGAAGCGCTCAACGGACTCGACACGGCCACAATCCAGGCCTTCACCTCCACACAGGTGGCCTCGCTCGGTACTGACCAGATCAAGTCCATCAGCAAGGAACAGTTCGCACTGCTGGGAACCAACCAGATTGCTGCTCTCAGCTCGAAGCAGATGCAAGTGATTGACCCAGACGTACTGAACGGGCTAACGACCGATCAGGTTGATGCCCTCACCAACAAGCAGCTGACAGGCCTGACAACTGCTCAGCTGAACGCTTTCTCTGCAGACGGG
>NZ_JBYOKI010000024.1:0-233 GCF_057799395.1 Agrobacterium sp. 20P9.1.2
TTCATCAGCCACAAACGCGAAGCGTTTGCGGCGTAATGAAGATCAACTGTTCTGTCCTGACGCGCAATGCGCTCCGGACGGGCCACGCCACAAGGCGCGACGACCTCTGGTCTGTATGGCTGCCCCGCTCAAACTCGAGCAAGGCTACCAAGCAGACAGGTCACAGAAAGACGTGTAAATTAAATAGAGTGAGACGAATGTTTCCTCTCCAGCTTCTCGAAAACAACTTATGT
>NZ_JBYOKI010000025.1:0-231 GCF_057799395.1 Agrobacterium sp. 20P9.1.2
ATTTTTTCGCTCACGCTTGACAGAACCTTTCGGTTCTTGCTCCGCGGGGGCGCCAAACGATTGGCGACGGACGCTGTCCTAATTAAAGGGGCGGCCTACCAAAATTTGGTCAACAACGAACATGCCTAGGACAAGCTTTCCTACCTACCTCCAATCCCTCCACCAATTCCGGCCGACTAAGCCATCACAAGGGTTCACTGGGACTGGGCTCGGACGTCTTGAACCAATGGC